>JBEHXE010000057.1:0-2904 GCA_048498855.1 Armatimonadota bacterium | reverse complement strand
AGCGCACGACATGATCGAAATGGAGGACTCCCTCAACCCTCGTAGGGTTGAGGGAGCAAAATGACATTATCAATAAGTCTATAATTTCTAGACTATGAAGAGGACTTCATTGATCATGTTGATGAGCCTGACTGCTTTGGCAGGGGCGGGAGCAGGCGTAGGATTCACTCAGCTGACGGTACCCGACGTTGGCAAAACCCAATCGAGTGCGTTCGAGGGACTCGAACGCCTCTCTCGGCTAGGAGCCTATGTCATTGACGACAAAGGTGAAAAGATTGGAGACATAAAGAAATATGGCACTGACTTTACATTAAGATATCAGTGCACACGTACTATTAACCCGCCTCAAATTGTTGTAAAGCAGGACGATGAATTGTACGCAGTGGGTTATATGACGCCTGCGACGAGCCTCTATGGCAAGAAAGGTCAACTGATTAGTCCCTACTTGGTCCGAGCGTGGCAACAATCACAGTAGTTATTCCCTTCACTTTTGAATATGAAATTGCGCACTCAACACTGAGAGCCTAGGAATAGTCAAATTCCTTTGCTTGGAGCACTCAACCGTGAAGGCTCCAGCCCACTGAGAACTGAAGCCTTAATTCCTGAAGCCTAAGAGTCACTACATCAACGACATCGGCATGATGACGCAGAAGTATTGCTTTTCTTCGTCGGCTGAGCGGAAGACGGCGGGGCGCATCGACTCCGTCATTTCGACCTTTATTCCCGGACCGGTGATCGGTTCGAGTGCATCCAAAACGTACTTGCCATTGAATGCAATTTCAAGATCTCCATTGGCCGAGATCATCGAGAGTTCTTCTTTCGCATCACCCTTTTCTTCGCTACGTGCGGCGATGAGCAAGGTGTCTTCGCTGCCTTTGAATCGAAGTCGGTTGGCGCTATCCTTCGCAACGATCATCGCTCGGCGGACTTTGCTGCCGAGTTGATCGCGCTCAAGACTCCAAGATCGAGTGGATTCAGCCGGAACGACGCGCTCCCAGTTGGGATATTTGTCCGTCAAAAGCTGGGTGACGATCTTGGCAGTATCGCTGGCGACCCCGACTCGACCGTTGCCGAAATTTAATTCGATAGTGACATCGTCCGAGAATGGCAAAGATTGAATCGCGCGAAGCGCCTTGGCCGGAACGATCGCCGTGACGTTCGAACCCATACCTTCCTTCAGCAGTTCGCGAACCGCAAGCCGGTGAGTATCGGTCGCCACAAGCCGTAACAGCGAACCGTCATAGCCGAATTGAACGCCGGTAATGTTCTGTCGATGGGGATCGGTCGATACGGCGAAGATGACCGAATCGACGGCATCGCGAAACTCACCCAGTGTCAGCGACAGATTTGATTCACCACCAAAATCAGGAGCATCCGGGAAGTCGATCGGATCCAACGAGTGGAGACGATATTCCGACGCGCCGTGTGTCAGGAGAACGTTCGTGCCGTCCGAGGTCGAGAGATGAACATCACCGTCGGGAAGGGAGTTGACGATATCGACGAGCAGCTTGGCGGGAACGCAGATTGCTCCGTCTTCTTCAACCAGTGAAGCGAATCGTCGCTCAACCCACATTTCGCCATCGCATCCGACGACGCGAATCGACGAACCAGCGGCCTCAATTTTGAGGGTCTGAAGGATATTGACGGACGTTCGGGCACTGGCGGCTTGGCCAGCGGCGCTGACGGCTTCAAAGAACTCTTTTCTTGGACAAGTGATTTTCATGCTTGGGCTTTAGCCGCTCATCGGCAGCTGATATTGAAGATGTCTTGGTTCGGGAGACTGAGTCTGAAGGTGGCCACCTTTTGCATACAGCTTCATCAGAACGCGCTGGTAGCTCTCTTCAGTAAAAACAAACTCGTCGTTCCGCAGAGTTTCTACGGTCCGGCGAAGGGAAGTCATTTCTTGCATCAGGGAAGGATCGGTCTTCGCCGCCTCTTCCAACTCTTCGTTTAGTTCTTCGGGAAGTTCTTCTCCCGCGTACAGATCAACCAGTTTTTGATAGGTTTCGTTCATTCTTGTGTGCCTCCTAGCTTGTCGCGAAGCGCCCTACGTCCTCTGTATAGGCGAGATTTCAGTGCCGGAACACTGATTTTCAGAACCTCCGCTGCTTCTCTTGCCGCCATATCCTCTAAATCGCAAAGGACCAACGGCTCCCTGTACTCGACCGGGAGTTCGGAAAGAGCCTGCTGCACGGTGATGCGCAAGGTCGATTTGTCTTCCATTCCCGGATACGATGCGTCGGGCGGCAGCTCCATGAGCTTATGCTGACGCATCTTGTCGATGCATAGATTCCGCGCAATTCGGAAGAGCCATGTTCGGAACGCTCCATCGGCCCGAAGCTCTCCCGACCGTCGAAGGACTCTGAGGAAGGTTTCCGCAGTAATGTCTTCGGCGTCTGAGCGGTTGCCCAGCATACGGAAGGTGTATCGGAAGATACGCTCTCCGTAGAGTTCGTAGATGCCCCCCAATGCGCGTGGGTCGCCCTCATTGAGAGCAGTGAGCCAACGCTTTTCTTGGAGCGAATCATGGGAACCTTCACTGGGCATGGTTATAGACGCATCAGTCATCCAAACCGATGCGAGTTTATGAGTTTAACATGGAACCTGGTCTAAGTGCCAGGGTTTGGGGAAAGGTTGCTACCTCAAAATAGCCTAAGGGCGCCATCGTTTGGAGTCGGACTCGGCTAACGATTTGACTTGGAAGTTTGCGAGAGCGACGACGATTCTTCCGTCGGGCCAAGCAGTGGTCTCGCAAGTCAGGATCGTGTCCTTCGGAAGGTCCTCTAGCGTGAGGCCCGCAATCTGCTTGTTAAAGGTGAGCTGCCCGCCTCGTGGGTTTAGGGATTGCCAATCCAGATTTGGGGTGAATTCTTTCAGATTCTGCTGGTTGGTGGACGCAAGCGG
>JBEHXE010000056.1:0-3099 GCA_048498855.1 Armatimonadota bacterium | reverse complement strand
AAGCGAACCCTTGTGACCGTGGTCGATTCCAATCGCAAAGAATCCGGTTAAAACAAGGACGATTGGCTGGAAAGCTGCATAAGGATCAAAGGTTGAAGACTTGAACGTCTTTCCGCACGCATAAAGGCAAATCGCGCAGTTGAGATAGGTCGCCCCGACTCGGTAGACCTGCTGGAATGAAGACGTGGTGGCAGGCCAAAGTGCCGCCGTCGAGACCGTCCAAAGCAGGAGAGTCATGTAATTCCAGCGGTTCTTGATTGCAATCAAGGCGCATGGAACCAGGATCATAAAATGCAGCGCGAAATCGAGGACGACCTTGTCGCGGTGCATCGGCATGATCGCGGCGGCAAGCCCGCCGAGCATTCCGACGACGTAAAACGACTTGGAGGCTCGCCAATGTGAAAACCCGAGATTAGCAAGACTCAGAAGCATGTAAAGCGCAACGAGGGTTTCGCCTTCATAGAGGTGCTTAAACGCGTACCCTCCGGCAAAACTGGCATAGAGACTGAAGGAGCCAATCCCAGCCATCAGCTTGCCGAAATCTTCCCGCTCGTCGATCTTCCAGATTCCGATTCCAATAAAGACTAGACAGAGAAGGATTTCTCCAACAAACTGCATGGTCGGAGTGATCCAACCCCGACCAAGGGCAAGCGCGACAAGGAAAAGAACGGCACATACGATCACTGCGGCGCCGCCGCGTAACAATCCATTGATGCCGACTTTGTATTCGAGATCGTCCGCTTCGCGGATCGGCTTGCTGGGTGCGACCGGCACAGGTTCTGGTTTCGGGCTCACCCAAATCGTCAAATCGCTGATGGGCGGGGTCGCAATCACCGGCGGCGGAATAACCGGACGTGGTTCCGGCTGGGGGGCCGGCTGAGGTTGAGGCGCGGGAGCCAATGAGAGGAAATTCTCAATGGCCTTTAAGCGCAGCATGACCGATTGGACATTGATTTCTAGATTCGAAATGCGTCCTTCGATCTCTTCATATCTCATGGTTTTCTTCCTGTCGCACGAGCGAGCGACACCCTATTGATGCCACTTTTTACGCTTCAGTGATAGGCTTTGGAGCCCGATTCAGACCGAGGGTCTGAGGAAATTGGGACCCATTCGACCACAAAATCAGTGCATCGGAAATCTCCCTCGCTGGCCGAGGGAGTCAGTGAGCGAAGCGAACTGGTGGGAGTGGAGCATTGGAAATCTCCCTCGCTGGCCGAGGGAGTCAGTGAACGAAGTGAACTGGTGGGAGTGGAGCATTGAATCTCCCTCGCTGGTCGAGGGAGTCAGTGAACGAAGTGAACTGGTGGGAGTGGAACTTTGAATCTCCCTCGCTGGCCGAGGGAGTCAGTGAGCGAAGTGAACTGGTGGGAGTGGAGCATCGGAAATCTCCCTCGCTGGCCGAGGGAGTCAGTGAACAAAGTGAACTGGTGGGAGTGGCCCCAAACCAACTAGCCCGGGTTGTAAACACGATGTTTCGGCAAATCGAGCTTCAAGTCGATCCCGAAAACATTCGGGACTTCTTGCCCCGCCCTGTGCGAAAGGCTATCCGTGACTTGAATCGCGCCCTCTACAGAACACCAGTGACATTGGTAGCAGAGACTCAAGACGACTTGCTGAGAGCCTTTTCTGGCAATAACATAGTGATGAGGACTAAAGCATGAAGGAGCCCCCGCTTCTTGAGTCGTAGAGTCGGCTATTAACTTGAGGATCTGTTCGCGCTTCGCTTGATCATAGGTCTGAGTCTTGTTTTGTCCATTTAAATTAACTCGTGTCAGAAATCGTTCTGGACTGTCAGGCGGCTTAAGGTAAGGAAAACGATCGTAGTCTGTCGCCACGGTTTGAACAGAATCAGCCTCGCGAATGAAAGTTGCGAATTCACGCCACCTGGGATCAAGCGATCGATGCCCGGGAAAGAGAGCCTTAAAGATCGCGAATCCAATGATGCCGAGGAGGGCAAAAGCCAAGATTATCTGCACTTTCTTGGCTTTCATGGGCGACTAGTCGGTCCCGCGAGCCTTACATCGCAAGCGGTGCATATCGACCGCCCCGAATTCTGGCTTGGGCTTGCGCTCCGCCCGACTAGGCAACATTGGAAATGGCTTCGAAGGCAACGTCTGATACCAATAGGCAACGCTGCAAAGGTCAAGCGCGAGACAGTTTGCGTGACCATGCTCGATACTTGCTCGAAGCGACTTTTTAAATCGAATCGGATCTTCAAAGTGGAATCGGTAGACGTGAGTTCGTCCGAGCCATCCAAAACGGGCAGAGTCATTCCCTTTGCCCGGTGCCCGCGCCGTGCCGAAATAAGGATGCGTATACACCTCGTCAGGGCACCATGACTGATTGAAATAGTCCTCAGTACCGGTGCCGTGAGCCGAACCAGGCCACGGTTCGCCATCCACCAAAAACATGTCGTCGCCCTCACCGTACCAAATCGGCGTATCGGACTGAATGAAGTAATTCACGCCGACAAAGTGCCCGCGGCCCTCAATCTCACAGAACAGATAGTTATTGGCGTCGCTGGGGTTGTTTTGAAACGGACCAAACGTCTCCCATTCATTTTCCTTACCTGTACCATCCTCGGGCTGAGTGGATTCCTGATGGTACCAAGCGTGAAAACAAGCCACATCTTCAGGAATCGAAGGATGCTTTTCGTAGTCGATGTAGTAGTAAAAATGTTTCACATCCACGTCCGAATCGTTTTCGATCGTGATCCGCGCGTTTTTGTGAAACGGCATCGGGAAGTAGCAAACGAGTGATCGACCTTCAACCGGTGTCGCCGCCAAAGGAAGCGTTTGGTAAACGTAACGAGTACCCCAACCCTGTCCAAAAAACTCTCCGATTGGAGCCTCAACGCTCGGATATTCTTGCCCATCCCAATACATCCGCAGGATCAAATTGCGACGACTATCGGGGTCTTCATGGTGGAAGGTACACCAGATGTGGGTGACAATCCCGGGATGATCCATCGCCGCCAACGTGACCGTCTGCCCGGCGGGAATCGGGATGTTGTCGCCATTACCCCCCGATCGATCGTAGCTTGAGATTCGATGCGTCGTTGCGTCGACGAGTTTGGCAATGTTGGCCAAAGGACCCTGA
>JBEHXE010000055.1:0-5614 GCA_048498855.1 Armatimonadota bacterium | reverse complement strand
GGCGGTCAGGGTCATGATCCAATAGGTCGATGGATTATATCGATACTGAAAAATAGGATCCATGCCCCCGAAGTAAGTGTTGTGCTTATTCCAATAGAAGAGCGGACCAAAATCCGACCATACCGACTGGCCGACGATTTCGCCCGGCTTAGTATTGGCCGCGAGCCAATCGGAGACACCCCGATAGTCGGTTGCATTCTTGGGGTGGGTTCGTTGGAGGGCTTGAAGGCACATCGCCCCGAATACGTAGGCGATGTGAACGCCAAAAACAACGGCCGTGAATTTCTTCAAATCCTTGCTTAAGTGAAAGAATAGCAACGCAGCAAGAATCGTAAATGGCGCAAACTGGTCGACCCCTCGGCGCGTAATGAGTAGCGACAAAAGAAAGGAGGCGACAACGACACCAACGCATGCCCAAAGCGCTCCGGTTGCTTTTTCTTTGTCACGAAATCGGAGGAAGCAGACGACGCCAACGACAAGCACGATAACCGGCGACATAAACGCTCGGTAGAAATAAACAAGATTGATCTTTTCCAGTTCAACGCCGAAATTCTTGACTTCGCCCGCCTTGCGAACCTGCATCAGGTCAAGTAATTGAATCTTCATCAACTGAAGACCATCGACGATTCCGGGGCGAATGCAAGCGATGGCAAGCGCAACCGCCAGGCATGAGAGTTCGAGCCACGGCCCCCAATCTTTCTTGTAAAGGCCCCTTTGCATAAATGTGAAAAGGCCAACTAGAATGATCATGTACGACAAAGTTGGATGGAAAAGGCCCAGAAAAAAGGAAGATGTGAGGGCGAGCCAAGGCACTTCCGTCATCAGCGCGGCGAATATCAGCAGCAGCAGGGCCGACGACAAGATTTGCGGACGCACCGTATCCATTCGTGTGATGTAACCCAAGGAGGCGGGAAGAAGCGCGAGTCCATACCAATGATTCATTCCGAGCCGGATCACGGCCGCTCGAGAGATTAGCAAGTGAAGCAGCATTAAGAAGCCCGGACCTACGGCGAGGATCAGAACCTTATCGCGGAGGATCGAGAGCGGAGCCAAGAGAACGTGGAATCCCCACCATAGATCGGAATTGTGCTGAGAAATGACGCTGTAGTTGACCCAAGGAAAGGGCCGGTAGAATGGCCCGTTCTCCCAGTATAAAGAGGCGTGGCCAAGGTGATAGAAGTTGTCACCATCGTACACATACTGGCAGATGCAGCATAAGCCTGTCAGGATCAAAAGGGAGACGAGAAGGTATTGAAAAAATGCCTTCACGCGATACCCTTCACATTTTTAAGAAGGTAGGCACCAAGCGCAAAACAGATCGAGCAAAGGATGAAAATCGAGGCATAACCCTGGATTAGGTAGTGATAGATTGGTTCTCCACCCGCTTTGGGGTTTGCAATCTTGGTAAATCCTGGCAAGGCAATAAGGAATCCGGCCAAAGGCGCCGCCAATGATTGGGGAAGCGTCATCGCGACGTGCCAAACGGCCATGTCCTTACCCGCCTCCTCTTTACTCGGCAGCACGTCGGTACCGAGGGCATAATCCACACTGATATACGCTCCGTAGCCGAGACCGAACAGCGCACCCACAACCAGAGCCAACGGAAGGTTATGGCAAAAAATGAAGAGTGGGGCAACGATCGTGATTAAGGCGTTTGAGAGGTAAACGACCCGCTTTCGACCAATTCGATCGGAAAGAACGCCTCCGTAGATGCCGGTGATGCTCGAAACCAATAAGATCAGGCCCAAGAGAATTGGCGCGGTCGAGTCAACTTTGGCTTGTGGTACTTGGACAACGTCTACCAGATAGTAGTTGACGAACGGCATGATCGCGTAAAAGCCAAACATGACAAGAAATCTTGTAATCCAAACCCAGGCAAAGTTTGGATACTGCTTGGGGTCGATCCAAAGCGATCGAATGTATTCCCCAAGATGAAAGGGCTCGGCCTCAACCAAGGGTTTTTCCTTGATTCCTCGGTAGGACTGGAATCCAACTACGGCCAGAATCCCGGCAACAAGGCCATACCGAACGAGCGTCAGGCTTGATGGAATAGCCATTCCCACCCCAATGGCTCCGAACAGGGTCCCTAACTGAGATAGCAAGGCCATGAAGCCAGAGGCCTTACCGTGCTCTTTCTTCGGAACGACATCAGGAATCACTCCCATGTAAGAACCCGAAGCGATATTGCTGCCGATCTGAACCACAGCATAACTCAGGAAGTAGAGCGATAATGACTTCAGCATCGTGGCTGACATCGCCATGAGGAAAAGCCCCAAGATGTTGATCGCCACTCCTACCGCAATGTACGGCTTTCGCCGCCCTTTGGGGCTCAAGCATCGGTCCGACATAGCACCTGAAATCAAAGGAACGATAATCGCGGGAATAGCACCGAGTCCCGTGACCCATCCTAACATCTGGGCTTTGTGAGCGCCAGCCAACATTTCCATGTCGTGAGGCAACAGGATGAGGAGCATGGCCCCCCAATGAAAGTTCGTAGCAAACCAATAGCTCGAAATCGTTAGATGCTCGCGAAAGGTCAGCGGCCGATTACCGTACGGTGACGAAAGGTCTTCTGCCTCGCGAGGATAATTCGATTCCATATATGCGCCGTGAAGGGTAAGTTTACTTGCTGCCGACTACCGATTATTGAGGGCGTATTCGTAATCGTCGCCATCATCGACATCGTAGGCAAATTCAGCCGGTCCGCCTTTGACTAAAGCCACCCGACAGCCAATGATGGTTTCAACCTTTCGAGCCACCTGATCGACGGTGATGCTGCGCGTCAGAACCTTCCAGAGGAAGCCGAATCCAAGCAGCTTCGCCATGGAAAAGACTTTCTTGCGATTTGCGACGACCTTTTCGACCTCGGGCAAGATTTTTAGGAATACGTCGGGCTTCATGAGATAGATGCAGCCCAGGGTCCATTGGCCATCTTGAAGTTTTACGAAGGTGCCGCCTGCGCTGGGGAATCGGTCCAGATACTCTTCCTTTGAGATGAGAGGGACGCATATGTCAGCGTTATCAGGACAAGCGTCGAGAAATGCCTGAATATGCTTGCCTTCGATAAAAGGAAGATCCGTCGTGAGGATCACGACGCGAGAACTGCAATCGCCAGAGCTTTGAAGCTCTTTAATGCCCATTGCAATATTCTTCGTGAGCTCACCCGTGTCGTTGAGCTTGTTGGGAATTCGGATCCCAAAGGCGTCCTGAACTTCCTTTGGTGCGATCAACACGACCTTATTCAAACGACCAGAGTCGTTGACGGCTTCAAGAACTTTGAAGCCGATCATGTAGTCGTGGACTTTGATGAGCGCCTTATATGGGGTGAGCGCTACTTTGGCAAAACTGTCACTGATCCGCCCCCCCGAGGGCAGAATTACGTCATATCGTTCCAAAACCGTAAAACCCTGACCGGGTTCTCTGGAACCCGGTGTTATGATTTAAAGACGGTGACGCGTGTGATTTGGCTCCACAAATAGGTGTCGATTAGACTTCCTTTTGTAAATTCGATGGTTTCATCGTCATAGCCAGATACATCGGAGAGCTTATACTCCATCGTGCCAAGTTGAATGGTCGCTTGCCGCGCATTGACCGGTTGTTGAACGTGCCCCTCCGCGTCAATCCATCCTCTTTTAAAGAAAACTTCCTTCCAAGTATTGAGTGAATTGAGTGTCATCTTAACCCTTACACATCAAATGATTGGTTTTTGCGAAGGGCTTCCTATAGGTAAATATGCCAAAGTTATTCACATCAAGTGTTTATCATTTGACGGTGCGTTTCGATTTCATCAAGGCAAGCGCGGATCGCCCGAAACATTTCGTCAATGGTCGGAATCGGCGGAGTTGTATAAGGCCAAATGAAGGCCTCGCGAGTGAGATAGGCAGCCTTGTTATGCTTGGTAAGCATCGTAAAGAGGCGAGGCGGAACATCGGCTGAACTCTTGAATGAAACGGCAATGCGTCCCTGGCGAGCATCGAGTTTATCGATACCAAATTTCTGTCCCTCAATTCGGAGCGACATGATCGCAAACGCATTACTGACGGTTTGAGGAGCGCGCCCATAGCGATCCTCGATGTCCTTCTGAACCTCGCCCAATCGACCCTGGTCCCGAGCCGACATCATTTGCTGGTAGTAGTAAAGACGTTGAGCATGGTCTTGAATGTAAGTGTCGGGCAGAAGCGCCACGACAGGAACTTCGAAGGCCGGCAAAGGTGTCAAGGCTTCCAGCGGATCTTTGGCATTCTCGCCATTGACCGGTTCGCCGTCAACCGAATTCTTGAGGGCTGAAACCGCTTCATTGATCAACTGCGTGTACAGTTCGTAGCCAACCTGAACCATCGTGCCGCTTTGCTTTGCACCCAGCAGTTCCCCAGCACCACGAATCTGGAGATCACGAAATGCTAAGGAGTAGCCCGAACCAAGCGATGAAAATTCCTGAAGCGCTCGAAGCCGGGCCATGGCGTTTTCGGACATTGTCTTTTTCTTCTTTTGTCCGAGCGCTTCTGCCTGGGCATCCTTGACGGTTTTCACCGTTTCGTCCATGGCGCGATTGTAAAGAAAGAGAGCGTAGGCTTGACGGTCTGAACGCCCAACGCGTCCACGAAGCTGATAGAGCTGGGCCAGGCCAAGACGATCGGCATTTTCAATGATCATCGTGTTCGCATTAGGAATGTCTAGCCCACTTTCAACGATGGTCGTACACAGGAGAATGTCGATCTCACCCTTAATGAAACCGACCATGATTGGTTCAAGCTCTTTTTCATTCATTTGACCATGGCCGATACCAATCCGCGCCGTTGGGACGAGTTTCCTGAGTTTCTCGTACACATGGTTGATCGACTCAACTCGGTTGTAAACGTAAAAAACCTGTCCCCCACGCGCCAATTCACGCAGGATCGCTTCCCGAACGACCTCGCCAGCATAGGGGCGAACAAAGGTTCGTACTGGTAAGCGACCGGGCGGCGGATCGTTAATGAGCGACATTTGGCGGATATCCATTAACGCCATACTCAGCGTTCGAGGGATTGGCGTCGCCGAAAGCGTCAAAACGTCCACCTCGCTTCGAAGTTGCTTCAGCATTTCTTTCTGCTTCACGCCGAACTTCTGCTCTTCGTCGATAATGACCGCGCCGAGGTGTTTAAATTCGATACCGGTTCCCAACAGCGCGTGGGTTCCAATAACAATCTCCATCTTCCCGTCTTTAAGGCCTTCGAGAATTTCACGCTTATTGCTGGCATGGGTATATCGATTGATCAGGCCCATTTGAGTGCCGAACGAAGCGAGCCGTTCTTCGAAGTTTCGATAGTGCTGTTCGCTAAGGATCGTGGTTGGACAAAGAACAGCAACTTGTCGGCCCGATTGGATGGCCTTAAAAGCAACCCGAATCGCGACTTCCGTTTTGCCAAATCCTACGTCGCCACAGACGAGGCGATCCATGGGATAGGGAAGTTCAAGATCCGCTTTCGCGTCCTGAATCGCCCTCAACTGGCTCGGTGTCTCGACCCACGGAAACGTCTGTTCCATCTCCGATTGGAACGGAGTGTCCGGACCGTAGGGGGTCCGCTCCACCTTCTTCCGGACTGCGTAGAGCTTCACGAGGTCCCGAGCGAAGAGT
>JBEHXE010000054.1:0-5791 GCA_048498855.1 Armatimonadota bacterium | reverse complement strand
ATGCCTAACTTAAACTCACGGCTATAACTACGACGTGACACCATCTCTATTTTCTCCTACGGATAAATAAGGTGTCCAACAAATGCAACGCAGTCCATTCACTGACTCCCTCGGCGAGGGAGGGAGATTGTTTTCCGTCCTCATCCAGGGGATTGGATGCGGGTGGTCTCGTCGCTGCGAAAGTACCACACTAATTCTAATTGGTAGCGAAGCCTGAGTTTTGCGCGGCCAAGATGGCCACGCCCCCAGTTGGCTCACCTCCATTTCCCCTCCCACCCGTTCGCTTTTCAGCTCACGGACTCCCTCCGCGAGGGAGGGAGATTGTTTTCCGTCCTCATCCAGGGGATTAGATGCGGGTGGTCTCGTCGCTGCGAAAGTACGACACCAATTCTAATTGGTAGCGAAGCCTGAGTTTTGCGCGGCCATCCCGATACTCGGGATCTTCGAAGAATGGCCACGCCCCCAGTTAACGCGGATTACCAAGATTTGGTGATTTCGAAGGTAATGCTTCCTTTATCGTCATCGCCTTTTCCGGTCACCATCTTCGCCTGATTAAACCGTCCGTCTACATCGCCAGTCATTCGGCCGGTATTGCGATCGTAGCGGAACATCAAGTCCTTGTGCTTCTTCATCGGGTTGATGTCAACGTGGTCGTCCTTTGCTTCGAGTCCACCATCGTCATCCATGAGGGCAATGTGAATTTTGTTGAATCGACGGCTTGTATCAAGCGGGATTTTCCAGTCTGGATAGCCATCGTCTTTGCTCATGACTTCCGTCTTGTATGTCTTGCCGTTTACGGTGACGTATGCGAAGAAGTCAGCTCGGTTCTTACCGAACATATCCCCCTTGTCGAGGTTGTCGATCGCGTGAAGGTGAATCACGTGAAGGTAAGGCATTCCTGCCGGGATCGAGGTCGGCGCTGGCGTTGGGCCAGAGGCCATCATGGTCGTGAGGATTAGCGTATTAATCATCATTTTCCTCCTGTTTTAAGATGACGACGATCCTCTAAACGGTATTTGCCCAATGGAGGAAAATAGGCCCGCAGTCCCACACCCTAGGTTCAAAATCTATCGGTTGTGTTCGTGGAGAAGTCGCATCGCGCCTTGTATGTCGCGCCAAGATTCAGCTCTTACAATGAATGATCCATATTGCAAAACGGCCATGTATTTCCCCCTCTCGGCCTTCAATTTAAGGTTGGACTGCATCTTCTGCTCCGCATCTGCTCTCGCTTCTTCGGGCAACGCTTCCCAGGCTTTATCCAGCTTGGCCTTTGCGAGCGTAGGGTGGTTTGCGACTTCGTCGATGAACGATTGCCCCACCCTTCTGGGATGTTCGAGCGCGAGCTTTAGGGCCAAGGTCGTGGTAGGAGAACTTGTGTCAGCGATGGGAATTGCATTGACTTCGACGTCATGAAAGTCGCCGGACAAAAAGGGACTCGAAGTGGGGTTCGACAGGAAAGCAATGTTGTTATTGAGAGTAGGAACAAAGATAAACAGTTTCCCTTGTTCTGGGCTGATTGGGGCAATCGAAAATTTTGCCGCGCTTTTGAGGACTTCGATTTCTTTTTGTGTGCCTATTGTGTAAAGTTTCGCAAAATCGGAGCGAAATTTTTGATCGCGAACCTGGCGGCGACTGGGCAAGAGCAGTAGAACTGACGCTCCCAATAAGATGGCGATCACCACCAAAATGAGTCGATTCACGCGTAATATTTTCCCCACGTGTTATTGTCCGTCAAAATCGGATTCAGTGGGTTATTGTTCGGGATTGTAGGCACCCAAAACGTTCACATAATCGTCAGTCCAGGGTTTGACGTCCGGTCCAATCTCGATTTCATTCCAGTAAGACGGCTTCCACAACAGATCGCGGTCGCCAGGGTCATGGAGCACGACCATCCAATGCGACTGAGTCTTACCAAGTTTCTCTTCATCCCCCACGGGAGCATCGACTTGATCGTAAGCCCACAGATTCGCTTTTCGAGCGGTCAGGGCGACGACCGGTGCGAGCTCAAGGTAGCGGTTTGAAATGTGGATCGCCATCACTCCGCCCGGTTTGAGCTTACGCTCATACATTTCGATTGCCTCAAGCGTGAGCAAGTGGGTTGGGATTGCGTCGCTGCTAAAGGCGTCAAGAACGAGCAGGTCGTAAGAATGATCGGGCTCCTTTGCCAGTGTTAAGCGGGCATCTCCCAGCACATAGCGCATCTGGGCCTTTGAGTCTTTGAGAAAACTGAAAAAGCCGGAATCGCGAGCAAGGTAGAGCACTTCGGGGTCGATTTCAAAGTAGGTGAATTGCTCTCCGGGTTGTCCGTAGGCGGCAAGAGAGCCCACACCAAGCCCGACGAGGCCAACTTTTTCGACTCGCTGCATGAAGGGCGCCTTGGTGAAGATTTGCCCGATCGGACCGGTCGGATGGTAGTAGGTGAGAGGCAAATCGCGATACTCAGGAAGAATCGACTGCCGTCCGTGGGTCGTGTTTCCGTGAACAAGCGAACGATAGTTTTTGTTTTCGAGCACGCGATGAACGCCGAAGAAGGACCGCTTTGTGGCGAGGACCTTACCGGGTGCTGAAATCTGCAGAACATTGACGCAAACGAAGACCGCACCGAGGCCGAGGGCAAACACTCGCACTCGGTCCATCGCGGCGAAAGCGGCGACCAGCGGGATTCCGATGGCCAAGCCCGCTCGGAGTTGACCGGGTGGCATCGATGCCTTGAACGCGGTCATGGCGATGATCGAGATGACCGCAATGCCGGCGATCCACACCCAATCGTTTTTCGATGGTTTGGATTGAGGACGAACGAGACAAGCCAGTACGATCGCAAGCGGATATTCGGCGTAGGTCGCGAAGATATGGGGAGCGATGAGTGAATTGAACAGGCCGCCGAGGGCCCCACCAACGGAAAGCCAAAGGTAGAACTCCGTCAGATGTCGTGCTGATGGGCGCTGTTCGGCCAGATTGGCATGGCACATCCAACTTGCGGCGAAAAGCACGAGGACATGGAAGCTCGCGAGGAGCACCAGGGGCTCGGTCGCCTCGATGCATTGAGTGAAGGCGAGCGGCACGATCAGCAACGGCAAGAACCTTCCGATTTGCTTGGAATTCAAGACCGGTTTGCTGGCAAATGCGAAAATGAAGGTGAGAAGATAGGTCGCCAGCGGGACCACCCAGATCAGTGGGACCGGGGCGATGTTGCTGGAGATATAGGACGTTGCGCCGAGCAATAGGGAAGAAGGGATCGCCGCGTAGAACATCCATTTTCTTCGTTGATCCCAGGTGATCGGTTTGTCGTCAACCGTTTCGGTGGTCGCATCTGGCTTGGGGGCAGGTTTGACGAAGAAGGCAGAAATTAGGAAGAATCCGATCAGGACGGCAAAGCCGTTTCGCCAAAGAACGGCCTGTTCGGCGAGGCCGAATCTCGGTTCGATGAAGAACGGATAGGCGAAGAGGCCGATCATGGAGCCTGCATTGCTAAGGGCGTACAGAAAATATGGGTCTTTGGCGTGAGGGTCGTCGGTGGTTGCGAACCAACGTTGCAAAACGGGAGCTCCGCTCGAAACCACAAAATAACCAGCGCCGACGGTTAAGGCCAAAAGTCCAAAGACCAGGAGTGCGGGTTGTGAAGAATCCGTGGCGAGTGTCTCGAATCGCTTAAAAATCGCACTGCCCGTTGTTACAGGGAGGGTTAGCAGCGCAACGATGAAGAGGCCAATATGAATAAATCGCTGACGCGAGGGGCCGAACTTTAGGTTCGAATAGTGGGCGTACGCGTATCCGCCGAGCAGCGCAACTTGGAAGAAAAGCATCGCTGCCGTCCATACCGCTGGAGAACCTCCGAAGATGGGAAGGAGCATCTTTGCTGCCATCGGCTGAACCAGGAATAGCAAGGCCGACCCGATGAAGGTTGCGAGCGAAAAAAAGATGCGTTGAACGCGCACGAGAGAAAGGATAACCCATTCGGCACCCTGCCGGTAAACTCAATGGCATGAAACGCGAGATCAAGCCGATTCCGCTCGGTCTCGTCTACCTTTTTGCCTGCCTTCCCTTGATGGGATGGTGGATGACCGGCCTCTTCGATCTTGACGAAGGATTTTATGGGGCAGTGGTGGCCGAAATGAATCGCCGCCACGAGTGGATCACGCCTTATTTCAATGGGCATCCGTGGTTTGAAAAGCCGATCTTGCTGTACTGGCTGGCCAAGCCGTGCATGATGGTGTTTGGGATGGACGTCGGTCCGCGCCTTCCGTCGGTGTTGTGCACCATCGCGCTCTTTGTCGTCTGCGGATTTTTTGTCAATCGTCGGTATGGTTCGAGCGCTCGGTCGTTGACAATTTTTTGCCTTGGGTCCAGTCTATTGGTTCTCGGACTGGGGCGCTTGATGATGACCGATGCGCCCTTGAATCTCTGCATGGCAACGGCTTTTCTCAGTTTTTATGAGTCTTTGGTGGGAGATCGAAGGTGGCGGCTTTTAACGGCCTTTTGCCTCGGATTAGGGGTGCTCGCGAAAGGTCCGGTCGCGATTATCTTGTTCGTTATGGTTGCAGGTATCGCGCTCTGGCGAGAGCCGTCGCTTCGGAGTCAAATTCGTGGCTATTGGTTCGCGGGAACCATAATTTTGTTTGCGACGGTCGCCCTCTGGTATGTGCCGTGTTACCTCGCGAATGGCAACGAATTTGTTCAGAAATTCCTCATAGAACAGAACGTAGGACGGTTTTTGGGAGGGGATAAGGCTCACTCGCTCGGGTTGAAAGGACTTCCGTTTTATATTCCTTTTGTGCTGCTCGGCGTTGCTCCCTGGGGTTGGCTTGAGTGGAGGTCTTATACCAAACCGAATCTGGATGATGCCTTCGCACGATTTTTGGCCATTTGGGCCGCGGCCATCTTCGTGTTTTTCACCATTAGCAGTGCGAAACTTCCGCACTACATCTTGCCGATGATTCCACCGATGGCGATGTTGGCGGCTAAGAAAATGACGAATGCACCAAGATTTAACTGGACGCCAACGGTCGTGATGGGCACATCGCTTTTGCTCTCCCTTGCGATTTTGGATCCGGCTCAGCGCATTTGGTATCGGGAATCAGGGCAGCAAGAGGCTCATTATTTGGTTCGAAAGCATCCTGAAATCGAGGTGCTGTATCAACTTGGACGGCAGGAGAAGCAGATGAACACGGGGACGACGAAGCTGCAGGAGACAAGCTTGCCGTCGCTGATCATGTATTTGAATCATCCGGTTATCGAAACGGACCAAGAGGCTGACCTCGTGAAATCGCTCACCACGGATAATCGGATTAAGCGAGAAGACGGAGTCGTCGTGGATGCGAGCGAGCGCGACGTTCCTCGGGTGTTCTTTACTCGGAAATCTCGCGTGGCAAACCTAAAGGTCGACGTCATCGAAGAAACCCAGAACTTTGGGGTCTACAAGCTGAAGCCCAAGCTCTAGAAGTTTGAGCGTCTGTTACCTTTTACCCCCACCGGTTCGCTGGTTCAGGCCTCATCCATTGCATTCGATAGGCGAAACGGTGGGGGTAGACAACCGAAACACTGCAACTTCCAGCATCATTTCGTTCGATGAAGGCGTTATTGACAATCCACTCTTATCGGGCGCTCGCACTGACTTCTCGCACAATTTGGGATAAGCTAACGCCGAAATGAGTCAGGGTCCTTTGGCCAACATTGCCAAACTCGTCGACGCAACGACGCATCGAATCTCAAGCTACGATCGATCGGGGGGTAATGGCGACAACATCCCGACCGCCTCGGTGCCGAGAACGCCGCCCCACAGCGCCTCGGCAAT
>JBEHXE010000053.1:0-6725 GCA_048498855.1 Armatimonadota bacterium | reverse complement strand
GCTTCGAGCTGCCTCACGCGCTCGCGCGACACGCCGAACTTGTCTCGGCCAAAGCGGATGACCCGACAACGAACAACTAACAGCCCAAATCTATGCTCACCGTCACCCGTCCACGCCGCGTCCACCCGATCCAGCGACTCGATGACGCCCAACTTCTCGCCCTACGCGACCAACTTTCCGTCCGCGAAAAGCTCACCTTCAAACGCCATCTCGAAACCCGCCCACCTCAGCAAGACGAATTCGCCGACGACGACACGCCCGACTCAGCCGAATACCGCGCCTGGACCGTCATCGCCGCCCAACTGAGGGCCGCGAACAACGAACTCACCCTCCGCGAGCACATAAGATTGTTAGACGAAGCAAGCAACTAGAACCAGTAATTCTTCAAGTCGCCATTAAGCTGCGCCACATACGAAAGTTGGCCATTGTGATAGTTCGTGTGCATCCCCGCAAACATCGCAAACGAGAACATCGGCTGCTCGCCAAACCACGTCGGAATCTTGGCCAAAAGCTGCTCTTCACTCGCATTCGCAACCACCGCGATGATCTCATCCATCGACGCGCTGAAATCCTGAATCAAGTTCTCGCGGGTATATCCCGCCGGCGCGGCGGTCCATTCGCCATCCTTCTCCGCTTCGGCGCGGGCCTCGTCTGACTCCTCCGGCGGAAGCTGTTGAAGCATTCGACTAATGCCGCGATTCACATTCGCAACTTCGTAGCCAAAATCGATCGGCCGACGAGCACAGCCATTCGGCTTTGCCATTAGCTGTTCATCCGACAGCGAGTTAAGATCTTTTAGAAAAAAGCCTTTTAGAACGGTGAGCTGGCCAACGGTGGCGTCTTTTATCGGCGTCGACATAGTGCAAACTACTGTACCCAAGGATCAAGGATCTGAGCCGGGGTAAAGCCCCAAAGCCATTCGCCTTAGGGTTTCAACTTAGATCCAAACGAAATCTACAATCCACAACGTCACATATTTCCGCTTGCAAATCCCGTTTCGATACCATAAAATGCGCTGCCATGGGCGATTTTTTGAGACGTTTGTTGGGGTTAACGCCAAAAGGTGGAGAGCATACCGACCATATGGCGAACAAGCTGAAAAGCCTCGCCACATACTTTGACGACATCGTCAAGGCGACCGAAAAATCCACCGTCATCAAGAGCGTCATCGAATCGGCTCCATGGTGGGTGGGCGCAACCGCCACTTCAGCCGCCGAATCATTCCCCATCATCAGATTCGTGGCGACCCTCGTCGCCGAAAAAGTGAAGATCAAGGACCCAGACACACTCGCTTTTCTCGCATGCACCTTGGCCTACCAAAAATCGATCGAAGACGTCTTTAAAGCGAATGAAAGTAACAAAGAGTTCGCAAAGGTCATTGTCAAAAAAGCCAAACGTAATTGGGCCCAATTAGACACCAAAGAACTCCCAGATTTCAAGAAATTCTCCCTCGAAAATGCGATCCAACATCCGTTCATCACCTCCGCTGAGGCGATGTTCGCAGACCTTTGCGAAGACCTAAACTTTTCCAAACCGCTCAAAACAAAGCTCTTGCTCGACGTGCGCCACCGCTTTGTCATCAACCTCAAGATGCTCTTGTCTCACGGAAAAACCAAGGTTTAGATAATATGTATTTCATTAGTTGAGGAACCGCTCGTTGGGAGGCTCATCTGGATTCTGCGCATCTTCTTCGCGGGCGTCCGTCATAAGTTCGTCTTCCAGAGGAATCACAGCGCTTGTTATCGCCGGTTCATTGCTTTCTGAGGGCTCGACGAGCTTACGAAAATCTTCATTTCGTCCCCATTTTAAAAGCTGATTTCCTTTAACCTTAACGCGGTTGACAAATTCCTTAACATCGCCGTCGAGTTCGTAAGGTGGACGTCGCGCCTCTAGACCGTTCCTTTCCACTTTTTCGAGCTGCTCCAAACTATTTTTCAAAAGCAAAAGAAGCGTCCCTTGTCGGTATTTAAGGAACCTAGGGTCATCTTCCCGGTTTGGAAGATCTTTCCATTCAAGAGTGAGCCGGACCTGAAAGGCCTGAATACAAAGGATAAGCGTATTGATGACCGACGCTAAACGATAAGAATCAACCCGAACCATTCGCTCCGTATCTTTTATTAGTTGCTCGCATTCGGTCTCGGTGGCACGCATCGCAGCTTCTAAACCAAGGATGGGGATTGGGGTTCCTGTTTCGAACATCGAAGTGACGAGCAGAAGAGAAATGACCCGCATCCTCCGCTCGAAATACCAAGTGGTCCACCACACGTTGCGGCGCCTTTCGCGCAGCACTGGCGCTGCCCGACCAAGGAAGCGAAGACAATCGGAAGCAAGCGCGTGACAGTGGCGTGAGTCTCGTTCGATATTAGCCTCAATTTCCTTAATATTGCTCACCACATGTGAGTCATATCCCTTGTCAATGATCCGCCTTATAAATAAGTCAACTTGTCCAAAATCTTTCGGCAGCAGAACGGCGGCTTCGCTGAGTTTGACTTCAGCACGATGGATATCGACCATTGCGAGTTCGGTTCTCGCTCGCCGCAAATCGGATATACGAAGGCGTGATTCAGCTTCGGCTAAGATCGCAAGGGAATCAGCGCTTTCCGAGGGATTCTCCCTCGCCCGAACGATGCTCAGGTGCATCAGAAGTCGGGTTTCACACCAATTTGCCTGAGCAATATCGTGAGCTTCGGTCGACGGATCCATATGGCGGATTTTTTCGGCCAGCTTCAGCCCTCGCCGAATGAGATGATCGGCTTGGGCTAACAGACTATTAATTCCATCGGAATCGATATCGCCAACTAATCCATTGGATCGCTGGTGAAGGCTTGCTTCGAGAAGCGTCAGTTCAACAAATTGCTCGATCAAGCGAAGGATTTCGAGGCGGTGACGTTGAGTTGCGAGGGGCAGCTTTTGGTATGTCTTGTTCGCGGCATTACCAAGAATGGCTTCGAGAACTTTCCTGGCCGCTGCATATGAGCGGGAACTAATGTGCAGCATGACCGACCATCGGCTCCACCGAATCCAGTCGGGATAGGCGACCAAGTGTTGAAGGAGAGCTCTGCGTTTTACATTGCATTCGTCGGCGTCCCCGCCTTTTCTCGCCGCTTCATATTCTTGTCGCTTCTTGGCATATTGTGCATCTTTGATAGCAAGTTCGTCGGCAAAATCAAGACCGATGGAACCGTCGTAGCGAACGGATTCGCGAAGCGCTTGGGACCAAGGTCGATTCATGCGCACCAAAGCATTGAGACGATGCCGCTCATAGGCTTTGAAGTCTTCGCCGACCTCGCGTGCGATCGCCCGCATAACTTCGGAACAAGCAATCCACACCGCTTTGACCGAACCACTCAATTCAAGGCACTGTTTGTCGAGCGGGTTTCGATGTTCTGCGTGTGTTTCTCGTGCGTCTTCGATCTTGCTCGTCAACTTATCGGTCAAGGTGATAAGGTTTCCGATTTGTTCGAGACGGCGACAACTTCCTCGCGAATAGCCGTGGGTTTGAACCAAATAGCTATTTGCTCGAAGCGTTGCCGAAGCCGCATCGAAACAAGCGATGGCACGATTAAAGTTTTTGGCCCGAGCATCGCCCGTACTCTGCAAGAGAATGGTGCTATAAGCCTGCCCCGCCATGCAGTAGTGATAAGCAGACTCGCAAACGGCTGCAGGTGACTCGGTTGCATCGACAACATGCTGATACCAGTCGCCTAGATCGGCGTGGATGTGGGCTTCGGTCGCAACTTGATCGACCCACCCCGCTCCATTCTCCTTTAATGGATTGAAGTACTTGCGAAGCTCTTCACGGCAAATGGAATGAATCCAAATGAATCCCCCTGGTTTCGACCGGCTTAATCCCGCGTCTTCGAGCTCGTCGAGCCACCGAAATGGCAGTTCAAATTGTTCGCCCTTGGAAAATCGATCCAAACTGACGGCTTTGCTCCAAATCGTAGCGAGAAGCCGTGGGCGTTGCATAAGGCATAGCGCGTGAAGGAATTGCTTCTTTGATTTGGACCCTTTTAACCATTCGATGGCATTCTTGATCTGCTCCTGAACCACAGAAACTTTGGGGAAATCGTCGCTAAATTGAATGATCTGGCTGGGCGCAATCGACCCAATAAGCTTGTTGGTGAGTTGGTTATGAGCATCCTCTTCCACCCACCGCAGATTGACAAAAGTTGAAATGCCAATGGATGTCATGAGTTGAAACAGCTTTGAAAAACCTGTTCGACAGGCAAAAGCATCCTTGGTCGCATTGATAATTTCTTGAACCGTGGGCTCTTCGTCTTCAACCCAGCCGTTGCCGATCTCGACCACGTTATTCCTGAGGTTCGCGCCAGGCACTTCTTCACAGTTGATGAAGATGTACCATCGCTTTTGAGTCGATTTCACCAGGCGTTCGAGTTCGCTTTTATACGATTCCATCGTACTTTCGTAAAACTCTTTGAGGTCAAAGGTGGATACGTCTTCGGTTTTTGGCGCTCGACGCGTTGCACACGGCAGCCAATCCTCAATACCGAGCTTGGCGTACATCGATTCGACGAGTACTTCGTAGAGGTTCTCGGCACTGCAAATGTCATTCATGTCGATCCACAAACAGAGACTGCCGCGTTCCATCTCGACTTTTCGACAGACTTCGCTTCCGGCCGACATCATAGCCGCTTCATCCTTCGCCAAGCCCACGACACAATTCCCACGAACTTGACTCGCTGGAGTCTTTAGCCCCTTATGAATTTCGCCGACTTTTTCAACAAATTCGGTTCTCGCCTTCAAGGCGGCCGGATCATCTCTCGTACCTTCGGTTAGCCCAAGCCGACTGCGAATATCTTGGGAGAGTAGGGGGGCCTGACTCGTTCGAGAAATCGCTGGGAAGATGCAACCGACGGGTGGCAGCTCATGTCTCATGTATTGGTAGAGCTCCAACAGGAGCAAACTGGCATGAGAATGGCGCAAAATTCGCAACGATCCGGCGATGCCATGCTTCTCAAAATAGTCGCTAATCTCTCGATAATCGCTCTCTGAATAGCACACCCAAAAGACCTTGAAGCCATCGTCTTCGGATGCCGGAAGGTGAAGACAAACATGTCGGATGTAGTCAAGAACGCGTTTTTCCTTACCGCCACAGCCTAGGATGAGGAGGTGGCTTTCAAATTCGATTTCCGGTTCTTCCAAACCCTCTGCTTTGCTTCCATCGACCGGCCACTCGCCTTCTTCTTTCTTGCGTCGAACGTTGAATTGCGCACGACCTTTGGGCGAGAGGAAATATTGCAAAAAACGATCCTTGTCCTCTTGCGATGGCGACTCATCGAGGCTTTCGTTCGCGCGGACTGACGATCTGCCGCCATGAAGCTTGATAAGAGCTCGCACGTCGGAAATGGCAGTTCGTTCTGGCAGATGCCCACGGAGGGGAATTTCGACGGTGGTGAGTGGATTTCTGGCAAATTGAAAGCCCTTTTCGATGAGTTCGTCGAAATTGGTGGTCAGGACGACGTCCATGCGTAAAGCTCCCGCCAGAGCGCCGAGCATCTTGTGTCCAAGGGTTGGGTCCTTGTCTTTGAGTACGGCCCGAAAACAAGCATCAATGACTTCTTGGCGTGGAGTGCCGCCGCTGAGTTTGGCGGAATGGCGATCCTCGCCGATTTCGATTTGGGCCAGCCAAACGAGCGATCTTCGCCAGTCTCCCATCGCTCCGTGAGCGGTGACCAACAGTTGGAGTTCGGTCTCGATGTTGCCCAATTCTTCGGATAGTGACGAGGAATCCGGATCAGCCAGCAATGATCTTTTCAGGGATCCGGCCCGCATCTTTCGCGTCTGAATCTGCTCAAAGACGATTTCTTCCCATTCAGGCGTACCTTTCCTCTCTCGATCGACAAGGGGCGGCCATTGATCCGTCCGAGGGTTCCACCGGCTGACTTTTACCTCGGTTCGAGTTCGGTCGATGCCTAAACAAATGCAGATGCAACGCTGGAGATACTCTTGAATCTCCATAATGATCGGTGCCCCCGACGGCGCCGAAAATCCGGCGCCGATAAACGGAACGAACCCACGTCCCAACTTAATTTCTTTCTGGATGTCTCTCAGAAAGTTCCGCGTGTCAAGCGGAAAGTCCCCATCATGCTTCTGGCTCTGCTTCTTTGCTTCGCTCACAACTTCTCCTAACCCCACTCAGACTGACCACCCGTATTACCAAATTTCAGGTGCTATGCGAAGATGATAAAAGAAATGCACATAGATGTCAATGGTTTAGGGTTAAGAAGCATGCCGAATCGGTTCACACATGGCTTAAATGTTGGGATGAATCGGCCCTTAAGAATTTGATAAATTGCTTTGTTTTTGATGATTTCGGCGAAGTGCCCCGTTTTTCATCAGGGCATGCAATGGTCGTCTGGCTCGAGGCTTTAGATTTTAGTATTCAGAACCAACGCATATAAAAAGCCTCAGTTCGCCAGGCTTCAGATCGTGGAACAGCAGGTGAAGCCAACTGGGGGCGTGGGCAAAATCTCCCTCCCTCGCGGAGGGAGTCCGCGAGGAAAGCGAACGGGTGGGAGGGCAAGACGACTGGGAGCGTGGGCATCCATGCCCGCGTAATCAAAGCCGAACAACCTCAGCCGAGACAAGTCTCGGCCCCGATGAAGCTTCGCTTCCTTCCCTCGCTTTGCTCGCGGGGTCTAGCGACAGCCCAAAGCGCGGACAAGTCCGCGCACTCCAGAAAAGTACTTCACAAAGCCAGA
>JBEHXE010000052.1:0-7058 GCA_048498855.1 Armatimonadota bacterium | reverse complement strand
CCTTCCGAACCCGCACGAAGATGGTCCTGGTCAGTTCTTGTTCACGAAGGAGTATTTCCAGATCGCCGCCGATGCGATGAGCGACGACGGCGTATTTGCGATGCAGGCTGGCTCTGCCAACGAAAACTATCCTGAGTGCATGGTTTCATGCATCGAAACGCTCGAAAGCATGAAAGAAGTTTTTCCTTACGTTTACGGTTACTTCGGAATCGTTACCACGTTCTTCCAGCCGTGGGGCTTCGTCTTGGCTTCGAAAAAGTACGATCCGATGGCACTCACGCCTGAAGAGATTGAATCCCGGTTTGCCGCTCGTGGAGTCAAGAACCGCTACTACACCGGTCGATTCCACAATGCATGCTTCACCTTGCCCGAATACTTGGTCGAGGCTCAGAAGAACAGCGCACGGATTCTTACCGACGCCGAGCCGTTCGTCTGGACGGCGTAGGCCGCTGCAATCATCCCTTCTGTCGCACCGCATTGAGCCTTCCTTGATTCAAGGCTAAAAGGCGGTGCGACACCTTCCCAATCTTTGGGAAGGATATTTAGTTGGGCGATGCTTCTTGGAACGGGGCTTTACTAGGGTTCAATGTCCTTCACATCGATGCGCCCTAAAGAGATATTCCGGATAAGATCAGCGACGCCGTCGGGATTGGCAAGAACCCGTGATGCGGCGATTCGAATAACAGCGATTCCTGCCTGCCGGAAAAGCTCATCTCGTTCTGCGTCCGACCTGACATGAAAATCGTGAACTCTACCATCGATTTCAAATACGATTCGTCGATTTTCGTGGGAAACGTAGAAGTCTGCTGTAAATCGCCCTAGGAGGGGAGATTGGCGTCTGAAATTGAACTCTTTGTTTAACTTTGGGCGAAGTCTTTGCCACAGAAGGAGTTCAGGTAACGGCATTTCCTTTCGCTGCCGCTTCGCCCGCTTAATATGCTTTGGCTCTGGACGAGGCAGCTTTCTCGGCTTTTCTTGTTCTTCGTCCATCTCAACTGAGTTTTACCAAACTCTCCAACTCTGTGCAAAAGTTGCCATGCCGACAATCTAAGCTCCTTCCCAAAGATTGGGAAGGTATCTCGCTCGACGTACCTGCTGCTTTGGTTCGCTCGTCGTGCGAGATGGAAGGGATGATTCAAAAACAAAGGATCCACTAAGATTGGCTTGAGGGATGTTCAGTCCAAAGGACCGTTCCTTACGATCGCTGTCTCGAGACCTCGTCTCACTAGAGGCTATCTCAAAATTGGATTTCTGTCTTTATTACTTGAATCATCCCTTCCGTCGCACCGCATTGAGCCTTCCTTGATTCAAGGCTGAAAGGCGGTGCGACACCTTCCCAATCTTTGGGAAGGACCATGATTGCCAGAAGACATTTTGCAACTGAATAGTGGTTCGGTGAGTTCTAGAGTATCAAGGAAATGGAAACGTAAAACAAATCCCGAAACGCCTCATTGAAGAGATGCCTTTCGACAAGATGGACTCAAATTTCTCACGCCAGTTATTAGGGGTTTCTAGTCTCTTACAAACCACCAAAATCGATTCGTAAGGTCCACATTCGGATCAATTTCGAGGGCTCTCGATTCGTGGTACCGCTGTTCTGGATATCGATGCATGGCTCGGTAGCAATGGACAAGCCCTAAATGGGCATGGATCAAGCTTTCGTGTACTTGTAGGGCTTTGCTGAAATAAGTCGCCGCAAGGCGAAAGAGCTGGTTGCCCGAATAAGCAATATAAGCCTCACCGATCGCAAGATTGACTTTGGGGTCAAGAGGTGCCCGCCGGGAAGCCTCTTGGAGATAGATCATTGCTGCACAAGGGAAACCACGTTTCAAAAGGGCTTGGCCAAGCGCATGGGGTGCCTCAGAATTTTGCTGATCGTGTCCAAGTCTCGCCCGAAGCTCTGGAACTTTTTGATGGATCGAACCCTGAGGTCGTTTACTGCCAGAAAGGAGACGCTGGGCCTCATCCGACTTACCAAGATCAAGAAGGATAAATCCCATGCTTTCCTTTGCGGAAGTGTCCATCGGGAATTGCTTTAAGAGCCCGGCGTATAATTTTCGGGCTTCTTGAATTTCGCCTTGACCATAAAGCAATTCGCCCAGAAGACGGCATGCCCGAGGAGCGTCTTCACGAAGAGCTAGGGCTTGGCGACAAGCATCGATAGCCTGTTGGGCAAAACCATGTCGAGCATAGAACTTCGCGAGATCGGTCCAGGCAGAGGCTTTCTGCGGATTTGCATCGACGATCAACTTGAATTGTGCTTCCGCATCTTCAAGTCTTCCCAAATCTTCGAGAGCCCCGCCCTTGGCCCGCCAACCAGCCGAAGGTTGAGAAAAGTAGTGAAGCGCTTCTTCCTTGAATCCGAAATCGAGTAGTCGATTGGCGAAAGTATGAAAGAAATAAGATTTGGTATTGTTCTCCTCTACATATTTATCAAATCGACGCATCGCTTGACTAACCGATCCTTCACGAAGGAGGATTTCACATCCTAAAAGAGTCATGAACCAATCGTGTCGTCCTAATTGTTCGGCATAGCGAAGCGCGATCTGAGCTTGGGCAAGGTCGACGTCGACTCGCAACCGACATCGAGCAAGGTGAAACCAGGCGTTGGCGTATTGGGGTTGAATTTCGATGACTCTGGTAAACGCGAGAGCGGCCTCTCGAAAACGAAGCAATCGCTCAAGTTGAAGTCCTGCAAAATAATGGGCGTCGACGAGGTCAGGTTCTAATTTGACGCAACGACGAAATGCCTCAAGGGCGTCGTTGTTTAGCGAAAGTCTTCGGTATGTTTTGCCAATGAGGAGTTGAACATCCGCTCTGTTTGAATAGGAGCTTGACCACTGACTTAGGGTCATTATGACGGCGTCGCGATACCCTTGAGTCCTGACAATATCGATGTAACCCTCTAGAGCCTCTATATTATTAGGGTCGATTTGAATGGCCGATTCGAACATCATCTGTGAGGCTCGATACTTTAAGTTTTTTCGCAGCGCATAGCCCGCAAGAACGAAGTCGCCTGAGGCTACGAGTTGAGATTCCCACTGATCGCCAAAACGGGCCACAAGTTTCGAGAGACTATCGGACCATGTGGACAGCGGTACATCGTTCCAATCAGATGGAATATCATAGCCACCGTCGTCCTCCCTCACGTTCACTGAATAAGACGTTACCTCTTGATCCAAGAGTTTGTTTTGAGGGATGCTTCTTGATTAACTTACAGCAAAAGAATCGCGTAGTACTCTCACGTGTCGCGGCTTATCCTTTTGTTCGGAGACCAGCTTTTCTCTGGACTGCCAAACATGCCCAGCGGAGTTCCTGTCTTCATGCGGGAAGATTTTGGCCTTTCAGTTCGCACACAATATCATAAACAGAAGCTCATTTTCATCTATTCCGCGATGCGGCATTTTGCGGCGAATCAGAGCAAGACAATCTATCAGCGGATCAACCCTGAAGACCCACGATCCTATCGGGAAGCTCTCCTTGCTCACTTAGCCGAGAGCCAAATCGAAGAGGTTTTGGTTTACGAACCAGCCAATAGCTTCATCGAAGGCCAGATTTTAAGCCATATCCCTTGCCGCGTGACCCGCGTCTCAAATCCAATGTTCCTCTCATCTCAAGAGGATTGGCGTGGCTATCGCAGTCGTCACAAGCGATTGTTGATGCACGACTTTTATGTTGAACAAAGGAAACGACTTGGACTATTGATCGATGATCATGGGCAGCCAGAAGGAGGGCAGTGGAGTTTCGACCAAGAAAATCGAAAGAAGCTTCCGACGGGCATCAAGCCCCCATTGATATCGGGATTCGTGCCCGATTTGATCACCCAAGAGGTCATCGACGAAGTCGAACGCTTCTTTCCAAATCATCCCGGGCGAACAGATTCATTCGCTTATCCGGTCTCTCGTGAGCAGGCGCTATCCGCACTGAACTCTTTTCTTGACGAGCGGTTTTTGCATTTCGGCGACTATGAGGATTCCATTTCGCAAGCGGAGAGGACAGTCTTTCACTCGATTCTGTCTCCTTGCTTGAATGTGGGCCTCCTAACCCCTCACGAAGTTGTTCGGGCGGCAGTCGAAGCCGACGTGCCGCTCAATTCAAAAGAAGGGTTTATTCGCCAAATCGTCGGTTGGAGGGAATTTGTAAACCACCTTAGTCGCGAATATTCGCCATCCAACCCACCCAATTTCCTCAATCATCGTTGTCGGCTAGCAAGTTGTTGGTATGAAGGAACGACCGGATTGCCACCTTTGGATCATGCCATTCGGCGAGTAGAAGAATATGCGTGGTGTCATCACATCGAGAGGTTGATGATTCTCGGATCGGTGATGTTGATGTGTGAGACAGACCCGAAGGAGGCTTATCGATGGTTTATGGAGATGTTTATCGACTCGGCCGACTGGGTGATGTTGGCGAATGTTCTCGGCATGAGTCAATTTGCAGATGGAGGACTTTTCGCGACGAAGCCTTATGTTTCAGGTTCGAATTATGTTCTAAAGATGTCTGACTACCGAAAAGGCGAGTGGTGTGAGGTTTGGGATGGCCTCTATTGGAACTTTTTAATTCAACACGGGCAGGCATTTGCTGGGAATCATCGTATGGTGCCTATGCTGCGACTACTCGAGCGAATGAACGCCGAGACCAGAGAAAAGCACCAGTCAAGAGCCCGGCAATTCATCGCTCGAGTGACATTACCACCAGAAAAATAAGATTTCAAAAATCGCTCCCAAACATCCGCCAAGTCCATCGAACTCGGAGCCGGGTTCAACCCATTGCTTTTGGTCTTCGGGATCCTTGGCGGCCATTGGTTACAATAACTCGACTTCTTTGTTACAACGAGCGGCGAGTTCTTCGATGATCAGCAAGTAAGGGGTTTCAAGACCGTTCCGTTCCCAACCAATAGGGACTTTCAGCGGACCGGCGACGACGTAGGCAAACGGCTTGATCACGAACTGTCCTTTCTCGAGAACGAGAGAAGCTTTGTCGCCTTTCAAAGTGATTTTCTTCACGGAGGAGTAAGGAATCGCCTTGATGGAGGTGCCCGACACAATGTCCATTCGATCGTCGAGCAGAATGAATTCGCTGGCGTTGGCGCGCAGGTGTGCCATTTCGGCATAAGCGCTGCGACCGAGGTTAAAAACCGCGCTGGCGGCATTCTTAACGGTTTCGGTGATGCCTTGCATATCGACGGAAGACGGTTCCGCTGCGGCTCTGCCGCTTGCTTTTGCGTCGGATTTTAGCCGTCCCGCTTCTGTCTGTAACCACCGTATTGCTTCGCCTGGTTTGTACCGCACGATTTCCACTGCAGTAGTTTACGAGATGCCTCTCGTGGGGGTTGCGTCAAACCCGAACGGTTTTCCACTTGCCGACTTTCCATGCAATAGCGGCCATAACACCTTGGATGCCTTGGGTTCCCGCCATGGCGATCCAGGCGCCATACGCTCCCATCCCGTACCCAAAGGGTAGTGTGAGACCAAACGCGATGGCGGCACCCGCCGGGAGAGCCAGCAAAAGCGCCAAAGGCACACGCATGAACCAGAGAGCAAAAATGCCAATCCAAAGAGGACGCTTTGTGTCGCCGGCGCCCTGCATGGCTCCGATGAGAACCGCCGCGAGGCAAAAGAGTGGTTCGGTTAAGCATAGAAGCCTGACGAGTTGAACAATCTGTTCGACGACATTTGCTTTATAGCCCGCGATCGACGGCGCAAAATTCGGAACAAAGAGATAGACGGGCACGGCGATGATGACCGAAGCGAGGAAAGCAACCGCCGCCGCGAGCCATCCGATATGCTCGGCCCGAGTAGGGTTCTTTGCGCCAAGATTTTGTCCAACCAGCGCACTTGCTGCCGCACTAAGACCAAAGGCCTGAGCAAACATCAGTGACTCGATGGCGAAGCTCGTACCCATTCCCGCAATGGCGGACTCATGATTGGGCACATTGCTGAGGATGAGCGTAAACGCCGTCAGCGATGCCGTTCGTAGACCGGCCTGGACGCCTGATGGGACCGCAATGCGAAAGATTCGCAAGAACCAGATGCGTTGCGGCAACGCCAGGGAAAACTTGACGCCGAGCTCCGTGCTGCGCACGTGCCAGATATATAGAATCGTTGCGATCCAAGCGCTGGTCGCGAGCGCTAAACCTGCACCGGCCAGGCCCATGTTCAGGCCAGGAATCCATCCTCGCGGTGGGAAGATGAAAATGAAATTGAGCAAGATGTGGAAGAGAATCTGAATTCCCGAAAGCACCATAGGGCTTTTGGTATCGCCGATGCTGCGAAGACATGCCGCGATTACCTGAATGATGCAGATCGCAGGAACGCCAATCGAATACATCTGCAAAAACTGGGTGATGTATTTGATGTCTTCGACATCGGTTGATTTGAAGACGAGCCTTGCCGCGACAGGAGCCAGGAGATAAGAGAGAATTCCAATTGCAAAACCTGAATAAATCGAGACTTGAAGGGCCTGTTGTGACCCAGTTCGAAATTCGTGGACATGATTTCCGCCAAATGCTCGGGCCACGATGGCCCCAGCCCCAATCGAGATGGCAACGGCCAGCGAAAAGAGCAGGAAAATAAAGCTCATCGAAGCGCCATGCCCACTCATTGCGGCTTCGGGAAGGTGGCCGATAAAGGAGCGATCAAGAAGGCCGTTGACGACCTGGAGCAGGTTGAGCGAGACGACCGGCCATGCCATCTGCCAGAGTTCGGAGACGAGCGATATGTCGGGTTCCGATGACTCCTGAGCGGCTTCCATGTTTATTAAAGCTACCCCGAAAGCGATCAAAATAGCGGTACAACTAAAGAATGAATATCCGACCGCTTGTCTTGGCTCTTTTCGCAGCGTCCATGATGACGGCGTGTCAGAAGAACACGAACGACCCGGTTGATTTCATTGTCCAGCCTCTGAAGTCAAAAGAGGACGTGAAGCTTTCGAAGGCCTATGTAGGCAAGCCGGTCGTGGTCTATCTCTGGGCGACATGGTGTGGCCCTTGCAAGCAGTTCGCGCCGGTCACGCATCGGTCCAGATCGGTCCGCAGGGCCGCGGCGGCCTGGTCCAGC
>JBEHXE010000051.1:0-7794 GCA_048498855.1 Armatimonadota bacterium | reverse complement strand
ATGCCTAACTTAAACTCACGGCTATAACTACGACGTGACACCATCTCTATTTTCTCCTACGGATAAATAAGGTGTCCAACAAATGCAACGCAGTCCATTTGCTCACGGACTCCCTCCGCGAGGGAGGGAGATTTTTGCCCACGCCCCTCTCCGAATCGAGTTGGAAGAGGGGGTAAGGCTTGATTATTGGCTAAGGGTCCAGACCACTTGGTTAAAGGATGCCGTAAAGCCCTTCACCGAGCGAATGTTCATGTTATAGGTCGCCTGCATTCTCACTTCTCCAGACGTCTGGTCGACGAATCGAGACAGATCGCCGGTTGCCGTGATGTTCACCGTCTGATCGCTAGTCGAAGGGGTTCGCGAATCGACTTGCTCCCACGTATTGTTCGCGAAGTTGTACAGCGCGAGACGTTGATCCGAGGCGACGATGCTGACTTTGCCGACGAACGTCAGGCTGAGGGCCGAAGGATTCTTGACCGGCGAGGTCCCCGAGACCGTAACTTGAACCGGAACGCTGTGAGACGTCGTGCTCGATTTGATCGCCAGCGAGTCGGAATCACCCGTAAAGAGGCTTGCAAGGGTGCCGCTGTCAAGCGAACCCTGAACGATGTTGAACGAAGCGGGCATGACTTGAGCCGTGCCAACCGTAATGTTCTTGCTAAACGACGCGATTCCGTTGCAAACGACTTCGATCATCGACGAGCCTAGTTCGATATCGGTCGGCACATCGAAGGAAGTCGAAACGGGCAGCGATCCCGTCGCGACGCCCATCGTGCTGTGGTCGTGTGTCTTGCAATAGCGAACGTGGCCCGAGGCGTTGTTCGTGATCCGAACCAACGGATAGTTCGTGTTGTTGGTCGAGTCGTCGCCATAGGCGCTGCCGTGCGAAAGACCATTGAACTGCGTACCCGTAATCGAATACGTCTTGCCCGTAAACACTCCGGCGGGTGACGTGGTGATCGTCGGACGCCAAGCGTCATTCGGAGTGTTGTTCGATGGCGAGTAGATTTCGACGTCGCGCGAAAAGTCGGTGAACATCACTTGACCGTTCGGCAGCACGAGCAGATTGCCCACGTACGAGGGGTTTGCGCTCGAATTCGGAACGTTATTGACTTCGAGCAACGCGGTTCCGTCCCACTCGTAGAAGTGGCTTGGCGAATTGAAGACGCCCGGGCTTGCATAAGCGAGAATACGACCGTTCGGCAAGAGCGCAGCGGGACCGTCGGCGATGTCGAGTTGACCGCCGATGTTCGGAAAATCAGGAGCCGCCACCCAAGAGCCAGGGTCGCTATCGCTCGTTCCCGGTGTGTAAATTGCATTGTGACCGGTCGCACCAAATGCGAAGACACGTCCATCGGGCATCATGATCATTGGACCAAGTTCCTGAGAACCTGGATCTTCGAGGCTCGCCGGAGTGTTGCCCGCCGAAACCCACTTATCGAGCCAAGGCAAGTACTTTTCGCAGTGCGGAGCGTTGATTGCATCGCACGTCAAGATCGTGCCATCTGGCATCAAAACCCAGCCTTCTTCGTCGAAGCGATCGCCCTTACCGGTCCCCGCCAACGCGGTCCATTGCATGGTGCTCGGATTCAGGATTGCCATTTTGGTATCGAATGGATGGCACAGCAGGAATCGACCGTCGGGCATCACGACACATTGCGCGTCGCCGATCTGACTCCATCCACTCGGAGCCGCCAAGGTCGTCCACGTGTTGGTCACTGGATTGTAAACCGAACCTTTATTGGTCCAAACGCCGCCCTGATTGAGGTTATATTCACCGCCGATGACGACGACTCGACCATCAGCGAGTACCGACGAAGAGAAGTACAAGGGACCGTAATCCGATTGCATCGATGCGACGGTCGACCAGGTGCCGTTTTGGTACGAACCAAACGAATTTGGGGTCAATTTATACCATTTATTCGTTTGCGGACCGTGGCAAAGGATCGTTCCATCGGTCATCAAAATTGGCACGCCAACACTCGCCGGAGGATTCGCGGCCGTCCGCTGCCAGGCACCAGAAGCCATCGATCGGGGACGACGAGAAACCTGCTGCGCGTCAGCCAACCCAACCAAGGATAACGCACACCCTACGCAAGCCATTACTATGGACAAAGAACGCATGGCGAATTATAAACGAAAGTCGAGACCTTGTAAATTAGGTCTCGGCGCGATACCGTAAGATTACTGGGTTCTTAACGAAGCAAAACTCAGCGTCTCAAAAAGACTCGACTCAAGAACGACTCTAACCGGCGCGATGCCTTGAACAAGACGGGCGACACCTTGTCGATCGCCGAGATCGGCCATCGCGCACCAGGTAGCACAGAGTCCTCGAACGTGACGCTATGTCCCTCGAGCGGAATGCGCGAAGGCAGGCTGTAGGTTCGGAAAACGTGATCCCAAATAGCAAACCCCCAAAACCCGACGATGGCGAGGTTGGCGTTGGGCCGCCAGTGGTGCATGAGGTGAAACCCATAGAGTCGTCGTGTTGGCTTCTTCGACCATTTTGCCTCCATCAGCGGCTGCCAAAACTTATCGAGCGGCATGTGCAGAATGGCGTGCCACACTTCGTAAAAAACCAAGTACACCGGGACCGCAATCAGCAAGGCGATGATGACGGGCGAATTGGGCAGCAGGAGTTTAAGCGGTAGGCCCAGGGTCAGCACAAAAAAGAGAGAGAAAATGGCGGTCGAATAGAGGGGGAACATCATCGACTCTTCTTGGTGAGAATGCTCGATGGGAAACTCGCTGCGAACCGGGACCGGCTTTGACGGCTCCTTCGGATTGACCGGAGCCTTGACATAGGTGAGGTCGTGATGGGTTCGATGCGACCGGTGCATCGACGCCAAGAAAGGGACCAGTGCGCTGTGAAGAAGATAGCGATGGAAGAGATATTCGAAGAGACTGAGCGGGATTCCGAGCCCAAATGCCCAAAGGGCAACGAGCCATCCGTTTTCCAACTCTTTGTGAAGGATCGGGCCAGCAACGAAAGAATACAAGCCAATGAGGCCCGCAGTTTGAATCAATGTGCAAAAAATAAGTAGTGCGAAGGGCAGCCCCTGGGCACGCAAGGATGACTCTCTATCCAATATCAATTTCCTGGACTGTTTTAAAATTGTACGCAGCACAATATTTGCACGCGTGAATTCGTCCAGTCCATCCTACGAATCAGAAGACCCAAATGATTCAGCTATCTGACTTTTCATAGCAGTTCCTGGGACATGTTGGGACAGGCAACGTCTGCTGGCGATCCGCCGGATAAGGCTTCAGACGCTAGTCGGGAAATGGCCAAGCGCCCGATTCGCCCATCCAATGAAACTCGGTTTTCTTGCCCAGCAGCTTCCATTTTCTCGGACAAAGGGTGTCCAACCAGTCGAGAGGTTCACCCACAACCTGAGGTTTTGCCGCCAGTGTCAGGGCACGCTTCAATGCTTCGCGATGCTTGGGCTCGACGACCGATGGTTCGATGGCGACGAACAACGCGACTCCGCTCTCCGAAACCAACCGCAGCCACTGTTCAACCAAGACCCACGGCACGGCCTTCGTGATCGACACAATGTCGGGGTCGACTTCGAAGAACGCACGATGTTGGGGCGCACGAAACGCGAGCGTATTGACGCCCATGCGGCGATTGCGATTCCATGAGCGACCGCTCGTATCATCTCCAATTCGCTGTAATTCGTGGTAACCCGAAGCGAGGTGTCCCATCGTATTGCATCCGATCAGTCGCGCGTCGCCCGCCGCCTCGCGGATCGTTCGATAAAGGTCGGTGAGAATTTCGGCCGTTGTCTTTGAAGCATCGGACGGACGCCAGCCGTTTTGCGTTGGCGATGAACCCATCTGCGAACCCCAGCGGCCCAGGAAATCCCAAGATGAAAAGTCATGCTTCACCATTTCGTAACCCCAGCCGACGAACTTTTTCATCTGCGACCGGACGTACTCGTGCACCTCGGGAATCGTCGGATCGAGATAGCTGTGATCGCGCGAGAGTCGCCACTTGTCCTTGTGTTCGGCCAGGGGCGTGAGCGGGCGGAACCAAAGGCCGGGGCGAACGCCCAGCCCTTTTAAGCGCGATGCAAAAGCCTGCATGTCGCCAAATCGAGGGTTTCCCTCCCATGGCCCATATCCAAATCGGTTTTCATATGGCCCCATTTGCCAACCTTCATCGATGACCGAATAGGGCCGATTGGCGTCCGTCGAGAGCTCGGAAATGAGCCCGCTGACCCCCGCAATCAGTTCGGCGCTGCTGTTTCCGTAGGCATAGTTCCAGTCGTTGGTGCCGTAGAGCGGCTTTTCAGGCAGGCGCGGCTGGGGGCACATCTGCTTGCAAAATGCTTGAGTCGCGGCAAAAGCGCTCTCGCCTCTCCCCTCCCGACAGACGACATCGGCCACATGCAGCGTACGATTGCCCAGCTCGACGGGAACACCGCCGCTGCGAACGTCGGCCCAGAGGCTGATTCCCTCGGCGTCGGCCATCCAAAAGCACATCGCTCCGGCCCCGGTGCGCACTCCGTACCCGTGTGTGACCTTGAGATCGCTCATCATGAAATACCACGGCATGGGGCGATTGGGCGACTCGCCCTGCCATTGCAGATCGGCGTAGCTTCGCTCCCAATGATCGCCCAAGAATCGCTTCATCTTGGAGAGGTCGCCGCGCCATCGGAATTGCAGCCGCGCCGCACCCTTGCCTTGCAGCGAGATTCGCAGACGGTCGCCCTGAACCACGGTTTCGATGTCAACTTGGATCACGTTGCCATCGAGATCAAAGGCCCGGATCAAATCAGGTTGGCGAAGAATCGAGAGGAACGACGACTCGGAGGGAGCTCCGGCCGCGAAAGTTTGGAAGGGCGCGGCGATGGCGGTCGCGGCAGAAGTTTTGAGGAGATCGCGTCGGGTCATGGTGGCAGCCTTGCGTCTATCGTACTTCACATCGCGATCTGAATCACTTTGGCGTCTTGCGAAAGGCGATCGCAAAACGATTCCAAGCATTGGTCGTCGTGATCAGCAATGTCAAATCGACGATCTCTCGCTCGGAAAAGTGGTCCTTTACGCGGTCCCAAATCTCATCGGGCACGTGATGACTCGCGACGAGGGTGATCGCTTCGGTCCACTCGAGCGCGGCCCGTTCCTTTTCGCTGAAAAAGGGGGTTTCACGCCATGCGGTGAGCGTCGCCAGTTTTCGGTCATCCACGCCGTGTTTGCGCGCCAACTGGGTGTGTTTGTCGATGCAGAAGGCGCAGCCATTGATGAGCGACGTGCGCAGACGCACGAGTTCGGCGAGAGGCTCGTCGAGGTTGGCTTGGGCAAGGTACTGTTCGGTGGCGGACATGGGTTTCATGGCCTCCGGGTTGGCTAAAAAGAAGTTTAATCGTTCTTGCATGGTTGTGTTTCCTGATTTAAATTAAGTAGTTGCGTGTACATGCAACTACTTGGATGTCGAAAGAGAAATCGATTCTCGGTTCTCTCGGAGTGACGAAGGTTGTGACCGACGTTCGGATCGGCGTACAGCGATGAGAGCGCTCAACGCAAGGGCCATCCCTACGGTGAACGTGGCCCGCAATCCTAAACTGCTCGCGACTGTGGCGTCGCCGGTCGAAGCGGCGGCGGAGTAGATCGCCCCCATGACCGAGGTTCCGGTGATGAGGCCCAAGTTGCGCGACAGATTGAGTCCGCCCGAGACGAGTCCTCGATCCTCATTGTGAGCTGTCGCCATTACGAGCGCATTGTTCGCGGTCTGGAAAAAAGCGTATCCCGACGTGACGATCGCCAATGCCGCGATGTAACCGACGATTCCCCATTGCCAAGGAATCGAAGCCATGACCAAACATCCCAGACCGACCTGGACCAAGCCGAGCTTTTGGATCGTTTGGGCTCCGAAACGATCGGCCAGCCGCCCGGCAGGAAACCCAATCGCCGCGACAACGATCGGTCCGACCGACAAAACAAGTCCAGCTTGGATCGCATTCAAATGCAGGGCTTGGGCCAGGTAATAGGGTCCGACGACGATGGTCGACATGATCACTGCCGAAACAAGGCCGCTGGCGATCAATCCGCTGGCAATTGTCGGCTGATTGAGAACCTTTGGATTGAGGAGCGGGAGTGGTTGGCGGCGGTCAACCGACGAAAATATGGCGGCCATCGCGACAGCCATTCCGAGCAAAATTCCATTTTGGTAGCTCCAATGTCCGTGCCCTACGGTCATGCTCGCCGAATAGACCGCGAGGGCGACCGTCAGGAAGATGACACTTGGCAGTCCAAAAGATTTGAAGTCTCGCTTCATCGTTGGTGGCTCTGCGCCAAAGGCTCGCAGAACCAATGCGATATTGATCATCCCAATCGGCAGATTGACCAAATAGATGGCGGGCCAACCCGAATAGGCGATCAGCAGCCCTCCGAGAGTTGGTCCAAGTGCGGTGCCGACGGCCGACATTGTTCCTAGCAAACCGATTGCCGAGCCCGTTTTGCCCTCAATCGCGACCTCTTTGGCAAGGGCCAGAGTCAGCGCCATCATGAGAGCCGCTCCCAGTCCCTGAACCGCACGTGCCGCGATCAGCCATTCGATCGAAGGGGCCAGTCCGCACGCCGCCGACGCAACGGTAAAGCTTGCAATTCCGGTGATCAGAAGTCGCCTCCGCCCGAAGAAGTCGGCGGCTCGTCCGGCAGGAACGACAAGACTTGTGATCGTGAGCAAATAGGCGAGGACGATCCACTGAGAGCTCTGAAACGATGCGTTGAGAGCTTTTGAAATTGCCGGCAAGCCGGAATTCGCAATGCTTGTGTCGAGTGAGGCCATCAATGTGGTTAGGCTTAAACTGACGAGCGCAAGGCGAGAAGTTTTCACGCTTGGAGTTCCTCACCCTTGGCGGCGGGCGACAACATCTTGATGATTGTTTCTGCCTCGCTCTCCGTCAATTCGCCAAAGAACGACTGGGCCATTTCAACGCCAATTTTCTGTATTTCGACGACCAATTCCTCGCCCTTAGGGGTGATCGTCACTAAGTTTGAGCGCTTATCGGCGGCGTCTTTGCAGCGAAGGATGTACTGTTCGGACTCAAGCGCTTTGAGTGCGCGCCCGACATTGCTTCGGTCGATGAAGACTTGGTTGGCGAGAGCCTCTTGGGTCGCGGTCCCCCCGGCGCGACTGAGGAGATTGAGCATCCGGGCTTCGGTGTGATTCAAACCGATTTTCGCGAAATACCGCTCGGCCATCACGAACCGCTTTCGAGCAAGGGTTCCGACGAGATCGAGAAGAGAGTGATAAGGGTTCATGTTGTTGTTATACCATATGTGTGCGCACGCATGTATAGTATTTAGGTCTTTGGTTGGGACGAGTCGCGAAATCCAGTCGAGGCTTCAGGCTGTCAGGCTTCAGATCTTGCAATTGGGGGTAAGACAACTGGGGGCGTGAGCAAAAAAATCTCCCTCCCTCGCGGAGGGAGTCCGTGAGCGAAAGCGAACGGGTGGGAGGGGAATCAAGGCCTCGGTTCGCTCCCTCGACGCGCTCCGCGTTGAGGGAGCAGCTCGTACCCTCAACCCTACGAGGGTTGAGGGAGCAAAGGCTTCAGTTCGCCAGGCTTCAGGATTCAGATCTTGCAATTGGGGTAAGCCGATTTGGGGGCGTGGGCATCCTTTGAAGATCCCGATTATCGGAATGCCCGCGTGGAACAAGCCTCGGTTCGCTCCCTCAACGCGGAGCGCGTTGAGGGTTCAGTTCGTACCCTCAACCCTACGAGGGTTGAGGGAGCAAAGGCCTCGGTTCGCCATGCTTAGGATTCAAAATCTTGCAATTGGGGG
>JBEHXE010000050.1:0-8845 GCA_048498855.1 Armatimonadota bacterium | reverse complement strand
AATCCACTCGTCCATTGGCAACATAAGCCCACAACAATTCGAGTCCCGTCTGAACGGAGAGACGAGATGAAGGTGTCCAAAGATTTCACCGCATTCCAGGGTGCCCTCACCCTAAATCCCCTCTCCCAAGCTAGGAGAGGGGACTTTGACGACTAAACCGTCGCGCGGGTGCGTTGGATTACGCCTTCGATAAACGCGGCGTTGTTAGGCGTTCGTTTGATGAGTTTGATGAACTGTTCGGTAGCGTCCAGCGAGCTTTGCTCTTTGGCCATCAGGCGGCGAAGTTGGACCACGCCATCGTAGATGTCCTTATTGAACAGGAGCTGTTCTTGTCGAGTCGAGGAGCGTCGCACGTCGATCGCTGGCCAGATTCGTCGTTCGGACAGTTCGCGGTCGAGGACGATTTCCGAGTTACCGGTGCCTTTCAGTTCTTCGAAGATCGACTCATCCATTTTGGAACCGGTGTCGACCAGAACCGAAGCGATGATGGTGAGCGATCCGCCTTCTTCGATATTTCGCGCCGCGCCAAAGAATCGGCGTGGGCGGTAGAGGGCGGAAGGATCGAGACCGCCGGTGAGGGTTCGTCCCGAGGGGTTGATGGTAAGGTTGGAGGCTCGCGAGAGTCGAGTGAGCGAGTCAAGCACGATCACGACATCTCGGCCGGTTTCGACCATTCGTTTGGCCTGTTCGAGGCAGAGTTCGGCCACGCGCATGTGGTTTTCGGCGGGTTCGTCGAAGGTGGACGAGATGACCTGGCCACGAACCGATCGTCGCATATCGGTAACTTCTTCGGGTCGTTCGTCAACCAAAAGGACCATGAGCGCGACTTCGGGGTGGTTGGTGCTGATCGCGTTGGCGATCGACTTCATCATCGTCGTCTTTCCGGCTTTGGGTGGCGAGACGATGAGCGCTCGCTGTCCTTTTCCGATCGGCGAGATGAGGTCGACAATTCGGGTTGGAATATTGTCGGGAGTCGTCTCCATGCGAAGGACTTCATCAGGAAAAAGCGGGGTCAATTCGTCGAAATTCTTGCGCCTTTGGTTCATCATCTGAACCGTTCCCGTGTTGTTGATCGCTTCGACGCGGAGCATGCCACGATACTTTTCGCCTTCTTTTGGCGAGCGTGCGAGTCCGAAAACGAGGTCGCCGCTGCGAAGGTTGTTCTTCTTGACCAACGACTGAGAAACATATACGTCGTCGGGCGAAGGCTGGTAGGTGTCCTTTCGGAGGAAGCCCCAACCGTCGTTCATGATTTCAAGGATTCCTTTGGCGTATTGCGGTTCCTTGTCTTTATTCATCACCGGCAGAAGAGCCTCGATGACTTCATGTTTGAGAAGATCGGCGGAAATTTTTGCCTTCTTAGCCAGCTTCAGGAGCTCGGCGGGAGGCATCGCATCATATTCCGAAAAGTCGTGTTCGGGAAGATTTTCGAGTTCGGTCTGGGAGTCGCCCTTTGGCAAGCCCTCGTTGGCGCGATTTCGTCGGCGACGGTTGTTATTTTGGTTATTGTTACCGCCGCCTTGACCTTGGCGTTGTCTGAATGTAGGGGTCATAGACTAGGAGTCCGTTTAGGTGAGATTTAGGGGAACACTTCGGCAAGAACGTTAATCTTCTTGGTGGAAAACAGCAATGTACTGCAGGTTGCGGTACCGCTCGTCGAAGTCTAGACCATATCCTACCACAAATTCGTTCGGAATGGAAAACCCTATATATTCACACTCCACATTTACGATTCTTGCGTCAGGTTTTGAGAGCAAAGCGCAAATTTGGAGAGAATTGGGTCGGCGGGTGCCGAGGAGTTCGCGAAGATGGGAGAGGGTGCGTCCGGTGTCGAGAATGTCTTCGATGATGACGACGTCGCGTCCCTCGATACTGCTGTCGAGGTCTTTTTTGATTTGGACGACGCCGGAGCTGCTGGTTTCGCCGTGCCAACTGCTAACCTGCATGAATTCGAGATGGCAGTCACGACCGAGCGCCCATAGGGCTCGTGAGATATCGCTAAGGAAGTGGACGGAGCCTTTGAGGATTCCGAGCAGGATGATCGGCTGATCGCGATTGGGGATCGACGCGTCGATTTGTTCCGCGAGGTGTTGAATTTTGGCTTGGATGTCTTCGGCGGAGATCAGTACTTCGAGGCGCATGGGAAGGAAATAAGATACCCCGCGCAGGTTCACTTTTCCGTTCGCGGAAAGCCAGGCGATCGAAAAGAATGTCTTCAGATTTTTTCCATGAGGTACTTATCTTCTTCTGTGTCATATTTTGTTGCGGGGCATCCACAGGCGAGGACGCCTATGCCCCCAATAGGCTTTCCTTCTTTAGGTTCATGAAGGTTCCTGCCTTGAAGTTGCTTGTTCGGAGCGACCGTAGCGAACCAAGACAATAATTCCGCTGACGAAGAGCATCAGGATTGGGATTATCATCCATGGTCCGCCAGGAGAAATGTTGAATCCTGAAGGGGCAATTATGTGAACCGAGGCTCCCTCGGGAGCCTCTTCGTGGACAGCAAATCGCACTAAGAAGTACGAAATTATGAAAATTCCTATAAGGAACAAGGCCGGGGCCATCAGCGCAAGTCCACATCCTGTTGCGAGCCCACGCTTCATAGTTGGCTTGTGAACCGATAGTGGCCGCTCTGGACTTTGAACGTTGATTCGCCCATGCGCTCAACGCATTCATCACTGTCGGGATTGGCGTCTTGGCCGGGGACGATGATGGTTGCGGTGGTGTTGGGCGGGGTGGTGACGTCGAGGGTGAGCTTGTTTCCTTCGCGTTTCCAAGATATTTCGATTCGGCCATAGGGGCAGTCATGGTGGCCCTTTGCATAGGTGAGGTCGCTGACAACGGAGGGCTTGATCAGGATTTCTTTGAAGCCGGGTTTGGTAGGTCGGATTCCCAGAAGAGAGCGGTAGAACCATTCGCTGATCGAGCCAAACATCGGGTGGTTGTGGCTGAACGTGTTGTCGCTGAACTCCCAGTGCTCCCAGAGCGTGGTGGCGCCATTTTCGAGCATGTGGCCCCAGCCGGGAAAGGTTTTCTGGTTCGCGATTTTGTAAGCGACATCGTCGTAGCCGTTGTCGCTCAGGGCCTCGAAGAGGTATTTGGTGCCGAAGATTCCGGTGGTGAGGTGGTAGTCGTGGGCCTTAATGTCTTTGAGGAGAACGTCGAGGACTTTGGACTTCATATCTTCGGGTACGAGTCCGAGGGCGAGCGGCATGGCTTGGCAGCACTGAGTGCCGATGTCGTATTTGCCGGTTTCGCGGTTGAGGAGTTTCGTATTTATTGCATCCGCTACCATTCGCCTTAATTCCGCGTTGGGAGGAACGTATCCATTGCCATGTAATTGGAATTCAGCCAAGGCGATATTCTCATACATAAATGCCGAGCCGGTAAGAATTGTTGACTTTGGAGCCAAGGTCTCGTGATCGCCGATTCCATTGTTGAGGAGATAAGGAGTCTCTTCTTTCATATTTGAGAAGATGAGTGAAATCCAACGCAACCAATTGTCTTGATCCAAGGTGCTTGGCTTATTGCTCGTTCCATAGAACTTGTTCAAGTCCATAAAGAGCTTTGGAAACGCGGTTCCCCAACCAATTGGACCGCTTTGCCCCCCTAGTCCTTCGTCTGAGATTCCGACATAAGGGGCGGTTTCGGTAAAGCCACCGTTTTCTCGCTGGGACTCCCGGAGCAAGTCAAACGTGTTCGAGTAGAACCGCTGCATGTCGAAGGTGTACATTGCCATTTCGCTGGTGGCGACTTGGTCACCACCGTAGCCGAATTTCTCGCGGTGCGGGCAGTCGCTTTGGACACTGAACAAGTTGCTTAGTAATGTCCATTCGACCATGGTTTGGATGCGATTGAACATGGGGTTGGAGCATTCGAATGAGCCGACCTTCTCGACATCCGAGTTCATGCGCAAGCCTTCAAAGTCTTCGAGTTTTGGTTTGCCGGGGTAGCCGGTGACTTCGACGTAACGGAAGCCGTGGAAGGTGAAGCGTGGCTGGAAAATTTCGGTTCCCTTCCCTTTGCAGATGTACTCGTCGATTTGGAAGGCGGTTTGGGGTTCGCCTTTGCCGGGGTAGACGTAGTCCTTTCCGCCACCCTTGTGTTGACCAGCGACGCTTGTCATTCCGTTCAACGTGCCATCATCGTAGAGCAGCTCGCCACTTCGCAATCGGACCCTCGTTCCGGCTGGACCTTTGACTCGCATGCGGGTGACACCGGCAAAGTTTTGACCGAAGTCAATGATGAATACTCCAGATTTCGGTTCAGTAATTCGTATAGGTTTAAGAATTTTTGTTATGCGAATCGGTGGAGTGGCTGCCGTCTTGAGGATGTATGTGTTGGTGTCGGGAACGGTCTTTGCTTTGCCCCACTGCTCAGCATTGAAGCCGGGCGCATCCCATCCGTTTTGCTCGGCCCGGGCGTCGTAGACTTCGCCGAGGTATACGCTGTTTCGGATTACCGGACCGTCGGCAGTTTGCCATGAGGGGTCCGTAATAACATGTTCCTTCGTGCCGTCTTCGTATTGAACCTCAAGTTGGGCGATGAGGCGCGGGTTGCCAATTGCGAGGTGCTCGCGCAGGTTGAGGTGGCCCCACATTTTGAGCGGGAGAGGGTTGAAGAACCCGTTGCCCAGCATCGCTCCAAGGACGTTTTCGCCCGGTTTCAGTTGTTTGGTGACGTCGAAAGTTGAGTAGGAGACTCGCTTCGAGAAGTCGGTCCAGCCGGGATCGAGGTGGTGGTCGCCAACTTTTTTACCGTTCAGGCGGGGTTCGAAGTAGCCGAGTCCAGCGATCGAGAGGATGGCTTTGGCGACGGGCTTGGTGAGGTGGAACGATTTGCGGAGGAGTGGGGCGGGATCATCGTCGAAAGGATCGACGGGAGCGAACGTCTGCTTGACGGGTTTTTCGATCCATTGGGCCTTCCAGTCTTCAAGGCTGGTCGTCCATTGGGCGGTTTTGCTCCAAGGAGAAGGAGTTCCTTTTTGATCCCACGATCGAACTTTCCAATAGTAGGTGGTCAAGTTCGCGAGTTTGGCACCATGATAGGAAACATTCAGGGTCTGGTCGGTTTTGACTTCCCCGCTGTCCCACACGTCGCCCTGGTCTGCGCTGAGAAGTTTTGGGGAGGACGCGACAAGGAGTTGGTAAGCGGTCTGCTTGACGCCGCGTTGGTCGGATTTGAGTTGCCAAGTGAATCGGGGGCTGGCGGTCTCGATGCTGAGCGGATCGACTTGATTCTCACAACGAAGGTTGGCGATCGAGATGGTCGATTTAGACATGGCTAGGAGCAAGGTGGTTATGACGATTGACATGATGGCGTTGGGTCGTTTGGTCGGATAAAATTGTGCCGCCATAATGGCGGGGTCGCGACGCTCCTCGGACTTGGGACGATTGCGTAGCTTTCCGGGGGTCTACGCTCATGCTTCGCTACGACCGCCCGGCTATTTTCTGTGACCACTCCGTGGTCGGATTCTAAGCATTTGAAAGTTTTGAAACGGCAGAATCGGAGGGTCGTATTGTTCCATGCCTCATAGGGCTGGTTCGCAATTCCAAATTCCCCGTGGGGCAATAGGGTCGCGACGCTCCTCGGACTCGGACTTGGGACGATTGCGGAGCTTTCCGGGGGTCTGCGCTCATGCTTCGCTACGACCGCCCGGCTATTTTCTGTGACCACTCCGTGGTCAGTTTCCGAGCACTTAATTATTGGGGCAGAGGAGGTCTGGACGGTTATTTTGTTCCTTGCCTCGTGGCGATGATTCGCAGATCCAAATTCTCCGTGGGGCAATAGGGTCGCTTCGCTCCTCGGACTTGGGACGATTACGGAGCTTTCCGGGGGTCTACGCTCATGCTTCGCTACGACCACCCGGCTATTTTCTGTGACCACTCCGTGGTCGGTTTCCGAGCATTTGATGGTTCGGGGAGTGAAGATGAGAGGCTGGCACGACGGGTTTGTTGGTAAAGTGCGAACCGCCAGGACTCGAGCGCGAGCGGGCCGACTCTGACCCGGTTCGGAGCTTTCCGGGGGTCTGCGCTCATGCTTCGCTTCGACCGCCCGGCTATATTCTGTGACCACTCCGCGGTCAGCTTTCCAGAATTTGGCAGTCTGAAAACGGCAGATTAAGGGCCCGAACTTAGGGTTTGCCATTAAAGAGGAACCTCAAGGCTTCGGGCATGAGGGAACGGCCCTGGGTGTCGGAATGGAAGCCATGCCCTGGACGCCACATATAGTCGTAGCCTTTGAATTTCAACGCCGCCTCCATCTGTTCGGCTCCTAAGAACCAGTTGCCATGTTCGTTGTCGAGATCTTGATCCCCATCTTGCAAAAAGACACGGATTGGCTTTTTGTCGGTTTTTCGAATCAAGAATGGGTAGTTGTGACCGCCCTCGCGCTTCGTTTCTCCGCTGGCGATATTCGTAAAGGACCCCACCCATGACATGACGAGGCCAAACTTATCGGGTCGCTGCCAAGCAGCGGTAAACGCACAAATTCCGCCAGAAGAGACGCCAGCGATGCAACGTTTCATCGGGTCTTGTGAAATCTTGACGCCCAGCGCATTTGCCGCCGCTGGCTCATATTCGTCAAGAATGAACTTCGTATACTCGTCGCTCAGGACATCGTATTGCCTTGAGCGGATCGATTTCTTGTCTCGAATTCCCTCGCTCGGTTTGATGAAGATCGCCACGCAAGGAGGAATTTCGCCTTTAGCAATCATGTTATCAAGGCAAATTGGAGCATAGTTTTTTGCTCCCTGACCATCTTGGAAAACGATCAAACCGTAGCCTCCGGGCGGTTCCGGAGCGGCGGGCTTGTACGTCCACCAGTCGCTTTGAGTGTCTGGGTAAATCTTGCTCGTCTGCTTGAGCATTTCCTTTAGCTCGCCCTTCACGACCGACGGATTAGCCATCATTTCCTCAGGAAACTTATACACTTCAACCCGTTTACTGTCACCTACCTTCTTGCCGTCAGCATAGTAGTTGATCGTATATGCATCGCCATATTGGCATTCGACCGTCCCGCCAAAGGAATAGGGAGAGATTTCGGTTAGGGAAATCGTGGGGCCATTTGGGGAGAGTCTCGCCTCGACCTTTTTTGCCCCATCGACTTTGATTCCTAACATGACCGTCCGATCATCGACGAGAGGATTTACGCCACGGTCGAAACCTTTTGTCGACAAATAGGCTACGACGGCATATCGGGTCCCCGGGCTATCAAGATCAAACATGGCGGCTCGGAATTCGGAGACCGTGCTAATCTTGTCGCTGCATGCCAAGGCAATCGTGAGTACGGGCAAAAATGGCATTCTCGTATCTTATCATGCCTTGGCGAGAGATCGCATTTGCATTTGGCCGATTCCATCCGTGGCTTATTTTTTGCAAGTAACATATACATTGCTATGATTCTTCGCCCTGATTCTCGCGGACGGTTTGGCAACTTCGGTGGACGCTATGTTCCGGAGACTTTGATGCCAGCCCTCGAACAGCTTGAAAAAGAGTTCGAAACCGCGTGGGCCGATGAATCCTTTCGTGCCGAATACACCCGGCTTCTGACCGAATATGTCGGTCGCCCTTCGGCGCTGACCGAAGCTCGCAATCTCAGCCAAGACACCGGATTCCATGTGGTCATCAAGCGTGAGGACCTCAACCACACGGGTGCGCACAAGATCAATAATGCGATCGGTCAAGCGTTACTCGCCCTTCGAATGGGTAAGAAGCGAATTATCGCGGAGACCGGCGCGGGTCAGCATGGCGTCGCTTCGGCGACTGCTTGCGCTCTGCTCGGACTTCAATGCGAAGTTTATATGGGTGAAGAGGACATCAAACGGCAAGAGCTGAATGTCTTTCGCATGAAGCTCCTCGGAGCAAAGGTTCACTCGGTTTCGAGCGGGACCAAGACGCTTAAGGACGCCTTGAACGAGGCGATGCGAGATTGGGTCACCAATGTCGATTCGACGCACTATATCATCGGCACAGCGGCAGGTCCCCACCCCTATCCTTACATGGTGCGCGAATTTCAGCGGGTCATTGGCGACGAGGCCCGAGCGCAATATGTTGAGCGGTATGGTGTCACTCCGGACGCAATCATTGCTTGCGTCGGTGGGGGCAGCAATGCGATCGGCTTCTTCGTTGGATTCTATGGCGACGACAATGTGCGGATGATCGGCGTAGAAGCCGGAGGTCACGGGCTGGCTTCGGGTTCGCATGCGGCTCCGCTTACGGCGGGTTCGCCGGGGGTTCTTCACGGAAGCTATAGCTACTTGATGCAGGACGAAGATGGTCAAGTGATCGGCACTCATTCAGTGTCGGCGGGGCTCGACTATCCGGGCGTTGGTGCGGAGCATTCTTATCTTAAGGATCTCGGACGAGCCGAATACGTGGCGGTTACGGACGATGAAGCGCTTGACGCGCTGCAATGGTGTGCTCGGCGAGAAGGTTTGATTCCGGCGTTGGAGAGTTCGCATGCGTTTGCGGCGTTGAAGATTCCTGGGCTTTTGAAACCGGGTGCCAGGGTGATTGTGAATATGAGCGGTCGGGGCGACAAGGACATGGTCACGGTCGCGAACATTTTGAAACTGTAGTCGTTCGCATTGCGGGTTGTTTCCTTTCGTGCTAAGGTCTTCTGGCTTTTTCTTGTGAGGGTGGGGATTTGGGGGCTTTCGCTCGGGGCTGTGCTACCCCCACCGTTTCGCTTCGCTCAACGACACCCCCAGGGGTGTAGCGGGCAGGTTCCTTTTTTCTAAGGATGGCAACCATCGAATATTTGATGATTGGTTTGTTAAGATCAGCACTTGGATTGGCTAAGTGGGGCTTTCGCTGGGGCTTTGCCACCCCCACCGTTTCGCTTT
>JBEHXE010000049.1:0-10188 GCA_048498855.1 Armatimonadota bacterium | reverse complement strand
AAAATTGAAAGGCGCATCTCAATCTGAGGTGCGCCTTTTTCATGCCCGAATGCTTCCAAACTGAGGGGGAGCCGAACCGCGGTTAGGTTCCCCGGGTTGCCTCAAACCTTCTTGAAGGTCGCGGCCCACTTGACCGGGCCGTTGCCCACCGGGAAGGTCAGCGTGACGACCGATCCATCCGTCGTCGCCGTCACACCCTTCACCTCGCTCGAAGCAAAAGCGTAGCCCTTCGGCACGATCAGTTTCAGCGTCCACTTCTGGCCTGGACCCACGCGATAGGTTCCCGAAAGCGTTCGCTTTGAGGCATCCCATTTCACCGCATCGAGATCATATGCCCCCTGTGAGATATGGCGTTCCGTGCCGAGGACCTGCGGGCGATCGAGAACCGGTCGCAAGGCGATGACTTGACAATGCCCCTCGACCAAAGCGTCGAATGCCACCTTCGAATCGACCACGCCGAGATACTTCTGATTCCAAAAGTCGAACGCGTGATACTTGCCTTTCGTGACGCCAATCTGAGCCAGGGAGACCGACTTCGCCTTGGTCGCTTGCCAAGCGTTGTGCGACACGACCGTCCAATTCTCATCGAATTTTTGGCAGTGCAGCGTGAAAAATTCAGGATCGGGCGTTTCTTGCTTGACATTGATCGGGCGAGAGAAAACCGTCGGTGAGACGCGGCGCATGACATTGAGGTGTGCGGGCGTGTAGTCCGTGGGTTTGTCGCTGATCATCAACTGTCCGCCCGCAAGCGAAACAAAGCTCGCCCACGACTGCGCGACCGCTGGGTCGAGGCGCAAGCACATATAGTCAGGGTCGTTGCGCCAAACGACGTTGTTGAGGTGGTGAAATTGGGCGATGTACTTCGCCGAGCGTCGCATCGAATCGACGTCGGGTCCCACGTCTTCGCCGATTCGAGCGCCGTTGGGAAGCCCCGCGAGTTCGGGCATCGTCCCCCAACATGCCAGCACGTAGGAGCCGCCCGCCTCGCGCTTCACACCCGCCATGATGGCGCGGAACGACTCTTCCATCGACTCCTCACGGAACTTGAAGAAGAACGGATTCTTGCGATAGTTGTCATACAAAACGTGGCGGAGTGTATCGATCTTGAAGTAGTTCCAGCCCTGCTTTTTTAGTTCACGGATAGTGGAAAAATAGGCTTCGTCGGCCCCAGGCGACTGGCCGTCGAGCGCGTAGTTCACCCACGGCCCGCGGAAGGGCTTGCTGTTGTCGTCGGTGACGTAATCCTTCGTATGGGCGAGGCCAAGCGGCGTATAAAAGCCGACCCAGATGCCTGGCGTAATACCTTTCGACTTGACATATGCCGCCAACGACGCGAGGCCCGATGGGAACTTCTCGTTGGGCTGAGTCCAAAATTCGGAATACTTTTCACCTGGCTTGAGGGTGAGCTTGCCCGACTGCGGCGTCCTTTGAAATCCGTCGTCCATCTGCACGATGTTGTAGCCGTAGGCCAGCAAGTTCTTATTGAGATAGTCGGCCGCCTCGCGCATCACTTTTTCGTTGACGTCCTGAGCATAAGCGGCCCACGAACACCAGCCAACGATCGGTGGCTGCCACACCGGGCGCGAAGAATCCCACAAGAAATAGCCGAGATGGTCGCGCACATAGTCGGTTTTGGCGACGATCGGCGAATCCTTTTGCGGGTGTAAAACGATGAAGTTGCCTTCTTTGGTGACTGTGCCCTGAACCGAAATCAGACAGTCGGCGTCGCGGAAGTACACCGAATCGGCGAGAACGTCGTTCGGATTTCCAAACGTGCTTCCGATCACGCCCGGCAGATTCGAATTGCAGAGCATTGCGTCGGGCGTATAGGGAATCCGCAAACGGATTCGGCTTGCGTCGCGGCTAAAACGATAGATTTTGGTATAGACCTTGCGCCCTTCGGGAACAAATTCGGAGGTCTTGGGCCCGTGAGGATAGCCCAGGAACACGGATTTCCCTTCAGCAATGTCGTCTTTTTCGACGGGAAGGTTCGGTGAACCCTTCATGTAGAGCGTGACACCGGTTGCGATGTTGAGCGACAAATCACCTTTGATTCGGGAAGTTTGCATAAAAATCGGCACGGCCGCGAGGCTCCAAACCATGCAGTGATTTTTGCATCTTTCGAACCCGGTTGAGACCTGGGACGCACCCAAATTTTCGACTTTGCCGGATATGCTGAATCATCATGAAGAGCGTCGCCTTTCTCCGCGCCATCAATGTCTCGGCCACCAATAAGGTCACGATGGCCGACTTGCGACAGTTCATGACGGATCTTGGGTTCACCGGCGTCACGACACTGCTGCAAACCGGCAACGTGATCTTCGATGCTCGCGATCAGGTGGACTTGGAAACCCAACTGAAGGCGGAAGCCGAAATTCGGCTGGGACTCAAAACCGAGTTTTTTGTCCGGTCGGCGGAGGATATCGACAAAATCGTGGCGGAGAACCCTTTTCCGCGAGAGGCGATCGACGATCCAAGCCATTTGGTCGTCCTCTTCGCCAACCGCGAAGCCTCGGTGGAAGGTCAAGAAAATCTACAATCGTGGATCAAGGGGCGCGAGTACTTCCGTTGCGTTGGCCGAAATTTCTACTTCGTCTATCCTGACAATATCGGCAACTCAAAGCTCACCATCAAGGTGATCGAGCGGCATCTCGATTGCCTGGTGACTGGCCGCAATTGGAATACAATGCTCAAAATTCAGGCCAGCTTGCGCGGCTGAGTCTCACGAAGTTGCCGACATCCGATTGAGGAGGTCGCTCACATCGTCCAGCGTCATGACGTCTTCTCCCTCCTTTTTGGCCTCCTCGTAGGCCAATCGTACGGCTTCTTGATAGCATTTTAACGCGTCGAGCGTCGCGCGACATCCGACGCACTTCTCGGCATGCTTCAGCACGTACCAACGGAAAAGACCACCTTTCGCTTGGTCGAAAACCAGAGCTTCGAGGGTCGAAATAAAGGGCTTGCATGGCTTGGTGGTTGCGTGAATTTTCAAAGGGAACACTCCAAAGAGTTCAGTCGTTGGGCGAGTTTCATTCGCGCCCGAGAGAGACGGGACCGCACCGTTCCGAGAGGGATACCCAAAATCGTGGCGGCTTCTTCGTAATCGAATTGGTGGAGATCAACGAGGATGACGCACTCGCGCTGGTCGTCGGGCAGTTCCTCGATGGCCGCGCTCAACAGCTCGCGCATGCTCATATTTTCAAAGTCGCGTCGGCCATCTCGTCCAGGGGTCTCGTCATTTGGTTCGCCCACCAACCGTCGATTCTTCCGACGATACATGAGAAACTCGTTGCGGACGACCGTGGCAAACCAGGATCGAGCTTGACCGTCGAGTTGGAGAGAACCTCCGGCGAAGGCTTGAAATCCCTTCACCACCGCTTCTTGAACGATATCTTTGGCCAGGTCGGCGTCGGGCCGCGCATAGCTGAAAGCGAGGGCGTTGAGGCGAGGAAGGTACGAGGCTAAGAAAGCTTCGTAGTCTTGCCGACGGACCTCAGGCGGGCGAAATTCGGCCTTGGTGGCGGCAATTTCGAGCATGTTGAAGATGGAATGCGGCAGAGGGCAGAAGCGTTCCCAAAATTTAAGCTAGAATCTCTCTCGTTGCAAAGCGCTGAATATGCCCGGATGTATGAACTTGAGGACCGCTATTGGTGGTTCGTGGCCCGTCGGGATCTCGCCTTGCAGTTTCTCTCGCAGGTCGTCCCGCCCCATGCCGACATCCTCGATGTGGGCTGCGGAACAGGAAAAGGTCAAGAGTCGTTCGGGGTGTTTGGAACGGTGTACGGCGTCGATTTTAGTCAAGACGCACTGCAGTTCTGCCATCAGCGCGGTCTCGAACGCATCGCCCGCGCCAACGCCGAAAAGCTGCCGCTTCAGAGCAATCGGTTCGACACCGTCGTAACCCTCGACACAATCGAGCACGTACCCGATGATCAGGCGGCGATCTCCGAAATCTTCCGCGTACTCAAGCCGGGCGGTCATGTGCTGATCAACGTTCCCGCCTATCAATGGCTGTGGGGACCGCACGATGTCGCGCTTATGCACCAGCGGCGTTACTCGCGGACGCAGGTTCGAAAACTGTTGGAATCCAACGGATTCGTCGTTGAACGCCTCACCTATCACATCTTTTTTCTTTTTCCGCTCGTCGCCCTCTCGCGCTTCATGAGCAAATTTAAGAAAGGCGAACCGGACGCCAAACTGCCGCCGCTCCCCAAGTTCGTTGAATCGATTTTTAATATCGTTCAGCGAGGCGAAGCCGCAATCTTGGTCCGTTCGAATTTGCCGTGGGGCAGCAGCATCGTGGCGTTGGCGAGGAAGCCGTGACCACGCCGGGCTACTCCGGCAAGCCCCTTGCGGAGAAGCTCGGCATCAAGCCAGGTGGGGTGGCCGTCGTCTTGCATCCACCCGCCGATTATCGCGACTTTTTGCAGACCGACATCCCCATCGTCGAAGGGTTTGACGATCGCCGTCCGAATTTTATCCACCTCTTCGTTACCGAACGCGAAGTCCTCGAAATGTATCTCGTGGATTTATTCTCGCGAATCGAGCCTGACGGAATGTTGTGGGTCAGTTGGCCAAAAAATCTTCCAAAATTTGGACCAGTATCAACGAGAACGTTGTCAGGGAAATTTGTCTCCCAATCGGGTGGGTCGATGTGAAGGTTTGCGCCGTCACCGAAGTCTGGAGCGGACTCAAACTCGTGATTCGAAAGGAACTTCGACCCACAAAATAGTCTAAATTAGACTTAAATACTTTAACAAAAGTTGTTTGATTGCCACCAGTCCATCTCAATATTGCAATTTTCTAATGCTTTTAGACCTTTTTCCTTGACGTATTTTTACGAAAGTCATACAATGGCGATTGACGACATCGATGATGACGTCGGCAATCTTAATCTATTTCAGAGGACATACTCATGTGCGAGCATCGTGCAAAAAACGCTAAGGTGGGCTTTACGCTTATCGAACTTCTCGTCGTTATTGCAATCATTGCAATCCTCGCCGCAATTCTCTTCCCGGTCTTCGCTCAGGCGAAAGTCGCCGCGAAGAAGACCGTTGCCATCAGCAATTTCAAGCAAGCTGGTCTTGCGGTAGCCATGTACACCACCGACTATGACGGTTGCTTCATGCTGTCGGACAGCGGCGGAATCGGACTCCCAGGTTGGGGCTTCGGACCTCCTGACACCGTTCCTGGCCAGCAAATGTTCCCGTATATCAAGAACACCAAGATCCACATCGACCCGATGGATCCATGGCAATCCGAGGAGCAACGAATCAAGGACCAATTGCCGAACATGGGCAACCCAACCAACCCGACCCAAGAGCAAAGAATGTACGCCATGATGGTCCGAAGCAACATCGGATACAACTATGCGTTCTTCAGCCCTTGGCGATACATTCCTACCACCGGCTACGTCGGTTCGGCAGGAACGAATGAGAGCGCCGTCGGCAATCCGGCGAACACGATCATGTGGGGCACCTCGATCTGGGATCGCTCCGGTGGATCACCCGTCGGTGGTGGTAACTGGGTTATCGAAACGCCATGTTGGCTCGACCCCAACGGCAACTACCTCCAACCGTTTGCTCAATATGCCTGCGGTACGGGCGACTGTACGTTGGCGAGCTATCCGAACGGATGGTCGAACGATGCCTCGACGTGGAACGTTTATGGCGGTCTGTGGCCGTTCTATAACCAATCCTCGCTTGACAACATCTCGCCAGGCCTGAAGGATGGACACGTCATCATCGGCAGCGCCGACACGCACGTCAAATCGATGCCGATCAAGGCGATCACGGCGGGCTGTACGGCATGGGGTACCGGTCAATTCAAGGGCACGGTTACCGATCTCGACAAATACATTTGGGATCTTAACTAAATGAGATTCGTCGCAATCGGTTGTTTGCTGCTATCGTTGATGTGCCTCGGTGGGTGCAGTAGTTCTTCGGACCTGAAACCCGAAGACAGCATCGCCAAGGACCTGAAGGGTGTGCAGGGACAAAAGGGTGGGCCTTCTGGCAAACCCAGAGGAGCGGTGGCAAAAACTGATCCTCCCGCAGACGCAAATAACGCCGGTGGCGGCGACGCCGCTAAAAACTGATCATCGCCCAAACTTTGCCACGCCCTTAACCGGCGTGGCTTTTTTTGTTTATTTCCCAACAAAATAGGGATCATTCGGCACTGGATAAATATGGGGCCAAAGTTAAGCGCAGATGAGAAGCGGCAATTCGCCGAACGGCTTTGGAACGAATACGGTCCATCGATCTATCGTTTCGCCCTCCGCCTTTCTGGCAATCGAGCCGTCGCCGAGGACATTGTCGGCGAAACGATTCTCGCCGCGCTCCAAGCCATGCGTCGCTTGGAACCCGAGCGAATCCACCGCGGATACCTCTTCGGCATTGCGCTTAACCGCTGGCGTCGAACCCGGCGCGCCGCACCCGACCCTCTCGAAGAGTTGGTTGCGGCCGAGTCGCCGTGGCGCGATTCGATGATCGATCTCGAGCGGGCGTTTCGACTGCTTCCACGTTCTTTGCAAGAGGCCTTCGTGCTCTGCAAGGCCGAAGGAATGACGTCGAAGGAAGCCGCGGAAATTCTCGGGATTCCGCAAGGAACCGTCCAGGCAAGGACCCACGAGGCGATCCTCCGACTGCGTCAAACCCTCGACGCCGATACGCCCCAACCCACTCTCCTTCGAGAGGCGCAATCATGAACGAACCTACGCAATGGAATACCGAAGGCTGGCGGGACCACGAACCCAGCGACTTCCTTCGACAATCAATTTTGGATCGGGTCGCCCGACCGCCAAAAAGCTATCGGCAACGTTGGCTCACGCTCGGACTCGTCGGCTCGGGGCTCGGCGCGGCTGCCTTGTCGACCATCTTTCTCTTCGCCGCATCGCCGGTCACTTTAGCCCAAGTCATCGCCGCCGACGACAAGGCCAACTCTGTGACTATCGTCAACCGGCGACTGATGGGTCCAGAAAAAGGCGGTGGATTCACCGTCATCACCAAGCAGGTCGGCAAGTATTGGCGGGTCGATCTTCAAAACCCGAGCTTTCCCCTCAATGACAAGGTCGTCACTTATGGCGATGGCGAGACCTCGATTGGGATTCGTCCCTACCTCAAACTGGCCGTGATCGATGGCCCGGCGAAGAACTATGGAGTCCTTGAAGGACGGCCTAAGGTCTCTTCGCTGCTGAAAGACTTTAACGCGGCAAAAGTTCAGAAGAACTTCGACTGGAAAGGACGAAAGGTGACCCGATTTACCTATAAAGCCAAAGTTCGGGGAACGGATGTCGATCAAGAACTGCTCGTCGATCCATCCACCGATCTACCCATCCGCTTTATCTCGATGCGCGACCATCGCTCTTGGGGCGACGAATGGACCTACGACTATTCAACCCTCGATCCCGCGAGTTTGAAACCAGAAATTCCTAGCTCATTCGAGACGATCGATGATCGTGAGCAACGAAAGAAGATGACCGCGACCGTCGAAGGTCGTCAGAATACAGTGTCCCTTGCGGCGGTTTCGCCCTATAACATTGCCCTCTTTGTTGACCCAAGTATCGTTCCCCAGGTTATGACCCAAACGACTCTGAAATACCAGGGGACCGACGGGAAACTGCATTCGATCAACGGCTTTTTTTGGGGCCAGGCTCAGGAAGTGGTCGGAAAAGGCACGGTTAACAATCTCCATCTGCACATATTTGGTGGAGAAGTTCATATCGGTCAACGATATCTCCAAATGCTCGTGTTCAACTCGCCGGATTTGAATTCGTGGAAGCAGAATTGGTTGAAAGACCAACTCTCCGGCGAACTCATGATTGGAAAGAAGTCTTATAAGATCGACAATGCGGACGTGATCCGGGTGGGTGAAGTCTATCGGGCCACCGCCCCGTTTTTCAAAGAATAGAAACTGACGATTGCCGCGACCGATGATCTCCCGGTCGCGGCATTTTTTGTTATTCCGAACTTGCGAGGTGCAGATACATGGACTGCAAGCCGATCCGTCCCGGTCCCGTAAAGCGGTTGAAGACCAAGTTCCCCGCGCTGGCAAAGAGTCCGGTCGAGAGCCGCTGCATGATCGTGTCCATCTTCACCGAGGGGTCTTTGTAGATCCAGCCACCCGGTTCGATGTCGATCATCTCACCGGGGCCAAGCGTGACCTCAAAAACGTTTCCGTAGCCGTGCATCCAAAGGATGCCTTCCGGCCCTTCGCACGTAAACGTGTCGATGAAGAAGCCTGTGCCGGAGAACAGCATATTCGCCAGTCCCTTGATTCTCGTGAAGGTATATCCGAGCGAGTTGGTCGCCGCCAGCCATTGGTGTTCGCGCACATCGAGCCGCTCGCCGTGGCGGAGATGAATGCCGAAGACGTGTCCAGCGCCGTCGCGGCTGAATCCGATTTTGCCCTGACCCTGAGTCTCGACCATGAATAGCGGCATGCCCGCAACCATCCGCTTGAGACCGCCCGCCAGCGACTTGACGCCGACGTTGAGCGAGGGGTCCTTCCACAGCAGAATGTGATGCTCGAAGTAGATCGGCATCGCGCCGATTTCGACTTGGAGCACGGGCACCAGTTCGCCCTGGATGTGATAAGTGACGCCCGCGAATTGTTCATCCGTGACGTTGGTTTGTTTTATGACGGGTACAGCCATCGTAGTCCTCGATGCAATTATACAAATTCGTACTCCAAGAGAGGTGACTTTTTTGAATGATCCCGGGCTCTGGTTATAATGACGGTGTGATGCCAATTCTTTCGAGCGTTATCTTTATCGTGACCTTGGGACCGTCGTCGGTTCAGAAGGAAATCGAAGCTCAATATAAGCGGTGGGATCGTGCCATCGTGAAGCAGGACCAGAAGACGATGAATGACATCCTCGCCGACACATTTCAAGCGATCCGAAAGAATGGCAAGAAGCCGCACACGAAGAAAGAATTTATCGACGGCATCGCGGCAAAGTGGAAGACCAAGGGTCCGAAGGAGAAGTCGTTTACGACCAAACTCGTCAAACTGACTCACAAAGAAGACACCTATTTTGCGACTGTGCGCGAAACGATCATTTTTGAACCGGTCAACGGCAAAAGTGAGAAGATCGAATTTACGTCCATCGATACGTGGCAGATGTATGGCAAGGCGTGGCGGATCACCCGCACGGAGCCGGGAGACTGATGGTCGGCGACGATCCTTGGCTGCCACCGCTTTCGTGGGAGAGAGACGGGATGGTCCTTCGCCTCTACGGACCGTCGGATGCGGCGGCGTTGCAGGTGGCGACACTAGAGTCTTACGAGCACTTAAAGCCGTGGATGCCGTGGGCCCGTGAGGAGCAATCGCTCGCCGAAACCGAAGCGATCTGCCGTCGTTTGGCCAGCGAATATTTTGCAAATACGAACTTCACCGTTGGGGTCTGGGAAGGGGATGAACTGATTGGTGGTACGGGCTTTCATCTTCGTTGCGGCCCAGTCGAGTGGCGATGTGCCGAAATCGGAATGTGGATTCGCGCCAGCCGCGCCGGGCGAGGCTGGGGAACCCGAATCCTTGAGGAAATGCTCGAATGGGGCTTTGGCGAATGGGGATGGGAACGACTGGTTTGGAAATGCGATTCGGACAACGTTGCCAGCGCGCGAGTTGCCGAAAAATGCGGCCTTCGTCGTGAGGCCGAACATCCTTCGAGCGCTGTGAATACGGCTGGCCTCCGAACGGGCACGCTGGTCTATGCGATTCTGAAACATGAGTGGCTGGCGAATCGCTGAAACTCTTTTTCCTCCTCGTTAAGATTTTTTGGTGGAGGGGATTCCGAGATCTGAAGCCTTGATTCCCCTTTGCTCCCTCAACCCTCGTAGGGTTGAGGGTACGAGCTGAACCCTCAACGCGGAGCGCGTTGAGGGAGCGAAGTTTTGATTCCCCTCCCACCCGTTCGCTTTGTGCTCACGGACTCCCTCCGCGAGGGAGGGAGATTGTTTTCCTACACCCTCAGAATATTGAAGTTTTTTCTACCTCACCCGGTTCGCTTGGCTCACCGACCTCTCCTAGAAGGCGAGGTGATCCTTGCTCCCTTCCTCCCTCGGGACGGAAGGGGTGGGGATGGAGGGGATTCCGAGATCTGAAGTCTTGCTTCCCCTTTGCTCCCTCAACCCTCGTAGGGTTGAGGGTAGGAGCTGAACCCTCAAAGCGGAGCGCGTTAAGGGAGCG
>JBEHXE010000048.1:0-12489 GCA_048498855.1 Armatimonadota bacterium | reverse complement strand
AATGCCTAACTTAAACTCACGGCTATAACTACGACGTGACACCATCTCTATTTTCTCCTACGGATAAATAAGGTGTCCAACAAATGCAACGCAGTCCATAGAGTAGAAACGCACCCTCAATGCTGTGAGCATTGAGGGAGCAAAACCCCTTCCCCCTCGATATACCAAAGGCGCTTTGGCGAAGTTCGCAAGAACTGTTGGCCCGGCGTGCGATGGCGCAGTGACGCACTAGATTCTATGCTTCTGCTCCCTCAACCCTCGCAGGGTTGAGGGTCGTAGTAGAGTTGAAACAAACCCTCAATGCTGCGAGCATTGAGGGAGCAAAACCCCTTCTCCCTCGGTACACGAAAGGAGCCTTGGCGAAGTTTGCGAGAACTGTTGGCCCGGCGTGCGATGGGGCGGTGACGCACTAGATTCTAGGCTTCTGCTCCCTCAACCTTCGCAGGGTTGAGGGTCTTAGTAGAGTAGAAACGCACCCTCAATGCTGTGAGCATTGAGGGAGCAAAACCCCTTCCACCTCGATACATCAAAGGAGCCTTGGCGAAGTTCGCCCGGACTGTCGGTCCTGCGTGCGATGGCGCAGTGACGCACTAGATTCTATGCTTCTGCTCCCTCAACCCTCGTAGGGTTGAGGGTCTTAGTAGAGTAGAAACAAACCCTCAATGCTGCGAGCATTGAGGGAGCAAAGCTAAATATAGGTTCGAAAATCTTATTGGAGCAACTCGACCACCTTTCGAGCCTTTTCGATGTCTGCTGATTTTCCAGATTCTTCACGCCATCGTAAATAGCGATGCGCATTCGAAAGAGGGGTCTCACCTTCATAATTGGCAATCGTCTTGTCCGCTCCGTTTTCGAGCAGGATTTGAACGCAGAGCAATTCGCCTCGTTCGCTTGCAAGAAGCAAAGGTGTATTCCCGAAATGGTCCTGAGCGTTTACGTCGGCCCCGTGCAAGGTTAAGACGTATGCCGCAGTGGGATTCCCCCAATCTCCGTAAACGGCTTCGTGAAGTGGAGTCTTGCCTTCTGGGTTTCGTAGGTTCGTATCCACTCCTAAGGCTATAAAGAATTCCATCGCATGATACAGATCGTCTTCAAATAGTATTTCGTCTCCTGTTCCTTGCCAGGCACACCAGTGAAGAGCATTTCCCATTTCCTCTTTGCCTCCGTTAGGGTCGGCACCCCATTCCACCAATCGCTTCACGGCTCCAAATGAGAAGTCACTGAAACCACAAAACATGATGAGTTTCTGGGTAAGTACCACGAGGCGCTCCTCGGAGGTTAGGGTCTCGATAAACAGTTGGGCTAAGTCCCATCGTCCATTCGCAAGAGCTTGGTGGATTTGGCTATCAAACAGTTCGTCCTGATCATGTCTCAAGATAAGCCCGGCCCGAACCAGAAATTGAATGACATCAGACGAGCCGGCGACATCAAGTGCGGTTCGCTCGCCATTCTGAAAAGCAACAGGAAAACCTCTCTCGACAATCAATTTGACACATTCAACGGAACCGGATTTGGCGGCCATAAACAATGGGACCGTGCGATCAGGTTGATTTCCAGACTCACCAGCCTGCCATTTAGATGCCTTGGCGATCCGACTGGCTTCCTCTTCTGGGCTCAACAGAAAATTTCGGCCGACTTGTTTCTTCGGCCAAACATCAGCGCCATGCTGAATCAAGAGTTTAACCTTCTCAACTTTTCCGGCCGCACAGGCCAAACAAAGTGCGGTTCCAATATTCATCAGGCTTTGGTCCACACTTGCTCCAGCAGCAAGAATCATCTCCATGACTTCAGGTGAGGAGAGTTCTGAATGGGCGGCAACTATAAGGAGGGTGGCCGGTTCAGGACAGCATTCGCGACTGTATAAAAAAGGGAAAACTTCATTGAAATTGTTGCACTCAGGAAGCAATTCGCGAATTTGGGCAAGATTACTTGAACAAACCGCACCAATGAGTTTGTCGTCCACAATTTATTATGGTCGTGGACAATGGACTTGATTTGATCAATTTTGACCTTCTCTCTTAGGGCTTAATCGCTAAAAGCTCACCGCTAAAAGCTAAACTAACCCCATGCTCGTCGCCGCACTTGCCTCGCTCATGTTCCAAAGCAAAGACCAGTGTTTGGTCTTTGTCAGCCGGAATCTCGCCAAGGGAGATAGCAACTGGTTCACATACTTTACGATTTCTGAGAAGAAAATCCGCATTGCGGCGGGTGACAAGCTCACTTACGACATCTTCCTCGACCCGCACAATCCGATTGCAAAGGGTGCGGTCGATGTCGATTTCGATTCGGGCGATCCATTAAGGGATAGTCATATCAACGACTCGGAGGGGAATCGCGCCCATGGCGATACGGTGCTCGAAAAAGCCTCCGGACAATGGCTTCATCGCGAGATTTCGCTCGACGCGCTCAAGGGCCGAACCACCGAAAAGTGGAATTTGAACTTCGAAGGCGACCCTGACGGGCGCTATATGATGGCGATCGATAACATCCAAATTGTCCATGCTGATGGAAGCGTTGAGGTTGTCTACAATGGCGGCAAACCTGAAATCGCCAAACTTGATAACGATGCCGGATACACCAAATTCCCGGCATGGCGAGTGGTTGATCGCGACCAGGTTCAGCCAGACAAAGACCTTGAGCCGATGATCGCGACAATCATCGACCAAAGCACGAAGAAGCAAGCGCTCGAAGCCATCGATCAAGAACTGAGCATCGTCGAAAAGTATCTCAAAGATAAGCCGATGGACATTCATACCAAGCAGCACTTGGATGAAACCCGTCAGATGCTCGACGCCCTTTACGCCAGCGACAATGTAACCCCTCAACAGATCGAGGCCGCACTCCATATGGCGAGTCAAGCGCTCGAACATGCGCACCCCGAGATGCAGAAGTATGCGGGGCACCTGGTCGGTCACGCCCATATTGATTTGCAATGGCTGTGGGAATGGCAAGAAGGCATCGTCGCATCGCACGACACCTTCAATCAGGCAGTTAAGTTCATGGACGAGTTCCCGGGCTTTACGTTCAGCCAGAGTTCGTCGGTAATCTACAAGGCCGTCGAAGAAGCCTATCCCGACCTGTTCAAAAAGGTTCAGCAGAAGGTGAAGAAAGGGCAGTGGGAACTCGTCGGCGGACGGGTTTGCGAAGGCGATACCAACATGATCTCGCCGGAGTCGCACGCTCGTCAGTTCCTTTACGGGCAAACCTACTTCAAAGAAAAATTTGGCAAAACCGCAATCGTCGGGTGGGAGCCGGATACCTTCGGGCACTCGATCCAAATGCCCCAGATCCTCAAGATGGGTGGGTGTAAGTACTACTACTTCTGTCGCGGTGGAAAGAATAAGCCGCTCTTCTGGTGGCAAGGTCTCGACGGAACCAAAGTATTGGCCTTCGATGAACCCGCCAGCGGTTCTTGGTACAACGGCGACGTTTCCTACAAGCAGTTCCAAGAGATGCTTGATTTCGAAAACAACACGGGCAGCAAGGACATGCTGATGGTGTACGGCGTGGGTAACCACGGCGGAGGTCCAACCCGCGAAATGATCCAAGAAGCCCTGAAGATGATGGCGAAGAAGGATCTGCCGCCGATCAAGTTCAGCACGGCGACCCAGTTCTTCAAAAAATTGGAAACCTATGATCTTAAGAAGATTCCGGTCATCAACGAAGAACTCAATCCAGTTTTCGACGGCTGCTACACCACGCATAGCGAAGTGAAGCAACTCAATCGTGATGCGGAAAATACGACGGCTACGGCCGAAGCGTTATCCGTTATGGCGAATCAGTTTGGATTCAAATACCCTCACGAACAGTTCCGCCGATCTTGGGAAGATATTTGCTTCAACCATCACCACGACACCTTGCCCGGTAGCGGCATCCATGCCCCATACGAAAATACGAAGACGACTCTGGGACGTGCCATTGCAGAAAGCAAGGACACGATCACGAAAGCGATGGAAATGTTGTCGCTTCGAGTGACGCCAAAGACCGGGGGAATGAGCTTTATTGTCGCAAATCCGCTTGGTTGGAACCGAAGTGAGTGGGTGGAAACCTTAGCTGTTCCGAGTGGTTGGAATGGTCAAAATATGGACCTCAATCGACTGATCGCGGTAGGCCCGGATGGAAAGGAATATCCCGTCGAAGTGGTCGACCGAATTTCGCGCCGAATTCGCTTCTTTGCCGGAGATGTGCCGAGCTTTGGCTATAAGGTTTTCCAGATCAAGAATGGCGACATCGTCGAAAAGTCGACAATTCAAATTGAGAACAACACGATCACTGGCGATGGACTCTCAGGCAAAATCGACATGGTCTACGGTGGCTTCACCAGTCTGACTTTCCGAGGCAAAACATTCCATAACGTTGGACATCTGCGGCTCGACTACGAGCGACCCGGCGGCATGACCGCATGGGTGATCCAGCCAATTGAACGATCGGTGATGTGGCGAGTCTCGAAGTACGAACAGAAGCCGGTTCGTAACGGATTTGATCTGACGATGTGGTACGAGATGGAAAGCAAGGGACGACGCAACGAGCCGACGACGGTCAGCCAGACGTTCCAAATCCGCGAGGGAGCCGATGAGATTCCCGTCACTGTCAATTGCGATTGGCATCACGTTGGCGATTCCAAGTCGCCTAATCCGATGCTGCGGGTGGCGTTTGATGTGGTACCAAATGGCGATTTCTCGACGGCAACGTACGATGTGCCTTATGGCTATTTGAGCCGACTCTCAGACGGAAAAGAGTATCCGGCGTTGAAATGGGGCGCCCTGAATGATCTGGCAATCCTGAATGACTCCAAATATGGATACAGTGCGCAAGGTCAAACCCTGACGATGACCCTTATCCGAAGCAGCTACGAGCCCGATCCAGAACCGAATCCCGGTCATCACACGTGGCACTACGCTATTCGACCGAAGGTCGATGGCGAGACGTGGGGCGACGTAACCCGGGCGGGCTATGATTTCAACCAGCCGCTGGTGTGCGCGACGGTACCCTTCGACGCAAAGGGAACGGCTCCTTACTCATGGAGCGCACTCACACTGACAGCGAAGGATGCGATCCCGTTCGGGCTGAAGCTTGCCGAAGGTTCGAAAGATCCGATCGCCCGACTGTATAGCTGCCAGCCGGACGCGACGAAACTGAACTTCACGACTGTCTTCGGAGGAAAGACGGTCAATGAAGTGAACTTCCTCGAAGACAAATTGAATAGCTTTAACCCTGTCCTGCGAGGCTTTGAGATTAAGTCAATCCGCTGGTCGAAGTAAAGCGCGAAACATCGAGAAACGATAGGTCATCTTCGAACTCTCCCATACAGGAATCGAGGATGACCCGACCAATCATCGAGCCGAATTTGAACCCGTGTCCGCTAAATCCGCAGGCCACGGTCAGGCCCATCTCTAAGCGACCAATCATAAAATGACCATCAGGAGAGACGTCGTAGTCGCAGGTTCGACGATGTGTGATGCTCGAGGACAAATTGGGCATAAATCGCCGTGTCAGTTCGACTAAGCCTTGCTCCTGCTGGCCCAAGGTGTTTTTCGAAAATCGATGATGACCACCGACTTTCACGCCTGGATAATCGTCGACCGCGGGAAAACCATAGAGCATTTCTTCATCTTCATTCATGATGCCGAAGCCGGGTAGGTCGGACCATTCAGGGGTGTCGAACCACGCGACGAGGTGCGCTTCCCGCGAAAGGTATCGTCCAATTTTTGGAATCAGGTCTCCCGTCGCCGCACCAGCCGCTACAACGAGCTGATCGCATAGGCACACCGAATTTTCGGTCGTCACCTGCCAGCGTTCTCCGACTGGATTGATGCCGAGGGCGCGGTCGACACGTACTTCGACGCCAAGCCGTTCCGCTTTTGCCGCCATCGCTCGGGTCGCTTTTGCTGCTCGAAGATAGCCTCCTTCTGCTTCAAGAAAGCCAACAAACTCGTGAGGGAGATCAAATTGTGGATACCGTTTCTTGACTTCCGAAGAGGTTAAGAGGAGATGCTCGATGTCATGGTGGAGGGCACTTTCGAGGGAGCCCATCACGAGCACACTGTCGGCTGGCCCTGCGTAGAGCCCGCCAACAGGCACATAAAGGTCCTCACCGAGGGAATTCCAGCTTTCGATGGCTTCGCGGAGCAGCGGAACATAAGAGCCATGTTCAAAATAGCTCAATCGGAAAAGTCGAAGGCCATCGCCGCTTGCACCGGTCGAGTTTGCGACGCCATGAGTGTCAATGCAAAGAATTTTTCCTGGCATTTGATAAGCCGCCTCGACAGCCGTGGAGAGGCCCACAATTCCTGCTCCAATGATAATGAGGTCGTATTCTGCAACTTGCATCGACGGTATGAAATTACCAGGTCTCCTTGTTTGAACTAAAGACCAGATATAATCTGCCTATCCTCATCTTTGGATAACGGCGTCCATGTCTCATCATATTCACGATTTGTCTTCCATCGAAAGCGTTGCGATCTTCCGCGCGCTGGCGTCCGAGTCACGGGCACGAATCATGGAAATGCTTGGTGAGAAGGATATGAACATCAATGAGTTGAGCGCGGCGCTAGGGCTTGCTCAGCCGAGCATTACCAAGCACATTCAGATTCTCGAAGAAGCCGGGTTGGTCATCAGCGACTACCGAAGCGGCGCACAGGGAATGCAAAAGCGATGTCGGAAGGTTCATGACCGATTGATCGTCGATATGGGTGGCAAGACCAAAGATAAGGATTATGTCATCGAGATCGATGTGCCGGTCGGACTCTATACGAAAGCCGAAGTCGTGCCGACTTGTGGACTTGCAACGCGCGAACGGCTTGTCGGCGTCATCGATGATCCCCTTGCGTTTGCGTTTCCTGACCGGGCAAGAGCTGAAATTCTGTGGTCCGGCGGCGGGTTCGTTGAATATAAATTTCCAAATTCTTTGCCCGCGTCGAGCGTGATCGAAAGCATTGAGTTCATTTGCGAAATTGGCTCCGAAGCGCCGGGATATGCGAATGACTACCCGTCGGATATCACGCTTTGGATAAATGACGTTGAAATTGGAACCTGGGTATCGCCGGGTGACCCTGGCGGCGAGAAAGGCAAGCTGAATCCGTCGTGGTGGCAGGACTATATGAATCAGCATGGGTTCCTAAAGTCTTGGCGGGTGACGGACGAAGGAACCTTTGTCGACGAGCAAAAGCTCTCCGACGTGACCATCCGCCAACTTGATGTGCGACCTTGGCAGGCAACCCGAATTCGAATCGGAATCAAGCCGGAATCCAAAAACCAAGGCGGCTTTACGCTCTTCGGAAAAGGCTTTGGCTCATTCGAACAGGACTTGGTCTTGAAGGTCCATCACTCAACCCGCGGTGGCGATCTGCCTGAGAGTGTGAAGAAGGGTGTCTAACTCGCTTGCGCTAATCGCAGCTTGATCTTTCCTCGATCTCCCAAGACGTCCCAGTTGCTTTGCTCGTTGTCGATCCTTCCAGTGACGACCTTCATTGAGTAGTCGAGGCCTTGCATCCGATAATGAGCTTCCTGAAGCTCCGTGCCAATCAGCGTGGATTTTGTTTGATCCCATCGAAACGCCAGATTGAATTCAGCCGATTGTGGGCCTTTCAATTCAATTTGGAGGTCTTTTTCGGTAAAAGTAAGCCGCAACGTCTGGTTGTCTTGAACATCGAGATCGACCGTCATGGTCGATCCTTTCTCTGAAACTCTGGGCTTACCTTTCACCCTAAGGAGTCGATCACCAACTCGGAAAAGTCCTCCCGCACCAGGCTCATTGGAGGGATGTCCTGAACGTCGCCAGTGGTAGCCATCCAGAACTGGCGGCATCTTTTGGTCAACGTCGTTGAGTCGAGTCGCCTGGTCCAGGAACGGCTGGGGATAGTGATCGCTATAAACGGTTAGGTCGCGCAGATAGGGAAGATCGCCCTTAAGGTGAAGATTCGCCCGGTAGTAGCGACTCTGATACCAAATCGAACCTTGGGCTGGGTTCGTATTTTCAAAAGGATCGACGAGCTGGATCTGAGCTTGGGCAGGGGTCTGGCGGAAGGCTTTCTTAAAACGCCGCCCGGTGTCACCCATGGTTTCGACATGAACGATCTTGTGTTCGCGAAGTTTGGCCAGGGCCTCCATCTGAATGGGATAGCCGTCCTTCTGTTGGTCCCACGGGAACGTATTTTCCTGACCGATTTGGCAATAAGCGAACTGAAGCGTTTTTTCGGATTCGATCATCCGCAAGAATTCGCGGATGAAGTGCGGTGATCGCCCAGAGGTCCAAGCCGGTTCCATCGTGTCAGGCTCGCTGATCGTTCGACCGCCCGGAATCGTGAAGCTCCGTTCGTAATAATAGACGGGGTCTTGACCGAGCATGCGAAACATTGGAGTAGAGATTTGGTTTTTCGGATCGAGGGCGGGGCTCCAACAATTGACCTTGCTGGGATAATATCCGGCGATCGGCGATCCCCAGATCGTGAACCCATCGGTTGCAATTTGGTCGCGGCAGACGGCATACGCGTCGACTCCGTATTTCTCACTGAGATAGGACATCGTGAAGGAGTCGAGATTCCAACTCGCAATCGACTTGGGATAGAACCCCCAAATCTCGTGGAACTTCGTCATCGCTGTGTCGGCGAGCTTGATGCGTTCTTCTTTGGTATAGCCAATCGTGAAGGCAACTGGCGGCAGGTGGTCCCACTCATAACCCGGACGCCCGCGCCATTCCACCCCCGCGGCTTTCACGTGCTTCTCATTCATCTCAAACCAAAAGCCGACTTCGTGGTTCTTCGCCATGTGCTCTTTGAGATACGGCACGAACGGACCCGAAACCAGTGCATCGAACTGAAGAAGCCATGTCGCCGGAAGATTATGCTTTAGGATCAATTCCATCTGGCTGGTAACCGGCAGCATCATATCCATTGGGAACCGCGGCTCGATTTCGCGAATGAAGTTCACGATATTGATACATCGCATGCCGCTTGGATCATTTGATATGGTCGCAAAAGATCTCACGAAAGGAGAAGTTGCCAACGCGGCGGAAGCTGTCGATTTGAGAATTTCGCGACGAGAGAGCACCGCCGAATCTTACCTTTGGACGAAGGCAATTCAAAAACTCAAGACATCAATCTAAGGCGTTATCTTCAGCAGTTTGCATCCGTGCCACGGAATATCCAAAATCGTGGTCGAGGATTCGAGCGTTCTTTGCTCGCCCGTCCAGAGATCGTGCACTTTACTACCCGCCTTGGCCCCGACCTCACTGAGGTCAAAGTTCATTGTTAACGAAGGCTTCTCTTGGGGGCCACCCTTCTTAAATCCGAATATGAAAGGTTGAATGGTCCCGCCCGTCGTTTCACTCATTGCCGAGTCGTTCAGAGCGGCGAACGCCGCAAAGTCGGTCGCTCCTTTGGGAACATCAAAAACCAAAATCGACGGCGCATGAGCAAAAATGCCGACCTTGACGGGTTCTCCCGCCACGGATAGTGGAGCTTTGCCGGGAGCAAACTGGGTCGAAGCTTCTCCATATCCCACGTAAGAGAACGACCACTTGCTCTTGGCAAGGTGGAGGATTTGACCGTCTCCAAGGTCCATCGTTGGGTCGACCCACACCCCATGATCAAACGAATTGCCATCTCCAAAATCGCTGAAAGTCAGCGCGATGCTGCTGAACCCCTCAAGGTTGGCAATGACCTTTTCGCCCTGGCCGGGCGTATCGCGGGTGATTGGGGCGCCCTCGGAAATCAGTTCACCTCGTGAAACGTCATACGGGTCTTGCGCATTAAAAATCGCGACATAACGCTCGTCGGTTTTCGGATTTCGGGCCGACCAAGCAAAAATGCTGTCCTTGCGATAAAATGGTCGATTCTCAACGCTGAGTTGATTGAGCTTGATGAGTTCGTCGTTCGTAAGCAGCGACTCGGTAAAGGGATCGAGTTTCGTCAAGTCAGCCCCAATCATTAAGGGCGACTTGGCGATCGCCCAAAGGCTCATCATCGTGTACTGCTCATCTTGGGTGAAGTGAGTAGTTCGGGTGCCGTTGGCGAGGGTGCCAATCGGCAACATGTCGGCATCGGGATAGTGACCGTAGCCCATGAATTGATTCCAATTCATCAGACGGCCAAATTGCTCTTTGAGAGCAGGCCAGGAATCCCAGAAATCATCGCTGATCCGCCACATGTTGGCGTTCACCATCACGTGCTGGGCGCATTGAATGTCAGTTTCACCCGGCGAAAGGCTAAGCGCCATCTTGCGTTTCGTTTTGTCGATTGCCAACCGAATGGCGCCAACTTCAGGTTCATTCTGCAGGTATGGACGGCTGAGGTCATCGACCTTCACAAAATCCACGCCCCACGAAGCGATTAACTGAAACACGCTGTCGTAGTAGGCTTGAGCGCCCTCCTTTGACATGTCGACCCCATACATATCCGAGTTCCAAGTACAGACGTGCTCCTTATCCGCGATATCCGAAGCTTTAAACTTGGTCCCGAAAATGGGCAGATTTTGTTCGACGGCCTGACGAGGAATCCCTCTCATCAGGTGGATGCCAAATTTGAGTCCTTTTCGGTGGGCATATTCGGCCAACGCCTTAAAGCCTTTGCCATCCTTTGCTGAAGGGAATTTATTTTCAGCCGGAAGCAGGCGTCCGTAGCCGTCCATGGTCAATTTGGCTTGAGGATTGTAATCAAACCCTTTCGAATTGGGCTCGTACCACTGGATATCGACGACCGCATATTGCCATCCGTGCTTCTTGAGCTTGGAAGCCATCACATCAACATTGGCCTTAAACTGATCTTCGGTGATGGTAGTACCGTAACAATCCCAACTGTTCCAACCCATCGGGGGAGTTGGTGCGAATTGATAGAAGTTCGCCTTAATCTGAGTGATTTGAGTTCCAAGGGTAGCAAGCAAAGGCAAAATCATATGCAAACGTCCGGCAATCGTTATCGTACCTATAACATCTTTTTTCGAGTCTCAGAAGAAAACTTCCAAAGTATTCTCGATTTCGAATAATCATGCCATATACTTCTTGTGTTTTGACCGCAGGTCCTTCAACTTGCAAGGGAGCATAGACGACCGATGGATATCCAGATTCGAATTCTTCGCGACGAACCGTACGGAACGGTTTCGCCTCGCCTTTACGGGCATTTTGCCGAACATCTCGGCCGGTGTTGCTATGACGGTCTCTTTGTGGGCAAAGACTCGTCGATCCCCAATATTGGAGGTTTTCGAAAGGACATCATCGAAGCTCTGCGAGCGATGCCAACCCCTCTTTTGCGTTGGCCAGGAGGCTGCTATGCGGACCATTACCACTGGAAGGATGGAATCGGCAAGGACCGCCCCTTTCGACTGGGAATGTCCTGCGGTCTTCAGGTGCTCGACACAAACGAGCTAGGAACCGATGAATTTCTCGCCCTTTGCGAGTTGATCAATGCCGAACCGTATCTCGCCGGAAACGTCGGCTCGGGTTCCCCGGAGGAACTTTGTCATTGGGTCGAATATTGCAATGCGGCGCTGCCGACAACTTTGGTTCAACAACGGCAGGCGAATGGCCGGCAAGATCCGTGGGGCGTTAAGCTATGGGGAATAGGCAACGAAAACTGGGGTTGTGGAGGGAACTACGATCCCGAAAGCTATGCGCTTGAATATCGCCGGTATTCACTGATGGTTCAGCACGTCGATCCTTCGATCGAGATGGTTGCCTGTGGGCACGACACCGATTGGAATCGTCGATGCATTGACAAGTTGCGCCATCACATGAATTTCGTGGATCACTACTCCATCCATCGCTATTGGATCAATGGCGGACACGGTGTCGATTTCACCCCAGACCAGTACTACGGCCTCTTAGCCGAGGCAGACCAAACCGAAGAATTCATCGTCGAAACGCGGGCCTTTCTCGAGGACGCCACGGGCGGAAAGCGCAAGGTGGGAATCGCTCTCGACGAATGGGGAGTTTGGCATGCCGAAGCTCGCAACTGGGGACCAGGTGGCTCGGCAACATCCGATAACGATTACAGTCAACCTTGTACGATGCGCGATGCGATTGCTACCGCCGTGGGGTTTGAGGTCTTCCATCGCCAGTGCGATTCGCTTTCGATGGCAAATCTTGCTCAGGTGACCAACGTGCTTCATGCACCGATCATGACGGATGGGGAAGCCATGTGGCTTACGCCAACCTATTACGTTCTTCAGCAGCACCGAATCCATATTGGTCAAACGGCGTATCGCACCCAAGCAGAGGGAGCGACTTCGATTCCCGGAGGTTCCGCTGTTTCTGCAACCGCCACTTCGGGCGGTATTACTCTCACGAATCGTCACCTCACCGAAGGTGCCTCAATTTGGGTGGAAGGCGCGTATATCGAAGGGTCCATTTTGTCGGCATCCAAGGCGAACGACCAAAACTCAGCCCATCGATCCGACATCGTCTCAAAAGACCTGTTAATCAGTCCGGATGGAGGTGGGGTAAGGACCCATCGCCCGCCAGGAAGACCTGAACGGCCGCATCCGCCGCAACGTCAT
>JBEHXE010000047.1:0-12954 GCA_048498855.1 Armatimonadota bacterium | reverse complement strand
TGCCTAACTTAAACTCACGGCTATAACTACGACGTGACACCATCTCTATTTTCTCCTACGGATAAATAAGGTGTCCAACAAATGCAACGCAGTCCACTTCCGACTCTTCTTCCTCTTCTCCCGCTTCCGACTCTTCCCCCGCTTCCGACTCTTCTCTCACTTCTTCCTCTTCCCTCGCTTCCGACTCTTCCCCCGCTTCCGACTCTTCCCCCGCTTCCGACTCTTCTCCCACTTCTTCCTCTTCTCCCTCTTCTCCCACTTCTTCCTCTTCTCCCTCTTCTCCCACTTCTTCCTCTTCTCCCGCTTCCGACTCTTCCCCCACTTCCCCCGCTTCTTTCGCTTCCCCCACTTCTCATCTCCACTAAAGCGACCAAACAATCTTCAGCGAAATCGAATTCTTCGTCGCCGGGCTATTCGGATCACCAAAGAGAATGAATAAATCATTTCCTTTGCGCGTTCGATGACCGTACGAAAAATACACGTTCGCCTTACCACCTTGTGCAACCAAGCGACCGCCAAGGCTTTGCAGAGGATCAATCCGATAAGTCCCGCTCAAAATCGCTTGATTCTGTGCCTCAGTTCCGAGCAAAAGCTGACCCAACGTTAGATTCATCGAAAATTTCTTTCCCAGCGGGACTCCTTGGTCCACCGAAACGTACTGATATCGCTTGTTCTCCCTCCGACCCGTATCGACCGAGACGCCGCCGCGGCTAAATAGACTCTTTTGGTTCCAACTGAGAAAGGCGTTATAGGTCCGGTCGCGAAATTCTTCGCGCCGCCCAATATTGCCGTTGACACCATAAGCAAAGCCATTTCGCAAATCAAACTCAGCCCCAAAGGACAAACTGTTATGAAAGAACGTTCCGTTGGTGTGGTTAAACGATTCTCCACCGAGATAATAGGAACGACTCTCCAGCGGCCCCTTATCGATGACGTCAAACGTATTGAGGTTAAACCCGAACCCCTGCGAATCCACCTCGCTTACCAAACCGAGCGGATTATCAAAATCGGCACTCGTACGTGTGTAATAGATGTTGCCGTTGAGATATCCCTTCCCGGCATAGCTCCTCAAAAGCAGAAAATCGCTTTCTCCTTTTCGCCCATCCCCGAGCTTCGACTGAGTCATATTGCCGCCCAAAATGACATTGCGCATCCCTTTGGACCAGCCGTACTGCCCCCGCAGTTGCGTCACTTGTCCCGCGTTGCCCGTCTGACGATTATCGAGGAACGTTCCCCCGAATCCAGAATACGTTCCAATGTCGTAGTCGAAAGTCGCGACCTCCGCCTGCTGCTTATCGCCAGTATGAGAAGCCGTCGTTAAAAGCCCAACCGTCGCAGGCCCCTGCTTCCCGGTCACCTTCAGACCATAGTCGACATTCGGAATCCGTTGCGAATAGAACAAAAAGGAGTCGCTGAGAAAGTCGCCTCCCTCGGCAAAGAAAGGACGCCGATCGGGCACGTACTTCTCGGTATACGAAAAACTCAAGTCCTGCACCGCACCCTCAACGGTCTGGAAGTCCGGGTTGATCGTCGCCACACCCGTCAAAGTTGTCGAGATCGGATACTTAACGTCCAGCCCGAATCGAGCCGTATTTGCCTGGCCCGCCGTCGCTAGCGTGTAAGGCAAGACCGTCGGCTTCGGCGCATAATACGGCGGATTGATACCATCAAAATCGGTCAAATATTGGGCAATACTCCCCGTATCGCTCTGAGGCGGCATGTATGGCCAGCAGGTGAAGTTGCTTTCCATTGGCTTTTTGCGTGCCACAAACATCCCAAATGATCGCGTGCCTTTCGGGTAGCGCAACAGCTTAAACGGAATTGCCATTTCGACAGTCCAACCGTCGGCAACCTTCTTGGTCGCCGCGCTCCAGTCGCCTTGCCACGCCTGGTTATCAGCCGTTCCTCCCTCCATTTCTTGAAGCTGTGTCCCTCGAGCATTCACCCAAAACGCACTCGTGTTTCGCTTCGTTGACTGACTATCAATCAAGATCACAACCCGGTCATCTTGGTTCAAATTTCCGTTTCGCTGGGTTTCTTTCGCCACGACTCCGTTCGGATCACGTTCCTGACAATGAAAGGCGACGTAGAGCTTTTCCTTGTCCGCGCACATCCACACTTCCGTTTGATCCGCGACGGGGTCCGTGCTCAAGAATCGATAAAATCCGTTTCCATGCAGGGCCACCTTCCAGCACGCATCGTCCAGTTCGCCATCGATCTTCGGAGGCACTTCAACCTGCGGTAGGTTCTTTCGGCCCCGAATCCAGCCCCCGGCCGGGGGAGTTGGAGCATCGATGTGCGTTGAAAGACTCGCTTGCCCAAAGGCGATTGTCGAAGCAAGAAGCGTGAGGACGGTAAGGGCAAGCCTCGGAGCCATTCTCCAAAGGCCGTTCTTCCCCTCGCCCCACTGGTTGGGAGAGGGGTTCGAGGGGTAAGAGGCACTCATTTGGTTCCTTGAAAAAGAAGGGGAATCTCTGCGCACCTGCGGCTAGATCGAGTCACCCTTTCGTTCCTTCAAGCTCTTCTTCAAAGCCTTCTGAACTTCCTTTTGCGCCATCTCCATAGCTTTCTTCGCCGCCTTCATCGCCTCTTTCGTGGCTTCTTGAATTTGTCGCGACAAATCCTTATCCATCCGAAGCTTCATCTCTTTTTGAGCCTGATCCATGGCCTTCTGAGCCTCACGCATGGCATCTTGAGCGGCCTTTTGGGCATTACGCATCGCGTTTTCGACTTCGCGCTGGGTTTCTTGGTCAAGCTGTTGGTCTGTCTTAAAGTCAAACTTGCTTTCTGACAAGGCTTTCTCAATCTCTTTCTGAGCTTCTTGCATCCCAGCTTCGGCTTCGCGCTGAGCCTGTTTCATCTCTGCTTCGATTTCTTTTCGAGTTTCAGGATCCAAATCGCCATCCGAACTCATCGAAAACGAAAAGCCGTCTTTCTGATCCAATCGCCGCTCCGTCTTCCCTTGCGACACGCTAATCGAGCCCGTCGCCACCTTCAGCCGCAACTTCGTTCCGCCCGACCCCACCCGAATTTCTTGGTGCGATCCAAGGCCTTTTTGGTCGTCGTCCGATTCGCCGCCGACCTCGATATTGCCAATACTCACCGAAGCATCGAGGCTAGCATTGTCCTTCAGACCCAGCGTTATTTGTCCCGTGCTGACATCGATCGTCGAATCCCGGCGAGGCGTCTTCGCCAATTGCACATCCACCTCGCCCGCCTCCACATCAAAATCGATCGAATCGCTTCGGAAGTCGCTCGTGGTTAACTGCCCCGCCGAGACCTTCCCCTTCACAACTCCATAATCGCCCCGAAGATCGACCTCGCCCGCCTGAAGGCTCACATCCGCATCCAACCCCTTCGGCATTTCGATAGTCACCTTAAGGTCGATTTGGTGCCCTTTCTTGCTCACCAATTTCGGCTTCCGACTGGCTACTTCCGAGAAAATAATCGTGTCGCCAACTCGCCGAGCCTCGATCCAATCCTTCTCAAGCCAGTCGCGCTCGTCGGCATCCAGCGGCTTCTCAACCTCTTTGGTCACCTCGGCGTGAAAATTCGAACTGTTGCCCGCAACAACGTTCACTTCCCCCATCGCCAGCTCGATCTTCACGTGCTTCACGCCCTCGGTCGCAAGATTCATATTCCAATGCCGGGATTCCTTGTCCCCAAGCGCCGTTTGAATCAAATATTGTCCGTCGGCGAGCCCCGGAGTCTTGCCCCCGGTTCGGCCCAAAGTGAGTCCGGCAATGCCAAGCGTAGCGACGGCAAATGCAACGACGAAAGTGGATTTTTGAATCATGGTTCTGTTCCTTTTGTGTTCGATTAATTTCGTAAATTTGGGTAAAGCCGTAGCTAAGAGCCAGGGCTCTTCAATGTTTTTTTAGGTTCAAATGAGACGAACTAGCCCGACGGCTTCGTGTCCTTCTCCGTTTTCTTTGAGTCGCTCTCGACCGAGATCTCGGCCGACTTCCCGCCGCTTCCCACGACGGCCTTCATAGTCGCTCCCGCAAATTCGAGCGAGGCCTGCGCCATCTTGTTGGCAAAGTCCACCCCGACGCCCAAATGGTTCAATCGGATTGAAAGTCCCGCCTTGTCCATTTCCTTTTGCGCCTGCTTAAATTGCTCCTTCATCTCCTTTTGCGCATCTTTCAGAGCCTCTTTGGTGGCACGATCGGCCTCGCGCTGCGCTTCCTTCATCGACCGCTCCGCGTCCCGCTGAGCCTCATCCATCGACTGCCGCGCGTCACGCATCGCATCCTCCACATCCTCTTTCGAAGACTCACCAGACGACTCAACCGACGAAACCGAAGACGAAACCGCAGATGAGCCGCCCGACGAAGCCACGCTGCGCGAATGCGTCGTCTCGGTCCTGACCGTGCCCTTCGGCCCCGCACTCAGATCGACCGTCCCGTCAACATCCGCATCAGGCTCAACCATCGAGTCGAAGGCCGGATGCACATCCGACACGTCAACATTCCCAAGGTCGCCCGAACTCTCAACGCGAGGATGCGAAGCCACTGCCACCGGCGACGACGGAACAAAAATGCACTCCGTTCGCGGAATCACGAATCCCGCCGCCAATGCCCCCGCACTCAGCATCCCAACCAACGCCGTATTTTTCCATCCCACAACCGGTCGCCGCTGGGTACCTGAATTCAAAATCGCCTTCAATCGTCCCTTCAGTCGGGTCGAACGCGCCATCGTCACCGCCGGAAGCCGACCGCCGCTCGGACGCAGGTTTCGCGCCACTTCAACAATCCGCTCGGCATACTCCTGAGCGTCAAATCCTTGCGCCAAAACCCAATCGTCCGCCGCTCGCTCGCTGTCTTGCTCAAACAGCGCCCGCATCGCCCACACCATCGGATTGAACCAAAAGACCGCCGTGACGAACCGAAATCCAACCGAAACCGCCCAGTCTTTCCGCCGAATGTGCGCGTCTTCGTGCAGCACCACCGACTGAAACTGCGGATCGATCCACGTCTCCGCTTCCGCCGGAAGTGCAATCTTCGGACGAACCATGCCCCATGTCATCGGCGGTTCGCCTTCGGGACTAAAAAAGACCCGGCGAGCCTTCGTCGTCATCGTCTTCACCCGCTCAACCAGCGAAATCGAAGCCGGAGCGAGCGATTGCTCAATGCGCCGAAAACGGAACAACGCCGCCACGACGCGAAGGGTCAACACCACCGCAACCGCGACCAAAACCCATCCCCATGCGAACGTTGGAGAGGCCACTTCTGTCGCCGGAACCGTGGGCGAACCCTCAAAAACGCGCTCCTGGGCCACGGTGACCGGCAACCTCGGCAGGAAAATTAACGTGAATGGCAGCGCGATCAGGCTGGCCATTCCGAGCGCGAGGACGTTGGCGCGTGAGTGCGCCGACGCTCGGAAGAGGGCCAACCGAAGCGCCAGAGTCAATCCGGCGATCAGCAAAGACCGGACGGCGAGTTCGACCATGAATGCGTTCATCGCTTGGAATTCCTCTTGGAGTCTTTGATCAGTTGGACCAGTTGATCCAACTCTTCGTCGCTGATGTTGCGCTCATTGTCCGAGAGGAAGGTTCGGACGACCCCCTCAAGGCGACCGCCAAAGAAAGTATCGACAACCTTGTGGACGGCGCTCTTTGCGGCATCTTGCGACGATTCAGCCGCGCTATAGAGATAGCGTTTGCCGTCTTCTTCGTGCTTCGCAATTCCCTTTTCGACGAGGATGCCGAGCGTGCTGCGGACGGATGAATAAGAAGGCGGATTGTCCATCGCGTCGCAAACGTCCTGAACGCTGGCCTTGCCAATGCGATGGAGAATGTCCAAGATCTCCCGCTCGCGACGGCTTAGCCCCGATCCAAGCATCTTAGGCAACAGAACACCCCGAATTTTCCGACATGCTGAAAGATTAGCACATGTTTCCATGATGTGTGACAAAAAGTGCGAAATTTTCCGCACTTTCGTTGCAAAGCTTCACAAAAGGCCTAATTTGAGCTTGAAATGAGACTATGAGTGCCACGGATACCGCGTCGTGACGCTTATCCGTGTGGCTGTCGACAGGAATTCGACCAGATTGACCTCGGTCCTTGCCAAGCCTGCTTAGAGCTCCAATGATAAAACTTGTCAAGTCTTCTATTCCGTTGGTATCATAGCCTCTACGCATGGCGGCTGGTAATCAAACAAATCTAGGATTCGAGGAAAAGCTATTCAAGGCGGCGGACAAGCTGCGAAAGAATATGGACGCGGCCGAGTACAAGCACGTTGTGCTCGGACTCGTGTTCCTTAAATATGTGTCCGATGCCTTCCAGCATCGTCGAGATGAACTCGAAAATGAACTGCGAGAGCCGAGTTCCGGCTTGGCCGGAAACGAAGACGCCATTCAACGGACTCTCGAAGATCGAGACGAGTACGAAGGCAACAATATCTTCTGGGTTCCCCAAGAGAGCCGGTGGGAATTCCTTCAAGCCAAAGGGACCGATCCTCTGATCGGGCAAGCCATTGACGACGCGCTGTATAAGCTCGAACTTGAGAACCCTGTGTTGAAGGGCGTCTTCAACAAGAATTACGCCCGTCCGGCGTTGGAAGGGCGAACTCTTACAGAATTGATCAAACTGTTCTCCGATCTCGATTTCATGTCGGGACGGCATGACGAGCGCGAGACCGAGCAAGATGTTGTAGGTCGAGTTTATGAATACTGCCTCAAGAGCTTTGCTACCGCGGAAGGCAAACGCGGTGGGCAATTTTACACACCGCCAGTCGTCGTTCGCTTGCTGGCCGAAATGCTGGAGCCTTACGAAGGTCGCGTTTTTGACCCGTGCTGCGGAAGCGGTGGCATGTTCGTTCAAAGCCGTAAATTCATCCGCGAACATTCCAAAGCCCAGCCCGAGCTTTTCAACAAGAAAGGCATCAGCGTTTACGGGCAGGAGAGTAACGAGACGACCTGGCGTCTATGCAAGATGAACCTTGCGGTTCATGGCATCGAGGGCGATGTGGCCTGGAATCCTGAAGGCTCATTCTTGCGGAACGAGCATTGGGATTTACGGGCTGACTTCGTGATGGCGAACCCGCCCTTTAATGATTCAGATTGGGGCGGTCAGTTATTGCGCGACGATCCGAGGTGGAAGTATGGTCTTCCACCAGTGGGCAATGCCAACTACGCATGGATTCAGCACTTCCTCTATCACCTAAATGACAGCGGAACAGCGGGATTCGTCATGGCGAATGGTTCGCTCAGTTCGCAACAATCGGGTGAAGGCGATATCCGTCGACGATTGGTCGAGGAGGATTTGGTGGACTGTATTGTGGCCCTGCCCGGGCAACTGTTCTACTCTACCGGTATTCCTGTCTGCCTGTGGTTCCTCACAAAGAATAAAACCAGATTCCCCTCTCCAAGCTCGTCTGGGAGAGGGGCTAGGGGTGAGGGCCGAAGCCGCAAAGCCGAAACGCTCTTCATCAACGCCTCGAAGCTGGGTTACCTCGAAGATCGGACGCATCGAAACCTAACGGATAACGAAATTGCCCAAATTGCGGATACATACCACCGTTGGCGAGGAACTCTTGAAGGCGAGTACGAGGACATGCCGGGATTCTGCAAATCGGCAACTAACGAAGAAATAGCAAAAAACAATTTCGTTCTCACCCCGGGTCGGTATTGCGGTTCGGAGGCGGTCGAGGATGATGGCGAGGAATTTGCGGTCAGGTTCGCGAGACTCCGAACAACACTTGAAGCGCATTTTGAGTCTTCAGCGGAGCTTCAGGGAGAAATCAGGCGGAATCTAGACAGCCTGGGGCTGGGAATGAAATGAGTGCAGGCGTTTTCTTAAGTCGTCCAAACCCTGTAACACCCCAGCAAGATGAATTCTTGAGCGCATTGTCAATTCAATTGGAGAACCTAGGTCTTTCGCTGAAGACACTTGGTGTCACAGAGTATGGACTTGATGCACCATTAACCACAATTCGTATGCTGATGTCAGAATCTAACGGACTCATCGTGGTAGGTCTCCGGAGATATAGGTCGGATGCTGTTTATAAGATGACTAAAGGGGCGGACTGTACATGCAAAGAAAAGAAACTTGACGTAAATTACCTTACGAGTCCATGGTGTCATATCGAACCTGGAATGGCATATCAGATCGGCTTGCCAATTCTAATTCTACGAGAGTCAGGAGTGTTAGCTGATGGCGTATTTGAGCGTGGCACTATTGGCCTTTACATGCCGGAATTTGAAGTTGAAAGTGATCCCTTTAGCTACTTGAACTCACGCGAATGTAAGTCCCTTCTTCAGCAATTTAGCGGCGAAGTTCATCAGTTTCGAAGAAAACGAGGTGCGACAGGATGAAGAGTCTTGCCATTTATACATTAACCGAAATTAATGGCGTCATCAAGTCAATGTTTGATGTAAAGCGCGTTTTTAATCGTCACTTCCGAATTATAAATTTGAATCTAAAATTAAGTTGAGGAGATGGATCGTGAATTGGCAAACTGTTCAAATTGGTGATGTATGTGCAGTGGGCGACGGAGCACATGCCAAAGTAGAACGGCAACTACTCGGTATTCCATACCTAACTTCAAAAAATATTGGTCAAGGTAGTCTCTTGCTTTCTAAATTTGACTTCATCAGCAATGAAGATTATGATAGGCTTTTTAGCTCGAAGAGCAAAGCTATTACGCGTCCGCAAGTTGACGATGTGCTAATTGGAATTATCGGCACGTTCGGAACCCACTATCGTTACTCAGAATCTGATAAATTTGGAGTTTCGAGTTCGGTTGCAATTCTTCGTCCTCTGCAAGAAAAATTATATGGCAAATATTTAAATTACGTAGTTTCTAGTCCAGACTTCAAGAACGCGCACGCTGAAGTAAAAGGCGGATCTGTGCAAGGTTACACAAACTTACCCACGATAAGAATACTTCCAGTTCCGCTTCCTCCGATCGGCATTCAACGACGAATAGCGTCAATTCTTGGGTCGCTAGACGACAAAATTGAGTTGAATCGGCGGATGAATGAGACGTTGGAAGAGATGGCGCGGACGATCTTTCGTTCGTGGTTTGTCGATTTCGATCCAGTCCGTGTCAAAGCTCGGGGCGGCGACCCGGTCAAAGAACTCGGCATCTCGCCCGAAATCGCCGCCCTCTTTCCCGATTCGTTTGAGAACTCTGAACTTGGTGAAGTGCCGGAGGGTTGGCGAGCGTCGACGGTTGGGGAAGAATTCAGGCTTACCATGGGCCAATCTCCTCCTGGCGAGAGCTATAACACGTTTGGAGAGGGAATTCCGTTCTATCAAGGCAAGACAGACTATGGATGGAGATTCCCAAGCCGCCGATTGTCTTGTACGGCTCCAACGCGTTTCGCAGAAGAGGGTGATACTCTGGTCAGCGTACGGGCGCCAGTAGGATCTCTTAACATTGCACATGAACGGTGCTGTATCGGTCGAGGATTAGCCGCAATACGGCATCTTAGTGGTTCTATGTCGCTGACCTACTATGCGATGGGGGAGCTAGCAAATCACTTTAAGGTATTCGAAGAGTCGGGGACCATATTCGGTTCGATTACAAAGCAAGGATTCGTTGGTCTGCCTTTCGTCGCTCCACCGTTGTCTGTCACGCTTGCATTCGACAAAATTGTTCAGGCTCTAGATTTTCAAATTGAGGCCAATGACAAAGAGTCAGCGACTTTGGCTGAAACGAGAGACTTCTTGTTGCCCCGTCTCTTATCAGGCGAAGTAACCCTGGAGGGAGGATTGACTCGTGAGGTCACTGGAGTAATGAATTGAGCTACCTACTTTGCATGGACGAAAGCGGTCATGACCATGTCAACTCGCCCTACGAAGTTCGCGGGGGGATTTGCGTTCATGCATCCAATGCCTGGTCGCTGATCCAAAAAATTCAAAAGTATGAGTACTTCTGCTTTGGTGCTCATCTCAACGATTTCAAAAGTGAAATAAAGGGAGAGAAGCTCTTACGCTCCAAACGGTTCACCTTTGCCCGACAAATTCCGGAAGACTTCCGCGATGACGTGAGACAAGAACTCTGTCGTAAACTCCTTTCAAAAGGTGTTCGGAAAGAATCCCCTTCTCGCGAGGAACTCACCGCATATGGAAAGGCTTCCTTGCTCTTCGTGGACGGATTACTAAATATCCTCCAAGATCATAATTGCAAAGTATTTGCCTCTAGGATTCCAAGGGGCACGGGATATCCGCCAGACGGAAGAGAGAATCTTGTTCGAAAAGATCAATACTTCCTTTTTCAACGGTTCGATAAATTTCTTAAAGCCAGTCGCGAATCAGGAGTGCTCGTGATGGACGAAACGGATAAGCAGGAAGATCGACGCTATGTCAGGAGTTTGCATCGCTTGTTTGTAGGGCATGAGGGAGCTAGACGACTCACTCAGACGATCCTTCCGAATCCATTCTTCGTTGCCTCCGACATGAGTTATTTAGTCCAGGCGGCGGATGTGATTTTATACATGCTCAATCACGGATACCGGCTTACAAGGCGAGACGCCGCACCACATCGAATGGAAATTGAACATCTCGATAACGGCAGAATTCGCCGAATGGTGGATATCCGTAAACTGAGCGATCACAATCGGAGGTATTTCACCTGCTATTCGGTCTTTGATGTGAACGATCCCTGGGAATATAGGGAGAGAATAGAAGAAGGCAATGCCTTTGAAGCGGTCTTTCGAGCGCCTCGGGGCCGAGCCTCCAACTAAATAATACGGAATCGTTTTTGAAAAATGTATACAAAATCAAAAAAAAACGAATAAATGAGCAAACTTACCGAGCAGCAGATTGAAGATATGACCCTCGAATGGCTGGGGTCGCTCGGTTGGACTCCTGTCTTCGGTCCCGATATCGAACCGGGCAAACCAGGCTCGGAACGCGAGACCTGGGCGACGGTTTATCTTGAAGGACGCCTCTGCTCGGCTTTGAAGCGGTTGAACCCCAATCAAACCGATCAAGTTTTGGACGAAGCATTTCGGATCCTCACCCGCCCCGACTCGCCCGACTTAATTACCAACAATCGAGCCTTTCACAAAGCACTCACCACGTCAGTCAAGGTCGAATACAAGGATTTGGACGGTCGGGATGCCACCGCTGACGTAATTGTGATTGACTGGGCAAACCCAAACAACAACGACTTTCTAGCCGTGAACCAGTTCACGGTCATCGAGACGAAATATGTGCCAGGATACGATGGTCCCTCAGGAGAGCAAAACCGTCGACCGGACATCGTTCTCTTCGTTAATGGCCTCTCTCTTGTGGTCATCGAGCTGAAGAATGCGGTTGACGCCAATGCTACGGTAGAAAAGGCATTTGAACAAATCAAGAACTATCAGCATTCCTTAATTCCCAGTCTGTTCAATTGCAACGAGCTTTGTGTAATTTCCGATGGCCTCGACGCTCGAATCGGAACCATCAGTAGCGACTGGGAGCGGTTCATGCCATGGCGAGCGATCGACGAACCTATTGAAGGAAAGGGAGACCTGAGAACCCTCATTTTTGGTGTCTTTGAACGGCGGAGATTTCTCGACCTTCTCCGCTACTTCCTCGTTTTTGAAGATACACGAAACGGCCCAATCAAGAAGTTAGCGGGATACCACCAGTTCCACGCTGTCAATACAGCATTGCAAGCGAGCATCGAGGCCAGCCGACCGGGTTCAAACGGGCGCGCTGGTGTTGTGTGGCACACCCAAGGCAGCGGCAAGAGCCTTACGATGGTGTATTTTACGGGGCGTGTTGTGCTCGCGCCTGAAATGGAAAATCCGACAGTTGTCATCGTGACGGATCGCAACGATCTTGACGAACAGCTCTCGAATACCTTTGCGGCTTGTAAGGACCTCTTACGGCAAACTCCAGTTCGGGCAGAATCGCGGTCTGAAATTCGAGAATTACTCCGTGTTCAGGCTGGAGGCGTGATCTTTACGACGATCCAGAAATTCTTCCCCGAAGAAGGCGAAGAACGATATCCGGTCTTGACCGACCGCCGAAACGTGATCGTGCTCGCGGATGAAGCTCATCGGTCTCAGTACGGTCTAGACGCGAAGCTGAACAAGAAGACCGGAGAACTGACGGAGGGTTACGCCATGCACATGCGGAATGCGTTGCCCAACGCCTCATTCTTAGCCTTCACCGGTACGCCAATCGACCTCAAGAATGCGAGTACGACTCAGGTCTTTGGCGATCTCATCAGCATTTATGACATCAAGCGGGCGGTTGAGGACAAGGCAACGGTGCCCATCTACTACGAAGGTCGGTTTGCCAAGCTTTCGCTGGATGAGGACCACAAGCCGAAAATCGATCCTGAATTTGAGGAGATCACTGAAGGTGAGGAGGAAACCGCCCGGGAACGCTTGAAGCGCGAATGGGCGGCCGTGGAAGCCATCGTCGGGGATGAGAAACGTTTACGACAAGTCGCTGAAGATTTGGTTCAACACTGGGAATCTCGACTAGAAGCGATGGACGGTAAAGCGATGATCGTTTGTATGAGTCGCCGAATCGCAGTGAAGATGTACGAGATTTTGGCTTCGCTTCGGCCTGATTGGGTTTCGGATCACGATTCACATGGTGCGTTGAAGGTGGTCATGACGGGAGCGGCGAGCGATCCAGCTTCGTGGATGAAGCATATTCGGTCGAAGCGGTCGATGGAGGATTTGGCGACTCGGTTTAAGAATCCCGAAGACCCCTTTAAGATCGTCATTGTTCGGGACATGTGGCTGACGGGTTTTGATGCACCTTGTATGCACACGATGTACCTGGACAAACCAATGCACGGGCATAACTTGATGCAGGCGATTGCTCGCGTGAATCGTGTGTTTGGAAACAAACCGGGCGGATTGGTGGTGGACTATTTGGGTCTTGGGGAGCCTTTGAAAAAAGCCCTTGCCGAGTATGCCCATGTGACGGGTGAGGAACCTGAAGATGCGGCTGAGCGGCAAGAGAAGGCGGTTAAGAAATTCTTGGAATCCCTCGAC
>JBEHXE010000046.1:0-13349 GCA_048498855.1 Armatimonadota bacterium | reverse complement strand
ACCCTCCCCAATTTGCCGTTGGCGAAATTGGAGAGGGGCTCCGGGGGCGAGGGCTTCCAGCCCTTGTGAGTCTTTGGGCAGTTGTCCAGTCCACTCCCACCCGTTCACTTCGTTCACGGACTCCCTCGGCTAGCGAGGGAGATTTTGGAGGGCATCTGGGAGTTGTGGGCTTCCAGCCCACAAGCTTTAGGCGTACGGGACACCCACCGCTGAGTAGGTGGTTTCGTTCGTTTTCTTTCCCCTCCCGGCTTTTGCCTTTACGGCAAAACCCACCCTCCCCAATTTGCCTTTGGCGAAATTGGAGAGGGACTTGGGGGCGTTCCTGGAGGTCCGCAAATAAAAATGGAGCGGGCAACGAGATTCGAACCCGCGACCTACTCCTTGGCAAGGAGTCGCTCTACCACTGAGCTATGCCCGCTCGCGGAATCAATATTGTACCCACGACGATATAGGAAAGGGAAGATTCATGGCTCATTTTCCGATCTTTTCTCGTCTATAACCTAGGATGACCCCCGAGCTCGCAAAACTAATCGCCATCGTCGACGACGCAGGAAAGAACGCCCTGCTCATGAAATCCGACCGGCAAGTCGAGTTTAAGGAAGACGGTTCGCACGTCACCAATGTAGACCGTCAGACTGAACTTCGGCTCAAGGCTGCGCTCCTTCCCGAATGGCAGGGAACCAACCTATGGGGGGAAGAATTCGGTTTTGAGGCGATGGGCGAGAATGGCCTGTGGTTGGTCGACCCGATTGACGGAACGTCGAATTTTGCCCACGGACTTCCCCTATGGGGCATTTCGGTAGCTTTAATGGACCACGAGGGGCTCAAACTTGGCGTGATCGCATTACCAGAGCTCGATGTCGTGTTGGCGGCCGAGAGAGGCGGTGGGGCGTTTTGGAATGGCGAAGCGATGCCGAAGATCGAGCCGGGCGAAATCTCGCGCATGGACCTCGTGAGCATCAATGAAAGCTTTGCCAAGCGGCTTAATATGGATTTGCCCGGTAAGTATCGTCTGAGTGGGGCCTTCGTGATCGATGGGGCATTCACCGCCAAGCAATACTATCGCGCGTTGTTCGGCATCAACGAAAAACTTTACGATATCGCGTCATCGGTCCTGGCGGGCCGTGAGTTGGGGGCGGACGTGCGATTCCTCGATGGCACGCCGTTTAACGAATTTGATTGGGTAATGGACGAAAAAATCGGAAAGCCGTGGGGCGTCTTTCCGATGGGCAGTCAGCTATTTTAGCTTCAACAACCGGGCGATTTCTTCGCCCGGCATATTGTCGGAAATGTCGTTGGCGTAGTGTGAGAAGCTAACTTCGCCATCAGGATCGACCCGGAAGACACCCGCCATCATCCACGGATCTTGTTTGAGCATTCCGGGGCGGTGTCCAGACTTGAAGGCGGTGAGACCTTTTCGCGTCGTAACGGGATTGACGATGTGGCGGAAGCTGCCCCGACGCAGACCGAACGCTTCGTAGAGCAGTTTGTTAGGGTCGGAAATCAAAGGCTGAGGAATTTCCATTTTCACCTTGAAGTCAGCCGCCTCGCTGACTTTGCCCATCGAAACGAAGACGATGTTAAGATCGGCAAAGGGTCGCAATCCAGCGATTTGTTCGCGACAAAAAATGCAGCCGAAGTGACGCAAAAACACGAGAACCAGGGGCTTGTCCTTATAGAACTCGCTTAGTTCTCGTGTTTCACCATTGTCGAGCGTAACGACGGTCAGTGGTGCGCGCATGCCTTATTATCTACGCGCAATTTGCCGAATCGTCAAGCAATTCTTTCAAAGGTTTAATTCGAGATGGATGTTTTAGCTTTTTAAGGCTCTTTTGTTCAATCTGCCGAATGCGTTCGCGAGTGACACAGAAGTGACGTGCGACCTCTTCAAGCGTTCGCGGAAGACCATCGACCAATCCGAAGCGAAGCATGACGACTTCCTTTTCTCGTTCGGTCAAAGTATCGAGAATCGACTCGATCTGACCGCGGAGAACGGTACGGAAGGCGGCATCCATCGGCGTCTCTTGATTGTTCTGGATGAACTCTCCGAGAGCCATGTCGTCGGTGTCGCCGACAGGTGAATCGAGTGAAACGGTTCCCTGGGTGGCACGATTAAAGTCTTGAAGACGATCGACACTGATGTTGAGTTTGTTCGAAAGCTCACCAAGAGTGGCTTCTCGACCCAACTGCTGCTGCATCTGACCGGCAACCTTCATCATTCGGTTGACAGCTTCGAGTGTATGAACCGGAACTCGGATCGTTCGTCCGTGGTCACAGATCGCTCGCGAAATGCCTTGGCGAATCCACCAAGTTGCATAGGTGCTGAAGCGGAATCCACGGCCCGGATCGTACTTTTCGACGGCACGAATCAGACCCATGTTGCCTTCTTGGATCAAATCTTGAATCGAGAGCCCACGCCCAACGTAACGTTTGGCGATGCTGACGACCAACCTGAGATTTGACTCAATCAGGAGCTTCTTGCAATCTTCGCATCCTCGTGACGCGTGATTGGAGAGTTCGAATTCTTGCTCCGGACGGAGCAATGCAATTCTTCCGATCTTACGAAACCACATGTGGACAGAGTCTTCATAACCCTCTTCCAACTCATCGAGAAACTCTTGCGGTTCACCTTCTTCGTCGAAGATAACCGGTTTCTGCCTTTCCAGATTCTCGATAGCGATTCTTCTGGCTGGGCAGCGTATCAAGTTCAGCCCGATGACTGACGGTTCCCTTGGCCCTTCTTTTTCCGACATAACGTCCAATAAATCCGTCGTTTCCCCGACCGAAAAATCAGCATGGAAAACGTAAATTCATCTTACGAGATGTTCTTCAAATTTGCTCATCAAATTGGAACTTTTTTCAACAAATTTGTGTTACTCGCCCACTCCCTTTTGGTTTCGAAGCTTCTTCAAATAGGCGTTTAGGGCGGCGTCATCGTCTTTTGACATCTGCTCTTTTTCCAGATTCAATTGTCGGGCGCTTGTGTGTTCGTTTAATTTTTTGATGGCATCTTGAACATATGCGTCATTCACTTCTTGAAGACGAATATCAAAATCCAGGTCAGCGAGGGCTTGCTGAACCGCCGGATCTTCAATTTGGCCGATCCATTGGCGGATGGGGCCGCTCGGGGGCGTGTCGCCAAATGTCTCCGCAAGGCTCTCGACCACGTCGAGGCAGGCTTTCGTGATAAATCGGGTTCGATCCGAGAGTAGCGGCCAGTTTTGCGCACGGTATTTTTCGTCGGAAAGGGATTTGAGAAAAACCGCTTCCGCCACCTGCATGGATTGAACGCCCGTTGCTGCGTGAGAAAGGAGGCGATTCTTGTCGGTGGCCTTTCCGGGCCCGCGCCGGGCCTTCCTGATTTCGCGTCTTAGGGCGGCGACCGCCAGCGAAGGGTCGGTAATGAACGGGTGCTTTCCGGCGATCTTGAGAAGGTGTCTCTCGAGATCGAGTTCGGTGGGCGCTTTGGCGAGAATGGCGGGGATGCCGCTCCAAAATTCGTCCGAATCCACCCCGTGTTTGATCTCAAAGGAACGAATTTCAAAATCGAATGGGCTTTCGGCCGCAGCGATGACTTCGCGGATCGCCTCGGGGCCCTTCGATTTCAGCAATGTATCGGGGTCGTCGCCCTTGGGAAGGAGTGCGACCTTGCTGGGCAGGTTTGCTGCTTGGAACAGCTCTAACGCCCTCGCTGCTGCCTTCTGACCAGCGGCATCGCCGTCGTAGAGGATCGTTACCTTATCGGCAAAGCGTTTGATGAGTTTGACTTGGTCCTCGGCCAAGGCGGTGCCACAACTCGCCACTGCTTCCGTAATGCCTGCGCGATGACACGCAATGACGTCGAGATAGCCCTCGACCAGAACGGCATGCCGCTCTTTCATCATCTTGTCCTTGGCGCGATGGATGCCGTAGAGGACGCGGCTTTTGTTATAAAGCGGCGTTTCAGAACTGTTGATGTACTTCGGGTGCCCGTCGCCGAGGATTCGTCCGCCAAAGCCCACGAGGTCGCCTCGCTCGTCGCGAATCGGGAACATGACGCGACCACGGAATTTATCGCCATATCCTCCAGAACGATCTTTTTGAGTTAAGAAGAGTTGCTCGGCGGAAGCCAATGAGCGTCCTTCTTTGGAAAGATAAATTGCTAAAGCTTCGCCCACGTCGGGCGCATAGCCAATTTCCCACGTGTCTTGGACGGCGAGATCAAGGCCGCGTCCGTCGAGATATTTCGTGGCGCCACTGTTTTTTTTAAGTTCGTTTCGAAAGAAGATGAGCGCCGACTGCATGATGGCGAGTTGCTGTTCGCGCTCGCTTTTGTCGACCCGTGGCCCTTCAAAGGTGTTGGAGAGGACGACTCCCGCCTGGTCGGCGAGGAATTTGAGGGCTTCGCGGAAATCGAGGCCTTGGGTTTTCATAACCCAGGTGAAAATGTCGCCACTTTCGCCACACGCAAAGCACTTATAGCGCCCAGTGGTTGGGCTTACATTAAAACTTGGGGTTTTGTCGTCGTGAAACGGACATAACCCCAAGTAATTTTTGCCAGATCGTTTAAGACGAACGCGCTGACTAACGAACTCAACGATGTCGAGTCTACGTCTTATCTCGTCGCGGTCATCATTCAAAGGATCCTTATTGTTTACCGGCAGCGACGACGATTCCGGTCACAACGTGAGCCTTCTTCGTGCTGAGCTGGGTGAGCCGGAAGGCAACCCGCTGTCGCGTCAAGAATCGAATGGTGAAGTTGTTGCCATTGATGTCGTAGCCATCTGGATCAGCCGTCGGTGCATACGCCTTCATGACTTGCGAGAAGGACGAGCCGAAGCCGATTCCTCGTCGGGTCTTGATGCGTTGATTTTGCAAACCGATTGCTTCGATCTGAATCACTCGATTGAATTTGTCCAAAACGAAAGCGAGCTTGCTGCCGTTGCGAGTGTACGACCATCGAGTGAAGACAGCCGATTCGGATGCTCCGTTGCCGCCACCAGCGCCGCCTGGGCCACCTTTGCCACCAGGGCTAGGGGCTCCGCCGGGACCGCCAGGACCACCAGAAGGAGCAGGCGCGCCGCCTTTTCCACCAGGGCCACCAGGAGCCGGGGAAAGACCAGGAGCTCCTGAGGAGCCACCGCCACCGCGTTGCATGTTCGGGATCGGGTCGCCGAACGTTCCAGGGATGAGATCGCCAGGGATGATCGGGTCAGCCGAAGGGCGTGACGCTTGATTGCCGCCACCGCTTCCGGTGCCGCCACCGCCACCTGCACCACCAAAACCACCCGGAGGGCCACCGACACCTGGGGTATTTGAGGTCGTGCTTCCACCGACAGCCTGGATGCTGTCGGGGCTTCCGTAGAGAGAAATAACCCTCAAGCCGCTGTCGTAGAGCTTAACTCCAAGCAGTCCGGTCTCCGGTCCTGAGTAAGAGCCGCTCGATTTTTTCTTCGACTTTTGTAAAGTGCCTGCGTCGGCAATCGACGCGGACATTACGGCAGTTAAGGCAATCGCGGCAACAAATGTGAATCCTTTATTCAAACCTATCTGGCCTCCAAGAAGACATTTAACCATGTCAACGGTTCGAAAGTATAGACGCAATGTTTCGAAAAGCGGTTACCTTCGCCGAGATTTTTCACAAGAATTTGCGCACACGAGGGGTACCCTTGTCGTAAAAGAGATTGGAGTAAACATTATCAAATGGCAGCAGACCTCGCAATTAACAACTCAGCCGAATTCCAAGAGAAGGTTCTTGGTTCCGACGTCCCCGTCCTCGTCGACTTTTGGGCGACTTGGTGTGGACCGTGCCGAGCGATCGCTCCGGCAGTCGAAGAACTTGCAAACGAATATGCGGGTAAGGCCAAGGTCTACAAACTGGATGTCGATCAGGTAGGCGAGATCGCTCAGAATTACGGCGTGATGAGCATTCCGGCGCTTTTGGTGTTCAAAGGCGGAAAAGTCGTTGACAAGCAAGTTGGCGCTGGCCCGAAATCGCAGATTGCTGCGCTGATTGATCGCGCACTTTAAGCAATCAAGCATAATAAGTACGTCCGTAATGAAACTACGGACGTATTTTTTTGTTGACTCATGTCAGAAAACGCACTTCCGCCCTCGGACGACCTGGTCTCGTCGCCTCCAGAGGAATCCCACTCTCAAGTAAGCGCCGGTGTCGCAAAAGCAGGCGGCATCATGGTCTTCTCCCTTCTGATGAGCCGCGTGCTCGGGATCTTGCGAGACATCATCATCACTTACATCTTTGGCATCGACGGACATATGGATGCCTATCGGTTAGCTTTCATGCTTCCGGATGTTCTCTTCTTCCTTATTTCAGGAGGAGCGCTTAGCTCGGCCTTCATTCCCGTCTTTACCGAGTATTGGCATACCGGGCGTCAAAAAGACGCTTGGAAGGTCTTTAGTGGAGTTGCATGCACGATTTCAGTTTTTCTGCTGCTTTTCGTGCTCGCTTGCGGCATCTTTGCCGAGCCTCTTTACCATTACGTTCTAGCGCGAGGTAAGTCGCCTGAGATTATTGCGGAAATCGTCCCGATGAGCCGCATCTTGCTTCCGGCCCAGTTTGCCTTTTTCCTGGGTGGATTGATGCTAGGCACACTTTACGTTCGCAAAGTTTTTGCGATTCCTGGTCTTGCGCCCAACATTTACAACCTCGGCATCATCTTCGGTGCGGTTGCCATTTCTCGATTTCTCTCTGCGCCTCTTCAGGGAATGTGTTGGGGTGCGGCTGGTGGAGCCATCGTCGGAAACCTTTTGATTCCGTACCTCCAAATCAAAAAGCTTGGAATGGAATTCCATCCAAAGTTCTATCTTGAGCATGAAGGCGTTCGCAAAGTCTTTAAGCTTATGCTTCCGGTCATTTTAGGACTCTCGCTACCAGCAGTATTTGGAATGATCATGCAAGCTTTCGCTTCGTACTTCCCAGACGGAACGAATGCTATTTTGGATCTCAGCACGAAGCTGATGCAGGCTCCCTTGGGCATCTTCGGTCAATCGCTTGCCATCGCCGTCTTTCCCGTTCTTACCCAGTTCTTTGCTCAGGGCAAGATGGACATGTTTAAGTCCCAACTCGATCGCACCATGCGTACCGTGATCTATATCACGGTGCCCGTATCGGTTCTCATGGCGGTTCTGGCTCCTCAGCTTTCCGTAGGGCTTTATCTTAGTCGAAAGGTTCCGATTGAGCAGACGGCCGAAATTGCAATTTGCCTTCAAATCTTCTGTCTTGGCATATGGGCTTGGTGCTTGCATCCGGTCTTGATGCGAGCCTTTTATTCGATTCATGATACGAAGACGCCAGTGATCATTGGCACGGCGACGACTGCGGTTTTCGTCGTTCTTCTCATGACTTTGATGAAGACGCCTCTCTCTTATAAGGCATTGCCCCTTGCTGGTTCAATTGCGCCAATGCTCATGGTCGTGGTTATGTGCTTCGTAATCTCGAAAAAACTCGGTGGATTCGCCTATCAAGGGATTTTTGCGACGCTCGGAAAAGCTGCGATTTCTTCACTTAGCGTTGCCTTGGTCTGTGCCATCTTGGCGTGGACGCCTCTGCTCACCATCATCATGAACAGCGGTCCATTTGCTCATCAAGTTTGGTGGCATAAAGTTGCCACGTTGATCCTTGTTGGCTTTGGATTCTGTGCGTCCATGTGGGTTTATTACTATGTGACGCGAGCGATGAAAATGCCGGAATCCGAGTACTTTGATCGAGTCATGAAACGATTTGATCGGAAGCGAGCCGCCAGGTAGGCTGCCTTCATGCGTGAACCGACGGAACGTTTCAGCGACCGTGTCGATGACTATGTGAAGTTTCGGCCGACGTATCCTCAAGGAGCCGTCGATCTGATTCGTTCCGTTGCGTCCCTAAACCGGGAGTCGCTTGTCGCCGACGTTGGGTGCGGAACGGGCATCTTTTCGAAGCTTCTGCTTGAAACTGGGGCGACGGTGATTGGGATCGAGCCCAACGGACCTATGCTTGAAGCGGCCAAACAATTTTTGGCCGACGAGCCGCGGTTTCGAGCGGTTCAGGCGACTGCCGAAGAAACCGGGTTGGATGATCAATCGGTCGATGCGATTACGGCGGCGCAAGCCTTTCATTGGTTTCGACGTGAGGAGGCTCGCGTCGAGTTTCAGCGCATTTTGAAGCCCGGAGGGTGGGTCTTCCTCGTCTGGAATGAGCGGCGATCGGATAGCTCAAAGTTCGCACACGAATATGAATCCATCTTGCAGGAGTTGGCCACGGACTATGCGACGACGCGGCATCGCAATACTTCGGATGAAGAATTATTGGGATGGTTTCGGGATTCTTCGGCCCGTATGGAGAGCTTTGATCATTCTCAAACGATGAGTCTTGAAGGGCTTTTGGGGCGTGCTTATTCGTCAAGCTACGTTCCCGCCGCAGGCACTCACGAAAGGGAAGTAATCACGGATCGCTTGTCGCAACTCTTCGAGCAGTGTCAGGTTGAAGGAGAAGTTCGATGGGATTATCGAACGAAGGTCTATTTGGGGCAGTTGACGCTTTCGGCGTAGCTCTCGCGATGTGGAGAGCTACGCTGAACGACCTAAGCTAAGCCGGGCAGCCGCCCGAGAGATTATTGACGGACATCACTCGTTTGAGGTGTACGCACAGGCGGTGAACCCTGGAACGGGCCGCACCGGTTCGAACGCCGAGTCGCTTTCCGATTTCGGCATGGGGCAGTTTCTCGATGTACGCTAAGCGAAGAAGTTCCTTCGCTTGTGGCTCCAGCGAGGAGATTGCCGCCTCCAGCGCTGGGTTCTCGGCACCCATCGTCAGCAAATCGTCGATCGTCTTTTTCGGATCGGCGAACTGTTCCAGACCTCCTTCGTCGGCAAAGAACGACTCGCTCAGGGCTTGAATCCGGCGATGCTCCTTCCGCTTGGTATCCACGAAGACGTTGTGAACAATTCGCATGAGCCAATTGTCCAGCTTTGCCTCCGACTGACAGGTGTCAAACGCCATGTAGGCCCGCATAAAGGCCTCCTGCGTCACATCCTCAGCTTGATCACTGTTGTTGCAGAGTCGTTTCGCGAAGTTGAACATCTTCGGATACGACCGTTTGTAGACTTGTTCGAAGTATCGATCCTTCGTCTCAATCATTTTTGTAGCTCCTTAAGCAAACTCACTGGGGGAACTCACTCCCCAGTTAAGTTGACTTCTATTAAAGCGACCGCATTCGACTCTGTTCACATGAATCGTCAAAATACCTGTATGAATTACGTAAGAATCGTCATTTTTGTATTCAATTCGTCGTGCCTAGGCATATGAAAGCGAGCGTTCTCAAGAAAAGAATTCTTTGGTCGATCATCGGAACTGTGGTTAGTACGCTGACGCCGCTGGTCGTTGCGAAAATCCGCTCGATGGCTCTCGAAAAGAAGGATTTGAAAAAAAGTGACGAGAGTTTGAACCGAGCATTGATCGCATCGATGGACTGCAGTGATCCCGTTGCAAAGTACTAACCCTCCTTCCTTAGCCCGATGATTCCGTAGGTTTTGGTATGAGGTGAAGCGGTTTCCGATAGAATTATGTATGAGAGGCCTTTATGCCTCCAATTCGTCCGCTCCGAGAAACCTAAAATATGAAAGGCATTGCCGTTGCGATCAGGAATTGTGAGAATTTATCATAGACTGGTAAGTGGCGGTGAATGAACCATCGCGTTGGAGCGTATTAATAAAGCAGCATGGACGAATTGCAGGCTAGCAAGATGAAAGGCACGATTTTGATTGTCGAGGATGATCCGGCAATTCGTCGAATGCTGAATATCGCCTTTCAAGACACCGGACTCAAAGCGGTCGAAGCAGAGACCGGGAACGACGGAATTAAAGCAGTCGTTCACCATCAGCCTGATTTGATTCTTTTGGACATTGGGCTTCCTGATATTTCCGGGCTTGAAGTTGTCCAGAACGTTCGGGAATGGTCGAAAGTCCCGATCATCATGTTGAGCGCGAATGGTCAAGAAAATCTGAAGGTTCAGTGTTTGGAGTCGGGCGCGGATGACTATGTGACCAAACCTTTCGGAGTTGCCGAGCTCATGGCGCGTATTCGAGTCGTGCTTCGCCGCGAGATTTCGTCTAAGAGTCCCACGGACTCTCCCGTTTTTGTATCGGGCACACTTAAAGTCGATCTTTCGTCCCGCGAAGTCTTTTTGGCTGGGGAGCGGGTTCGCCTGACGCCGCTGGAATACAAGCTGCTCACGACTTTGATCAAACACGCCGGAAAAATTGTTACTCATCGACAATTGCTTTCGGAAGTGTGGGGTCCTGACTACACCGAAGAGTCTCAATACCTTCGCCTGTACATTGGCTACCTTCGTAAGAAGCTGCACGATGGAGCGTCGTTTATTCTCAACGAGCCAGGCGTCGGCTACCGTCTCCTGTTGACGGATTCGACGACGAATTAAGTTTCGAGGGCTTTTCGCATTACGCCGGCAAGGATGCCGACGCCCCTAGTTGTCGGACGACAGGCGTCCTCGCCTGTGAAAGTCGGAGGGACTGGCGAAATTCGAAGCGTTTAAAGCCTGTCGGACCCCCACCGTTTCGCTAACGCTCAACGACACCCCCAGGGGTGTAGCGTAGTGTTGTCCTTCGTTCCATGATCAGGGACTTTGACTGAGTGCCAGTTGTCGGACGACAGGCGTCCTCGCCTGTGAAAGGCTGTCTACCCCCACCGTTTCGCTAACGCTCAACGACACCCCCAGGGGTGTAGCGAAGGCAGTTAATCTTGAGGGTGCCGAGCTATGCTAGGCGGAGGGGTGTAGATTTTTGCCGCCCACTCTCACCCCAAAATGACACGTCAAACCCAGCCGCGCCAAACATGCCCGCAATTCTGTCATCCATAAGACAAAGTTCGGCATGGAACGTGTAGGGATAACAAGCGATTGGCGGATGTCATCACGACGATCCTTTGAAACATACGTAGGAAAAAGATAAGAACGGCACTCAACTTTTGCCAATAGGTTTAATGTTAAGCTTGTCTGTGTAGAATTTTATTACCAAAATGAGGAGACTGCTGGAACTTAGCTTATGGCAACTTCCTCGCTGGGTCGCATATGCCAGCGGGATCGTTTTGGTCGCGCTTATTACCGTCCTCCGGTACCAGTCGTCTTCCTTCTTTGGCGATAAAGGCTCGCTGCTTCTTTTCACGCTGCCGATCGTTGTGACTGCCTTTATTGGCGGAATGGCTCCGGGAATCTTTACGTCGATTTTGAGTTTGGCGACCGCCAAATATCTGTTCATTCCCGACCAATACTCGTTTAACATCGCCGACCCAGTCGCGAAAGTTGGGATGATGAGTTCTGCTCTCAACTGGCTGTTCATCTGCATCATTTGCGAATTGCTGAGAGAAGCCGCTCGCTCCTACAAAGGGGCCGCAACCGAACGCGATCACCAACGTGACCACCTTTCGCTGATTCTTGATAGCGTGAGCGACGGCTTCTTTGCCGTCGATAACTATTGGCGGATTACCCACGCGAATCGAGCAATGCGCGAAATGGTTGGGCAATACGCGACGGTGGACAGTCAAGTTCTTTGGGATTTCTTTCCGCCCGAGCATCAATATCTGAAGCAAAAGTTGATCGATGCGAAGAACCTCGGCCAGATGGTGACGGTAGACGTTCCGGAAAGAAATGGCGGGGTCAGATGGTTTCAATTTCGCGCCTTCCCTGAAGACCAGGGCATGTTCGTTTATATGCAGGACATTACGGACCGCAAGCAGGTGCAGATTCGTAACGAAAAGATCCTGGCTGACGAGCGACACGCACGAAGCGAAGCCGAAAAGGCGAGTCGACTTCGAGACGAGTTCGTCGCGACCGTTTCTCACGAACTTCGTACGCCACTCGTTTCCATCTTGGGTTGGTCGGAACTGCTTCAGCGCCGCACGACGGAAGACACTTTGGTCCGTGAAGGGTTGGCGGCCATCGAAAGCAGTTCGAAGCAACAAGCAAAGCTGATCGAGGAGTTGCTGGATATTAGCCGAATGAACTCTGGCAAAGTTCCGATGAACATGGAAGTGGTGCTGCTTCCGGTCGTGATCGAAGAAGCGGCGCTGGGCTGTAGCCTTGCCGCCAGCAATAAAGCGATCGAACTCAAGATCGAAATGCCGTCGCAAGATGTCTTGATTCACGGCGATGCTGGGCGTCTGCATCAAATCGTTACGAACCTGATTTCGAATGCGGTCAAATTTACGCCTCGCGGTGGCCACGTGAATGTTCGGTTGACCAAAGAAGGTTCGACGGCGATCTTGACGGTCCAGGATGACGGTGAGGGAATTCCTCCGACGTTCCTTCCTTTCGTTTTTGATCGCTTCCGACAGGCCAACGCGACGACGACTCGGTCGCAAGGTGGTTTGGGTCTGGGGCTATCAATCGTTAAACAACTTGTCGAACTTCACGGCGGAAGCATTGAGGCTGCCAGCGAGGGACAAGGGCAGGGAAGTACTTTTACCATCACCTTACCGATCGACCCTGCCCTCACTCAAGCGCCTCGGATCGACCTGCCAGAACCCCGAAAGAAGACTTCGTTGCCTCTATCGAATGTCAAGGTCGTGGTTCTTGAGGATGACGAAGGAACGCGAGACTTGTTAGCTTTGATTCTCGAAGAGAGCGGTGCGAACGTGAACATGGCAGAAAATGCCGAGACCGCTTTGCCCATCCTTGAGACGTTTCGCCCCGACGTGCTCGTGAGCGACATCGGAATGCCAGGGATGGACGGTTACCAATTTATCGAGCGTGTGCGCGAGTTGTCGGAAGAACAAGGCGGCAACGTGCCTGCGTTAGCTCTGACTGCGTTTGCCCGCGAAGAAGACCGTCAGCGCGCTTTGAGAGCGGGTTTTCAGGCTCATTTGGCGAAGCCGATCGAGTCAGCGGTGTTGGTTCAAACGCTGAGTCAACTCATTGGGCGTGGACGCCCTCAACCGTTGTAAGCGATGCAGAGACATCCGACTTCTCCTTTTTAGCCTCCACGGCAAGGCCAAACAAATCATACGAATGCTCACCTTTCTGCTAGATCAGGATATTCACAAGGGCAAGGACGCCGTCCATTATCTCCCTCGCTAGCCGAGGGAGTCCGTGAACGAAGGGAACGGGTGGGAGCGGAATAGCTAGGTGCCCAAAGACTCACAAGGGCTAGAAGCCCTCGCCCCCAGATGCCATTAGAATTTCCCTCGCCGGTCGAGAAAGCCGGTGAACGAAGGGAACGGGTGGGAGTGGATTCGCTAACCACCCAAAGACTCACAAGGGCTGGAAGCCCTCGCCCCCAGGTGCGCACTCCAGCCTCTCCCTCGCTGGCCGAGAGCGCCCGTGACCGAAGGGAAGGGGTGGGAGTGGATTCGCTAACCG
>JBEHXE010000045.1:0-13369 GCA_048498855.1 Armatimonadota bacterium | reverse complement strand
CTTTCGGTCGGACAAGAGCCCGCGAAGGATCATCGACTGCATCGACGTCATCGCGTCGGCATAGCCGGTTGGCTGAATCTTGTTCATCACGTCGCGATTCAGAATCGGCATCGGCGGACGAGCGCCTTTCATCATGAGCAGCTTGACTCCACGCGCCTGCTGCTCGGCGGGAACCGGCTTAAAGATTTCGCTGGAGCCGCGTCCGACGTGGTTGTCGTATTCGATCACGCCGCCCACGACAGCCATCACGTGCATCAATTCCTGCATGTACTGGCCCGCGATCGCCTGATAGGCATCCATCGTTCGGTCGTAAGACTTGCCGTACTTGGCCGTTGCGGGGAGCAAGTAGGTATTCGCGATTCGCTCAAGGTTGAGCAGACCCAAACGGGTGCTTTCGACTGGGTCGCTGCCGATGATTTCCATCTGCATTTGCGGGTCGATGCCCATGTACTTGTAGTTTCCGAACCGCAGCCACGGATTCGTGACTTGCTTGCCGAGGAAGGTGTCGAGGGTCGCGGTCTCTTGGTCCGGGGTCGATGCCTTGATTGGCATGTAACCGTACTGGATCGCGAACTTGTCATATGGACCGAGGATGCCGATCGTCTGGGTGACGCCGTCGCCTGGCTGAGCCACGTAGTTGTAGCGGCTGTAGCTCATGATCGAGGCGGCAACGCCGTGCTCTTCGGTGAACTTCGGATCGCGAAGCTGAGCCGTGGTATAGGCGGCACTCGCCTTGAAGTTGTGCTCCAACCCGAGCGTGTGACCGACTTCGTGGCACACGACATAACGGATCAAACGACCCATCAATTCATCGGGAATCGGTAAGCGTTGAGCCTTCGGGTCGATGGCCGCACATTGGCTGAAGTACCAATTTTCGACCAATTGAACGATGTTGTGCCACACGATGACGTGAGCCGAAATCGTTTCGCCGCTTCGCGGGTCTTGAACCGAAGGTCCTTGGGCATTTTCGGTTTCGCTCGGAGCCCAGCGAATGACGCTGTAGCGGGCATCTTCGGGATCCCAATCTGGATCTTCTTCCTTGGTTGGAGCAATCTTGGCGATGATCGCGTTCTTGAATCCGGCTTGCTCGAAAGCGGGCTGCCAATCTTCAATCGCCTTGCGGACGTATTCTTTCCACTGGTCGGGAACCTCTTGGCTAACGTAGTAGATAATCGGCTTTACTGGCTCACTGATTGCCGCATTTGGGTCTTTCTTTTCGAGTCGGAATCGGTTGATGTACTCAACGTCAGTGGCTGGACGCTCTTCGCCACCAAAGACGGTGAACCCGGTTGTGAAATAACCAATTCGGGAATCTTTCAGTCGACCCATCATTGGCTTTTCGGGAAGCTGAACAAGGCTATAGTGAACTAACGTTGTCGCGCGGCTAGAATCGAAGTTGCCTCCGCCACCGCCAAGACCGAACGGGCTACCCTGAGCGCGGCCCATCATGAACGTCATTTGAGTTCGAACTTCGATGTTCGTGGGAAATGCTTTGACGTTGTCAATATTCGTCTTCGACGAATCGACACCCATGGCACCCGGCAACGCGCTTTTTACGCTGAAGTCTTGGGGGTCCGAGTTGTAGAACGAGGTGACATCGATCAGCACATTCTTGTTCGGAGCTTCGGCGTAGACGTCGTAGGTGAGGAGGATGGGTTCGACCGTGTTTTTGTCGACGCCGATCTTCACGCCTTTGTCGTTGCCTTCGGCGCGGGTCGAGACATCGACGGCCTTGATCTGAACTTTCTTGTCCTTTCGCAAGAATCGAATGACTTTGCTTCCGGCCGGGGTACCCGGGAAGCCCAAAGCCTTTGGCATCTCAGCAATTTCGGCTTGCCAAAGGAACGGCTTGTCGTACTTATCGGCGGGAATCTCAAAATAGATTTTGTCGTCAACTCGGTAAACCTTGAAGACGCCATCTTGAGTTTTCAGGGCGGTGTTCTTCAGCAATTCGTCGTACTTCTTTTGCTCGGGAGTACGTTTATCTTCTTGCTTTGGAGGGTCCGCTTTCTTTTCGTCTTGCTTGGTTTGGCCCGCAGCGGGAGGTGGAGTCGTTTGCGCCCAAACAGCCGAGGCCGAGAACGCTACAGAGAGAGCGAGAAGGAGTGCACGCTTCATGATCGTTAAACTTCAACTTTACGCTTTTTTAGGGTGAAAAGGTTTCGTTGTGAGCCTAGGAAATTTCGTAGTTCGTTCGTCGCAGGTAACCAGGTGCTCGAAGGACGATCATAGCTTCGGGCTCCGTCTTTCTTTTGCGAGGTCAAGGATGCAACTTTTGGGGTTCTTAATCCCTGAAGTTAGTTCAGGAGTTGCTGTAAGAGATTCCGATCAAGACGAGGCAGACGATAACCGCAATCGTCCCAAAAATAAATGTTTTTAGAAAATCACGTTCTTGGGGTGTCGCTATGAGGTCCTCGCGAAGCCAAGCCTCATAGCTTTCGCGTGAGTTCACAGGCTCTTGCTTGCTTTCCATGATGTAGGCAGGAACATCCATCGAATACCGAAGAGAATCGACCGTCCGCTTTAGCGTGTCTGAGGTTTGCTCGACGGACTGGATTCTCTTTTCGTGGATATCGATTCGAGCGTCGAGCCGCTCAACCTCGCCGGGGGCTCGGATATCCGCAAGAATTCTCGCAATGGTTTTGGGTGAGGTCTCCGTCAGTTCGGCAACGTCTCGAATGGTCGTAACCGGCGTTTGGAATGCTGCGTCGGTAGCCGCCAACCGCTCGAGGAGCGGTCGCAATTCGTCGTCTCTTATTTCGATCGCATCAAGCGATTCGGCATCCAATTTATGTTGTTCGATCGAAGTCTCCGTCCAAATATATTATCTTGCATCTCGCTCGATACGTTTCAAATGTAAAATCGAGTGGCTAAAGAATGGCAATGCAATGGTTTCGACGGAAAGGGTCTGATCCTCAAGTTTGTCCTACGTGTGGCAAAGCCCATGTCGGGTTGCCAACCGACTTCAGTTACGTCCTACCTGACGTCGTTTGGGCATTACCTCTCGAAGAGCGACAGCCACACCTCGATTGGTCGACCGATCTGTGTGTTTTTGAAAACCGCTGGTACATTCGAGGCGTCTTCGAAACACCCTTTCGTTTTGAGACGGGACGATTTGGCTGGGGAGTTTGGGTCGAAGTCTCGGAGGCGACAATGGCTCGCTATCATCAAATTTGGGAGATCGATGGCTCCAGCGAACCACGTCATCCGGCAACCTTGGCCAATCGGATTTCGTTTTTTGGAAACGGCATGCCGGTGCCGGTCGAAATCCAATTTGGACCGGCGGATCAGCGGCCCCTCTTCTTTGCCCTGAGCGATTCAAGCCACCCTCTCGCAGTCGCTCAACGCGATGGACTTTCGCATGGCGAATATCACGCCATCCTCGATTGGATACATCAAAAGCCGTCGTGCTAGAATAGCTAGCTCTGTGGGGAAATCATGACTTGTCCAAACTGTAAAGCCATTCAACTTGGCAAAAATCGATGCAATCGATGCCGATACAACTTCGAAACGAACGAGGTCGATTACCAATTCTTGTCGGGAAAGACCTGCCCGCAATGCAGCAGCGACAAGGTTGTCAAGTACGAAAAGTGGAAAGGTACGGCAAAACAGGGCGTCTTTAGCGTGATGCCGCCGCTCGAATGTGTGGCTTGCGGCAAGATTTGGGAACCGCAGGCTTCAGCTTTCATCTTGATTCCCGGCCTCATTTTCTGCTTATTGGTCTTCGGCTTGGGTGTGGTGATGTCGATGCAAGACTTTGGTCAGGGTCAGAAACTCTACATCGGCTTTTTGGCCTTTGGCGGCATCGGGGCGGCTGGCTGCGTCCTTCGCCTCCTCAAACTCTCGAAAAAGAAGTAAGCACGCCGACATCCTCCTGGATTTCAACTTAAACTCTTCGCGATCAAATCTACGCCACGTTTTTTTATAACGTGTTATATTCCCAAAAACAATTCCGTTATCTTGATGAAAAGAACATCTTCGCGGAAGCGAACGCTTAATAAAATTCAAGATATTTGGATAGAGCGAGGGGGAATAGGGTGGACGAGCAAGTACCAACAATTAGCGAAGCGACAAGAAAAGCAGACCTAGCAGCACCGGTCCAATCGGGCCCGGTGATCGAGGAAGTTCGATTTGCCGTGGTGATGTATGGAGGCATCGCGCTCTGCGTCTACATGTCAGGAATCACCAACATTCTCCTTAATATGGTGATTTCGACGGCCCGCGATTCCGATACGGGTGCATTCTTGGTTGAGGACAATCTGTCGGATGTGCAACGCGTGTTGCGGAAAGCCGCTCAACTCCGGACGGCCTGTCGAAAGAAGGAGTTGTCTGACCTTCCGCAGGAACAGCAGATTGCCCTTACCGATGTGGACTGCAAGTTCGTCATCGACATTCTGTCGGGCACCTCAGCAGGGGGACTGAACAACATCTTTCTGGCCAAGGCATTGGCCAACGAACAGAACCTTGACCAACTGACCAAGCTTTGGGTCGAAGAAGGCGACATCGCCAAGCTCTTGAACGATGCCGAGCGATCGAAAGATCTGGGCTTTGTGAAGCCCGAGAATCCGCCCCAGGCACTTCTGAACAGTGTGCGAATGCAGCAGCGATTGCTCGACGCCTTTTTGGGCATGGGGGTTACACCCGATCATCAAAGTCGCCTGGTCGATCACCTTGACCTCTATATCACCGCGACCGATCTTAAGGGCATCGAACTCGGAATCGCCGCGAAAACCGGCACCAAGGCCGTCGAGCGAAAAAATCGAGCCGTTTTTCACCTTGCTTATGATCCTTTGGGTCTTCCCACTGTTTCGGGAAGCGGATCGAATTACCGAAACGACTTTACCGAGACTCATACCCCGTTTCTATCGTTCATTGGACGGGCGACCTCCTGCATTGTTCCAGCTTTCGAGCCGATCCAACTGAATGACCTGGTGCGGCTTCACTACGCCAAGCCCGAATTGCGATATAACCCGAAAAAGGACTCGCTACGCTTCGCCTATTTCTTTCCCGACTACAAGGCTGACGACTTCCCTACTCGATTTTTTGGCGATGGCGGCTATGGCGACAACTTCCCGTTTGGCTATGCGATCGATGCCATCAAGCGGCGAACTTCGAACGTCTCGGTGGATCGGTTCCTTCTTTATGTTGAGCCTGACCCTGAGGTACCGTCCGAGATGCCGAACACGGATCCCGACGGCGAGGCGATGCCACGTCCCACCTTCGTCGATCATATCTTGGCGGCAGGGTCAGTCAAGACGACCGAGAAAATTCGTGATGACGTCAATCGGATCGAGGAGCACAGCGAACTGCTGGAAAGGATCAAATACGGAATCGACGAAATCCGATTTGCGAAGGTCCCAGACGCCGAAAAGAATGAAGCGTATACAAACATTCGCGATCTCGTGGCGGTAGACGACGTTTCAGATTTCTTGTGGGATTTGATGAAGAGTCCCGACGATCCAGAAGTCGAACAACGACAAATTCGTTGGCTCGTTCGAGGGCTGCGCGAGAACCTCAATCCCAAGGACGGTAAGGGCGAAAATCTCTTCGCCAAGTGCTTCGACTACGACACTCTGAGGCGACGAATCAAGCATGCATGCGAAGAAATCGATGGGCCACTGTTGCGAAAAAAGGTCAAGAATCGCCCTCTTACGCCCGATGAAGTCGCCCAACTGGTCACGCTGCGAAATCAGTTTTCGAGTCTGCTGCTCGTCATCGACCGGCTTCCCCGTCTCGTGAAGCTTAAAATTCTGAATCCCGAGCATAAAACGGCGTATATGCAAGCTCAAAAATCCGTTTTCCGGTTGGCATCGCAATGGGATCATCAACCCAACGGATTGGAGACGTTTGTTGAAGACTTCGTGGCGAAATTGGCGACTGCATTGCCTAAATGCAACCTGACGCCCTTTGCAAAACAGATTCGCGACCTCATCTTTGGGGGCAAATTTAAGGTTAGTGTGGATTTCGCGGCCCAGGTTATGAAGGGTAGCGACTATCAGGCGATTCAAGCCGCGAGTCTTGCGCTTCGCGCCGAAATCGAACGTCAGATCGATGATCTCAGCGTCGCTTACGACTCGGTCTTCCCCGACCATTTCACGCTTCGAGACGACTTCTATAAATACGACCAGAAGGCTCTGCCATTGATCTACGGCGTCGAAAGCATTGAGTCGTCGTGGATCACCCTTTGCCGCGTCAGTCCGCTCGACAGCAAGTCGCTGGTGTCGGACGACAGCGAAGCGAGACGCAAGTTGGCCGGAGCGGGGCTGGGTCACTTTGGAGGGTTCTTTAAGGATATGTGGCGTGTCCACGACATTCTGTGGGGCCAGCTCGATGCGATCGAAAACATCATCAGTCAAGTCGTCAAGCAGGATTGCTTTGCCCGACGCGAACTTATTTTTCTTGGCCAACTGGCGGTGATCAAGAACTTCGAGCAGAATTTCGAGATCGAAAACGTCGACGAGATTCCGCCCGAATCGAGAATCGGCGCTCTCAAAGCCACACTGCTCAAAAAGGCCGTGAAGCAGTTTTATAAGCAAGCCAAACTCTATGGCACGATGCCGAGCGTCTATCCAGCCTCGGATGACGACATCATCGGCTGTGTGAACGCGGCGCTGGCCCGCCACGGCCTCAGCCCTTGGAATGCCGAAGAACTCGCCACGTTAACCAAAGACAAAAATCCGACTTACACGAAGGCAGTTGTGCCGAACAACGAGCAAATCGCACTCACCGGACGCTCGCTCGGCATCTTGGACGGAATGTTGCAAACGACAGGCGGCAGTGGAAAGATCGGCAAGATTCTTTCGACCGCCGGGCGGGTTTTCGTGACTGTCGCCAAAATTCTCACACCAGGATCGCTGCATGGCTCGATTTATCGGCACTGGCTGGGCTTGGCGATCTTCTTCGACGCGACCTTGCTGGCCTGTGGCATTCTTTGGCCCGCCGTATTCGGGTTTGCGGTGCGAGCGTCGGCCATTACGGCTGCGGCGGCCATCGTCATGTATTGCCTCGACATCGCTGTCAACACCAAGCGAGGTATCCGAGGAGCGCTGGCGATGCTTTCTGCAATTGTTCTCGCGGGGGCGCTGTTGTGGCTTCTGTTCTCTCAGCAGGGCCGCGCTTTGCTCCACGAAATTGATCGCCTCAATCAACTTCCCGGCGATTCTTGGTTTGACAAGATTCGAATCTTCTTTACGACCAATTTCGGCATTCAATGGGCGGCTTTGTCGGGGCTCACGATCGTGGTGTATCTCACTTGGCTGCGTATCCAGAAAGCGGACAAAATTCGTGAGAGCGGCGACATGGCGCTGGCAGTGGTCTCTACTCTGGTGCTGATCGCGATCGGACTGGGCATTCCCGGCGTGCTTTTGGCCCGTGACTCGATTCCGAGTTGGATTTGGTATTCAGGAATCGCTCTTCCGACCTTCCTCGTGCTCTTGATTCTCTTTGGCTTCGTTGGTCGCTTGAATAAAGTGAATTCGACCGGAGAAGCGTCCCAGGAGGTTGAAAAGTGAGTTCCCTATTTTTCGCTATCAAATCGGATCGCAACGTTGGTCAACGAAGAAAGTAGTGAACCGTCGCCATTTTGAACCCAGTTTTCGGGCACGCTCGTTGCCGTGATATATTGCACCTTTCCGCTTAGAACATTGAGTCGGATCGCGCCATCGAAGAAGTTTGGTGCGATGCCATTCGCATCGACGAGTTTGAGGTTGAATTTATAAGCGGCTTCGCCTTTGCTGCTGTCTGTATTTGCGTTGAGGTTGGGGCGAAAGGTCACGTAGTATTTCCGTGGGCCATCCTGGGCAAGAAAATACTCTTTCTTGAGGTCGGGGCCGACCAGCGATTTTTGGGTAATCGCCAGCGCGAGACTGAATGGCAACAGCGTCGCAGCCGATTGGAAATTGCCCAAATCTGAAACGTCGGGCGTTTGTTTTTCGGCGAGTGTGGCGTCATCGCGGGCAATCCCAAATGTGTTAATGAAACACGCATACTTGCCGTCGCGAAACGCATCGGCCTTCATTTCCGGCTGCTCCTTTTTCTCGGGCAAGCCCTCGGTCAGCACCGTAATGATCCTCATGTCGTCGCGTTTGAGTTTCAGAGCAAGTCGATAAATATCTTGCTTTGCCTTGGGGTCGGTGACATTTTTGATCTCAAGCTTGCCATTGATCACCGGATCCTTTGCATTACCGACCGGTGTTCCGATCTCTCCCAACATCGTGATTTTTAGCTTTAAGGTCTGATCGGCAATCACCCTAGGCTTGCTCTGAATCAGGTGATGAGCAAAGATGAAAGCGCTGATCATGATTGCATTATAGGACGTTCGGCTGAGTCCGGCATTTCGCAAAAAAAGGGGGCGGCTTGTCCGCCTTGCCCAGAAAACTGCGGGATTCACTTCTGCAGCTTTGTGGTCGAAGGAATTTCAAAACCTCACGCGGTGTGTTAGCTTTTAGGTTTGGGACCCGTTGGGCATTGGAGGGTCTTTCTTTGCGATGTGGTGGGCGGAACGTCTTTCTCCTCGTTTTCGCCCTCACTCTTTGTCGGCCTTACGTTTACGCAGTGGAAATTAGAGACTATCTCAAAATTGGATTTGTGCCTTTAACACTTGAATCATCCCTTCCGTCGCACCGCATTGAGCCGTCCTTGCTTCAAGTCTAAAAGGCGGCGCGCCACCTTCTCAATCTTTGGGAAGGACCACGATTGCCTGAGGACATTTTGCAACTCAATAATGGTTCGGTGAGTTTTTGAGATGACTTCTAGAGTTGAGCAATAGATCTGAAGCAATTCTGGGTGGTGAAGGCCAAGGACAAACGACTCCAAAATCGAAACCTATGCAGCTTTGCCCCGTCCTGTTCTGTATGATACAGAAAAAGGTAGGAACCCGATGATTGGACCCGTGCTTGCCTTAGGATTAACTTTCGTGGCTCACCAGCAACCCGACCCGGCCCTCGCGCTCCGCCAGGCGCTCGCCCATTTGCCCAAAGAAGCAAAGGATCCGATCAACCGTTTTGGATTCGACGCTTTGGCAAAACTGCACGCCAAAAGCCAAGGCAAAAATGTGATGATTTCGCCGTGGAGCCTGCAGGAATGCTTTGGGATGTTGCGTCTTGGAGCAAAAGGAGCTACCGATCAGGAGCTTTCCCGCTTTCTCTTTCAGAATCAGTCGTCGCGCGACGCCGCGATAGGGCTCAAGCAGGTGAGCGACGCCCTCGCGCCTCTCGTTAAAAGCAATCAGCTTCAGCAGGCGAACGGAATTTGGCTGGCGAAAGGGTCTAGTCTAAGGCCAGGCTACGTGAAAGACGTCAAGGCGTACTTCAATTCACCCGTCAAAGAAACCACCTTTCCCGAGCCAGCTTTGGGCGACGTCAATAGCTTTGTGGCAAAGACGACACGCGGCAAGATTCCCAAGTTATTCGACCAATTTGATCGCGACACCGAACTTGTGCTCGTCAATGCGATCAGCTTTCTCGACAACTGGTCGATTCCCTTTGACAAAAAGAATACGAAAAATCTTCCCTTTCACTTCGCGGGCGGCAACACGAGAGACGTAGCCACCATGTACGGAACTGGACACTTTTCGCACGGCAAGACCGACGCTTTCCAGATACTTAACATGCCCTACCAGTCGGGTCTTAGCATGACGATCGTGCTCCCAAACCCTGGCGTTTCCCTCGCAAAAGTCCTCGCCAAGCCCGATCTGCTGTCTTTTTTGGGTCAGACTCACGACGCCCCCGGTCAAGTGTGGATTCCGCGCTGGAAGTCGGAATTCAGTTGGGACATCGCGAAATGGATGAAAGCTCAGGGCTACAAGGTTTGCTTCGAACCCGATAAGGCTGACTTTTCGGGAATGTCAAAGCGGAAGTTGATCATTGATCAGGCCCTGCAAAAGACCTTTATCAAGGTTGACGAAGAAGGGACCGAGGCCGCCGCTGCGACGGGAATCGTGATGCGGCCGACCGCGGCACGACCAGACCAACCGTTCGAATTTCGCGCAGATCGTCCCTTTGCCTACTTCATCGGTTCGCCGGGCGGAGTCGTGTATTTTGCTGGAATTGTGAATAACCCATCGTCATAGAGGGATCGTCGAATCAACGAAATCGCTTGGCGTTTAACGACAAAGTCACATATACTGCCTTGTTATGCCGCTGACCCGTCGTGAGCTTTTGGCCGGAACCTTTGCTGCCGCCGCATTTCGAAACAATACGCTTGATCTTGTCTCGAATATCGTTTCGAAATACGGCAGCGCAAATAGTGTTCAGGACGAAGACTTTTGGATGCAGATTCAGGAGGCATTCACGCTCGATCGCAATACGGTGAACTTCAATAACGGGGGCTGCTCACCCTCTCCAAGGATCGTCCACGAAGCATTGAAACGCCAGCTCGACTTTTCGAATCAGGGGCCGAGCAACTACATGTGGCGGGTTCTGGAACCCGAAATTGAATCGGTACGCCAGCGGTTGGCAAAGCTCTTCAATGTCCAGGCGGACGAGGTCGCTATCACCCGCAATGCCAGCGAGTCGCTTGAGACGTTGATCCTCGGTTTAGAACTGCACCCGGGCGACGAAGTCGTGACGACTATCCTTGACTATCCGCGGATGATCACGACGATTCAGCAGCGCGAACGGCGTGATGGAGTCAAGATGGTTCAAGTCAAGGTTCCTGCCGTGCCGAAAACGCGAGAAGATTTGCTCGGGCCCATTCGCGCCGCTATTACATCACGAACGAAGATGCTGGTCGTGTCGCAGGTGTCGTTTATGAATGGTCAAATTTTTCCCATTCGGGAGATCGTCGAAGAAGCACGTTCACGCAAGATTCCCGTCGTTGTCGATGGCGCTCATGCTTTCGTTCAGTACGAATTCGATCATGCAGACCTTGGCTGTGACTTTTACGGAACGTCCCTTCACAAATGGCTCATGGCCCCCATTGGCACGGGAATGCTTTATGTCAAAAAGGATCTTATTTCGGATGTTTGGCCCCTCATGGCCGCCGATAAGACGAAGGACACGGACATTCGCAAATTCGAAGAAATCGGCACTCACCCGGCGGCCAACCATAACGCCATTGGCGAGGCGATCACCTTCCATGAATTGATTGGATCGGCGCGCAAAGAGGCACGCTTACGCTACCTACGCCACCGTTGGACCGACGTTTTGAGTCAAGACAAGAAGTTTCAATTCTTCACCAATCTCGATCCAAAGCACTCGTGCGCTTTGACGACGGTCGGCATTCAGGGAATCCCAAGTGGTGAACTTGCAGCATGGCTTTTGGCCAAACATTCGATCTTTGTGACGACGATCAAAAGCGGCGAAATCGACGGGATTCGAGTCTCACCGAATATCTATTCGACAGTTCAGGAAATTGATCGGTTTCGCGAAGCGATGCTTCTTGCCGCGAAGCAAGGCATCGCCTAGGCTATTATTTGAACGACGGAAGAAGCAGTGTTATCGACACAAAGAAGCCCAGGAGACATACCGGGCTTGCCGCTTGCCGCCAGCCAAGGTTCAAGGTTTTTGCGATGACCAAGACTGAGGCGACTCCTAGCGCCACCATACCAACGGCGCTTAGCCAACCAAAATCAGGGGGTTGGAAAAACCAATTTCGGAAAGCGATCGTAGCCGCAAGAACCAGGTAAATCCAACCTTTACGCTCTCGTTTGACAATAAAAAAGAGGCCCATGCAAACGATTAATCCCAAAAGCAAGCCAATAATCTGGGAGCGAAGCGGATTCGAAAACGCCATGAAAGTGGCGAGAATCAAGTTTCCGGTCGGTCGCAGAGCCCCCTCGAATGTAATTTCTGCTTCCGCCTTGTCCACCTCAAAATTTTACGCCAAAGGTTGACCAGACCGGTAGGGCGACCGAATCACAATTCATCCATTGAGATTGTAGAAAGGGGTAAACCTGGCAATATGATCCTGGTTCCATTGTTGCTGGCGAGTGAAGGTGCTCGCCATGTCGTTGCAAAGGAACCCATTGTGATTTGCAAGTGAACGAATCGATTCGCCCACGAGTTCGCGATATGGTGCTGAGACACGGTTGGAACGCCACGTGCTATCAAACCGTCAACCCGATCTTCGAGTACGCATTTTACGATGATCTCGATGCCTTCGTTGCATTTGTTCGGGCGCGGGGAATGCGAATCGCCGCCGGAGCTCCCGTTTGTTCTCTGAGCGACTTGCCGATGGTCCTCGATCGATTCGATAACGAGGAGAAAACGGATGTTTTGTACTTCGGCGCGGGTGGGCGCGTGACCGAAGTCCTCCGGGAGCGAAACCCCAAAAGCATCGTCTCGTTGGGAGCCCAACCGGTGTGGCATCCCGAGCATTGGAACGACTGTGTGTTGCGTCGCAAGTCTCTGCGCTATCAGTTCAACCGAGCTCGAAATAAAGGCGTAACAGTTCGCGAGTGGACCACCGAAGAAGCAGAGCATTCAGAGGCGCTTAAGCTCGTGCTGAAAGAATGGCTCGATACGCGTGGGCATCCGCCGCTCCACTTCTTGGTCGAGCCCGAGACGCTCGATTTCCTTTCCGATCGGCGAACGTTTGTCGCAGAATACGAGGGGCGTGCAGTCGCGTTTCTCAACCTTTGCCCGGTGCCCAAGCGGAAGGGTTGGCTGACGGAACAGTTTCCCCGGATGCGCAACTCGCCCAATGGGACGATCGAACTGCTGATGCACGAAGCCGCGCAGGTCGTCGCCCAAGACGGAGCCAAGTATCTTACGATGGGCTTGGTGCCTTTTTCAGTTTCAGGAGCCATCGGCGAGAATCCATGGTGGCTGCGCCAGGTCATGGAACTGACGCGGGTCGTGGGTAAGCCGCTTTACTCATTTACCGGCCTGAATGAATTCAAATCGAAGTTCAACCCGGAGGAGTGGGAGCCAGTGTATGCGGCGGTGACGCGGCGGAACTTTCGCTATTCCGACCTTCTGGCGGTGGCCGAAGCGTTTACGCGGGAGCCGTTTGTGAATACGCTGAAACGGTTGGCAGTGAAGACGTTTGGTCGGTAGTAGCCGCCAACTCGGCTGCCACGACAGCCCTCTCAGAGATGGATCTGCAAAGTCAAGATGGAGGATGTCGGCAAACTGCTAAGTATTTCGAGTTGCCGCGCCACCCCCACCGTTTCGCTAAGGCTCAACGACACCCCCGGGGGTGTAGCGTGGTTATTACCTTCGGTCAAAGGCTGACGACTTCGAGATTTTGGCAATCTTCGCTCTCTCCAATGTAAATTAGTGAGGGAACTTCAGCAACTCAGAGACCTCCGTATCCGCCCCCTCCATCCCATCTACGAAAAGCGCACCTCGCCTTCTAGGCGTGGTCGGTGAGCCAAGCGAGAATCGAGGCTTCAGTTCACCAGGCTTCAGGATTCAAATCTTAGTTT
>JBEHXE010000044.1:0-16259 GCA_048498855.1 Armatimonadota bacterium | reverse complement strand
GGCCAGCGAGGGAGATTTTGGAGGGCACATCTGGGTGCGAGGGCTTCTAGCCCTTGTGAGTCTTTGTGCTGTTGTCAAGTCCACTCCCACCCGTTCACTTCGTTCACGGACTCCCTTGACCAGCGAGGGAGATTTTGGGGACCTCTGGGGGCGAGGGCTTCTAGCCCTTGTGAGTCTTTGGATGGTTAGCGAATCCACTCCCACCCGTTCCCTTCGTTCACGGACTCCCTCGGCTAGCGAGGGAGTCCGTGAGCGAGGCATCCAAAAAGTTGGACTCGATTTGGCATGCCTCAGGGCAACTGGCTAAGATCTGGGCGCTTTCGGAAGACATTCGTCGCTTGCTGAATCATGTTGCCGACCATCAGAATCGTGCCTTCGTCATATAGCCTTCCGACGAGCGAAATTCCTATTGGACGACCTTGATTGTTCAATCCCATCGGTACGAAAAGTTGCGGGTGTCCCGTCAGGTTCGTGGTCACCAGCGTCGAATCCGCCCGTTCTGCGCCGATCAGCAAATCGAAGTCCCCAAACTCCTCTTCAAATTTTCGCATGACTTCCGTTCGGGCTCGCATCGCTTGGATGTAGTCCACGCCCGACAACATCGAAGAAGCACGAAAGATGGGTGGCCACAAAGAGCCTTGCATCGAATCGACTCGTCCATCGCGCGTGATCTCGTCGAAAGCAGCCGCAGCCTCAATCGACAAAACTTCGCTCACGCCCGGCGTCGGTGGAGAAAACTTGACCGGCGAGAGCTTCGCACCACTGCTGCGCAAAATGTCGCCAACCGCGCCCAAGTCCGCGTCTTCGGTGGGTGAAATGATGCCGATCTTCAACTTTTTAAGGTCGGTGGCCGGACGATAGAAGAGTGGATAGTCGACCGACATTGGGTCGCGGGAGTCCGCGCCGTGGATCGCGGCAAGAACCAGGGCACAGTCTTCCGCCGTTCGGCAGATTGGTCCGGCTTTGTCCATCGTCCAACTGAGAGCCATCGCGCCCCACCGACTCACTCGGCCAAATGTGGGACGAAGGCCCGTAACTCGGCAGCGTTGCGAGGGAGAAATAATCGAGCCGAGCGTTTCGGTTCCGATCGAAAATGCGAAGAGTCCCGCGGCGGTCCCTGCCGCCGAACCCGCCGACGAGCCAGACGAACCCTGCTTGGGATTCCAAGGGTTGAGCGTTTGTCCGCCAAACCAAATGTCGCCGTAAGCCAAGGCTCCCAGGCTCGTTTTTGCAACCATGATCGCGCCTGCGGACGTCAGCTTTTCGATGATCGAACAATTATAGTTTAAGACCTGATTCTTATATGGTTCAGCTCCCCATGTCGTGGGATATTCTTTGGCGGCAAACAGATCCTTGATGCCATAAGGGATGCCATGAAGCGGGCCGCGATACTTCCCTTTCGCAATTTCGGCGTCCGCCTCTTGGGCTAGCAACCGGGCCTTATCTTCGGTCAGCGTAATGACGTTATGAAGCTTTGGACCGTATTGCTTCAAACGAGCGATGTAGATTTCGGTCAATTCGCTGGGCTTCAGCTTCTTTTCTTTGATCAAGTTTCCGAGTTCAGTCACGGTTAAGTACGCAACGTCTTCATCGCTAGCTGGTCGAATGGCGGCTTTGGGCCGAGCCAATCGCACATCATTGTCAAATCCAGCCCGCGGCTTTTTTCCGTAAGGTACGAACGAAAACGCGGGCGGAACGTCGTTGAGAATGCCGACCTTTCGAATCTTATCGAGTCCATCTCGCGAACCCGCCAACGCCGCGAGAACATCCTTTCGTTGCGAATCGGTGAGTGTGATTCCCGCGAGATGTTCCGCACCCTTAATATCATCGATCGTATAGGAGCTTTTGGAAGCATTTTGTGCAAGAACCTGGAACGGCGCAAAGGCAGCAAAAAGAGAGCCTGTCAAAAAGTGTTTGCGTGTGAGACCGGCGTCAAAGCCCATGGCCAATTATAGCCAGTTTGGAGCTTCGGGCTCACGGGTCGTCAACCGTCAAAAAGGTATAACCATATCCTATGCGCCTCTACTTGGTTCGGCACGGACAAACCGATTGGAATGTTCAGAAACGAGCCCAGGGCCATACCGATATTCCGCTCGACGAAGTAGGACTCGAGCAAGCCCGTCGCACCGGTCAAGCGTTCCTCGAAATTCCGATTCAACGGTTGCTCACGTCCGACCTTTTGCGAGCGTCGCAAACCGCCCACGAAATCGCTAGGACGACTCGGGTCGACGCGGAGGTTACGTCAAGGCTGCGCGAGCGCGGGTTTGGCAAGTGGGAGGGCCAACCGTTCGCCGAAATCGGCATTCGATTTGGATTTGAAGCCGACATGAAAGGGGTGACCCGCAATGACATCACCCCGCCTGGCGGCGAATCGTTTGTCGAGGTTTGGAATCGCATTCGGTCGGTGGTCGATGAAGTTTTGGCGGCAAAAGTCGATACCGCCATTGTCGCCCACGGCGGCACCTGCTCGCTGCTCCTCGCCATGTTTTTGGGTGGCGACGTCGGCCTCTCGAATGGCTTTCGGTTCAGCAACGCGTGCATCAACGAACTCGAAACCCGCCCCGATGGTGGACTGCGCATGATCCGCTATAACGACATTTCCCATCTGGCGGGGATTGAGGTCGTCAGCGGCGTTGCCGATGGCAGCCGTTAGCCGCGATGTGACGTAAGATGAGTCAGGTGGACGTCGTCGAAAAGAAAATCGAGCCGCGGCAAACGAGCCTAAAAATTCTCGCACTTGGATTCGGGCTCACGTTCGTACACCTCTTTTGGTACGGATCGCCTTGGACGGCATGGTTAGCGCTGGTCTGTTACGCACCTTTCCTTTACTGGCTTCGCGAATTTTCGAAACGGCCGTTCGTAGCGGGACTCACTTTTGGTTACTTTTACGCCGTCATGAACACCTACTGGCTCGGTCAGTTCGTCGGACGCTGGACCAGTTCGGTCTTCATCGCAGCCTTTGTCGTGTTTATTGTCGGCTCAGTGTGGGGTTCGTTTTATGGCCTGGCGTGTTGGCTGCGCACCAAGTTTTCTCTTTTACAAGTCAATCTTGTATTTGGCTTACTGCTTTTTGTCACCGAAGTCGTGCGCATGAATTTGCCTCAACTTGAGTTTCCGTTTTGTCCGATCGGTGAGCCTCTTGTTGCCTATCCGGCCATTGCCAAGGCGCTCATTTCGGCCCAGTTTGCATGCGCGTTTACGCTCTTTTTCAACTCGTGGTTGGCATTGATCGCGATGGGCAGCAGTAAGAAGCTGTGGACGGAAATAAAACCCGCCCTACCCAAGATTGTCGGCTATTTTGCGTTCTTGTTCGCCGTTGTCTTTGCCGTCGGATCGCTTTTTGGAGGACGCAAGGATAAGCCCTTGGGGATCCGAATCGGACTTGGACAATTGGGTACCGATCTCGCCTATGGTGATGAACGAACCGAGCCAATGCGGGTTCAACAGGCTGCAGATGATCTGACTCAACAGGCGATTCGAGAGAAAGCCGATGTATTGATTCTGCCCGAAGGGATTGCGTCGTTTCGGACAACGCCGTACACTCCTTTCAGCCTCTTGCCCAACATGCCGGTGCTGTTCGGTGCGCAACGCGGCACCGGTCCCCGATACCAATCCGCTTTCCTATGGAATGGGCATTCGTTTAGCTATACCGACAAAAATCGCCTGGTCGTCTTTGGCGAATATGTTCCATTCCGCGGCGTCATTCCCTACCCGGCTGGATTTCAACTCCCTACTGGCGACATGATCGCCGGCACCTCGCGCCGGTTGTTGGAGATCAAGCCCGGCGTCACGATCGGAGCACTGATTTGCTTTGAATCCCTCTTCCCCACGGCCGCGGATGACTATGATGCGATGGGTGCGAGCCTTTTGGCGATTATGTCTCTCGACGATTGGTATGTGGGCACAAATGCAATTCCGCGACTACAGATTGCCGCTCGATGGCGGGCGGTCGAAACCAAACGATGGATTGTGCGGGTTGGGAGTCTGGGCAAGACGATGGTCATTGCACCCGATGGAAGCGTGACCGCCGAATTGCCGGTCGGCGATCGTCGACTTCTCGTCGTCGATTTGTAGGGTCCAATTCTTGAGATTCATCCGTTCAGCAACAAATGAACCCTCACAAACCTCTATAAGAATTTTGAGCAAAACCTAAAGAAGACTCTGAGGCTTCCGATACAACCCTTGTGAGCAACTTTGCATTTCGTCTGCAAAAGGTTTTTGAATACCGAGAATTGGAGGAAGGTTGGGCCAAGGACAACTTCTTAAACAAGCACGTGGCCCGAATGGAAGCCGAGCACGAACTTTTCCAACTTCAAGACGACCGCCGATTCTTGTTAGCTGCCGGCGCCGACGACTTAGCCGCCCGCCAAGACCTCGAAATGTGCGTTCAGAAGCTCGATGATCACGAGCGAGCGCTGAGACTCCTGATTCAGCAACTCGTCCAAGAGGAAGAACAAGCCCGAGACGAATGGATACTTCGCAAGCAAGACAAATCCGTTCTTGAAAAGCTTCGCGACAAAGCCTATGAGGCCTGGATGTATCGCCAAAATCGCCTCGAACAAGCCGCTCTTGACGAGTGGACGATTCAACAACGCAAAGCGGCATGAACTTTCCCGACTTCGACTTCCGTCCCAAGGGTCCTGAGGCCATCCGTAGCCGGGTGCAGGAACTTCGTGGGCGAGTGGACTCTCTCCGGCACGACGAGTTTCAAAATCAACTCGATCAAGCCACGTTGAAGAAGTTTTCAGACAATGGCACCCCAGCCTCACTCAACGGAGATCCCATGCCCATGACCGGCAAAATCGGCATGGGCGGAAGCGGAGACGATAAACTTGGCCCCTTGCCTCCCGCAAGTCCGGCCGATTTCACGGTCGATAATGCACTCACGATGGGCAAGCAAGCGGACCGCGTGCAGATTCAAGGTCTGATCGCACAGGTGTCTCGCGAGCAGAATGTCGATCAGCAGCTCCTGAAGGCCGTGGTTGAAGCCGAAAGCGACTACAACCAAAACGAAGTCTCAAAAACGGGCGCACTGGGACTGATGCAACTCATGCCGGACACGATGAAGTCGATGGGTGTCGTCAATCCTTTCAATCCATACGAGAATTTGACCGGTGGCGCGAAGTATCTCAGTCAGATGATCAAACGCTACGACGGTAACGTCGAAATGGCCCTCGCCGCCTATAATGCGGGCCCAACCCGAGTCGATCAAGCTAAAGGAATTCCGAATATTCCCGAAACTCAACATTATGTCGATCGAATCATGAGACAGATCGGTAAGCGCTAATGGCAAACGACGCGGGCAAGAAGAAAGGAAAGAAAGGGCTCATTATTGGGCTCGTTTTGCTCGTGGTCGTCATCGCCGTTGGTGCCGTTGTGGGCTTGGCTCTCGCTGGAAAAATCAATATTCCCGGGTTGACACCCAAGAAGAAACCGATCCCTCCCGCCTCAGCGACAAAGAAGGCGGAAACCAAACCCAAAACTGCTCTGCCACCCAAGAAGCAAGATCCTCCTGTGGACGAGACTCCCGCTCCGACGACAAAAGTTGTTGACAAAGTTGGCGCACAAAAGCTCGCCGAAGTGTGGAACGAGATGCCCACTGATAAGCTCGAAAAAGTCGTGGATAAGTGGAAACCCGACGACCTCGCGGTCGTTTTGAACGAAATGGATTCAGAAAAGGCTGCGGCCCTCTTGGCGGTCTTAAAGCCAGATAAGGCTTCGAAGGTTAGTCAGGAGTTGAGGCAGGTGGCTTCTCAGGTTCCTCTGGATGCCGAGTAGTTTTTGCCGGATTCCAAAAGCGATAGCGGAATAGTGTCCAGAATGCCTCGGGCGCGTCATACCACCGAATCTTTTTGCCTGCTTCTTTTGAACGAGGCTCGTAATCGATGGGAATCTCGATAATATTTTGGTTGCACCTCAGAGCTTTTGCCGTGACCTCTGGACAAAACTCGAATCGCTGGCACTGGAGATCGAAGGCCTGAAGCAACGAGGTGCGAAATGCCTTGTAACACGTGGCTTCGTCGCTGATATTGCGAAAGAATAACGCCTTGACCGACCAAGCAAGAAGGATGTTCACGACTTTATTCGGAAGCGCCATGTCTTTGGCGTAGCCGTTGGCAAAACGCGTTCCGTACACCACATTCGCCTTTCCGTCGAGGATCGGCTGAACCAAACTCGGAATTTGGTCTGGGTTGTATTCGAGATCGGCGTCCTGGACGATCGTGACGACCCCTTGGGCATGTTGTAACGCCTGGACAATCGCATGACCCTTGCCCGAAGGCTTGGGATTGGTGAGAAGGGTGATTCGATCGCCGTAGCCCTGCAGGATTTCGAGGGTTCGATCCGCCGAGCCATCATTCACGACGATGACTTGGGTTTGGAGCGGCAGCGCCAAGCATCGGTCAACAACCGATTGGATGGTGGCCTCCTCATTTAAGGCCGGAATGATAATCGAAACATCCGTCGTGGTACTAATGCACATAATGTACCGCCGGGTAACGTCTTCAATATGAGTTTTCAAGGCCATGTAGCGGATATAACACTCAAGGCGACCGAAACGTTTCTTCGTTATGCAAAAGCACTACCCGCCGATAAGCTGGACTGGAAACCTGCCCCCGAATCTCGCTCAGCCCTGAGCATGCTGCAAGAGGTGGCTCAGGATCCTCGCGACCTGGCCAAGCTTTTTAGCGGACAAGAGGTTCCGGGATCTGGAACCGAAGAATATTTGGATCGTCTGCAGCGCGAACGGGCCGAATGGACCACGCTGCTTGAGTGTGAGCGAGTTTTGGAATTCAATCTCAGTCTTTTGACGAAGGCTCTACGAGCGTTTCCTTCGGAAAGGCTCAACGAAGCGGTGACTGAGCCCTGGGGATACGAAACAACGTACCTTGAGTTGATGATGTATCAATATTGGAATACGGTTTGGCACACAGGTCAGATCGCGTATATCCAGACGCTGCTTGGCGACCGCCAGTCATATTGATCACTTCAGCAGACGCTTTCGGTCGCGGCTCCATTTCCTCAGTGGCATTCGAAAGTTATGCATAGTTGCGAGGAGCATTTTGGTAGAGAATTGCTTTTCACGACTCGGCTGGAGTCTGGACGCATTTTCCCAAGGCCCATTGACTACCTAATCTCATTTGAACCCCTCGTCCATGTATGAGCATTAAACACTTCAAATGTCTCACCTCCGACACACTTATGTCCAGATTTTAGGACTAAATATGTTCGCGTTAGGACAAAAGATATACTGCCGTCATGCCGATCCTTCCGCTTGTTTTGGCGTCGTTAGGGCAATCGACTCTGGTGCCCACCTATTTCAGGCCACCGTCGGTTCCGCTCCTTACCAGTGATCCCTATTTAAGCGTCTGGTCGGGGGCCGATCGAGCCACCGACGACGTGACCCGCCACTGGACCCGGCATCCGAATCCGCTGACGTCAATGGTTCGCATCGACGGAGTGACCTATCGTCTTCTCGGAAATTCCCCCGACGACATTCCTGCCTTCCCTCAAACGAATCTAAAGGTTTGGCCAACAAAGACGACCTACGAATTCAGCAATGGCAAAGTCAGCGTGGTCATGAGCTTTTTGGCTCCGGCATTGCCTCACGATCTAGAGGTTTTTGCTCGACCTGTCAATTATGTCACTTGGACTGTGGCATCGGTCGACGGCAAGAAGCACAATGTCCAGATTTACGAGAGTTCGAGCGGACTCTTAACCGTCAACCAGGCCGCCAACAAAGTCGAATGGAAGCGCGAGAAAATGGGTAGTTTGACATCCCTTCGGATCGGCAGTACACGGCAGACGTATCTGCGCCCGGCGGGCGACGACACGCGAATCGACTGGGGCTACCTTTATTCGGTCGCCAAATCATCTGAATCCAACTCAGCGGTCGGCTCAACCTCTTCGTTGTCCGAGTCTTTTGCCCACTCGGGCTCCGTCTCCGGGCTCGACACCTCGATGCCGCGTGCCGCAAATAGCAATGAGCCAGCGACTGCATACTCGTTTCATCTCGGGCAGGTCGGCAAAGCGCCGGTCAGTCGCCACATGATGATCGGATATGACGAAATCTACTCAATCGAATATTTCGGCAAACCACTTCGACCTTATTGGCGGCGAAATGGCGCAACCCCAGCCCAGCTTTTCCAGACAGCCGAGCGAGAATATTCGTCGCTGGTCGGACGATGTTTGAAATTCGATCAGGAATTAGTAGCTGACGCAACCAAGGCTGGTGGAGATCGATACGGCAAAATCATCGCTCTCTCCTACCGACAGTGCGTCGCAGCCAACGGGTTAGCAGCCGATGCTAATGGTCAACCGCTCTATTTCACGAAGGAAAACACGAGTAATGGCGATATCGCTACAGTCGACGTGATTTACCCGATGGCTCCGATTTGGTTGTTGCTAAGTCCGCCCCTCATGAAGGCTTCACTTGTTTCGAACTTCATGTACGCTGGTGAGCCCCGCTGGAAGTTCCCGAATGCTCCACACGATCTTGGAACGTATCCGCAGGTAACTGGTCGCGACGATGGCGGCGAGGGAATGCCGGTCGAAGAGAGCGGAAACATGATTCTCATGACCGACGCAATCGCCCAAATCGAAGGCAATCCTTCGTTTGCCAATCGATATTGGAAGCAGTTGACCCAATGGGCGAAGTATCTCGAAAAGTATGGATTGGACCCCGAAAACCAGCTTTGCACCGATGACTTTATGGGCCACTTGGCGCATAACGCCAACCTGAGCGTCAAGGCAATTCTGGCCCTCGCGGCTTACGGCGACCTTTGCAGAATGCGGGGTGATATGGCCGGTTATCGAAAATATGCGCGACTCGCTAAGGTCGATGCTGACCACTGGATGAAAGTGGCAATGGAAGGAGATCATTCTGTCCTGGCATTCGATAAGCCGAATACGTGGAGCCAAAAGTACAATCTCGTTTGGGATCAGTTGTTGCATCTTAACGTCTTCCCTAAATCGTTGAAAGCGTCCGAAGTCGAATATTATAAGTCGAAGCTACTACGATATGGACTCCCCCTTGATTCAAGGACCAAACTTTCAAAGTCGGATTGGTCGATATGGAGTGCGACCATGGCGAGCAATCGACGTGACTTTGAGGCCATTGTCAATCCATTTTATGAATATCTCAACGAGACCACGACTCGTGATCCGATCTCGGATTCGTACATTACCGACAATATTCACAGCGGTGGGATGCATGCTCGGCCCGTCGTTGGTGGCTTCTTCATCAAATTGCTTGACGACATGAAAATGTGGAAGAAATGGGCCGTCCGAGATACACACAAGTTGGGCGCTTATGCTCCCCTCCCCAAGCCTCCCGTGCTGATCGAAGTCATTCCGACTGGGCGCAAGGCGAGCCCTTCGTGGACCTATACGACCTCTCGTCCTGGTCCGAATTGGTTTGCCAAGACCTTTGACGATTCGTCTTGGTTAAAAGGCGCGGCCCCGTTTGGGACTCCAGGCACCCCTGGCATTGACCCGAAGACTCGTTGGGATTCTGGCGATATTTGGATGCGTCGCACGGTTACGCTGCCAGCAAGTGGGCTCGCGAACCTCAAAGTGATCGAGTACCACGACGAAGATATCGAGGTGTATATCGACGGCGTCCTTGCTGCCGAGGAAGGCGGTTACATCACGGACTATGCCACCCTCGAAATTTCGAAAGAAGCGAAGAGCCTCTTGAAGCCCGGAGAGACGATCACAATTGCGGTTCATTGCCATCAAACCGGCGGCGGGCAAGGGGTTGATGTCGGACTTGGCTACGTGAAGTAGCCCGCTATGCAAGGTTCGTTAGTCTTCCGCTAACGAACCTTTAAGCAGCATATTGCGATTCACTCCAATACTTTTCAAGTTCTGAAAGAATCTTTTGGCTCATTTTCGCTTCTGTTAAATAATGGCTCTTGGTGATTCGAATCAAAGGAAAATTGGCCACATCACAGGCCGCTTTCTTCTTGGCGTCGCGCGACTTAGCGTGCGAAGTTTTGTGCGAAGAATCCTGAAGTTCAATGGCGAGAAGAGGTCGAAATGAGTTGGCATCGACGAGCACATAGTCGAAGTGCATTAGCTGAATCCGACCTTGAAGAGAGTAGTCTTCATGGTGGCTTCCCCCATCCGGCTTCAGAACGTCAATACATCGCACTTTTGACATGAGGAAAGTTCCTTCTGGCATAGAGTTATGGATGACCTTATAAACTCTTGCTTCGTGTGGCGAAAGTAATCGATCGACGCTCTTGAATTTGAGACCGGGAGCGGGTGCTTCCAATATTGTTTGCTTGAATCGAGTCCCCATGCTGATACCTACTCAATTTCTTATTTCCACACTTTGATAATTTTTGATAAAGTAGAAATTTGTACACCTGCGAGTGATCGCCTGATGGCGGCAAAGGATTATTTCAATAGTATCTGAACCAAAGATTTTAAGCCCTCGATGTCTGAGTCACCATATCGGCCATAACTTCGCCTGTTTTTGACCCCATATCCAAATTGGTCGACGTGGTGAATGAGAAGGTTGATTCGATCTTGATTGCTTAGATTTCCGTAGCCTTGCAGAAAATCACCTACGAAATGGGAAGGAATATAACGCATATCCGTCGTACGTGAGCCCCATGCCGCGTCTCCCCAATCGATAATCGCAGAAAGTTGGTCGTTGTCAACCAAAATGTTATCGGGATGCAAGTCTTGATGGCAAAAAATCGGCGGAGCGTCGGAGCGAAAAACAAGTTCGCGAGGAAGCCAAGCATCGGTCGAGCCGTCGATTGAGACGAGTGTATCCCTTGCGGCTGGGTAATCAGGAATCCAAGCCGGGTCGAGCTTTCCGTTTGGATCATCGACTACTTTTACTCTGTCGTGGTACTCACGAACTCGCTGACCAAGTGACCGATAGACCATCCCTGGGTCTTCAATATGTTGCGTCCGGCTAAGTGAATAACCCAGCTTACGCTCATAAATAGTGACGAGGCGGGGCACAATGTCGAGGTCTGAGTCAAAAATCAAAAGCCGAGGCGTGAAGATTTCGTGCGCAACCAACGCGGGAACCGCCACAGATTCCGTCCAAACATCGGATTCATACTCGAGATCTTTGTTTATCCTTACTACCACCTCGCCTGCAAACCAAACCTCGTTTACGACCCCCTCAAATTCGGCTTGAACCGGTTGGCTCGGAGGAAGTCGGTGCTTGCGTAGCAATGCCCGAACTTGATCAGCAGTAAAAAGGCCCATTGAATTTACTGCCGGATTCCCAGGCCAGCGATTTTGCCTTTTTCATCGATCACGAGGTCCATGTTAAAGCTTGTTTCCCCCAATTCGAAATGATACGTTCGCACGGTCGAATCCTCTTTCTTGGTCTCCTTTTGAAAGGAGAAGTTCTTCAGCAGGCCCAGCGCAGCGAGCTGCTGAGAAGAATCCTTGAGCCTCTCGGGCGTCACAATCTTCGCGAAGGCGGGTGTCAGCCGAGTTCGATCCAGCGTTCCATCCAATATCGATTTCAAAATTGCCTGCGCATCTTCGGTCGCCTTCGGGTTGTTATCAAGGACCGCTTTGACTTCTGCCTCGGCAAAACTTGGATCGATCAGTTCCATCGCTTTTTTGGCCATCGTGCCCGCGTCGCTGCCCTGAGTATTGGTCAATACAATGACCGTCAGCCCTTTAGACGGCGCACGACGAATATCCGACGTAAAACCGGGAATCCCACCGCTGTGTTCAACGATCGAGATCGCATTTTGAGTATCCATGTGCCATCCAAACCCATACTTTTCGGTCTTGCCGTCGGTCAGCTTGGTCGGAGTCCACATCTGCTTAAGGGCGCTCTGTGGGAGGATTTTATCGCCATAGAGCGCCGCATCCCATTTCACAAGGTCGAGCACCGTGCTCTCCATCGAACCTGCGGCATAGGGCCAATCCATGTTGATATACATCGCGTTTCGGACGACGCTTTGATCCGTCGAATACCCGTGCGCCCGATGTTTCACGATGGTTCGCTCGCTTGTGAAGTAGGTGTTCTGCATATCGAGAGGATCGAGAATCCGAGCCTTGAGCGATTCGGCGTAGGGACGTTTGTCGAGTTTCTCGATGATCATGCCCAGGAGTTCGTAGCCTGTATTGTTATAATTCCACCTCGAACCAGGCTCAAACTCCATCGGAAGGCCGGAAACGACTTTGATGATGCCGGCTGGGGTCGTCGGCTTCATGGCCTTATCCTCAAAAACGCCCGGAACCTCGGTATAGGACCTGATTCCGCTTGTATGATTAAGCAGATGCGTCACGGTCACTTTTGACCAGGCCTTTGGCATGTCAGGTAGCAGGCTCACGAGTGTGTCGTCAAGCTTGAGCTTTCCTTCACCCACGAGCTGCATGATCATCGTGGCCGTGAACTGCTTGGTGATGCTGCCGAGTCGATAGACCGTCTCCGGGGTTGCCTTCACATCGTTTTCGATGTCGGCATAACCAAATGCCTTGGCGTAAATAACCTTGCCATCCTTTGCGACCGCAACCGCAATTGATGGGTTTCGCTTCAAGGCAATGAAGCTATCGAAGTAGGCGTCGAGCTTCGTCGTGTCGGTTTGAGCGCGGGCCATTGAGGCGGCAAGAGCGAGAAAGAGCAACGAAGTCGGGCGAAGCATATTGTCACTACTTGGGTCGTCGAAACAAGGTTGCCAAATAGGGCTATCAAAAAAATGCCCCAGAAGAACCTCTGGAGCATTTTTGAATGATAAGAATGTTTAGCTTACTTACCGAGCAGTTTCTTGACGTCGTCGGAATCGATGTTGGCTTTATCGACCAGCGTCGCGCCGGTATCGACTTTCTCCTCGATCTTTTCGCCCTTCAGTTTCTTGACCATGGCCTCGATTGCGTCGTGGCCCATCTTCGTCGGGTTCTGGAGCACGAGGCCCTCGATCTCGCCCGCCGTGACTGCTTCAAGGAGTTCCTTGCTTGAATCGAAGCCAACGAACTTGACCTTGCCGGCCAACTTGCTGTTCTGCAGCGCCTTTAGCATTCCAAAGGTAGTCGATTCGTTAGGGCAGAAGATGCCTTGAATATTCAAACCGTCGCCAGCCTTGAACTGCTGCAGCAGGTTCTCGCTCGCGCTCTGGGCCGACTCACGAGTCGCGCCACCATGCTGATTTTCGCTCACGACTTCGAGGCCGCCAGCCTTGGCTGCGTCCATAAAGCCCTTTTCGCGAGCCTCGGTGCTGGCCGAGCCTTCGGCGTAGCGCAGCATAATGACTCTGCCCTTACCACCAAGAGCTTTTGCCAATCGCTCGCCGCCAATATAGCCAGCTTTCTCGTTGTCGGTTGCGATGAAGCTTTCGGTCTTCACGTCCTTGAGGGCGCTATCCACGATAATAATCGGGATTCCCGCCGCAATCGCTTCGGAACACGGCTTGCGAAGGGCTTCCTCATCAAGCGGAGCGAGGACAATGCCATCGACCTTCTGAACCGTAAAGTCTTCGACGACCTTGATTTGGTCGGCCTTGTCGTCTTCTTTCAAGGGGCCTTTCCAAAGCAGATCAACGTTGTTCGCGTTGGCGGCATCTTGAGCGCCAGCTTGCATCGACTTCCAGAATTCGTGAGTCGAACCCTTGGGAATGAAAGCAATCTTGTATTTCTTGCCGGTAGCTTGCCCGGACGACGCCGATGAAGTTGCGCTGCCGGAGTCGGTATTCGATCCGCCATTACAGCCGATGATCGAAAGCGCCAGGAACGCTAAGAGTAGTACGCTACGTTGCACATCTTGGTTTTACCAACTCTCGAGGCATTCAGCAACACTTTCCGCGACTTAAATCCTATTGACCGTGCGGAACCTGAAAAAAGAACCGTCAATAAATGTAAAGGATTTGGGCATCCGCCACCGATTTTCCTTGATTCTGGGGAACCGAGCGCGAATGTTAAGGTCAAAGAATTGTGCATATGCAACGACGAGAAGTTTTCGCGGTTTGGATCCTTCTTTCCGCCCCTATTTTAGGGTTCCTCGTCTACCTTTCGACGGTCGTCGGACTCCAATTTGATCGTGAACAGATGCCTCTCCTGGCTTCGATGGTGGCATCCGTCGTGAGTCTGTTCTTCTTGTCTTGGATGTTTCTTTCGCACGCAAGTCGAAATTGGCGTTTCTGTGCTCGTTTTATGGCGATCGCCTTTATGTTCGAAGGACTCGTCTTAGTGATGACGCGCAATTCTGGCGGCATTGGTTCGGTCGCATTCGGGGTGGGAACTCTGATCGCGGGGCTTGCGCTTTTCCTCGGCGCGAAGAAGCACTAGAACGTGCTCACTGGTGCCTTTGAAGAATTGATTTGGGGAAGTCGAATAATTTTAAGAATTGTCCCTTGACATTCGCCCATCGATACGATACATTCTCTTCTTATTGCCGATGAACAAATATCTTGTTCGTGCGGTAGTTTAGCGAGTTGATTTGTGCGGGGAGTTCCTCTCTTTTTAGGTGTGATTTCTATCGTTGGCGTTGGTGTTGCGACATTTGCTTTCGCAGGCGGCGGTTTGCGTCGTGTGAGTGAACCGGTCGAACCAACCCAAGGCGGGCAAACGAATGGCGGCGGACAGGCGGCTAAGGTCGACGCGCCTCCGACTACGAAGCCCACGCGACCAGAATTGGATACGGTCGGGGCGGTTACGTTTGCCGACGAACGCGGGACCACCTATGTGCTTGCGCGTGACCTCGCCGCGAGAATGGGTTCGCAAGTCTTCTTATCACCCGACGAAAAGACGCTCACTCTGGACGAAAAAGAATTTACGAAGTTTCGCCGAACTTACGTTGGCGACGTTCTTATCCCCTTGCGTGAAGTGACCAAGTTTCAAGGCGTTTTCTTTATCGATCCAACCACTAACACCTTGCGAGTCTCGATGCCTCAAGGTGAGTTCACCGTGGAGGTTGGCAAGAAACGCATCGACGTCGATCAGGCAACTCAGGAGCTAAATGCCTTTCAGGGCAATATCCTCGTCGTCAAAACCAATATTAGTACCGGGCGGCCCGGCCACCACACGCCCAATGGCGATTTTCAGACGGGTCCTAAAGAGCGAATGCACTATTCGCACAAGTATAACGATGCGCCCATGCCTTACGCGATCCAGGTGAACGGCGATGTATTCCTACACGGCTACACCTCGGTTCCCTCCTATCCCGCGTCGCATGGCTGCGTTCGCATTCCTCTCGGACGAAAGAACCCAGCCCGCTATTTGTTTGGGTGGGTCGAACGAGGGGTCGACACCAAGATTCACGGCGAATATAGCTGGGAGCGGCGTTCGCACCGCCGAAAGCGAAGCTAGGCCGCCTGATCCTGACCATTCGCCTTGGCTTCACGCAATCGCGCCTCAAAATCAAGTCCGCTCAAGGGCTTATCGTAGAGATAGCCTTGCCCCGCCTTACACCCAAGACTTCGAATGATTTCTTCCTGAGGCTGGGTTTCCACGCCCTCGCCGATGACATCCATCTGCATGGTTTTGGCCAGTGCCAAAATGGCTTCGACGATTGCCAGGGCTCCATCTTCTTCGCCCAAGCGACTGATGAACGCCCGGTCGATCTTGAGGGTATCGATGGGAAACAAGCGCAACGTCGAGAGTGAAGAATAGCCCGTGCCAAAGTCATCCAGGGCTAATTTTATGCCCAAGTTCTTGATCTCAGTCATCTTGGTGACGATGTCCGACCGATCTTCCATAAGGACAGACTCCGTAATCTCCAGTTTGAGGCATTTGGGCGGCAATTGGGTCCGCTCCAGAATGTCGCGAACTCGATCGACCACGTCGTCACGCTGGAGCTGCTTGCCCGAAAGGTTGACGCTGATCACAAAATCCGTATCGAATTCGTCGCACCATTGCTTGGCCTGGCGGCAAGCTTCTTCCAAGATCCAGTAGCCGATGGGAATAATGAGTCCCGTCTCTTCGGCAATCGGAATGAACTGCCCGGGCGAAATATTGCCCCGCGTCGGATGCGTCCATCGAGCCAGGGCCTCGGCTCCCATCAGTGAACTCTCTTCGAGACCGACCAATGGTTGGTAAACGACATAAATTTCGTTTTGCTCTAGCGCTTTTCGAAGCGACGTCTCAAGTTCAAGCCGCTCCAAAGCAAAATCCTCCATCCCGGCATCAAAAAGCAGATAGTTCGATTTACCGCTGGCCTTGGCACGATACATCGCGATGTCTGCATTCTTAAGGAGTTCCGTTCCGTTGGTGCCTTGGTCTTTGGTGTACGAAATGCCGATACTGGCGCACGCAAAACTCAAACGTCCTCCAAGCTGAAT
>JBEHXE010000043.1:0-17214 GCA_048498855.1 Armatimonadota bacterium | reverse complement strand
GAACGCTGCTTCGTTGCTTGATGTTGATGGCCGAGGGAGTCCGTGAACGAAGTGAACGGGTGGGAGTGGACTTGCCAACCGCCAAAGACTCCCAAGGGCTAGAAGCCCTCGCCCCCAGAGGTCCCCAAAATCTCCCTCGCTGGCCGAGGGAGTCCGTGAGCGAAGGGAACGGGTGGGAGTGGATTCGCTAACCATCCAAAGACTCACAAGGGCTGGAAGCCCTCGCTCCCAGATGCGCCCCCAGAATCTCCCTCGCTGGCCGAGGGAGTCCGTGAACGAAGTGAACGGGTGGGAGTGGATTCGCTAACCATCCAAAGACTCACAGGGGCTAGAAGCCCTCGCCCCAGGTGCCCCCCAGAATCTCCCTCGCTGGCCGAGGGAGTCCGTGAACGAAGTGAACGGGTGGGAGTGGATTCGCTAACCACCCAAAGACTCACAAGGGCAGAAGTCTTCGCCTCCAAATGTGCCCTCCAAAATCTCCTTCGTTAGCCGAGGGAGTCCGTGAGCGAATAGTGAACGGGTGGGAGTGGACTTGACAACAGCACAAAGACTCACAAGGGCTAGAAGCCCTCGCACCCAGATGTGCCCTCCAAAATCTCCCTCGCTGGCCGAGGGAGTCCGTGAACGAAAGTGAACGGGTGGGAGTGGACTTGACAACCGCCCCTAAAACTCACAAAGGCAAGATGCCCTCGCTCCCAAGGGGACACATGGAGTTCAGACCGGGCAATACAAAAGCCCTGCAATCGAAAATTGCAGGGCTTAGTTTGCAAAAGCTACGTGAGCCTAGCCAGCTTTCTTAGCTAAGTCTTCGCGCATCTTCGAAAGTGCTTCTTGAGCTTGCTTGCTATCCTTAAACTTGCTCTTTGGCAACGATGCGATGGCTTTATCAACGAGTTCGAGGGCCTTCTTCGGTTCCTTCTTTTGGTCGTAATAAACCGCACCGTAATAATAGGTCATGAGGTCACCGTCTTTGGCCGAGCCAAGCGCATAGTCCATTGCCTTTTGAGCCGCAGCGCTATCGCCGTTGTCTTCGACCTGATTAAGAGCAAACATGCACAACTGCATGACCGACTCTTCCTTACCGCTAGAAGCCATTTCTTTAGCCTTAGCGTCCCACTTGGCGGGGTCGGTTTTGGCGAGCATCGTAAATCGCAGTGAATCCGCCTGCTCTTTCATCATCGGCGACTTCTTTTCGAGTTCATCGAGTTTGGTCGAAGCGTCGTCGTACTTGCCAGCTTTGATGAGTTGGCTGATGGCTTCGAGGTCTTTCTGAGCCGCCATCATCGCTCGATTTGCGTCGGCTTGCTTGTTGAATTCTGCCTTAAATTTAGCCAGATCGAACTTGCCGGACTTGACCTCTTCGAGAGGCTTCTCGAGTTCCATCGGGTGACCGATCCACTGAACCGTGTTGTTCTTGATAATGAACGCCGTCGGGATTCCGTTTTGACCGGCAGCCATCATCCAGCTTTGCGACATGCCTTCTTTGTTGCCTGAATAGCCGACGTTGTAATCCATCTTTTCGCCCATCTGCTGAACGAATTTCTTGATGTTGTCGTCTTTGTCTTCTTCCCAAATACTGATGCCAGCGAACGTGACGTCCTTATTTTTCTTTGCGATTTCGGTCAGGTGAGGAATGCTCTCGCGGCAGGGGCCACACCAGGTCGCCCAAAACTCGACGACATAGACTTTGTTCTTGTCAAATTTGGTGACGGGTTTACCCTTGTACCAAGTCTTGACTTCCATTGCCGGGGCCGGCGAACCAGGACCAATACCGTCGGCGTGTGCGAACGCCGCTCCGACTGCGAGAATTGCGCCAATGAGGGCGATTCGTACTTGCTTACGCATGATTTATTATGACGATTTTGAGCCTTAAAACGTTATGACCAATGTCACCATCGGCATGACTTCTGACTCATGGCAACTTTTGACTGCGTGGCTCGTCTTGTCCCTTTGTGACAAATCGTGTCCTTTCTCTCATTTTCGTGCTTTCCCTCGTGGGCATCTGTTCGTCCTACCAAGGGCAATCCCAAAATCAGGGCGACCCTGGACTGAATCGTGGAAAGCAATCCTCGGAGACGGTGGTTCTCAAATATGCCGTTCAGATCCCAACGCCCAAGGAAACCGAAGTGGTGGTGGTTTTCGATAGCGGAAACTTTGTAGTTGCCAAGCAGAACCAAATCGTCACCATTCCGGCCAACGAACCATTTCGCACCATCGTAGGCGAACGAGCAAGTTTCACCTTTTCTGAAAAGGGAACTACGAGCGGAAATAACTTCTGGATCGTCAGTCTTCGCTAAAGCGGTCGAATCCTATCCTTGCCACTTCCCGTCCTGCGCCGTATAGTCGGCATAGTCGATCGTTTCGTAGAGTTGGGCGCGGGTCCGCATTTTGTCGATCCATCCCGCCTGGGTGCCGGTTTCGAGGAGCTCTGCATAAAACTCCTCGACCGCCTTCAGCATGACCCGCAAGGCCGTGACGGGGAAGATCACCATTTGATAACCCAACTCCTCAAATCGCTTGGCCGTGATCAGAGGCGTCTTGCCAAACTCAGTCATATTGGCAAGGAGAGGAACATCGATGCCTTTCCGAAATTGCTCGAATTCTGCTTCTGAGATCAGTCCCTCGGGAAAAATCGCGTCGGCTCCGGCTTGAACATATGCCTTGGCTCGATCGATTGCCGCATCGATACCTTCGACTCCGCGTGCATCGGTTCGGGCGATGATCACAAACGAGGAATCGCGTTTGGCCGAAGCGGCCGCCCGAATTTTGGTCTCCATATGGTCGCGCGACACAACTTCTTTCCCTTCTAGGTGACCACATCGCTTGGGGCTGACTTGATCTTCGAGGTGAATTCCCGCAAGCCCGGCCCGCTCCATTTCGATGACGGTTCGAACGGTATTCCATGTTTCGCCGAAGCCCGTATCCGCATCGCAGATGATCGGAACCGGAGCTACCTGGCAAGCCTGGGCCGCAACTCCAGACATTTCGTTCAGCGACACGAGGGCGATGTCGGGAACGCCGAGCAGATTATTAGTGATCGCACCCCCACTCAGATAGACCGCTTTCGCACCCTGCTTATACGCTGCCAATGCAGAAAGCGCCGAGAAAGCGCCGGGCATGACGACGATGCCTTCCTTCATCTGGTCGCGAAGCATTTGTCCTGGCGAGCGGAGCGGCGGTTGAATCATATCACTTCATGTTACCGGAGCACTGCTTCCAACCCAATTCGAAAAAAAGACCCCGGCAGAGCGGGGTCAATCTAGGATTATGTTTTGGACTTACTTTAAGGTGTCGCCTTGACCGGCTGCGCTCTTGGGATAGTTCGCTGCCGGATTGGATTTCGTCCCTTCGACTTTCGTCGTGGGCGCATCGCTCTTGCTCGCGCTAGGAGACTGTTCTTTTGAGATGTCGCTTGCCTCGTTGCCGGATTGACATCCGGCAAGCAAGGCTGCCAGAACGACGGCGAGGAGAAGGGGGGCTCCCCTCATTTGTCGTCCCACACGTATTTGTCGTAATCGCTCAAAACGAAGTGAGTATCGTCGCCGCTTTGACCGGCTTTCCAGTTCGTCCCGGCTGCGAGTTGTCCCATGCTGACTTTCTTGACGTGGCCATCGCCCCAGGCGGTCACGACCTGCTTTGCGACACGGGCAACCGCGCCACCTGTTTGACCACCATGGTTGATGTCGAGACCGAGCGAATCCCACACGCCCGTTCCCCAGTTCCAAATGCAGAAGACGTTGCCATCGACCTGATAAGGGCTGCCGCTGGGCAAAGCCGTATCCCAACACATCGGCGCATCGACAAGGCCATTCCACCAATAGTTTCCGGTCCAAAGCCAACCATCGTTGGTGGGATTGTCGATTCCGTTGTTAAATATTTCGGTGAAGTAAACCGTCTCGGCCGGCTTGGCAATCGATGTTGACGAGACGCCGTGGGGAGCCTGGTTCGTGCCATCCCAATACATCGGAGCCATCGCCATGTGATTAATGCCGATATTTCCGTAAATCGTCGGAGCAAGGTCGCGGTTATTCGCAAATGCCGGACTGACAAAAATGCCAGGCGCGGTCGGGTCGGTATAGATTCCCGTATTCTTGGTATAAGGATAGACTAGGGTTCGCCAACTGTTAAAGTTGACCCCGCCTTTCTGGAACTGCAGACCATTGATACGGTTTTCGGCATACCAACTTTGGCTTAACACCATGACGTCGTCAGTATCGACGGCATACATCTGAGCGCCCAAAGCAATCTGCTTCATATTGCTGACACACGAGGCTGCTTTTGCCGATAGCTTAGCTTGGGCAAAAACGGGAAAGAGAATGGCGGCGAGGATCGCAATAATCGCGATGACCACCAACAATTCGATGAGGGTAAACCCCTTTCGTAAAACGAACGGTTTCATAATTGCACTATTCGCTACCGTTAGCCCGGAAGCTTGAAAATGTTGTACGATAAGTCCAAATTCTTTGTCGTTCCTTTAAGACAAGTTTCTATAATTGAACATGGCGTCGATTTCGTATCGCGAATCCTCATATAACGAGCCGAATACCTACGCCAAGCTCCGTCAGATCTACCACGTAGTTAATGCCACGGGAATGGCAACCGGACATGCGGCTCATGCCCACGAGGACACCATCGAAATCTGTTTCGTCGTCAAAGGGCTCTTGCGATGGTGGGTTGGTGACACGACCTTTGAGATTCATCCGGGCGATATTTTAGTCATGATGCCAGGGGTTGAGCACGGATCGAGTGATTCGACCCTTCAGCCGTGCGAATACTACGCGCTGCATATCGATCCCAGTTTGCTTCCGGTGACAACGCAAAAGGTCCTTGACAGTCCCGGGTTCGGCGGCTATCATCCCTTGCAGTCCGAATCTGGCGATCTCCTAAAGCGCATCTTCCAAGAACATGCTGACCCTAAACCATACTCCGAGGAAACTTGCGAAGCACTGTTGACGCTCCTCGCGACATCGCTTGCACGTCATGGTATGTTGAACCATCCGACTTCTCAAGATAACTATTTGGTCTATCGCGCCATGCGCTCCATCATGCAAGCCGACTATGGACAGCTTTCGGTCGATGCCCTGGCAGATCAATTGCGGGTCTCGACCGTTTGGCTAACCCGGGTCTTTCAAAAGGAAGTGGGGCAAGCGCCGGGGGAATGGATCAGAGCCCGCAAACTGGACGAGGCAAAACGCCTTCTTACCGAGACGAATGAGTCGGTCATCGCCATTGCGATTCGTCTTGGCTTCGGGTCCAGCCAATACTTTGCCACCGCCTTTCGACGGGACACGGGGCTGAGCCCTTCGGAATACCGAGAGCGGCTTCTGAAGAGTCGCAGAAGTGGCGAAGGCTTGGTGAACACAGGCAGATAAAAGCCGTTGTATCATAGAATTGCCATGGTTTCCGTTCTTGCGTTCACTTCACTTCTTGCTCTACGACAAACGGCCCTACCACTCCAGATCGTACCGATATCGCAAAATCAGTTCGAACGAAAACAAACCATTAAAGAGTCTGGCGCGAATGAGAAATTGGGCATCTACATTTTTAACGACTTTGGTGTATCGGACAAAGCCTATGAAGCCATCGTGGCCGCCGCTCCCGAAATGCGCATTGTCAAACTGATTCGAAAGGAGGCCGATGGGCAATACACTCAATGGGCGCCCGACGGTCGAAAAATTGTCGACGAAGCTCAAGTCACGTTGGGCAAAGGCGAAACTTTCGAACCGGGTGACACCGCAATTGTTTTTGAAATGCCAACCATGGGTGTCCCTCCCGAATCGAGTTCGGACAAACCACTTCTGACCTTTTCGATCGTGGGTGGTCGCGCGTCAGTAGCGGGTGCAAAAGGCAAACTTCGGTTTACACAAAAACTCCCGGCGACCACCGCAAAATTTGCCGACATTCGAGTGAGCGCCCGAGTCACTCAGTTCGTCGGTTCGTTCAAAAAGGATCCGGGCACGACTGCAACCATTGAGGATGTCAACTTCAAAGTTCTTCATTTGATGCCCGAAGCAAAGGACAAAAGAGACCACCTCGAAATCGCTCAGTCGGGCATTCCGAATGTTGGCAGCTTCCTTCTATATCCGACGGTGGATTGGGATGCGCTGGCCAAAGACGGCGTGCAAATCCGCAACCGAAACGCTCAAGGCTCGATGAGAGTCATTCGCGAAGCCAATCAAACACCCGACCCTGACGACACCCATCTCGATGTTTCGTCCGTGCGTCCATTTAAGTATTGGAGTGGGATCAACGTCTATCGAAACTCGAACATTTCGGGATACCTTGGCCACGTCGCAATGCAACCCAACCGATGGATATCCATCTTAATAAAGTTGATTAAGGCCTGATTTGTGGCTTCGGTTTCATGGTGTGTTTGAATTGATTTCAATCAACCGACGTCGCGTAGGTCTTATGATTTTCCGGGTTAATAATCAAAAAGCTAAAGCCGTGTTGAACCCCATGACCACACACAATTTCATTGGAATGAATGCGCGTAAACGGTCCGAGATGATGCTTAAATTCGACCGAACTCGTGTGTCCCGGTAATATCGTAATGACTTCGGAAACGATCTGAGTGAGGCCAATGTGGGCGTAGATTCGACCGCCCACGACCGCCCGATGCCGATTGGTAATCGAGACGGTGACACTCCACGGACCCTCGTCCGCAAGGGTCGAGATGTCGACACTTTGCATGTCGAACTGAATTTGACTGCGTTCCAATAAATGATCCCCTACTGTTACCTCGAAGAGTGAGAACATTCTCACTCCGAAAGACGCAACTATATACGACGTGCCACCAAACGATAGGTTCCGAATAAAGTTGTTTGTGACCAAAAGTCCTAGTTCTAATGTCACAATATAATATAAAGCTTGATTTATCTCGTTGAAATGTAGATTCTATTAGAGCAACTATCGCCTCGATATGAGTTGGTATTCACCATTCTCTCCCCCAATCGAGGCATAGTTGTTTGGAGATAGGCGTTCGTTTTGTCGTACAATCTCACGAATGAAACGCACGCTCATCGTCGGACACCCGAGCGTGTCTTGGCGTGCATGGATTAAAGAAAACCGGGGTGCTGCCGACCTCTTATGCCTCGATCCAAACGATGCAACTCACAGTCAGCCTTGTTTGGTCACGCTCTTGAGAGGAGATCGACCGCTTTACCAACGATTCTACGGTTCACTTGACCCAACGCGAGCCCCCCACGTCTTGATCGCGGCGATGGTAGAAGCGCTGACCCACACAGACCGCGACCTCATGGTTCAACTGTTTACTTATCGCGTTTCGCCGCTGTTGCGCCAAACGCTTCAACTCATCATTCAGTTGCTCAAGCCGGACGAAATTTTGATTCCCGATCCCCTGCGCGAGGCGATCCCTAGCGGCAAGGTGTTGGTTGGCCTCGACAAACCCTTTCCGAACCTTGTTCAAATTGCCCAGCGGAAAGCGCATTGGCTCGACCTGCTCGAACGGACCGAGAGCCACGTCGTTGATCTCAATGAAGCAAGTATTGAAGGAGTTCGACTTGGTTCGGGAGACCGAGTTTCTGCCCATCAACGCACGAAACTGAACATGGAAGATGCGTACGTTGAGGTGATTGGAAGCTCCTTATTTATTGTGTCCGAAACGGAATTTGAGGATTGGGTGGTTTCTCGGGCGATGGACCACACGCACACTGCACGCGTGCATATCGCCTCACCCGATTTATATGAAGGGGCGGTATGTTCGTTCGCCAAACGAACTGGTGAGGACTTCGGGTTCGGAATGATCGAAAAAATCGACTTTTCGAAACTGAAAGCATTCGTGCGATGCACGGCAATTCCTCCGGTCCCAGTTCCGATTTTGCGGATAGGTTCCCTGCGAGTCGACTCCCACGGCGTCGAGCATGGCGAACTCAAGCCCTGGCAGATTTAGCCGCTCATTCGTTCGCCCATTTATTGATCAACCACCAATTCGCTTGATCGTGAGGGATGAATTTTGGATGCGTAATCGTTTCGAAGGATGGCAAATATCCCAATGAACCGTCCCCATACTGTTTGATTCGAACGATGACTTCTTCGATATGCCGCTTGGCCGCCCGGCAACGGTAAACGTCCGCCATAGAGCCGCATGCGTTGATGTGGGTCGCCTTCGCAACCTTTTCGAGCTCGTCAAAGATCTGGCGGCACGGTGACAAACAAGCAATGGCTTCGCCTGGATGCCGCTTGGCATAAGCCTCGGCAGTCTTCTCGACATGAAATAAGAACTCAACCGATTTGGCGACCAGGGTACAAATGCCCCGCTGATCGGCATTCGTGGCAAAAGCCGATGCTCGCTCGGCCAATTCGGTAGCGCCTCCGCGGCCAAAGAGCACCTCTTTGCCATTCCGAAGCCAAAACAAGAACGGATTGCTATACAAAAACATACGGCTTTTCAGGCGGGAACGAATGCCGCTAAACGCCCATTCACCGCCAAGCGCAGGAAGTTCGCATCCTAAAAGACGCGCCCATTCCTCGCTTGCCTCGCCATGTTTGAGATAGGCTTGCAAAAAGCCCTCAGCCTTGGTCTCCTGAGCGTAAATTGCGATATCTTCTTGATGTGTGGCGTTCGGCAACGGATAGCCACGATCCTTGTCCGCCGCTGCCTCAGAGAGGATTTTCCCGCTAGCTTCAATACAAGGAAGGATCGTGTTGTAGTTGCCAAAGAGCCCGCATTCCCACGTCGTCACACAAACCCCCTCAACTCCGAGTCGTTCGGCCGCTTCGGCATGCTCACGCACGTTTCGCTCACTTTGCGGCAGGTGGCACCAAGCCGCGTTATACGTATGAATCGCTGGACAGAAGACGGTGCGGAAACCTTGGTTGCGAAAGAGTTCGCTCGTATATTCAGGCGACTTAAAATATTGCCAATCGAAAATAATCGTCTCTCTCGGCAACGTATCGAGAGCTTCGGGATGCTCTAGGAACATGTCGCCCCACACGCCCGGCGTTCGTCCTTGGTCGATCACATATTGAGCGAGAGGGCCGAAATGCTCGGCATAAACTCGACACCTTTCTTCATCGTTGCCTCCAAGTTGCTGAGTTTCATCTCCACCGATATGAATAAGATTCGATGAGAAAATATTAGTAGTATCGTCGATCAGCTTTCGGCAAAGCGATTGGAAGTCCGCATTTGAAGGATCGGCTTGCATCCCGACGAAGCGTTCCTTCGCGTAGCCCGCGCCTTCGCTGGTGTAGATAAATCCCTCAAAGTGTCCCAGTAGATTGATGAATGGAATGATCTGCAAATCAGGGAACTCTTGTTGCAAATCACGAATGACTTCGGGTGTTAATGCGTCCTTTCCTGCAGCCCACGGAGCCGAAGGATAGGCAAACCGATGCTCAAGGTAAAGTCCAATCGCATTGTATCCACTTTCAACGGTGAGCTTGCAGAGCCTGTGGAGGTATTCGTGAGTGGGAGTCTGTTCGCGGGCGATGTCATACATCCACATTCGAAGGCGCATTCGCCTAGCGTACCGCTATCGCCAACTCAGAACCGCATCGCCTTTCGTTTCCGATGCCAGAAGGTAGGACCGGAGCCACTTCATTTGCTTGCTGTCTGACTTGGCGTAGGCGTCGAAGAAAGCCAGCGTTGTCTCCTGAACCCAGGCAACATGTTGAGGATTCGCTGACCCTGCACCGGACCAATCAAACCGACCGGTGATGCCGCCGAAATTGTGATTCGCACCTTGAATCCAAAGGAGATATTTATTACCTGGAGGTGAAAGCTTGTACGGATCCTGGCGTCTTTCTGGGTTTGATTTCGTCGCCGCATCATCAATTGGAGTTGTATCGTTGGTACCGCTAATCACCAGCAGTGGTCGCTTGAAGTCTTTCCAAGAGTCGGCGTTTCGTCCGGCCCCAATTCCTTGAGGAGAGATACAGCAAAAAGCGAGAGGAACGGGTGAAGCGAAGCTGTGACCGTCAAGTTTGGCACCCCCTAAAACCTGCGTGGTATGGGCACCGAAGGAATGTCCAGCTTGAATGATCTTCTTCGTGTCGATTCGTGCTTTGAGCTCAGGAACCCACCGCCCAATCGATCGGCACACGTCATACATGAATTCGCAATCATAAAGACGACTCCGCCAACTGCGAAAGGGGTTCTCGATATGAAGCGAAGCAAGCTGTTTGTCGGACGAAGCATTCACGTTTGCGTCTTCATGGCGCGGCTGGAATACAACATAGCCATGTTCGACCCAATAGTGGACGAGAGGATTCAGGCTCGTTTCAGATCCTTTTAGACCGTGGGAGAGGACGATAATCGGTAAATGATCTCCTTTTGCGGGGTACGTGACGCGTACGTGGAGAGAGCGACCCTGCTTGGGCTCTTTCCACACATAGAATTTCTCAATGACGCCTGATTGCTCCGAAAGAATCAGGGCCGCCGCGACCGCTATCACAGCATAAGTACGCGTGTGCAAGATGAATCGTTCATTGCCTTGCAGAAATTCGTTTAGATCAGCTCAAGCGCGACTTCGCTGCAAAAATGCCGCCCTTCTGAGGTCAGGCGGAGACGGTCTCCTGCCAACTCAACCCACCCTTTTTCGACAAGATGGGACATCGGCCTATCTTTCAGAGTGTCCACATGAATGCCTTCGTTGAGCCTAAGGCCAAGCATAATTTGTTCGACCTGCCGGATGCCTTCGGTGATCGTCTCGCTCTCAAAAGCCAGGAGAGCTCGATTTTCAACCGCATCACAATAGCGCTCGGGATGCTTGAGGTTTGTGTATCGGCGAGTGACCCCGTCGATCGTCGTGCAGCCAACCGCCCCAGGGCCATACCCGGCGTAGTCCTCGTTCCGCCAGTAACAAAGGTTGTGGCGGCATTCGAATCCCGGTTTTGCGAAATTAGAAATCTCGTACTGCTCAAGACCGATATCGCTAACTCTTGCGAGGCATTCATCATACATTTCGCGCTGAATTTCGTCTTCTGGGAGGTCCAGTTCACCCCTCAGATTCTTCTTGTAAAAGGCTGTGTTCGGTTCGATGGTGAGGCAGTAAAGACTTAAATGTTCGGGCCGTAATGAGAGCGCCTTCTCAAGATTGCGAGTCCATCCCACGCGGCTTTGAGATGGAAGCGCGAACATCAGGTCGAGATTAAGACTTGCGAATCCTGCCTCTCGTGCGGACAGGACGGCTCGCTCAATTTCCGATGCTTTGTGAATACGATCTAGCCGAATCAAGTCTTCATCGAGAAAGCTCTGGGCTCCTAATGAGACGCGATTGAAACCCGCTTCGACCATGGCCCTGAATTTGGTGGCGTCAACGGTGCCCGGGTTGGCCTCGCTCGTGATTTCGCATCCTTCAATCGGAGGATGAACCTCGCAGACGGCATCGAGAATGCGGATGAGTTGATCGGACGCAAGAAAAGTTGGGGTGCCTCCCCCGAAAAAGATTGTTTTGGCAGACTCTCCCTTGAGGGGTGAGCGCTGAATTTCGTTCACGATCGCCGCGACTGTGCGTTCGACAATCTCGCCGTCCATCGCATAGCTATTAAAGTCGCAATAGCCACACTTGCTCGGGCAAAAAGGAGTGTGGATATAGATGGCGAGGGGCACGAGTTTCAGTGTACTTGGAATAGGGAAGCGAGGGGAGGGGATTCGCTCAGAGGAAAAGTTGTAGGCTCCGACCTCTCTCTGATCATGTCCCAAATAATCTCAAATCTCAAATCTAACCGCTAACCGCTAACCGCTTTCATCAGCCCTTCGGTTTCCAGACTTGGTCCTGGTGCAACCAGGTATCCAGTAGTTTGCCGACCTTGCCAAGCGAATCCGCACTGCATTTGTCCGGCGTATCGTGCAAGGTATGCCAAGGCTCGTAGGTAAAGTCGATGAGGTCGATGGTCGGAACTCCGGCATCGTTCATGCACAGGTGATCATCCTCAATAGTATCGCCAAAGTCCATAGGGAAGGTCTTCTCTAATCCAACCGTCTTTGCATGCTTATAGATGGCGCGAACGACCCTTTCTGCCTTGTGAAAACTGTTCGGCTCTACCGGAATGCGTAAGTCGGAATCGCCCACCATATCGAGCAAAATTCCGTAATCTGGCTTCGGCGTGGGCAAGTGCTTGCTGTAGTGGACCGCGCCAAGGAACATCTCGTCAAGGTCGGGACCAAGATCTTCGCCATCCACAAAGAGGTAGCAAATCCCTAAATCTTTGGGAACATCGTTCGTATGACGCATGAGTTCAAGCAAAACTGCCGTACCGGAGGCGCCATCGCTGGCCCCTAGAATCGGCTTGCTTCGATTGTCCGGATTCTCATCCTGATCGGCGGTTGGGCGAGTGTCCCAGTGGGTCATCAAGACGACCCGAGTCGTGGCTTTCTCCCAGTTCTGATAGCCGACAACATTCCACATTTGGCGACGGGAATTATCCTTCGACCAAACATGTCCGAATGCTTGAAGTTCAGACTTCTCACAGTTCTTCTTCACCTCATCGTAGATCATGTCGCGACATTTGACATGTGGAGCCGTGTTGGGAACGCGTGGTCCAAGGTCGCATTGCTTGGTCAACCAAGTCCAAGCGGCAGCTTGGTCAAACGTAACTTTCGGCTCTTGGTGAAGCAGCAGCGAAAGGCCTAAAGCGATTGATGTGAGAGCCATCTTAATGTAGAAGTTTGGACGCTTTTGCCCTCAAGAAGTTTCGAAATGGACGGGGAAATTACTTTTTCCGGCTTTTGGAAGTTCCACACTGCAAAGTAACAGAGTCCCCCACGGGCCAAACTCGACGGCATCGAAACACGATAGGTCCGAGCGGGATCGATGGCCAAACCGCCAATGGTCGCATTCAATAATTTAGCTTTGCCGATCTTGGGCGCTTGAAAGGAAACTTCGCCACCGCTGAAGTAAAGGGTGTCGGGGCACGGCTCGGGATAGAAAGACAAACTTTTCTCAAAGGCTTCGGTGAGCTGCTTGCCGGTCAAAGATACCAACCAGAGTTCATCGGATGGAAACTGAAAAGCCGTCGAAAGATTCTTAGATTCTTTTCCATGCGTCAAGAAGCCAGAAGCGACGAAAGAGATATCGCTGCCCGCTGCAGTCCGGAAAACGTCAGCAATCGACTGTCCGACTTGGCTATCCGCCATGACCTGAGACGCGCTTTGGCTCATCGCAGTAGCTGCGATTGAAATTCCAATTAGCAAAACGCTCGTTTTCACCATAAATGAGACGCCTCAGTATTCTTATCGGTTTGTTTTTTCAAAAAGAGAAAGAGATCAGAGCGATTTGCCCTGATCTCTTCCTTGAGTGCTTATCTATTATAAGCGATTATTCTTCGATTCGAACGCCCATCGACCGAGCGGAACCAGCAATAATGCGCATTGCCATTTCTTCGTCGTCGGTGTTCAAGTCAGCCATCTTCGCTTTTGCGACTTCGAGAAGCTTCTCGCGAGTCAAAACGCCGGCTTTGTCGGTCTTGGGGTTGGCGGCACCGGTGGTGATTCCGGCGGCGCGCTTGATGAGGTCGGTCGCCAACGGCTGCTTAACCACGAATGCGTACGAACGATCTTCGTAAACCGTGATTTCAACCGGAAGCACGAAGCCCATCTGCGGCGCGGTCATTTCGTTGAACTTCTTAAGAAATTCCATCATGTTGATACCGGCCTGACCAAGGGCAGGACCAACAGGGGGCGAAGGGGTGCCCTTGCCCGCTGGAATGTTGAGTTTGATGTTTCCAGTGACTTTCTTTGGCATGGTTAATCTCCAGTCAAATTCTTTTCACCCATGCACGAGAGGGAAGCATCGTTTGGGCGCGAACAAAAATTATACCCTAATCTAGGCTAGTCCCTATTGGAAAGCCTTCCTTGATGTAATTGTGTCGAGTTGGGTCTTCGGTTCGAATCGGACAGCCGAATCGGCGAAGCCAACGAGATAGGATTGGCCGAAAGGCGAGGGGTTATAAAACAGGTACGTCTCCTCGGGATGAGGTAAGTCGATGGCGGACTTCAATGACAACTCGCTATTCCACTGATAAGTTGCGGCCTCAGCCTTAAGGTCGATCGGTTCGCCCTTCGCGTTCGTGTAGTCTTTCTTCAAGTATGGAGCGAGGGCATCCGCCGTCTCAGAACTGGATTTGAGAGGTGGAAAGCGGTCGTCGTAGTCAGCAAGGTAAATCATGGTTCCCGTGGCGACCTGCTTGGCTTTACTTATTTCTAAGGTCTTCTTGGCCGCAAGTCGAGCCTGAGCAAAGACTGGGAAAAGGATCGCCGCGATCAAGACGCCGCCGCAGGCGCAGACAACGAAAAGCACACCCAACACCCAAACCCAGACGGAGGTCTTCTTTGTTGGAGGAGCGCCTTGATATCCCATTTCCGTCGGCGGAGACATTGGCTGAGTTGGGGGAGTGGAAATCGGCGGCGGTGACGACGTGTTCGAATTTGAAGGAGTGAGCGAGGCGGCGCAATTGCCACAGAAATTGGCGTTATCCGGGTTCTCATGCCCGCAGTGAGGACAGGTAATCATTTCCAATAAACCTTAAGTTAAGAAACTATTGTAGAGCATTTCATAAACCAAGGTTTGTGGAACCTCGAATCAAGGCGATGGCTCTGATTTCAAGTCAGACGGAATCGCCAAGAAATCGCTGAGCTGCTTCTTGCCCATCATCTCGATGTGCTCGTCACAGAAGGAAACGATAGTCATCCCGTCATCGTCGGGCTTAGGGCTATGGAAAACCCACGTCGTGCTGGGCGAGTTCACCCGATTAAACGAAACGCCCGACAGCTCAAGATTCCACACCATCTTTTGCGACCGATTCATATCAACTGCATCCTTCAAATAGAGATACAACGGAGCAGTCGCCTGAACGCCGTTATTGAAACTTGGATATTTCAAACCGTTCCGATACGAAGCCGAATAAAATGCCACCGAGATAGTTCTCGAAGTCTTCATCATCGACTCCTTCAATTCGACGCTAGCCGCCAGATCGGCGGCCCGGCGCAAGACGAGATAGATCGTAACGATCCCCAAAATCGCGATGACCCCAAAAGCAGAAACGAGCCAAGCCCAAACTGGGACTTTTCGTGGCGAAGCCATGGCCATGACTTGAACTTTAACACATGATCGTGAACCCGCCCAACTTGACAAGTCAAAAGAATTGCCTGGCTTAAAAGATTTTTTTGGGAATTGTGCCGTGTTTTTGTAAGTCTGGGAATTCCTGTTTCGTCAACACTGTAACATGTTGAACACCGTGATGGAGTTTAGGCCAGATTTCATCCAACCGGAAAAAGAGCCGGTGATCGACACGATCGATGGAAAGTTCATTCCTCCGACCGAGGAGGATGCTGCCGCGCGTGAATTCTTCCCCCAACTCGTTCACGACTATCGACAGACGGCTAAGCTCACCTATCCGCGAATTAAAGATGAGGCGGGGCACGAGCTTTACGAGAACATCATCGCGACCTTCAACAAGAAAACCGACTACGAACCTTCTGCCGTGGTCGAGATGGAGCAAACGCTCCGTGCCCGATATGGTCGCCATTTCCCAGCCGAGAACTTCAGTTTAATTGGGCAGTATCTTCGCAATGAACCGCTCGATGAACTGATCGAGAAGCGCAAGCAGTTGATCGCCGATTTTGAAGCCTTCGCTGCGGGTGAGTCGCTCGCCGGACTGGTCGAGCTAGATCGACCCCTCCAGCCGGGTGAGAGCAATTTTAGTCTTTCGATCTTTTGGTACAACCTTGCCGAACTGTATGGCTATGACCATGATCCACTCAATGGCCTTGAAGCAATTGGTAAGGCAATTGAAGAGTTCGTCGCCTACGCCGAGAAGCAATATCCCGCCAAAGATGAGCCCATGCGCGACTCAGACAAGATCATGCTGGTCTCCCGAATGGTGACCCGCGCCAGTTTTCTCGACATGATGGGGGACCAAAAGTCCTCTGACACCGCACTTTTAGAAGCCGAATCCGTTGATGCTTCTGTGTACGCAGAAGTCCTTAACCGGATGTCGAGGCAGGCACACCTCGAAGCGTTCATCAATCGTATTCGTCAGTAAGAAAAAGAGAATCACATGAAAAAAATCGCAACGATCCTTACTCTCGCATTGGCGCTTTCGATGGTCGCCAATGTTTCGGCGCAAATCTCGAACAGCAAGCCCAATGCACCGGTGATGGTGGCTGACTCCGAAGGACACGGAGGCGGCAAGGGTTCCAGAGACTCAGAAGGTCATGGTGGCGGAAAAGGACCGCGGATCGCAGAGAACAAGACCTACACGGCCTGAAGACTCGAATTCCAATGACGGGGTGAGTTATGGACCAACTAACCAATTTTGAATACGAGAGGATGATCGAAAAGGCGCAAGCCGGCGACATCGATGCTCTCTATCATCTGTTCGCCAAGGCTCACGTTGCCGCACTTGCGATTGCGGTCAGCGTTGTCAAAAATCGAACCGAGGCCGAAGACGTGCTCCAAGACGCGTTCCACAAGATTCTCAGGAACATCAAGAGCGCTTCGACAATTTGGCCGAAATTCCGTAGCTGGATGCTGATGATCGTCAAGAACGAAGCGATCGATCATTCGCGCAAGATGAAGAGACTGGTCCCAATCGAGGATTGGGTCGAAGTCCCGGATGACAGCCAAGCTCGGCTGGAAGAAGCCGACCGTGCCGACGAGCAGGCAACCGTTCTCGTCCAGACCTATCGCGAAAAGCTCGTGCCGATGCTGACGCGACAACAACCGCAAATCTTGCGAGAGATCTCGGTTCGGGTCGATAAGGGCATGGAGTTTCGAGCCGCCTGTGAAAAGGTATCTGAGATCGTGGTGACCAAACGACACGGACACCTTTCTGCGGGTGCGGTGCAAGCTGAATGGTTCCGCGTCTTCCGAATGCTGAAGCACATTCTTGAAGAAGATCAAGTTCGACTCGAAGCCGCAAAGCCATTGATGATCTTGATCGGCAAAGGCTTGTAGACCTACGTCAAACGAATAAGAAAGAGCCCCGTTTCATGTGCGGGGCTCTCTTTTTGGCAGTGCTCGAACCTGTTCGAGCTTTGGACTGTCGCTAGACACCGCGAGCAAAGCGAGGGAAATTCTGGAGGGCACATCTGGGTGCGAGGGCTTCTAGCCCTTGTGAGTCTTTGGGCAGTTGTCCAGTCCACTCCCACCCGTTCCCTTCGCTCACGGACTCCCTCGGCCAGCGAGGGAGATTTTGGAGGGCACATCTGGGTGCGAGGGCTTCTAGCCCTTGTGCGTCTTGAGGCACCTA
>JBEHXE010000042.1:0-18964 GCA_048498855.1 Armatimonadota bacterium | reverse complement strand
GGTGGTGAACAAGGTGAACCGGCGGGGGTCGAAAAGCCATTTGAGTGACCACGCGCCAATCAACCTATCGATCCAGCGCAAAACGAATACGAACGACAAACCAAGCTCCACCCCTGGGGGTGTCGGTGAACAAAGTGAACCGGTGGGGGTCGAACTACATCGAAATCGTCCAAGACACTCCTGGATTGACGGTCAACCTAACGACCTAATCCAGAACCTACGTGAACGACAAACCAAGCTCCACCCCTGGGGGTGTCGGTGAACGAAGTGAACCGGTGGGGGTCGAAAAACCGTATAAACGACACACGACTTGAAGAACCCATCCCAAGCCCATGAAGGAGAAATGAAGATGCGCCGTCACGGCCCAAAACGCAAATCATTTCCCTACCAAACGCGTTCAAGCTAATATCATGTTGAACGACGACGAGCCGGTAGGCACCATATACACTCGTAGAGAAGCATTGACGATCGCCGCCCGCGCAGGACTGGGCCTGACCGCCGGCGGAATCCTAACATTCGCCGAAGCCAGCGGAATTCAAAAAGTCCCCGCGCCGAAGGTCAACCTGATCGCCAGTCCCGAACTAACCGAAGGCCCATTCTTCGTTGACGAAAAACTCAATCGAGGCAACCTCATTGCCGGAAGCAGCCGTCCTTGGGTCGCAAACGGAACTCCCCTTGATCTTGAGATCTTGGTTTACAAACTTGTCAACAACAAGCACCAACCTCTCGAACTTGCACAAGTTGATGTTTGGCACTGCGACGCCAAAGGTGTCTATTCAGACGAAAACCATCCAATGAATCATGAGAACACCGCGAGGCAAAATTGGCTGCGCGGCTATCAAACGACGGACTCCCACGGCATCGCCAAATTTCACACGATTGTGCCAGGTTGGTACTCGGGTCGAACGCCGCACGTCCACTTCAAAATTCGAACATTCTCGAAAAAGCTCCAGGCGACTGCCGAATTCACATCACAGTTCTTCTTTGATGACTCACTGACCAAGAAGATCTACACGCGTGCCCCTTATAAGGAGCGCGGCTTGCCGGATACGCACAATGGCACCGATAATGTCTATTCGACAAGACAGATCGACGGCACTTTGGCGGGTTCGCACATGCTGCTCGACCTCGCGCCATCAAAGAGCCAGGGTGGATATACAGCTAAATTCACCGTCGTGCTGACGGATAAGAACTTCCACGCCGGCCACCGCGGATTCTCTGGTCCTTGCGGACGTCCCCCAGGGCCACCACCTGACGATTTTGGCGGCTGGGAAAATTTTTAATGGAAACCGAGTTTGGTCGCCAATGACGACGACCGACTCCTTTTTTACCGAATGACCACGCAATCCCCACCGGATTTAGAGCGTAGAATGGGTGCGTGAGCATTCCTACCGCAGCTTATGCAACCCATTCGCCGACCTCAGAATTGGTGCCATGGTCGTTCGAACGTCGCGACCCTCGACCAGAGGACGTCCTGATCGATATCCTCTACTGCGGAGTATGCCATTCCGACTTACATCAAGCCCGAGACGAATGGGGAGGTTCGATTTTCCCGATGGTGCCGGGACACGAAATCATCGGCACGATTGCGGCCGTAGGTGCAAATGTTACGAAGTGGAAAGTCGGCGATACCGTGGGCGTTGGCGTCTTTGTTGACTCGTGCCGAACCTGCCCAAACTGCCTCGCCGGTGAGGAACAGTATTGCGACGAGGGAATGACGGGAACTTATAATTCGCTGGAGCGTGATGGAAAGACGCCAACTTACGGCGGCTATTCAACCAAAGTCACCATCGATCAAAATTACGTCGTTTCGATTCCCGAAGGCATTCCTCTCGATGCGGCTGCGCCGCTTTTGTGTGCGGGCATTACAACCTATTCTCCGCTTCGCCACTGGAAGATCGGCCCGGGAATGAAGGTCGCGATCGTCGGCCTCGGCGGACTTGGTCATATGGGTGTCAAATTCGCCCACGCAATGGGAGCCCATGTCACCGTCATTTCCCACTCCGACAAGAAACGAGAAGACTCGAAGCGACTCGGTGCGGACGCTTATATCAACACGAGCGAAGAAGGTGCTTTCCAGGCCAATGCCAAACAATTCGATTTCATTCTCAACACGATTTCGGCCAGCCACTCGTACAACGACTATCTTGGGCTTCTAGCTCTGAACGGAACGATGTGCCTGGTGGGGCTGCCTGATCCAACGCCAGTAGCCGCTTTTCCGTTGGTGGGCCGTCGGCGCAGTTTAGCCGGATCGATGATCGGCGGAATTCGGGAAACCCAAGAAATGTTAAACTTCTGCGCCGAGAAAGGGATCGCCTCCGATGTTGAAGTTATCCCAATTTCCTATATAAACGAGGCCTATGAGCGGATGTTGAAGAGCGACGTCCGCTACCGATTCGTCATCGATATCGCGAGCCTAAATTCATAAGCACGATATAAAAAAGCTCCCTCACTAAAGAATTAGGAGGGAGCTTTGATTTTCTAAGCGCCGCACAGTTCGCGACTGTGTTCGGCTCTCTTTTGACGATGTTTGGTTTTGTTCGATTTCGCGTTCCGTTTCGGCTGGTTGCTCGAACTTGAATCTTCATTGGTTTCGATTCGAGTGGCAGCATAAGCCGGAATGGCGAGAACGGCTTGGCCGTTCAGGTATTTCGCTGGTAGCATTTTCTCTATGATTTCGATACATTACTACGCCGAATTTGGTTTCTAAGTTCCCAATTTATGGGTACCTTGTCCATTTTCGAACTCTGTACCTTTCTAAGGAGCTAAACGAACCACCCTTCCAAATGTTTTGGTCCGTTCGGATTACATAGAACTTTCTAACTAACGCTCATCGCCAGAGCCATCATTTCAGGATAGATATCAAGGGCGCGCGATATCTAGAAAGCCCTTTGGGAGCATAGGCGTCCTCGCCTGTGCAAAACCGGAACCTCAGTCCATGTCCGAGAAAAAGGGAGCCCATCACGGCATCGGCGTCTTCGCAGATCGCCAAAATCGCTACCTCCCGAAATCGGCCAAAACCTTTTGGGAGCATGGGCGTCCTCGCCTGTGCAAAGCCGAAACGTAAGCACAATATCAAGGGCTTCTGGGAGCATAGGCGTCCTCGCCTGTGCAAAGCCGGAACCTCAGTCCATGCCCGAGAAAAAGGGAGCCCATCACGGCATCGGGGTCTTCGTAGATCGCAAAAATCGCTACCTCCCGAGACCGGACAAAACCCTTTGGGAGCATGGGCGTCCTCGCCCGTGCAGATTGGAAACGTAGGCGCAATGTCGAGAGCTTCTGGGACCATAGGCGTCCTCGCCTGTGCAAAGCCGAAACGTAAGCACAATATCAAGGGCTTCTGGGAGCATAGGCGTCCTCGCCTGTGCAAAGCCGGAACGTCAACATAATGCTTTGTGAAAAATAGGCATCCCATAAAGAAAATCCCGCACATGGAAATGAGCAAAGCGCTCCTTACTGGAACAACCCAACGACTGCATCTCCAAACAAGAATGCCTTGAAACAAAGAGGTAATAACCAAGCTGCTCCCCTGATGGGGAGCCGGTGAACGAAGTGAACCGGAGGGGTCCGGCTACAACCAAATTCGGATACCTCGCAATGAAAAGCTCCCAACCAAAGCTGCTCCCCTAATGTCAAACCGGTGAGCTTGTGCCAGCACCCCGCCGAGTGGATACGAGGAAAATGAAGCGACGCGGAATCGGGACGGAGGGGTCCACCAGCCGACCCATGACAAGTCACCAGGGTGACAACCGACGAGTGCAAAATATCATCAACAGGCCGCCCAACGAAACCTCATTCTTACGGATTTCAAACAAGAATCAACGTCCGAAACAAGTTCAAAGTGGGTCTAACGCCCCAGGGATGTTATGAAAACAGCAACCTCTATTCTAGGAATCATTTTCGCCATTACGATGGTCTCTTGCGGAGGGTCCGGTACAACGGTTATCGACGCAAGCAACCTCACATACGACCCACCCCAACTCATCCAAGGTTCCGCCAGCGTTTACCAAACGATCAAGAACGTCACGCCAGATGGCTTGATTTTCGCGGCCTTGTCAGACGACGGGTTTACCTCGACGACCTCTATTTGGACGTCCCCAACAGCATCACCGACACCACTAGATGAATCTGGAACTTCCTTTGTCAACTCCCGTCGGCAGCGACTTGGACAAGTCGTCTCCGGCACCAGCATGAAATGGGCCGTTGCGGACGAAGGGACCGACACGTGGAAACCGATTGTGGAAGCATCCAATAGCTGGATCGCCACGATTAACGGAAAAGGGGAGGCCTTTGGATGTACCGACACGCCCTCTAATAACCGCCAGATCGGCAGTCCTTTCTTCGCGGACAAGGACCAGAACGTTCACGCATTAACCCTCCCTTCTGGCATCCAATATGTCACGACCCTAGGGATCTCCGATCCGGGTGTCATGACCGGATATTGGTTTGCTCAAACGACTCCCGGTTCGACAATCCAAGGAAGCATAGTATGGACAAGTCCCGACTCAACGGGAGCGCTCATCTCTGGACCAGCAGTAAGCGGGACCAGCTTCTGGCTAGTTTCCAGCATCAATCAAACGACGGGAGTCATCACCGCCAACAACTTTGATCATGGTTACTTTGGAAGTGGTTATGTTCCCCGGGGATCAACTGTCGCGATTCCCCTCAAAGGAGATGGCACGAAAGCTCTTAGCGCAGCCGCAAATGGAATGTTTGTCGGCGTTCAAAAGAACGGTACCGATTACTCCGTGATCGTTTGGCCAAACAAGGATGCCGATCCGGTTGCGTTGTCAAGTCTCTACCCATCGGCTTCGACTTGGGTTCCCTCTAATCCGAGCAGTCCACAACTTTTCGTGCTGGACAATGGAGACATCGTTGCAAACGGAACTCTGACCGAAGGAAGTACCCAAACCACAGGCATCTTCTATTTCAAGCGAAAATAGAACTAGCGACGAATTTCGGGATCGGTAAAGATGTCGAGTTCGTCACGACTCTTCGTTGAAAATTCGGAGACGACCGCGCCGTCGTCTCCGGACTGAAACCAATGCTTCGTGTTTGGCATGATCGTATATTGGTCCCCCGGATTCAATTCAATTTCATGCCAAACCGTATAGGCATCTTCCCTTCCCATCGGCGGAGTGCAAGCCGGATTCGGTGTTGGATCTCCCTCAACGTATAGAAACACCTTCCCGGTTCGGCACCGGAAGGTTTCTTCCTTGCCCGGATCGTCTCCCACCCGTGGATGACGATGTTCGGGGCAAGTTTGGCGCGGAAACAAAACCAGTTCCTTGGCACAGCAGCGCTCAGTATTGATGTAAGTCACCAACTGCAAGCCAGAAGTCTCCAATTCCCCCAGTCCAAAGTCGGCAACTTCGATGTTGGTCGCCTCTTCAGCGGTCAAGACAATGCCTGCACGTTCAAAGTAGCGCCTCGCTTCAGACTGGGCGAAGATTTTCTCAGTTTCTTTCATTTTGTTCAGGCATGGGTAAGGGAATCGACGAGGAATTTGTTCAACGTCTTTGGCGATTGACGGCTGAGTTCGATGGACAAATTTTTGCCCCCTCCTCGATCCGCCAAACCGGATCGATGAAGCAGTTCCACTTCAGCCGGTGATCGAAAATGTCGAAGCGCCTGCCGATGTTCAAAGTTGGCATCCACAAAGCGTTGGGCTGTATCTGCACCTCGTAGCTTCGCGACCGAAGTTGAGGCGTAATCAAAAGCGATCTGATGGTAGCGTTTCATACCGGCTTCGGCGGTCGTTTCAAGACCATATCGGATATCATCAATTCCCTCTTCGGTTCGCCCGATCTGCACCTTGGCGCTGCCGACTGGGCCGATCAAGACCATCGAATTCAACGCTTGGCGCCCAACCATCGCGATCGCTTTCTCGCCAAACTCAACGCACTCCTCCCAACGGTGTCTTACGCCGGCGATGTAGGAAAGATTGGTAAGCGCCCTACTCGCAATCATAACGCCAGCGTCAGAGCCCAAGCTCTCGCCATAGCGCCACTCATCTTGATAGATTTCGATGGCCTCGTCAAATCTTGCCTGTTGCCAAAACAACCCGGCGAGTGCTGCCCGATAGAATGAGCGAGTTGGATGAGGCACTTGCATAAGCGGATGAACGCCAGCTCGCTCAAACCATCGCTCCGACCTCGCGTATTCTCGTTCTTCAAAATACAAGAATGCTTTCATGACCATTGCCGTCGGGACGAAGATATCGTTCTCAGGTCCATTCGCGATGGCTTCATCTGCCCAAAAATGTCCCACCTCAAATTCGCAGGATCGACTCGCAAGTCTTAAAGCCGCCAACATCAACTTCATTCGATCTTCGGTCCAGCCCTGACTGTGCGCAAGAGACATGTCGATAAGCGAAAGAAAAACCTTGGGGTGCTGGAGGGCGAACTCTGAATCGACTTCTGCAGCCAACAACCGTAGACTTTCGGACCCACCTCGTTGAAGATTTCTCTCGAAGAGATTGACCAAGAGAAGGATCGGGCCACGCTTTTTGAGAAATTGACCAGCGGGAATCGTCGCCGACAGATTTTTTTGCGCCTCGAATATCTGCCGTATTTCGGATGCCACGAGGGAATCGGATAAAGTCGGCAAAACATTGTGAACGACACTTTGGGCATGCTCATTACCGTGCAGCATGGCCTCACTTCTCAAGAGACCCTTGACCGCCTCCAGCCGTGCTGGACTGTCTTCCAGCGCTTGCCGCCATACGCGGCTGGCTTCACCCCAGTGCCCAAGCCCCTCATAATATTCGGCGAGTTCGGAGCCCACCTCATCTGCCCAAAAACTGTAGCGAGTCCTCAACGCCACGAACCAAGGTTGCTCCCAACCATCGAGCATTGGGACTCGAATGATATTCCAAAATTTCTCAAGAAATTCCCCTGCCGAATCCGAATCCCGATCTTGAAGGTATTGACGATGGGCTTGCTCGGCGTCTTCGAGTTCAGAAGTGAAGAGCGACGAAACAAGGGAGAGTGATTCGGGATCAACCGCAATCGCGAGTCGGTCTTCGAAGCATTTTGGCAGCCTCGAAATGGCTTTTCTCACATTTGCTCGCTGCTGATCCTGACTTGAATCTGGCCAAATGATCTCCCCCAACTCCTGACGCGTAATCATTCTGCCTTTTCGCAGGAATAGCAAGGCGAGGATGCAGGCCGAGCTTTGCGCTTCAAATCGAATCTCTTGACCGGATTCGTCGAACGCCGCAAATTTCCCGAATAGCTGGAGCCGAAACATCCATCTTCATTATAGGTTCTTCGCAGCGGATTGGCATCTGGTCCCAGGTTAAAACAGAGGTCATTCCCATTCGTGATGCTCTTTCGATCATTGGGATTTTTAATTTCGGCTGTATAATTTCCTAATGCCTTCCCCCCTGCTTCTTGCCGTCGTCCTGAATAGCGCACGCTGGATGCAGGATGCTCAGATTCGCGAGTTTGAAGGAGTTTCCTATCGAATGCCGAAGGACTGGGAGAGCGAGGTGAAGGGCGAGAATCTTTGGATTACCCCCAAAGCCCTAAAAGAGGGGCAAGAATTCTCTTTCTTCATGAGTCCGCCGCGAATAGTCGAAGACTTGGACAGCAAAGAGGCAATTCAAATCATTACGAAGGCGGCAGTAAAGGACTTAAGCGACGCTAAGGTCACGGAACCAACCGTCCGTAAAATGGGAGACCAACTTTACACGGTTCAAACGATTACCCTGAAGCACGATGGAGATGTCGTGAAGGAGGTTTGGACACTTGTTTCTCGCGGAAATACATATATTCCAACCTGTATCCTCTACGTTGATGACAAAAAAATTACCCCCTATCTTGATCAGGCTGTGGAATGCATAAACTCGATCAAAATCAAAGATCCGATTGACGAAAAGCCTCGTATCCCATTGCCACCCGATTTGAGTCCTAAAAAAACAGCCAGCGACTCCAAATCGACGTCAAAAATTCCTACCGGCGATACACCAAACCTTTCGATGGGCCAATCGGGATGGCTCCCCAGCGGCCATGGCGAGAAATTGCCAGATGCAGGCCTAAGCGACGAAAAACCCGTTGGGCTTTGGTGGGTTTCTTCAAGTAGGCAAAATGGCAAGTCTATCTATTTGCCTGTTGCCTTTACGCCATCAGGCATCTGGTCGATGGGCGTCATCCTTGGTGGTCCCGACCTGCTGGATATCGATTCGCAAAAAAAGGACGAAGACCTCAAAAAATTTGTTGGCCCATTTTCGATCAATGGAGACAAGATTGCCTTTCACTTTGAGGGTTCGGAGATCGAAGAATCCTACAAGAATGGACGAGACTCTCAAGGACTCTTTGTCGAAATCGACTCCGAACGATATCGCCCACTCTATCGCCTAACCGACCAGTCAATAGCTGGTACGTGGGTTGATGAAAGCGGAGGCGAGATAACCTATAATCTCGACGGGTCTGGAAGGATCAAACTAGCCAATGCCTCGGAAAATGACGCTCGACAATTTACGTGGGTCCTCGAAGGGTATCTCGTATCAATGAGCCAGAAGCGAGACACTTCAGATTTTCGGTCGATACAACTGGTTGGCCAAATCGATTCCAACAAGCTCTTGATTGGTCCCTTGCTCCTGACCAGAAAGGCTTCTCAATAGAGAAAAGTTGAACCTGTATAATGTCTAGCGATGGTTTTCGCGTCTTTATGTCTTTACCTTTCAATGGGGCTTGGCCGTCCTAGAGTCGCCGCCGAATTTAAAGGTGTCGAGTACACCATTCCTGCCAATTGGAAAACGGACACGAGTACTGGCGGCCTCATTTTAACCGCGAAAGACGCTCCAGAAGATAAATTGCTCGCGATCATCATCCTTCCCGCGATTCCAAAGGGTGAGGCATCATGGCCCGATGTCATGAAGAATTTTGTCAACTCATCGACGAATGGCATGACGGTCGTATCGCCTGGTGAAGTCAAGGCAAGCAAACGAAACGGGTTTGATGCCTTCGTCCAATCGCAAGGATTGAAAGATCCTAAGGCAGGTGAATTCAACTGCCTATTTCAACTCATAGCGAGCCCGACTAGTGCCGCTGCCTGTTCCCTCTTTACGAACGACGACGCCTTGCTTTCGAAGTATGAAAAGGACGTCGGGGAGATCATGCTCAGCATTCACCCCAAAGCCAGCGCTGAGCCGACAACCAAATCAAGCAAGATTCGCACTGGTGATACGCCAAACCTTTATCCAGGTAGCAATGGTTGGCTCCCAAGCGGACGTGGAACCGAGATTCCCAAGGCACGATTAGTGGATGGCAAACCGACCGGCATGTGGATGAACCCAGGATTCGACCTCAATTCACAAAGCGTCATCTTTGCCACGATCTTCTTACCCGACGGCACGATGATTCGCCATCCAAGGTTCGGTGGCGGAAACCTGATCGATATCGAAGGGCAAAAGCAAAATCCCAACGACGCCAAAAACGTTGGACGATGGCACATCGCCGATGGATCGATGACAACCGACATCGGCGGAGGAAGTGCAACCTACAAGTACTCAACCGGAAAGGATGCCGAAGGCGAGTTCTTCATGTTCGGCGTCGCGAAGTACCGTCCGTGCATCCCCGTCACGTCGGACTATCTCGTGGGCAATTGGCACATCAAGGGTGCGGGCGAATACGATTTTGCGAAGGATGGCACTGTGAAGTACAGCTTCTCTTATCAACCCAACGATGCTGGAAAATCGACCGCGAAATGGATTCTAGACGGTTATTTGTTCTCGATCGATCAGCCCAATCTCTACATTGTTAATTCAATTTATCGATTCGGAACCGATAGCATCGTGATCGATCAACACATCTACTCGCGCGTGAAGTAATTACGAACGCGAATAGAGTTGGTCGTAATCGTCAGGATACGTGACGGTGCACTCTTTAAATCGAATCTCGACCTTCGCTCCCTTCGCGTCCACCATTTCAAAGGTTCCTGGGTTCTCGCCCATGGCGCGGCACCGAACGATTTGCATCTTGGCCCAGGGCATCTCGTCAACTTTCATTCCCACAAAGTGCAGGGTTGAGTCGAAATACTTCTCCAATCCATTCACCTTTCCGACTTGCGTGATTTCGACTTCGAGTTCGGTCTCGTCCATCGATTTCGCAACGCGCGTCACTTCAAAGCTTCGCACCGGATAGCTTCTTAAGAAGGTTTGAAGGGTTGTGGTTTTGCTCATAAGCCAATCCTAGTTTAGCCTGCCAATGCCGTAAACGCCTCGTTCGGGGACTTAAGGAACTTGATCTTCGGATGCTGCTCGGTTTGGTAGTTGCAACCCCACTCAGTCGTAAAGAGCGCGACGGGTGTTCCAAAGTTGTCTTCCAACCCGACCGCGTTCGAGCCCCAATAGATGCCTTTGATTTCGGCCGCATCGCCCTCGAGCCAACGAATGATCTCGTAAGGCATGATCTCGATGTGCGTGTTCACGCCGTATTCCGACATCAGCCGGTACTGCACGACTTCGAACTGAAGCTTTCCGATCGCACCCAAAATCGGCTCGCGTTGAACGCTTTTCGGGTTCCAAAAGAGCTGGACCAGACCTTCCTGGCAGAGCTGCTCAACCCCCTTCTCAAAGTTCTTCAACTTGGTGACGTCTCGGTTGGTCAGTCGCGCAAAAACTTCTGGAACGAACTCGGGAACCTCGTTATAAAGCACCTTCGAGTTTGTCGTCACCGTGTCGCCGAGCATGAACGCGCCTGGATTCGTAAGGCCAACGATGTCACCCGGATACGCCAGTTCGACCGTCTCTCGCTCTTGGGCAAAAAGCCGCTGCGGCCGTGAAAGCTTCAGTCGTTTGCCGCTGCGCTTATTCAATACGTCCATGTCCTTCTCGAACATGCCCGACACGATGCGGACGAAGGCGATTCGGTCGCGGTGGTTGGGGTCCATGTTCGCCTGAATCTTAAACACAAATCCGCTAAAGTCGTCGGTTTGAATGAGGTCCTTCACCTTCGCGAGGCGCGCCTCGGGGGTCGGGGCAATGTTCAAGAAGTGGTCGAGGAACAGGCTGACGCCAAAGTTCGTCAGCGCCGAACCGAAGAAGATCGGCGTGAGGTCACCCGACAGCACTCGCCCGAGATCGAACGGCTCTCCAGCGATATCGAGAAGCTCGATATCCTCTTGAAGCTGATTGTAAAGCTTGTCGCCCAGCGCATCCTTAAGCTTCGGATCATCCGCTTTCATCTTCACCGCCTCGATCGCGTTGGAGCCATGACCTCCCTTCTCATACAGATGAACGGTCTCGCTCGCGCGGTCATACACGCCCTTAAAGTCGACACCTTGCCCAATCGGCCAGTTCATCGGCGTGCTCTGAATGCCGAGCACCTCTTCGATCTCCGCCATGATCGCCAACGGCCCCGGACCTTCGTTGTCGAGCTTGTTGACAAAGGTGAAGATCGGCAGTCCGCGCTGCTTACACACAGCAAAAAGCTTGCGTGTTTGGCTCTCGACGCCGCTTGCGTTGTCGATGAGCATGACAGCCGCGTCGGCGGCGGTCAGAGTTCGATAGGTATCCGCGCTAAAGTCGTCGTGGCCCGGAGTGTCGAGCAGGTTGAGCACGTGGTCCTTATATTCGAACTGAAGCACCGTCGAAGTGATCGAGATTCCACGCTGCTTTTCTAGCTCCATCCAGTCGCTGGTGGCGGTGCGCTGGTTTCGCCTCGCCTTGACGCTTCCGGCAAGCTGAATCGCACCTCCATAAAGCAAAAGCTTCTCGGTGAGAGTGGTCTTTCCCGCGTCGGGGTGCGAGATGATCGCGAACGTGCGACGACGCTTGGCTTCTTGCTCGATGGTGCTCATAAGGTTGTTGCCACGCATTGGGCGCGGCTAGTCCGACGAAGCTTCAGACACTGCGACGCTTGAACGACGAAGACCTAGCGAAGTCGGAGGGATGCATGTATTTTACTCGGTTGATTCAAAATCCCTCGCCCCTTCGGGGAGAGGGATTTAGGGTGAGGGGGAAGAGTTCGGATCGGCGGGGAACGGTCACGGCTTTCTATTCGCTTCGCTTAATCGACTCACCCGGTTCGCCCAGGATGATTTTGGAATTTTGAGGATTGGGCTCACCGGCCTCTCTGTCCAAAGAGGCATCCAGTCTGGTCGGCACGCGATGGTCATATCACTTCAGTCTGGGGTGGTTACACGCTGCTGTTTGTGTGGCACTGTCAACGACCCCTGCATCCAGCGGAGCGATGCTGGGAGTTGGCATGTGTCGGACCTGTCGGACGACAGACGTCTCGTCTGTTGACTCTCTATGAGCGGGACGCTCACAACTCCCATCAAGAGAATTTGTTCGGGAGGCGAATGAAAAGCGGTCATTTTCCAAAATGGTTCCTAAAGATTGTGGGATTACCGGCGGTTGCGGCTGGTTAGGAGGCGAAGGCGTTCGGCTTTGGCGTCACGATCGGCTTGGGTTTCGAGGCGGAGGCGGTTGGGGTGGATGAGTCGGAGCCGGGCAAGTTGGTCAATTGCGCGGGTCAGGCGGGTTTGGCAGAGTTGGTGGCGGTGGGTGAAGTATTGGTTTTCACGCCAGGATCGCTTTTGGGCGAGTTGACCGTCCAGCAGCCAACTGGCGACGTACCACTGGACCCAGGCGACAAGGATTTGCTCGATGAGGAGTTTGTCGAACGGGTTTGCGTCGTCGTATTGGAAGTCCTTGCGGAGGGCCTCGACGTGCGTCTCGATCTCCGCGATGGTTTGGTCGATGTCACAGGTGAGGGTGACCGATGGGCCATCATCTTGATCGGAGTCGGGGATGCCACGAAGGGCTTCGACGGCGATCCGGCGAATGTCTTCGCCGAGTTTTCGAAATGCTTCAGGTTTGGTAGTTTGCTTCCTCATTTCTTTCGGAGCTTGCGCCATTGTCCGCAGGTGTAGCGGAGTCCGGCGCGGTGGAGGTGTTGGTCGATAAAGGTTTTGATGTCGGCGTTGAAGGCGGCGACAAGATCGTCGATTTGCTGGTCTTTGAGTCGTTGGCTTCTCAGCCTTTCGAGTTCTTGGGCGCGTTTTTGTTTAGCTTGTTTGACTCGGGCGGCGGCTTGCTCGGCCTCTGGTCCGTTGCCCCAGCAATGGCGGATGCGCTGGCCGTCAATGACGGTGGTTTCATAGAAATAGCGGCGACCGTTAATGGTTTCCCAAGCCATGGAATTTTATAACTAGTATACCTTTGTCTGGTATTTTGATGAACGTTCGGAAGTTGAGAGATTTCCTCGCTTCGCTCGATCGACTCACCCGGTTCGCCAATACGATTTCGATAGGAGACTTAGAGGAATTGGCTTACCGGCCTCTCTGTCCAAAGAGGCATCCTGGCTGATGGAAATCCATTTTTGAGGCGGCGAGCGTTGATGGTTTCCCAAGCCATGGAATTTTACAACTAGTATACCTGCGTCTACTAGATCAGTGAACAATGAACAGTAAACAGGGAACAGGGAGTTGCGAGATGTCAGTGCGAGTTGCAGGGTTTAGAGATGTGCAGATCGGAAGCTTCTTACCTCCGTGTCCAAACTCTCAGTTCATGCTTCACCCCGATTTCGCTCTGCTCATTTCACTTCGTCGGGATCTACGACAGCGGGGCCTAAACATGCCACACCTTTTTCTGCCCAGTCCACGAGGTGGCTCGCCAGAGCATTCCAATACTTGGCTTACAAATACATGTACAATGATGAACGGTTTAGCCTGATTGACTTGACATAAATAGCTTAGCTGTGTATGATCTAAGTTAAGAGACGAAAGGCGAAACGATCAAGATTTCTTAACTGTCATGATAATTTGGAATGATGAAACGCTGAATCGTGAATTCTTGGAATCGTCAACCACTGGAAATTTGCGAGCCACATTAAGAGCCCTTTTACCAGACCGTGAGATTAAGGGCAAAAGCAAGGATGATCTCTTTGAAAACTTTAGTGAAGAAGATCAGATAATTAGCTTTGGAGGACTTACTCAGGCTCTCTGGAGATTGGTTGACGATGAGTTGCGCGGTCAATTTCACGTAATGGAAATCGCAAATTCCCATTGGGCTAACTTCAATAGACAAGAGGTTTCGATAGCTAGGCTGGACCAAATCAAAGCCCTGATGGACGGCAGAAATCATATTGCAACTGACGAGATTATCGACGCAAGAATTGCTGGCGAACCTGGGCAGCGACATTTTGACATGCTCCTGATTGGCGAAGCCGAGGCTGAACAACGAAGCGAAGGAGATGATCGCGAAGAAAATGGCTTTGTGTTTAAAGCTTTCAAGCAGGTATTGGTGCCAATTCTTTCTAAAGTGGTCCTAGGTATCGACAATAGTATTTGCCAAATCATCACTCGTCCTGTTCATCGGGACACTTCTCCACGAGAGGAAATGGGTGGCATTCGGGAGAGAATCGAAAGGGAATTCGAATGCGGATTTCCATCACGGGGATCGATCTCTGAAGCTCTCCGAGCTTTGTTGATTGAGGGCAGACTAACCATTTCAAAGATATCCTCTGAGGGCGAAGATGGGGCAAAGTCAACGTACACAGCTCCCAAAGGGAATAGGAATTTGGACACGGAGGAAATTGAAGAACGCCTTAAAGTGTGGGAGACTAAAAGTGGGGTTCTGACCCTTGATCATTCGACCATGTTTCGAGTAGATTCTGCAAGAGCAGTCTTCTCCTTTTGGGGCAAAGTTACTATTCAAGACGCGAGAAATGTCATTCAAACAGTTCGATCATATATCCCCTGAAGATCGAGTCTACGAGGCACGAATGAGGAAGGTCGGTGCAGCCATTGCAGCTGGGCTACCAGGTAAAAGAGTGTACGGCGAAGCAGGAATCCGACATTTGCTTGAATCAGAAGTCCAAAATGATCGGAATGAGACATTACTCATGCTTGAAAAGTATGGTGTGGTTACGCGAAAGGAGCATTACGGCTGCGAATTGTGCGATCCTGGTAGTGATCAACCTTGCCTCCATGCTTGCGATCCAATTCCAATTGATATCCGATTTGAAATCTCAGGGACCCTCGATAATATGATTCAGCAACTCAAAGGAAAAAAGTACTTTATTAGCTTTGCTTCGGCAGATGGTCGGACGCAAGCAACACTTCTTCATGGAACTCTACAGGCGGTAGGACTTAATGGCTTTTTCTCAGATGAATCTATTCAGAATGGAAATAGCTGGAAGGATGAAATAATAGCAAATCTAAAGGCGTCGTCGCTTGTTTTTCTAGTTGAGTCGCCACTCTACCATACTCGGCCGCGCTGCCAAGTCGAGCGGGACTACGCTTTATCCTTAGGAAAGCCAGTTCTTAGAATAGGCGTTTGTGATCGCAGTCTATTGACAAATTGTCCCATATATCTCGACGACTATATTAACCATTCGAATTTTGAGAATACCTCCGGATTTGACCTCAACAGTGTGCTAGGTTTGAACATTCCGGCGAATCCAGTCATGGCCGCTAGAAAGGAGGCGAGTATGAACCTAACAGCAAGCATTCCGCCAACAATGGTTGACAAAGTAGCCTCTACTATGAACCTTAGTCAAGCGATTTCTAAAGGTGTTTCATCAGATCAGCGGCTAATTGAGCTTTTGGACATTGTTTTTGCTTCTTCTAACTTGGCTGACGGTTTCACTGCTAGATTGGATGTAACGACCATATTCTAGCAATTCCGTATCTAACCCATTTTAATTACCTGTTTAATAGCAAAAGGGGGAATTCTGAGATCGTAGCACCGGACCTTTTAGAGGTGAAGTGACATGTTGTAAAGTCCACATTGCCATCCAGCTTGCGCGACAAAAGGCAGGCAGAACTTCTGTTGTCCGACGGTCAATCCGGTTGTTACAACCAGACTTTGCTAGAAAAATAGAGTTGGCGGGCACCAAGGTAGGTTATGTTCGTACAAAATTAATGTAGGAGTCGAAGATGAAGGAGTCCACATGGTACCCAGCCTTCATCGAAGAATAGGCCCGTACATAGGGACCATCCTTCTCATTTGCCCACCATGCCTGGTACTTGCTGGCTGACTTGGGAAGTCCGCCAACCATGTCAGAGATTTCCTGGAACGATAGTTGGACGACCGGTTCGCCTGAGTCACGAAGATACTTGTAGAGTGGGTCGGACTTGGCCATTTTGGTTCACGACAAATTTCATTCTAATTGTTTGCTCATCATACTGCCTAATGGGATGAAGCTTTAAGTTCCAGGAACCTGTGCACCGATGCGATCTTCCTTACGCAAAGAGCAGCGGATCAAGCTCGCCAGAAATACCAGACGATGGCACCAAGGAGGCAGTTTCCGGCGACTTTGGTAGTGATCGGGCAGAGGACACTGGATTCGCAAGTCTCAAGAAATATGCTACGTGAAAGAGTAAATTCGTACTAGACTCTAATTATTGTCTTCTGCTATTTGCAATCGAAATTCCAATTTGAATCAGGAGCAAAATGCCTGCTGCGCTAAAACAGAATATTTTGGTTTTTGTGGATATTTGTCCGGTGGATGTTGTCATCTGGAAATTAAGTCCACATGTGTGACAGTTGAAGGGTGTAGATGACGAATTTGGAAGTGCCAATGGAATTAATGCAAAGAGAGGCCAGAAACATAGACCAAGGAGAACGAGCATGACTACGATTCCTGAATTTGCAGATGACCTTTGGCCAACTGGATTAACGTACGGGGATGCGCATCGTGGGCACGTTGGACCAGGCATTGTTGTCGGCTGGGCAACGTAAACTGCTCCAATTGGCGTAGGTTGCACTGCGTTAGGTGGAGTTATTGCAGCCTGAAAATAATAACCGCAAAGACATCTTGGAGCAGTTGCGGGATTCAGCCTCCCACATCGTGGGCAAGATTTACGGCCTCCTGATCCTGGTTGAATTTGCACAAATTAGATTTTATCTTAATTGATTACTAAAATTAAGAATTTGGAGTGCATAAGTGTTTTGTGGAGGTATTTACATTCGGTCACTGTTCTCTGGCACTCAGCGAAGCAATCTCCTTTGCGTTTGCACTTTAATAGCCGTTCGTGATCAAGCTACAAGTTGCCGGATACTGGCATTCCGCAACGCTTATAGCTCATTATTCTAAGACTTAAGTAGTCGATTTGGGAAGCTGCACACCTCCACCGTTTCTCCTACGGTCTGCGTAACACCCCAAGGGGTGGAGCTTAAATTATTCTCCCTGGGCAGAGTTCGTCTATATCGAATATTCAAGTATTCAATCCCACCAGAAGTACCAGACGTTGGCGCCAAGAATGCTATTGGCGAGGGCTTCGGTGGATTCGGTGCCTTGGTCCACGATGTCGGGGCAGAGGATATACATCTCCATTGCGAGCTTCGCGGCGGTCGCTGGATCGGTGATCGGTTTTTCGACCCAGAATTCGATGACATCGCTCGAGATGAGGGCGGGCACGGCTCCGAAGCGGTCGTACCAGCTTTTGAATACGGCGGTGAGTGCGTGGTCGGGGGGAACGTCGTTCCAATTGCCGAAGGCGCAGTACGCGAAGACCTGCCACGGCTCTTGGCACGGAATGTCGGCAAGAAAGATGCCGCCATCGATGGAGAGAAACGTCTTTTGTGGATTGGGCGAAGGGGTGAGCTTGGCGGGGTCAGGCTCTTGGCGCGAAAGCGTGTATTCTTCGTCTTCCTCTTCTTCATCCTCGTCAAGTCCCAATCCTTCGCGGCGAGACGGAAAGAAGGTCGCGAGATCGACCGATTTTGATGCTTCGATGACCTCAAGAGGGTCTTCTTGGGCGGCTTCTTGCTTTATTTCGATGTGTTCGAAGGGGTGGGAAAGAATGACGACGGTGCCTTGAGCGGATTTTCGGCGCTGTTGCCATTCTTGGAAAGCGGAATTGGCGTTGATCGGCAGGAGTGGCAGTAGTCCACCTCGAATCGGTATCGAAACTGGGGGTTGATTAGGGGTTGAGGCGTTGTTACCGAATATTTTTTTGAGCCAACTCACGATTTGGAGAGCTTACCGGAGTGGTTTTGAGATGTTTGGAAGAACAGACGAGACGTCTGTCGTCCGGCATGAGCTAAGAAACAGACGAGACGTCTGTCGTCCGGCATGAGTGAAAGAACAGACGGGACGTCTGTCGTCCGGCATGAGTGAAAGAAACAGACGAGACGTCTGTCGTCCGGCATGAGTGAAAGAAACAGACGAGACGTCTGTCGTCCGGCATGAACTAAGAAACAGACGAGACGTCTGTCGTCCGGCTCACAGAGAATCAACAGGCGGGACGCCTGTCGTCCGACACGGGCGAAACGCGAGGCAAGAAACTTTTGCTAAGCGATTTGCTCGACTCGACACTGTTGGCACAGCGGATAGGTCGACACGAAGTCTTGGATAGCGGCCCGCATGGCGGCGAACGACGTTCCGTAGAGGTACATGGCGGTTTCGGTTGGACCTTCCCAATAGCTATAGACCATGCCCATCCCTTCGAGGCGCTCGTCGAGCGTGGAATAGACCACGTTGACATCGGAATTCGCGTAGACGTCGGCGGGCAGGTCAGTGCCGTTGAGATAGATGGCGAGCCCTTCGAAGTTGCCAAACGGAATCGTGTGTTCGGGGCCAACTCGCAGGACAGAACCTTTTGCGGCTCCCAGATTGACCAGATAATTGATCACTTGTTGAAGGGTTCCGGGGCTGTCATTGACGAGCTCGATTTCGATGTCGGCGTAGTTGACCTCACCGTTCGCTTTTATCGCCGTTCCGCCGCCGACGATCTGACCTATTCCAAGTTCTTGGAGGTGACTGTCGAGGGGGTCTTCGAATGCACCGGCGCGATCATCGGGCCTTAGGCGCATGTTGAGGGTGGCGACTACCACGCGTGCGGAGTTCATATCTGGGCCAATCTTACCCCTCCCTCATAGATCGATTTCGCTCTCCCAGCAAGCTGGGTGGACTGCGTTGCATTTGTTGGACACCTTATTTATCCGTAGGAGAAAATAGAGATGGTGTCACGTCGTAGTTATAGCCGTGAGTTTAAGTTAGGCATT
>JBEHXE010000041.1:0-22932 GCA_048498855.1 Armatimonadota bacterium | reverse complement strand
CCTTCGTTGAAGGGTCAGGGACTTTGCAAAATGAGATGGACTGAGTGCCAGTTGTCGGACGACAGGCGTCCTCGCCTGTGAAAGGCTGTCAGACCCCCACCGTTTCGCAAAAGCTCAACGACACCCCCAGGGGTGTAGCGTGGTCTTGTTCCTCGTTCCAAGGTTTACAAAAATCGAATGTCGAACAACCTCGCTCCTCCCCTCATGGGGAGGTGGCCCGCAGGGACGGAGGGGTGTAGCTGCTACGCGGAAGTCAGACTAAAGCGGAATTTCCGTCGTGTGCTTCGAGGTTCCCAAAACAAAGCTCGTGTTGAGTTTACCGATCCCTCGGATCTTGGTGATCTTGTCACGCAAGATGCTCTCATAATGCCGCATATCCCGCGCTTGGACCTTCAACATAAAGTCGTATTCGCCCGTGATGTTATAGACCTCGGCGACTTCGGGAATCTCTTGAACCGCTTTACGAAAGCGTTCGATCGGCTGACTCTCATGAAGCGCCAGCGAGACGTTCACGAAAGCGATGAGCTTTCGACCCAGGCGTTCGGCGTCGAGGAGGGTGACATAGCTTTTGATGATCCCCGACTTTTCGAGAATGCGCACCCGCTGAAGGACGCTAGGCGCACTCAGGCCCACCGCTTTCGCGAGGTCGGCGTTCGTGATCCTTCCGTCGTTCTGCAAAATATTGAGAATTTGGATGTCGGTCTCGTCCAATTGCGTCTTCATTTTAGTTCGGTTCCAGAATTTTACTATTCGTCTCTCACCGTCGAGAAATGAAGGCGACGAGCGGGCCCGTCGAATCTTAATCCATTATAGGATAAGACTCGCGCAATCGATCCCCTTCCCGTTTTAGGGCCTAAGATTCATCAGGAATGTTCCTTGTTTTGCAAAATTTGAAAGATTCTCAAAAGATTCATTTCGCACCATCTATCGTGCATATCCGGCCAGAATTTGTAAACCTTGACTTTTCCGTCAACTTTTCGGCGCAATAGAACGTAGGAAACGAAAGTCCCCCTATGTTGACCATTACGAATTTGCATGCCTCAGTGGAGGAAAAAGAGATCCTGAAGGGAGTGAATCTGACCATCAAGGCCGGAGAAGTCCACGCAATCATGGGCCCGAACGGATCCGGTAAGTCCACTTTGGCGAGCGTCCTTGCCGGAAAGGACGATTACGAAATTACGGAAGGAAGCGTCGATTTTGACGGAAAGGACCTCCTCGAACTCGATCCCGAAGAACGAGCCGCCGAAGGCCTCTTCCTTGCCTTCCAATATCCCGTGGAGATTCCTGGCGTCACCAACACCTATTTCCTACGCTCCGCCCTGAATTCGATCCGCAAGTACCATGGTCTAGACGACATCTCTGCGAAAGACTTCTTGAACCTCGTAAAAGAGAAATCCGCCCTCATGGAGCTCGATTCATCGATGCTTAGTCGTTCGGTAAACGAAGGATTTTCGGGTGGCGAAAAGAAGCGAAATGAGATTTTCCAGATGGCAGTCCTCGATCCAAAATTGTCGGTTCTCGATGAAACTGACTCCGGACTCGACATCGACGCGTTGAAGATTGTCGCCAACGGTGTCAACACCCTGCGATCGCCGGAGCGGGCAACCTTGGTCATCACCCACTATCAGCGATTGCTCGATTACATCGTTCCTGATTTCGTTCACGTTCTCGTGGACGGTCGGATTGTCAAATCGGGAGGCAAAGAACTCGCTCTCGAACTTGAAGAAAAAGGCTACGACTTCATCAAAGAGGAACTTGCCGCGCAAGCATAATGATGACTGCCATCGAAACGACAATGGACCCGTTCTTGAGCGGCTACGAAGAGATCAAACCGGTTCTCGAAATCGAGGGTCCGGCTTTTTTCAGCATGCTTCGCGAACAGGGTTTGCGCACCTATTCTGAATTTGGAATTCCGACTCGAAAAGACGAAGAATTTAAGTACACCTCGCTTCGCGGACTCCAGGAAAAGAAGTTCCGATTTGGTTTTGGCGCTAACCTTCAACGTGAAGACTTGGCGACCTTTTCGCTGGGCCAAATCGATGCGTACACCGTTAGTTTCGTGAACGGTCAATATGCCCCAGAATTGTCGACTCACGATCGCCTGCCAAAGGGCATTTTTGCGGGCCCGATTTCTGAAATGCCTGAAGAGTTGCTTTCTCAGGTGGAAGATCATCTCGGCAAAATCGCAACCTATCAAGGCAAACTCGGTTCGACCAACGATGAGCGATTCGTTGCGCTGAACACGGCCTATCTCGGAGACATCGCCGTGGTGATCATTCCCAAAGGCATTACGGCTGACAAGCCTATCCATCTCCAATACGTTGTTTCCGACCTCAACGAAGGCGTCTTTGCAACTCCGCGTAACCTCGTCCTGCTTGGCGAAAACGCAGAAGCTCAGTTGATCGAATCCTATGTCACGCTCGACGGATTCGGATTCACGTGCCCTGTCACCGAAGTGCGACTCGACGCGTCGGCTCGGCTCGAACACACCCGATTCCAAGACGAATCGCTTGACTCGATCCACGTCTCGAACACCTTCGTTCACCAAGAATCGCAGTCGGTTTACACCTCGAACAACGTCAACTTTGGCGGCGAGGTGGCACGCAACGACATCAACGCGTATGTCAACGGCGAGTACTCGGAGACTTGGTTGAACAGCGCAAACGTCGCGACCGGTCAGCAAGTGATCGACAACCACACGCGAATCGATCATGCGGTACCGAACTGCCAATCCTTCGAAGTCTATAAGTCGATCTTGAAGGACGAATCCGAAGGTGTTTTCAACGGAAAGATTTTCGTTTACGAAGACGCTCAGAAAACGGACGCGAAGCAAACCAACCAAGCGATACTTCTTTCGCCGACGGCGACGATGAACACCAAGCCGCAGCTTGAAATCTTTGCCGACGACGTCAAATGTACGCATGGAGCGACGGTCGGTCAGTTGCGCGAAGACGCATTGTTCTACCTTCGAGCTCGTGGAGTCGAAAAGTCGCGAGCCCAGGCGCTGCTCGTCTACGCGTTCGCCGCCGAAGTTCTCGAAAAGATCGGTTCTGAGAGTGTGAAAGTAGCGCTGGAAGCTCGATTATTCGATAAGCTGACCTAGAAACTTTTGCAATGCGGCGATGATTTCGTGAATGAGAACGTCATCGCCGGTTGGTCTCCTTAGGAAGACAGTACTCTGATCTCTGATCCTTGATCTCTTAAACGGCTTTCAGAACTAGGAAGTTTTCGACGGCCATTTTGACTTGATCGGGCGTCGGTTGGGCGTCCCATCGTTCGCACTCACCTGCGTCCAGGGTTTCACCGGTGTCGTCGTACATCAGGAACCAAGCGCGAAAGTTCTCTGAGAAAAACAAGAAGAATTCGTAGCCGAAATAATTCGCTTTCTGCTCCTCTTCGTGCTTCTCAAAGACGATCCAGTCACCATTTTCGCGCTTCCAGTACGTCATTGACGAATTAGAATACAACTGTCCCACTTTTGGTTCCAGATGGAGAATAGTTGATACGCCATTTATTACTAAATTCTTATGAATAGCCCCTATTTTTACGAGCTAGAACCTATAACAGAGAGTCAAACTCGGGTTTTCTTTGACCAGCATTGCATTGTTCTTATTGAACTATTAGTAGAATAGGTTTTGGGGAGACATGCAAAGACGCGGATTCACCTATCTTGGGGCATCAATTCTGGTCGGCGGAATCGCGATCATTCCTTTCTCGTCGCCCGGACAAAAGAAGCCGATGCCCCCGTCGCCCAGCTTTGATCGTGATGTTGCACCCCTGGTGACGAAGTACTGCGTCGATTGTCACGATGATGCAAAGGCGCCTCCCGGTGGCATTCGCCTCACCAAAGGAATGACGGCGGCCGCCGCTCTCAAAGACCCCTCGCTGTGGTCGCGGGTCGCAAAAAATGTCGCCAACAAGCACATGCCGCCACCGGGTTCTCCCTCTCCGACCGACGCCCAACGTCGGCAAATGAGCGCGTGGGTCGATGCCGCCTTTAAGCAGGATTGCAACCTTGCCGACCCCGGGCGGGTCACGCTCCGACGCCTGAATCGCGAAGAATATAACAACTCGGTACGTGATTTGCTTGGCGTCTCCATTCGCCCCGCCGACGACTTTCCTAACGACGATGTCGGTTACGGATTTGACAATATTGGCGACGTCCTCTCGATGTCACCTCTTCTCATGGAGAAATACCTCTCGGCATCAGAAAAGCTGATGAAAGATGCAATCCGGGTCCCGAACTTAAGGACCCAGACAGTGGCGGGAGAAGCGCTCAAAGTGACCGGAGCAGCAACTCCGCGCGACGGTTCGCTTTCCATGTATTCGGTGGGGACCGGGACCGCTCAATTCTCGGTCAAGCAGTCGGGTTGGTATCGCATTCAAGTCAAAGCGGGCGAGCAACACGCCGGACCCGATAACGCAAAGCTTGAGGTTCGACTGAACAAAGATCTGGTCACGACATTTCAACTGACAGATAGCTATAACAAACCGGGTTACTACGTCTTCCCAACCAAACTCACGCCGGGCGATTGGAGCGTCAGCGTGACGTTCCCCAACGATTACTATGTCGCCGCTCAAGGAAAGCAACCCGCCCAGGACCGAAATGTGGCGGTTTATAGCCTTGAGTTAGTGGGCCCGATAGAAGACAACGCCATCCGAACTTCGTTTCAGCGAAAGCTCATCCCGGTTGTTCCGGCAAAAGAGGAGTGGGAAACCGAAGCCCGAAAGGCGCTCGATTGGTTTGCTTCGCGTGCTTATCGACGCCCCGTCGCCAAAGAAGAAATCGACCGGCTGATGGTTGTCTTCCAAATGGGGACTCGTTCCGGCGAAGGATATGAGCGGGCGATGCAGCTCGCCTGCCAAGCCGTTCTTTGTAATCCGAACTTCTTATTCCGCGTCGAACTCGACGCTAGCAACCAAGCTCGCCCCCTCAACGACTTCGAGCTTGCTTCGCGTCTCAGCTATTTCCTTTGGGCTTCCCTTCCCGATGAAACCCTTTATGACGCCGCCAAACGCGGGGCCTTGTCGAAACCTGAAGGACTTAAGGAGCAGGTTTCGCGGATGCTGCGCGACCCCAAAGCCCAAGCGATGGTGGACAACTTTGCCATGCAGTGGCTCCAACTTCGCAAGCTGTACAACTTCCAGCCTGATAAGAAGATGTTCCCGGATTACAACGACAAGCTCATGAATGCCATGATCGATGAATCGAAATTGTATTTCCAAAACATCATGACGGAAGATCGTTCGATTACCGAGTTTATCGACAGTAAGTACACATTTTTGAACGAAACTTTAGCGAATCATTACGGAATTTCGGGGGTGAAAGGTGACGAATTCCGTAAGGTCAGCACCGAAGGGACCGGTCGGGGAGGGGTCCTCACCCAAGCCTCGGTGCTCGCGATCACCTCGAATCCAACTCGCACGAGCCCGACCAAACGTGGCCGGTGGATTCTTGAACAGATCCTCGGCACGCCACCACCTCCGCCACCACCAGGCGTGGGGGACCTCGCCGAAAGCAGCAAGGTCGATGCGAATTTAAGCGTTCGTCAAAAACTCGAAATTCATCGCAAGAACCCGTCGTGCGCGGCCTGTCATACCAAAATGGATTCCCTCGGATTCGGTTTCGAAAATTACGACCCGGTCGGGCGGTGGCGCACCAAAGACGGAACCTTGCCGATCGATAGCACGGCGACGCTTCCCGACGGCAAAAAGTTCTCGGGACCAACCCAGCTCAAGGCGGTCCTGATGGACAACAAGAAGGAATTCGCCTATAGTTTTATTGAGAAGATGATGACTTACGCCCTCGGGCGAGGCGTGGATGACAAAGATAAGTGCTTCGTCGAAGACATCGTCAAGAAGTCTTCCGCCACTGGTTACAAGTTTTCTGGCATTGTCCAAGGGATCGTCGCAAGCGATCCATTTAAAAAGCGAAAAGGAGAGAAATGAGCCAAACGCCAATCAATCGTCGTACGTTTCTGAAAGGGATCGGAACCCTGATGGCGTTGCCAACCCTTGAGGCGATGGCTCCGCTCGCTTACGCCAGCGGTTCGGGTGCGGTCGCGGCAAACCCAACCCGCATGGCCTTCTTGTTCGTCCCCAATGGTATCGACATGGCGAACTGGACTCCGGCATCGGCGGGACCCCTTGAACTCACGCCCATCATTCAGCCGCTCGCCGAGGTCAAAAACGACATTTCGATCCTGACGGGCCTTTCGCAACAAAATGCGTTTGCCTTGGGCGACGGTCCGGGCGACCACGCACGCTCCACCGCGGCATGGCTGACGGGAGTGCATCCGCGCAAAACCTCGGGCGCGGACATCAAAAACGGAATCTCGATCGACCAAGTCGCCGCTCAGTCGATCGGCAAACAGACCCGATTCCCTTCGCTTGAAATTGGCTGTGAGCGAAGCGGCCTCGCCGGTGACTGTGACAGCGGCTATTCGTGCGCCTATTCAAGCAACATCTCATGGCGTTCGGAGAGCACCCCGGTTCCCAAGGAAGTCAATCCTCGCCTTGTTTTCGAGCGACTTTTCGGAAACGGTTCCCAGGGCGAAGAGGCCGAGAGCATGGCGCGGCGCGATCTTTTCAATAAGTCGATTCTGGATTTTGTGATGGAGGACGCCAATAGTCTGAAGGCGCGCCTCGGCAAGCATGACCAGCGCAAGATGGATGAGTACTTCACCGCAGTGCGAGAAATCGAACAACGCCTTGGGGCTTTCGAAAACCAGGCGAAGCTCGAGGCTGCGGCTGGAATCGGCAAGCCTCAGGGAATGCCCAGCGACTTTGGCGAGCACATTCGTCTCATGGGCGACATGATGGTTCTTGCATTTCAGGCCGACCTCACCCGGGTCTGCACCTTCATGTTCGCAAACGACGGGTCAAACCGTTCTTATTCGCAAATCGGCGTCAGCGACGGTCACCACGATGTCAGCCACCACGGTCAACAAGCCGAAAAGCTGGCGAAAAAGAAAGCCATCGACACCTATCACATCGAGCAGCTTGCCTACATTCTAAAACGGATGAAGTCCATTAAGGAAGGCAATTCAACCTTGTTGGATAACACTCTGTTGGTCTATGGAGCGGGTATCAGTGACGGCAACGCCCACAACCACAACAACTTGCCAATCCTTTTGGCCGGACATGGTGGCGGATATAAGTCGGGGCAACACGTCGTGTATAACGATCACACACCGCTGAATAACCTTTTTGTCACGATGCTCGATCGAGTGGGTGTGAAAGTTGAAACGCTCGGCGACTCGACCGGACGCTTACAGGGCCTCTTTTAGGTCAGCATGAAGCCGCTCGACGATTTGCTACTCAAGGCAATTCACGAGGGAATCTTTCCCGGAGCGGTCTATGGGGTCCGAAAAGAGGACCGTTTCGCATTTGGGGCGGTCGGTCATCACCGCTACGACCCAGATTCCCCTGCGGTGACTCAAGACACGGTGTGGGATCTCGCCAGCGTCAGCAAGGTGATCGGCACGACGTCGGCGACACTTTTGTTAGTTCAAGACGGCAAGCTCGATATCGAAAAGCCGGTCGCGAGCGTCATTCCCGAATTTGCAGTTCACGATAAGGAGAAGATCACGTTTCGAAATCTTCTTGTTCATGATTCGGGTCTTATCGCGTTTCGCCCTTATCACAAGACGTTCACGCAATCGGAGGACGTGCTCAAGGCGATCTATGCCGAGAAGCTCACGTATGAAACCGGGTCAAAGTCCATCTACAGCGACCTCAGCATGATCCTGATGGCCGAGGCGATTCACCGGCTCTCGGGTCTGCCCCTGGACCGGTTCTTACGGCAGAGAGTTTTTGAGCCGCTCAAGATGCATCACACCGGCTACTTTCATCTGCGAGAGCCGAACTTCGGCGCGGAGGTAGTGCGAAAGTCCTGTGCTCCAACCGAAAAAACCGAAGAATGGCGAAAAAGTTTGCGCCTGCGTCGATATGGACACGAGGGCTGTGATGAGATTTTTGGAGTCGATCCTGAATTTATTCAGGGCGAGGTCCATGATCCGACGGCAACGGTCCTCGATGGGGTCGCCGGTCATGCGGGGCTCTTTTCGACCGTGGGCGACCTGAGTCGATATATGACGAACTTTATGTCTGCCAAGCCCAAACTCTTTGATCCGGACCTCAGAAACAAGTTCATTCAGAAGCAAGACGCCAAAAGTACGCGAGGGCTCGGCTGGGATACCAAGTCGCCTGAAGGCTCCTCGGCGGGACATCACTTTGGTGCGAAATCTTTTGGGCATACCGGCTATACCGGGACGTCGATTTGGTGCGATCCAGAGACCGGAATGACGTCGATTTTGCTAACAAATCGCGTTCATCCGACCAGTGAGAATACGCGAATCATCGGTTTTCGGCCCGTTTTTCATGATCTCATGGCGACAGAATCGCTTCTTTAGCTCAAGATTCAGCCGAAAAAGTTCCGGTTTTCTCAGCGAAGAGAACGATTACCCAATATCTTCTCCGATCCTTAACAATCCGATTTGAACGTAAGCAAACGCACGGACCCCGCAATTTACTCCGATTCTTACACAATTCTTACAACTTTTTTTCAGATTCTTATGAATGAATCGCGAAGAGCGTCGTTATAATGTCCCCATCGTTCATATGATTAACATATGAATCGGAGATCATTCATGCGAAATCGTGCATTTACTCTTATTGAGTTGCTCGTCGTCATCGCGATCATCGCGATCCTGGCAGCAATCCTCTTCCCTGTTTTTGCCCAAGCCAAGCTCGCCGCTAAGAAAGCGTCCTCGCTGAGCAACCAAAAGCAGATCACCCTCTCCGCCATCATGTATGAAGGCGACGTGGACGATATGCTCCCGTTGAACGTTCAAACCTACGCAACGTTCCCTTACTTTGCTGACGGTACGACCCCGTCCTACTTCTGGCCACACCTCATTCTTCCTTATCAGAAGAACCTTCAGATCATGGTCGACCCAGGCAAGGGCGACGCCGACAACATCTTCGGCAGCGGTCCTTACGCTTGGTGGCGCAACCAAGACCTGTTCCCACAGTACGGCTACAACTACCTCTTCCTCTCGCCTTGGTGGCAATGCAACACGTCGCTGGCTCGATCGGCTACGGCTGCAAACGCTCCTGCTGAGACGGTTATGTTCACTTCGTCGCAAGCATTCTCGGCAACTTCGAACCTCGGTTACGAAGGCGTCAACGCTCCAGGCGCTTACCCGCTCGTCTACCCAGCTGCTAACGCATGTCTTTGGGTTGGCGCTGCTGGCCAAAGCAACTGGCACGCCGACGTGACTCCTCACGTTACGGCTAGCACCCGCGTTAAGATCTACGACGGCGCTATCGTTGGCTTCCTCGATGGACACACCAAGTACATGAAGGACGGCGCTGTTGCTGCTGGTACCAACTTTGGCACCGCTACTGGCGACAACGCAGTTGTAAACGACCTGTCCAAGTACATCTGGGACCTCGACGGTACGTTGAACGACCTCAGCCTCTAATTACATGAAAAAAGCACTCGCACTATTGGTAATCGTCAGTTCATTCCTTGTGATTGGATGCAGCGGATCTGAAGAAAGCACCGGCGGAAACCTGCCGGGAGCCGACGCAAACGCAGCTTCCAACACTTCGAATCCGAAGGCAGCTGGCACAGCGGTAACCACCCCGATGGCAGCACCTCCTGGAGTCAAGACCGGCACACCTGGCGGCTAAAGGCTACGAGTACTGTGTTTGGGCCGAGAGAGTTCCTAATCGGCCCAAACATTTTTCCGTCTTACACTTATCGTTAGAAATCTGTAAGTGAAGACAAAATTACATATTGTTTCAACCTACAGCTTTCTTGCAACAAGAAGGCTTTTTCTATTGATCGGATTGGGGAAACCCATCTATATAATTTCCCTATCATTCAGTCGCCCTGTGTGGCTTGAATGGGAGATCATTCATGCGAAAAAATGCATTTACTCTTATCGAGTTGCTCGTCGTGATTGCGATCATCGCGATCCTCGCAGCAATCCTCTTCCCTGTTTTTGCACAGGCCAAGCTTGCAGCTAAGAAAGCTTCTTCGATCAGCAACCAAAAGCAGATCGTTCTTGCTGGCGCCATGTACGGTGGCGACGTTGACGACATGTTGCCGCTCAACATCCAAACCTACGCTACCTGGCCTTACCAGGCAGACGGTACGACCCCGGCTTACTCTTGGGTTCACCTCATCCAGCCTTATCAAAAGAACCTGACGATCATGGTCGACCCAGGCAAGGGAGATTCGGACAACATCTTCGGCAGCGGTCCTTACGCTTGGTGGGCAAACCAAGATATGTTCCCGCAGTACGGATACAACTATCTCTTCCTCTCGCCTTGGTATCAGTGCAACACGTCGCTGGCTCGATCGGCTACGGCTGCCGCTGCTCCGGCTGACACGGTCATGTTCACCTCGTCGCAAGCATTCTCGCCAACTTCGAACCTCGGTTACGAAGGCGTTAACGCTCCAGGCGCTTTCCAGAGCGTTCTCAACGCAGCAAACGCTTGCGTTTGGTCGGGCGATCCTGGCATGAGCGACTGGTCCGGTGCTGTGACTCCTCACGCAACGGCTAGCACCCGAGTTAAGATCTACGACGGCGCTATCGTTGGCTTCGTTGATGGACACGCTAAGTTCCTGAAGGATGCCGCTCTCGCCGCTGGTACCAACTTCGGTACCGCTGCTAGCGACGCTGCCGTGGTCAACGATCTTTCCAAGTATCTGTGGGATCTCGACGGTACGTTGAACGACCTCAGCCTGTAATCCATGAAGAAAGCACTCGCACTACTCGTAATCGTCAGCTCGTTCCTAGTTATCGGCTGCAGCGGCTCGGAGGATACTTCGGGCGGTGGCAATCTGCCCGCAGCTGATCCGAACGCGACCAACGCCGCAGCGGCAGGTAAAAGCGCCGGCAAGGCAGTCATGACTCCGATGGCGGCTCCTCCTGGAGTCAAAACCGGAACTCCTGGCGGTTAGTTCTAGCCGAGGAATCCAAAATAAAAAGCCGGTTCGAAAATGCGAACCGGCTTTTTTCTTTAACCGAACTATTTGCCGCTGACGCGCTGGACGAACTCTTCGAGAGTCATCGCGCCGAGGTCGCCCTCTTCGCGGCATCGAACGCCGACCGTTCCATTCTCGATGTCCTTGTCGCCCAAGATGAGCATAAACGGAACCTTCTGAAGCTGATTCTCACGAATCTTCTTGCCCAGCGTCTCGCGTCGATCATCGACCTCGACTCGGAAGCCATAGTCGTCGCGCAATTTGATTGAAATCTCGGTGGCCTTGTCGTTGTGTCGGTCGGCAATCGGCAGCATTGCGATCTGGACTGGCGCGAGCCAAAACGGAAACGCTCCCGCGTACTGCTCGGTCAACAATCCAATCATTCGCTCAAGCGAACCGAACGGCGCGCGGTGAATCATGATCGGGCGATGAGGCTTGCTGTCTTCGCCAATGTATTCCAGATCGAACCGCTCCGGCAGGTTGTAATCGACCTGAACCGTTCCCATCTGCCAGTCTCGTCCAAGCGCGTCCTTGATGATCATGTCAAGCTTGGGGCCATAGAATGCCGCGTCGCCGGGGGAGACTTCGAAATCGAGTCCCTTTGCGTTACAGGCATCCATGATCGCCTCGGTTGCCAATCGCCAGTTCTCATCGTCACCGATGTACTTATCTGAAGCGGGGTCCTTGGTTCCCACTCGCGCACGATATTCCGTCAATCCAAGCTTGGTTAATACCGCCTGAATGAGATCGACCACGGCCGTGAACTCTTCGAGAAGCTGGTCGGGACGGACGAATACGTGAGCGTCGTCTTGGGTAAAGCCACGTGCGCGAAGGATTCCTGTGACCTCTCCGCTTTGCTCGTATCGATATACAGTGCCCATCTCAGCTAATCGGACCGGGAGGTCGCGATAAGACCGCATCTGAGATCGATAGATCTCGATGTGGAACGGGCAGTTCATTGGCTTGAGGATATAAGTCTCCTTTTCCTCATCCACCATGAATGGGAACATCTTTTCCTTATAGTTATAGATGTGGCCCGAAGTCTCCCACAGTTTGGCGTTACCAAGGTGGGGCGTCACAACTGGCTGATAGCCGCGGCGCATCTGCTCCTTGTTCATGAAATCGATCATCGTCATACGAAGCTGAGCGCCCTTTGGCAGCCAAAGGGGAAGGCCCGTACCGACGCGAGGACTGAACATATAGAGCCCCAATTCACGACCGAGAATTCGGTGATCTCGCTTCTTGGCTTCTTCGATATGTGCAAGATAAGCCTCTAATTCTTCCTTCGTTTCGAAAGCCGTTCCGTAGATTCGGGTGAGCTGCTTGTTCTTCACATCGCCGCGCCAATAGGCACCCGCAAGGCTCATCAGTTTGACGGCCTTGATCTCCTTGGTCGATTCGACGTGGGGGCCACGACAAAGGTCGAGGAAGCGATGGAGCGTTCCTTCTCGGTCGGTCCGTTGCTGGTTGTAGAACGAAATCGCTTCGCCCGCCGGAATCGCGTCCAGAAGCTGCAGTTTATATTCGGCGACATCGGCACCCATACCAGGGATGGTTTCGTCGAGAATCAAAGCCTTGGCTTGCTCACGCGTGACCTCGGTGCGCTCGATCCGCTGGTCGAGCTTTGCGAGTTCCTTCATTCGCTTTTCGATGGTTTCCAGGTCCTCTTCTTTCAAAGGAGTCGGGAAATCGATGTCGTAATAGAAACCGTTTTCAATGGGAGGTCCGATGCTGAGTTTCGCGCCGGGAAAGAGTTCGGTCACAGCCTGAGCCATGAGGTGGGCGGCGGAGTGCCGCAAACGATAAAGATAAGAATCTTCGTATTTTTCTGCCATAAGTTTGTGCCTCCCTTACCAAGGGATTGATGCTGTCGACTCTAAGTATATTCGAGATTAAGCGAAAGAAGGGGAAGAAGCTAGGGAAGCGGAAGAAGCGAAGGCAGGATTTTAATTAAGTTGTCACATGTAAAATCTCAGCAAATGTTGAGGCGATCTGACTTTCGTCAACTTCAGGTTTGGATGAAAGGCAAGCATCTTTGCGTTGAACTTTACAAAGTTGCAAATCTGCTGCCTGATTTTGAGAAATATGGCATGGCGTCACAAATTCGGAATGCCGCATTGTCTATTCCTTCAAACATTGCCGAAGGCCATGCTAGAAGCTCTAACGCAGACTTTGTCCGTTTTCTATATCACAGCCTCGGTTCAATCCGAGAGCTTGAAACAATTCTTGAAATCGCATTAGAAATCGGATACTTGCCGAGAATTGACGAAGAGTTAACGAAATTAGACGAGCTAGGCAAAATGATTTCAAGTCTCATTCATAAACTCAGCTCTTAAGTCCCACCCCTTATCTTCTTCAAGCGCTCCTCCTTCCCCCACTTCTTCCTCTTCTTCCTCTTCTTCCTCTTCCCTCGCTTCCCTCGCTTCTTCCTCTTCCCTCAGCTTCCTCCTCTTCCCTCGCTTCTCCCTCTTCTTCCGCTTCCCTCGCTTCTTCCCCTTCTTCCGCTTCCCTCGCTTCTTCCTCTTCTTCCGCTTCCCTCGCTTCTTCCTCTTCCCTCGCTTCTTCCGCTATCTCCCCTGCCTTAAACTTGCATTGTTCGGTTGCCGAAGCTATAATAAACCCATCATGATGCTTCCCGGTCTGATCCTTTTTTTGGCGGCAACTCGATCTGATTTCAATGCCGTGGATACACTGGCCACCCTTGTCAGCTTCCGTAAAGAAGCGATGAAAGACGTGAAGACTCAGGAAGCCTACGAAGTCGCGCATAAGTCCATCGTTGAGAAAGCGCTGGCCGCGACGAAGGATGTAAAGATTGGCGATGTCGAAGCCAGCCAATGTCTTCCCCTCTCCCAGATTTACTCGATGGGTGAGCAGTGGCACGAATCGGTGGTTGCCATCGAGAAATATTTAACCGTCGCCACCAGCCCCGCTGAAAAATTCCAAGGTCACAATATTGCGATCGACTCGGCGAGTCGAGAGGGCAACATTGCTGCAATTCTCAATCATACGAAGGCGATTGAGCTTCCCGACTCAAAGGACGGGCTTATGTTTGCCCGCCGCTGGATCGGAAGCACGTTTTACGCCGTCATCGAGAAAGGCGGCATTGCATCGGCCACGGCGATGGCCTATGATCTCAACGATAAGGTCAAAAAGCTGACGAAGCTTTCTGATGCCGATAAACTCGCTTGGCAAGCCGCCTACTCGACGGAAGTCGCCAGCGCACTCGCCGACAGTGGCGACACCAAGGGCGCGCTCGCACGAATCGACGAAGGACTCAAAGGACTCGATGCGAAGTCAGCTCGAAGCCTGACTCTGCTTAAAACCCAACTCTCTCTGCCCGGAAAGGCTTATCCTGCGCTGAAATTTACGACTGGCCTTGGCACCTTCGACGAGGACGCGATGGTCGGCAAGGTCGTCATTCTCGACTTCTTTGCCCACTGGTGCGGCCCGTGCATCGCCTCCTTCCCCGAGATGGAAAAGATGTACGGCGAGCTTCATAGCAAAGGCCTTGAGGTCGTCGGTATCACGCGCTACTACGGCTATTACGGTGCCGAAAATCGTGAAAAACGAGACATGAAGCCCGAAGTCGAACTTCAAAAGATGGGCGAGTTTAAGAAGCAGCACAACATCCCTTGGTCGGTGATGTATGGCGATGCTTCGAACTTTGAGAACTATGGCTGCGCCGCAATTCCTTACGTTGTGGTCATCGATAAGAAGGGCAATGTTCGAAAGATTAAAGTCGGATATGATGCCGAGCATTTTGCCGATTTCCAAAAATTCGTCGAGGGGTTGCTCGCCGAATAATGTCATCCCTCGAGAATCTCATTGGCCTGGCTTGCCAGGTGAACGATCTTATTGCCCAAGCAACGCGTCCGGCGGTCATTTCCCAGGGTCTTACCTCGGCTTCGTTCGACTTGCTTTCCGCCATTTGGGCCGCCGATGGTCGCGAAACACAAGCCGAAATCGGCAAGCGATTGGGGCTCTCCCGAGCGACAATCAGCGAAGCTGTCACGAGTTTGGTTCAAGCCGGATACGTGATTCGTCGTCCATCCGAATTCGATTCGCGGGCGGTGAATCTCGAATTGACGCCGAATGGTCACAAAAAAGTGAAAGCCGTCCTCGCCGAAATGAAACGAATTCAGACCGAGCTTGAAGGAAAAATCAGCGCTAAAGAAGCCGATAACGCATCGAAGACCTTGCGAAAGGTCTTAAATTCTCTACGAGTAGAAGTTTTGTGATACTTTCTTAGGCAAACTCCCGTCAGGATAAATTAAGGAGTTTGCCGTGCTACGGATAGTAGGCATTCAAAGATCGGAAAGCGTTCTCGAGGAGTTTATACTGCTCCAAAACCATTCATCGATGCGGATGAAGTTGCGAGGCCATGTCATCATGTCTGACGCGTACCTTACGCATTACGCCCTTGAAGCGATTTATGCGTTTACTGATGAAGAGTTGATTCATGCGGGTGCATTTGTTTTGCTGTACTCCGGGTCAGGAATCAACCGATGGGCGAAAACGAAAGAAGGATCGATGGTGTACATCTGCTACATCGGATCGCACTACCCGATCTGGAACCAGGCGCCCGGCCCCGTCCACATTCTCAGCACCCAACACACCTACGAAGAGCGCCTAGCACCAATCGAAGAGTTGGCGAGATAGGGCACTCTGATTCGTAAGGATTGGGGTTATATTCAGCAGCAAGTTTGGATTTACGACAGGTGTCCTCGCCTGTGAAAGGCAGAGGGTCCAGCAAAATTCGAAGCGTTTCAATATCTGTGAGGTTGTCGGACGACAGGCGTCCTCGCCTGTGAAAGGCGTAGAGTTGCCAAACTTCAAAGCGTTTCAAGACCTATTGGGCTGTCGGCCCCCCCACCGTTTCGCAAAAGCTCAACGACACCCCCAGGGGTGTAGCGTGGTCTAGTCCTTCGTTCCATGATCAGGGACTTTGACTGAGTGCCAGTTGTCGGACGACAGGCGTCCTCGCCTGTGAAAGTCGAAGGGTCCAGCAAAATTCGAAGCGTTTCAAAGCTTGCAATGCTGTCGGACCCCCACCGTTTCGCTAAAGCTCAACGACACCCCCAGGGGTGTAGCGTGTTTTTGCCCTCGATCCAAGGCTCACAACTTCCGAATGTTGATGGCTTTCGATTCTCCCCACGGAAGAGTTCTCGTTTTTCGTCGCCATAGGTGCAACGAAAAATGAGAGTGGCCGACGGGACAGAGGGTGTCGAAAAAATGTCAGGTGCCGCGAAGACTCTCTGTCCTGATGGACCCAAACGCCCCAACTGTCAAAGATCCCGAAGATTCGCGGCCATCGACCATGCCGTAATCCTTTATCCAAAATTATAACAAATTTGTTACAAAAATTGCAAGGGATTCAAAATCGCCGCCTTCGCGAGCCATTGGCGAGGCGTAGCGAGGGAGGCACGAGTGCATTTCTTTTTCTTGCTTTTCTTTCTTTGTCTATGTCGATGTCATTGTCTCTGTCGCGTGACAGGTGACGGTATTGTTACGCGTAACATATAACCCATTTCTGAGGTATGAATTGAACCTAAAATTGGCCAAAATTTCGAAAAAGACTTCAAAAAGCGGCTAGAGAATTTTTACGACTCGTTCGGCTTTTCGCGCCAGTTTTTCGAGCTTCTCCATGTTGCCGCCGGGCGAGATTTTGATGAAATCGATCCGGTTTGAAAGCGCAGCCACGAGCCGGTCTCGGACCTGATTATTCACACCCACAAAGCCCGCCTCGGGACGAAAAGGAGAGATGACGAGATCAGTGGTGGGGTCAAATTCATAACGCCACAATCGCGCCATCCGAAACGCTTCATTTCGAAGATCCTCGCCCAAGACCTGAAAAAGCCCCCGGTCCAAACACAAAATACGCGGAGCGCCCCAACGCAGCGGCACCACCGCCGAACGCTGATACTCGGGACGGTCATGGCCCGTCACCAGCACTTCACCCGCCAAAACTCCATCTTCAGTCAGTCGTTCGATCTCAGAAAGCTCCCGCTCGGATGCGTTGCGCGAACTGAGCACCGAAAACGTTTTTGCGCTCAACAATTTGGTATTCCCGTACAAGAAGACCATCGCGGGCGGATCGGGATCAAATTGCTCGATCATCTCGGGATAACCGGCGTCGGTGATGACCGTCCATCGAACGCCCAACGTTTCGAGTCGCTTTTCGAGCGGCTCGATTTCTTGAAGCAAAGTTTCGCGATGCTGAGTCAGATACTCGGCCGCCTTTCTCAGTAGCTTGTACTCTTCGACATAGCTCTCGAAACTCAAGCTCAAAAACTCTTCGGGAGTTCGACTAAGCAAGTCGTTCCGCGCCAAAACTTTAACAACTGATCGACCACCCAAACCAGGTGTCATCGCCAATGCGAGCGTAAAAGTTCGGCGCGAAATGCTCATGAATTTGCTAATTTGAGGGCTGAATCCAGCAGGATTCGAACCGCGATTTCACCCGACCGTTTCATTTCGTCTTCGACCTCTTGATGGCTTAGTTGCTGATCCGAAATTCCCGCCGCGAGATTGGTTACGACGGCCAAACAGCCGTAGTCTACGCCGGCTTCGCGCATTACGATCGCTTCACTCGAAGCGGTCATTCCCACCACGTCGGCCCTAATTCGCGCATACAATTCGATCTCGCCGGGAGTCTCGTAACGTGGGCCGTTGCCGCCAAGATACACGCCTTTCTCTTCGATGGCGATACCTTCTTTTCGGGCGGATTCGATCATCGCCGCACGAACGGACCGCGCAAACGGATAGGTGAAATCGGTATGAGCCACCGTGTCGTCGAACATCGTCGTATTTCGAAAGGTCATGTCGAAGAAATCGGAGCAAGCGACCATCGTTCCCGGTCCCCACTCACGCCGCAAGCTCCCCACTGCCGCCGAAGCCAAGCAGTAACGAACGCCCAATTGCTGAAGCGCAGTAGCCATGCCCACATAATTCACCTTGTGTGGTGGAACTTTGTGGCCCGCCGAGTGGCGACTCAAGATCAAAAGTGACTTGCCTTGGTATTCCAAGTGCCGCCCGCGAATCGTGCCCTTCGGAGTGGGAATATGCACCGGCGTACCCCCAAGCGCGATCAAACGCGACCCGATTCCTGTCCCGCCGATGATGGCCACATCGAACTTCATGATAAGGCGATTATGGCGCGAAATGCGCCAAACTATCACTGTGATCCTCCGCGAAGTGCTCCATGCCCATATTCCGACGTTGACGGAATCGAGCACCGTCAGAGAGGCGGTGGACAAGATGGACATCTACCAGTTCCCCGCGCTGGTCATCACCAATCAAGACCTGAAACCCATCGCTGTCGTCACCGAGGGCGACATTTGCCGCGAAGCGTCTCGAAGAGATAGCGTGCTCTCGCTGAGCAACGAACCCGCGATGATCCTCGCCACCAAGGATCCTGTGACGGCAGATGTGAATCAGGAAATTTCGGACGCTCTGCATCGGATGCTTGCGAGCGGACTAACGCTCCTACCCGTGACCGATATGGGTCGATTGGCTGGCGTCGTTTTACGTGTCGATTTGTTACAAGCGTTGATGATGGATGCGGCGGACAAAGCGTAGAAAACGACATGGTATCCGTTGGCAGCCCGTTTCCATCCTTTTCTCTCCCTGACCAAAAAGGAAACGCCATCGATAATGAAAACCTAAAAGGGGCTAAGGCAGTGATTTATTTCTATCCGAAAGACAACACGCCGGGTTGTACAGCTGAGGCATGCGACTTTCAAGCAAAATTGCCCCAAATCGAAGGTGCCAGAGTTCTCGGGGTCTCGCCTGATAGCGTCAAAAAGCATCAGAATTTCGCCAAGAAGTTCAATCTTGAATTTTCACTTCTTGCCGATACCGAGCGGCAATTGATCGAAGCCCTCGGTTTGTGGGTCGAAAAGAGCTTCATGGGCAAGAAATATATGGGCGTCGATCGCACGACCTACGTTCTCGACGAGAATGGAATCATTGTCAAGATATTTGAGAAAGTGAATCCTATTGGGCACGTTGCCGAAGTCAGCGAATATTTAAAGTCATTGTAATGCTCGTACCCTTTGGGCACTCGTCCCAAGGGGGTACCAATCCTCTTAGCCCCGCCCGTATACTCTTGGTATGAGTTCGACGACGACCTTCTGGCAAGACGTTTTGCAAAAAGGATTTCGGCACCTCGCCGAAGAACTTTCTTACGACCAAGTCCACGAGTTGTTCGACGATTACTCGACTCACAACTACAAGCCGCTTCCCGTCAATCTCATCAAAGGCGATGGCATTCGCGTTTGGGATGAAAAAGGCAACGAGTACCTCGACTTCATCGGAACCTATTCGGCGACGGCCCACGGACACCTAAACCCCAAAGTCGTCCAAGCGCTTAAAGATCAATTGGATCAAGTCGCCGTCGTATCGCGGGCGTTCTATAACGCCGAGGTTGGGCTCTTTTGCAAGGCATTAGCCGATTACAGTGACCTCGACATGGTATGCCCGATGAACAGCGGTGCTGAAGCCAACGAAACGTGTATAAAACTCGCGCGAAAGTGGGCCTATACGGTGAAGGGCGTTCCCCACGACCAAGCCGAAATCATCGTCTTTCAAGACAATTTTCACGGTCGAACGACAACCATCGTCGGCTTCTCGACCGAAGAGGCGTATAAGGCCAATTTCGGCCCATTTACTCCCGGATTCAAGGTCGTTCCGTTTGGCGACATCGAGGCGGTTCGGGCCGCAATCACGCCCAATACGGCAGCCATTCTCGGCGAACCAATCCAGGCCGAAGGCGGCATCATTATCCCCCCAGATGGCTTCATGGCCGACCTGAGAAAGCTCTGCACTGAGCAAAACGTACTGCTGATCTGGGATGAAGTCCAGACGGGCTTTAGCCGCACCGGCAAACGATTTGCCTGGCAATATGAAGACGCCCGCCCTGATCTGCTGGCGGTTGGCAAGCCTCTCGGCGGTGGCCTGTTGCCGGTTTCTGCGGCGGTCGGACGCCGTGAGGTGATGGAAGTCTTTAAGCCTGGCGATCATGGCAGCACTTTTGGCGGCAATCCGCTCGCCGCATCGGTGGCCATCACTGCCCTCGCGGTGATGGAGATCGAAAACTACTCAGGAAACAGCACCGAGATGGGGAATTGGATGATGGACGCCTTAAGGCAATTACCCTATTCGCAAATCATCGAAGTCCGAGGACGTGGATTACTGATTGGCTTTGAGGTTGATGATTCCGTTGACACCGCCCTTCTCAGCGCGAATTTGACCAAAAACGGAATTTTGACGAAGGAGACACGAAACAAGACTTTTCGGTTAACGCCGCCTCTCACCATCGAAAAAGCGATTGCCGAAGAAGCCATCGAGCGGATCGACAAAGCCTTCCGGGCGACGCTCTCGTGAACAAGAAAGGTAAATTGATAGGGACCCAATGGCCGAAACGGTAACTGCTCCAAGTCTTCACCGAATGTTTGTTCAAGGGGAACGCATCGTTTGTCTCACCGCTTATGATTACCCTTCAGCCCTTATCGCTGATGCCGCTGGAGTGGACCTCGTGCTTGTCGGCGATTCGATGGGAAACGTCGTCCAAGGTCACGACACGACTCTTCCGGTCGAGTTGGACGAAATTTGTTACCACGTGAAGATGGTTCGCCGCGGCATCCAACGTGCCTTACTGGTTGCCGATCTGCCATTTGGTTCTTACAATGCTTCCACAGAGCAAGCCGTCCATTCGGCGGTCAAACTCATGAAAGCAGGCGCAGGAGCCGTTAAGTTAGAGGGGGACTATCACGAAGCGATTCACGCAATTGTGAAGGCAGGAATCCCGGTGATGGGCCACGTCGGGTTTACGCCCCAGTCCATTCACAACTTTGGCGGTCCCAAAGTTCAGGGTCGAGGAGAACGCTCGCAAGTGATCGAAAAGGCGGCAAAATCGATCGAAGCCGCCGGGGCCTTCAGTATCGTTTTAGAACTGATTCCTGCCGAACTCGCGGCCAAGATTACTTCGGAACTAAGGATTCCAACTATCGGAATCGGGGCCGGAAAAGAGTGTAGCGGCGAGATTCAGGTTTGGCATGACATTATGGGCATTTCCGATCGGCAGCACAAACACACGAAGTTCTTTGTAAATGCACGCGAACTGATGACCGAAGCAGCCACAAAATACGCCCAGCAAGTCAGAGATGGCGAATTTCCGACATCGGAGAACTCCTTTTGAGAATCGTTAAAACCGTTGCGGATTTTCCTGCCAACGCAACGATCAAAACGGGTTTTGTGCCGACTTTGGGAGCCCTTCACGAAGGGCATCTTTCTCTCATTCGCCGCAGCAAAGCCGAAAACGACCGAACGGTTGTGAGCATTTTCGTAAACCCAACTCAGTTTGGACCGAACGAGGATTATTCCAAGTACCCTCGCCCGTTTGAGCGAGATTGCGAGTTGGCCAATTCGGCCGGAGTCGACATCGTCTTTGCCCCAGATTCCAGTGAAATTTATGGCGATAATGCTTCGAGTATTAAGATTCCTTATGTCACGGAATTGTATGAAGGTGCCCTTCGCCCTGGGCACTTCGACGGCGTCGCAACTATCGTCGCAAAGCTATTTAATATCGTAGGTCCTAACTGCGCATACTTCGGCGAGAAAGATCTCCAACAATGCTCAGTAATTCATAAGCTCGTGAGCGACTTAAATTTCAGGATAAAGATTATCGTTTGCGATACTGTTCGTGAGGAAGATGGACTAGCTCTTTCCAGTAGAAATGCCTATCTGGACGGGGCCAATAGGAATTTAGCCCCACTGCTTTACAAAACCCTCTGTGAAGCCAGGGCCAGTATTCTTGAGGGAAATTCGTTCACGCAAGTTCAACAACACGCTAAGGATTTGCTTGCCAGCAATTCATTTATGGTTGACTATTTCGACTTGGTAGACCGCTCAACGATGCACCCTATAGAAGAAGCAAATGAACGCGCATCGCTCATTGTTGCAGCCAAGCTTGGAACTACTCGCCTGATCGATAACGTAAGAATTATTGGGTAGAATCTCCTTAGTGCGCGTTGGCGCGGGACGTTCATGATGAGTAAAAACGTACAAAAAGTAAAAAATAGCCTTAAATTCAAGGCTGATGAAAAGGAAGGATTATTGACGATCCGCTTCGGCGTCAAGAAGTTCGTCGTTCCTCACAAAGTTCGAATGCTGAGCGATGGCAAGTATATGTTCCTCTCCTTTACGGCTTCTTCTGAGCTTTACCAAGTAGTTGGCAAAGAGTTAAAGGCCATGGATAAGGCAGCCGATGCCAACGATGCATTCAATTCGTTGAATCCTGGACGCAAAGGTCGACGCGGTCGCAAACCACGAAGCTCGGCTCAACTGACGCCGGAACTCGAAGCCGCATTGAAGAACATTCCCGCCGGTTATCGACTCGGTTATGGCACCGATGGCTCGTTAAAGCTTGTAAAAACTCGAACTCGCAAGAAGAAAGGCGAGTAATCGTGTCAAAATAACTTGTGGTGCCCTAGTAGCTCAACGGTAGAGCGGCTGATTTGTAATCAGTAGGTTGCGGGTTCGATTCCTGTCTGGGGCTCCAAAGGCTCCGTAACTTTCAAGGTTGCGGAGCTTTTTTGTTCCCGCTGCCTCCGCAGACGTTGTCGAGGCTAATATCCTATTACCGGCTGCCCTTCAGGCCGCTAACGGTTTCTTAGCCTGCAGCCAAGGCTGAAATATGGCACCTTAGGAAAAGCCTCAGCGAAACTTCTGAAGCGCACAGTGAGAGCTTCGTCCTTGGCGGAGATGAGAAGTGAGCTCATAAACAGAAACTGTCCCTGGGGGCGAGGGCTTCTAGCCCTTGGGAGTCTTTGGGCAGTTGTCCCAGTCCACTCCCACCCGTTCCCTTCGGTCACGGACTCCCTCGGCCAGCGAGGGAGATTTTGGAGGGCACCTGGGGGCGAGGGATTCTA
>JBEHXE010000040.1:0-23910 GCA_048498855.1 Armatimonadota bacterium | reverse complement strand
TCCTGCCCTCTGATTTTCAGAGGGCTTCTTTTATAGAAAGAGCCCCTTCGAATGAAGAGGCTGAGATTAGTTGAACAAGAGTCCGGGGACTTTCCTGTCCACAATCGCCCGGATGAGCCGATCGATCGAGGCGAGGTGGGTTCGCGTGCTTTTGGGCGCCGTGGGGTTCTGTCTAGAAATAATGAGATCGCATCCTGCATCGAACTCGTAGCGCCAAAGCCGGCCCATCAGGAAAGGTTCTTCATTGAGTCCAGGACCGAGGAGGTTGTAGAAACCGCCACGCACGACGAGGATGCGAGGAGCACCCCAGCGCAACGGAACAACCGCCGCTCTTTGGTATCTAGTGTGGTGAATGCCGGTTACTAACGTCTTTCCGCCAAGAACCAGTCTTTCGGCTTCACGTTCGATTTCGCTCAGGGTGAGGTCAGATTCTCCGTCCATTCCAAAGAGAGCTTCGATGGTGGCAAGGTTAGAGTCCAGCAGCCGCGTGTTCCCATAGAACCAGAGGTTGGCCGGTTCGTAGTAGCCGGGCTCTTCGCTGAACGGAGCCGTGCGTCGAGGTGGAAGGGGGCGAGTTGTTGAAGGTGCGAGTGTTTTCACTCGACCATCGTCTTGTCATTGCGGTCTCGATGCCATTTAGTGTGCAGGTGCGCAACGGGGTCAGAGGTTCAACCAACGCGCGACCATTACAACGAAGAGCAGCAGAATAGCTCCGATGAGCTTCCAATTCTCACGAACGATCTCCTGCCGTTTTGCTTCATCGATTTTCTTTGCACAGAATGGACAGACGACTCTCATACCATAGGAAGTACGCGCCGAAACTGCCCGGTCTCGACCGAACCTGATGTATTCGCTTCCACCTGTCCGCACTTTTCGACGGAGTTGGAAGTCAGAGGACTGGAATTGTTTGCCGCACAAGTAACAATTGGGCATGTCACCATGGAAGCATTCGCAACGAACTTGGACGAATCCTTGAATACTTGTGCAACGAGACACAAATTAGCCCGGGCAATACCCGGGCAAGAGAAAAAGAATAGGAGCTTATCCAGAGAGAAGACCGGACCAAATGCGGTCTAGCCCGTAGTACGACATGCCCCCAGTTTCTGCAGTTGGAACTGAGTGAGCATAAGATTTGACAATTGGATTCCAACCATCCTCTCTTAGAGCGACCAAGAGTGCAAGGCAGCATGCTGACCAATTGAGCCAGAGCAGTACATCTTGGCTTATGCTTTTTTCCGGGGTTGAATTGTTAGGTTCCATGTGTCACTAAGTATTGAGTTTAATTTCCAAATTGGCAATGAGTGAGTCGTGGATTTCAATCCAGTCGTGGATTTCCACTACTGGCTCCGACTCGCTTGACCAGATGAGCAGAGAATGGTTGAGGACCTCTCCACTGACAAATGACTCGACGAAGTATTCTTCACATTCTTCGGCACTGAGAAATCCCATCTCGCCCATCACTGACTTGTCAATGTGCGCTTTGAAGTGAATTTCACTCGTCTTCACGAGTTGTGAGATTGCTTCCCGAATTTTGTTTGCATCAGGAATGTAATCGGCGTTCAACAAAATGTTCTTTAGACCTGTTCGGAATGCCATGGGAGGCGTTACTGCACAGTATTGCTGACACTGATGATCATATCCGATGGTGCCATCTTCGTTGTCGATCTTTGCGTCGAAAACCAGTTCCCGGCGCTTTCTCTCATCTTTCATCGGGTGGAGTACAAAAACTGATGGACCCCTATAGTCCTTGGTGAACTTCTTGTCAGCTCTTTTGGCATTGATCTCATCCCCAACTCCACCAGAGAGGCGCGAATACTCGGTTGATGAGTGAGGTCGATAGACAAGCACTGCCTCAGATTGATCCGTTAGCTTGTAATCCCTGACAGTGATATGGGTTCGAATTTTTCTGATCAGTACGTCGATCCAGACAGCTAGAGTGCCTTCGGTTCCAATTCCTCCGTTTACAGGTGCTTCGGGATAAACGTGCTTTGGCGCGAGCCGATAGCCACCATCATCGGTCTCGTTGGGTGTCACTGGCGCAAGTCTCTGCCGACTGTTTAGTGGCCACCTCTTGGTTAGTTTGGGAAGAAGTCGTTCGGACATCTTCATCTCCTTGAGTAGCTCTACAATATTGGACGTACCAGTTGGGTCTAATTTTGCCAATCGATACTCATCGATGGCAGTTGGCTCAAAGACTGGGAATTTGTCCCCAATCTTGGCTGCGATCTCCATGACCTCGCTTGAGAATCCATCGGCTATGGCAATTGAAGCTCCGTCAGGCTGTCCAGATGGCAGATTCCTGTTCCAATTGTCCCTCGTCTGAGATATTGGATGAGAAAGGTAGACCGCTTTCTTAAGGTCAAGCCCAACGTCCAAGAGATTTCTCAAAAGACCCTTTTTGTGTAGAAGGTAATGTGGCCTTTCATTTCTTGAAGCAAGGGAGCTTGTGGCTGAGAATTCTTGCATTCGCCAGTCTAAGGCAAACATGATGTCCCGAATATCGTCGATAGGATTGCGGTCCACCCCTCCTGGATGAGTAAAGTATTTTGTTCTTAGAAGCTCGTAATGTACGTCGTAAATATCGTCGTGAACCGAGCAAAAACTCGTAATCTCTACTTCGCGTTTTTTCCCTTCGTTTGTTAAGTCAACCCCTATATAAGGTTGATATGGTGTCCAGCGCAAGGGGCTAATGAAGGAGGCATGTAGGCAGATAATCCCAATCTCTTCTTGTGCTTTTGCGATTGTATCCAAGGATTCGATAAGAGCTTGGGATGCTACGTCCCTTGCTAACTGCTCTGGGAGTGTATAGAGGAACGAATTTCGTAAACTTTCTTTTTCCGAGCCGACCCCGTGTTTTTCCTTGGCTAGCTGTCGAGCGCGCTGTTCAAGATTAATGACGACAGTGTTCGCAAACCCTGCTTTCGACGCCTCGAGTGCATCGGTTACTTTTGTCCCAGGGACAGAGGAGATGACAACAACCCGTTTGATCTTAACAAAGCATGCTACCACAGCGAATTTCGGAAATGGATGCATGGAGTGATAAAATTTCCAAGCCGTGACTATCCTCGTCAAACTCCTTGATGAGCTTCTTCGTGGCAGTTTTGGACCATCTACAAAGCTAGCCAACTAAATAATCACCCCGCTTAAGTGGAAGATCAGTGTCTAGCGGCAGGTCATCGGAGAGGGTTGGACGGTAAGTAAAGACAGAATGAGCAAGAAAGGCGATGTGTCCGTCCCGATCCTGCGCTTCTCCCCGAATGGCTACATATTGCGAACAGACAATGGCATGACCATACTTCATGTAGGTGTCGTCGAAGCAGGTCACGTTAGCGAGTCCCGACTCATCCTCGAGGTCGAAGAAGACCACGCGTTTGCCACTCTTCGTCGGTGGAAATCGGAGCCGAATTGGATTGCCCACGATCATAGCTTTGGTTCCCGGCTTCAGGTGGCTAACGTCAGCGGCTCGGATTCCTCCCTTGGCTAGGACCTTGCTCCGCTCATAAGCCATGAGGTGGTGATCCACGTCGTGCCCCAAGAATTCACGCTCATAGATGGCCCGCTCTTTGGGAGTAAAGTCGTTAATGCCTTCCGGTAGAGATGGCTCTTCAAAGGTGAGCGGGAGGGTTCCGACACCTAAACCATTCACTTCGCTTGAATACCTAATTGCCTCTGGGATAGCCCAGAGAAGGGCGCGACGATTGTTGTGATATGAATCGAATACGCCACTGAGAATCAGGACTTCAAGTTCATCTCGGTTTGGCTGAGTCCTCGCCACAAAGTCGAAAAAGCTCGCAAAGGCTCCCGCTTCCTTTTCCGCCACAAACCGCTCAACCAACGTCTTGGAGAGCCCTTTGATTTGTGAGAAGCCGGTGCGGATACCACCTTTGGGAATAACTATCTCCGGTTCAGTCGAGCGGACTTCTTCAACCGAGAATTTGTCTAAACTCCGGTTTACGTCAGGGCCAAATATCGTAATGCCGCGCACTCTCGCCTCGTTGGTAATCGTGGCCGGTGGATAGTAACCGGCAGGCTGGGCATTTAAGAGGGCTGTAAAGTAGGGGGCCGGATAGTTCTGTTGGAGGTAGATGCAGCGGATCGAAATTTCCGCAAACGCCAGGGCATGTCCCTGGGCAAATCCATACCCTTCAAACCCGGCGACCATTTCATAGACATGCTCGGCGACCCCTTGAGCAAAACCGCGGTTGACAATCCGCTTCAAGACTTCTTGGCGAATGCTATCGGCGAAGGATTCTCGGCGCATTTTGTAGATCGACTCGCGAATATCTTCAGCCTCACCCGGCGTGTAGCCGCCAAAGGTGGTGAGCAACTGGTCGACCTGCTCTTGGAATACGATGACGCCGTAGGTGTTGCCGAGTATCCCTTCAAGAAGTGGATGTTCATACCGAAAGGCTTTGCCTCGCCTTCGTTCAATGAGTTCGTTAATCTTGACAGCACCACCAACACCAGGCCGGATTCCGGCTTGTACGAGCGAAGCGTCCGTGAGGTTTTGAGTCTTGATACGAATATGGGCCTGGCGCATCGCAGGAGAGGCGGATTGAGGGATACCGATGAGTTGTCCGGCTTGCATGGCGCGGTAGGTTTCTGGGTCGTCGAGCGGAACGTTTAAGACCGAGAACCCGACCTCTTGAAGCCTAATTGCTTCCTCGGTTTCCGAGAGAACGTCTTGGCCGCGAAGGCAAAGCACATCGAACTTATCGAAGTAGTGTTTGGAGGTGCGTTTATCCCATTGGATGATAGGCACATCTTCGATTCCCGAGTGTTGAATAGGCACCGTGTCAGCAATTGGTTCCGCCGAGATCACCACGCCGCAAGAATGCGCCCGCATGTTGATGGGAATATCGGTCATGCGCTCGGCCAAGCGGAATACCCAGCGGAACCGTTCTGCCGGCACATTGCTATCTCGCAGTTCTGGCCGTGCCTTGAGGGCCGCTTCAAGCTTCTCGGGACTTACTCCGCCGTGGATGCGCTTTGAGAGGAACCGAATGGTTTCCCTGGGAAGTCCCATTACCTTGCCCACGGACTGGACGATGCCACGCGTAGAATATGCTCCGATCGCAGCAACGGTAGCGACGTGCTTTTCGCCGTACCGATCCGATAGATGTTGCCGAACATCATTGCGGCGGTTCGCTTCGAAATCAACGTCGATGTCGGGTCGCTTACTGCCGTCGGCGGGAAGGAAACGGTCGAAGTGGAGTTTGTGCTCGTAGGCGTTGATGCGCGACATACCGAGGTAGTAGGCAACCATTGAATCCACCACTGACCCTCGGGCGCTGTAGTGGATGCCTTGCTCGCTGGCCCACCGACACATTTCCCATGCGGTCAGGAAGTGACGGGCAAATCCGAGCCGGTTAATACGTCGCAATTCGGACTCAACGCGATTGGCTAAATTCCGATTTTTCCTTCCGTCCCCAAACGATGCTGTGATAACCAGGCTCCGAAGCATGGCATCTTCGTTTTCGCAAAACGGAGGCAGGTCAGTTCGTTTGGGAAGTACGTCTCGTTCACAGGATTCCAGCAAGCGGAAAGCGTTGGTAAGTAAGTCGGGCCGGTCTTTGTAGAGGTAGTTGAGTTCCTTTGCCGACCGCAAGTATCGCTCAGCGTTGAGGCTCCTTGTGGGAATCCGTCTGCCTTGGGGTTGATCCGGGTGGCGTTGTGGTTTACGCTCGTCAGTGCTTTCTATCGTACAGAGCGTATGGATGCAAGCCAGCATGTCTTGTACGGGAAAGTGGTCACGGATCGCGTGAGTGTTAGGGCTTGCCGCGACAGGAAGTACACCGGTTAGTTCGCAGAGTTCCAGTAAGCGCTCATTCGTACGCTCGTTGTGGGGAAGGTAGCTTCGCTCAATCCCAATGTAGACCTGCTCTTTGCCGTAGAGGTTGGCAAATCGCTCGACATACTCTTTTGCCTCGCGGTAGCGACTCTTTGCAACGAGATACGCAACATGCGCCGTTGCTCCACTCGTAAGCACCGATAAGCCTTCGCGGTACTTCTCTAGCCGCTCCCAGGTTGCCAGTGGATAGAGCCTTGGCTCTAGCAAGTGGCAATCGGTAATGAGGCGTGAAAGGTTTTTGTAACCTTCTGGGGTTCGTGCAATGAGCACCAACTCGCCACCTTCGGGCAACTCAATTGTCGCGCCAATGATCGGGCGAATCCCCACGTGTCGGCAAACGTTCGAGAACTCGCGAACACCGGTCAAGGCAAACCGGTCGGCAATGAGGGCAGATTCAAGTCCCTTGGCGGCCGTAATCGCCGGGATCTCTTCGGCGAGCATTGCGGAGCGTCCAAACGAGTAGCCACTGAGGTTGTACAGGCTAATGCATGGAACGACGGTTTCAACGCGCTGAAGAGGTGTAAACGTGGGTTCAATGAGCTTACCGCTTGCCTTCTTGACCTTTTCGTCTCGCACCTTTTTGACGCGCATTTCGATTTCGAGACGATGATCCTCCGTATAGATTTGGACACCTTTCGTGTTGGAGAGGGCATCGCCCAGGCTCGCGCTTTGTTCCTCGGTAACGGCGCGGTTTCCCGCAGCATCAATACCCGTCGTGAACTCGCGGTATGGCTCGCTCTCCCACCACTGACCTGCTATCCGGCACTTTTCAACCATTCCCTAAACTCCTCGCCCATTCACGCTCAAACCGTTTGTGCCATGGCTGCCGGAGCGCCGAGGCGCGGACAATCGCTTTGTCTCCGAATGTCTTTCCAAGCCGCTCGACAGCATGTTCGTTGAACTTCCGAACTTCGTCTTTGGCAAGTCCCATTCCCGGCTGCGTTCCGACTTGCTTTGCGACTCGGGGCATCACGGCACGAAGCGATAAGACGGGTTCTCCTACAGGCTCAGCTAACAAGAGCTTTAGGGCCGCGTGAACCGTGAGGCGGGAATAGAGGGGCTTCGCGAAGGAGCGTTCCCGCATCCAGGTTCCTCGCTCTTCTGTGTCGATGAAGAGTTTGAGTTCTTGAGCTTGTCCATCTGCCGACGAGAGTTGTATAGCGAGTTCACCGGCCAGCACTTCAATAGCTCGGTCGAGGGCGTCGGTTGTATCCACGGCTCCGTCAAAACGAAACTCTGCCTGAATTGATGCTTCGGGATAGAATGGGAGAACTGCCTCATAACTGCCGCCTCGACAGGCTTCGTAAATCGTCGTTGCTTCACCCAGGAATTGCTTTCGAAGCACATCGAGCGGAACCTCTTGCACATCGCCAATAGTGGAGTAGCCAAGGAATTTGAGCCGCTTCCGAGACTCTATGCTTACCGGATATAGCAGAGCGATCGGCAAAGGCTTTAAGTATTCATCGGGTCGATCAATTTCCAGTGTGGAGATTGGGTGCATCACGGCGAGCTTTGCCAGCCACTTTCGGATTCCAACCCCGATAAAGACCCTGCTCGGCAGATTGCCGAGGGCAACGGCCATGGCAAGCAGGATTGAATGTTGATCAGGGTGTGAGGAAAGGTCGATATAGGCCGCGTGTTGTCCAACCGGCTCAATGACATCTGAGAATGGTGTCAGGCGGTCGAGCCAAGCACGACTCGCGTTGACATAAACACTCTCTTTCCACGGCTCGACTACGACGCCTTCAACCAAAGCACGGGCAATTTTTTCTTGCTGTCCGCCGTTGACCCCACGCTCCCGGCAAGCCGGGCAAGCGTCGAGGACCGCGCCGTCTTTAACGACGAGAAACTGGCGATCAGTTAGATCGGAACGCTGTCGGCGAAGCTCATCAACGTAGAACCCATCCAGCGAGACAAAAGCAATATACTGCACAAGCGTCTACTATCATACGCCATCGTTGGGATATATGTCACTCTTCCTGACCCGGACGACAAGTTCAACGGCAGCCCGAAGGTATCTTTCCTGTACATGGCAGAAACCCCTAAGCGACTTACGCCGGAGCCTGAAACGCTTCGACAGCTATTTCTTCACTCTGGAAACTGTTGCGCTTTTCCAGGGTGTGATAGGCGAATAATGAATGCTGACGGTGAGTTTGTGGGCGAAACGTGTCACATCGAAGGAGCAATGCCCGGTAGCGAGAGATTTAATGAAAAAATGACCAACGAGGCTCGAAGGAGCTTCCCGAACTTAATTCTCCTATGTCGAGAACATCACATCATTACGAATAATGTAGATAAATTCAAAACTCCTAATATGCAACGAATGAAAGCTGATCATGAGGCAATCTATGCAGATCCAGTCGCAAAGATGACGGAATCATTTGTTGATCAGACAAAAGTTGCAACGACATTTAAGCCTACTTCGCTAAGAAGAATAAATGAAGTTTTAGGTTGGGGGAATGATGAAGATGAACTTGACGGAACTGTCGAGTATTTTGACGATCTAGCTGATTCCCTGCAACCTGTCCCTAGGCGACCAAAACAAATCTTCGCGGCTATTATTAACCGAGGAAAACATATTCACAGTAGCCACCTTTTTTTCGTCCGAGTGCTCTTTCATGACCTTTGCGAAGCCCTAGAAATCTCTCCGGACGATTTGAAAACCCAACTCGATGTCTTGGAGGAACATAACCTCGTCGAGGTCATTGAGGACGAAGGCAAGTGGTACATCGAAACGAAAGGAAACCCAGATTGGAATATATTGGAAGAACTGAAGAAATTTTGTGACAAGTCTGGGGTTTCTCTCAATGAGATCATTGTTGACGGCAAATACGATTTGCTGGACTGAATCGCCTAGAAATACGCTGTGTGCATCCGCTACGATCTGAATGGCAACCAACTCGTGAAGTGGTCGCAGGCGATCGGAGCATGGGTTCCGCTCGACGACTGGCTCGCTGGCCGAGACATCTTTGTTGGCTACGTCGCACCGATGGTCGTGTTTCAGGACCGGAAGAAGCAACTAACGGTCGGGAACTGGGGTCTCATTCCGCCCGGCTGCGAAGACTCCAAATTCGTCCAAAACTGGCACACCTACAATGCCAGAAGCGAAGGCAATGACTATAACAACGGCATCGAAAACGCGAAGACCTTTCGAGAACCAATCCGCGAGCGCCGGTGCATTATCCCTGCCTCCGGCTACTACGAGCAGCACGACAACTACTGGCAACGACTGACCGTCGATAGCCAAGAAGTGATGGGCATTGCTGGAATTTGGGAGGAACCTGTCCTAACGCCTCATCCAACCTATTCGATGGTAACGACCCCGCCCAATGAAGTTGTGGCGAAGGTGCAAGACCGCATGCCCCTCGTTCTCCACCCCAAGGACTTCGACACCTGGCTCAACACCGAAACCCCGTTTTCGAAAGTGAAGGAATTGATGGTCACGTATCCAGCAGAAGACTTCCTTCTGGAAAAGCGTGAAGTCGTAAGCGTCAGCAAGGAGATCGCCAAGAGCCAAGGCAATCTCTTCGACGAGGGCTGAGCTTTTTTGGAAAACATGTAGACAAAAAGAAACTATTTCACGTTATACTCCTTGGCATGAGTATCGTCGCGACCATCGCTGAACATGTTGGAGCAAAGGACTGGTCTTGGCACTCAGAGTTTGTCGAGCCAAACACCATTGAGGTCAGTTACCTTGAATCCCGACAGACTGAGATAGCAAAGTACGCCCGCAGCCTTTCGAAACTCGGGAGAAAGGGACTTTTCATGGTCGAGATGCCGTCGACTGTCACGCAAGATTTCGACTCCATATATCCAAACAATGACGGCGGTGAGGGACCGGAGTTTGCCGTGTTGCGCCAAGACCTCTGCTATCCCGAATTCTTTGCCGAGGAGAGCGGCTTCACGGCGGAAGAAGTAAATGAAATCTGCCAGTGCGTTGCTGAAGGTTGCGCCGACGACGAAATGTGGCTTCTGCTATCGTCCGCTATGCCCGGCACACGTCGCTACTGCTTGATGCGTTACTACGTCGGCCTATCAACGGAGGCCATGGAACTCCAAATGGCGCTTTTTATCGATGACAATGAGCAAGATCAAGGAATGGCACCTTGCACCAACTACGACACGGTAAATCCACTTAAGCCAGCGAAGTTTTTTCGAGGAAACTGCCTAAACTGAGTTTGTTGAGCAGCGACTACTCAATAAACCTCAGGTGTCTCCTTCAATAGTTCGCGGTAAGAATCAAGGTTTATGGATTCATTGGGCAACAGACTTGCAAGTCTTTCGAGGTCGGCAACTGCTGAAGACAGTGCCTTGCGAAGAGATGGGGCTCGAACAAATGCCTCCGCTATAGGACGATTTGCCACTGAACCGATCTCCATATACCCGCCTCGGTAAATGGTGACTGGCTTGGTTTCGTGTAGTTCGACTTCTTGGTCTGAAGGTTTGCCAAGAGAAAATGGAGTCGAGAATTCGGACATTTGTAGTTAATTATGTGCCACAGGAGGGTGTGATGTTGCGACTTTACAAATCCCAATCGTAAGCGTAATCAACTGTTTCTTCTTCGAATAGCCCGCCGGTCTCATCGCCGTTGGGCGGCAAAATTACGAGAGCCGCATGCTTCGCGCCATCGAGTTGATGCGACTCAACCGCTGAAAGGACATCAGGACGGTTGATGCGATGTCGAAGCCAACGGTCCCTCCAGAAGTCAATTATGTGCTTTGTGTCAGATTCAGGGTCAAGATGACTTAAATAAGAAGGCTCAGAGTCGATACCCAGAAGGAAGTCACGAAAGTTAGATGCAAGGGCGACAACGTAAACCGACCTAGGAGTCGAATGTTGCAAGAGATGCGTCGATGGAAAACCCAGACGGTCTAGGCTCTGACGGATTTTCCTCATTCTCGGATTCACGCCCTCGCCGAATATGCCCCGAACGTCAGCACCATGATAGACCGTCTCAGAGAATCGGTTCATTTCAAAAATCGTGGCGTCGCTGAAATGAAAGGTGCCGAACTGGGTTACACAATTAAGCTTCTTAAAGCGGATGGGAACGTCTTTGATATCCGTGGGGATGGCAATCCTATTGTATTGAGTTGAGCCGTTCCCAAATAGTCCGGTCGTACATAGAAGTACGAGTCTTGGTTCGCGGTAAACGGCCTGTCCCCGCATCTGAGAAGCAATAATACTCGGGCTGTTCTCATACCGTCTTTGATACTCGTCCCTCACTTCCTTACTGCAAAGGAGCATGCTGACAAGTTTGCCTCCAAGAAGCTCATTATATGGGGCGATTGCTCCAGCGACACTAATGTCCATCATGCTTATTCCGACCCTAGAAGCCTTGATCTGTCTGACCAACTTACGTACAGCATGGCGGAACTGAGGCTTTTCGAGAGCTCGCTCTAGCGAGGCCACACCCGGATAGCCGAACCCACACTCTTTGAAGTCCTGACGAATCTGTAAGAGCTTTGCTAGGGTTCCAGCACGCTTTCCTTTAAATAGGTAGGTTTTGGCCAGGTCGTCCCATTCTTCCGACCCATGGTTTTGTTGGCGGATTTCTGCCCGGGTCGCCGTCTTGTGCAATTCCTTGTATTCAATTTCTCGCTCCAAAAGATTGTCAATAGATAACTGGCTTGGCATTGAAAGGTCTTCCAGATCTATCACTCCGTCTTCAAGGAAGTCTCTGACATAGATTCCTTTAATTGCTTCATCAAGACGGTTGAAAAGCCATTGGGCATGTTTGTCACTGCACTCATTGCAGAGCATTTCCAGAACCTTGTCGCCGGTCCAGCCAATCCACTCATCCCTTTCAGTTTGTTGAACAATCGAACTTGACAGTGCAGCAATCCCGATAACTGGATGAGGCTCAATCGATGCATCTCGGATAAGGATTTGCATTGTCCGGCCAGGAGTGGAACGTGCTGGCGTCAGCCATGTGTAGCGAAAATAGCGCCACACATCCGCTAATCTAAACCCAGTCCACTTGCACGTTTCGTCGCCACGCACAAATTGAATGTAAGGTTTCATGACTCGATCCAATCCGCCTGCATCTGACTCGTCGGACAATGCCTCACGAATAACTTTTGCTAGGTCATTTCCATCGCGTATGAGCGACCGGATCGAGCACCAGCCGACGCTACCCAACCTCTTTGCTTCCATTGAACGAACGAACGCTCTCGCCTGAGGTGTTGAAAGTTGTTCGTGCCGGGCTAGGAGAAGAGTTTTGCGAACTCTTCCTCGCTCTTCTTCAATGCTTCCAAGTGAGGATGGACGTTCGACCCAAACTCTTCCTGAATGGTAACTAACAGACCATCCCTGCGCGATCAGATCACAGAGAACTGATACGGCAAGCCTGACGGCTTGAGAATGCTCTGGATTTCTCCTGGCGATTCGGCGGATCAAGTAGTGCCGAACCTCGGGCAATGCATCCGCTGCTCCACCGCGCTTGATGTGACGCACAAGAACTGCCACGCATCTGAGAAACAAGTTCTGAGCCTTTGGACTGTCTTCGAACACAGGCTTCAATTCGTAACCGCTGGGCGAATCAACAAAGGTCAACGGAGCGACCTCGTTAGGTGCTTGATGTTTCGACTCAATTCGTCGAGAAACCGATCATGATTGTATTCATTCTTACAAAGATCGACAACAATATTCGCTCTCGCGAACCCAATGAGCATAAGCTCCAGTCTTACCGAAAGTTCGTGAATTGAGAGTTCACCCCGCAGAGCAGGGGCATAAACGAATTGGTAGAACCTGTGACATTCGTTAACCACGACACGAACATGGCCGTCCGAGAATTCGTGTTCCACAAATCGATGTGAGGCTAGGGGCCTGGACTCCACCGAATATCGTCGCCCTGTTGTGTTTCGGGATCTCGCGAGGATGTTTTGGGAATCGATAGGGCATAACATTTCATCAGTCTCCGAAGCGATGGCACATGCCGTTGCTCGGGACAGTGGTGTGTCTAAGACCAGTGTTGCATGTGCCTCTCGAACGAGCCGCTGCAATTCCTTCGATGCTGCGGTGAGGTGTGGTGATAATGCTACCCGGATAATCTCCGTTGGGCGCACACCTTGCTTCGTATAACTGACCCCAAAAAGTTCGTCATGTTCCGGATGAAAGGCGACTTCAGCCCGCCACCAGTCGTCGTAGTTTTCCCGACGACGATCAATGAAGAACCAGCCGTAATCTATTTCACGGCCGGCCCGCACGACCGAAACGCCCGCCTTACCAATAATGCCCCGGCGCTTCTTTTCTTCCGTGGATAGGGGCGAGAGATTTTCAACATGGAGAAGAGAAAAACTTATGATGACAGGGTGAGAAAAGCCCGATAAATGGATGATCATGGGCGGACCCCATGGAGAAGCTAGTGCCTCGATTCCATCGAATTCGGACCGAAGCAGAGGGTCGAAGGCCGAACAACGCTCGCCATCCACAGAGATCACAGCGCCGTTCAGAAGGTGACTCCGATATTTTCTCGATAGGAACTTCCGAAGGTTAGCGGCTTTGTGAGGCCAAGAACGGACATCGACTCGATCCAGATTCGCCCAAATTACAACAGTTCCTCCCGTCGGTAACAGCAACTTTCCTTTCTTGTTGCCACTCAACAAACTTGGGCATTGTTTCCCGCTAAGTGCGTCGTCTAAGTCGAAAAGAACTCCGATTGATCTCACTCGGTCTCTTCCGCGTGAAATGATCTCAACTCTTCGCGCCTGGCTAAGCGAACTGCATGGTAGGCCCATACCAAATCTTCCCATTCCTCCGCGACTGCCATATCTTGAAGAGCCTCCAAAGGTCAAGGCGGACAGTGCCTCACGCTTGGACATACCGCAGCCGTCATCTCGAACTGCGATTGTTTCCTCTCCGAACGGGTTGGCAGAACCCGGCAGGTAGATTTGCACATTTTTGGCCGCGGCCTCCAATGAATTGTCAACCAGTTCGGCTAGCGCCCACTCCAACCCACGGTATCCCGACTCCCTTATGGAAAGTAGAAATTCATTTCGAGCAACCATATCATCATCCCCGAACTGAGATCCGGGCCGGAGGAAGTACCTTCCGGCCCGGACATCTTGCTAAGTGAGACGCTAAGCAACCAGCGTAGCGGCCCCCTCTGAAAGCTCCGTTTTAGCCCAAGTGTCAATGTGACGACGCGCGGAGATTCTATTCACGCCGATTTCCGACGAAGCCGTGGTCACTGAATGTCCCTCCTCGTACACCAGGCGCAGAATCTTGGCGACCTCATCTGGGGCTGTTTGGTCCGCAGCATCAATAAGATGGCGTGCTGATTCAACATCGATTACTGCCTGCTCAAATTGAATTCCTGATGGAAGAGTTTCTCCAAGATTAGGAGCCTCCTCTCCATCAATCTTCTGCTTAATGTCCAATGAAATTGCAGGGATATAGGTTCTAAGGGCCTTATTTCCTGGAAGGGCGTACGAACGGCGCACCTTGTTCGCCGCAGTATGCATGAGTATGCGAAGATATTTATCGGGTGTTCCGCGTTCGGGGTCGAACGCCACGTCTCCGCAGATTGCTGCGATGAGAGTTTCCTGAACCACGTCTTCACGAAGGTCGGGAGGTAGGTCGGGAGCAACGCTAACGGCGATAGGAACCAGATGACTACGCAGTTTCTCCGCGCAGCTATCAACGTCGTCTCTAATTTGACTAATCGGTGTGCGCTCTAAAAGCGCGATGGTGTGTGTGTCTAACATATTCTGTATGCAGCTTTCGGCAAATGCCGGTTCGTTGTGAACTCGCTGCAGTGACAGATGGTCTTGGCGGCTCATGACCGCGCCTACACCGGTTCGACGTGTATGACGATTATACCTCAGGGTGCCCAAAGATGACTTCAGGCACCCCGAGGAAGTTACTCTTCGGAAAGGACTTCGGACTCGACCATGGCTTCTTCGGATGGTCTAAGGCTCTGAGAGAGTCGTTTCATCGCTGTCGCGAGGAATGGACTCCACTTCTGTTTGCGTTGTGTCTCGTAAATGACTGCCAAATCTTCATCAGCGGTTAGTTCTGCTTTTGATAACGCAATCAGCAGGACATCGACGGCTTCTTTAGCTTTCGTGCCACCGGGCAGTGAAAGAAGCTCTCCGTAAAGGGCCTGATAGAACGGGTGGCTCCGGTTTACTTTTACGACGATCTGGGTATCCACTCGCACAGGTTTGTAGAACGGACCGTCTTCTAGTTCAACGTAATCAATCAGATATGGACGCCGCGCCGCCTCTCGGTGAACCGCCGCTCTTGCTTCTTCGATCGAATCAGCGGAAACACCGACGCGCTTCTCGGCTTCTGCTTCAAGGTTCTCGTTCGCCCCCTTAAGAGCGTGATCTGGAACTTTGGGCTTCGTGCCGGACGCAACGTCAGCTTCTGCCGCAGCTCTTTCGGCAGGCGAAGGAGTCAGTGATGGCTCGGCCTTAGGCTTACTCCTATCTCTTTGTTCTTCCTGCCATCGATTCTCAGCCTTGAGAAGATCGTCAATCTCCTTAGCCGCCATGACTCGCCAAAAGTCCTCGACAGGGCGGACGCTTTGCTTGTCATTTGTAATCCCGAATACGTCGTCGAGAGACGGATCGAATTTCATTTCGACCGCCCAGTGATAGGCGTAGGACTGCAGCAATGGCCAGTCTCCCAGGCCCCGAGCATCCTCACCACTTGTCTTCGGAAAGGCGTCGTAGGTCTCAATTTCGCGACCAGAGCGAACGAACGAGATACCACGTCGGCTCTTTCTAATCTCGAACCTTCGATAAGGATCAGCAGCATCCCCCTTCTTCTTTGCACCCTGGACGAAACCCACGGGAAAGCGAGCAATCGTGACATAGATCGTTCCAATTGCCAAAGTGGTCGGATCGTCGTTTGTCAGGTCGGCTTCATCATCGATTGCATTTAGATGCCGTTCTCCCGTTAGGGGGTCACTCCAGTATCGAACGGGAATGGCTCTTTCCGCAACACGTTTTGCTCCTCCTTCGCTTTCGGGTAAGTAGAGTCTGCTTTGAGGCATAAGGAACAGTGGGTCTGCTGGCATAACGTCAACTGATTCGACCTTAAGTTCCAAAGGGCTTTCAGAACGGGTCAACATATACCGGTACGTGACTCCGAAGTCGTCGACCAAATGCTCTTTTAGCATTCCTGGAGCCTTGTAAGTCAGACGATCCGGATTCCTCCAGACAACGACGGTTCCATGGCCGATATCGAATCCAGTACGATCGATGTAGCTTTGCACGAACTCAGGCAACTCGTCCTTCACCGGCTCTTCAACTGTTTGCTGGCCGTATTCCGTAAACTTTGAAAGGTCCAGTGTTGCCTTCCAAAATGAGTCTTCTCCTTCGGTGCGAGTAAATACTTCTACAAGCCGAGTCTGATTTATGGAAGCGTTCGGTAAGCCGAAGCCAAACTTGCTAATCTGTCCAGGCTCGTCGAAGTGGGTACCTCCGCCCCAAGTCAATGCGTACCTCGCCATTTTCGGGAGCATTCCTGCTCCGTCGTCTATGAAAGCAATGGCGGTAACGATCCTCTTTTGCCCCGGGCCTTTATCTGTGTCGAAAATCACATGAATTCGTTCAGCACCAGCATCAATTGCATTGTCTACGATTTCGCGGCTAGCTGATGCCGAGTTTCGGTAGCCACTCTTTCGTTGGGACTCAAGAGCATGTCGGGCATTGAACAAAGGGAACGCGAACTGCTCCGGCAGTCGGTCAAGATATTTCTGTTGTCTTTCGATTTCGGTTAAGAGAGTTGTAGTCATATTGTCCTCGTCTTGGCGGCTCATGGCCGCTGGAATTGCTGGGATTGCTCCCACACTGATCCCATAGACAACGTGGCCTAGTAGATGTTCACGAATTTCGAACTTTTGTGTACTTTCGCATTCGGTAGGTTCCTCAACAGGATGAAAAAGAGCGGGGCAGGTGCCCCGCTGATTCAATAGTCGGAAGGAAACAGGACGGTTGTTGCTGACCGGTCACCTTCGGTGACGATCCAAATGGAGGTTCCATTGCCCATTTCGTACGAAGATACAAGCCGAGAACCCTCGTCCAATGCTTGCTGATTCTTCAGCCTGTCTCCTTCTTCGACATCTCCCCAGTCACACTGGGCGTGCCGTTGAAGAAGCAAGAGGATGTCGCTCAGGTCGACCTTCTCGATGATGTTCACAGTAGCCGCTATCCTCCCAAGGGGAAACTTTGTCACAATTATCATTGGTGTCTCTGTCTCGGCTCAACCTCTATGACGCCCTTTATGGACGACGGAAGCATCTTGCCCAAGACGTACCCAGGCTAAAAGAGATCGGGTGAACCAATCAAAATAGCAGTTGTACATGCAATTTGGTCTCTCAAAAGTCTCTCAATTGGAGGAGGAAATTAGAGACCTACTTAGACATCTGTGTGTTCAAAATCACCCCGTTTGATCCTACCAAACTTCGTTGAAGGGGTAGTGCCTATAGAGCGTTAAGGTTCAAGTTCTTTCCCATGGAACTCGCGATAAGCTTTGAATCGAATCATCAAATACAACGCTCTCTGTTCTGTAGCGAGTGTCCTGGCCTTCGTCCGTCATGAGGGTGCAGAATCTGGCCGGGTTATCCTTTGTCCCTAGATTTCGTCATCAGAAATTTATGCTTTAGATAAATTATTGAACAAATCGTCGCCTCTTTGTCATATCCTATTGTTTGTCCGTGGTGGGGAAATTGGAAACGAACAATCGATGTGTCGTCCTTTGTGCGCATGACGACTACTGGTTCGTGCGCAAAGTTATTGAGGCAGCAAGCCCTTTTGGGCCGGTACTTGCCTTTATTTCGAGAAGAGCTTGGAGTGGTGAATCGGGAGATTTTGGTCGGGTTGTTCTCGAGGCCGAGAGAGCGGGAGCCGAGGTCATTCTCGGAGACTGGGACAACGAAACCGAGCATCGACGCGAAGCGCTTCGGATCGCTAAAGAAAGAGGATTTGACTATGCCCTCATCCCGGATGGGGATGAAGTCGTCGAGCCCAGGCTCCTCGAAAGCCTCATCAAGATTGCAGGTGTTGGACTTGCTGAGCGGGTTCATGCGCACATGGACACCTACTGGAAATCGGCGCGTTATGTCATTCGCCCGCGTGAACAACTCACTCCGGCCATCCTCCTTAAATTGGACGCCGTTCAGCACGTCTACATCCGGGACTTTCAGGGTGGACGTGCCATCATCCTCGGTCCAGAACACGGCGTCATCCACCACCTCAGCTATGCGGGACCCAACGAACGAATTCTAAGGAAAATTGGTACGTGGAGCCATAAGCACGAGGTCGTTCGGGATTGGTATCGCAGCGTGTGGCAAGCCTGGGATCTGGACAAGAGAATGAACAATCTGCATCCAACTCATCCCCAAGCCTATGGATTTGCCGAACGAATTGAGATTCCCGAAATTCTCGAAGGCGTTTGGGACGAGCGTCCCGTGGCAAACGTTCATCCTGAGAAACCTGCAAATTGGCCAAAAGTCTCCATCGTCATCCCCCTTCACGGGGGCGAAGAAGATATTCGCCTCTGTCTTCAAAGTTTAGAGAAGTGCCAAGATCTCATCCACGAGACCATCGTCGTGGACGACGTGTCTCCAGATAGCGCGGCGATCGTGGCCCAAGAATTCCAGATCACTCTCATTCAAAACCAATCTAATTTGGGCTTTGGAAAAACTTGCAACCGCGGAGCCGAAGCATCTACTGGCGACGTCGTTCTCTTCCTCAACTCCGACACCATTGTGCCAAGAGTGGGCCTTCTTCGCCTCATCGAGGGCCTTATGGAAAGCGGAAGCATCGGCGCATCGGGGCCTATGTCCAATAACGTCGGCTATCACCAGCGCATCTCGCCAACGTATACCAGTCTTGAAACCTTGGACCTTTTCTCGGCGGACCTAGCAGAGTGTGGAGCCGAAAGTCGCGACGTCGAAATCCTCGTTGGCTTTGCCCTCGCCGTTCGAAGGAGCGTACTCAACGAAGTTGGTCTCTTTGACGATCGATTTGGAGCCGGTCTGTTTGAAGACACGGATCTTTGCTACCGGATACTCCGCGCGGGATATCGCCTGAGAATGGTGGGCACCGCGTACGTCCATCACTGGGGTTCGCGCACACTGACCCGGGTCATTCCCGATGTTACTAAACTGCTGGATAGCAACGGCAAGCTCTACAAGGAGAAGTGGAAACTAGATATCGAAACTGGGTTTGCTTCCTACCTTCCCGGCTTTTCCCTCAATCCCGAAGTCGTTCGCTTTAATGAAGAACGAAGACCAGATCGCATCCAAAAAAATCTGGAGCGCCTGAAACAAGAAGCAAAAATCTCACTCTGCATGATTGTCAAAAACGAAGAGCGCGTGCTCGCCCAGTGTCTCGCGAGCGCCATGCCGTACTTCCACGAAGTCATCGTCGTTGACACCGGCTCAACCGACCGGACGAAAGAGATCGCAAACGAGTTCGGCGTAACGCTCATCGAATCCAGTTGGCCGGATTCGTTCGCGGACGCCAGAAATGAATCCCTCAGCCACGCTACTGGGGATTGGATCTTTTGGCTCGACGCCGACGATGTGCTTCCTCTTGCTTCCGGCGAAATCGTGTTGCAAGCGGCTCTCAACGCGACGCCGGATATCACCGGATTCGTGGTCCCAGTTCAGTTCGTCGAAGAGGGCCCGAATGCGGGCACAAAGGTGGATCATGTCAAGCTCATTCGCAATTTTCCCGGCATCCGCTTCGAAGGGCGCATCCACGAGCAGATTTTGCCAAGTATTCGAGAGCATGGCGGCGAGATCGTAAGGCTAAACGCGGTTGTGCTTCATGCGGGCTACGATACTTCGGTCAAGGGTCAGGCAAACAAAAGGGTTCGCGACTGGCATCTTTTGAACCTGGACCTCCAAGATCGGCCGGAGCATCCTTTCGTTTGGTTCAACATCGGCATGACGCACCATTACACCGGTGGACATGAAGAAGCCGTCCAGGCGCTCCGAAATAGCATCCGCTTCTCAGGAGAACATGATTCTCACCTGCGAAAAGCCTATTCACTCATGGGGGTTTCGCATCGCGAACTCAAGCAATACGACCAAGCCGAAAGCGCCTTTCGAGAAGGACTGGCAAGGGTCGGCGAAGATCCCGAGCTCATTTTCCAACTTGCGATGACCGCAACCGCCCAAGGCAAGCTCCTTGAGGCCAAGAGTCTCTATGAAAATATGCCTCAAGATTCTGGAGGCTATTTCAGCAGCATGGACATCGGCATCTTGAGCTTTAAGCGGCTTCATAATCTCGGCGGCATCAAGATGGCTCTTGGCGACTATGCCTCTGCTAAAAGAGATTGGGTGGAGGCGTTTCATCAGAATCCCCATTCGTCTCTCAGCCTCGTTGCCCTTTGTGATGCGGCGCTTGAGATGGGAGATTACAACACCGCTCACCAAACGCTTGAAGATATTGTGCGCATTGAGGGGCCTTCGCTGGATTGGGCCGAACGACGCTTCAAACTTGCCGAATTGACTGCAGAGCCAGGTGGCCCGTTAAACGTGATGCATCAGGCGATGCAAGCCAGTCCGGGAGCGATTGGACCCAGACTAATGATTGCAAGGCATCTACTCGCCGCCGAACGTGTTGAGGAAGCTCTCCCACATTTACGAGCTCTTCAGAGTCAAGGCGTTGCCGAAGCTGCATTTATGCTCGGGGTTGCCACGCTCAGGCAAGGCGATGTCGCCTCCGCGATTCGCTGGACCGAAAGAGCGGTGGAGTTGAACCCCGGACACGCGCAAAGCATCGAGCAACTCGAAAAGCTGAAGATGCTTCATTCTGAGCCGGTCCCATCGATTCTTGCCGAAGATGAGCAGCAACGACTACTCATAGGTCCAGATGCGGGAACATTGACGCCTGCAACCAAACGTCACTCCATTGTCATCGTTACCTACAATTCGGAAGACTGGGTTCGGCCATGTCTTGGCTCAATCTTGCCGACGCTGAGTCCAAACGACGAGATAATCGTGGTCGATAACGCCTCGAAGGACGGAACCGTGGCCGTGCTGGAGAGCTTTGATCTCGACTGCGTGAAGATTATTGCCAGCGACGACAATTTTGGTTATGCGAAAGCTGCAAACGTTGGAATACGAGCAAGTGGCGGCGAATTCGTCACACTGTTGAACCCGGATACGGAAGTAAGCCCTGGCTGGCTCGAGGGCCTAGCGGCTCGGCTTGGTCCCAGGGTTGGCGCGGTCGGGCCGGTCTCCGACAATATCGGCGGCGCGCAGTTCATCGGGCACTACGTGAAATCCGGTGTTCCGATTTCAGAATTATCTAGCGTGGTGAGACAAGGGTATGACGGTCGGTCAGTTGACACCAAGCTCCTGATGGGAATGTGTCTCATGGTGTCGAGGCAAGTTTTGAACGAAGTCGGACTGCTGGATGAGAACCTCTTCCTGGGGGCCGATGACCTTGAGTTCTCTTGGCGACTGAAGTCCCTGGGTTATAAGCTTCTGGTCGCGCTCGATGTGTTTGTGCATCACGAGGGGCAAAAGAGCTTTGAGACAAGGGAACGGTCTGAGGTTACCGACCTTGTGGCCCAGAGCGATCTTGCCCTCATCGAGAAGCTGAAGCGGTTTTATGGGCCAAAGCTTCCAACGTCTCATGCACTTTGGGACTGCGATATCTTTGAAGGTGCGATGCAGCGTTTTAGCATGAAATAGATTTGCTCAATAAACGAAAATGGATCGATTTGTAAAAGTTTGTGACAAATGTGAAAAAACTTATACAGTATTTTTCTAAAGTTGAATTATAGTAATTGTTACAGGAACGCGATGGAGCAGAGTTGTGCTCTCGGATAGGGTTCAAGACCATGTAGCTCGTCCCCGAAATGTGGGGGAGTTATTGGATGCGAACCGATTGGGGATAGCAGGCGTTCCGGGCGACGGACCATTCGTCAAGATATGGCTCAAGGTCGAGGGGGATACAATTCTCAAAGCGACCTATGAGACCAACGGATGTCCAAGTTCGGTGGGTTGTTCCAGCGCGTTATGCGAATTATCTGTGGGACGAAAATTGGAAAACATGAAACTCCTTGAACCTCGAGAACTCGAACTTTATCTCGGCGGACTTCCGGAAGGCAAAGGCTACTATGCCGAACTGGCTATCCAAGCGCTCAGAGCCGCGATGGAGGCGAACTAGGATGCCGAACTGTATCAATGGCGTTTGCCACGATCCCGGTGACGGAAATTATTGGAGAGGCCGCGACTACGACTTCAGAGGCGGGATTTATTTTCCTGCCGCAGCTGGTCAGGGCTTAGGAGGAAATGATTTCTCGTATTGCAGTAGCCCCAATACATTGCCGGTTCCCGATCCTACGACCTGTTCGATTGCTCCTTACACGCCAAGTCAGTCCGATTACACGATTATTCAGGTCAGTTGCGTAAGTGACCAGGTGGACGGTTAGAAGCGGCGATGAAAAATCTTCAAGAATCTGGCACTTCATTGATTGAAGCTCAAGGCTCGACGAGCGATCCCATCTTTAATCATCCTTATCGCGCCGTACCCAATCCGATGGATGGCTCACTGGTAGTAGATCCTGAAATCGTTCTTAAAGCCTTGGGGATGGGACTTACGGTCGAGTTTTTCTACAGTTCGCTTTCTACTAAGAATGAACAGTTTGGCAAGAATCGATCGGCGAGCATCAACGCCTACATCCATCCATCCTTTGGTTCAACCGATGTCTTTCTGTATCGAGGCAATGAACAGTCTTTATGTTGGCACCTCGTCACAACCGTGGCCGGAGTCAAGTACTACACGCCTGATGCGGGCACTCCTTCTCCCACGACGTTAACATTTGCGAGTTCCAAATATACCGAGCAGTTTCCTGATGGAAGTCAAATCGAGTATTCAACTCCGTTAGCGGGCAGCTACTATATTTCAAAGGCGATTTCCGCTGCAGGAGCAGTCCAAACCTTTACCTACGGTTCAGGAGCAGAGGCATCGCTTCTAAAAACGATCCAAGTCTCTGATGGTCGCAAACTAACGTTTACTTATGCAGCCAGTTCCCCCACGTCACTTTTAAGTTCAGTTCAAGATTGGGGAGGAAGATATTGGACGTTCCAATACGACACCAATCGGCAACTCACGACAATGACCTCTCCCTTGGGTTGTCAAACAGGGTATGCATATGGAACCTTTTCTGGGAAGACGTTGCTCAATAAGATCACCGATCCGCGAGGTTACGCGACGCTTTACAGCTATAACTCGGCAGGCAAGGTTGCAACAATGTCGATGGGCACGGCAGTATGGACTTACACCTACGGTTCAAGTGTTGCCCCTTCGTTCAATGGTTCAAAAATCCAGTCACCCACCGGCGCGGTTACAACTTACCTGGCGGGTGCTTTTGGTGTCATTGCGGAGTCCAGACCTGAAGGCTACATAAGCACATATTTGTACGATACAAACGGCAACCGAGTAAACGAAACAGTCCCTTCAGGAACCAGATTTTCTTATGTCTACGATAACAACGGACGAATACTCACCTCCGATGATCCCCTTGGCAATCGAACGACATACCAGTACGATTCAGCCGGAAATCTCACGACCGTAACAAACGCCCTTGGCTTCATCTCTTCTTATGTTTACGATAGCAAGCGAAACCTGCTTGCCGAAGTAGACCCACTCGGAAGAAGAACGAGTTACACCTACGACTCTTTTGGCAATGGTCTATCGGCAACCGATCCAAGAGGGCTCATCACAAGCTATCTGTACGATGCGTATGGCAACCAAACCACGATCGTGAATTCGGATAACTCGGTTATCACCCAGACTTACGATGTTTTGGGTCGCAAGATTTCTGTTACCGATCCGCTGGGAAGAACGACGAGTTACGGCTACGATGCGGCGGACCACGTAGTCTCGATAACGAATGCCGCCGGTGAGATGTCGCGAACGGTTTACGATGGCTGTTTGCCAACCGTGAAGGTTACGCCGATGGGTTATCGGACAACGATGACCTACGGACGTTTTAGCAACGTCCTTACGACTCAGGACCCAATGGGAGCGGTTTGGAGCCAAACCTACGACAATATGGGTTACCAGATTTCAGCAATTGATCCG
>JBEHXE010000039.1:0-24034 GCA_048498855.1 Armatimonadota bacterium | reverse complement strand
TTATCGACCGTCGCCCGCCCAAGATACCCATCGGACGGAATTGCCAGGCCCGGACCCGCCGCCGGATGAGAATGAGCCGAAACCCGAACAAAAGGAGGCGGTGACCCAGGGCCATGATACGTAGCCGTAATCGTCCGACTGATGCTCGCTGATGTCCCCGCACCGACAATCGCCGGTGCCACTGAAGCCGAAATATCCCAATTGTCCGGATCGTTCCATCCGGGATTCGGGTCCAATTGAGAATATTGCAAATCGAGACCCAAAAGGCCGTTGTTGACGTCCTCAACCGTCGGCAGATCTGATTCGATTAAAAATTCCGTGACTTGATCATCTTCAGTGAGATTGGTGTCAACCGAAACGTTGTCACCCCATGCCAGTCCATCCTTCCGTGGCTGCACGGCCGTCTCCACCAACTGATAGTCGCCGGTTTGTGATCGCTCGACCTGATACTTCACTCCCAAAATTTCTGCCGTTGCGGGCAGGAGCGTCGGAGGAGTAAAGCCATCCAATCGAAGCGTTTCGGTAACTTGGTCTGGTTCGTCAGGCAAGAGCTCGCTGGAACAATAGGCGTTATCCGCAAAAAAGGGATAGCCGAAATTCATGAACGCAGCGTCGCCGGGCGCAACCGAAGACGCGACAGCGCCGTTGCCAAAATAAGGCAGCCAAGTCTCCGTGGTTAATTCGCCATCCGAACGAAGCGAATAAGAATAGAATTCCCATCCAACCTCGTTCATGTCTTGCCGATAAACCGCCGCGCGGTTCCCAAGGATCACCCACAGCGTCGATGACTCTTCGTCGAATTCCAACTGAATCTTTGCCCCATCCAGGTCAGGATTCACGAGCTTTTGCTCATCATACAAAAAGGTTCGAATGAGCCCACGCACCGGCAACGATAGCTCGACTGGCTGACCGCGTCCATCGCCCTGAAACTGCGGCACGGACTGAACGACCCAAATATTGAAATCCGGGTCGCAATACGCCGCCGCATATTGTCCGCCAACCGAACGAAATCGTGTTCCCGCAAAAGGACCGATGATGCCCCGCGAACCCGCAATCTGACGCGTCGGCGACATCTGAACGGGAAAGTCACCCGCCATAACGTACGCCGCTTTCTTACCGACGATCACCGCAACGTCGCCCGCTTGGGTTCCCCAAACCGGCTGGTCGTCCGCATTGTCGGCGAGGGTCCGAACGCCCGGCTGAGTCAGGTCATCTGCTTCATATTCTTGCTCTTTGACATAAAGGGTTTCGGCATCGCCAACCAACGACATTTGTACGTTTTCCGAACCATCTTGGGTAAGCCATACCATGAACTGCTTAAACGGAAACGCATTGACAATTCCCGCAGTTCGGAACACCGGTGGCTGAGAAGGAGCGACCCCATCCTCAACTCCCGTCAAGGCCCATACTTCATATTCTTTCAGCGTATCGGTGTGGGTCCAGTTCGCCGACGTGACGGTGGCAAGCGGTTTCCACTCCGGTGGATCCGTATGGGTATCCAGCCGCAAAAACTCGACCTTGGTATAAGGGGAGTCCGGCGGAGTACAGGTCAAACTTACCCGTGCGCCAGTCTGGCAACAATAGGTTCCGGGTCGAAATCCCAACGCAGATGAGGCATCGACAGTCCGCTGAAACACGTCCGAAGTCATACTGTCATCACTATTGGCAAAGCGAGCCCCATAGGTAATCGATTTACTTTCGAGGTCGCCATCCCAAACTCTTTGCGTCGAGTCTGTCGAATTCAAGTAAGTGCCACCGTACATCAGTGGCGAAATTTTCAGAAGGTCGATATCGTAACCATACCGACGAGGATCGACGAACATGCTGAACTGAACCCCGCCGACCGCCGAAAGGTCGAGCCCTTCAACGTTCATCACATAGATCGCTTGAAGCGTCTGCTCCGTTGGGTGCGCAAATTCGCCCGCGTCGCTTCCTTGTTTGAAGTACTCAAAACTTGAAATATCCGTCCAGGTTCCACCAAGCTTTAACTTTGGCTTCGTAGTCGAGTCAAACCATCCACGAGTTGCACCTAAATCGTCAATGACGAAATAGAGATAATCACCTCCGCTGAGATCGCTCGTGGCCACAAATTCGGATTTAATGATAAGTTCACCACCCGCCGGACCGTCGTCGTCGTCCCATCCATGCAGCGTGACCGACCCATCGGATGTGCTGACCGTTTGAGTGATCGTATGGGGCGCACCATCGTTGAGCCATGTGTGATCCCAAGTGGGATATGAAAATGTATCGGTCGCGTCCCAGCGTCGCGCCGTGTCGCCAACGCCAAAATCGATGGTGAGTTCCGGCGATTCGATCGGATCGTAGTCCACATCCTCCAAAGCCGTGAAGTTACTCGCCGTGCCGATCTTGTGACGATAAACCGTGTATTTCTCAGCCTTGGGATTGATGAAATAGGCATTCTCGGCGTACGAGGTGATGATCCAATCGCCCCCCGCCACGGTGGTGCCATCAGGCCCAAGCGAGGACCGCCCCGACGAGACGATAAAGAAGTGCGGCATTCCGAGGTTGTAAACGAACGGTCGCGTTGTATCGCCCCACGTCTCCACGCCCAACAGCTCGGCCGCCGATCCATCTGGACTCTGAACGTAACCCAGCCCCAAACAAGAAAAATGAGTACCTGCCTCGACCGGAGAACCCTTCGCCGTCGCATATCCGTACCGAAACTTTAGCTTCGCCCCGGTCGTGGTGAAGTTCACCATGCGCATCGGTTGGTGTGGCTGCCCCTTTCCATCCAGGCTCGAAACGGTTCGACCGAACCGCGAAATCACGATAGGCTTGCTCATTTGGCTCCATTCACCAATCGCATCGGATAGGTGTTCATCGCGTCTCGATTGCGCTGCCGTTGGACCGCATCTTCCGCGAGGCGCATCATGTTCAAAAGTTTCTGCTGCTGAACCGGGTCGATGTCGTGCGAACCACAAGATTCAACAATCGCGAATTGTGCTACCGCGAGGTGGAGCTCGCTGGGAATCTCGGTCACCTCGCCATCGGTCGCCACGATGTCGTGGGCATAAATCGGCCCAACAAGTGTCACTTCTGAACCATCAGCCCAATCGCTGAGGAACGTAATCGTGTCGCCGACAACCGCATAGCCTTCCTCGCCGTCGATCGAAGAACGGCACAGCGTCGAACCTGCAACTTTCACCTTCGCAAGCTCAAAAAAGCGCTTGCTCGAGATGGTTTGCATGTTGTATTCATTCGTGCCATCGACATAGCTGAATGTCGCTTTGGCTTCGCGGCGCAGACTGCGCATCACGCGCTTGGCGCCAACGTTGATATAGTGCATCGCCATCGTCGAGTCAACCCCCGAATTGGTGATGGCGAGCACCGGAAAGAGATCGTTCTTCGCAATCTCCGTGTAGGCCGAAAGTATCTGATTTCCTGTCATGGTCGTATTAGTAGGAGTTGTAAATAATAGGGTTTGTGCTGATTGGGATTCAGGCTTCTTGCTTCGGGCACCTAACTTAGCCAACGAGGCCCAAAGGGCTGAAGGCCTGGGTTAGGCATACCATTCAATCAAAGCGACCCAAAGGGCAGCTCTACATTCGTTGACGAAACTGAGCAATCGAACCAGGGACGCCTGTGTAAACTTTTTCGTCCGAAGAATGAAGTCGACAATAAACAACCAGACCGGAATCCAAAGTCGAAAAGGCCCGAAGGGCTGAAATACGTCAGCCCAGGCTGAAGGCCTGGGAAAGCGCCCAACAAACAAAAGCGGCCTGAAAGGCAGCGCTACCTTCATTAACTAAAGTGAGCAATCGAACCGAGACGCCCGCGTGTTTCCGTTCCCTGACTTAACCTCGCCTCCTGGAAGAGGTCGGTGAGCGCAATGGGAACTGGAGCGTTGCGACATCCCGAGAATCGGGACGGGTAAGCACCCAACAAACGAAAAGGGGGCGTTTCCGCCCCCAAAGACAGCCTTACAGAGAAGAAAGGCCTTCGATCAGCGTACACTTGCGCGGATCGGTCACCATCACCTGGTGACGGAACCGACCGTGCAGCACCGACGCATTCACCGTGCCCGGATTATGGATCAGCGAGGTCTTCACCTTGCCGAACTCAGACCCCGCCGAAATCGACGGAAGGTCGAGCACCGTAACCCAAGTCGCGGCCGGAATGTCGTAATCGACATAACACGTGATGCCGCCGATCGTGAACTGCATGCCCGAAGGAATGCCGAGGTCGCAAAGCTCCTCGTCAACCTTCAGCGAGTTCTGACCATAGGTCGATCGAATCGTGTCTTCCAACGCGCGGAATCGCGTATGTCGAAGCGGAACTACCAGCTTGGTTGCGCCGTTCGCATACGCCATGTCGGCCGCTTGCTCCAGGTTCAAAACCGTCAGCGCGCCGCTGAGTTGCAGGTAGCTTGAGCTAAAGTCCTGGTGACCGCCCGCGGCCGTTCGCGTGTATCCCGAAACGAAGTTCGTATACGTCGATTCGTCCGTTCCACCTGAGCCCGTATGGTCGATACCATCCGAAACTTGAGCGCGGATTGAACCCAACACGCCATCCGCAGGCATCAAGCTCGAAGAGCCCGAAGCCCAAATCGCGGTGGACGATTCGTTGAGATAATAGCGCATGATCGCGTCAGCGACATTCGACGCGAAGGTGCCGTTCATCGCCCACTTCGTGCCCTTCAGTTCGTCCAGCTTGTCGTTCGGAATGTCATAGTTGATGACATACCACGAGCTTTGGAACCGCAGCGCATCGAATGGGTCCGTTCCCGAACCGACCGAGCGAGTCGCTAACATGTTCGCGCCGCGGGTCGTGTCCGCGCCAGCGTCAAGGTCGCGGGCATAGGGGAAGACGAAGAATCGACCGTCTTCGAGGTTCAGTTTATCGATCCCCTCAAACGTGATCTTCGGCATCACCTTGCCGGTGTACGTGTCTTGCACCATTTTCGTCTCCGGCTTGCCGAACAGCAAAGCCAGAGTCGAGTGCTTTTTCAACTGCGAAAGAACGGGTTTACCCGACCGAATCCAAGTATCGATGACTGCGGAATCGGACGCCGTTTTAGTTTGTAATGACATATGTTGTTATCCTTTTATGTAGGCTTCGAACTTGCGCGGGTCGCTCAAGAGGGCTTTCGCGTCTGCCTTGGCAGGACTCTTCCCTCCTCGATAAACCAGCGCCTTGCTCGGAGCCGTTGGGAGGCCCGATCGTTGTGCTAAGGCGCGCCGATAGGCCCGTGGGTCGGCACGCATGACAGCCTCTTCGATGTCTTCGACAGTGGCATTTGATGGAAGCTCATACCGCACTCGGGCGATCACTTTGGGATCAAGCCGGAGCCCAGTTTGCTGTTCAACGTAGTCGGCAATACGAACACCATACTGACCAATCCAGTCGGCGTCGGCTCGTTCCATATTCAGCGAGCGCATCTGCGCTTCAAGCTGGGCAAGCCGATAGTCCTCTGCGGTCGGTTGGTGGCGATGCTGGTCAGATGGCTCGAAGTTGCGTGGGTCAATGCCCGTCTTCGCCGCAAAAAGGGCTTCGATCGAGGTTCCATGACTGGCCAAGACATGATCCAAAACCTGAATCGCGGTATCGTCGCCCCGGCTCACTTCAGTAAAGAGGGCCCGCAGATTGTCGACATTCTGCTGCGCCTCCGCCCGCTGTGCCTGAAGCTTCTCTACTCCGCGCCCATATTCGCCCAGACGGCGCAATGCGCCCTCGGTATCGCCATCAAGGATCAAGTCTGCGACGTCGGCCACGTTGTCCGAAAGCGAGTATCCCGAAGAATCTTCATCGTAGTCGTCACGACTATCATCTTCTTCGTGAGAGTTCTCGTCGAGGTCGAATGCTTCGTTGTCGAAGTCGTCTTCCTCTTCGTCGTGTCCTTCCCAATCAGGACCTTCCAACATGCCGTATTCTTCGCCGCGGTCGTCCTCGTCGTCGAAGCCCTCACCGTCGTCGAACCCATCGCTCAGGTCAAAGTCCTCGTGAGGATCGAATTCATCTTCCTCGAAATCTTCGCCTTGGGAGTCGAGTTCTTCATCATCGCGATCATCCTGACCGGCTTCTTCCAAAGCCGCGGACATCGCATCGTCGAATTCTGCGTCCGTAATCGGTACGCTCATCGTTTCGTCTGTCATAAGTGTCACGAATCCTGTTGTCAGGAATGTGTTCTTTGGGTGTTGTCACCCGAAATCGTAAGTTAAGTCGCCGGAGGGCGAGCGTCCCGCTCGCCAAACATAATGCCCCTCCGAACAATCGCGCCGGAGGGTGAGCGTCCCGCTCGCCGAACACAATGCCCTTCCGAACACCAATCTCGCCGGAAGGTAAGCGTCCCGCTCGCCAAGCACAATGCCCTTCCGGACAATCGCGCCGTAGGGTGAGCGTCCCGCTCGCCGAACACAATGCCCTTCCGAACACCAATCTCGCCGGAAGGTAAGCGTCCCGCTCGCCAAACACAATGCCCCTCCGAACACCAATCGCGCCGAAGGGTGTCAGCAAACTTTTAATATCGACCACCTCGCTCCTCCCCTCATGGGGAGGTGGCCCGAAGGGACGGAGGGGTCCATTCGCGTAGCTACTCACTTCGACCCGAAAATTAAGAACTAGGCGGGAAATTTCTTCGCTCCTGCCTACAGAAGAGATCTCATTTCCGATGGCACAAAGGCAACGAAAATGAGAGTGTCAGCAAACTTCCACAACCTGGATCCCCTAACCCATCGGCCCCTGAGGACCAGGCCCGCCGGGACCCTGCGGCCCGCCCGGACCCATCGACGGCGGCATAAAGTCTTCCGGATTCTTGATCCCCTGCGACAACAGGTACTGTCGCCACGCTTCCGGCGCTTGCGACACACCAAAGATCTGTAGCCACTTCTGCCCTTCTTTCATCCGCTTCGAATTGATGTCGGTCATGATCAAATCCTCGTCTCCGATCACCACATTCAGCGGACCGTCGAACAACGTTTGCGACGTCAATCGCCGATCGCCCGAGTTGTACCAAATCGGCACTCCGTCCATGTTCACACAGAACGGATCGGTGTCAAATTTCTTCGCGATCTTCGCCGCCTTAACCGCCAATTCCTGAACACCACGCGCAAATTCTCGCGAGTAGAACGACACCTGAGACTGGCCCCGCGCCGCGACCTGAGCGATCTCCGTCGCCGTCGCATCGTTGCCCGAGATTTGCCCCATGTCGAGCGAAGAAACGCCCGACAACATCTGCATCATGCCAAAAAGCTCCTGCCGACGTTGCTTCTGATCCACGTTCTCGCCATTCCGCGGAACCGTGATAATGTGCCGCGCCGGGTCATCCGTCTTGTTGAGATACTGCGCATCAAGCCGCAAAAATTCGGGCCGCTTCCCGTCGGCATACGCCGCCAAGTCGTCCTTGTTAAACAATTCCGGGGGCAATCCGAGCAGGTTTTCGCGCTCACTTTTCTTGCGATAATCCTCGTCGATGCGCGTCAATTCGCTCTGGACATAAAGGCACGACGCCACCATCCCGATCGGCATATCTGATCCACTCGGAATAAAGCCCAAAAATGCCTGATAAGGCAGCACATCGCCAAATGGATTATCGTCCTCGTCGATGACTTCGCCCGAGAGATGACCCGCCATCGCACAATACGACGGCATGTCCGAATCGGCGCTTTTCCGACCAAAGTACTCAATAACGCGCACCCCATCAACCGTCATTCCGGTCCGTTGGTATTGTGCCGAAACGTGCGCATCGAAGTCGAATTTCGGAAACCGCTCCGCCGCCTCTTCACGCCCATAAACCGTCGAAAAACACACCCATCGACTCTCGTTCGAGTACTTGGCATAGGGATCGAGCAAGATGTTCAACGGGTGATAATGCGTGACCGTCACCGCGTTCCCCTTCTCGCCTTTCGTCAGCCCAGCGCGCAGATAGCCCTCGCCCAGTGCGGCGAAATCGGAAAAGGCATTGTCGAGATCGGTCTTCCATCCGCCGAGCCCGTCCATGCCGTGCGACCGCCACTTCCACCATTCGGCCCGCGCTCGCGCCACGATATCGTCCGCTGTGTTGACCCACTGTGGAGCCACGTCGATCGCCCGCGTCTGCGCTGTCAAAATGCGCAAATTGTTCTGGATATGGTTCATTCGCGTATATTCGCGAATCGATGGTCGAAACGGGTCATAATGACCCCACTCGCTGCCCGCATTCCCAATCGACTCCGCGACAAGCTTGTTGTATTCCGCCAGTTCGTCGCGAGGCTCGCCTTCGTCATGCCGCAACGCCAAGAGATGCCGCGTCGCCTGAAGAAGGCGCTGATTACGATAGGGGTCGATGCACTGCCCAAGATAGGCTTGCAGTTTTGTTCCTGATTTGTCGTTGCTCATAATATTGAATCGTTGATAAGTCAACTCGTCTTGCCTGATGCCAGATGAGAGAAGGTTGGTTGTCGGGCGACAGGCATCCTCGCCTGCATTAAATTCACAGACCCCTTGCCTGTACAAGACTTGAGACTAGAATCACAATCTCCTCTCCCGACACGATTGGGAGAGGGAGTGAAGCCGACTGGGGGCGTGTCCACTCTTCGAAGATCCCGAGTATCGGGATGGCCGCGAAGGTCCCAAAGGTCGGGGAAGCAAAAATCAAAAGATGAAAGGAGTCAGTGACGCCCGAGTAAAGTCAAAATAGCAATCTCCTCTCCCGACACGATTGGGTGAGGGAGTGAAGCCGACTGGGGGCGTGGCCATCTTGGCCGCGAAGGTCCCAAGCATCGGGACGCCTGTATTTACAGAAAGCTCAACCTTCCAAACCTCACAAAATCCGCGTCGAATAAACTTCCGGCGGCTCTGCCTGCGGACGCACAACCAAATCCCGTGCAGTCTCCGCCGCTTCCATCTTCGCCCGCGCATCCTCCAACCGTGGACGAATTTCCGCCAACGTCATGTCCCACGACTCCAGAATCTTCTCCGCCTGCGAACGCCGCTGAACCGTCGCCCGCTCAAGCTCTGCCGCCGCTCGATCTCGCGCATCTTCGGTCGCCTTGACCTGCGAAGCAACGTCGTCAAAAATCCGCTTCGCACGCCCAACCACATCCTGTGCCTTGCGATACGCCTGGTCGGCATTCACCTGTTCAAAGATGTTCCCGCTCCGCTGCACCTTCAAAATCCCGTCTTCGATTTCGGCAAAATATTGCCGTCCTTCATAGGTCAAAGGCTTGGTGTGCCAAATCGGACACAACCCACACCGCCCGCCGATCGCCGATCCAAGCAAATATCGCAAAACCGGGTCCCGATTATATGCTTCCTCAGGCCCCGCAGTTGGGGTCACCGTCGATTCCGATACTTCCGCATCAGTTACTGTTTTCTTCGTTTTTGTTGCCACGTTGTCTTTTCCTTATTTGTAAAAACTAATATAATCATTCAAAATTTTGAGAGGCTCGTTGCTCCCCCCCTTTGCAATATTCACCCTGCCCCCCTGCAATCGAAACCTTGGATTCGGGGCAACTATCCACCTCTTTCGGATAAACAAACCATCCTTTCGGGACTTCAAGTGTGAGGGGAACCAGGACGACTGAATCCCGCCCAGAGGAACTTGTAGGAGGACGCTGAATTTGTTCGCGCTCTGTCCTGTAGCGAGACCTTGCGAGTGCAGTGAGGAAAAGAAGCGAAGCTTCATCGGGGCGAGATTCATCTCGCTGAAGGACTCTGAAAAATTCATATCTTGAGAATTTGGCCAAGGGTCATCGCTTACCATTCTCTTACGTAAGAATTGCTTAAGGATGAAGAAGGCGAACCCGACAAAAAGGCATCCAAATGGCTACCATAATAAAGGCATGGCCCAAAAAAGGATCGAAAAGATCGTTTCAAGAATCTGGTTCATCTGCTTCGTGGCCATTCCTTTTGGCCTCCTCCTCGCATTCCCAGGACCCAACCAAGACCTCCTCGCCAGGCTGTGGTTTATCAACTTGTTGGTCGGCATTTTCGTGGTTCCCCGCATCGGCCGCTGGTTGGGATACCGCATGGCCGGAACACCGATGTCCATGTCAGACGTCAACGCTCAACTCAAGTTTGAATCCGACAACAGCGACTTCGAACTCGGAGGCTGAGCCTACCCAGAATCACCATCCTCACCTCCCGAAAGCTTCTTCTTTCCAAAGTCCCACACATCCGGTGGCGCCACAAATGGCAGTCCCAATTTGTCGATTTTTTCGAGAATATCTCCGCCTCCCGTCAGAACCTTCAATGCATCGCTTCCCGGCGTAATTTTCAAAAATGTTCCATCCATGGGACGTGCGTAAGCTTCTCTGGAATCGCATAGTCGCCAACGACTAGTTGGCCATGCTCGTCTTCCCGAACCGAGTCCGGCCGGTAGTACGCCAAGGCAAACAACCCGGCTCCCATGCCCCCTCGCTTGTATGCCCGAGCCACAGCTGCGCCTCTCTTCATCACGTTCAGGTTCATCTCAATTCCCTGCGCTTTTCGGACCAAAAGCTCCTTCGTTAACTCCCGACGAAACGCAATTCCTTGGGCATTGTCCGAAGCGCTTGTACATTCTGCTCGTCACAAGCCGATGACATCGTTAAAAGGTGTCTAAAGTGAGTATCAAAAGAGTGATCGAAGGATTGGGCACCTCGCCCACATTAAAAAATATGCCGCTTCTAACATCTCGCTCGCCCAATCAGACGGCCAATGTCATCACAGATCCCGCGAACAAAACGAGGGCAGTGCTATTTCCCTTACAAAACTGAGCGAATCGGGACGCCACTGCAAATAGACTCGCGGATTCACGAAACCAAACGTCAAAGCAAAGACAAAACTCCCTGCTCCAACGAAGATATTATACGACAAATAGACGACAAATGTCTACTCTTTTTAATAAAAGAGAACCTCGATACCGCCAAGCAACTAGCCAAAGGTCACTAAATGCGTTTCCATATACGCCACGGGCATGAATCGCGGAAGTCCAAGTCCGGCGAACAACATCACCAGCTTCCCCTCTCCAAACTCAGTTGGGAAAGGGAATCAAGTGGTGAGGGTCAATCAAGACCCGAAACCTCAGACTAAAGGTCCCCCCCCTTGGTGCACAGACGTCTCGTCTGTGTAAAAGCTCGAACAACAATCCCCATAAGGAAGTACCCAGTCGGACGACAGACGTCCTCGTCGGCGAATTATTCCATTCTCAATATGACCCCGACCTCAGACTAAAGGCACCCCCCCTGGGTGCACAGACGTCTCGTCTGTGTAAAAGCTCGAACAACAATCCCCACAAGGAAGTACCCAGTCGGACGACAGACGTCTCGTCGGCGAATTATTCCATTCTCAATATGACCCCGAACACCGAAACCTCCGACTAAAGACAGCCCCCCCTGGGTGCACAGACGTCTCGTCTGTGGAAACGCTCGAACAACAATTCCTAAAGGATTGATTTAAGGAAGTACCCAGTCGGACGACAGACGTCCTCGTCTGTCTTAAAATAATCCTGGGAGTTGTGGGCTCGATCTTCTCGGTACATGCCAGCCCTCGCAAATCCTAAAGTGCCGGGCAGCCTACCGAACATCGTAACACGCCACCTTCCCACGGGCAGGGGAAGTGGGGCCACGGCAACAAATGCCACAAAGGCATTCGTTGCGTGGAAGGGATGGGAGATTAAAACCTCACTCCTCCAAACCCGCCAAAAACCGATTCGGCGGCGTCTTCACATCCACCTTACTCGCCGACTCCCGCAAGAACGTCGTCACCACCGTCACCGCATCGATCAAGTCGTCTTTCTCCTTCAGCTTCGGATCACCTGTAAACGCAAAAAGCTGCGCCATAAATTCCTGCCACGCCCCTTCTTGAACCACAAAAACCCTCTTCGCATACGCCAAATCGTGCAATACGAACGCCCGTTGCAGCTTCGAGCCCTCCGCCGCCCCGATCTTCTGACCGATCACCGAGAACCCCAATCGCCGCAAACGATCGATCACCGCAAAGCCCGCATTATGCTGTTCGACCACCCACTGAACCGCGCGCCCCTCCCGCTCGGCCAGCGCCTCCATCCATTCCACCATCTGCCCCGGCTGAAGCTTTTTCGCCTCAAATCCTCGCAGCCACAGGTTCCCATGCACGTCGTACGCCATCCTCACCGTCGCCGATTGGTCCGAATACGCCTTCTCTTCATAGGCCGTATCCACACCCCGATACCAAGGCGACAACGGCGGAACCTTCATCGGATCAACGAACCGATCCTCAAACATCCACGGTTCAAAAAGCCGCTCGCCGTCCGCCAGCGGCTTGCCCTGAAACTGCCCCGCAAACGTCTTCGGGTCCTCCGCTTGCTTCCGCAAGAGCCATTCTTTCGAGTGAAAAGGCGATAACACTTCGCCAAATTCGCGCCCCGTCGGGTCGTTGGGGTCACCATCGGCAATGGCCGGAAAAGTGATCACTTCCCAGTAGCCTTTACTCATAAGATATCCGGCAATGTCGTTTTCGTGATAGCGATGAAACATCACGACCACGTTTGAATCCGGATTTGCCATCAAACGCGGCTCCGCCGTCTCCTCCCAAAACGACCGCACCTTCCGATTATGCGCCTCGCTCCGCGCATCCTCCGCATTGGGATACGGGTCGTCGATCAGTAGCAGGTCCGCGTTCTTCCCCGTAAAACCCGAATCCAAACCAACCCCGATCAGCGAAGGCTGCGCGTCGTTTAACGCCATTCTCTCCGCCGAAAACGTGCCGTCATCGTCGTTGCTCCGCACCCACACCACGTCGCCACCCACGATCTCATGCATCGCCGCCGCCTTTGCCGCATCGATCAATCCACCCGAGTGGGTCTTATTGTACGCCGCCAAAATGATACGAATCGTCTTGTTTCGCCAAACCAACCACGCCGGAAACCGCTTACTCACGATCTGCGACTTGCCCACCTGCGGCGGCGCCGAAATCAACAACCGCTGCCCCTTCTCACGGCTCAATCGCTCCAGCCGCTCGCACAAAAGCCGCTGCCAAGGATGCAACTCAAACCCACTCGTCATCTCAACGAACTCTGCCAACGAGTCCTTCGCAATCGACGACCGCAACTGCCGACAAAAATCTTCTTTCGTAATTCCTGGAATCATAAATGCAAGAAAGCCCCTCAGCAATAGCTCAGGGGCTTGCGAGTAGTGAAAAATTACCGATAGGTAAGACTTGATGACGTTACTTTCAAAGAATCAACATTGAGTCCACGACACTTAAGCAAAAGACGGATGGCACTTTTATTGAGTTCGTCTTGACTCAGTGGGCCAACCATAATTTCTTTCACTGCAAAATTTGCATCACTATAGCCGATAGAGGCCGGCACCTCGATGTAAGGTACCACGGACGAATTTCGCACACGAACTTTAATGTCCTGAGTACCCTTAGTCCAAAAGACAATACGTATTTCCTCTTCGGCTTCCCACTTCTTGGCCTTCATAAATAAGCACGCCAAAGAAATCAGACGGCGCGCCGCATCCTTGATCAACTCGTCGTAATCGCTTTCCTGATTAAACCGATGCCCTTCCTGAAGATAGTCCAATAAGGCACGAATCGTCGCTCTTGCCAAAATTTCCTGTTCACTATTTGAATAAATGACCTTGCCTCGGAAGCAACTAATGGATGTATTGTCGCCCATCAGTTGATCAATGTCAAACTTAAGCGAAACACCTTTGCAAAAGTCGCCATAACCTCTCCACTGACCAATATCATCCTCGCTGCCGCTAAGACAAAGAACAAAGAAATTATCATTCTTTAGGTCTTCAGAAACAGGCTGGTCAATGATCTCACGAAGCACGTCTTGAATCACTTGCCTATTCACTTGATTTTCATTTAAGAATTCGACGTTGAAGATCCTTTCAAAGGCCTTAAGACCAAAAAGCAACTCACCCTTATCATTCATGTAGTGGCAATTCGTCGCTCTCAATGCCTTAAAGCCATTCTCATCAAAAAGAGCCGTAATGAGTCCAAGATCGCTATAGTGAACTGCCTCAGTCCCGCTATTTGGATCACAATGCTGGACAACAATATCTCTAGCTTTTTCGTGAAGTGCTGTTTTTAGATGGGAATCAAAATCCGCGCTAATGGACACAACGACAATTTACCAGAAAGACTGATATTTTTAAAGATAGGTTGTACCAATTTTGTGCGTCGCTCGGAACTTACCGAGGGCATTCACCAGAGATTTATTGGCCTCTATGAAACCCATTTCGTTATAGATCACGGTTCGCACGCCACCTGAAATAAGCTTCTTTCCAAAGTCGTTCCATTTTCCAACAGAAACGACTTTCACAACGGGTTGCTCCTCTGGTCCCAGTTCATGAGTGACCTGCTCCTCGCCTAATCCTACTTTGAGAAGATCTTCAAAGAAATCAATTTGATTTTTCACATAAAGCGGAGCGTCATGCGGTTCTGTATTTTCCTGATCAGAGGGAGCATCCGCAAGAATAAATCCTGCACGATTGTCGGGAATCTTTTCACGCATGCCCTCCACGAATACGACGTCATCCCGTGACTTACCTATCCGCACCGTTTGAAAAATAGGATCAACCTGTCGCTCCTCCACAAAGCCATGGGGGCGCTGCCTCGCGTCCGCAATCGCCTGCAAGTCCATATCCTCTGATTCAAAAATAAACCATTCACTTTGTGGTCGAGATCGGAGATCCTCATGCACCAACTCTAAAGGATCAACCGTAAAATGATGATCCTCAATATTGGCACGTGACAAAACGATGGGCTCTGCGTCAAGCGCATCCCATTGAAAGAAAATTGCCTCAAGGCTTGCGAGATTATCCGGAAAATCGCGATGAAGGACAACGCCAACCTTTTTTTCGTTCACGATAACCGTAAAACTGTTTTCTACCGTAAACATTAATTTTTATCAGCCACTCCCTGGCTAATAATATTTTCTACGGAAGCAGAGATGCTCCCCATACTCCCCCATACAACTTTGATGCGAAACACATAAATATCTAGAACAGAATCGAATATATCCAGAATGGAATAGAATACATGTAGAATTGTTTCTACACCCATAGAAAAAATACTCAAATTTCTATGTTTCCATCTCTTGTATCTCTTGCCTTCGACCAAAAATCTTGGTAAGCTGACAAATCTCTGTGGGGATCCCCCTTTAGATTGTGAGGGTTCATTGTGGCAACACCCCGACTCGACATATATAGTTGCATCTCTAAAAACACACCGCTGAAAAATGTCGGTGAAGGGATGGGTGAGTATGAATACGCCCTTGCCACCGGATACGCAAGCTTTCACGAATCCGTGGCACGCCTTTCTGTCGAAGCTACAGCATATGGGATTATTGAGTCTAGAAATGGTCTTCGTTACCCCACGCGAACTTTCCAACAATACCTGAGAGCGCCAGGTTCCGTCGATATCCGTTGGTTTGTTTTTCAGCATTCAAAAATAAGAGATTGGTGGAAAGAAGCCTATGAAGTCGGTGATGACCTGGCACCTTTCCGAAATTTTGTGCCTGGCGACTATGTAGAGGCGTTCCGAACGGCAAGTATCCTGTGCGGATTTCATACCGGCGCACAGTGGGACTTCGATGCCATGAGGCAGTACATTCAGAATGGATTTTCGATCCCAAAAAATTCCACATCAAATCCAGCTCAGACGGTTTCACTTCAAATACACTCCCCATCGCCAGATTCCTTGATAAATGGCGATTTTGGCGCAACGCTGACCCTTCGATCAGATAGTGAAACCGAGCCAAATCCCTACGTCCTCGACGAAATTCTCAATCGCGAACAACTCACGGATATCGTTCATCCACATTGGAGTCTGACGTTTACAAAGCCAATCCAGTTCGGTCAAAGACGCCCTCTCCATGACTGGGCAATTCGAGCAAGTTACGAACTGATTCGAATGAGAAGCCTCAAAAATATCAAGTCGTCCAATGATCTTCTCTAAGCGAAACCTAGATATCTAGGCTGATTCAATAGCATTTCCCATCTCGAACCAAGCTTTTGAATCATGCTTCAAATCCTACCTTTCGTCTCTGCGCCAAGCCACAACGGGGCAACTCACCGTCTCGCGAATAAATGGGCTAGAGCAACTACCTCCCAAGCCCCAACGGGGCATAATATCCTAGCCAGACTCAGATCGATGCGTCGATGGGTAACCTTCGACATCCCCCCTCCGCCAAGCCCCAACGGGGCGAAATAACCTAGCCAGGGTCGGAGGAAAATCGATGCCCTACACTCCCCCGCCAACAATCTCACAAGTCCCTAACCCCGCCAGCATCCGCTTCCGATCCTCTACCGACATCGCCCCAAAGTCGATCGTCACCGCCGGAGTCCCGGTCGAAATCAATTCGCTCTTCTCCAGCCCCGTATACTTCCCAAACCGCTCGGCCAGCTTCCCCGCCGCCTCGATCAGCTTCAATTTCTGCTCAAATTCCGTCGCCTCCGAGTCGAGCTCGGCCAACAAATCTGAAGCCCGCGTCAGCCATTCGTCGAGCTTCTCGCGCGACCGCTTCCGAAAGTCGTTCGACGGACGCCCGCCGCCCGCATTCCCAAAGTTCTCGCCCTTCTTGAGATTCCCCAAACTGCGTGGATTCTGCTTTCTCACACCACGAAAAAAGGGGCCGAAGCCCCCGAAAAACCAGACGAAACGACCTTGATCGAGCCTCAAAAGCGACGCCCATTATGGGTAGTCGATAAGCGAAGCGAACCAGCGGGGTAAAAGCAGAACCCTCGGTGCGAGAGAGTGCCATCAGTCACTGGCCCAAGCCGCCGTCAAAACCGCCGCTATCCCGCCTCGATCGAGATCGAAACCCCAAACGCACCCAAGATCGCCGCCGCCGCCGTCACAAATTCAAGCTGCTGCTCCGTCGGATACCCCACAAAAGTTAATGCATTCGGAAACAGCCGCAAAACCGTCCCCGCCAGCCCACCCACCGAGGGCACCGAAAGCTTCAGCCGATAGCGCGTCGCCATCAGATCACCACTCCCAAACCGGCTCCTGCCAAAGCACCCGTAACGGCACCCTGGAGCCACCGGATGATCGCCACCCGCCACTCGAAACTTTTCGCCCAGCTAAAGGCGAATCCGTCGTTTTGCCACGCATGAAGGTCGACGATGACCGCCGACAAAATGCCGGCCACCGCGCCATTGAGAATTTTTTGTCCATTCATAGTTACCATTTTTAGGTTCAAAATCAAGGGTCGGACGACAGGCGTCCATGGAATTAGGCTTCAGGCTTCAGAGAGCGGAGACACGACCTCGCCTTCTAGGAGAGGTCAGTGAGTGCAATGGGACTGGAGCTTTGCGACATCCCGAGAATCGGGACGGGTGAGGTACAGAAAGAGAAATACTGGGAGCACAGGCGTCTCGCCTGTGTTTTTCGTGAGCAAAACGAGGGAAAGATGCAAAGCATCAGCGGGACGCCTGCACATTGCCGGAGGGCGAACATCTCGCTCGCCCCATCAATAATCCCACGACCAATGCGACGGAAAGATACAAAGCATCATCGGGACTTTTGGATTCTCCCGCCCCCTGTTCCCCGACTTAACCTCGCCTTCTAGGAGAGGTCGGTGAGAGTAGCGAACCGGGTGAGGTAGAGAAAAGCGAGACCACCCGGTCACACAAGAAGACCATAAGTTCATGAATGAAGCCCCTTGGGAGCAAAGGCGCCTTCTCTACCAAATGAGACAACGATACAAAGCTTCAGCGGGACGCCTGCACATTGCCGGAGGGCGAGCGTCTCGCTCGCCACATCAATAATCCAGCGACCAAAGCGAGGGAAGGATACAAAGCTTCAGCGGGACGCCTGCACATTGCCGGAGGTGAGCGTCTCGCTCGCCACATCAATAGTCCCACGAGCGAAGCATCACCAAGCCCGCCGACACAAAAACTTCAATGTCCAAAGGGCAGCGCTACCTTCCCAGCAAAATGTCCTCAAAAACCAACAAACACTCAGGGCTGCGCCTTCTTGCGTCGGGCCTTTGCCTTCTCCTTCCTGAGCCGCTCCTTTTCTGCCTTGTCCTTCGCGATTCGCGCCAAGTCCTTCGCCATTGACTCCTCCGCTTCCTTCTGGAACTTCTCCACCGCTCTGTCGCAAATCTGACCGAACTCCTCCCAAGTCATTGGAATGCCCTCCTTCCAATACATTTGTTGGAGGATTCGTTTTTGACCCTCGGTCGGAAGCACCGAGCCGCTTCGCGATAGCCTTTCGCACTCCTCCGCTGATAAAGGTTCCCTCTTGTCCGCCATCGTTTCATTATAAAGAATATCCAGACAGACGTCTGCCAAAACATCGTAAAATAAAGGAAGGGAATGCCCAAAGCCTATTCAACCAAGCAACTCGAATCCGCGTTCGGCGCAACCGTTCGAAACCGCTTCCCACTTTACAAGGGCGAAGTCATCGCTATCCTTCTCAAAGAAAAATTCGAAGACAAAACCGCAGTCCTTTCGCGCGAGCTTCGCCCCAACCTCGAAATCCTCCTCAACCAAGCCGCCTCCGCCCCGCTCTTCACTTGGACCGAAACTCCAAGGCAGGGGTGGCAATATCGAGGTCACTATCGCCTTATCGACATTGAGCCGCGAACGAATCGAATGCTCAAGCTGACCTTCGAGCTCGACCCCTTGCGAGTCCTCCCCGATTCCGAAACTGGACTCCTTGATGCCAATATCGCCACCTATCATTCGCTCAATCGTGGAAACCAATTGGGAAATCGGGTCCTTTCGCTTAGCCAACTCAATGACATCGTTGAGTTCTCTCACTCCGATTACGACGGCCTTTTTGACTCCAGCTATGGAAGAATAGTCCGTATTCGTACCGAGATCGAACTGGAGCCCAACACCCCATCGATTACCTTCACATTAACCGATGAGCAACTCAATCGAACTGAACTCCGAGTCGAACGATATCAATGGAACCAGGTCCCCATCTTCGTCCGGATCGGCTACAACCTATGGCGATTCATAGGAATTTACGATTTTCAAAGCCTCGACGAAGAAGCCAAAACCATCACTTTCACCCTCCCACAAAGACAACCGCGAGGAACCGACTACAACACCTTTTCAAACAAATCCAACTCCGTCATCCATCCCAGGATTCCATCGCCCCTTGGACGAAATGCAAAGCGCAGGATCAAGACGATCGACAATGCCCTCATTGCCCTCGAATTCGCCGCTGCCTACCTCATCACCTACCTCTTCTTTCGAAGACACCCTTCATTTGAAGAGGCCCTTGGTGGCACCCTTTTCTTGGGTGCCACCATATGGAAAAAGTTCCATCCTTCTATCGCCGAAATGGTGATCGGACGACTTCCAGATCATTGGTATGAACAAAAGGGATCGACCGGCGATTACTATGACTTCTGAAAGTTGCCTATCGAAACCCCACCAGCCTGCCCAGCCTTCACGATCGGCAAGTCGCTAAATGCGTCGTTGAATATGCCCTTCCACGCATCCCAGCGACTCTTCTTATCAGAGTCGATGAAAAATTTCAGTGCCTTCACGGATGACGGACTTTGAAGCTCATCAAACAGCACGTTTCCTGTCTTTTCCATGCCGTCTTTATCGTTCCAGTGAGAAGAAATGTATTGCATCACTGTTTTTCCAATAATTCCTCGCGAATAGGCATTGAGAATGGCCTGCTTGGCTGGCCCATCGAGCGGACCAAACCGACCCGCATCAAAGTGCTTTAAGGCACCATATTCCATGCCTCCAATGTACTCAAACATTCTTCCAAGCTTATTAAGCTTTCTTTGATGCGAAGGTACAAAAGCCTTTACTGCGTCAAATTTTCCGATGAAATCACCTAAAGAAGTCGGATTATCCAAAAATGCTTCCTGCGTCGCCCCGAAGGCGTCCCGTACGGCCCCCTCACGAATCGTAAGAGCATTGATGTCTTCACCCCTTGCAGCGGCACGACTTAAATTCGATTCGTAAGCCCTATTAAAGACGTACCTCTTAATTGGTGAAGACAATATTTTCCCTCCTTGATCAAGAGCCTTCAAAATGACATTGACGTTATTGTCGATTTTTGGATCAAGACCTAAGAAATAGGCTTGCGCATCCATATTGTCGATTCCTTTTCCAATACGATTCTTAACATCGCCCTTGACTTGCCTGCCAAAGCTCGGTTTTTCTCCCGAATACGTTAACTTAAAAGGCTCAATTTCTCCAAGGCCAGGAACGGTCGCCTGCAGAATCGACTTGAGGCCTGATTCAACATATTGTAATCCTTGATTTGCCGCGTTGCTAATTGGCTCAGTGAATGTAGAAGACTTCACCTTTGAGACCGTTTTCGAAGCCTCCTGGGCAGTTTTAATGTTAGGCTTATCAAGTCCACTTTTAAGAATTTGATCCAGCTTAAACTTGCTTGAACCTGCTTCTTCCCATAAAGCAAGAAGTGGATCTTTTCCTGGCACAGTTGTTACTTTTTTATTTCCAGACCAATTTTTCCGATTATGTTGGAGCTGGCGTTCGTATCGATCAAGTACATTCAAAAATTCTGTAGAAGCACTTTGCGCTCTTTGGATGAGTTCAGGACTCGGATCTATTCCTTGTCGATACAGTTCAAGTCTAACTTGGTTTGGATTGAATTGCTGCCGCAATTCTTCAATGCTTTTAATCCGCCAGTCATACGCGCCATCCCAGTCCGCCTGGCTGAGCGCTTCAAGATTGAGATTGAAATTTTTTCGGGTCGCTTCATATTTTCCTTTGGCTGACTTTAATGCGATTTCTGTGTCGCCTGAAATTTTTCCTGTTCGATTCTTTTCTCTTCTCGCACTTGCAATGAGTTCATCATATCCATTTCTTGCCTCATAAAAATCCTTTCGCAGCCCATCCTGGGCATGAAGCAGAATTTTTGATTCGTCCAAAGTCAATTTATAGTTAAGCTTTGCACCCTCCGCTACGACATCACTCCCAAACAACGAACGTACCGATTTGCCGCTCCTAAGGTGGCCCTCGATATCGCCCGTGGTAATGACAGAATCACGTCCTTTTCCACTCTTAATATCTTTAACGCCTTTGTTGAGCTTTCCTTTCACAAATTGCCTTTCTCCAGCATCGGGAATTTCCGCAATCCAAGGACTAAAGTCTAAGCCATAAGTGTTCTTCCAATTCAACTCAGGAAAGGCCTTTCCGGTGCCCGTAAATTCGATGGCCTTCTGAAGAAAGGGAGACGTGAGCGATTTTTCTCGGAGGAAGTGATAACTCGACTTAGCGCCAATAAGCATCGAAGCAAGCCCAACACCACGGCGGAATTTCTCCCAGTTCGAAATCTTTCCATCGTCGGTCAACCCAAAGACATCTAAGTTCTTAAGTTGTGAACCGACCATGTCCTGAAGCGTGTTGCTTAATCCATCCTTTTGAACTTGTTCCAAGAAGTCGCTGAGCTGTCCAGCCGGGTTAATGGTATTCAATAAGCCTGTATTTGCTTCCATTTCGTTCCAATAGTCCGCATTGTCGCGAAATTCATCAGCGATTTCTTCATCGGTCATCCCTGATCGCTGCATAGCATCTGCGGCCATCATGTGTGCAATGAACTGATGTCGATGCGTCCGAACGTATGATCCCTTTACTCCAAACCATTGCTCATATCGATCGTCATCATCTTTCGGCTTTGCATAGAAAGTTTTATCCGAATGCGCTTCCATTTTCAAAAGCTCATTTTCAGAGTGTGGAAATGGATTGTCGTACCCATCGAATGGGTTTACTTTTGGACCTCGGTTTTCGTCTACGTTTTTCGGTTTCTCAGAATTGGCGATATCTTCGCGAAAATGCTTATTTGTAGGAATCGTCTTATATGTAAATGTCGCAGATTTATTACTGAGTGGCAAAATCGTTAATTTTACATATTCTCCATTAACTTTTTTGAATCCCTCGGCAGGTGAATTCAACCATCGCTCATACTTCTCGGCCTCTAGGTCGTGATAGGTTCGATTGGGATACAGCAAACGAGAAGAAAGCGGTTCATTTGCGTGAATTTCTTGAAGTGACTTATTGGGATTCTTCTTCATCAACTCGTAGTCTTCACGAGTGATTTTGCTATCCCAAATCCCAGGGTAAGGATTAAATACTTCTACGGGTCCGATGATAGCCTTTTCCTTATTAGGAGCAGCCCCCGACTTGGTAGGTGTGTTTGCGCTGGGTGAATTCGATGCTAAAAATGGATCCTGCAAGAATTTTGGCGGTACATAGGTGCCATTATTTGCGGCGAATGGACCTTGTGTTCCTTTAGGTAGTGGCTTTGAAGCGGAATTTGCCGTTGCTGTATTTGTAGAAGCCTTCTTTAGAAAAGAGCTGGGTTCTACTGGTTGTGGCATCACCGCTGGAGGCCTGCCAGAGGAACCGTACAGTAGAACGTTAAGTGCCTGTTTGCCGAATTCAACCTTCTCTTCAACTGTCGTCGCTTTTTTTTGCTTTTCCTTTAAGTTATTGTATTTCTGGAAAGCTTCGTTGTCGGTCTTGAGTAACTCTAGCTGCTTCGCTTTAATCTCACTTTGATTTTTATAGGCTATGATCACTCTCTGTCCATTTACCCAAACAACGATCTTTGGGGATTTGGCTGACGCAGTGTTTGCTGATTGATTTTCTGGCTTACGATTTCCTTGTGGTCCTGGCATTGTTTATGTCCTAAATTTGAAACTTGTGAGCGAACGGTGCGCCTAAATGACGATCAAAGTGTTCGGTAAATAGTCTTTTTTCTCAACTGGTGAGTATTAAATCTGGTGAGTAATGTGATAGCAAAATGGTCGAAGCTGGAGAGTAAATGATTTTTTGCTAGACTCTTCTTTTATGGTAATGCGAAGCACATTTCCCTGATTTGATCGGGCGATAACTTCGAAATATGGGCGAGTATCCTCAGGGTATTGGTAACCAAAAAATGCAACTACCTACACGCAGTCAACCGAAAGATTTAGACACTTGTAGAATCCTTTTCGGAGGACACTTGTGAAATTGTGGGCATTCCCGGAGAGCGATATCATCCTCTCATATCCCGCGATGGAAGCCCCTTGGGTGCATAGGCTTCCTCCCTAGATCCCGCGAACCACGTGAGGAAAGATGCAAAGCATCAGCGGTTACCTGCACATTGCCGGAGGGCGAGCGTCTCGCTCGCCACATCAATAAGCCCGCGAGCAACGCGAGGGAAAGATGCAAAGCATCACCAACACCCGCCGACATAAAGATGCCTTCACTTCAATGCCCAAAGGGCTGAAATATGTCAGCCCAGGTTGAACGCTCGGATTAGGCAAACCGTTCACTCAAAGGGGCCTGAAGTGCAGCGCTGCTTGCCCGAAACAATCAAGATCCAATTCCAAGTTGCCCCTACAAGCCTCCTACCGATCCTAAAACACGAGCGCGATCGAGCCGGCGAGAGGGGCAAAACGAGATTGGGGCATCTTCCCGGCTTTACGCGCGTACCGAGAGAGCGTTGGCATTGACGAGGAAAAGGTCCCCGACGCGGGCATCGTCCGCCCCAAGACAAAAATGGGTACTCAAACCAGGAGAAGAATCATCCAATAGAATTTCCCTTCCTCCCGTCGGGAGGACGAATAGACCAAAAACGAAAAACCCAGGGGCGCAATGATGAGGGAGCGCACCCTGGGCACCTATCACCTAATTCGCGCCGAAGGAGACCTCGGAAAACAACGCGAAAAGGCAAACCTTTCCCAGGCGCAAAACGCCCAGGACTGGCATCCAAACAGAAACAATTAGCCCTGCCGGAACGAATTTATGATACCATAAATAGTAGACATAGATACACTATGTGTGTACATTTGTCTATTTAAAATATCTTCGCGCGAAGCCTCAATCTGGGAGCGTGGCCATCTTAGAGCCACGGCCACGTCGCACGACGTCAAATTCTTGGGAGACCGGGTTGGGGGTGAGGGAGAAAATCTCCCTCCCTCGCGGAGGGAGTCCGTGAGCAAAAGCGAACGGGTGGGAGGGGAAAAGCCAACTTGGGGGTGAGGGAGAAAATCTTCCTCCCTCGTGGAGGGAGTCCGTGAGCGAAAGCGAACGGGTGGGAGGGGGAAAGCCGACTTGGGGGTGAGGGAGAAAATCTTCCTCCCTCGTGGAGGGAGTCCGTGAGCGAAAGCGAACGGGTGGGAGGG
>JBEHXE010000038.1:0-28087 GCA_048498855.1 Armatimonadota bacterium | reverse complement strand
ATATACGGCAATACTCTTCAATATCAAACTCGCAAACCGGAGTCGCTTCGAATCCGCGAATCACGGCGGATCCATCCACCAGGGGTTGGCTTACGGGAATACTCGCTTGAACCAGCGCAGCTTCGCGTGTCACCTTCATTGCGCATCCACAAATCTTCTCTCCCGTGTCGGCTCGCAAAACGTCGTAGTCGGACTTCATCCCAAAGCAGTACGGTGACGAGAACGCTCCACGTGAGGCTAAATCTTTCCCGAGCACGGCGGGAATTCCAACTTCATTGAGGGCCGCCAAGATGGGAGCGACTAACCCCAAGAAAGCCTTCTTGACTTCCCTTCCTTCGCACCCCAGCGCCGATAGTGGTTGGGCTATCCCGATCGTTAAATCATGACCATGCAACACCGCCGCCCCTCCCGTCGGACGAACGATGTGCGGAACGGATAGATCCAGCAAAACCTCTTCGGCGACCTGGCTATGCCCGAGCGTCACCCAAACCGAATCCCAAAAATAAATCCGAGCGCCAGAAGAACCTCGTGATGCAGCTTCAAGTAACGCCACGTCCCGCGCCATATTCGCCACGCCATTGTTCAGAGACTCGACTGTGATATTCAAGCTAAGAGTTTACTTACAACCCAACCGATGGACCTTCGAGAGCTTCGTATTCCGTTCGACCCTCTTGCGTTTGGCGCACGCAGCAACGGTCAAATGCCCCTTCAAACAAACTTGTGAGAATGACTATCCAAAAATATCCCCCTACACCTTGGCTAAATGGTTGCCACCCACCGTTTTTCATCACCCAAACGCAGTATCCGAAGAAGATTCCAACGCATCGAACACAAGTTGCTGAGACGACAAGGCTCTTAAAAGTCGACCGCTGAAACGGTGATCGAATCCAATTCCAAGCGAAAGTCGCCACGTACGCAAACCATAGTGCGATGACCGCCTGCAGCCAAAAGTGGCCGTAGGCGCTTGACCAATGCTTGACAATGAAGTAGCCACCAATAATGGGTGAGAAAAGCAGCCCGACCCAGACGAGCCAATAATCCCATTTCGGCGGAGTGAACCAACGCCACTCTAATCGCTTAAAGCCATGCACCAGCTTCAATGGGAGATTCAGTTGTCGTTCTTCTCCGTGTCCTGACATGAAGTACGAATAGGCCGCGATGGCCAAGAACGGAGTCGCAATGATGATCGCCGAGGGCAAATGATCGACCATTGGCACCTTTCGGGCGGCAATCCCCATCAACGCAAATGTCGCAAACCAAAGCGCACCCGGATAACGCAAGATTGCGAACCCCCATCGGGTTTTCCATCCGAGCCATCCAGACGCCAGATTGCAGAGTCCGAATGTGAGAACCCATAGGTAGCGATACCATTCACCGCCACGAACCGCGGCAAATGAGAAGCAGAAAATGGTTCCAACAATCGACAATCCGCACATGAGCACGGATTGAAATTCGATATCGCCAAATCGCTTCTTATCGATCACTGATGAACAGTGTAACTGAAGAGATCAAAATTGTCTTAACCAATTTAAACAGTCTGCATAAACACGCCGTGGACCATGTCTTCTTTGTCCACATGAATGTCTTGGCAAATCACTTCGCCTCTGCGGCAAAAAACATCAACAGCCTTGAGTGGAGTTCTTCCGCGACGTGGAGGCTTTCGGTTAGAGCCTCCACCCCGCTGCTTGGATATTCGCAGTTATGTCGGTATCTAGTGGGGCGGAGGCAGCTTAAGCATTCGATGGGGAGCGCAGGCATCTTGCCTGCAAAACAAAAAAGGAGCCCACGCCTTTCGAAGCGGACTCCTCCCAGTTCTCTGTTCCCTGTTTAGGGCCACCAACGAACGTCGAGGTTCTTCACGGCGAGCGTTTCGTCGAGTCGCCCAACGATCTTAGTCGAAGGTGCATTGTGAAGGAGATCGGGCTCTTCCACCGCTTCGCGACAAATTTCGATCATCGCATCGCAGAACTCGTCCAAAGTCTCCTTCGTCTCCGTTTCCGTCGGCTCAATCATTAAGCACTCGGGAACGATGAGCGGGAAGTAATTTGTCGGCGGGTGGAATCCGTAGTCGATCAATCGCTTACTGATGTCCAAAGCCCGTACTCCGTGCTCCTTCTTATACTTCTCTGCAGTCAAAATGCACTCGTGCATGCACGGGCGATCATGGGCCGGAGGCAGAACATCTTTCAGTCGCTCGCGGACGTAATTCGCGTTCAAAACCGAATATCTCGAGATATCGGCCATGTGCTCCTTACCAAAAGCTCGGAGGTACGTATACGCCCGAACTTCCATCAAGAACTGACCATAAAAGCCAGCAACTCGACCGATCGTCTGCGGGCGATCGTTGTCGGCAATGATCTTTCCTTCCGACATCCGGATCACAGGCGCGGGCAAGAAAGGTTCCAAGTGTGACTGCAATCCAATCGCACCACAACCCGGACCACCGCCACCGTGCGGCGTCGAGAACGTCTTGTGGAGATTCAAGTGCATGCAGTCGAAGCCATGATCACCCGGTCGGGTCGTTCCAACCATTGCGTTCATGTTCGCACCGTCGCAGAAGACCTGACCACCAGCATCGTGAAGCATCTTACAGATCTTTTCGATGTTTGGCTCAAATAATCCGAGCGTCGACGGGTTCGTCAACATTAAGGCCGCTACGTTTGGACCCACTTCTTCGAGAGCCTTTTCCAAAGCCGCAATGTCCGTGTTGCCATCGGCATCGGTCGGGATCGACTTCACCGAGTAGCCGCATCGAGCCGCGGAAGCCGGGTTCGTACCGTGCGCCGAGTCAGGGACCAAGACCACGGTTCGGTTAGCCTCACCACGCGACTCGTGATAGGCCTTGATCAGCATCAAACAAGTCATCTCGCCGTGAGCGCCCGCCACTGGCTGGAGCGTAATCGTCGAGAAGCCCGTGATCTCCATCAGCATCGACTGGACGCCCCAAAGGATTTCAAGTGCTCCAGGAATTGTCTCGACAGGCTGCATTGGGTGCAGATTGGCAAACCCAGCCAACCGAGCGGTCTGCTCGTTGATCTTCGGGTTGTATTTCATCGTACAGGAGCCGAGTGGATAGAATCCGGTTTCGATTCCGTAGTTGATGTGACTCAGGTTCGTAAAGTGGCGGAGTAGGTCGAGTTCCGAAACCTCCGGCAAATGCAGATCGTCGCGTGTCTCACCCAGCACACCGGCCAAATCAACGTCCGGCGTATCACAAGTCGGCACATTACAGCCAATTCGTCCCGGACGCGAACGATCGAAGATCAATTCCGGTTCCGGCATCTTTTGCATTCGGCTCATTTCAGCACCTCCGAAAGCGCCGAAACAAATGCGTCGATTTGTTCCTTGCTCCGAATTTCCGTCACGGCAATCAAGAGATCGTTATCCATTCCTTCGTAATAAGTTCCTAGCGGTAATCCGGCCAGGAATCCTTTCTCAATCATCGCATCACGAACATGTGTTGCATTCTTCGGAAGGGTGACTACAAACTCGCCGAACACCTTTCCACCGTACTTGACGTTTACGCCAATTCCCTTAAGGGCAGAAATCGCATATTGCGTATTTCGAACCGAACTGGTTGCAACCTGAGTCATGCCGTTCTTACCGAGGGCTGTCATATAAACCGTTGCCGCCAGAGCCATCAACGCTTCATTTGTACAGATATTGGAGGTTGCTTTCTCACGTCGAATATCCTGTTCGCGAGTTCGCAAGGTCATGACATATCCGGGTCGGTCACCGTGCAATTCTTTCGTCTTGCCAACGATTCGCCCAGGAATGTGGCGCACAAATTCTTTCTTACAGGCAAAGAGTCCGACCACCGGACCGCCAAGGCCCATCGCAATTCCCATCGGCTGGCCCTCGCCAACCACCACATCAGCACCAAACGAGCCGGGCGATTTGAGCAGAGCGCACGCAATCGGATCCGCAACAACGATCAACAGAGCACCAGATTCGTCGGCAGCTTTTCGGGCGGCTGCCAAATCTTCAATGCAGCCGAAGAAATTGGGATATTGGACGATCAAACAAGCCGCGTCGGAGGCATCGCCAAAGGAAGTCACACCCGAACTCGCCGACACGGTAACGACTTCGATTCCAATCGACCAACAGTACGTTGCCAAGACTTGACGATAGTGAGGGTGAACCGCCTCGCTCACCACGACCTTGTCGCGGTTCTTGATGCCGGTCGCCATGATCGCAGCTTCGGCCATCGACGTTGCCCCATCGTACATCGAGGCATTAGCCAGATCCGTTCCGTAAAGCTCCGAAACCATCGTCTGGAACTCATAAATGGTTTGGAGATAGCCTTGCGACGCTTCGGGCTGATAAGGCGTGTAAGCGGTTAGGAATTCACCCCGCGAAATGACGGCGCCGACCGTCGCGGGAATGTAGCGATCATAGATGCCTGCGCCTAAAAAGCAAGTGAGCTTGGTGGCATCGAGGTTCTTGCTGGCAATCTCGGTCAGATGGGCCATCAAGCGATGTTCGTCCAAGGCCGGAGGCAAATTAAGCGCACCCGGGGCAACCCTCAGATTGGCGGGAATCTCACGAAAAAGTTCGTCAATAGACGGAACACCGATCACCGAGAGCATGGCTTCGGTGTCGGCTTTCGTATGTGGTACGTAAGGCATCGTTAGTGAGCAACAGCTCCGTAGGCTTCAGCGTCCATCAAGTCGCCCGGCAGCGAAGCGGTGAGCTTGATTTTGATCATCCAGCCATCGCCATAAGGATCAGTGTTGACATTTTCACTGGCATTCGTCAATGCCGAATTCACTTCGACGACTTCACCGGGCACGGGAGCATAAAGGTCAGAAACCGTTTTGACGCTTTCCACGCTACCAAAAATGTCGCCAACGGCAAGGGCTTTCCCGACGGCGGGTAAATCAACGTAAACAACGTCTCCGAGTTCTGATTGGGCAAAATCTGTAATGCCAATGGTCGCGACGTCCGCTTCGACTCGGACCCACTCATGCGACTTGGTGTATTTGAGGTCGCTCGGGATATTCGACATGGGTAATAGGATACCGTTTCAGGTTCGGTCAAAATAATACTTAGCTGTCCCCTTTTCCGATGAAAAAAATTGCGTTCGTCACCTTGTTTCCCGACTGGATTCGCTCATCGCTTGGGCATTCGATTCTCGCTCGCGCCGAGGCGTCGGGTTTGGTCGAGTTCTCAGTTGTGAATCCGCGTAATTATTGCTACGATCCTCACAAGAAGGTTGACGACGTTCCCTACGGTGGTCACCCGGGCATGCTCATGAAGGCAGAACCGGTGGCGTTGGCGATTGAGTCACTAGTCAGTTGGGAGTTGGGAGTTGGGAGCAGGGAGACTCAGGTCCGGTCACTAGCCGACGCTGCCCCCCTGGGGGGGCCGGTGAGGAACGAACCGGAGGGGGTGGAAACTTCCACCAATTCTTATAATTCAACGAGTTCCAATCTCCCTCTCTCCTCCGGTAGTCACGCGCCTCCCAACTCCCAACTCCCAACTCCCAACTCAAAGAAAACCGCCATCATCCTTACCGAACCGTCGGGAATCCCTTTCTCCCAACCCCACGCCGAGGAACTCGCAACCTACGACCGAATTATTTTCGTCTGCGGGCACTACGAAGGGATCGACCACCGGATCGAAGAAACCTTCGCTACTCATGTCTTCAGCATTGGCGACTATGTGCTCACGAATGGCGAACTTCCAGCTCTCGTCATGGCCGACGCCATCACCCGCCTCCTCCCCGGAGTCCTTGGCAACGAAAACTCGCTCGATGAAGAATCATTCCAAAATAACCTCCTTGGCGCACCGAATTACACGCGGCCCGAGGTTTGGCGGGGCAAACCCATTCCTGATATCCTCAAAAGTGGAAATCATAAGGCTATTGAGAAGTGGCGAAAGGAACAAGCGCTCGAACGGACCCAAAAACGACGTCCCGATCTCCTTGAGGAACCTTCAAACAGGGAACTTTCGTAATCGAACATCGTTTAGTTCTAAGGAATTATCGTAAACTCCCCAACGGGAAACGGATTGAGAATGGATACGCAAAAATTAGTTGATCATCTGGCGAGGACACCTCTTAACCAAATTCTTATCTTCGCCGTCCTTCTCACCATATTTCGAGTTGCGACCTTTAACTACCTGAAGAACATGCCTCTCCACCGACGAGAGGGGCTCTGGAAGGCACTCCATAGCACTGGCGAACTCTTCGATGCGTTGATATACGCGGCCGTGTTCATCTTCATGGTCATTCGCCCATTCTTTTTCCAAACGTTTCAGATTCCTTCCGGCTCGTTAACCCCAACATGCATGGTTGGTGACTTTATCGGTCTCAATAAAGCGATCTATCGCTACACCGAGCCAAAGAGAGGCGACATCGTCGTCTTCCGCCCGCCGGTCGAAGCCTGCAATCCAGACCAGATCGATGCCGATGGAACCGTGAATACCGACTTCGTCAAACGCCTGATCGGTCTACCGGGCGACCTCATCGAGGTCAAGCAAGGCGTTGTTTACGTGAATGGCAAGCGCCTCTGGGAACCTTACAAGCACTACACCAAGCCGCTCAACCGCGAGCAAACTCAGTTTCAGGTCCTCGAAGGCGCCGAGGAAGCGGCGGTCCCGAAAGCAAGTTGGAAGTTGGTCGATTATAAGGGGCAATTAATCCCACTCAACTATAACGACACCGATGCGAACCACTTCCCTTCGACCTACGATGTAGCTCCGATATACCGAATCGAAGATCCAACCGAATGGCCCAAAGTGAAGGCCCTCCCCGCTCAAAAGATCCCTGCCGGACACTTCCTCTTTATGGGCGACAATCGGAACGGGTCGTTCGACGGACGCGGTTGGGGTCTTGTCCCGCGCGCCTCGATTATCGGTCGCGCCGAATTCATTTGGCTGCCATTGCCTCGAATTGGAAAGATCTCCTATGTCGACAATAAGGATCCGAAACAGCCAGGCGACGAAGTTGACGAATTTCTGAAGTAATCAGAAGCAAATCAAACCGAAAGCCCAGATTTCCCTCTGGGCTTTCGAAATGAAAATTCTTTCTACCTTGAGGGGCGATACCTTCCCTCGCTTCCCTCTCGCACTCCAACCCATAAATGTGCCACAATAAAAGTTCGGCTCATGCGTGGACCTTCCGTCGCGCCGCTGGGTCGTGTCAAGCGACAGCTTAATTACGCGTTCTCTTCTGAGAATGCAGAAAAGGAAACGGAAGGGAGAAAAATATGTCGAAGCAAGCTATTTTGGCAAGCGTGGCTGAAGGAAACATCAAGGCCGACGCACCAACTATTTGGCCGGGAGATACCGTTAAGGTACACGTACGCGTTCGTGAAGGCGACAAAGAGCGACTTCAGTTGTTCGAAGGTCTTTGCATCGCAGTCAAGCACGGCGGCATCGCAAAAACGATTACCCTTCGCAAAGTTACGAGCGGAGTCGGCGTCGAAAGAACATTCCCAGTTCACTCGCCAAATGTTGCCAAATTTGAAGTCACTCGCCGCGGTAAGGTCCGACGTGCCAAGCTTTACTACCTTCGAGACAAGGTCGGTAAGGACGCCCGAATTAAAGAGCGACGCAAATAACGGCTGCGAATGGAAAGCCAAAAACTCATTGACCATATTGCGCGGACGCCTCTAAGTCAAATCTTACTTTTTGCCGTCGTCCTCTCGGTCTATCGAGTTTTAACATTCAAATATCTTCGAAACATGCCCCTCGAAAAACGCGAAGGGGCATGGAAGTTTGTAAGCGGAGGCAGCGAACTTTGTGACGCCCTCATCTACGCGGCAATCTTCATCTTCATGGTCATTCGACCATATTTCTTCCAAACCTTTCAAATCCCCACGGGCTCGATGGTGCCAACCAATATGGTGGGCGACTTCATTGGGCTAAACAAGGCGATCTATCGCTACACCGATCCGAAAAGAGGCGATATCGTCGTTTTTCGACCGCCGATCGAAGCCATCACCGACGAGGACCAAAAGGACAAGGACGGAACCGTAAACGTCGATTTCGTCAAACGCCTGATCGGTCTGCCGGGCGACAAGGTCGAAATCCGTCAGGGCCAGGTTTATATCAACGACAAGCCCCTGTGGGAGCCTTACAAGCAGTACACGATACCGACCGATCCTGAGCAAAAGAACTTCCGCATCCTTGAGGGGATGGAGCGAGACGCGGTACCTAAGCCCAATTGGAAGCTCGTCAAATATAAAGGCAACTACATTCCGTTGAACTACACAGAATTCGACGCCAACATGGTCGGACGTGGATACAGCGTCGCCGACAAATACATCATTTACGACGAAACCGAATGGCCGAAGGCGAGGGCTCTCCCCGCTGAGAAAATTCCCGCTGGTTACTACCTTTTCATGGGTGACAACCGAAACGGATCGTTTGACGGACGCGGATGGGGCCTTGTACCGCGCGCATCGATTGTGGGCCGCGCCGAATTCGTCTGGCTTCCGGTCAATCGAATCGGCAAGATTCACTATGTCGACAACGGCGAAAAGCCTGCTCCGGGCGCCGAGATTCCTGAATTCTTGAAATAATTAGGATTTGCTTCTGAGAAGCTGGATTGTTGACCACATGAGCGCGATCCCGATACAAAGGTACAGCCATCCTTGAACGACCGCAGGAGTTCCTGTAACCCACCCAGATGGCGTCTTACTTCCCGCATTTGAGAGCATGCTCCTCGTGCGAATGCCTCGAATCCCTTCCGAACAGAAGAAAGCAGGGATCAATGTGCAAATGGCCAGGATTCCAATTCTCCAAAACCATCGATAAATGGTTAAAAGTAAGATTCGGAAGTGCTCCTTAACCATGCTCAAAAAACAAACTTCCAAGCTAAGTACGCGACGACACCGAGCGCAATCCCCGCACACAGAATTCGAAAATCCCACACGCCTAGGACGAAATAGTGTTTCAGTGCATAGCCGACGAGGCAGACTCCGGCGATCCCGATAACGGAAAGCCCAAACTTAAGCTGCTCCGGAGAGTCACTTGGAAGGCGTCTCATGCTCACTCTTCTCCGCGTTCTCAAAGATGCGCCTCTGGCACTCGCCCCATTCGCTCCAGGTTGCCACCGGATAGCGCTTCTTCAAGTTGTTATTCATCCAAATGACGGCTCCGGCGAATAATATTCCCAAAGCGGCGATCAATGCCCAACCTTTTACGCCGTCGACATCGCGTACCGCAAGACCCTGATTCGTCCATATCAAATTGGACCAAATACCTTTGAGACCTACGACAAACGCACCGAGAGCAATGCAAAGTCCATATGGAAATACAAAGGGCATATTGCGCATTCTCAGACTATCCAATGAAGAATACGGATAATCCTGCCGCTGGGTTGAGAAAAACACCCTTTCGAGACGGTCAAAAGAAAAACAGGTGTTACCTTTGTGTTTCGATATGGACAAGTTTGAAATGGTGGGCCCGGGGGGACTTGAACCCCCGACCAAACGGTTATGAGCCGTCCGCTCTAACCACTGAGCTACAGGCCCACGCGCCACGTAGTGGTTGAGTAACCCATAAGATACCACCTCTGCGTTCGACCCTCCTTCAAGTAAACTAGAACCTTGCTAAGAACGAAGCTTTCCGAACTCTTTCGCGTCGTCATTTCCGAACTCATCGGCGAGGGGCGGCTTCCTGCCGAGGTTCTTAGCGTTCCAATTGAAATTGCCGACCCCAAGAATCCCGAACATGGTGACTTCGCGTGCAATTTTGCGATGATGTCTTCCAAAACGGCCGGACAGAATCCACGGGCGATTGGCGAAATGCTGGCGGAAAAGCTCAGTGAACGATTTCCGGACATCCTAACTCAAGTCGAGGTCGCCGGTCCCGGCTTCATCAATCTGCGCATGAGTGCGGAGTTCGTTGCGGGCTATGTCGCAACCGTCAACCAAGAAGGCTTTCGACTCGAGTCAGCCTCGCATACACCACATCCAAAGAGGATCAATGTTGAATTCGTTTCCGTTAATCCGAATGGACCGATTACTATTGGTTCCGGGCGTGGCGCAGCGTATGGCTCAACCCTCTGCAATGTACTGGAAGCCGTAGGACACACCGTTCACCGCGAGTACTACATCAACGACGGCGTCAGCAGCACACAAATGGCCCTCTTCGCCGAGTCCGTGAAAGCTATCGTCGAAGGGCGTCCAGTTCCTGACAACGGCTACAAAGGTGATTATGTTCACGAAGTCGCCGCAAAAGTGTCCGAAAAAGGACGTGAGATTACTTGGTATCAAGAGCAAACCCAAAACTTGATGCTTGAAGCACAGCGCAACGCGTTGACGGCCTTCGGAGTTGAGTACGACACGTGGTATTCCGAGCAATCGCTCCACGATTCGGGCGTTGTGAATGCCGAAATCAATGCGATGATCGACAAGGGGATCGCTGATTTCAGCCCAATCCGCGCCAAACTCAAGCTCGCTAAAGGTTTCAAGATTGAGGATGTCCTTTTCGAATCGCAAACTGCCGCGATGGAAACCGAGGACGACGTTCAGGAAGAAACTCAAACCCCTTCCTCCCAAGGGGAGGAAGGGGCAGGGGATGGAGGGGTCCAGATACGGGAATCGGACGCAAACACCGCTCAACCCAACCTCGACAACCTCGTCCCAACCCTCATCCCCATCGCTGAGCCTTCAATGGAAGGTTCGATTGCCGATGCTGAGCCATTCGAAGCCCCCATAAACCTCGAAGGCGACACCCTTTGGCTCCGTTCAACCAAGTTGGGCGACGACATGGACCGCGTACTCCGCCGTCGCGACGGACGCCTCACCTACATCGCCAGCGATGTCGCCTACCACAAGGACAAATTCAACCGACCGGGCAACGCCGACAAACTCATCACGATCCTTGGCCCTGACCACCACGGCTACATCGGACGCCTGACCGCGGTTGTGGCCGCTATGCTGATGGAGAAGCCACACCCGGGAACCGAAATCGAAGACCCGATCGCGGCAAAGCTCTACAAGGATTCAGGCGAACAGGAAGCGTGCGAAAAAGCCCTCGCCGAGGCAAAAGCCAAGCTTGAGGTCCAAATTTACCAGTTGGTGCGCTTCCTAAAAGATGGCAAGCCCGCCCCGATGCGCAAACGCGACGGCAACATCTATGCGTTGATTGACTTAATGCGCGAAATCGGCGTCAAGCTTAAACCCGAAGCACCAGAAGCCGAGCAACTTGCGGCGGGCCGAGACGTGGCGCGCTTCTTCTATCTTATGCGCAGCCACGACACAACGTTCGACTTCGACCTTGACTTGGCCGAAAAGCAGAGCGACGAGAACCCCGTGTTCTACGTTCAGTACGCCCATGCTCGAATCTGCTCAATTTTGAGCAAGGCTCCAACCCCTTCCTCACCCAGGGAGGAAGGGGCAGGGGATGGAGGGACCGCAAAACTCCTCATCCACGACCGTGAAAAGGCTCTTATTAAGAAGATCGTCGATCTGCCCGACGAAGTCCGTCGCGCCAGCGAAGACTATGGAGTGCATCGCTTGGCGACTTACGGAATTGAGCTCGCCCGAGCGTTTCACTACTTCTATGACGGCTGTCGAGTCATTCAAGTCGACCAACCGGAGTTGACCGCCGCCCGGCTGGATCTTTGCCGAGCAACGGCCAAAACCCTTAAAACGACTCTTGGTCTGCTGGGTGTCAGCGCTCCCGAAAAGATGTAGTCAAACGTCGAAAGTTACAACCCCTCTGCCGCCCTCAAATCATCCACCAAAGCCACAAAAGCGATCTTCTTACGGATCGGGGCTTTGGGCGGAATCATTCGCCAAAACGGCGTAACTTCATCCGTCGCCTTCCCGGCCGCTAACTCCTCATGGGCAGCTTAGGCCGAAATTCTTAAGAAGATGCCGCAACACAGCGGGCAAGCGAGATCAGCGTTCGCTTGTCTCCCTAAGTCGAGGCTCATCTCTTTCGTCGTCCGCGATTCCCCTCTTGGGATTCCTCGGATATACGTATCCACTTGCCGTGGACTTGGGATCAGCATCTTGCCTCCGGCAGGAATCCCTTGAACCATCCGATTCATCGTGACAACCTCAGGTGCTTTTCCGCTATCCAGCTTCTCTCGCCATGTCTTTTTTGCCGACTTCATCGTCCTCAAAACCCTACTCGCAATTATAAGCCAGGAATCTGACGTAGAATAGTCAGATATGCCGAAAGCCGTCCCCGAAAATCAGGGCGAACCGAGGGCGATGACCACCATCGAAAAGAGTCTTTTTGAAGCTGAAGTGATTGAACAAATCCGGACCGTCTACGATCCAGAAATCCCTGTGAACGTGTTTGATCTCGGCCTTATTTACGATATCCGAATTGATGACGAGAAGAACGTTGAAGTCGTCATGACGCTCACCTCGCCAAGCTGTCCCGTTGCGGGAATCCTGCCGGGTCAAGTTGAAGAAGCCGTTCGAAACACGCCGGGAATTGGTAAAGTCACACTTGAGTTAACGTGGGACCCGCCCTTCACAATCGAAATGATGAGCGAAGAAGCTAAACTGATTTTGGGATTCGACTAAATGAAATTTTCCGCCCAAGAAGAATATGGACTACGATGTCTCATTCAAATCGCAAAGCGAGGCGAGGGGGGCAGCATGACGATTCCCGAAATATCAAGGCTCGAAGGTGTCACCACCACTCACGCGGCCAAACTCCTCATGATCCTTCGAAAAGAAGGCTTCATCACCAGTGCCCGTGGTCAGTCCGGAGGCTATTCACTATCCCGCAAACCCAGCGAAATTAAAGTGGGCGAGGTTCTGGCCAGTCTTGGCGGAAAGCTATACGATGCTGAGTTTTGCGGACGACACAGCGGCGCCCTCGATATTTGCACCCATGCCGTCGATTGCTCGGTAAGGAGCCTTTGGCAAGTCATTCAGCAAGCCGTCGATTCGGTCCTCGAGCATCTGACTTTGGCCGATATGCTCACCGCCGACAAACCAAACGTCACGTTTTTCAACAATCGCCCCAAGGAATTTATCTCAAACAACTAACCCGTAATGAGCACGCAATCCTTTCCAATTTCGATCACGGCTGCCGCCCTCCTTCAAGTCAAGCGACTCGTTGCAAAAGATGGTCGCCCAGACGTCTTTCTGAGACTCGGCGTCAAAGGCGGAGGCTGTTCAGGTTTGGAGTACGTGATGAAGCTCGACACGATCCGAAAACCGGTCGATATCGCGCTAGAATTGGAAGGCGTCACGATCGTTTGCGATTCCAAGAGCGCCACTTTTCTCGAAGGCTCGACTTTCGACTACACGGGCAACCTGATCGGCGGCGGATTCGCATTTCAAAACCCCAATGCCGCACGAAGCTGCGGTTGTGGCACCAGCTTTACCCCGAAGGCCTCGTAGCCTAAAATTAGGTCGAATGTCATAGGCCATCGGTACCGAAGTACCGCTCAATTACGAGCCTTACCGAACAGTTTGTTCAGCCGCCCGTTAGTTCGCATCAATCACTTCTGTGAGGCTAATCAAACATGAAACATATGCGAATCGCGATTTTCACTATCGTCGCTCTAACGGTCACTTCAGCGTTTGCACAAGGCGCCGGTACTATCGGAACACAACGCTCGGGCGGGGTTCATACCAAAGCTTCGGTTGACCCCAATAAGCGCGCAGTCCATCTTGCGATTGAAGAAATCAATAAGGGGCTCAAAGCACTCCGCCAAGGGTTGCCGATCTATCAAGGCCACAGAGTCGACGCCATCGATTTTGGTGTGCTCGCAAAGTCGGAAATTGAAGTCGGACTGGCGGAACAGCGTCTGAATAATACAAACAAGGCCGCTAAGAAGGAAACCGAAAACAAAAGCGCCAAAGATTACACCGATGCGCAGGTCAAAAACAGCAATATCAAACTCGTCATCGGCGGACACCATTTCGAAAATGCGCTGGCCCTCCTCCAAAAGAGCGCTTGGGAATATGAAGGCCATAAAGCGAATGCGATGACCGATCTTCAAAAGGCTCTCGATCAAATCAAGGCTGCCCTCGCCCCCTATGGCGGACCCCAAGCGAATATGCCCAAAGGCGGCTTTCATGACGGAAAAAGACACAAGTCTGGCGTATGAAAGAATAGGTCTACGAAAGTAGATCGAAAAGGCCACCCAACCTCTCCTCCTCGGGTGGCCTTTATGCTTGAGTCAGTTCGTTTATGCTCTTTCCAAACGGCAATCGATGGACTTCCTCTGACCGCCAACAAGCACACCCAACGCCATTCGAAGAAAAAGTCAAGTCAGGTTCGACGGCACATTGGTCTATTCGAAGCGCACACCGCGGGGCAAATGAGCACTCACCCGTCAACTTCGCAAAATCAGGCGGCTGCCCTCCAATGCTTTCCAATCGATCTTGCCCCGCTCGCGGGAGCGACATAAGCAAAGAACGAGTATACGGGTGGGACGCTTGACGGAGGACTTTCTCGGATTGACCGATTTCTATGATTCGCCCCGCATAAAAAACCGCAATTCGATGGGCCACCGAAGCGATGGCACCGATATCGTGAGAGATCAAAATGACCGAGGTGCCTTCTTTTTCTTGAAGTTCGCGCAGGAGCCGAAGGATTTGGGCCTGAAGCGTCACATCAAGCGCGGTTGTCGGCTCATCGGCAATCAGGACTTTTGGCCTACAGGCAAAAGCCATGGCAATCACGACCCGCTGGCGCTGTCCGCCACTGAGTTGATGGGGATATTTGAGTGCGCTCGCTTCAGGGGCAGGCACCCCAACTTGGTCAAGCATTTCGATGGACCGACGTCTGGCTTCCGCCTTCGAAATTCCTTGGTGAAGCGTATACGCCTCCGATATCTGATCGACAATCCGCATCATGGGATTGAGACTTGTGAACGGGTCTTGCATCACCAAAGCGATATCTTGGCCCCGAATCTTGCGCATGTCTCGCTCAGCCATTCCCACAAGCTCACGGCCCTCAAGTTGGATCGAACCTTTGGTGATCTTCCCGGGAGCCTGCAACATGCCCATAATTGCAAAGCCGGTCATCGATTTTCCGCAACCCGATTCACCCACGACGCCAAGCGTTTCGCCGGGCGCAAGGTCGAAAGAAACGCCCCTTAGGATTTCCGTTGCACCGAATCCAACATGTAAATCGGTGACCTTAAGCAAAGACATTGGCATCATTCTATCTGGACTCCGTATAATCTGAAGTATCAAATGGCAGAAAAAATCCGTGTTGTAATCGCAGACGACGAAGATAATTACCGAAAGGCAATTCAAAAGACCCTTGGCTTTGCCCAAGATATGGACGTCATCGCCGTCTGTCGAGATGGACAAGAGGGTTTGGACGCCTGTCTTGCCGAAGCTCCCGACGTGCTTCTTTCCGACATCAATATGCCGCGTCTTAGTGGCATTGAACTGACCCGCAAACTGCTCAGAAAAGAAAAAGACGTCAAAGTCGTCATTCTGACGGTCCGTGAAGACGACGATTCAATTTTCGACGCTTTCCGGGCTGGGGCGCTTGGCTACCTCCTCAAAACCTCAACTCCCCAGGAAGTGATCGAAAGCGTTCGCCTGGCCGCAAAGGGTGAGGCAAAGATTACGCCGAAAGTTGCGGCAAAAATCGTTGAAGACTTCCGACGATTCGAGAAGACAGATTCAAGTGCCGAGGAAGCCGATGGCGAACTTCTTGTCCTGTCTGATCGTGAGCAGGAAATCCTTCAATTTGTGGCTCAGGGCCTCCGCAATAAGGAGATTGCCGACAAACTTGGTATCGCCGAAAAGACGGTCAAGAACCACGTGAGCAATATCCTCAAAGCGCTTCATGTCAACAGTCGAACCGAAGCGGCCATGAAGGCAATGAAATCAAAACTGGGTCACTAGGCCCCTGAAATAAAAAAAGGTCTCGGCATTATTTGCCGAGACTGCGAAATCGTGCTTTTTCCGCCTCAGGTGGGCGCTAGAGTCAACTTTTCGTCAACTGAAAAAGAGTACGGGAGGCATGTTAAATTAGTTTCCCTTCGAGATAAATTTAGGCCATCTTTAACAAAACTCCCTGAAAATGTTCCCTCACCGGGCAAAAGTCGGGACTAACGATAGATCCCAAACCTTTACCAAGGGACGTTAAACTGTTCGCATGAACCTAACTCGTCGCAGTGTCCTTTCCTTTCTTGGTTCCGCGCCTCTTCTCTCGTTGCCTACCCTTTCGTCGGCAACGGCACCCAGGCGCGCACTTCGGATTGCCTACCTCACCGACATACATCTGCCCGCAATTGACACAGTTACTGAACGAGCAAAAAAGGCTTTTGTCTCGGCTCAGAAGAACTGCGACCTCGTGCTTTTTGGAGGCGATAACCTCATGGCAATCGATCATCGCGAATCGACCGAAATCGAATCTCAGCGAAGAAACTGGACTCAACTCACGAGTCAATATCTCAAAAAGCCTTATCGCGCCATCTTGGGCAACCATGACATCGAGCAATGGGACGACAACGACACCAGCCCAATGTCCGGCAAAAAGCGCTCTGTCGAATTTTTTCAAATGAAGCATCGCTTCTGGGAGGAGAAAATGGCCGGATGGCGTCTTATCGGACTGGATACCGTCCATCGCCACGAAAACTCGTTTTACGGCTATATCGACCCCGAACAGATCGAATGGCTGAAAGGCATTCTTCAAGATAAGACCACCCCAACCCTTGTGTGCGGACACATGCCGCTCCTCAGCGTCACTGCGCTAGCTGATGCAGGTCTGAAGGTCAAAGACAACACGTTGCCGATCTCGTGCGCGTCCGAAGTCAGCAACGCTCGCGAGGTCATCAAACTGTTTCGCGAAGCCGACAACGTCAAACTTTGCCTCAGTGGGCACACCCACATGATCGACCGATGCGACTATGGCGGTACGGCTTATATCTGTGCGGGTGCCGTTTGTGGTGCGTGGTGGAACGGTGCTAATCAGGGTTTTGCGCCCGCCTATTTCCAAATTGACCTTATGACGAACGGCGATTTCGATATGAAGACCATTTTTTGGGAATCGCTTTAATCTGATTCATACATTTTTCTTACATTTCGAAAATTCTTACACATAGGAATCATACAAATCTGAAATTTCTTGCATATAATCAATGGCATTAGGCTCCATGGAACTTACCCGTCGTAATGTCCTCTCTTTGCTTGGAACGGCTCCTCTCTTGTCCGTACCGGGTCTGGCGCTTGCTACCGGCAAGCGAGGAACCCGTCTGCACTTCCTGACCGACATCCATCTGCCGGCAAGTCCAGACATTAACGAACGAGCCAAAATCGCGTTCAAGAAAGCAAACGACTGTGACATTCTTCTTTTTGGTGGCGATAACCTGATGGCGATCGACAATCAACGCGAAGAAGTGGTCCAAGCCCAATGCCTCAATTGGCAACAATTTTCGGCCCATAACATCAAGCGCCCGTTTCGAACTGTGCTTGGGAATCATGACATCGAAAAGATGGAATCAGACAAGGATCGAATGTCCGGCAAAGTCCGCGCGTCTCAGCTTTTCAAAATGAAAAGTCGTTATTGGACCGAAAAAGTCGACGGATGGCGGATCATTGGACTCGATACCGTCCAGCACGCCAAATTCGGCTATGTCGGCCATGTTGACCGGGAACAGCGTCAATGGCTGCGGGATACCCTTTTCGCTGACCTCCACACCCCGACCGTGGTGGTGGGTCACGTTCCGCTCCTGAGCGTAACGCCCATGGCCGATCGCACGGTCAAATGCCACACGAGCTCAATGCCGATTTCTTTCAGCACTCAGGTTGGAAACTCACGCGAGGTGATCGAAATCTTCCGGGAAGCAGGAAATGTCAAGCTGTGCTTAAGTGGGCATACCCACATGATTGACCGTTGCGAATTTGCTGGTACCACTTATGTCTGTGGTGGAGCTGTTTGCGGATCATGGTGGCGCGGACCCCACCAAGGCTTTCCGCCCTCATTTACTCAGATCGACCTCTTGTCGGCGGGTCAATTTAATCTTAAAACCGTCCATTGCGGCTAGAATCTGACTCCCTCTCCGTTAGCGGAGAGGGAGCTTGGAGTTTATTTCAGATCGAAGTGGTGGTTGCCCGAACCAACTTTCAGCACTTCGTCGCCGAACTGAATTTCGGCGGTCGTATTCGCCGGAATAGCCACATTTACTTGATGGCTCTTGCCTGACTTCTTCCATTCGACTTTAATCGGACCGTGTACGGACTGATAAGAGGCTTTTGCCCAATCAAGTTTCGGATCGAAGAGCGGTCGGATTCGAATTGTGTCAAACCCAGGCGAGGCGTTGTCGATGCCGCCAAGCTCTCGATACATCCATCCGACCACCGCGCCAAAAGCGTAGTGGGCGAAGGAATTCATGCCGGGGTCTTGGAATCCCTTCTCGGGTGTCCAGCCATCCCATCGCTCCCAGATTGAGGTCGCGCCATTCTTGATGCTGAATCCCCATGACGGGAAGTCCGTGTTGTGAAGCAGCCTCAAGGCGACATCATTGCGGCCAACCTTGGTTAGCGCATTCATGATGTCCCGCGTGCCAACAAAGCCGGTCGAAAGCAACCAGTTACGCTCCTCAATGCTATGGATGAACCGATCGACGACCTTTTGATGAAGCTCAGGTTTCACCAGGTCAAACGAAAGCGCAAGGACATAGCTACATTGGGTATTGCCTCTGACTTCGCCTTCGGCCGAGATGTAATGATCATTGAAGTTCTTCTTCAATTTTTCATACAACTCGTTGTAGTGCGTTGCGTCCTCCATGTTTCCAAGTGCCTTCGCCGACTCGGCCACCAGGTGGGTCGAGTAAGCAAAGTAGGCGAGGTAGATCACATCGTTTGGCGTATTTGCATTGATGCTCACCCAGTCACCAAAGCAGTGATACTGCGCCGGTGGCATGAGATCGGGCGTTGAGCGCTTCACACAAAAGTCGATGAATCGCTTCATGTTGGGATAGTGCTTCGCCAAAAGTTGCTTGTCCCCATAAACCTGCCAAATCGTCCATGGGCAAATAACGCCTGCGTCGGCCCACGCCGGACCACCGTCGTCACCCGCGACCTTGACCGGAGCAACCATCGGATACTGACCGTCAGTTCGCTGACCATCGTCGAGATCGACCAACCATTTGGTGAAGAACGGTTGAACGTCGGTCACCATCGTTGCGGTGCGAATGAAGGCTTGAGCATCGCCTGTCCAGCCCAGACGCTCGTCACGCTGTGGACAGTCAGTGGGAATGTCGATGAAGTTCATCCTTTGAGTCCAATAAGCGTTGGAAATCAACTTATTGAGCATCGCGTCGGACGTCTCCAGGTGCCCAGCGTGGGGTGTATCGCTCGAAATCGCAATGCCTTGAATCAGATCAAGACCTGGCTTTTCTTTCAATCCAGTGACCTCGACATATTGGAACCCGTGGAATGTGAACCGAGGCTCCCAAGTTTCCGTTCCGTTGCCCGAACAAACATACGTATCGGTCGCCTTGGCGCTGCGAAGGTTCGTCGTGTAAATCGTGTTGTCAGGATTCAATCTTTCGGCATGGCGGATGACAATCTTTTGCCCGCGCTCACCTTTGATCTTAAGCCGCACGAAGCCTGCCATGTTTTGACCAAGGTTAAAGACGTAAACGCCCGGCTTTGGCTCTGAAACCGAAATCGGCTTCACCGCTTCATAGGCTCGAACTGGGTCGCTGGGGAAAGCCTCCAACTTCCCTTTCGAAACGGCGCCAGTCACAACCGACGACCAACCACCGTCATCAAATCCAGCCTTGCTCCAATTTGGCTTTTCTTCGCGGGCATCGTAGTACTCACCCATGAGGAAATCGGAGTAGTGAATGGGTCCGGTTGAAGCTTTCCAGTCAGGTCCAGTCGTGATGACCTGATGGGTTCCATCCGTATACTCAATATCGAGTTGACCGATCACTCGAAGGTGCTTGCCGTAATGCTCGCGATGTGCGCCAAAGCCGACGTAGCCCGCATACCAACCATCACCTAGAACCGCGCCAACCGCGTTCTCACCCTTCTTGACGGCTTTGGTGACGTCATAAGAATGATAATAAACCCGCTTTTCGTAGTCGGTCCAGCCCGGCATGAAATACTCATTGCCAACCTTTTTGCCGTTGACATGAAATTCGGCAATGCCAAACGCCGATCCATACAGCACCGCACGTTTGACTGGCTTATCGATCGAAAAGCCACGTCGGAAGAAAACTGGAGGTGGAAGAACATGGTCATCGATCTTCTTGGTCTCATCGACGGGCTTATCGAAACCGATCCATTGGGCCTTCCAATCGCCTTGGCTCATCGGCCCGGTAGCAAACTCGGCAACTGGCGACCAATCGGAGGCTTGGTTGTCTTGGTCCCAAACACGAACCTTCCAAACATAGCGATGGCAAGCTTGAAGATTGGAAGTTGGGATCGAAATTCCATAAGTGCTTGAGGATTTCACTTCGCCCGATTTCCAAATATCGGCTTTTTCAGGGGAAAGGTTCTTCGGGTCGGTCGCAACAAGAATTTCGTAGCGATTCTGTTTAAGGTCTAGTGAATTCGTCTTCACCGCGTCGACGCGCCAACTCAGCCGAGGCTTCGTTTGGTCGATTCCGACAGGATTAACGAGATTTTCACATCGCAAGAAGACAGGTTTCAGGCTACACATCGCAAGTCCGGCGCCCAGCGTAAGGAGCAACATCGTCCCGCATTTTACATCTACTGAGCCGAACTCGCTATACTACTTTCTTGATGAACTTGAAGATCGGCACGATCGTCATTCTCACTCTCTGCACCATGGCAACCTACGCGCAAGACTGGAAACCAGTCCCAACTCACCTCAAAACGCCCTGGGCAGACAAAGTCTCACCTTCAAATGTTCTGCCGGAATACCCGCGGCCGGCAATGGTTCGAAGTCGCTGGCAAAACCTCAACGGCCTCTGGGATTTTGCTGCGAAAGTCGGCGACGAAGAAAGGCCCAAGATTTCAAAGAAAATTCTTGTGCCATTTCCCGTCGAGTCTTCCTTGTCCGGTGTTGGTTATCAGGTTCAGCCGTCCGATATCTTGATCTATAGTCGGGAGTTTGCTGTGCCGAAAGCGTGGGATAAGGATCAAGTTTTGCTTCATTTCGACGCTGTCGATTGGTCTTGCAAGGTCTACGTCAATGACCGTTTCGTTGGGTCCCACGCGGGCGGTTATGATCGGTTTTCATTCAACATTCGCCCCTACCTCAACAAGGTTGGTACCCAAAAGCTTCGAGTTGAAGTTACCGATCCCGGCAACACCGGTGGACAGCCAAATGGCAAACAGGTTCTGAAGCCGAGCGGCATTTGGTACACCGGTACCAGTGGCATTTGGCAAACCGTTTGGATGGAGCCCGTTTCAGATCGTTATGTTCGATCCTATCATGTCGAGACCAAGGTCGATGGCACCTTTAAAATTTCGGTCAATGTGCCTGGCGACTTTAAGGATCCCGTGCTCCGACTTAGAATTCCCGGAGCCGATATCGAAGCAGAAATGCGACCGAAGGGTGGCGTTCCTACCCCAGCAGTTTTTGAAGGCAAAATTCGCGATCCCAAGCTTTGGGCTCCCGGAACGCCCTACCTTTACGATTTCAAGTTATCTATTTCCGACGGCGATACCAATCTCGACGAAGTTCGCGGCTATTTTGGCGTTCGCGAAATCAAGATTGCCAAAGACAAAGATGGCATCAATCGGCTGATGCTCAATAACCAGCCAACCTTCATGTTTGGGCCACTTGACCAAGGCTTCAATCCCGACGGATTGCATACCTACCCCACCGAAGAATGCTTCCTCTTCGACCTCAAAGCCATCAAGTCGTACGGCTGCAACATGCTGCGAAAGCACATCAAAGTCGAGCCGGATCGCTACTATTACGCTTGCGACAAGATGGGAATGCTCGTTTGGCAGGACATGCCCAGCATGTCAGAACAGCCTTTCCTCAATAAACCGCAATTTGAGAGCGAACTCTCCCGCATGATCGAAACGCATTGGAACTTCCCCAGCATCGTCATGTGGGTTCCTTTCAATGAGGGATGGGGGCAATATGACACCGAGAGGATCACGGCCTTCGTGCAACGTAAGGACCCAACGCGACTTGTGAATAATGCATCAGGCTGGACGGATCACGGGGTGGGCTCGGTCAGCGACATCCACGTTTATCCTGGCCCAGCCGTTCCTGACCTCGAAGAAAAACGCGCAGCCGTCCTCGGCGAGTATGGCGGGCTTGGCCTGCCCGTTGCAGGCCACACGTGGCTCGACAAAGGCAACTGGGGATACGTGAAGTACAACTCGTCGCAGGAGGTTACCGATGCTTATGTCGACCTTATCAACCAAGTCCGTGCCCTGATCCCGCTTGGGCTTTGTGCGGCGGTATACACCCAGACCACTGATGTCGAAATTGAAACAAATGGCTGGCTGACGTACGACCGAAAAGTCTTCAAGATTGATCAGAAGCGAGCAAAGGATGCGACAGTCAAGCTCTATGACTCGAAGGGCGACACAAAGATCCTCGTCGCTCCGGCGGGTTCCGTAGGCGCGAAGTCGAAGTACACGACCCAAAAACCAGACGGAAACTGGATGGCGACCAAATTCGACGATTCAAAATGGGCCGTCGGAAAGGGACGCTATACCAATCGATCTCCACAAGTGGAACACACGCCTTGGCTGGCCGAAACTCCTGACTTGTGGGTGCGTCGTGAGGTTGATGTCGATTCAATTTCGACGAACGCGAAGTTCCTTATCATCCACGACGACGACGTGGAGGTTTACATCAACGGAGTTCTCGCTCTGACACGGAAGGGCGCGGTGAGCAACTTAATCCTCGCTGAAATGACGCCCGAAGGAAAGAAAGCGTTAAAACGTGGAAAGAACATCATCGCCATGCACTGCAATTCGCCTCGGGGTGATCAACATCTCGATGTCGGCATTGTTGCCGTAAAGTAAAAGATTCTGACGGGTCGGCCTTGACTAACCAAAGCCGACCCATCTTTTTGTGGGCACCCGCTTCACCCAAAACGCGTCTCTACAGATATGGTTCCTATCCTTGCGGTTCTTGTCGTGGCGACAAAGCTGCATCTCGAATATGATCGTAAGAGCCACCATTACTGCATCGTCGATGGTCAAGAACGCTTGATGCTGCCCGAGGAAACTGGTAATTGGGAATGGGGTCTTGAACAAGGGGATTTAACCGGATGGAACCTCGGTAACGGCCTCCTCGCCAAGCGAGTTCCTGAAGGTGGAAACTGGGAACTCACGAACTTAGCCCTTTATGAAAATGGCATCGAGGTGTCTCGGCTTGATTTTGGCGTTATTGGTGCGCGTTGGCTGAAAGACGATGACAAATGGGGTGGCCATAAGAAAGCCAACGATCTTCGCTACCTTACGGGACGCACGTGGCTGGGTCAACTCGTCGTCAGCCCGGGCAAGAAACCGTCGTTCGCCCTTGGCGTGCTTTGTGCTCAAAATATGTCTCTTTCCTTTCAGCCGATTCAAACCCAAGCCCTGGTTCGCATCGACTTTACGCCCCAGCTAAAAGCTTCCTTCATACGAGACATTGGATATTTGCGCGATCGCAACCGAATGAATGCACCAAACATTCCTAGAATTTTCTCGGTTCATGGCAAGTTATGGGTGGCCACCGAAGAAGGAATCGTTCCTATCGACCAAGATGGTCAACCAGGGAAAGTGGTCTTCTCGATTCCCAAGGATTATCAGCCGCTCTCGGCCGTGGGCAATGACTATATCCTGTTCAGCGATTCTCCGCATGACAAACTCGTGGGATGGAGCCCAACAAGTCCAGTCAAGACAATACCGATGCCCGCTGGATTTCTTGATAGCGGAGGAATGTCGGCGTCTCAAACTCTTCCCTTCTTTTCAAGTGGGAATCGGGTGGTGGACCTCATGACTGGCAAGTCGAGAGTCTTCAAAGGAGAAATGTTGATGTTCGGCAAGTATGCCATTGAATGGGATGGCAAGATCGCTCAGGTTTTCGAGGCTCGAACAGGTAAGCAGATCACAAACCTTGATTCAAGGACAGTTCAAGCACAAATACCAGCCAACCGAGAAGCTGAATAGGGCTAGCATTTTAGTGAGGGTTCGCCTTCAACGCTATGTCAACTGAATTTCGGGATCGGGTCATCGAACTGTGGCGACCGATTGGTGCGATGCCTGACCAATTCGTGACGAAGTCTTCGAGTCGAACGTATGAGCGTGAGACGGTTCTCCATGCCTCGCATGCCCTTTTGCATCGGATGATCGGATATGTAGCGTTCGATCTGGCGCGTTTTGCTGATCTCGGCATCTTCCTCCGTCCCGATCTGGCCGCCGAGCTTTGCTTCCATTTACAGCAATATCCGACCTTACTGGCGGATACCTTCGCAGTTGGCGACGATCGCCTTCCAATCTTGACCGTCGAACAATGGGAGTGCTTTCGAGACCTTCTCAACGGTTACATGGACTCGAAAGCGACGGTTTTGAAAGGCGAAGCGAGAACACCCTGGAACGACGAAGATTTTCGTCTCTTTGCGTCTCGTTTGATTGGATTCGTAGACTCGAACCTTCGCGTTTGCTTGTTCTAGGCGTAGAATAGCGCTATGGACCCGATTGCCCAAATCGCGAATGTTGGCAAACTGGAAGAGTTCTTCAAGGAGCATGACCCCAATAAGGAGGAGCAAATTCCCGCAACTCAAGACGATGTCACTCGAGCCCGGCATCGATATCAAGAGGACCCAACGGAGCAGAACGGACAGGTCTACGTGAAGGCTTTGCGACAGTGTGGTCATCACAGCGAGGCCGACGATTTTGCGAAGAAGCACCTTAAGCAGAAGCCTAAATTTACAATCGAAGGCTACTAGTATTTCTTGGCGCGCTGCATGATTTCAAAGGCGTGTTCAAACACGCATTTGGTCAATTCGTTCCAATCGTAATAAATCGTTGGAAGTTCATCAAGCGACACAAATTGGCGCCCCAACGATTCCTCGGGCATCGAGATTTCACCAAGCGACGCGACGTTCGCGATGTAAACATCCGCCCATCGAACCTCTCCCTTTTCGCAAATTTTGTAGCAGCCGATGTACTGAACGCACGCGATTTCGGCGCCCGCTTCTTCCATCGCCTCGCGCTTTACCGCGTCAATGGATGACTCAAAGGGTTCAACTCTTCCTGAAGGAATGCACCAGCCACGGTCGCCAATGTTGCAGAGCAAGACTTTTTCGTCCTGCCAAGGAAACACAAGGGCGGCAAACGCTCTCAAGGGCGCTTTGTACGGGGCCGCAAAAAATTGAAGCGATTGGCGCCCGTAGGATCCACAGGGAAATTTCTTTACCGCCAAGTCAAAACCTTTCCTAAAATGTTACTTTGAAGAAAGGGTCCAAATTTACGGCTGTCGTCGGAATGATTGATATTGTCGCCGATAACATAGATACGTCCGGCCGGAACAACATATGGCCCTTGACTTAGCGGCCAATCCCGCGGAGCTAAACTCCAAGGAATCTTGTCCCCCGGCAAACCGTAGACGCGCTTGATGAAGTAATCGTTGGATTTTTCTTCCTTCAAGACGATGATATCATCCTTTCGAATTTTTCCGACCAACCAATAGGCATGAGATGTCAGCACACGCTGATCATTCTTGAGGGTTGGGATCATCGACTCACCGCGAACCTCGACGATTTTGACGCTGGGTCCTAAAACCAGGGCGATGACTAAAGTTACGAGAAGAAATATGGTAAAGCCGCGAACCTTTGGCGCTGACTTTGGTGGATTCTGAATTTCAAGTACTTGTTCCATCCCCCACTCCGCTATACTCTTATACTCCGAACAGACAATCTATGTACGGCCTAGCAACTACATTATCCCACTACGCAGGATGGATCCTGCTATTTTTGCTGGTTTCCGTACTGGTGTTATCTATTATTCTCGTCAGAAATTGGTTGCTTCTCAATACCACGCGGCGAAAATTTGCAGAATTGTTGAACGCGAGTTCGTCACAGAATGTGGAGCAGATGTTGCTGGACCATTTGAAGGAACGGCAGGAGCTTCGTCAGAAAATCGAACAGCTTGATGAGCGAGTCGTGACCCTCGAACGCAAACTCCAGAAATCGAAGCGACACGTTGGGTTGTCGCGTTATGACGCATTTCCCGACATTGGAGGAAACCAGTCCTTCACTTTAGCCGTCTATGACGACAACGGCGACGGCGCAATTCTCAGCAGCATCGTGGGTCGGGCGGAAGCAAAAGTCTATGGCAAACATCTTACGAACGGCAAGACGGGCTATACCCTCACAGAAGAAGAGCAGCAGGCGATTCTCGACGCAGTCAAGAATCCTCCGAAAAGCTAGCTTATCGGCGTAGTGTTACAATATTAACCTGGACTTAGTTTTAAGAACACAAGGATGAGCGAGTTCTTTCAGAGCGATCAAATATTGGTGGAGAAAGCACAGCGGGGCGACAAGTCCGCGCTCAATGAACTCATCCGGAAGTATCAGGACCGCGCCTATCAGTACGCGTTCCGTTTGACTCGAAACCAAGATGAGGCTTGCGACGTCGTCGCCGACGCCTTTCTTCGCGTCAACAACGCCATCAAGAATTTTAAGGGCAATAGTGCCTTCAGCACGTGGCTTTATCGAATCGTCACGAATTGCTACCTCGACCGACGTAAGCGAGATCGTTCGCGCACGACGGTGAGCATTGACGCCACCCTGCAACATGAACAAGACGAAATCACCCGTGAGATTGAGGACAGCGGGAACACGCCTGACGAACTCGCGGAGCGCAACCAGCGCGAAGTCATGCTTCAAAAGGCTCTGAATAAACTGCCGGAATTTCAAAAGGCGATGATCATCATGTTTCACGCCGAACAGCAGACGTACGAGGAGATAGCTGAGGCTTTGGACCTACCTTTAGGAACCGTAAAGAGCCGTTTGAACCGGGCCCGTATCAGTCTGAGAGAATTGCTGGCAGAAAACGAGGAACTGTTTAAGGTCTGATCTCGTCCAACCGACGTAGAGAAAACGGAGTAATTAGAAATGAGTCGAGAAAGAATGCAGGAACATTTCTCAGAACTGTTCGAAGGAACGATAGATCCAGGTCTGGGACAACAAATTAAGAATCGACTGGACGCCGACTACGATTTAAATGCCGACTACCACGGCTTCATGGATACGATGCAGTTGCTCGACACCATGAAGGACGAAAAGTTCGAGACCCCCCAAAATTTGTCATCCATGATCGCTGATCGAATTGAAGCCAGCGGTCATAAGCCCTCGTTTTCACTTGGAAGCGTTTGGCGAAATCTTGGGCTTGGCACTCTCGCTTGTGTTGCGATCGTTGGCGCTGGCATGATGATCAAAAATCGAAGCGTCGGTGAGTCCGTCCCGGGTGGAGTTGGCCCCGTCGTCACCCAGCCAGAAGCTTCCCGACAGGTTCTCGATACATTCGAAGTCAAGACCCGAATGAGTAAGCCAGTTTTGGAATACTCTAGCAGCGGTCCCAAGACGGTCACGATCTTAAATCAACCCGACCAGAAGCTCGTTAAGAAGTATTCGTTGGACGGCAATCGTATGTCGTGCCCGTTGGAGAATCCAGGTGAAGAATCGTCCATCCTGCAGGTCGAAGCCACCGGTGATGCCGAAAAGCATTATATTGTGCTTCCCGGTTCAAATAAAGATTTCGAAGCTCTCGGTCAAGGCGATCTGTTGACCTTTGCCAAATTGCTCGCCACGAAATATCGAGCGGTCGTTCATGTCCAGGTTCAAAAGGATACCGACCAGTCGCTCAAGTGGGATGTTTCTCAATCGAATGCAAAGGATGCCGCCAAGGCAGTTCTGGGTTCGTCCGAATATACGATCACGGGCAACGAACAAATTCTCGTGATCCAAAGCGTAAGCCACTAAACAATCCTGACTCACGGTCCTTCGACAACGTTCGAGGGGCCGTTTTGTTTTGTCAGAACGGGACTCTTAAGCCGTCATAAGCAAGCCGCACATGATCAGGAAGTCTTTGCTCATAGTCGTTGTGGTCATACTCATGGCTCAAATGAGTCAGAAAAGCCTGTCGGGGCTGTAATTCGTTGATCGCGGCGAGAGCACCTTCAAGATTGAAATGATTGGGATGAAACTCGTGCCGGACGGCATCGAGAAAGAGCGTGTCGAGTCCGTGCAACAGGGCCT
>JBEHXE010000037.1:0-29661 GCA_048498855.1 Armatimonadota bacterium | reverse complement strand
TTTGTCGGCATCCAAGGCGAACGACCAAAACTCAGCCCATCGATCCGACATCGTCTCAAAAGACCTGTTAATCAGTCCGGATGGAGGTGGGGTAAGGATAGAATTACCTCCGCATTCGGTCGCGAACCTCGTTAGCCGAAACCAGTAATGGAAGGCAGTCAGTCTCGGCAGACCTCACGGTTACAACCGTGTCGATTTTAATCTGGAATCAACTAAACTCAGTAAATTGGAAATCTAGCACAATGAAGCGCGTTACTCTTGGTGTTATCATCGGCAATCGGGGCTTCTTCCCGACACATCTTTGCGAATCGGGTCGCAAAGCGATTTTGCAGGTTTTGGAGGAGCAAGGATTCGATGTCGTCATCCTGCCCGAAACCGCCCGACAATTTGGAACCGTTGAGTCGATTGCGGACTCGCGTGCTTGTGCGGATCTTTTCAAAGCAAATCGCGACAAGATCGATGGCATTCTGATTACCCTTCCGAATTTTGGCGAAGAAACGGGCATTGTCAACGCGCTTAAGTTTGCCGGCCTCGATGTGCCGATTTTGGTTCACGCATTTGGCGATGATGCCAAGCGGATGACGATCGCCGATCGGCGAGATAGCTTCTGCGGCAAGATGTCCTGCTGCAATAACCTTCGCCAATATGGTTTCCGATACAGCCTAACGACCCTTCATACCGTTGATCCGACGAACGATTCTTTTAAGAAAGACCTTCAAGATTTTGGTGCGGTTTGTCGAGTCGTCAAGGGATTGAAGAACTGCCGCATCGGCGCGATTGGCGCACGTCCCGGCGCTTTCAACACGGTCCGTTATAGCGAAAAGCTATTCGAAAATTCTGGAATTTCGGTGGCGACCCTGGACCTCTCGGAAGTATTGGGTTGGGCCAACAAACTGACGTCGAGCGACGCTACCGTGAAAGCAAAGTTGGATGCGATTCGGGCCTATACCAAGACCGACGGTATTCCTGCGGAGAGCCTCGATAAGATGGCTCGGCTCGGGGCGGCAATCGATACCTGGAGCAAGGACAACGAAATCGACGCCACGGCCATTCAGTGCTGGACCTCGCTCGAGGAGTTTTACGGCGTCGTCCCTTGTACGCTCATGTCGATGATGTCCGACACCCTCCGCGCCAGCGCATGTGAAACCGACGTTGCGGGAACCGTTTCGATGTACGCCATGCAGCTTGCTTCGGGAACTCCTTCGGCACTCCTCGATTGGAACAACAACTATGGCGGCGACCCGAACAAGGCGGTCGTATTCCACTGCTCCAACCTTCCGAATTCGGTTTTTGCTGAGCAAAAGATGGATTATCAGGAAATCATCGCGGGAACGGTTGGCAAGGATAACACCTACGGAACGATTGTTGGCCGGATGAAGAACGGAGCATTTACGTACTGCCGCGTCTCGACCGATGACACGTTCGGCACGATCCAAGCCTATGTTGGCGAGGGTGAACTCACCAATGATGTCCTGAATACCTTTGGCGGTTTTGGCGTTGTCCAGATTCCGAATATGCAGGACCTTCTGAAGTTCATCTGCAATAACGGATTTGAACACCACGTCGCCTTCAACCTGAGCGAAATCGCGGCCCCTGTCGAAGAGGCATTTAGCAACTATCTCGGTTGGAGTGTGTATCACCATGAGTGAAAAGCGATATACGCTTGGGGTCGATTACGGAACGAACAGTGTTCGGGCCCTAATTGTTGACATTGCCAATGGTGACGAAATTGGCACGAGCGTCTGGAATTATGAGACGGGCAACGCTGGCGTCCATGAAGACGAAGTGGATGTCCACCTGGCTCGACAGAATCCCGCCGATTATCAGAAGGGCTTTTATGAATCGGTAAAAGGCGCACTCGCGGAAGCGAAGTCGGTGGACGGTTTCGACGTGAATCAAATCATCGGAATTGGTGTCGACACGACGGGTTCAACGCCCATTCCCGTCGATCGAAACGGTGTCGCTTTGGCGCTCAAGCCGGAGTTCAAGGGCAACCTTCATGCGATGGCGTGGCTCTGGAAAGACCACACGGGCTATGCGGAGGCTGCCGAAATTACTGAAAAAGCTTCCGCGTTTCCTTACTTAAAGAAATGTGGTGGAACCTATTCTTCCGAGTGGTTCTGGTCCAAGATTTTGCGTTGTAAACGGGTCGCACCTGACGTTTTTGCTGCCGCATTTTCCTGGGTCGAACTTCAGGACTATGTTCCAGGTTGGCTTGTCGGAAAATCGAATCCGCTCGAAATTCCTCGTGGAATCTGCGCCGCAGGTCATAAGGCCATGTACCATACGGATTGGGGCGGTCTCCCTTCCAAAGAATTCTTGTCGCTTTTGGATTCTGATCTCGCTGATTTGCGCGACCGGTTGTATCAAGAAACGCTGACGGCTGACCAAGTTGCAGGAGAGCTGCTCGCCGAACACGCCTCCGAAACGGGTCTCCCCGCAGGACTTCCCGTCGCAGTTGGTGCCTTTGACGCTCATCTTGGTGCGGTCGGAAGCGGGATTCGGGAAGGCACGATCGTCAAGATCATGGGTACCAGCACCTGTGACATCATGATCGGCGGTTCGGATACGCCTGATATTCCTGGTGTGTGTGGCATTGTTCCGGGATCGGTCGTGCCAGGCTTTATTGGGATCGAAGCGGGCCAGTCGGCGGTCGGCGACCTCTTCAACTGGTGTGTCGATAAACTTGGCAAGGGAAGTCACGAATCACTGACCCAAGAAGCCCTAGAGCTTAAGCCAGGCGAAAGTGGATTGCTCGCCCTTGACTGGAACAACGGCAATCGGACGATTTTGGTCGATCCCCAGTTGACCGGACTGATTGTTGGGCAAACGCTTCATACCACGGCGGGAGAAATTTACCGTACGTTGATCGAAGCAACGGCCTTTGGGTCGCGCAAGATCATTGAGCGCATCGAAGAGTACGGGGTTCAAGTTAAAGAAGTCGTCGTTTGTGGTGGGATCGGTGAGAAAAGCCCCCTGGCGATGCAAATCTACTCCGATGTTCTCGGACGTCCGATCCGGATTAGCCGCTCGGCTCAAACATGTGCCTTGGGCTCAGCTGTCATGGCATCGGTTGCGGCGGGCGCTCATGGTTCGGTGCTTGAGGCCGCAGAGGCGATGACCGGTTATAAGGACCTTATGTATCAGCCGGAGCCTGGAGCGGTGAAAATCTACGACCGCTTGTATGATTTGTACTCTCAAATCCACGACGCCTTCGGCATTGCGGGCCACTCAAGCGATGTGAGTCGGGTCATGAAGGACTTGCTCGAAATTCGTCGGGAGGTCGTCAGTTGAGCCTCGCCAAGTTGCGCGAAGAGGTCTGTTGGGGAAACAAAATGCTTCCTCAATCGGGTCTTGTGACGATGCACTCTGGAAATGTCAGTGGCTATGACCCCGAAAGCGGAAAGGTCGTGATCAAGCCCAGCGGGATGGACTATGAGAAGATTACGCCAGATAATCTGGTGGAAATTGATTTGGCGACGGGTGAAATTGCCCACGGCCAGTCAAAACCCAGCGTTGATCTTCCGCATCATTTGTACCTTTATCGACATGTTCCCGAACTTCGATCGGTCGTTCATACCCATAGCAACTATGCCACGGCTTTTGCGTCGGTACATAAATCGATTCCTTGCTGCTTGACGGCGATCTCGGATGAGTTCGGTGGCGAAATCCCTTGTGCTCCCTATATCGACAACGAAGGCGATCATATCGGCGAAGGGATTTTGAAGTATCGCGGTCGAGGACCAGCCATTTTGTTAGGGAATCATGGTGTCTTCGCTTGGGGAACTTCAGTCGGTGGCGCGTTGAAAGCGGCAATCATGGTTGAAGACGTTGCCAAGACGGTCCACCTAGGCATGCAGCTTGGAAATGTGATTCCTATTGACCAGGCCGAAGTCGATAAGTGGTGGAATCGTTACCATACGACATACGGGCAGTAATCAGGGCTCAGTTTGACTAGCGTTTAGAAACATTAAGCATTTCCTTTCACCAGAGTGCCTGCCACGTCCCAGGCTTTCATAGAAGTACTGAACAAGCTACTGGGGAGAAGTACTGAACAAGCAACTCCCAATGAGAAGTCACTTAGATTTCTCCCTTCACCAGAGTGCTTGCCACGTCCCAGGCTTTCATAGAAGTACTGAACAAGCTACTAGTGAGAAGTACCGAAGAAGCTACTCCCCTGATGGGGAGTCGGTGAACGCAGTGAACCGGAGGGGTACTCAGAAAGGAGTGCCAAAATGTCTCACCTTTACCTACACCAATAGCAAAGGTAAGAAAACTACTCGCTCACCGCAGGCTTTTGCTTCTTCGCGTAATACCGTTCCTTAATGTCGTCGAAGATCGTATAGACCGCGGGGATGACGTACAAGGTCAGTACCGTCGAAGTCGCCAAACCGCCCATGACGGCAGTTGCCAGGGGAACGTATAGCTCCGAACCCGTACCGATCCCCAGCGCGAGCGGCGCCATGCCTAAGATCGCGCAAAGGGAAGTCATAAGGATGGGACGAAGTCGGGTCGGACCTGCAGTAAGCAACGCTTCGGTTCGTTCAATGCCCCGCGCCCGAAGTTGATTGGTGTAATCCACCAGCAGAATGCCGTTCTTGACCGAGATTCCCACCAGCATCAAGAGGCCAATAAAGGCCGTTAGGCCAAACGAACGGTCGGTAAGAAAGAGTGCCAAAACAAACCCAATTGCACACAGTGGCACCGAAAACAGCACTACCAAGGGATACAAGAACGACTCAAACTGAGCCGCCAACAGCATGTAGATCAGCGCGACGGCCAAAACGACCGCGAGGCCCAATCCCGAATATTCTTGGGATTGCTGAAGTTGGCGAACACCTAGCGTGTAATACGTCCCTTGAGGAAGTTGAACCTTCTCAAGGGCTTTCATAACGTCGTCCTGAACATCGCTTTGCGAACGTTCTTGGACGTTGCCGCCCACGTTGATAGTGCGCTGGCGATTTTGTCGAGAAATCTGGTTTGGACCAGTGCCGTAGGCGGCGGTTGCGACCTGGCCAAGAAGGATAGTCGTCCCGTTCTTTGTCGTTACCGGCAGATTTTCAAGCTGCTCAACAGTTTGGCGTTTATCCTGAGGAACCTGAACGTAAATGGGATATTGGAAGCCTCGCTCCTGATAGTAACTCGAGAGCTGACCGCTTGTCGCGCTTGAAATGACGCCCGCCGCATCGCTGAATGAGACGCCAAGCATCGATGCTTTATCTCGGTTGATTTGCATCTGGATTTCGGGCAGGCTATCTTGAACGCTAAGGTCGACATTTTGCAGACCGGGAACCTCGCTCATTGCTTTTTGAATCATCCGCGAAGCCGCCGTGAGCGTGTCGAGGTCTTGTCCGTAGACATCGACGCTAAAGCCAGTATTATTTCCAAGGACTTGTTGGACGACGTCAAGCGGGGAGACCTGGGCTCGAACACCAGGAATCACAGCAAGGCTCTTCTGGAGTCGCTTAATGACCTCGGTGGTGGTGGATTTTCGATTTTCTTTGAGCTGAACCGTTGCCGAACCATCGTTTGGTCCGCCTCCGCCTGCGCCGCGCAATCCGACGTTGGCTCCCGCGCCAGAAATGACCGTTTCGACATCCTTGTCGGCCATGACGATCTTCTCCATCTGCTTAACAAGGCCGTCGGTGGTCGTTACCGGAGTGCCGATAGGCAGTCGCAGGCGAATATTGACGTTGCCGCTATCGCTCTCGGGAAAGTTCTCTTTTCCAACCAGGGGCCAAATAAGCACAGCGCCGACGACGCTCAGACCTCCGATAAACAGAACCGTATTTCGCTTCTTAAGAGTCCATGTGAGACCACGTCGATAAGAATTATCGAGTCGGTGAAGGACCCGGCCGGCCCAATCCATGAAGCGAGTGATTGGCGTAACCTTTTTGTGAGGATGACCGGTGGGGTCGGCTTCTTCCAGAACTTCTTCTTCGCTCACCATGCGCGAAGTCAACATCGGAACAATACTCGTCGCATCGAGAAGCGAGACGGCGAGGGAGAAGATGATGACAAGGGCGAATTGGGTGAAGATCTGCCCGGACTGCCCTTTGATGAGCAGAAGGGGCAGGAAGACGATCATGATGGTGAACGTCGAGGCAATGACCGCTGAAAGAATTTCCTGGGTCCCCGAAATGGCGGCATCGACTCGATTTTGCTGCGCCTTCTCGATATGCCGATAGATATTTTCGAGGACGACGATGGCGTCATCGACAATCAAACCTGAGGCGAGCGCAAGTCCGCTGAGCGAAATCGTATTGAGCGTAAATCCGCAGAAATAGAGGAGGGTGAAGGTCGAAATAATCGAAATCGGAATGGAGAGCGCGACGACAAAAGTGCTCTTAAGATTTCGAAGGAAAAAGGTGATAATGATGACTGCAAGCACGGCGCCGACGATCGCCGTGCTCTTCAGGTCTTCAACCGAATTTGAAATGAACTTGGCTTGGTTGTAGCCGCGTTCGAAGTGCAGGCTCGGATCGCGCTTTTGAATTTCGGAGATGATTTTTTCGACGTTGGCCGAAGTATCCACCGTGTTCGCGTCACTCTGTTTGGTTATGGTGACAACGATCGAGGGTTTCCCGTTCAGACGCGTGTAGGAAAGAATGTCTTGACTGGCGTCGCGAACATTGGCAACCTCCTTAAGCGTGACAAGGCTCCCGTTGTAGGTACCAATAGGCATATTCCGCAGTTCGTTGAGGGACTTGAAGTAACCGATACTGCGAATGTTGTATTGGGTCTTGCCTTGAATAGCTGCACCAGCTGGAAGGCTGATGTTCTCGGCGCTGATCTTGTTCGAAAGATCGGCAATCGAGATGTTTCGCGATTTCAGCTTTTCCGGATCGACTTCGACCATGATCGCGCGATCTTGACCACCGGAGACAGTGACGGCGGCAACGCCATCGGCCGCTTCGATCTGAGGACTGATTTCGTTCGTAAATCGATCACGCAGCTTAATCAGATTATCGTCCGTTGTGGTCACGCCGTACATAAGGATTGGCGTTGTAGATGGATCGAACTTAAAGATCTGGGGCACCGAGATATTGGGATCCCTTGGGAACCGGCCCGAGGCCCGCTGGACCATCTGCATGACGTCGATCGATGCCTGATCGACATTGACCCCATAGTTAAGTTGAGCACGAACAAAAACGCTTCCTTGCGACGAGCTCGACGAGATCATGTAAAGCCCCTTCAAGGAACCCAGTGCCTGTTCGATGGGGCGTGCAATTTGGGTTTCCATCTCCTCCGGCGAGGTGTTGGGCCAACTCACGCTGACCGCCACGATGGGAATATCGATACGCGGCAGAAGGTCGACCGGAAGACGAAGAAGGCAGATAAAGCCCAGAACGACGAGGCTGGCGATGCGCATCGTTACGGCTACCGGTCGGGTAACCGCAAACTTAGCTAGATTCACGCTTGCCCCTGCCTTTTCCTTCGCCGGGTTGGCCGCTCTTACCGCCGCCGTCGCCCTTTCCGTCGCCACCCTTTCCGCTGCCGACCTTGACTTCTTTGCCGTCTTTCAATTGGTCGTAGCTTAAAGTGACGACCTTCTCACCCGGCTTAACCCCGTCTTTAACTTCAATGAGCTTATCGTCCGAAACACCCAGCGTCACATCGCGGATTTGCACTTTATTATCGTCGCCAACGACGGCGATCGTCGCTTTTTTGCCGCTATAGGTAATTGCCTCTTTAGGAACCGCAACCGCGACCTTGCGCGCGTCGGTCGTAAAATTGATCTTGCCAAACATGCCGGGGCGGAGCGAATGGTCTGGATTGTCGATCTTTATCCGAAGGGCGATTTGCCGACTGTCGGGATCGGCAGAAGGATTGATGTTCGTAATCGTTCCCTGTACCGATTTGGTCGTGTCGCTCTCAACTTGAATTGTTGCGACCTGGCCGACATGAAACTTGTCGCTGAGTTCAACCGGAATGGATGCGATAAAGAACAGCCAGTCCAGAGACTGAATGACCAACACGGGCGAACCAGGAGAGGCCAGCGCGCCTTCGTCAGCATTTCGGGCCGTTACCACGCCATTGATCGAACTCCGCAGATCATTTTCGTTCACCAAGACTCTCGACTGATCGACCTGGGCTTGAGCAACATTAACGGCGGCTTGAAGGGCTCGAATATTTTCGTCGTAAGCCGGATTCATCGCCTTGTTGGCCTTCGCCACGTTCAACGTCGACTGGGCTTGATTCACCTTGGCTCTGGCCGCAGCGATGTCTGCTTGACCCTTTGTCTTTGCGATATCAAGTTGGGTCTTGGCTTGCTTATATTGGTTTTGGGCCGTTTGAAGGGCGAGCTTGGCGGAAGCAACCGAGGATACGGCGATTTGAACCTGTTTATCTTGAACATCAAGAGCGGTGCTTGCGTCTTCCCACTCCGATCGAGCGATATAGCCCTTATCCAGAAGCTCCTTGGCCCTGTCGAGTTTAATCTTTAGGTTCTCTCGAGTGGCTTTCTCTTTTGCCAGCGACGCGTTGGCCGTGGTAAGACTTGCGTTTGCCGTATCGACTCTCGCCTGAGCGTCGTCCACGTTGCTGGCCAGACTGCTGAGGGTCGCGTCGGTTGTTTTTTGGGTCTGGGTGAGTTCGGCTTGCGCGCTCCTGAGGTTGGCGCCTTGCTGATCAATCTGACCATACACAGATGCGGTGTTCGGTGCGGCTTCGATTTTTGCCTGAGCGAGTTTCGCGCGAGCTTGAGCAAGGTTCGCTTCGGCTTGTGATAGTCCGGTTTGCGCATTCGAAGGATCAATTTTGACGAGAACTTGTCCAGCCGAAACCGTGTCCCCTTCGCGAACGGTAAGACTAAGGATTTTTCCCGCCACGCGGGGCGCGAGTTGAACCTTAAAAGGCGAATCAAGGTTGCCGGCTGCAATAATCGAGCCGGAGATGGTGGCGGGCGCCGCCGTGGTGGCTTCGACCGAAGAGGCTCGTTTCGATGCCAACCCTCCTTTCAGCTGAGTTTCGGTACTGGCCTTGGTTTTCAGTCTCCAACCGATTAGCCCGCCGAGGATGGCGAGAGGCACGACGATGAGCACAGCTTTCTTCAGCATAACAATGAGCCCGCTAAGGGCCTGAGTGTACTACGCACGCATAGCAAAAAAGATCGGTTGAGGACCTGTCAAGAAACCGTAAGAATTTTGCCATAGTCCCCTTGATGTATCGAATCCCCTGCGCCGGTGGATCCCTTGTCGCAAGAATAGGTTAGCGAATAAGGTTTACAAAACATAAGTACTTAAGTTTAGAAAAAATTAAACGAGTCTATGTTAAAGGAATGTAAATGTGCTTCTAAATCGAATTATAAAACATTTTATCATGATGAAATTTCGTAAAAAATTTATACAAAACCACAAAAAGTCCTTGTATGATTACCAGTGTTAACCCGAATTGGGTGACAGGGGTAAGCATTGGAACGTGGTTATTCAACTTTAAAGTCCTTGGCGGTCGTGGTACTGCTGCTGATGTGCATCGTGCTCTCTAGTGGAGCGACGGGATTCGGAACCTCGGGCGCTGGTGCAACGGGTGGGGTCATCATTACCGGCGGATCGTCAGCGACGACGTCGACTACATCGACGACAAGCACGACCAGTACGACGAGCACAACCTCGACCACTTCTACGACGGGGGCAACAGCGGGAGATGGCGCTGGAACCAACCTTGTGTACGTCACGCTCGTCAAGATGGAAGAGAAGAACAACGCTCTCTCTCGCTATATGAGCGGCGGATCTTTAAGTGCGGTCCAAACCGACCGGCACGTCGTGCGACTTAAGCTTATTTGCCCTTGTACCTATGGCGATCAAACGCACGGTCCAAGCTACGATTTGGTAACTGCAATTGGTGTTCCGACGGGAACTGAACTCGGTACAGACCAAACTTCTCTGCCCACCATTACCACGGCAACTTTTACTCCAAAGGATGTCAGCGGCAATACCTTGTCTTCAGTCACCTGTGCCATCACCGAAGCTCCGGGCTATGGCGGTTTGCCACAACTTACAAATTGGCCAGCTTTTATTCAACGTGGCATGCAGGGTGGCCAAATGACGGGAGGAACCTTAACCTTTTACTTGCGAAAGGAAACGGCCTCGACTTACCTTATTCCTGGTTCTAGTCCCCCTGCTTACAACACAACCTATTTGACCCAATGGTATCAAATTCAGCTTGCACTTGAACGGGTTGGACTCTCCTCGATCAGCATTGACTCGCGAAGAGTCTACGGTAAGGCCAATATCGATGGAGAACTGCCGGGTGATCCAAACGCGGACCTGACAACGAACGTTTTCAATCCATGGATTTATAACGGAGGTCATTTTGTTGGCAACATGCCCTACTCGACCTCAAAAGACCAGAGTGGAACGGCCCGAACCCAGTTGCAGGTAACTAATTCGAGCGACGCGACAACCTATCTGTCTGCATGCCTAAGCTGCTTTGCGAGCGGGACCCGCAATTTGCCGGGTGGCAGTTCGACAACGCCCGGCACGATTGGGCTCTACCGTCCATCCGCATCGGACACGAATATTTCTCAAGGGACGAGTGCCAACTGGGACCATCGATGGACAATCAATCCAGCTGGGACTCAAACCGGGGCGGGAGACTTCCTTAACGCTCCTTACTATACGGTGAGCCCTTCCACGGGAGACCAAGGTAACTATCTTAATTGGCAGTTGCCTCCGGTGTCGGAAGTTTGGCAAACCGCTTATGGTGGCGATGGGAACAACACGCACAACTCAATGTGGACGAACTTTGCCCTCTGCCAGACTGACGAGTCTGCTCAAACCTGGCAATATTTCGGCTCGACTTGGGTTGAGGCCGTAACCGGCCAAGTTTTCCCATTGAGTGATAGTCAACCTCGAGTCTGGAAGGTCCGGTACCCGTAATCATGAAGCCTTCCGTTAAAATTGGGGTCGGCATCGCAGCCGCCGGGCTCGTCGCAACCGGAACTTGGTTTGCGCTCAAGCCTAAGCCTTTCGGTCAATACACGCCTCAACCGGTCGCCGCCGCTAAACCTGGTGCTTCGAGTCAAGAAATTTCGAAAGCGCAAGAGTCGCCCAGCGAGTTCATTGCCAAGAACGAAAACTCGAAGGACCAAAAGGTGCAAACCCTCGTGACTCGGGCGCGGATCGTGCAAGCCTATGACTCCGCCAAAAAGAAGGACTTTCCGAAAGCTCGGGCCGAATTCGTGGAGGCGTCACTCAAGCACAAAGGCACCGACGCGATGAACCCTGACTTCGGAACCTTGCCTGACCAAGCGGCCTACCAAGCGATCGTTTGTTTGGACGCCTCGGGCAAGAAGGATGAAGCCAAAGCAGAATATCGCAAGTTCATGACCGAGCATAAGCTCAGTCCGCTCATCACGGCGTGCTTCCGTCGCCTCGAACGGCTGAACGGTAAGAACCTGCCGGAAGACGAAGCTCTGCTGCAAGCCGGGATTGCCGCCCAAGAGGCACGGATTCGGTTCGAAACCAGCGTTTGTGGCCCGAAATGCCTTGAGAAAGCGCTCCCTTTGCTGGGTAAAGACGGAAAGGATTACAAAGAACTCGCCAAGCTCTGCGGAACCAGCGATCAGGGAACGACAATGGAAGGCTTGAAGAAGGGTTGCGATTCCCTTGGGCTTCAATCCTACGGAGTCGAGCTCAACGCCGCCGATTTTAGCCACTTGACCAAGCCATTCGTATGGCTCCAAGACGATCACTATGTTGTCGTCCTCGAAAAGACGGGTGGCCGAATGAGAATTTTTGATCCTCGTTATAGCAACGATGAGTGGCGACCGCTGCCCAAAGACGGCGATGCCGGATTCCGAGCGATGGGACTCGCCTTTGAAGTTCCCAAAGCCGACCTTGTGACGGAGTCGCCCAAGGCGAACAAGACCATCGCGGGAGATAAGAAGTCGTGATTATGGGGATCAGGAAACGCGAGAGCTTTGCCTATCCTTCTTCGCTTTGGGGTGGAGTGGGTAAGTTCCTCATGTCATCCGTCGGTCTCCCTTGCCTGACAGGAATTCTCACGAAAGGTCTGAAACCTCAGTCTTCAAGATTCAGTTTAACGATGTCCCACCAGCCACTACCTCTTCGGACGGAGAGGTCGGTGAACGTCAGTGAACCGGGTGAGGCGAATATAAGTACTCTTTCGTTCTCCCTGATCCCCGTTCTCCGCCCCCTGATCCCAGATTCTCAATTTCTATCGTCCCTTCGGCCCTGTGCCCTCGACCTTTGCCCTGTGAAATAGCCATGATTCGCATCAACTCGCCCTTCGGAAAGTTCGTCTCAGTGACGGCCACATTCTCCCTCGTCTTCTGTCTCACGCCTTCGATGGCTTGGGCAAAGACGATTCGCGACACCCAGTCGTGGGTGAAGTCGAAGCTGCCGCCGGTCACGCCTGACCCGACGCCGTCAAAGATCTTGACCGCCAAGACGATGAAGACGGCCCAAGGCAAGTATGGAGAAAATCCATACGCGGCCGGTCAGAGCAAGTGGGATGTGATGTACAAGGGCGTCAACATGATGACGGGCAACTTCACGACGAGCGGAACGGATCTGACGTTTGAAGGGGGATATGGCATCCCGGTCAACGTCACCCGCAGCTATAGCTCGAACGACGGCGAAGAAGGACCTTTGGGCAAGGGTTGGACGCTTTCGGTCGACGTGCGAAGCACGGTGGGCGGCATCATGAAATCGGGCGGGGCTCCGGTTCGTTCGGTTCCGACGAATTTCAAGGAGCGGCCCTCGGCTCAGGTCGATCCGAACATGGTGTATGGCAACGGGGCGAGTGGCAACACTTCGACCACCTCTCCGGTAAGCGCGGTCTTGGCCACCGACTCGGGTGGACAAGAGGAGACGATTCAGCGGGATGCCGACGGCATCTTGAGCACTCCGCCTTGGGATAAGAACAAGCTGGATTCCGAGTACGAGACTCAGATCATCGGTGGTGTGAACTACCAGGTGATGAAGAAGAACTACGTTAATACGCCCGAGGGGACGGTTTACGTCTATGAAAAGAAAGGCTGGTATGAGAATGCGGACCATTCCCTAACCGCATCAAGACCATATGATAATCCTAGCGCGAGTGGAGAGCCTTCAAACGTATTGAAGATTACGAGCGCGACGGACCGGCAAGGTAACGTGACGACCTATACCTATGGGTCAAGCATGGTGAACTTTACCAAGTCAAATGGAACAACGGTCGAATATCCATTGACCAATGTCCACATGCCCAATGGTCACGAGATTACGTTTAGTTGGACAGGAAACCGCATGACCTCGGCCAGCGACGGTGTGCGCACCGTTTACTATGGATACACGAGCGGGCTCTTGACGAGTGTGACCTCGGCGGGTGGTAAGACCACGACGTATGGTTATGGCAATGCTGGGCAAGACGATGAGTACGGTCCCGATGGCGCAACCGGCCTCATCACCTCGATCACGAACCCGCAAGGGCTCACCACCTACATTACGCACATGATGCGGTTCGTTCCTCGCTACGGCTGGACCCCGACCGTGTTCCGTCAGCTTGCGCCAAATGGGGTGAAGACCGACTACTTCTACCATCTGGACGGTTCGGAATCGTATCCGATTTCGAACGCCATCGACTACGTCGGCGACGACTATACCCCTCCGGGCAGACCAACCGGCTTCATCCACGGCCTTGAGATAACGCAGCAATTCTCAGGGACGACGATGAGCGTGGTGGGACGCCAAACCGATTCGCCTTATGTGACGTACGACGGTTCGACCGACCTTTGGCAGAAAGACTACGACACGCCGAGCCAAAATCTCATGACGGAAACCTACAAGGTTTACGACCATAAGAGTCAAACGAACCGATTCCATAACACCTTCGGCATCATGTATGGCGGTACTCCTCCGATGACGAACTATTCGGTCACGACGAATACCTATAACTTCTTAGGGAATCCGCTGACAAAGGCGACCTCGGAATACTCGCGTGGATCGAGTGGATTTAATCTCGATCGCTCCACGTCAACGGGTTACACGTACTGGGGAGCCGAAAAGTATTACCAACAGAAGGCAGTTAAAGACTCCTATGGTCGCCTTTCGTTTACTGATTATTACGATAACACGGCGACGGGTGGTAAGAAAGGACAGACCTATCGAGTCTACGACCAAGCGCGGGCAAACATATATCTGAATACCGGTGCGACCGTTCCAGGCTATGCCGTCTCAGGAACCGAATGGCGATATCAGGTGGATGTAAGCGATGCCAGTAAATATTCGGCCCAGTTCGACTACGACAGCAAGGGACGAGCGATCGACGTTTGGAAAATTCAAAGTACAACGACCACGCCTTGGACCTATGTGCGAACCCATACGACCTATGGAGCCGATTCTTCACCTACTTGGGGACAAGCCACCGAAGTCGTCGAGGATTATGGCGGGATTAATCGGACGACTGATACCCTCGAATATGATACGAAGGGAAGAGCGATTAAGGTTCAGGATGCCTCAGGGAAAGTTTTCCATACGACTTATTTAGACGACGACGACCGTATTTCAAGCATCGAAAAGATTATTGGCTCCACTTCGACTCCGGTGGTGACTTATACCTATGGCACGACCGGTCTCACGAATGGGCAAGTACTGTCAGTAACCGATAGTCTCTCGGGAGTCAGCCAAGCGATGACGTATTGTACATCCGGTGCTGGTATTGGGATGCCCGCGAGTGTCACGGAGACCAACGGCAGTGACAGCTATTCGACCTCGTACACCTATAACTCTTATGGCGATAGAGATACCGCAACGTATGTCACCCAGTCGGCTCTGGGACTATCAAACACGGTAAAGTGGCAATATCACGACTATGTCGACATTGGAGCAGAGCAGTCCAGTCGGGTTTTCCAGACGTTGACCAATCTCGACGCCAGTACGGGTAACGCAACCGCCGAGGAATTCCATTACGCCTATGATTCAATGGGGCGACCACGCCAAGTGACGTTTGGGATGACTCCCCAGTCCGGCTATTCGCCGAGCGGCGGAGCTTCGTATTACGACGCGACCCACTGGGCTGCAACCAGAGGGCGGGCTTTCTATGCTTACGATGGAGGTGGACGGGTTGCCGGTATCTACAACTGGTGGGATACCTACAACTCGGGAACAACCTCGTATGATTCGGCTCCGATTCGGGCGAATGAATGTGTTTACGAAACTTCCGGGCTTAAACGCGGCCTGAAGACCTCGAATAAATATTATAATGTCTCCAGTGGTTCTTGGAATCTTCAGCGCACGGAGAGTTATGGCTACGATGCGAATTTGGATTATCTGACGAGCGCTAATTACGGTGATGGCTTGAGTAATGCAACCCCGACATGGACCTACGATGCAGCGGGTAACCGGGTAAGCGATTCGACAAACTCAGGTACTTGGACGTATGACAATTTGAATCGAATGACGGCCAGCCCTGGCAAAGTTTATTCCAACGATATTCTGGGCAATCGGTTGTCAGCGGGAGTTGGAAATACGAACGATACGATGACGAGTTGGGACGATTTGAATCGCCTGACTCAATTGTCCATCACATCGAATAACATTAACACATACGTGTACCGTGCCGATGGTCTTCGAGTGTCGAAGTCGGCTACCGGTGCCTCAAGTTCTCAGTCGTCAACGCTCTATCGATACGACGGGCAGCTGGGCATTGAGGATATCGAACTCAATTCTTCTTCGACGATTACAGCAATTACGCGAAATGCCCTCGGAGCGAGAGGCATCGATGCGATCTCTAGAACAACAAGTTCTGGTACATCGGTCGCCTATCCGCTCTACGATGCCCACGGTAACAACGTGGGAATACTCGCAAAGTCGGGTTCATCGTGGTCGCTCTCCGATGAACGGACCTACGACGCCTGGGGCCAGGTCAGAAATGGTTCACCTACGGGATCACAAACTGGGCGATATTGCGCGAGTCTTGGACACAAGCAAGACGATGAATCTGGTCTTGTGTATATGAGGGCAAGATACTACGAGCCGACGAGCGGAAGATTTGTTAGCGAAGATTCTGGTGCGCAAGGGAGAAATTGGTTTTCATATTGCGACAATATTCCAACCTGTAGGCATGATAGTACAGGAAAGGATTGGAAGGACGATGTACTCGATGGAATTATGACCGTTCTTAACAGTTACTCTGGCGTAAATATATTAAAGGAAGTTGCATCAAACCTTACCAAGAAGCTAATTAAACTGGGAGCTATGGAGTTTCTAGCTGCAGTCGAATCTGTAGCTCTAGCCTTTTTTCAGACTGGAAAGGCGGAATTTGAGTTAGGTAAAGCATTTCTAGAAGCCGGTCGTGGAGGGGGAAGTTTTGCACAGTCCGCGCTTCCCGGAATTGGCCTTTGCATAAGTGGAGCAGGTAAGGTTGTAGCTGGATTTGCTTTGCAACAGGCCGCGATGGCTGCTTTCCTGATTTTGATGGCTGCTGATAAATTATGATCGTTGGTATAGGTCTTTTGGTAACCCTTTTGTTCGGTAGTTTTTTTGTATGGAAACGAACCGCAAAATTTCCGCGGCCAGCTTCCTTCATGACACGAAGTGAAAGGTTGAAGATTATAAATGATACGCTTCGAAACCTGGAAACAAAGCATGGACATAGAGACATAACAGTTGAGTTTATTTCTGCTAAGAGGTCTACGATGTTGGATGAATGTGACGCTATCTCGGAAAGGAATCGAAAATTCTTGGTCCATTGCGAAAATCTGGCCGAGATGCCGAAAACTCTGAAAAAGCTCTACGAACGACTGAAGTCTGATCCATAATGGCATAGGTCTGGCGAGCCACGGCGTGGGCCGAGTAGATTCCGTGTGGCAGATGCTGTGTTGTCAAGTATTTACAGCGAACGGTTTTCCATTCTTGAGAACCCCGTAGGCAATCATGAGAAGTTTTCTCTCGCATGCGGCAAGCCACTAGCGTGGGCGGGGTAAGAAATTCTAACTAGGGGTGGCCTGTATAACCGACCATGTGCGAAGCTCGGAGGTTATGCAGGTTCAGCTTTGCAAGAATAAATTTTATAATGTTTCGAGCGGTTCCTGGAATCTTCAGCGAACGGAGAGCTACGGATACGATGCGAACTTGGACTACTTAACGAGTGAGAATTATGGTGACGGCCTTAGCAACGCGACTCCTAGTTGGACATACTACGCGGCGGTATCCGTATTTCGGATTTCACGAGTTCGGGAACGTGGAGTTATGACAACCTGAACCGAATGAAGGCGAGTCCAAACACCGCATCGGGGAACAACGCTCTTGGAAATTGCACTGAAAGATCTCCAATTGGATAAGCTATGATTCGGCAATGGAAGAATCAGCCGAAAGGACAATGGCCTCAGAGGCTGGCAAAGCAACGGCGGCATTAACCTCGCAATAGTGGCAGGCATTATGCGCCTATACGATGAAATGTTTCAGATGAGTGAGTCCGTTGGTATGGGGGAATATGAACAATGAGGGATCCTGGAAGCTAGTGAGTTTCGTCGCTTCAATTCTATTATTTCTAGCCGCTATTAAGTGTTCGGCCATGCCGGAATCATTGTTGCGATCACTTTTGCTTTGGGTTGCGGTCCTGTTCGGCCTACTCGGTTACTGCCAAGTAATGAACATCATTCCTTCTTGGCCGCAAGCCCTAGCAACGGTACTCGTAACGGCAATCTTCTTCGCCTTGACCCTTCGGTCACTTTACAAATGGCGTCGGGCAAAAGGACGAGCCACGGAGCGAGCGGGGTAAAACCTACAATCAGGCTAGCCACTTACGTGGGCATCGTTGAAACTAGGTGTGGCGCTGGCTTCTCGCATCCCGCAAGTGGAAAGGGGTCGGAGCCTGTGACACGACTAGCTGGTGGGAAGGCAAGTTAACCCCGCCTACGCAGTGGCTTGCCAACTGGAGCTATGGTACATTGATAATCCAGAGAAAGAAGATTCCGGAGTAGGGAGTGATTAAATGTCTACAGCAATCTTGGTATTTGGATGTTTTTCAGGCATTTTATCCACCGTAGTATGCGTGCTACTGACTGCTGGCAAAGTTTCGGCCCGTGGAAAGGTAATTTATACTCTTTGCTTGCTTGGTGCCTTGCTTGTTGCGTGGAATGGGTCCGCGATGGGGCAAGTATATGAAGCAAGAGGAATGAGTTCCGTATTATTAGCGTTGTATATTCCAATATTTGGTCGTTTCATTATTCGGCGATTGGATCGTCAAACATAGTGCTGTATTTCATTTAGTTTGTCGGTGAGCCACTGCGTTGGGGCGGTAGATTCCATGTGGTATTTTGAGGTCTGCTGTGAGGAACGAACTGAGACCTAAGCATGGGAACGTGAAGCTGTTGAAAAAAGGGTAAACCCCAACAGAATGACGTCGTTGACGGTTGGATGTACTGCGAGGAACGGTAATTTGTTTTGGGATGGATTCGTCGATGAGTGTATCGGCAATATCGAAAAATTCATATGACATTGCATAAGACATTGAGCCTGAATACATATAAGCCGAATGGCGAAATGCTAGCAGAAGGAATTCTGATTAGCCTGGCCATTGAAGACGGATATCCTACTTATGTTGGCATTGAAATTCGAATCCATGGTAAATCCTTTGTGTTTCGGCAACAAGACTTGTCTTACCTAAAGGAAACCACACATCTTTCAAATCTTTATTTGATTTTGAGCACCATGAGAGATATGTTTTCGGAGAAGGTGGTTCATTCGGCAAGGTATTTTGATGCTGACTGGTTTTCTCTGGTCGTATCTCCTTTTTCCACAATCAAGCAATCTGATCGATGTGTGGTTGATATTTTCGTAGATTCATATTACAGGCTGGTGGGTAAGAATGATGCAGAGCCACAGGCTTATCTTATTAGTGAAGAGATGCCAACTTACCTCAAATTTAGATTTCTGTGCAGGTTTGCGGAAGTTCTGGCATTTGCGAAGGAATTAGACCACGAGATATCAATGTTAAAACTATTGGTTGACTAGGGGGCTGTTGAGCAACTCCTAAAATCGCTCTTGATTCGTCTTCAAATTCGGGGGGTGGGCAGACCAGCATCGCTGGTTTTTCAGCTCTAATCGGGTCTCACAGCGTACTTTTCACGCTCTTGGGAATTCCATTGCTCATCCTTACGGTCCGAGAAAAACTACAGCCATCAGGATAGGTGCGCTATATAAGTAGTCCCGGATACAAAACTACTAAGATGGGCCGTTTCTACTTAAACAGCCCATCTTAACGAATTATTCTTTGTCTTTATGAAGCGCATGCTTCACTTTGTCGCCGACGATGTGTGCGCCTTCGACTGCGACTCCCGCTATGAGCCCTGCGACTTCCTTCACTTCACCAAGAGCGTGGCGAAGTTTTCCTTCCGTTTCCTGGGCTTCACCTTCCGCATGGAGCTTTTCGTCATCGGTCAAGTCGCCAACGGCTTGTTTCGCTTTTCCGGCCAACTCATCAACTTTCCCTTCGATTTTTTCCGAAGTTCCAGCGCCGGCGATGTCATCAACTGCTTTTTTAATGTCTGCCATGTTCTCCTCTCTAAGTAATGATTCTTACGTCCGGTTTGGTTGACCTGTCGTGGCTAGGTGTCTTTCTCGGACTTAGGTCCCAAATCCTCCGTTATGAATTCAAGCCTAATTCCTTCAAGGGCTGGAAGCCCTCGCCCCATAAGGGTTTTTCAATATCCCGAAAACGAGGACGGGCGGAATTCCGTTGGCAAAACCGAAGTAGTTGCGTCTTCCGACATCGTGAATTCAAGGGTGCCACCTTCGATCAGTTGAGAATGAAGGATCACGCTCGAACGATGCTCAGTGCCATTCCAACGAACTGAGGACACATACCTTCCGGTTCCTTTGGCAACAATGTTCAAGGTCTTGCCATTCGGAAGGCTTACGGTGGCTTGGGTGAACAGCGGGGAAGCGAGCACATATTCGGCTCGGCCCGGACAAAGGGGATAAAAGCCAAGGGAGCACAGCACATACCAGGCGGCCATTTCGCCATTATCTTCGTCGCCTGGCAGGGTGGTTGGCTGATAGTATTCTTCCAAAATCCGACGGGTCTCAAATTGCAGACGGTCCATACGACCCGACACCGCATAGAGAAATAGCACATGGTGGACCGGCTGGTTCGAGTGGGCGTACTGGCCAAAATCGGCGACCGCCATCTCGGTGATCTCGTGAATCTCTTGCGAATATCCGCCGCAGGCAAAGCGTGGGGGTAGCGACAGCATCTCATCCAGCTTCGCGGTCAAGGCTTCCTGACCACCAAGCAGGTTCATCAGACCCACAGGGTCATGCTGGATTGCCCACGAACTTTGCCAAGGCCCGCCTTCGCAATATGGCCCACCCCAGCCAAACGGATCGAACGGCTCTAGCCAAGATCCATCGGCATGTCGGGCCCGCATGAATCCCACCGTGGGATCCCACAACTTGCGATAGTTCAAAGCTCGCGTCCGCATACGCTCAGCGAGTTCGTCTTGACTCAAGTAAGAGGCAACCTGGCCGATGCACCAGTCATCGTAGGCGTAGTCCAGCGACTGTGAAACCGAGGCATGGCTTGTGGCAAGCACATAACCATTGTCGAGGTACTCCTGAATATTATCGCGCCCAGCTCCATTAGGGCCATCGCCAACGGGGTTGTCGGCGTGGCGCACCATGCCCTCAAGCGCCGCCGGAACGTCGAAATCAACCAATCCCTTTGCCACGGCATCGGCAATCGTGACGTCGAGATGGGTGCCTGGCATACACACCCGATGTCCAGGCGACGGCCACTGAGGCAGCCATCCGCTCTCGTGATACGCGTTGACAAAGCCACGGAGAACCTCCGAATGGCGGTCAGGCTCAAGGATGGTCATGAGTGGGAAGAGAGTGCGATAGGTATCCCAAAAGCCGGTGTCGGCATAGAGCGGGCCATCATGAACCTGACCGTCATAAGGGCTAAAGTGAACGATCTCGCCCGACGCGTTAATCTCGTGCCAAACACGCGGAAAAAGCTTCGTGCGGTAGTAGCAAGAGTAAAAGGTTGCAAGATGATCCTGGTTATCTGACTCGACCTTAACCGTACTCAGGAGGCTTTCCCATTCATTCTCGGCATCAGCTCGTACAGACTCAAAAGTTTGATTTCCAAGCTCGGCTAAGTTCAATTGCGCTTGCTCAACCGAGATAAAGGAGGTGGCGACCTTCAACGTGACGACTTTTGAACCGTTTGCCAACTCGACCGAGAGGCCAATAGCATCGCCCGTCGTCGTGTCGAGAATGTCGTCATCCTTGAAGCACACTGACGACTGAATGTCGCAGTCAAAGACGGCGACAAAGAAGTGAGCAAAATTCTCTGGAACCCCGCCCGAGTTGCCGCGGGTAAAGCCAACGACGGTACGGTGATCATCCAGAATAGTGTAGGAAGTTTCGCCCTTAACTCCCTCGAAAATCACACGCCGCTCAGATGTTTCGGGAAACGTGAAGCGAAAACAGGCTCCTCGAACGGTCGGTGCGACGGCGACTTGAGTTCCTGAGCCGATGAGTTCGACTTCGATGAGATGGGGCTTGATTGTGGACTTTTCGAGCCGATAAGCAGTTGCCCGTTTCGTACAAGAGAGAAGTCGCTTTCCTACCTGAGGAAGAATCGTAAAAGCTCCATAATCTCCCATCCAAGGGCTCGGTTGATGCGTACATCGGATGCCCTGAAGTTTTGGGGTCAATGGGTTAAAGAACCATCCTCGTACGTTATCCGTTTGCAAGGTCCAATGCGCCATTCCGTACGGCATCGCCATGATCGGAAGCGTATTGCCCGTCGAGAATTGGTAGTGCGTCCAAGTGCCTTGCAAGGGATTTACGTAAGAGAGAAGGTTCATATGCGCAAGAAAATTATGACGCTCACTGGGTCATCAATCCTCATACCGGGTTCCCAACGTGCCAATTTTGAACATATTCGTTTACACTAAGAGGCGATGCTTCGTCGACTGATTGCCGGCCTTCTTCTTGTCTCAACTTTTAGCTTGTCCCTTGCTCAATGGACGCCAAAAGGAAATCCGATCGTCGACGCGGCGATCCAATTTGGCAATAAGGGATTTAAGCCTGCCGCAAAGCCCACCAAGGTCACGACGTCCTTTATGCCTTCGGGAGACACAAAGGCTTACATCGATCAAGTGATCGAAAAAATTTTTGAGACTAAGGAAGAAAGAGAAGGTTATCGCCCCGTTTTTGACAAGGTCTTTGCCAATTATCCGGCGACAATGAAGCCAGCCGGGCTTGACAATGATGCTGCCGCCGCATTTGCCTTTACGGTGACCACAATTCTGACCGTGCAAAAAAAGGTGGAATTCGACGACGCCACCTTCGCCAAAGTGGCCGCTTCGTTTCAGTCTGCGCTTGCCGAGTCAGCCTCGAAGGCGACCAACGCGCAAAAGGAAGAAGCCTATAATTTCGCACTCAGCTCGGCATGTGCTTACCTCTCCTATGCCTCTTCGACTTCCGATGAAGCAAAGCTAAAAGCCCTCGGCGAAGCTCTTCTCGCTAACCTCATTGGGATCACGAGTGATGGAATCGCCCTCGATAAGACTGGGATGTCGATCGAGGCGAAAAAAGCAACAACGCCTCCTGCCTCAGACGGAAAGCTTGCCGTCACGTTCTCGCTTCCCGAAGGGTGGCGAAAAGACGATAAATCACCCTGGTACGTCTGCGAGTACAGAGATCCTCGGTATGGCAACAATGCCGACACGACGGCCGCTAATGTTCGTTTCCTTCCCGCTATTCCGGCCAATGGATCGTTCCCCGATGCCCTTCGAACGGTTTGGAAACAGGCTGTCCCAGCAGAATTTGCCGACAAAGCCTCAAACCTTACTTACCGAAAGCTGATCGGTAACGGGCTCGTTTCCCAATTTGTATATGCAGTTGGAAACGAAAAGGGAAAAACGTGGCCGACGTTATTCGCCGTCTATCTTATCGATTGCGGCTCAACCTGGCAACCTGTTGTGGTCGCTCACGTATGGATCCCGGTCGATAAGTTTCCAATTGGCGGCGAGATGATGGCTCAGTACTCCTTCCCGCACTCGGCCGATATGATCGAAGCGTTTTTGAAGACTGTCCGATGCGAGGGCATGAAACCACGCAATATCATCGACAAGGATGCAATGGTCGGAGCGTTTAATTTTGGCAACTCAGCCTCAATGGACTATGTAAATATCTACACTGGGGCTACAGTTGCAACCAACTTTGTCTCGTACGGCGGAACGCTGACGCTTCATAAGGACGGAACGTTTGATTACGTTTACTCAAGTGCATCTGGCCAGGTTGGAAATGCCAAATTTGCAAAGATTGTCGGAAAGGGAACTTGGTCTATCAATGGCGACATCTTGACAACGAAGTTTTCATTTTACGATCAAGGCGATAGTTACCATCGAGAGATGGATCAATACCGAATTGGTGCCGTTGTGACGTTTACCGATGGTGAAAAGGGGTGCATCCTGATGGACATCAAGAAAGCAGCCAACCCTTGCACCGTTACCGCAAAAGAAGAGTTCTATACGACGAAAAAGAAATAGGGCACGACGTAAGCCGGACCCTATTTCATCAGTCTCGATCTCGTTCGGGAGTCGTTACCATTCCAAATCTTGGTTTTGGCGTTGGGCTATGAACCCCCTTAATTGACTTCCAAAGAATATCATTGAGCTCTTCGTCGATTTCGCTTTCCTCGGCAAATCGTGGGATGCGTTCGCTATCCTTGGCGCGATAAGAGCTTCGCGTGTTGACCTTGCAAACAATGTCTTTTGAAGGTTGAATCGCCGTATACGGTTCGATATTCTCGGCCGTTTTGCCAAAGCAAAGGATCGGCGTCGCAACCGCGTCGTACTGAGACATCGGAGGCATTCCGAGCAAGACTTCCATGGTCCGAAGCATCGAATCGGTGTTGTAGAAGCGACTATCGATGGTGCCTTTTTGAATGTAAGGGGAGATGACGTAGGCCGTCGAGCGGTGCGCATCGATATGGTCGATGCCAGCCTGGGCGTCGTCCTCGAGAATACAGATTGCCGTGTCTTTCCAAAAAGGACTGTTCGAAACGGCTTCTACAATCTTGCCAACCGCATAGTCATTGTCTGCGACCAGACTCTGCGGCGTTGGCACGTTGGCGCGAGTACCCATCGTATGGTCGTTGCCAAGACGGACGGATTGGAATCGGGGCATCTCGCCTTTCGTTACGAATGCGTCAAACTCTTTCTTCCATTCGTCGAATCGGTTCGACATCCCATTTTCGCCATATTTCTTCAATTGTCCCTTGAATGTGAAGCCATATTCGGAATAGATCGGCGAGTCCGCATACATGTTGTCAAAATGGCGATAGCTCGAATCCGTATGATCGAGGAGGGCTTTGATATTGGGGAAACTATCCTTCGCCCCTGGGATCAACGTGTTTCGTTTGTCGCTAGGATCGATGAATTGCGTAAACATGCCGTAGTTGCGATAGGTGACGTTCGATCTTGCGCAATTCTCCCAGATGTATCCCGCCGCGGGCTTAGCAACGTTATTGAGGTTGAGCAATTCGACCGGCTCACCGTTGTTTTGACCTTCCGTATCGTAGCTTCGACCGCGGCCGCTGTAGTTATAGGGAGTGTTGCGGGAGCCGTAAGGGCTCGCCATCCCGCTGATCGACCATTGCCAGCCGTCCTGGCTGACTTCGGCACAAACGTAAAAGTTGTCGAGCAAGACAAATCGCTCGGCCAGTGCATGCTGATTCGGCGTGACTTCACGCGGGAACAGCGTCAATGAGGGGTCGCCTTTTCCTTGGGTGAGGTCACCAAGCACGTTGTCGTAAGTTCGATTTTCCTTGATGATATAAATGACATGCTTGATCCCCGGATTTTTGAGCTCAGTAGACATTGGACTATCAAGTCCCGGCTTCAGACGATTGTTGACAATGACTCTTGCGGTGGATTGCTTCAGACTAGCCCTCGTAGGGATCATCCGGTGGGTCACGGTTCCAGCAATGATGTCTTGAATGTAAGTTCCTTTTTCGCCAACGGGCATCCCGTTAGGATTCTTTGACTGAATTCCTTTTGCCGAAGTGATCAAAAGATGTCTGCCCGACTGAACAACGCTCGTCGGCAGCCACCCAGTGGGCGTGTAGCCGATGAGCGAATGCTTGGCAAGATCAATGACTGCGAGCGCTTCCATATCGCCCAAAGTGACGTACAGAAACTTCTCATCGTCCGAAAGCGCAAGTCCCAGCGGCCCTGCGCCGGGAAGCCCTCGAAGGTCGGCCGGTCGAACGGTAATAGTGTCAATAATCTTGTCGGTTTTGGTATCGATGACGCTCACCGTGTCGCTGCCGCTATTCGCCACAAAGAGTCGATTTTGGTATTTATTGAGAATCATTCCGACCGGCGCATTGCCGGTTCTTATCGTCTTCTTGACCGAATGGTTCGCGATGTCGATGACATCGACAACTCCGTCACGTTCGGAGCCGACATATGCCTTTAAGTCAGCCGAAGGACCTTGAGTAAGGTATGCGCAACCAAGCGGGAAACCCGACACCGGAACTTCAAAAAGTGATTGCCCTGTGGTGGAGTCATAGAAAGTTACAGATCCCTTAAAGTCGGTCGCTCGACTCGTTTGGTTATTGACCACCAATAGGCGTGAGCCATTCGAATTAAACGCAAGACCGGCAAAGTGGTAGGGGAGCTTTTTTCGACTAGCAGGAAGTTCAGGAGCGATTGGCGTACCAACTTCGAGGAGTTTTCCGTTCTCGATATGATAGGCGGAAACTTTGTCCTGCGCCCCTCGTGAAACGTACACATCACCCGTCTTAGGATGAACGGCGAGCCCGTAATAGAGTCCGTCTTTGTCAGGGTTGTCCTTCGACGTCTTATAGTCGAACTGACTGACGACCGCTCCGCTCACAACGTCCACAACACTGAGCGCCTCTCGAAATCCACAAGTCGTGACGACCGCGTATTTTCGATCTTTGGTGAGCGCCATATTTAGTGGATAACTGCCTACTTCGGCGTGGGTGCCCTCGGGGGAGATGTACTTGCCGATTGGCAACATTGAGGGCTCTTGAAGACCAAGGACGACGGCGAGAAGGCTCGTGACCATGGGGCCAGTCTACACCGATTAACGTGGCTGCATCTCGTTGAAATTGTGATGAGAAGGTTAAGATATCTTGCCCCCAACGAAACGAGAACAACGCCGACTTAGGTTCAAAATAGGGCCGAAAGGCATAGGCAGGAAACACCTCTTGCCGAAATCGGAGTCTGAACCGATAGGGAAACCCAAGGAGGACAAATGATGAAAAATCTGAAGAATTCCAAGGCAATGAAATGGGGCAGTTTGGCTGTCCTTACCGGACTCTCGGCGGCTGCGATGGCACAAGACATCCATGTGAATGTCAATGGCCAGCCGGTTGTTTTTTCGGGAACCGAGCCCCAAATGATGGATGGCTCGGTCATGATTCCGTTGAGAGGCGTCTTTGAGCGCCTTGGCGCAACGGTCGATTGGCGAGAAAGCGATCAATCGATCATTGCAAAACGAGATACGACAAAAGTCGAACTCCGCATCGGTGATCGAACGGCATGGGTCAACGGCAAGGCCGTCACGGTCCCGACCGCTCCCACCATGTACGGAGGTTCGACGTTGGTGCCAATTCGATTCGTGAGCGAATCATTAGGGGCACAAGTCAACTGGGATTCGAGACTGCGACTCGTCTCAATTGATTCGATCGTGACCTATAACAATGGTGGAAGCACCGTATCTGACCGGCCTTACATGATTTCGATGCAGCCGAAGGGAAGCGTTCTTCCGGTGAAGCTGGATGAGAGCCTGAGCTCGGACGATTCCGAAGTAGGCGACAAGTTCACGGCGACAATCGATACCAAAGGAGACAACGATTACTTTGGCCTGCCAGAAGGAACGAAGATCGAAGGACACGTCAGTTTTGCTCAAGCCAAGAAAGGCGACACGCCTGGCGTTTTGGGGCTCAAATACGACAGCATTTTGATGGCTGACGGTACACGAATTCCGATCAAAGCGACCATGATTGGCCTTGACGACGACAGCGTGACGACCAAGAAAGGTCGAATCATGGCGAAGGATCAAGCCAAGTCAAAAGACGACACGAAGTATGTCGGCACGGGTGCAGGGGCAGGTGTCTTGCTTGCGCTTGCCACCAAAGGCAATGTGATCTCGAATGCAGTGATTGGAGGCGCCCTCGGTTACCTTTACCAACACTTCCTTGGCAATAAGGATGATGTGCGTGACGTTGAACTGAAGCGCGGCCAAGAGTTGGGCGTGAAACTGAAAGAAGATGTTTCCGTCCGAGTCTATGGTTCTCAATCGTAGCTTCGTGAGAACTCCCAATGGGTCCGATTCGTCGGGCCCATTTTCCTGTCAAATTTAACAGGTTGCTTCAGCTATGAAGGCGAGATGAAGTTTGCTTCATCTTTAGTAAGGAGTCGTCATGCTCCAAGCCAATGATTGCATTGGGCTCCAGGAGAAAACATGACATTAAATGGTATCAGCAGCTACAGTTCGTCGCTGTATGGCACGACTCTGAGTCCCGCCGTAAGCGGTTTTCAGCAAGTCGCCAGTGGCACGAGCAGCGGTAGCTCAAAATCAGCGGCAACGGGGGGCATCGGTCTTCAACGACCACAAAGAATGGACGACTCCGCCCAAAAAGCCGCCCTCGCCAAACTTCAAGAAACCGATCCTGCGCTGGCGCAGAAAATGGAGGAGTTTCATCAGAAAGTTGACGATATGCGCCAAAGTGGAGCCTCGCAGGACGACATTCAGACGGCGATGAAGTCGAATATGGATTCACTTTCCGACACCGAGAAGTCGGAATTGAAGTCGGTCTTCGGCAATCCCCCCTCTGGCGGCCCCGGTGGACCAGGAGGTCCCGGTGGTCCCGGTGGACCTAAAGGGCCAAGCGATGAGGACGTGAGCGAGGTTATTTCCTCATTGAAGGATACAAATTCTGACCTAGCGACCAAGCTCCAGAGCTTCCAGGACGAAATTGACCAACTTGAAACGAGCGGCGCATCGGACGACGATGTGATGGCCAAGCGCAAGGAGCAGATGGATTCCCTGAGCGACACCGAGAAGTCTCAAGTAAAGGATGCATTCGATGCCCTCCGTCAGCAAGATTCCGATGACTCAGTATCTTCTACGAGCGCGACGGCTTCCAACTCAATCTACCAACAAGCGATTGCCGCGTACGCGAAATCGCACAGCGGATTCTCGCTTCAGCTGAGTCAGCAGGGACTCGCCTTCGCGGCCTAAGAATAAATGGGAAGGGTGATCGTCACGGTCGACCCTTTCTGGAGTTCGCTTTCGAGTTGAATTTCGCCTCCGTGAAGCTCGACAATCGCTTTCGTGATTGCGAGACCTAAGCCACTACCCCCGGAATCACGGAAGCGCGAACTATCGACTCGATGAAACCGCTCGAAGATGAGCGGGACGTGATCGGCGGGGATTCCCTCGCCCTCGTCGATCACCTGAATCTTGGCTTGGCCAGCTTCCATTTGGGTCACTATTCGAACCTTTTTGCCCGGCTCCGTGTATGTCACGGCATTTTTGATCAGATTAACAAATGCCCGCGTCAGGGCTGATGCGTCCATTGAAAACTCAATGTCGGGGCCAAAGTTACGCTCGATGGTGTGACGGCTCGTATCGACGCAAAGAATGGCGTCTTCGACGACTTCGTTAAGGTGGGCGGGCTTCTTTCGAAGGTTCAGATGGCCTTCGTCGGATGCCGCAAGGAAGAGGAGATCCTGCACGACTGCGTTCATTTGACCCGTCGCCCGGTCGATGGCTTGGAGGTGCTCTTTATATTTTTCTGGCGTTTGGTCCTTCATGAGGGCCAGGTTCGTTCGAAGTTGGATGGCGGTGAGCGGCGTCTTCAGCTCATGAGACGCATCGGCCGTAAAGCGGCGAAGCTGGCCGAAGGCTTGGTCCTTTTCCGAAAAGGCTTTCTCAAGTCGATCCAAAAGGCCATTGAAGGTCGAACTTAGCTGGGCAAATTCGTCTTTGCCCTCGATCGGAAGGCGGTCGGAAAGGTTTGAGATTTCGATTTGCTCGGCGGCTGAGGCAATCTGTCCGACGGGCCGAAGGGCGCGACGTGTGAGGACCACGCCCACTACAAGCATCAGCAAAACCGCCAACGGTACGACGATCATGAGCGTGCGCGAAAGCTGTCGCAAAGCCTGCATTTCAGCCGTCATAGGTGCGCCAAATTGAAGGATATAGGTGACCTTGCCATTTTGGCGAACGGGGTAACTGAGGACCCGAATCCGCGTACCATCTTGAATGGTGTTCCCGTACGATTGAATGCCGCTTTTGGCTTGTTCAAAAGTGGTCCTTTCCCACGCGGTCTGCTCGGGATGAACGACGTCACGTCCATCAAGACCGAGCATCCGTGGACGCAAGACCGTTTCCAATGCTTTGATCTGACGGAGGCCTTTGACGTCGATGCCTTGTTCGCGGGCCGCCTGAGCGTCTATCTCTGGTTCCATCCTTCGCGAACCGAAACGGTGATCCTCCTGATGCCCTTCGCCGTCTTGGCTCCGAGACGTCGATTGTCCAGGCCCATTTCCGATAGATGGCGTAGGCGAGGAATCGACCCTTTGCTTCGAACCTTCTTCACGATCCGCAGGCCATTTGAATCCCGGCGGACCTCCCGGCCCACCCGGAACGCCATGCC
>JBEHXE010000036.1:0-33793 GCA_048498855.1 Armatimonadota bacterium | reverse complement strand
ATCCACTCGTCCATTGGCAACATAAGCCCACAACAATTCGAGTCCCGTCTGAACGGAGAGACGAGATGAAGGTGTCCAAAGATTTCACCGCATTCCACAAAAGCGAACGGGTGGGAGGGGAATCAAGGCTTCAGTTCGCAAGGCTTCAGGATTCAGATATTGCAATTGGTGGGTGAGCCGACTTGGTAACGTGGGCATCCTTGCCCACGTAATCAAAGCTGAACAACCTCAGCCGAGAATAGAGATAGGCCGCTCGATGAAACACGATGCCATAGCCCCTAGCGCCCCACCCAATAAACCTATTTGATAATGTTTTATTAAATCGCTTGTCAATTTTGAAGTCCTGGCATATAATGGAAAAAGTTGGGCTTTGGTACTGCTTTTCGAGTGGCTCTGGGTTCAACGTTGACGATTCTTTAACGGAGAAGACATGGCAGAGTCATTTATTGGGGAAATCAAACTCGTACCCTATAATTTTGCTCCCCTCGGTTGGGCCTATTGTTATGGCCAACTGCTTCCCATCAGCGAAAACGACGCATTGTTCGCGCTGATCGGGACGACTTATGGTGGGGATGGGCAAGTCACTTTCGCGCTTCCGGACTTGAGAGGCCGGACGCCAATTCATCAGTCGGGCCAGAGTCCATTGGGGCAATCTTTTGGAGTCGAATCAGTCACATTGATCACCCAAGAGATGCCGTCGCACGGGCACATGCTGCACGTGTCGGCCAGCGGTGGAACTCAATCTGACCCCACGAACGCGTTCTTGGGCGCAGGAGGCTCGAAGTCGATGGGCAAACCGTACACGACGACCCTCGACGGAACCACGATGAACCCGAATTCGGTTTCGTTCACTGGCATGAACCTCGCGCACGACAATATGCAGCCCTACTTGACGCTGCACTACATCATTTGCTTGGAGGGGATTTTCCCCACCCAGAATTAACGGAAGTGAGAATTTATGGATCCTTTTCTTGGAGAAATCAGACCGGTCGCGTTTAATTTCGCTCCGCAAAACTGGGCGTTTTGTCAGGGGCAAATTCTCGCGATTTCGCAGAATACCGCACTCTTTTCGCTGCTCGGAACCAACTATGGCGGCAACGGCACCTCGAACTTCGCCTTGCCAAACCTACAAGGCAATGTCGCGATTGGCGAAGGCCAAGGCCCTGGCCTTCCAACCTATGTGTTGGGTGAAACCGGAGGCGAGTCGTCAGTGACCCTACTCATCGGCAACCTGCCATCGCACAACCACATGGTGGGCGATAACAACACCGCCTCAACCGACCCGTCGCCCGTGGCCCATTATCCCGCCAAGCCGCTCAAGTCGATCTACGGAACGGCCTCGACCGGAACGATGGACCCCAGCGCCGTCATCCCCGATGGAGGCGGTCAGCCGCATAACAACATGCAGCCCTACCTCTCAATCAACTATATCATCGCCCTCGCAGGAGTGTTTCCCCAGAGGTCATAAGGAGAATCATGGCAGAACCATTTCTTGGAGAAATTCGAGTCTTTTCGTTCGCGTTCGCCCCAAAGGGCTGGGCGCAGTGTAACGGTCAGACGCTCCCTATCAATCAAAATCAGGCGCTTTTTTCGCTGCTCGGAACGACCTTTGGCGGAAACGGGGTCACGACGTTCATGCTGCCCAACGCACAGAATCGTTGCTTCCTCGGCTTTAACGGAACCTACCCTCTCGGCGCAGCGGCAGGAGAAACCGCCCATACGCTGATCGATCAAGAGATTCCGTCGCACACCCACATCGTCTCGGTTTCGAATCAGGCGGGAACCGCGGCGACACCGTCGGGCAACTTCTATGCGAACACCGGAACCGAGAAGTTGTATGTGACCAGTGCACCCTCGAACTCGGCCGTTGCACTACTGCCGGTCGGCGGAAGCCAGCCTCACAACAACCAACAGCCTAGCCTCGTTCTGAACTTCTGCATCGCGCTTCAGGGAATCTTCCCGAGTCGGAACTAGTATGGTTTTGACCATCTCCGACTTTCAGCCGTTGGTGGGAGAAGCCTTCGATGTACCTCGCTATGACAATGGCGAGGTACACACGACGCTTACACTTCGCAAGGTCGACTCGATCGGGCGGGCTCATCCGGGCCGAACCGAACCATTTTCGCTCGTTTTCGATGGGCCAAGTGAGTCGGCTCTCGACCAAGGGACGTTCACGCTTCGCCATTCGAGATTGGGCGAACACGACATCTTTTTGGTGCCGGTGGCCGAATCGAACGGGACGCGCGAGTACCAGGCGATTTTCAATTGAGCATGAATCTCTCGGAAGTGGCTCGGCGTCTGGCAACGCCTTACGACGAGCCCTTCCTCCGTTCGCTTTTCTTTGCCATTCGGGGAGCCGAGTTCATCCGCGCCGGACTCTCGGGCGAACACCTCGACCTCATTCTCAACCAGCAATATCAGGCCATGCGCAGCTATTACGCCCAGGTCTTCGCTGACGCTCAATATGTGATCTATGAATATGAAGGACACCCCATCGGCTATCACGCAACCATCGACCGCGACACGTTTCACCTGATCGATATCTCGATCGTTGAAGACCGGAGAAACCTTGGGCTCGGTACGGCACAAATGCGAGAGCTTCAAACTGAGGCGCAACAGCGTGGAAAGCCGATGACACTGTCGGTTGAGAAGTTCAACCCCGCACGAAATCTCTATCTTCGGTTAGGATTCACGGTGATCGAAGACGGCGATGTCTATCAGCGGATGCGCTGGGAGTCGGAGTCTGAGAAGTCCTCTCGAAAATAGCTCTTTCTGCTTCCTCCGCCTCGATAGATCCGAAACACTTCGTCATCGGTGGAGGCTTTGGGATTTCTTTCAAAACCAAGAAGCATTTTTGAGAAACTTCTAACCGGCGTTCAGCGCCATCGCTCGATCCTGGATCGTCTGCATGTCGCCGGACGGAATCGCACCGGCGAGAATGCGTAGGTTCGTCACGACCTTCGACGCCAAAACCTTCATTTCCTTTCGAATGGCGGCCTCGGGGACCCCGAACCGACCTCCAAACTCGACAAAGTCGTCGGTCCTCAAGCCGTCCGTTTTCGAATCGACGAGGGCCAACGTCATGACCGATGGGATTTGGGGATAGGGCAGCGTTGAAACCAGGTCGTAGCTCGGAGTCGGCATCCATTGACCCCGGCTCCCGCGCATTAAACTCACGTTCTTGCCGTGGAGGTCGCCGTTCCCGATGATGAAGCTAAAGGCATAGAGTTTGATCGTTTCGAGAAGGCCCGCCGCCGAGACCCCGACTTCGACCATCGCCCGGCAAATCGCCTCGAAATCGACGCTGTATTTGGCGTTTGGAAAGAGGTTCATCACCTGGATCATGTCTTCGAGGTGGAGCATCTCGATTTCGCCGGTAGGAGTCTTGACCCGGTCGAAACGTTCGACCACATAGACGCCGTTTTGGACCCATGCCTTTGGCGTTCGGAGTCCGCATCGGCGCGCCAGCATCATGCACGCGGCTTCGTTTTGAGGCAAACCAGGAAAGCGCTCGGTAGGAAATTTGGCGATGAACCGATCTTGACGGTGGGTGCGAACCAGCCCGCCGAGCGACATTTTAGGTTGAACGCCCGCGATCGCCGCGACGGCTTCGACTTGTCCGCCCTCGCGGTTTAGAACCGCGGTCAACGCCTTTTGGGCATCTTCGAGGTTGTGGTCAATGCCGCCCCGATCGTCTCCGGGAAGATGAACCGTAATGTCGCCGATGGCGTTGCTGCCGGTTGCGGCGAGGACGGTGAAAAGGTCGTCTTTGGCTGATCGGGTCAGGGCTTGGATCGCGTCGAGCATGATGCCTTCGGGGAGCAGCCCGGCGAAAAAGGTGGGAAGGTTGAGCAGTCCTTCGGACACCTGAGGCTCGGCGGTTTTGGGAAGGTGGAGCGCGATTGGGCCTTCGCTGCTCGCCAAAAATTCGGGCGTGTAGCGAAATTCGCAGCCTTTCGGCAGACGCTTGAGTTCACCGACGAGGTCGCCGCGTCGGCGAACTTCGAGGCTTTCGCTCGATCGATAGTCGATCATGCGTTCGGTTGGCGCGGCACCACCCGCAGTTCGAGTCCAAGCACGTCGAGCAACTTGAGGTAGGTGTCGAGGCGGATTGATCCCTTGCCGGTTTCAAAGATGTAGATCGGGCGGCTGGAGAGGGCGGCCAAGTCGGCAAGCTGAATCTGAGTGAGATTCGCTTCTTCTCGCGCCTCGCGGAGGTCGTGCGCCAGGCGTTGATGGCTCTCGGTCGGTCGGTTCATGACAATCTTTTAATCGGATTATGACCTATTTAATCCCTGCCTGGATGTCACGGGTACATTTTTACAATCTTTTAATTGGATTTTTGTCATTTCAATTTCCACTTAGTGGCAAATTTGAGCATTTTCCAATTGAAAGATCGGATCGTGTTTTCGGCGCGTGGATGTTGATATGCAACGAAAGATTGAACCGGGTATCCTATGTCTCTCATTGCCCAATCGTCTAATGGCAGGACTCCGGTTTCTGGTACCGTCAATCGTGGTTCGAATCCACGTTGGGCAGCTTCAAAATTAGAAAGGGTTCCCCTCTTTAGGGAACCCTTTCTAATTTTGATTTCTAGATTTTCGGTGGACGAGAAGTTTATCCTCGAAGATCCCGATTCATCGGGACGCCGCAGCGAAGCGAGGGCAATGGAGCCTAAGCGGAATCGGGAAATCCACGTTGGGCAGCTGCGATTTGGAAGCTTTAGAGTAAAGCCATCATGTTTCTAATTTTCTTTGTCACACCTGGCAAAACTACTGATAGAATAACTGAAGATGAAGTCTGTCGTTTATCGCCCCTGGCGATTCAACGGCAAGGCAGTTGAAACCTAATGGCAATGAAGAAGCGGTACTACTACGTCGATGGCGTAATGATCTGCTACAGTGACGAGAATGGCCACAAAGATGTCCTTACTGATGCCTTAGGGAATATTACGGGTGAAGTGGATGAAACGGGCGAGCTGACTTATCAGGCTCGATATTCGCCACTCGGCAAAACAATTTCATCCAGCGGGTCCAGCAGTTCGGGATTTGGCTGGGTTGGCGCCCACGGATACCGCCAAACTGGCTTAACTGGTGCTTCGCACTATGTAAGGGCTCGCCATTATTCATTCGTAAGTGGCATCTGGACAACCGTTGACCCGCGGTGGCCGGACGAAATGGCCTATGGATATGCGGAATGTAATCCGCTTTTGTTGATAGATCCGACTGGTCAGGCAACATGTAGCGTCGCTCCGTTCGACGACTGCAAGGAACGCTGCGAGGACGCAGAATTTCAAACTCTGTTTGATCTTAAGAACAAGTGCCATAAAGAGTTTGATGCTTGTTATTTGGGGCTTGGCAAAACTTCTGAAAATTTCAAAAAGTGTAAGGATCTCGAACGGAAGTGCCATCTCGAAAGAACTTGGAATTGCATTATCAAATGCATGCACACATTCGCTTGGGATTTTCCCAAAGGATGTGTCCATGATGCGGAGCATCAAAGAAACATCGATTTGGACAAATGCAAGACAGATCGCCAAAATTGCCTTGAGAAAGCAAAGACAAATAAGCAAAAGACATTGTGCTTGACAAGGTATCAATTCTGTATACATGACGCAGGTATTAAGTTTAACCAGGCGGTTAAAAAGTGCGCGAAATAAACGCCAAGCCAGGTAAATGGTATGTAATCTTAATTCTTGCAGCCTTCTGCACGGGATTTCTTGTTCGACATCTTCTTGCGGTGCGCGAGAAAAACATTGAGTTATCTGAGCGAGCTGAAAATAGAAAATACATGGAGCAAGTCCTAAAAGAGAATGAAGAGCGTTCGGACAAATCCATAGACGATTACCTGCGAGCGACCGCCAACTTGAAATGATCGGTATATTGCGATGTCCCACAGGGTAACGTGGGCCCTCGTCAAATTCATTAGTCACTCCCAGTTGAAGCGTCGTTGAAGGCAGGCACGTGCAATGCGGCTAGCAGTGCGCCAAGCGGTCAATGCCCAGCGAAGGTTTGAAAAGCGTCCACGTTGGGCAGCTTTAAAATTCAAAACGGTTCCCTTTCCTTGATGAACTCGTTTTTGCTCCGCAATTTCGTTAGAGCTTCAATGAGAGATCATCCTGCTCGTCACTTTGGTCATATCCACTCAGTGGGATCGAACGACTTCGTCTCGCTCAACGATCAAACGAAGTGGCAAACTTCACGTAAGAACTCGACTGTAACTGTACACCTTGTTTACAACGATTGATCGCGGTCACGTCAGACGTTAGGCGTCTCATTCTCCCCTCTCACAACTCGATTGGGAGGGGTAAGCCAACTGGGGGCGTGGCCACTCTTTGAAGATCCCGAGCATCGGGATGGCCGCGAATCAAAGTCTCAGCCGGGACAGGTCTCGGCTGCCAAAGCGTGGACAGGTCTGCGCACTACCAAAAAGTGCTTCACAAAGCCAGAGTACTTCGGAGACTCAGAGACGACCGTATCCAATCCCGTGCCACCCCCAGGGGTGTAGCGTGGTTATTACCTTCGATCCAAGACTGACGCTCCAGTCCAGTTCATCCATACACGAAAAAATGCCCCTCCGAATGGAGGGGCGTGGAGCACTTGCAGAGAGAAATTAAGTCAATGTAAACGGAAGGTCGGGATTGGCCGTGAGGTTCGTCACTTCGGTGCTCGATAAAGCGCGTGTCCACAAAAAGGCGTGGGAGACCTCGCCCTTCGTCGGGCGTCCACCATATCCCGCGATCTCACCCACTCGAAACGGCATCGTCGTCGCGGTGACAGTCGTCGCCGTCGCCGTTCCCGCCGCAATCCCGTCGATGTAATAGGTCACCGTCGAACCTGACTTTACAAATCCGAAAATCGAATATTGATTCAGCGGCACCGTTCCGGTCGAGCGCGCATTGGCATTCGTAAACGACGGCATTCGAATTTGATTCGAGAGACCATCGCCCAATCGCAGTTGGAACGTACCCCCTGCGCCGAGTTCATCACCAAAGATCGAAAGAATATTCACGTTTCCGGCGCCTGGCTCGTCGGTCAGTTTCATCCGAACAAAGATCGAACAATCGCCAGTCGGAATCGCAACGTTGCCGCTCGTGACAAAGCCATAGCCCGCCGTCGCATTGAGCCTCATACTCTTTCCATCGCGAGTTCGGCGACTGCGCAAGCTAGGCAACGCACCCGAGGTATTGCGCCCCATAGTTCCCCCTGCCGATCCCAGATTTTTAGGGGTAACCCCGTCGAACCGGTAGGCGTGGGTCATGTTGGTCGTAAGAGCCGTCGCGCTCGCCCCCGTCGCTTTCGAGAAGCTCGCCTTCGAAGGCAGAACCGACATAATGCGCGAGGCGGCGTAGGCCGGTCCACCGTTCTTCCAGTGGACGCCATCGACCGTATTCCACCCGCGCGCGGTGATCGCCGTCGCATAGTCTTGATAGCCAAAATCGGCATAAAGATTGAGAATCGCGATCCGGTCGGGATACTTGGCCTGAACCTGATAGAACACATCGGTATAGGCCGTCCAAGTTCCTTCGGGGTCGATCGTCGCCCCGTCATAACCCTTTCGCCACGAGTCAAAGCCACCGGCAATCGCATAGGGGATCACGAAAAGGATCTGAACCTTATCCGAGGTCGTCATGATCAGATCGACGGTGTCGCGAACCATGGTCAGAAAGTCGGCAAACGACGTCGTCCAGATGATTCGATCGTTGATCGCCGCTTCCCAAATCATCAATTTTCCGTTCGAGGTGGGCGACGTGGTTGACATCGTATTCGAGATTCCGTAACAATAATCGTCGCGCAAGAAGGTTCGGTACCACGGCACCGCTCCGCTATCCATCGTGGGATTTTGGGCGGCATAACGTCCACCAAAAGCCGCGAAGCCCGCCGCCGCCATACCGTGAAATCGAACGCCTTTTCCGTCGATATCCCAATCGTCACAATAGAGAATGACGCCGAGAATCGCAACCGGCGACGAACTCGAAATCTGGATGGTTGGGTTGTGCGTCGTTCCGTTAAAGGTGATCGGGAGGAGGCCGAGCTTGTGCATCGGTGCATTGGTCAGGTTGCCCGGCGTATAGATCGTGGTGACCCCCGTGAGCCCATCATGCACCATCGACGACGCAAAGCCGGGGCTTCCATAGTCGTCGCTCGCCGTTTGGCGAGTGGCCACCGAATAAGCGTCCACCGTGATGCTGGGCGCAGTCGTCGAGGTGCCAAAGGTCGAGATGACCAGCTCCATCTTTTTGATCTTCCTTCCGTATAGCGTCGTGGGAAAGCTGAACCGACACAGCGACGCCGAATTCGGACAGATTGACATGCGCGGGAAGTAATAATTCTCGCCCGACTTGGCCGCATTGAAGCTGGCTTCGTGGAAGTAGGTGGGCGCGCCGGTGGCTCCGTTCGATAGGTCGCCGACGCAGTAGAACCCCGGCCCGGACTCGTAGCCCGAATTTTGGAACCGGTCGAGGAACTGGGTTCTCAGGAGCTGCTGAACGGCGTTATCCCAACTGTCGCCCGTCCCGGCGAAGATCGAGTCGGCGGGGCCGACCAAACAGTCGCCGCCCTGGGCAAATTGGTCCGCGAGATTGGCTTTCCACGTGTCGGTTACCACCACCGTCAGCGGATTTTGGGTTCCACTTGACGAGCGTGAGGCGACTGTGGATTGTGATAAGGGCCCGGTCATGTCAGAACCACTCCGAGGGATAGGCCGTGAACGTTCCCGTACTCGTGACGGCATAGACATCGACCTGGTCGCCGATGTTGACCGTCGCGACCTTGTCAGTCGATTCCCAACGGGTGCCATAGTTTTGGACGTAAGTCGCGTCGAGCGCGGTCTTGCCGTCGTACTTCTTTCCGTGGGCCGGGGTGGTGAGAATATAGAGGTATCCGCTGAGGTTGTGAAGCGGAATCGTGATCGAGGCGCGGCCATTGGGCGTCGCGTGGTTGTCGAAAAGTTGAGTCACCGATGTCGTCACCGACACCGACGCCTTCTGAGTGCATCCAGTGTATTTATTCATGGGAAAGAAATTATCCAATGCAGACTTATGTCTACATTCTTAATGTAATATGGAAGTTGTGTTAGCACCGCTTTCCCTCCTCATTGCCTCGTCGAGCGCAAAGCTATCGGCCGAGGAAAAGGACATGGTTTTGGCGTTAAGAAGCCGTGATGTCAAGAAGATAAGAACCTTGATGAACGCCCAAATCGGCTATTTTACGGTCATGCCGGCATCGCATGGTCACTCGAACCAAGCCGTATTGGATAGTTACCTCGTGGCTTCGGATTTTCTTAAAAAAGAAAGCGACGACGCAAGTCTTAAGAATAGCCTTGCTCGGTTTTCGAACTTAATTGAGAAAAGCAAGCAAGCTCCGCAACGCGTGAAATCGAACCACAATAACCTGACGAGCTTTACCATAAGAGGACAAGTGACCCCTGGCGATGTTTGGGAACTTCATTACGATGTTCGCCCGGGCAAGGGCATTGTCCTTCGCCGAATTTGTGAATTTGATCAGACACCGGGGTTCCAATGGTAAATCTCCTTCTTGCTTTTGCGATTGCTCAATCTAATCAGGGAAGGCTCCCAAACGCTCAGGAGCTTCGCTTATTGGAGAACATCCGCACGGGGAACGTAAAAGCCCTTCGATCTGCGATTCCCAATCCGGTTCAATTCCGCAGTTCGTGGGGTATTCCCGTCGAAAAGTTCGAAACCTTGATGAAGGAACGATATTCGAAAAGCCTGAGGCCATCGTTCGATTACATCACCCTCGTCCAAACGGCCACTCTCAATTTGCGATCGTCGCCTTCTCGATCCCGTAAATTGCTACGAATTCTCGGAAAGCATCTCCTTCCACGTAATCAAGAACCGGAGACAGCGATCGACCATCGCGCTTTCTACTTTAAATTGCCCGACGGGCGTGAGCTTATCCAATGCACGCCGAACGGACACGAGTCCTGGGATTATTGGATTGAGACGCAGAAAAATCGATCCGTTCGACTCGTTAGAGTCGAGGCGTACAACGCGAGCGCTTCGTTTGAATATGATTCCTTTGAGAAGCGAGTGAATTAAGCCTTTGATTTTCCAATAAATTCCCTAACTCGCTTGGTGCGTAGATGCAGTCCTTTCTCGTTCGGTCCCCTAAAGTGCGAATCTCTGGCATCTAAAATCATGTCCGCCTTTTGATCATCTGTGAGGTTAGGATTCTTAAATACGTTCATCCAGAGAGCAGCTTCACTCCCAAAATTAACGTGGTTTTGTGATTTTGAGCTACAAGGCCATCTTTAATAGGCTATGAGAGTGCTTTACGGATCCTTAATCTACAGGGCTCCTCGATATACTTCATGCAGAAACTAGCCAGGCCAATTGAGAAGAAAATGATGATAAGTGCATAGATTGGCGAAGCGTGCTGGGATACCCAACCGAGAGGCCTGATCGCCTTTGCAAGGAACTCAAAAATTCGGCGCACGGGAATATGCAGTAGATAAAGCGAATAGCTGATTTCTCCCAAGTACACCATTGTAGACGAGCCAAGTCCCCGCAAGACATGTGGAGACAATCCAGAAGCCAGAATAACTAGCGAAAATATGATCGTGGGCATGCCGTGAAAAACACTCATTACACCCAAGGTCGCATTCATGAGCAAATACGCAACAAAAAAGATCCCAACCATTGGGCCTGAAATCGAACGTATTTTTTCTGCACTTGCCTCAGGCAATTGACGGCAAATATTATAAGTCACAATTCCGATGGCAAACTCGAGAATACAAAAATATGGTGAAGAATGAAGAAGCTCGAAGCAGCCAAGGAATGGTTCTCTTTCTACCCGCTGAGACCAAACGTCGTATCCTTTACAAACTGCCGTCAAAACCACCACTATAGCTATCCATAACATGGTGTTTGACTTAAGATTTAGCTTGGCCAACGGTTTGATCAGAAATGGAAATACGAGGTAGAAGAAGAATTCCGTCTCAATCGACCATGTTGGACCATTCCAGGCAATAATCGTGTCCCAGCGCACAAATGGGAACCAGGTTTTCACCATGAAAATTGATGCAAGCGCGTGTGTGGTGACAGCCGACGTTGGAGAGTGCAATCGTAAATTCAGGAACAGAAATGCAGGAAGTGCAACGATCAGAGAAAAAATAAAAGCTGGGTAGATTCGGGCAAAGCGGGCGACAAGAAAAGCCCACCTGGTTGTTTTCCCTGAATTCAGTCTGTCTTGGTAGTTATAGGCCAAGATGAATCCTGAAAGCACAAAGAAGAATCCGACAAAGTTAGCCATTGCTGCAAAGATAGTGTCTACATGCCTAGGCTCTCCGGGGAAAAGCATGTCCCTGAGGTGGCAAAGAATCACTCCGAACGCGGCAACAAATCTCCATCCGGTTAATTGATCCAGCTTTTTCATGAACCAGAAACTATTTTAGAAGGCTGAGTGCCTAGTTTTGTCGAGGAGCGACAAAACCAGGCAACCAGCCCCACGACCACGAAGAAGAACGGGATTTGGTGACCAAGGACTAAATCATGCACTCTTGAACTCGTCCTCACGATAACATGAGATAAATACCTGTAAATCTGTAACGTCTATTCGTGATAGAATACAAACGTGAAGCAGTTTGTGAGGTTTTTTCTTTCAATGCTCGCGTTCTTCGCTTTCTTGACTTGGCTTGGACTCGGAGAGAGTGATGCGTGGAGACTCTTGGCGGTTATCCCATTTGCAACTCTAGTTGTTACAATTTCATTGCCTAAGCCGACCGTGTAAAGTAGGGAATGTTCTCATAGGCAGCAATGGCTATCTTGAAGTTGCTTGCCATTCGTTTTTGTCCAACTTCATTGGGATGAAGCCCATCGCCCGTCGTATTCCCTTCAATCGTATAGGCTACAGATGAGCCCACGACCGAGGCAAAAGCGTTAAATGTTAGCTGATTTCGCGTGTTGCCCGTGATGAGTCGCTTGGTGCCGCCCACGCTGACGAAGGAACTGACCCATTGATTTCTGTACCAAGTCGCGTTCGAGTCATTAAGCGTCGTCATCGATCCGGTCGAGGTAGTGGTACTCGAATATTGAGTCCCCAAATCGGCAAAGATGTCAACACCTGATTCTCGAACGGAGATCATGCCGTGAAACAAACCACTTGAGACTGCCGCGTCATAGACGGCCCACTTGGGATCGAGACCCGCAGAATCATATGGAGTTGTGACACCAGACTCGTTGGTATAGCCGTTCGGAACTTTGCAGGCGTACAGTTTCAGGGCCGGATTCGAGGACCGAAGTCTGGTCGAGAAGTTATAAACACACTCACCAAACGTAGAAAGGTTATCGTTTTGAACGTCGTAGCCAACGCAGATGTCAAACCACTTAACGAGCTGACTGAGAACACCTCGTTGGAGTGCAATATCTTCGTTATTCGTAACCCAATCAGGCTGTGTTCCGCTTGATGCCCAAACTCGAGAACATGAAGAAGCTCCGACTCCAAAATTCATGACGGGGACACTATTGGTGAGCGCTTGGCCATAAGCATTGGGAAATCCAAGAAGATCGTAATTTTGAGGGACATTGTTCGACGGATTCACTCCACCTTGCATGTGCGGCGCAGAACCATCACCGTCGAAAATAGATGTCCCAAAGAAAATCAATGATTTTTGCCCGCTCAAACCAATACCGATGAACCCCAGACAAGATGGCAAACTTGAGGAGTCTCCTGAGCCCCAATGGTCGTTTCCAGAATTGTAGCTGCTGATGCCAGAGGTGCCAATAAGGGTTTTTGCTGACGCGTAGCTAGTGCAACTCGCGAAGTGAGAGTTGCATGGGAAATTGTATTCCGTGTTCGTCGTTGCAAAAAGGCTATCGGAAGCATTCTTTTTGGACCAGGCGACTCTCAGCCAAGGCAGATAGGTTCGGTCAATCCATTCGAAATATGGTAGTCCTGCAGCCGACGCGTAGATGAAGTCACCCACCAGGAAGTCACCCCCGCGCATAATTCCATCGACCTGGCCATTAAAAGTTCCCGGGAGGATCGTTCCGCCCGTGTTTGGACATGTGTAGTCAGTGGGAGTAAGCGTTCCGTTTGCTAGTTCCAGGTTCCAGGCCAGTGTCACGGCAGGGATATTCACGGTACCAACCGGACTTCTTTGAGATGTTTGACAACCACAAAAGAAAACCGGGGCCAATGCTAACCATTTTCCACCAGCAATTCGCGTCTTTACACGCGTCGCAAAATATTGAGTGGACGTTGTTGAGCCTGAGTCGGTCGTTAGATACTCATCGCAAGAAGCCCAAACTGCTCTTGGATTTGTTCCAAACGCATTGAGAATACTTGCCATCGGCGTTGTCGAAGAGAATTGGCTTCTCGAATCTTTGAGGGCTCCGCTCATCGCTGATTGAGCCAGTGGACCATTATCGCGACTACCCATTTTAAAACCACTCCGACGGATAAGCCGTAAACGTGCCCGTGCTCGTTACCGCATAGACATCGACCTCGTCGCCGACGTTGATCGTCGCGACTTTGTCAGTCGATTCCCAGCGGGTGCCATAGTTCTGAACGTACGTTGCATCGAGCGCGGTCGTCCCATCGTACTTTTTGCCGTGAGCGGGCGTGACCAGCACGTAGAGATAGCCGCTAAGGTTATGCAGAGGGATGGTCAGCGACGCACGTCCATAAGGCGTCGGTCGGTTGTCGAAAAGTTGGGTCACCGATGTCGTCACCGACACCGATGCCTTCTGAGTGCATCCTGTGTATTTATTCATGGGGTTTGTAAAGGATTAGGGGTTCGGAATCCAGCCGAGCCGTGACATTGTTTTCAAAATTGACTGCGCATAAAGTGCCGCCAACAGCTTTTGACCTTTGTCAGTCATATGCGTCCCTTCGATCGAGACCTCACCCGACGTGGGGTTCGACTGCACAAGTTGCCAAATATCGGCGTCTCCAGCGAATCGGGTTCCTCCGTTATCCTGCGCTTGATTCACGGCGTGATAGTCGAGGGTCAATTTGTTGGTGTCTGAGGTCGGATAGGTTGGTCCGAGGGTCAGAATCGAAAATCCATTCCAATTCCATTCGTTACGACTTGCGTTCGTTGTTTGAGCAAACTGGGCTGCCGTGCGACTTCCCACGATGGCATCGTTGACGCCGATCGCATCGCAAACAAGATGGACTCCATTTTTGCAGCACGACCGCATGGCCGTTTGATAGTTGGCGTCAAAATTCGGAATTCCCGCCTCCCAATCAGTCGATGAGGAGCCTGCAACACCGAGGCCATACACCGTCACCGTAAAACCCAACCGCGCCGTAAGTTCGGTTTGCAGATATGAGTGAACGTTGTTCACCACACCACCCGATCCCACAAAAGCAGGATCGTTGATCGAATCACCTATGACGGCAATCTTCAGACCCATCGTCGGATTCCATCGAGATGGAACACATCCGACCTTAGTGAGCGCATAGCGATGAAACGCCGTCACTTGGGCGGAATTCCAGACGGTCGAAGCGATGGCCACCTCAGCCATGTATCCCTTGAATGTGAACCCGCTCAATGAAGTGGTACAGCCTAAATAGAGTGGAACCGCAGAGTCGGCCCCGGGAGACTTCCCTACCCTTTCATGCTCTAGTCGTCCATTCACAAAGAGCTTTTCGGTTGATCCATCGTAGGTATAGGTCACCACCGCCCAGTCTTGGCGCGACCCGACAAACGACCGACTGATCAACGAGTCAGATCCATTCCACTTACAGACTCGATAACCTGCTGAGACACCACCCAAAGTATCGGACATGACGAGCCAAATGCGACCATTTCCACCGTTTGAGTTACGAGCGATCAGGGTTCCAGGATTGGTCTCATCGGTCGATCGAAAGAGGACCGTTATCGAATAAGTGCCAGCCGTAAGCGCCGACTTTAGAGCTGTCGATAAATTCGCCGAAGGGCATTGGAGAGCTTGGGAGCCCGAAAATGATACAACTTTCTTACTATTAACCGTTGCTGAAACCGCCTGGGTTAACGTGGCAGCTGGAGCAGAAAAGGACATCCCCGCCACCGAATCGACCCAAGTCACAGCACTTCCGTCGGCAATTGCCGACTGTTGAAGCGAATCTTGCTTTAGCCAAAGCAGGTCGGGGGTTGGAGCTGCTTCAGCCGAATAAGGAATCACAGGATACGGAATAAGTGCAGGTATCGATTGCGGGCATGACCGAAACTCAATCGGTCCCGGCATTTTAAAACCACTCCGACAGGTAGGCCGTAAACGTGCCCGTGCTCGTTACCGCATAGACATCGACCTCGTCGCCGACGTTGATCGTCGCGACTTTGTCGGTCGATTCCCAGCGGGTGCCATAGTTCTGAACGTACGTTGCGTCGAGCGCGGTCGTTCCGTCGTACTTTTTGCCATGCGCCGGAGTCACCAGCACATAGAGATAGCCGCTGAGGTTATGCAGAGGAATGGTCAGCGACGCACGTCCGTAAGGCGTTGGTCGGTTGTCGAAAAGTTGGGTCACCGATGTCGTCACCGACACCGATGCCTTCTGAGTGCATCCTGTGTATTTGTTCATTTGGAAGTTCCGAGCGCAAAAATGCGGGAAAAATGCTAGGAAAACGGGTTAGAAAAGCCGTCTAAAATGAAAACGTGAAGCAGTTTGTGAAGTTTGCGCTTTCCATGCTTGCGTTCTTTGCTTTTCTTGATTGGTTGGGGATGGGTGAAGACGACGCATGGAGGCTCCTCGCCGTGATTCCTTTTGCGATGCTGACGGTCGCGGTTTCGATGCCAACCCAAAGGCTCGATACGAAAAACTTAAATGTTGGCTAAAGGAAAAGATTCACAAACACGAATCCCTGGCCGAACGAAAGTATTATACCAAATAAATAGACTTATGTCTACATATCCCCTTTCGATTGAGAAAGGTTTAATAAGGACGTTTGAAGCGGGAATCCATTCAAGAACTTCACGATCGGCTCCGAGCCGAACTCGCCGCAGAACCCGAGAATGGGGAAGGATGGTACGCGCTCGGCGAGGCGTTATTGCACCAATACCAACATCACTGCATCCATCGCGACTATCAGGGTCGCGATTACGGTGACCTGACGCCGCTCTTCGACGAGACCACCGAATGCTTTCGCCAAGCCGCGAAGCTTGAGCCCGAGAGTCCCCGTCCGTGGCTTGCTCTCGGCAACCATTATCATTCTGAAATAATGCTTAAGCAGGCGATCGAAAGCTATGTTCAGGCGTTGGATCTTGATTCCACTTTGTGGCGCTCCCGTCTGACGCTGTCCCAGCTCTACTATCGCGAAGGGAACCGCGAAGAGGCCGAACGGCAAGTCGATATTGTGTTCGAAGCGCATCCGGACAACTATCAAGCGCAATATGCCAAGGCTCACTCGCTCAAGGCGTCAGGTAGATTTGCGGAGGCGATCCCTCTCTATCAAAAGGTCCTCGAACAAGAACCGCGGGTTCGCCAAGCTCTCGCCGGACTTGGACTCGCCTATGCCCATCTTGGGCAGTTCGAACGTGGCGAGGCGTACCTTTGGGAGGCCATCGAACTCTGCGACGATTGCTACGATGTCCACTACGCGCTGGCCCAATTTTATGATCTCGTCGGGCGGACCGAAGAGGCCGCTGCGATGCGCCGCCGAGCCTACGAGTTGTATCGAGAATTGAATCCTTCCAAGAAGCAATCCAGCGGCTAAGACTTCGGCTTGCGCGCGTTCCTTTTGTCAAACTCCTTCACAACAGTTATCGCCGCGGTTAGGGTCTTGAACCACCGTCGTGTTTTGATGGGCATAGACGCCGCCGTCACGAATGAGTGTGCGAGGGTTACGGCTTGGGCATCGCAGACGAATGGTCGCGAGCTCACTTAGAATATTGAATTTCCAGGACGTCGTTACCGCAAGGAATTTTTCTTGAAGTCGCCTTTTGGTCGGGATCGTCGATCCTCAAAACCAATCCCTGGTCAACCATCTGACCGTGGATTTGTTCATGAGAAACCGGTATTGTCGCGCGTTGATTGAACATCAAGGGTCCCAACCACTTTGGTCCGCTATACACCGCAGTCACAAACCCATCGGTCGCGCCAGTTTCTCGATCGACAAGAAAGAAAGTTTGATTACCCGTATCGATGGTTTGCACGACTTTACCATTAACAGAGAATCTGTTCACGGCAAACGCAAGAACAAAGAGAATGACGACGGTTGCTAATACGGACTTAATCTTTTTGTTCATGACTACCTTTCAACCGGTTTAAATGACTTTAACAATCCTATCCCATGATCCTTGAGGCCTGGCAAGGCGCGATAGGCATCAAAGCCTCTTTTGATCCAAATTTGATCGATCGGATCATCGCCATAAGGCGAAGCGCCGACTGGCGAACTCCAGTCGTGGTTCGAGGTTCCCGCTCTCCATTGAGCATAGCCCGCAAAGCGCAAAAGTTCTGGCAAGGTGAGTCCCATGGCCGCCCCCACCAAGCCGTAGTGCCAATTCCCAAAGTCGGCCACGACATCCCGTTTCCAACCTGCAGAATTTCGATAATCTTTCTTGAAATCCCATGGTCGTCCGTTCGCTACCATATCCTTAAAGGCGAGCAACATTGCCCCGCCTGCACTTACACCGCCCGGATTATTGGCTCTCATATTCGCGGCCTTATGCACGTTCGCAATAACATCAACTCCCGCCGGCGCATAGATTGGCACTCCTAATTCTCTTGAATTCCTTCGAAAGCTAAGATCCCAATGCGCCTTGTCATGGTCAACACTGGGAATTGGCGGATTGTTCCCTTGACTCTTAGCCTGAATATTTGCAGGCTTGGCTTCATTTTGCTTAGTCAGTCCTTTAACCTGAGCTTGCGGATCGAACGGTTCAGGCGGCTCCATAGGTTCTGGCGCTTCGCTAAATTCAGGTTCGATATAACGTCGAAACATGTCGAATGATGGATTTTGAGGATTCATGATTTTCTGTTGGTTTGTCTTTGAGCCTTCTGATTGCTGACGGCGAGCCGCTGCGTGGGCTAGGCAAAGCAATTCAAAAGGGGGAGGACCTGCATAACATACGGGGAGGTTATGCATGGAAAGCAATAGCCAGCGTTAAGGGAGTCCACTGGCGCTTTCAAATCTGTGTGCTCCTGTTTACAACTTCCCCAGTGGGAAAGCTTCATTGGAGCCCGAGCTATGATGAAGAAGTGCTAAACCAGGCGCATGGCCACCCGTGTTGACGGCCAGTCGTCGGCTCCGAAAGTCAGGATTCTGTCAGCCCATCCCTCTCTCGCTCTTCCCAATGTTTTCGATGCGCTTCTTCTGCGCGTTCAAAATCTGCTTGCGTGTATCCTGCAGCGCCGAGAACCGATTCAGGCAGTTTGAGATCAATGGCGACAACTTGATTCAAACCAAAGATCTTCAGATGTTCAATTTGCTCCTCGCGAGACATCTTAGCCCAAAACTCACGCTCCGATTCCGCGAATCGTTTCATCCGCTCGGCTCTCGTTTCGGGAACATGGCTTGACAGGAAGTCTTCCACCTCACGACGAACGGCCTCCGCTTCTTCTGGACTGATCCCCGCTGCCCGGAGCATTTCGTCCGTCACTGTGACCCCTGCCCCATAGCAGTCGTCTAGCCCTCCGCCTTTGAGGTAATGAACTTGATCTTCAAAGGACTTGTCATCCCAGTACCTCCGCAATGAACCAACAACACCTTTCCTGACGAGATCTGACAGTTGTCTGAAAGGCGTCATTTTGGGTTCAAGTTCTTCGCTCATAGAATGATTATGCAAAGGTCTGCCTATGCTGAATCTGACTTGCTATCTCATAAGGCCAGCCGCTGCGTGGACTGGGCCAATGTCCAATTTGGATGTAGCACTGACTCCGACATCTCCCCGCTTTCGAAAGGCAATGAGTTGCTCGTCGGTATATTCTCGGTCGGCCATGCACCCTCTTCTATATTCGAAGTCACCAACCTCGACGAACCGTTCCAAATTTTTACCCGCCACCACACACGCTTTAGGTGCGCGATGCGTTCTGCTCGCGACTGCGCTCTACAATCCGTAGTCCACGCCTCGAGTCAGACTGCGATCCACAACCGCACCGTCTTCTAGCTTGACTTGCCAAACCTCGCCATCCTCAACGTAGTAACCCGTTTCATGCCAAATCGGATGAGGGTCGCGGTCGGGATCGAAATGCAAAATGTCAAAATCTGATACGAATCCAGGCTGAAAAACGCGAAACTTAGGAAAATAGAGCTGCCCTCGGCTGTCGATCTTCAAACCGTAGTCAAGGCCCATGACGGACAGGCTTCGATGCCTGCCGTCCTTGCGCGAGTACCAAAGCCCTTCCTTGTCAATATAATAGTCCGACGTCTCCAAAGTTGGAGGCGGATCGGTTTCAGGATCGTATAATTTACGATCAAAGCCCTTCTTCGCCGGTTCAAAGAAGGGTTCGCTAGGATCATCAAGCGCGATCGATAAGTGGGCAATTTTCAACTGCCACTCATATTCGCTGCGCGTCAACGCATAAACATCTGTATCATGTCTAAGAACCTCGGCTCTCATCTCTGGTGGAAATGGCGATGGCGGCGCATTCTCGAACGGGTTTTTCATGTCCACATCCTCACTCTCGCATTTTCTCGCAAAATCATGTTACTGGGGCCAATTCGATTAGTGTATTCGCCGGGTGACATCTTGAGCCCTTTTCCCTCGCACTGACACACCCGGGCCAGCCATTGCGTGGACTGGACAATCCAATTCATGAAGAGGTGGCCTGTATAACCGACCTCTGTGAGGAACGAACTGCGAGGTTATGCAGGGACAAACACAGGTCCAGTGAGAAGTTCACATCTTGGATCGGAAAAATTTGTGACCAAGCAATCTAAAATATAGACTTGGCCTTGGACGTTCCAACCGCCATCCAAAACGTACTCGACAAGGGACCACGAGAACCTAGCCCTCGTCTTCATTGACAGCGCCACTCTCGAAATCCTCGTCTCCGTCCCCATCCGACAGATCGATCGGCGGACGAAAATTCAGGAGCCCCTCGAGTATGAGACGACTGGCTTCGGTCTCCGGCTTCTTAACCCAACCAGGACTGCCCGGATAGATTCTCTTTGTGGGAGTAGATGGCTCAGTCGAACCATCCGATGTCGATTCAACAGGGTTAATGTCATCATTCATAGTTCATTTCCTCTTCGTTCATTATAGTAGACATTCAATGCAAGACGGCCAGCCGCTGCGTGGACTGGGCAAAGGGATTACCCTGGTTAACAGACCAGGGTGCGGAATGAACTGGGCGGTTATGCTGAATCAAGAAACTCGGGCCTTATACAAAGATTCTAAGTCATTCTTTTTGGAGCGAATCCAAAAAATCAGCACGTTCTTGCGAACAATTGTAGTCGATGCCTTTCCACAACTGCTGAGGACCCAAATAAGAAGACACTCCTGGGCCAGAAATTGGATCGTACCAAAGCTCACCGTCCTTCATAAAGTAGCCATACTTTGGGTCTGGCATAGGATCGCGATTCGGATTAAAATGATGAAGCTTAAAGCTCTTTTTAAATGCCATTCGCTCGTCATACCGACGCCATTGTTCTGCGACCGTATCATTCACCAAAATTGGCTCAGCCCGACGATCAGACTCCTTAACCGCATATTGGAGGCCCCGTTCCATCGGAATGAGGCATATGATTCCATTGTGAAAACACAGCCGTTTGACCTTTTTCTTGGGTATCCCGGCCAGCCAATCGTAATCACTAACGATATATCCTGTTTCGTACCAAGTCGGAGCCGGATCGATTTCCGGATCGAATGACTGAATATCGAAATCCGACACAAAATCCGGCTGAAAAACCTTAAAGCCCGGATAGTAGAGATATCCAGCTGCATCGCGTTTTAAAGCATAATGAAGTCCCCTAGTCAAGCGAAACTTAAGAATTCGCCGGTCGGCGAGAAATTTTAGCCACCAAAGGTCGACTCCGTCGAAATAGAAGTGAGTATCCGGTGGGGGAATTGGCGTCTCCAGGGGGTCAAATGTCCATAAATCCAGGGCTACGTCAACTGGGCGCTTGATGTACTCGTTGGTACCGGACGTATTGACGGCCTGAAATGGTAGCAAGTCTTGTCTAGAGAGTTCCCCATCGTATGTTCGAACATTGAGGAGCCAGGCGAGGGCCATCGCGCCTCTGTAATCGCTATATTTCAGCGAGAAAATATCCTTAGCTTTGGTTTCGACTGGCTCGGCCAAATCAAAGGCACGCTTTCGAAAGGCAATGAGTTGTTCGTCGGTATATTCTCGGTCGGCCATGCACCCTCTTCTATATTCGACGTCAACGGACACGACGAACCATTCCAAATTTTTACCCGCCAAGTCACTTCGCAGGCCCAGTGGGAACCGCTAAGTCCTGCTTACCGATCGACTTCGAAACCCACCACCACACACGCTTAAGGTGAGCGATGCGTTCTGCGCGCGACTGCTCTACAATCCGTAATCCACGCCTCGTGTCAGACAACGATCTAAAACCGCACCGTCTTCTAGCTTGACTTGCCAAACCTCGCCATCCTCAACGTAGTAACCCGTTTCATGCCAAATCGGATGAAGGTCGCGGTCGGGATCGAAATGCAAAATGTCAAAATCTGATACGAATCCAGGCTGGAAAACGCGAAACTTAGGAAAATAGAGCTGCCCTCGGCTGTCGATCTTCAAACCGTAGTCAAGGCCCATGACGCAAAGGCTTCGATAAGTCCCGTCTTTTCTCGAATACCAAAGTCCATCTTTATCAATGAAATACTTCGACGTCTCCAAAGTTGGAGGTGGATCGACTTCAGGATCGTATAATTTAAGATCAAAGCCTTTCTTCGCCGGTTCAAAAAAGGGTTCGCAAGGGTCATCAAGCCCTACCGAGTAGTGGGCCATTCGCAGTTCAGACTCATATTGGCGGCGCGTCAAAGCAAAAACATCTGTGTCGTCTCTCAATATTGTCGCCTTCATCCCTGGTGGAAATGGCGATGGCGGCGCATTCTCGAATGGGTTCTTCATATTGATATCCTCATCCTTGATATCCTCATCCTCGCACTCTGTTGTAAATTCATATTACTGGGGCCAATTCGATTAGTGTATTCGCCGAGTGACATCTTGAGCCCTTTTCCCTCGCGCTGACACACCCGGGTTTAGCTGTTTCCCGGGGACAAGGACCTCGCCATCGAAGAGGACATTTCCAAGGAACTTCTGCTTAACAGCTTTTTCTAGATTTATAATTGCGCTCAAACTAAATTTACCGTTCTGATCTCGCTGAAGCTTCATTTTTTGATCTCTCGTCATACAAATGAATGTCTCACCTCCCGATAGTCTCGGCAAATCGGCAAGCCAAGCAAGAACTCTTCGTTTACTTGGATCGTTTTCGTATCGAATAGCTTCTACCGGATTTTCTGCGTAGCTCCTTAAGATGCTCAGGGGGATCGTCGACACGCCGACAATTCTTCCTTGGTAGTCTCGACTGACAATGACCGCATTATCCCCTTTCTGTGCCCGCTTGGCTATCTCGGCAATTTGTGCTTCGCTATAGGCGTAAGAACCAATCATAGTTCCTTCGGTTCCCTGGATGCTCCCTAAGTTTCGGGCTTCTTGATCCCTAATTTCAGCCATCGACCTAAGTGTTGGATCTTGTCCCTCGAAGAAAATGCGATCCTGCACATATGTCGAGCCGGAAGGAGTAATCACTCCAAATTTATTGCTATTAATAATAACATGGCCATTGAAAACAATCGTTCGAATTGGATTACCCAACGATGATTCGGAAGCTATTTTCTCATTGCGTTGATTTATAAGATTGTTAACCATCTTGGTTATATTAACATCAGGAGAAGATGGCTGTGGGATTCCCATTGGATGGTTATGAATCATGTAAATGCTGGTGGCATTAAATTGTTCTGCTGTATCCACTATCATATCGGTTAGTTTTTGATGATCCGTTGACGTGAAGAAGCCTGTAGCATTGAGCATTCTCGCAGAATAAGCTGTGACATGTTTGACTTCTTTTCCATTCATAAAGACCCAATACAGTACTTCTTTATCCGGATCTCTAAGTGGCTGTGCGATTTTTGAAATTCCTTCAAAGTCGTTCGCTGTAGACCCAACAAGTTTTGTATGATCACCCCTTTTGTAATTTGGATTTTTCATCGTCGCAATTACCGTGCCGCCCACGGATTCTATTAATTTCTGATATTTATCGCCATCTTGCGAAGAGACTGCTTCTGTTACGTCAGGTTTTGAGTCATTAACGACAGGTTCATCAAATTGATTATCTTGCCGCATTTCGTCTGCATAGTCGTTTTCAAATGCTCCACGCAATATTTTATTCGTCCAAGGATTGATTTGTAGATTCCGCTGGGACTGTTCCAGACCACGCAATGTCAGTAGACTTTCATTTTTCTCAGTGCCATTTGGTAGAGAATTCACATATTCTCGAAACGCTTTTATAAGCTGACTTTGTGCGTCACTCCAACCGACCGGGTAGAGCTCAAGACCCATCTTCTTCCGATACACATTGATGTTGTTCTCAACTTCGCTATGCGGAAACTCATCGAGCACTCCATCAATCGGGATCCCTGTATCAAGAGAGCGCTTGAGCATTTCGACATACTGGTTCATGACATCAGAAAGCCATCCCTTGTATTGACCTCCATCAATCATCTGTTGCGTCTGCTGAATCCGCGTGAGAGTTCGCTCTCGCCAACCTGGATGTGAGATATCGAAGATGTATCCCTTTGCGGGTTGCATCTCATTGATGCCCTGAACCCCAGGCTTGGCCGGATTCGTTGGGTCGGTCGGCGGCGGAGTGGTCGGGTTCTTTTCAGGAACTCCGATCGTGCCTGATTGCCCCGTCCCTCCTTGATTTCCACCAATCAACTGGACAGCAGTCTTATCGTCCAGTCCGATTTTTGGAGTCACCGTTGATTCATGTGGACCCGTTATTCTCGTGAACTTTACGTAAGGGTAAGTGGGAACCGCCTCAATCTTAAGCCGCGTGCCACCAACCGTTACGGCCTGATGTTCAGTCGCTCCGCCCGCTTCTGCGACGGCGACTCCTCCAGAATCTGCCTGCGACTGAACACCAGTACCTGTCTGCCCACCGACATTCGTCCCTCTGGCTGCTGTGGGGCGCCCACTTCCAGCACCTGATTTAGTAGGATCTCCAAGGTCCGAAAACCGGCTGAATTCCGAAGGATTTCCAAACGGAAAACTCTGCGGACCGGCGGAGGTCAGCGGACCAGTTTGTGAAGGATTCCTGAATCCATTACTTGTCCCAAATAGTGTCGAACCAAATGGTCGTACACCTTGCTCAAAAATGCCATGCCACAAAGGTTGCGTGATCCTAAAGCTGGACCCATCAGAAAGAGTAAGGTTGTGACCGTCTGTACCAGGCTCAAATGTTATTCCGGATGGTGCTCCGTTCGGCTGGCGAAGTTCGAACAGCGACGACTTGTCAAGTGCTTTTCTACCTGAAAGCGATTCATAGCCACTCCCTAATCTGTTAGTTTGAGGAATGTCAGAAGGCCTTTGATCCGCAGCACCGGCAGGGGGGCTGCTTGAGTTTGTACCGCCAGTGCCATTCGGTCCCTGAACCTTTGTAAGAGACTCACTCCCGCTATTAGCAGTCCCAACACTTCCACCGACATTTTGTCCGAGAGCCAGCGGAGACCGAGTCGAAGTCGTCTTGCCACCTGAATTTGAGTTAATACCAGACGAAGCCCGATTACCGTTTGCCAGCGCATGAACCGCTGCACGATCCTCACTAGAACTACTCTCTCCGTTTACACGATCGCCATGCCCAGTGGGTGAAGTAGCACTCGAACCATCTTTCTCGATAATGGTGCTCTTCATCCATGCGCCTTTGCCATTGGTTCTACTCTGGATGTAGCTCTGCCCTTCTTTTGATTCTGCCCACCTTTGTAACTCTAGAATTGAATTGCGAACGGCTCTTTGAGAAAACAGAGTTTCAAAGGATGCAGCAGCATACACTCGCGTCATAGCAACCTTGTTATTTCTTATCATTTGCCTAGCTACCTCAAGCAACGATGGATCCTTTACTATCTCAGATTCAATCATCGCCATTCTCTCAGTAACTGACAGCTTTGCAAACTTCGGATTCTTTCCGACCATATCAACCATCAAAGCTTTTGCTTGATAGTCAAGTGCACGATTAAAAATACCTGCCTTAACATTCTGCAGGAATGATTTTGCATTCGGACTAGATAATCCAAAATGCTTCTTTAGCGAATTAACAATTGCAGCATCACTTACTTTTCCAGACAAATGACCAAGTGAATAGGCAAGAAAAACGAGATTGACCCCCCGCAGAATTCTTTCATCACTCGTAGCTTTGCGCTTTAGACCGGTGACTGGATCTGTTACTTCATCACTAAAAGGATTATTTGATTCAATGAATTGATTCCAGACTGCCTTACCCCCATACTTATTTATGTCGCGCTCGGTAGATGCAATTTGACTAGCAAATAGCAACGCCTGATGAGGTCCGGGTACCACATAGGGTAGAAATTGGCTTGCACCTTCGGCGATTCGGGTGGCAGTATCGCTCTCATAGATCGAATCGTCAATTTTTCCGTTACCAATTAATGTTGAGTAAAAATCAGCATAAGCACGCGTATAACCTGTAATTGCGGCCCCTGTCACTTTGCCAATAAACGATAAGCCTTCCCAAATATTATCCACGCCGAACTTATCATTCGGTTTCTCTTTACTTGGGTCAAGTTCCGAAAGCGAATTAGTTAATGACTTGTAAGTATTTCGAATAAAAGAGTCAACCAACTGACCTATTGGGCCAGCCCTCTTAATTATCCGTTCTTTTTTAATACCTTCATCTTCATAAGTTTTGACGCGAGACTTGAACATCTCATCGCCATATTCGGCTCTGAGATTGTCAACAACATTCTCAATATCAGCATTTGATTTCTCACATTCGAAGATTTGTTCGACGAGGCCCTTCAATGTAGCTATTTCGAACTTGAGCTGCGAGAGCGCATCTTTATTGCCCGAATCAACCCGATCTTTGTGATTGCTAATAGTGACGAGCAATTCGTAAAGATCAGATTCAGCTCGCAATTTTTGAACTTTAATTTTCCTTGCACGTTTCGCAAGACGTTCAGCCTCTTCATCGATTGCTTTTTGCCGGTCGCTTCTAGGTAACGATGTATCAACACTGAGTATTGATTCCTTCGAAGAATAGGAAGGATTCAGTGCTTCATAAATTTCCCCAAGCTCAATTCTATCTTTTGACTGACTTGATCCTGGTCTTGAATTTTTAATCCTTTTTTCTAATTGCGCTTGCCTTGCTCTCAGGCGTGTTACGGTCCTCTTGCTTTCTACAATGGAGGAAATATCGATTCCTAATTTATCTAATTCGCTTCTTAACGAACTAGATATTCGGTAAGGTTGTGCCGGGTCGTATTCATCGAGAGAGACTTTTAACTCATTCAGTTCTCGCCTTAATCGTTTAACGGCTGGATTAGCCTCTTTATTACTTGGTGCCATATTCCCCAACCGGTTAAGGGCTTGTACAAGATCTTCGTGTTTCTGGTTATACTGAGATCTTAGGCTCGCAAGGGCCTTTTGATCGCTATTGCCTGCGTCAATCATTAATTCATTACCTTCTTTAGACAAACCTGACTCTCAAGAGTTGGTTAAAATGTTGATAAATTGGAGACACACAAGTGCGAACAGATCGCTTGCGCTCTTAAATTTTAAAAATGCGAATTACTGCTGATAACGCAGTGACTTGCTCTGCCGAGATCCCAATTCCTACGATACGCTCTCTAACACCGGATTCATGCATTGAAACCAATCGGCTGAAGTAGACCTTCGTCTACTTTTCATGTATAGTTAAACAATCATGCTCGTCGCCGCACTATTGCTCACTGCAGCGCCGTTTCAAGGCTTACCGAAAGCCGAAGCCGCCATGCTCAAAGCAATTCAGCAGCCCAACATCAAGGCAATTCGAAAGCTGATAGATCGACAGATCCGTATCTTTACAATCCTTCCATCTCCGAACAAGAGCTCCGACCTGCCTGAAAAATATCTCGTCGTATCGAGCGCGATCAATCTGAAATCGAACGATGACGACATAAAATCCTGCCTCGAACGAGCCACACAGCTCGTCGCAAAAGGCACACCGACGATCGTCAAATCCATTCATAACGATCTAACGGCTCACACACTTCGCGGCTCAATTTCACCCGGCGATGACTGGGAAATTCATTACGACATTCGAAAGGACGGCTCCCTCATCGTCAAGCGCATTTGCGAATTCGACCACGCTCCCCTCTTTCGCTGGTAACCATGTTTCTCATCGCTCTCATTCAGTCAATGTCAACGGATAAGCCTCTCAGTCAGGCACAAATTGACCTCGTAAAAGCCGTTCAATCTCGAGATATTGCGAAGCTGCGTCGATTTATGAACGGCCCGATCCGTCTTCAAATCGTCTGGGATGCGACAGGAGATTCTTTCGAAAAAGCCCTCGCCCAAAAATTTAGCCCGAACCAATTGAAGCTCCTCGACCCACCCAGGCAAGTCAGCTCGGGCACGTTAAAATCCACGACCGATCCCCAATCGACACGGAAATGGCTAGAACCCTTCACGAATAACCTATCGCTAACCAAGATGAAGAATCCAGATCGGAACATCTTCTATCAAAAAGACGGCAAGCGCGAAATCATTGGGCAAATGGTCAACGACGACCTGACCGAGACACTCGAAATTCAAACCACACTAAACGGCAAGATTTATCTTAAGCGAATGATCATCGAAGGACACGGGTCAGGCTTTGACGACGATTGGTTCAATCGAACGTTTGACAACTGATTATTCAGGCTCGCGACCATTCATAAATCGACGAATTCGATGAATTCGATTAATCAAGCCTTTTGCGAAACGCTTGTTGTGAGCAAAGTCGTGCTCCCGCTGGTTGAATATCGCGTCGGCTTTTTGGTCGTCGCTCAGCTGAGGATTTGCCATGATTTGCCGAATTGGTTTCAGACTTTCGCTTCGTGAATTAAGCGCCGCATCAAACACAGCGTAGGCCAGCTTCGGGTTACTAATCTGACTCGGTGCCGGAAGGCTATTCCAGCTGCGATTCCAATATTTCTGGATGTGAATCTGCAACGCTCGATCCTCAGTCAAAGCCCTCACCTTTTGCCCATAAGTGCCAGGCCCAGGAAGGAAATCTTGATCATAGTTCTCCGCGATTCCAAATTTGGTCCATCCACCCGGATCGCCGTCGTCATTCGTCTCATCCACACCTTCGATTTCGTGCATCGTAAACCGAATCACGTTATCCCGGCTCAGGTCACCCAAGATGTAGCCGCGCCCTTGCGCCTTCTTCGATTTCTTCTTCGGCGGGGTCGGGTGACTCTCAGGGACAAACACCCGTCCGGGGTCGTTTGGGTTATGCCACCGATTCTTCATGACCTGCTCCCTCAACATGCCACCCGCCGGTGGTGTGGATTGCCGATTCCAAAGATTCACAATCGCCTTCGCCCGTTGGTAATCGGGCGAGTTTGGATCATAAAAGCTCTTTACATCCTGAATGCCGAGCAGCTTTCCCATCTCATTGAGGGCAGTCGAGGTTCGAACAGTGCCTCGGTTACCGTGCGCCATAGGCAAATAGAGTCGCCCGTCGAGGGGGGCACGAAAAACTTCATTGGGATCGATCGGGAACGCAGAAAGCTGCTTGGCCACATTTGGGTGAAGCTTGCCTAGCTTCAACGACTCGCTGATGTCTTGCTGAGTCATATAGTCCTGGATCTCACGTTGCGTCGGGCGCTTCCCAAACTTAGCCGTAATCGTCTTGCCAGAAACCGGCAACTGCAACTGCATTTCGACAGGTGTTGGGTCTTGTGGATCAGAGCTCTCCGGGTCGTTGTCCTCGCCTTCTTCTGGCGTGGAATCCGTTTCTTGGTCGGATTCAGGTTCGATATAACTTCGAAATAGGTTAAAGGATGGACTTTTAGGAATCATAACTTTATGAATGGAATGGTCTGGTCTTTCATGAAGCGAAAGGATCGAGGTCTAGAAATCATCAGAAAATTGGAAAATGCCCTGCCAGGCCATGTTGGTTACTTCGGCAATCAACGCAGCGTAAGGTCGATGCTACTGGACCCCTCGACAATAGATCGAAGAAGCAATAATTTTTAAAACCCACCAAGTAGACTTTCGTCTACTTTTCGTGTAAAGTAACAATCATCATGCTCGTCGCCGCGCTTTTCCTAACTTCCGCGCCCCTCCACGGCTTACCAAAGGCCGAAATCGCGATGCTCGATGCGCTCAAATCAAGGAACGTGACCGCCGTTAAGCGGCTGATGAACCGGCATATTCCCTTCTTCTCGTTCTTTCCAGCACCCAAGAATTCAGATTTCTACAAGGAGCTTCCTGAGCGTTACATCTATGCCTGGTCCTGCATCTATCCCAACTCAAGCGAAACTGAAATCCAAACCAACCTCGAACGCATCTCACGACTTATCGCCACCACAAAGCCACGCATCGTAAACTCAATTCACAATGACTTCACAGCCCATACGATTCGCGGAACCGTAAAGCCAGGCGACGACTGGGAAATTCACTATTCAATTCTTAAGAGCGGACGTATCGTCATTCAACGCATCTGTGAGTTTAATGACACTCCAAAGTTTCGATGGGGCCGAGAATGGAATTCAGACAATCACTCGAAAATCTATGGTGATAAGAAACATACAAGCAGCCTGGATTTCCAAATGCTCAAGGCGGTTAAAGACCATGATTTTAGGACATTCAAAAACTGCTTCAAATCCATTCACCTATCTGCACTGACGACTATCGATAATGACAGTGAACTAAATCTTCCTGTATCCGGATTTACGCCTGAACAAGAAGACATCCTTAGCTGGGACCTCCTTTCAATGGGCACGATTACCCACAAAACCAGCGTCCGCGATATGTGGCGAATGCTTGATCCGTTTTCCAATAAATTCGTGTTCAGACATTCGCGAAAGAACTCGCCGCTGGACGGCGGGATCGACTACGTAAGTACTTTGTTGCCTTCTAAAAATAGCTTCCTCATACAATATTGCGGAGCGGGACATTGGCAAAACTATACAACCCAGTCCCGCTCGGATCACTTACCATATTTAAAGAAGATTGAATATGCGGATGCGAATCGCGATTTTGGTTCAAATTGGTTTAATTTCGCTCCACTTTAATCTGTAGGAAGCGAATTCAATTTGATAAGCAAGAAATTGCATCGGCCCTTCCATCCGAAAAGGATGGAAAGGCCAGACGCTCACCGTCGCCGACGGCGACGACTCGACGACGAACCGCCATTCGCCGCCTTCATCCGACCCAAGAAGGCCTGATAACGCTCCCCAACTCCCGGCAACAAGAACTCGTGCCGATACGCTTCCGGCACATTCTCATCGATCCAGTCCTGCAGGGCCGCAATATGCGCTTTGGTAATCCCACCCTGAAGACCGCTCAGTTGCATGACGATCGTTCGATAAGCCTCGTGCATCCGCTTCAGCTTCGCCGCATCGCGGTTATCCTTAGCTCGTGCTGTTCCCAAGTCAGCACCTTGCTGACGAACGCTACGGTCGCCTGGCCTTCGCGGAGCCCCGAGCGCATCACGCACATCTTCTTCCGTAACGCCCAAGTCGCCATATTCCTGAACCATCGCCCGGATGAACTGTTCACGCGCCTTGAGGTTCTCTTCCGTAAACTCAGGCAGGTTCGATTCATACGATCGGTAGTGTTCGATCTGCCGGTGGAACTCCGCCGCTTTCGACATCGAAGTCCGCTGTGATCGCTCCTCATGAGCCATCTCGGCGTGGTCATCCGCTTGCTGCATCCGTTGCTGCGCCAGGTCGTCTTGTGATTCCTGATGCGCCATCGACCGCGCGTCGCCCATCTCACCGCGCAGGTCGGCCCCTTCCTGCTTCCACTGCCCCATCTCATCCTGATATTGCTGCCGTTGCAGCTGATTCTCATGATCGGCCTTCATTTGAACCTGCTTTTGCGTTGCGTTCAAAATATTCGCCGCATCGCCGAAGCTCCCCGACAGCAAACCAGCCAAGATCGCAAACACCTTCTGCGGATCGGAAAGCTCGGCCTTGACCGGCTCAGGAATCTGCGGCATCTGAGAAAGGTGCTGTTGAAAGGCCAAGTCTGCCTCCAGCCAGCTCTGCTTGATTTGCTCAAGCTGAGTCTGACCGGTCTGCGCTGCCATCTGCTCTTGCGCGTGGGCTTGGGTCGCCTGGCTCAATTGCGTAACGCGCTCCTGCGGAGTCGTTCCCGAAGCTGCGTTCGACAAGATGTCGTTGGAGATGATCTTTTGGTTGGCATGGGCCGCGACCTGCTCGGCCGTTCCGAGTGTAATCGGCGGAACCTCTTGAAGCAACTGAACCGCATGAGTCGGGTTATTGCCGGGCGTCGGCATCCCCATTCCGCCCAAATCAGGCCCGCTTCCATCGCCGCTAGGCATCCCCATCATCGCCATCTCTTGCGGCGGAGCGCCTTGCCCATCCGGAGGTCCCATCGGAGGCATCTGGCCTTCCTGTTCCGGCGACGTTCCATCCATTTCGAGTGGCATATCCGCGGCAAAGTTCTGGTCGTCGGCATTCAATTGTGGAGCCGATTGATTCGGTCCAACTTTTACTTTCTCAATATCCACCGCGGTTCTCCTTCGCCATATCCTTTTCATAGCGCGACGGGCCTACAAACCAGCCATCTCGATTTCGTCCAAAGTATTTCAAGGTTCGATAGTCAACATTCGACCAGTCACCGTCAGGTGGCTCCGGTCCATATTTGCCATTTATATTCCAACCTGCGCCTACCAAAGCATTGATGTCCGGAATCTTCGCTGAATCAAGGAACCTCAAGTTCTCCTCATTGAAGTACGGACCCGCGATCACACTGCCCACTTGTTGGTAGCCAGCATTTTTCATATTCGATCCGTCATTCATGTCCGAAGTACCGAAGCCCGAAAGCACGTCGGCATAGTTTTGGTTTGAAGTCTGGCTGGATTGAAAGTTTGCCAAGGCTCGGTTCGAGTAGGCGTTATTCATCGCTTGGCGATAGGCTTCATCACGAAGCTTCGCCGCCTGCGACTGAAATTGCGGATTGGTCTGCGCCGCCAACGCCTGAGGCGAAACGCCAAGCCGCTGAGCCTGAATCAAACCATAGCTGGTGGGGACCAAAGCCGTCGCTGCTTGTTGGCTAAAGTTCCCATAGTCCGTACTGGCGTCACGAGTCGTACTCGCCAAGGCCTTTTGCGTCAAGTCGTTCAAATACTTGCTGTTATCGAGTAGCTGCTGCCGCTGGGCTCTCCCTTGGGCGAGCAGCTTATTGCCTTCCGCAGATTGCTGCATGCCGCCGAGAAAGCCGGCAACTCCTTGAATTGCTGAGAGAAAATTCATTATTAGTTTCCGAAAATAAGTTGGTTAGAGTCCGAATGAAGAGGCGGTCGAGAGAAGCGAACCAATCATGTCGGGTGCGCTTTGCCGTAACTGATTGCCACGGTTAATGTTCTGTTGTGAAGCTTGGTTCAACAGCTTACTGAGATAATTGTTCGCGTTTGAAACGACTCCAAGGTCCGTCACCGCCCGTTGGTCATACTCGTTTTGAGTGTTGATGAGGTTATTCGTGAGGTTGTAATTCGCATTGCTCACGTTATGCTTCATCGTCTGATCGATGATCGAATCGCCTCGCTTATAACCCACATTCGCGAGCTTCGCCGCGGTATTCATATTCTGAAGATTGAGGTCGTGGGCAGCCTGACGACGAACCAGATCAAGCGCGTTTGCAGCGTTATAAGCGCCGCTTGCCTGCCGGTCTTGATAGATTTTGAGCGCCTGGTTATAACCTGACTGCGCGATCTTCATCGCATCGTTCAGATATCCCTGGCCCTGACGCATGAGGTCGTTGCCCTGGTTGATTTGCTGAATCCCGCCCCAAAGGCCGGTGATCCCGCTTGCTACATTTAAGATTCCTGACATTATCGTACTTTGCTGGTGCTGGTTTGGTCGAATTCAAGCGTCATCGAGTCGATCCCGCCGGTCGTCTCCGGCATCGCGAGCTTGAAAGAATGTTGAATGCCGCGTTGGCTCAAGGGAAACCGGAACCAACGCGTCGAGGCGTAGCCCGTCTGAAAACCGCTCACCCAATCGCCTCCGGTGATCTGGCTAAAAACGCTCACCGAGTCGTCAGTTCGCGAAGTGTTCGTCTGCACTCCATGGAAGCGCGCCGTGACTCCGTTAAAAGCGAAGTCCTGAGAGGTCCATTCCGCGTTAGGCGGCACATATCCCCCGTCTCGGCTCGGACCTATGATGAACGAGTTGTTCCGAAAATCCTTTTCGATCAGGTCTACTTCGCCCGAATTTCGAACTGCCACCCGAATTCCGTTGTGCGTAAAGCACGTCTGATCCCAACCGACCCAAGGCAACGAAACCTCAGTCGTCACCGAATAGTGAATGCTGACGTTGACACTGTCCACCCGCGCCGCACTGGGCAAGAAAGGAGACAGAGCGACCTCAAGATAGAAGACAAACGAAATTCCGTAAGAGCCGGTCGCCCAACTTACGTTGCCCGTCGCCGTAAGCGGATGGGTTCCCGTACCGCCAGTGAGCGGAATCTTGATGATCGTCGTTGAATCGGAAGTCCCGAGGATCGGCGAGGGCGCATACAACTCAGTGGTCGTCACGAGCCCAATGCCATTATCGACCGTCGCCCGCCCAAGATACCCATCGGACGGAATTGCCAGGCCCGGACCCGCCGCCGGATGAGAATGAGCCGAAACCCGAACAAAAGGAGGC
>JBEHXE010000035.1:0-34541 GCA_048498855.1 Armatimonadota bacterium | reverse complement strand
AAACGACCCAAAACTCAAAAACAAACTCGATGCTGCCGTCAGGGAACTTATTTCTTGTCAGCAACCCGATGGCTACCTTGGCACCTACACGCCCGACAAGCGATTTGGACTCTATGAAGGGGCAGATTGGGATGTTTGGACCCACAAATACGACCTCATCGGGCTGCTCACCTACTACCGATTTACTGGCGACAAGCACGCACTCGATTGCTCCAAACGGATCGGCGACCTGCTTATCAACACCTTTGGTCCCGGCAAGAAGAGCATCCTCAACGCAGGAACGCATATGGGAATGGCGGCCACCAGCGTTCTCGAACCCATCGTTTTGCTCTACAACCACACCGGCGAGAAGAAGTATCTCGACTTCGCGAAGTACATCGTCGGCAGTTGGGAAGAGAAAGGCGGCCCGAAGATCATCTCGACCCTTAGGGCCGGAAAGTCCATCGACCAAGTCGGAAATGGCAAGGCGTATGAAATGCTTTCGAACTTAGTCGGGTTGTGCGAACTGGCTCGCACAACAGGCGACAAAACGTACCTCGAAACCGCCAAGCGGGCATGGGCCGACGTGGTGAAACATGAGCTCTACATCACCGGAACCGCCAGCTATTACGAACACTTTCATCCCGGTGACGACCTTCCAAACGAGACGTCGAAGAACGTGGGTGAGACCTGCGTGACGGTGACGTGGATGCAACTGTGCCAGCAGCTTTTCCGCCTCACTGGCGAAACAAAATATGCCGACGAATTTGAGCGGTCAGAATACAATCATCTGGCTGCGGCTCAGCGCCCGGACGGCGCGGAATGGTGCTACTACACATCGCTCCAAGGCACCAAACCGTTCACCCACGACATTTGCTGTTGCCTCAGCAGTGGCCCGCGAGGAATGGCGATCATCCCCGAAACTGCGTATTTGACACAACAAGTAGGAAGGTCGAACTACCTTGTGGTGAATACGATTGAGACCTCTAATCTTTCAACAGATGGCTTGTCTCAGGCTCGAAAAGTCATGGTCGCTATGAAGTCGGGTTTTCCGCGAGATTGGAGGGTTGAAATCGGGATTGACGCGACGGTCATGAAGAATATGGGGTGGGCAGGAGGGAAGCCACCTGTGGCATCGTTTGGTCTGAAAATTCGGATTCCGAGTTGGTCGAAGGACTTTAAATGCTCAATTCCCGGCAAGTCATCGGATGGTTGGTACGTCATCTCGTCCCGCCCATGGACTAAAAGCAAAATTCAACTCGATTTCAACCCTCAACCGCTTTTCCCCGCTGGCACCGGCACCAACAAGGATCGCCATGCATACACCTTTGGTCCATTTGTTATGGCCCAGATTCCTGAGCCAAGCAAGGTGACGCAAGCCGAATATCGAAAGCGTAAGGTTCCTTTCTCGACCACGTTCATTGAGGACATGGAACATGGCAATCCGAAAACCGTCTACTCGATTCCTTTTGCCGAGGTCACTGGGCGTTATCGTATTTGGAGCCAGACCGACTCCGAGGAATCGTTGTTCCAAGATTCGGCCGAAACTCGATCGGCGCGTGGAAACGTTCAGGGTTCGATCTGCGATGGTGACGAAGGAACGTTTGTGGTGACCTATGACGGAACGCTTCAAAAAGAAGCGTCTTTTACCGTCACTCGTGAATCTGCCGTCTCGGTTTCTCGTATCGCCTTTACTCACGGACAAACCTTCCACGATGGCGGCTGGTTTGTGAACGATGGCCAAGGTCCGAGGATCGAAGTTCAGGAGAGACGCGACGGACCTTGGGTGTCACTGGGAAGCCTTCCAAACTATCCTCGGACGACCATCTCTAACCCAGCTGGACTAAAGCCTGGGCAAAAATTCGACCTCGTATTACCCAAGAAGATAAAGGTATTAGCGATTCGTGTCGTCGGGACCCCGGCGAGCGGAGACAATCCAAAGCAGTCGTTTTCCTCTTGCGGAGAGTTGCAAGCGTTTCCTTAATTCTTGGGGCGAGGGCTTCCAGCCCTTGTGAATCATATTTGAACCAATAGTCGTGCAAAATGGATCAAAGCCCATGTCGTTCAAACAAATCATCGCTTGGATAGCTGGTATCGAAATTGTTACCTGGCTGCTGATCTGGATGAACTTACGAACGCCTTGGGTTGACCCACATGACGGCTCCCTCCCGCCCACTAAGGGCCAGGTCGTCCTTACCATTCATTCTTACATGATTGGATTGGTGGCTTTTTTCGTTGTAGGAGCCTATGTGATCATGCGGACATGGAAGGCATCCAACAAAGGGCGGCGACGCTAGATTTAAAGGTTCAAATGGTTCGACTCTCCCGGTTCCTTCATACCTCAGTCACCGACTTCTCTGGCAAGACAGGACGGTGGGCTTGTGCTTGTACCCCGCCGAGTTTGCGAGGGAAATGAACGAAGTGAATCGGGGCGAACCGGGAAAGTCGAACCTCAAAACGAGTTAAGCATTGGATGAGCAGAGCACGCCAGACAGAGCTTCCTTCACCAAGCCATACGACCGCCTTCGCGCCTCCTGGTCGTGAATCATAGACAGCACCACGAGCTCATCAATCTCGCCCATAAACGGCTCAAGCTGACGCCGAATCGCCTCCGGCGAGCCGACAAATTTTGGAAAGTGCTGTCGCAACTCGGCGCGAATATCTGACGTCAATCCAGCGTTACGGGCTTTCTCGATGCTCTGCAAAGGTAGTGCCGAACCCTTGGTGACGAACGATGCGTGAAGCACATCCGAAGGCAACGCCAGCTTGTCGGCTTCCTCGTCGGTGTCTGCGCAGATGATATGGCTACCCATCATCGCTCGAGGCTTATCGAGCCACCTCGAAGGTTGAAACTCTCGCTTATAAAGGCGCAGAATCCCGATCGGATCAAGCTGCGAGAAATGTTGAGCAAACGCAAAGGGAAGTCCCATTTGAGCGGCGAATCGCGCACCCCAATCGCTTGATCCGAGTATCCAGATGTCGGGCATCGATACGCCTACCGGAGTCGCTTTGAGTGGATATTCGTCGTGAAAAAGGCCAATCAACTCTTCGACCTGCTGAGGAAAGTCTTCGGCATGAAGCGATCCACCCCTGCGTAGCGCAAATGCCGCTCGGGAGTGAGAGCCCGGTGCTCGCCCTAGCCCAAGGTCGATTCTTCCTGGGTGCATCGCCTCGATGGTTCGAAACATCTCGGCCACGTGCAAAGCCGTGTGGTTGGGAAGCATGATTCCGCCCGAACCGACTCGGATGGTAGACGTTCCATTGGCGATGTAACCGATGATGATCTCGGGTGATGAACTCGCGAGTCCAAGCGTGTCGTGATGCTCCGCTACCCAAAACCGCTTGTATCCTAGCCCTTCGACGTGCTTTGCCAAGTCAAGGGAATGCTGAAATCCTTGGGTGGCATTTTCGCCGTCGAGGATGGGGACGAGGTCAAGAACGGAAAGGTCCATCGCTAATGTTTGTCTACGCTGCGACAACATAGGTCATTCGCTTGGGTTCGAGAAGCGGCTCACTTCTTGTCTGCCGATGAAGACTTTCTCGCTTTTCTATTTGCTTCGCTCCCCGCAAGCGGGATGTCGCAAACTCCACAATCGCCTCACCCGGTTCCCCAACAAGACTTCAAGCGATAAAAGGGTCGAGTTGGCTCACCGGCCTCTCCGTCCGAAGAGGCATCGTGGTGGGTACGTGTCTCAAGTTCTCAATAACCAACCGCTAGTCGTCATCGACTTGCATTCATGTAGTGCCAAAACCAGATACTACTTCGGACGGAGAGGTCGGTGAGCGAAGAGTGAGCGAACCGGGAGAGTCGAATCTATTTAACCTGTGTCAAAATAGATTGTAGTGGTCACGCCAGCCGACTCCACCCGCATTCTCGACGCCATTAACAACTCCGAACTTAGCGGAGCGGCGTTGCGGCGATTGGCAATGGAGCAACTCGATACCCTCGACACCTACAACTGGTCGGGAATCTATCGACTTGAGGGCGATACGCTCATTCTCGACGAATACGTTGGCGCCGCGACGGATCACACCCACATTCCCGTCGGACGCGGTGTCTGTGGAACCGCCGTCGCTGAACGTGCCAACCAAGTCATCGAGGATGTCCGGGAATTGGACAATTACTTAGCGTGTTCGCTGCAGACTCGGTCGGAGTTGGTCGTGCTGATTTACAAAGACGGAATCGTCAGCAGCGACAGCGATATCATCGGCCAGATCGACATCGACGGGCACCAGGTCGGCGCGTTCGATGCGTCGGACGAAGAATTGCTGACCAACATAGCGAATATTCTCGCCAAGAGGTGGGAATGAAGACCCTTTTCGCAGTGAGCTGCATTTCGTTTAGTGAGGTTGGCTATGGGAGTCGGTTGCGTGGTTCTATTGCATCGTTTAGCCGCCATAATGACGGGGTCGCTTCGCTTCTCGGACTGGCAGAGGTTCGGACCTTATCCAGGGGTCTTCGCTCATTCTTCGCTGCGACACCCTGGCTACCTGATGTGACCCTCCGGGTCAAAACAGCGAGACTGGTCTCGCAGGCCAAAGCTTCCCGAGGATCGGGAAGCACTCCCAAAAGGGCCTTACCATTTGGGAGTGCCAACGCCTGCGTTAGCTTTCAAACGGCGAAGCCTGCTTCGCTGAATCTGCTATTTAAGAAGGTGGTCAGGTGAGGCAGTTTGACGTCATCGTCGTCGGGGCTGGTCATGCCGGCATAGAGGCTTGCCTAGCCTCGGCTCGAATGGGACTGAACACGGCGTGCATCACCATGCGGCTCGATCGTATTGGACATTTGCCGTGTAACTGCTCGGTCGGCGGACCGGCCAAGGGGCATATTGCTCGTGAGGTAGATGCTTTGGGAGGCCAAATGGCTGTAACCACCGACTACGCCATGACCCACATTCGGCGGGTTGGCACCGGTCGTGGGCCGGCGGTCCAAACACTTCGTGCTCACGTCTGCAAAGACCTTTATCCCGTCCTGATGCAAGATGTGCTTAAGAATCAAACGAATCTCACGCTGATTCAGGCGAGCGTCGAAAGACTCCTGAACAATGAGTACGGGGTCACTGGCGTCGAACTCGCCGACGGAACCCAAATTCTTGCCCGAAGCGTGGTGCTCACGACCGGAACCTTCCTCAACGGCCTTTGCCACGAAGGGAAGAAGCAAACCGTGGCCGCTCGCCACGGCGACGAAGCGGCGGTCGGGCTTTCGGCCTCGTTAGCCTCATTCGGAGTCCGTTTAAGAAGGTTTAAGACTGGAACCACGCCTCGTATCGCCCTCCGAAGCATCGATTTTAGCAAGACGCTTGAGATGGAGAGCGAGCTCGACGCCGGGCCAATGTCGTTCATTCACGATCAGTTTCACCCTCGGCACGACCTGTTGCCGTGTTGGCAGACGCATACCAACGCCAACACGCACGAAGTCATCCACGCGAATCTGAACGAATCCGCAATGTATTCCGGTCAGATTCAGGGTGTCGGGCCGCGTTATTGCCCCAGCATCGAAGACAAGATTGTCCGCTTTGCCGATAAGGATTCGCATCCGGTCTTCCTGGAGCAAGAGACTTGGACGGGGCAAGAGGTCTATGTTCAAGGTGTCTCGACTTCGCTTCCGGCTTGGGTTCAAATCGAACTGCTGAAGACCATTCCTGGGCTCGAAAATGTCGAGCTACTTCGCCCTGGCTACGCCGTCGAGTACGACATGGCCGATCCGCTGCAACTCACTCCTGAGCTTCAATCGAAGCAGCTAAACGGCCTTTTCTTGGCGGGACAATTGAACGGCACCAGCGGCTATGAAGAGGCAGCAGGGCAGGGAATTGTCGCCGGAATCAACGCCGCCCAATATGCCCGCGAAGGGGAACCAGTCGCGTTTGCGCGAACGAACAGCTTCATTGGCGTGATGGTCGATGATCTTACGACCAAAGGTGTCGAAGATCCATACCGTATGCTTACCGCCCGTGCCGAGCATCGCCTCCTTCTGCGCCACGACAACGCCGACGAGCGACTGACGCCGATGTCGCGCGAAGTCGGACTCTGTAGCGACGAACGATGGTCGAGATTCGAAGCGAAGCAAGACGCCATTCAAAAAGGAATCTTTGCTCTTGAGAGCACTTTTGTTTCGCCCGCTCACGATCGAGAGCTTGAGTCTCTCGGCCTCAGCGTTTCGAAGAACCGAACTTCGCTTTTCGACATGATGCGACGACCCGACGTGACCCTCGATGTGGTCGAGAAGATTGCCAAGGCGACGAATCTTGAACTCGAACTTCCTCAAGACGAGGCGGTGCGTGAGCAGATCGGCTTGAAGGCCATGTACGCTGGCTATATTGTTCAGCAACAACGTTTGGTTGATAATGCGACGAAGCTTGACGACCTCAAGATTCCCGCCGATTGGGATTACGAAGCTATGTCGGGCCTTAGCTTTGAGAGCCGCGAGAAGCTGAGCCGCATCCGACCGACTACGATAGGGCAAGCTTCGCGAATCCCGGGCGTTCGTCCCACCGACATCGCCTTGGTCGTCGGCTATCTCAAAGGCAAAGTAGGAAAACCAAAGAGTGAAATTTCTTAAAACCTTCCTCGGGCTGTTCTTCGCCCTTTTTGTGCCGCTCATGCTGGTCATTGGGTTTATCATGCCTCCGAAGGGTTCGACACCCGTTCAGGCCATGATCGGCGCCGCGTTTCCGATTGGATCAATTTTGTTGGTCTTGTCGCTGGGATTTGCAGTCCTCAGCGCGGCAATGGATAAGAAGGGGTAGTCAGCAGGGATCTAGGATCAGCCAAGCTTTTTCTCCCTGAACCCGCCAACTCATTAGGACAAAGTCCTCTTCATCAAATCTTAAAGCAACAATTGTTAAGACGTTTCGTCAAAGACAGTATGGATAGCGCAAAGTCTTGCGATTATCGATGTCCCAAATGTGGGATGCCAACTCGACCGGAGAGGTCGTACATGAGGTGCGAGTTTTGCGGAATCATCGAGGCTTGCTGTGAAGGAGGACCTACCGATATGCCTGGATTCGATTTCAGCGACGGCTCCCTTTATTGGGCGATGCGTATGCGAAATCGATCCTCTCAAGACCAGACTGCTCGAAGTTGAGAATTCTGTTCACAACCGATTGCGCCCGCAAAAACAAAAAAGCCTAAGGTCGAAAACTTAGGCTTTTTTGTTATATAAGAAACGATTTAGTTGTCGTCTTTCTTTTCGAAGTGCTTGCCGCCGAGTTCTTTCAGCTTCGCTTTTTGCGGATCGGTGAGGAGTTTGCCAACTTCAGAATCGAGAATTTCGTTATTCTTTTTCATCTTCTCTTGAAGGTCTTCTCGAGTCAATTCTCCATCGCGCATTTGCTGGAAGAGTCCCTGCATAGCGTCTTGCTGCTTCTTTTGAAGATCTTTAATCTTCGCATTTTGGTCATCGGTGAGACCTACAAGCTTGGCAATTTCAGGTCGTGTCACGGCCATGTTACCGGCCATCTGAATCGCAATTTCATTCCATCGCTTGGCTTGATCGGGCGTCAAGATTCCTTCGATTTCCTTGCGAACCTTTTCCTGATAATCCTTGAAGAACTTTTGTCCCTTTTCCGTCCGCATGTCCTCGCGAGCGATGCCAGCTTCTTGCGCTGCCGACATCATCTTCGGGAACATTTTTTGCATGTCGGTGTAGTCCGCCAGCTTTTCTTTCTGGTCGTCGGTGAGCTTCAGATCTTCTTGAACGTCTTCACGTCCCAAAATCATGACGGGGTTGGCTGCGCCACCACCCATCATCATTCCGCCGCGTTGGGCCTGAGCCAAAACGGCGACGGCCAAAATTGTGATTCCAAATAGTAACTTTTTCATTAGTTATTTCCGCCCTTCTTATCTTTGATCTCGGTCTTGCTGTTCTCCGGTGGGATGATCTTACCGAGTTCTTTTTGGCTTTCAGGAGACAGTTCCTTGGTGCCATCTATGCGCATTTTACGCGCTTCGTCTTCGTCATGCACGATTCTTGGTGTCAAAAGAACCAACAATTCCGTCTTATTTTTCTCTTTCGACGTGCTCTTAAAGAGATTGCCGAGGAGCGGGATATCACCAAGGATCGGAACCTTATTCGTTGTCGCAGTTACCGTGTTTCGGATGATGCCACCGAGGATGATTGTCTCACCGTTCTTAACGCTCACAACCGTATCGGCTTCGCGCTGGTTAACGATCGGAGCATTAAACGATGTGTAACCATTTAAGTCGTTCGCCGTCTGGTTGATGTCCATCGTCACATAGCCGTTGGCCGTGATCCGCGGAGTAACCGTGAGAACGATACCAACATCTTGAAACGCATAGTTGTAAAGAATGTTGCCGTTGTTGTCGGTTCGGCTGCTCGTAACATACGGGATGCTCTGGCTGATATTGATTTGAGCCTGAACGTTGTTTGACGTAAAGATTCGCGGAGTCGAAAGAATGCTGAACTTCTGATCCGAATTGATCGCATTGATCAACGAGGTCAGGTTTTTTCCACCAATCGTATATTTGAATCCTTGCAACGGATCGGTCGTCGAGGTGCCGATTCCGTAGGTCGTGCCGATGTTGCCATTTTGGCCCGAAACGCCGAGGTGTCCCTTGTCGAGATAATTCCACTCAACGCCGAGCTTCTCAGAGGAATCGAGGTTGGCTTCGACAATGATCGTTTCGATCATGACTTGCTCAGGAATCTTGTCGAGTTGCTCGAGAATCTGCTTGATCAACGCGGCATAATCCGGATTGGCAACGACGATGATCGAGTTCGTGTTGGGGTCAGCGATGGTCGTAACTTGACCCGTGAGGTCAGCGACCGGAACCAACTTACCGTCGGCCGTGCGACCCGTTTGAGTTTGATTCTGCGTGTTGGTACCACCACGGAATCCGCCGCCGCCAAATTGGAATCCACCTTGAACCGTCGAAACGCTGGTCATCAGTTCGCCATCGATGGCGTTTGGATCCTGCATCTGAAGATACATGTTGTTTGGATCTTCGGTGGTGTTGTTGCCGCCGAGGTTGCCGTTTCGATTATTCGTTCGACTCGAGTTATTGACGCTTTGGCGCTGTTGGTTCGGAGTCGTGGTTCGCGAATTTCGGCTCGTGTTTTGTCGCTGTCCAAACGCGTTATTGAGCAACTGGGCGACGTCGTCGGCCTTGGCGTTGTTGAGCGGGAATACGAACGTTGTGTTTTGGAACTCGATCGGCTTGTCGAGGTTCTTGATGACCGAATCGACGACCAAAAGATTTTCGTCGGTCGCGGTGACAACCAACGAATTGGTTCGGGCATCGGCGGCAACGGTTCCAAACGAAGCCTGAGTCGAACCAAATCGAATCGCCTGTTGGAATCGATCTTGGAAGTTCGAACTCGAACTTGTCGCACCGCCTTTGCCGCGCGGAGCGTTATTCGTCAAAACGTTTTGAATGGTCGCGGCGATATCGGTCGCCGTCGCATATTGCAGATTGAAGACTTTGGTGTGTTGCGGGTCATCGGTTTCTTTGTCGATGGCCTTGATCATCTTTTCGACTTCTTTCTGCTCTTTGTCGGGAGCATTGACGATGACCATGTTCGAGTAATCGTCTGCCGAAGCACGAATGGACGAACCTTGGTTTCCACCAAAACCGCCAAGTTGGAATCCGCCACCGCCAAATCGTCCGCCGCCTCGGTTGCCAAAGCCTCCTCCACCGCCGCGATTAAACATCATCTGGAACGGATTTTGTTGTTGACCGGAAGATTGAAAGACATCGTTCACGACGCGCGCAACCTGCGTCGCGCTCGCGTACTTGATCGGATAGTATTTCAGAACAGAGTTCGATTGTTGGCCCATAATCGCACCCCAATCGATCGTTTGTGCACCGCCGTTGTTACCGCCTCGGTCGCCGCGTTGTTGCTGCTTTTGAATGACCAGCAGTTCGCCGTCTTTTCGCAAGTCATAGCCTTTGAGGTTCAACGTCTTCTCAAGAATTTGGAAAGCCGTCTTCAGCGTCACTTGTCCAGCGCTCGAAAGAGTAATTCCACCGGTCAGCGACGGATCTTTGACGATCGTGACGCCGCTGGCTTTCTGATACATCGAGATAACCGAGTCGATATTAGAATTATGGAAATCAAGCTTAATCTTAGTCTTGGGATTCAGCTTCATATCCTTCCAGCTATCGCCGCCGCTACTCGATGACGAAGAACTGTCTCCGCCAAAGAATGGATTTCCTTGCGCGAAGGCAAGCGTCGGTATCAGCCCCATCGTGAGGGCCAGGGCGCTAATTGAAATTGCTTTCATATGTTCTTCCTAGTATTTGTTAATAAATTGAACGTTGCCTTGAGGTTGGAACGAAGGATCGCCACCCGAGTTCGCTTGACCGATTGGACCACTCAAGCCTCCCCCGTCGGCGAACTGCTGTCCGCCCCCATTATTATTTTGATTTCTACGTCGTCGTCGATTCGTATTGCCATCGTTACTATTGGGAACGGCCTGCGGCGTAGCCGGAGGCAAAGGCGATAGGGCGGACGAATCCGGCACACTGGCCGTTATTTCGAGTTCGTTATAGAAAACCGTCTTGATTGCGCCGCCCGGACCCTCGATTTCAATCGAGTCCTCATGAACAGCGACGAGTTTAAGTGCCTTCCAGTGTTGACCTGGACGGAGAAAGATTCCATCGTCCGTCGCAGTGTTTTCGAGCAGGGCGTTAGGAGTGCCGTCGACTGTCATGTTGCCCGTATAAACCCAGGTCGTTTCGCCGCCGGCAAAGTCGGCGGGAATGCCATTCTTCGCCACCGGGCCATTGACGTCACGCTTGGTTACAAGCGGAACAAAGCTATTCACCATTGGCTTGTTAAGATCGTCGAACTTCGCCTTGTAATCTTCGGGCAAGATCAAATCATCAGTTTTCTTGCTCGATTTCGAAGCCGTCAATTGCGGCTTCTTCGTAGTCTTGGGCGGGTCGCCCGAAGGAAGGAGCAGGATGATCAACACAAGCGGCCCTCCAATTAAGAGGACTTTCTTTAGCAGCGGTGACTGTTGTTGCTTTTTCGCTTGTTGTGCCATGTTCGTAAATTAAAGGGTTGGTGTTTCGGCTTTTGAAGTCGGAGCCGGACCCGACAAACCATAAGGGTTGCCGCTCGCGCCACCCAAAACGACCGTGTGGTTGCCACCCTGATCGTCGGCAATGATTATCGAGTTGCCATGAATTGCCATCACTCGCAGTTGATACCAAGCTTCGCCCGTTGCCAAATAGGCGGCATCGCCCGTTCGTTCATTCTCAAGAACGGCCTTTTGAACACCATTCACGGTGACGGTACCCGTAAAGAACCAACCAGTGTTGCCATTGGCCAATCCGCTCGGAATCGCGCCCGGCAGAGAGTCAGATGCCCGAAACTTATCGTGGACTTCGGATGAGTCGTATTGCGGAAGGTTGGAGCCTGAACCGCCTCGGTCTGGACTTGGCTTAACAAACGCGTTGGACGGCTGAGTCGACGATTTCGGCGAATCGGTCGGCAAGAGCGCGACGCCCAAGATCAGAGGAAGTCCCAAAAAGACAATTTTAAGAAGTAATGGATTCGGTTTAGCCATTCGTTTTTACTCCTGCAGAAGTTGTTGCTGGAGCCGACGTCGTCGTCGATGAAGACGCTTTCTTCGGCTTCAAGATGAATGCGTAAAGGCTGACATTCGCGCTTACTTGGTCCGTCTCGCCCTCTTGAGAGGCAAATTGAACCTGCTGAACCGCGAGCTTCGAATCCTTTTTCAATTGATCGAGCATATTGGCAACGTTCGCGAAGGAACCATCGACTGTGAATTGCATCGGCAATTGCACTTGCGCATCAGTTTCAACGCTTTTTTGCGGCCGGAAACTGATCAATTTGAGCTTGTTCGCTTCGGCTCGCTTGCTGATGATTGTCAACGCCGATGGCGTGACCACATCCTCTTTATCCTGCCATTGATAAGCATCGACGAGACGTTGGTATTCGGCCAAATTGGCTTTCGCCTCATTGGCATCCTTCGTCATCTGGATCTCATCTTTGTTGAATTTCGCTCGAATCGAGTTCGCATTATTGCCACGACTGAGAAACAGGAAGATTGAAGCGCCAACCGCCAACGCGATGCCGAGAACGGCAAAAGCGCTGGGTGATTGGTCTTTTGGATCGTTAAAATTGATCACTTCTTTTTCTTTCCTGTGTCGATCATGGGCACATTGCCAACCGGAAACGCACTCATTGTAAATTGTACAGTGGGAATTCCGTCGATGTCGCCGCCATTAACGGTTACTAGTCGAACGTCTCGTAGCCTCGGTTGTTCAGTCAACTTCAATAGATACGCAGAAACGAGCGTCGCACGCTTCGCAGTTCCCCGGATTTGCAAGATTTTTCCGCGCTCAAAGGTCAAGCCGGTAAGCCACGTTTCTTTCGGCACACAGCTTGAGACGACTTTCAGAATATCGGCAGGTTGTTGGGCGGGTTCAAACGCCTTGACGAGTTGATCGGCGGACGGCTTCAGTTGATTCGCCTCAGAAACCGCTTTGTCTGTCGTAAGCTTCAGCTTCTTTGCCCGCTTGTCATAGGTCGCTTTGGCTTTGGTAAAGGCATCTGCATTGGTCATGTAATTGTCTGCAGCGACACCAGCCACCGCAACACCAAGCATGAAAATGAGATAGCAGAAACGATGCCTGCTGGCACGTACTTTTTCTTCACGAGCTTGTCGATATTCCTCCGGTTCGAGGTCGATTGCCAAAGGCGATTGGGCATAGGTCTCGATGAACGGAACGGATAACTTTTGCTCGCTTCCGTTGAGCGTGACGTTGTAAGCAAAAACTTTGCTGCCTTCGCCCGTCATCGCGATCATGCGCGAGAGTTCCGTATCGAGCACATTCAGCGTCACGAGCTTCGAAGCGACGAGGTCGCCGTAGCGATAGGCATCGAGATTGACGAAGTCGCCAAATCGCTCGGCAAAGACTCCGGAAGAGACCGCCTGCTGTTCGGCGACCTTGAGAGTGACGGCCTGACTCGGAACGATTTGTTGGATTTGAATGCCAAATCGCTGACATTGCTCGATGACTTCGGCGATGTCTGCCGTTCGTGCGGCAAAAACATTGCAAACGCGACCGTTTTCGTTTTTCTCAGACGTCGGGAGGAAGTCGAAAGCCAATTCGGACGGTGGAATCGGGAAGATATCCGCTAACCTCATCTTGAGGGCGATCAGAGCATCGCTTTTCTGCGCGTCGGGCAACGGTACCGACCGCTGAAGAACCAAGCGTCGTGAAAGCATGACGATGGCGCTTTTGCCGTTAATCGAATCAATACCATCAAGCGACGAAGCTTCTTTTGTTTGGGACGAATCGACAAAATGCACGCGGACCCATTCGCGGTCCCACTCAATGATTAGTTGTGCACGATGTGATTTCTGACTCATTATTGCTCCAGTAAGGTTGTTTCATTTGCTTCGTCTGCCCAAGCCCATCGCTCTGGCATGTTTGAAAAATTGCTTTCTTGAACTCGCGTGATCGTTGGGACGCTGTTCGTGATGGTGACGTAGGCTTCGAGGGCCACCGTCGTTTGTCCGGCTTTGCCAACGCAGCGCACGATGAACGACTGACTATTGACGGTCATCGTATCAGCGACGGCATTCAGGAAACTCGAATCGCTTGACACCGTGAGGATGTCGCTCAACTGGCGGTATCCGTCGCTTGGGCGACTATCGACGATTTGGTTGGCCAAGTCTTGAGTCACTCCCGGAATCAAGCTCATGCTGTCGGCAGTGGCAGTATTGATATTGACCAAGCCTTCGATACGGGTTCCGGTCGAGGTTGTCATGCGGTCAAGGACGCCTCGAATCGCTTGCTGATTGCCTTGGACTCCCGGAATGGCCAATACCTGGCTCAGTCGAGTGTATTGGGCGTTGGGTTGAGTCGCGCGTCCGTCAACGATGGCTTGAGCGACTTGAAGCGGGACCTGCGCGTTTTGCGAAAGGGCCTGAGCGTTCAAATTCTGTTGGTTGACGTTGACTTTGCCATCACCTTCAGGATTGTAGGTTCCGCTGTAGCAATCGATTCCGAGAATGTCGGACAACGGCACGGTGGGCGTATTGGAGTTGGTCGTTCGCCCGGTGTTCACCGTGGTTGGGATAGCGTAAAGGGTTTCCGGCGTCCAGGACTTAATCTGCAAAAGTTCGTTGACGGTCTGCAATCGACCTTCACGCGTGTTGTAAGGGTTCGCCAGGTTATTGTAGTACTCGTCTTTTCCGCCATCGTTGCGCGGGTTGGCTCCCGCTTCTCGCCAATCGAGGAAGCTGTCGATTTGCTCTTGGGTCAGCGGAAGGTTGTTGAGCGTTTCTTCCGTCATCGTATTGACATCGAGGAACTGCGAATTGTCGATGATCTGAACTCGGAATGATTCGCTGCCAACGACAAAGTAGTCAGCTCCCGTCGTGCCGAGGCTCGCCCAATCGTCGTTGAGCGTCACGGGGTCTTGGGGTGCGTCGGCCACGGCCTGAAGGGATTCCAGCGCATATTGAATCCCAGCCTCGGCGGCTAGACGGGCACGTCGTTGTTCGGTGCGATTCAATGTTGTCTTGACGGCATCGTTTTGATTCATCGCGTAGATCGCGATTCCCGCCAGAACTCCTGCCAAGGCGGCAAGAACGATCACCAGGACGACGCCACGTTGTCTTCTCATTTTTAGGCTCCCGTGCTAACCGGATTGTCCGGGGTAACGTCGCTGTTGATCAGCCGAACCACGAAGTAGTGGTCAGCAGAATCGCTTTTACGATGATAAGTGATGCGAACCGCAGCGGGCAGTCGCGGCGTATTGCTCGACTGAGTGTCCCAGGTGACGTCCCAGTCGGTACCGTTATAAAATTCGTAGCTGATCGAATCGATGTCGGGATCGAGAACGGTTTGGTACCCGCCCTGAGTCGGGTCGCCATCTGCGGGGGTTTGGTGACGCATAAACAGCCCGCTATCAACCGGAGACTCGCCGATTGGCGTGAGTCCGATCTCATATTCGGTCATGCCCCCTTCCGGGCCGTAGGTCTGGTTTAACGTTTCAAAATCGGCGTTGGAGTCGAGAACCTCAGACGGAATTCGTGGACTTACTGCGGTGAACTCCAGCGTGCTTGGGTCGGTATCTTGCCCGGCCTGGGTTTGCGGCAAGTCTTGACCACCCCGGAAATACGATTTCGTATCGGTTGTGTCCGATGACAGGTACGCGTTCTCAAGAATTGACCTAAGTCGATCCTCGAATTGCGCATTGCGGTTATAAACGACCCGGCTGTCTTTGACGCTCTCGGTGTGGCGCAAAGCAGTCATCGCAACCGGAAAAGACGCAGCCAAGATAATCGCCATACAAATGACGACGACCATCAGCTCAACCATCGAAACGCCACGTTGTCGATTCATCATCCGCCCAGGCTCCCGTTTTGAGCATTCGGTGAAGTGAAGACGAGGCTAGAAACCTCGGCGGATGGATCGGTCGTGCGACCAGACGACGTTTCGACGGTCAAGCGCACGGTATCGACGTTTTCGGTGCCACTCGGAGCGACTTCGAGCGTCCACTTGTAGTCTGGTTCGCCGTAGTCTTCGAATGTTCCGTCGGTCTGCTGATTGTTGACATCGCCCAGCGCAAGAACCTCATGAAGCTTTTGAACCGCTAACAAGTTCATTTTTTCAACTTGTCGCAGTCGTAGCTCCGTGGTCGTCATCTTTGAAAGCGCCCCAAGGGCCATCGCAATCCCGATGCCCAAGAGGGCAGTTGCGACGGCAACTTCGACGAGCGTGAAGGCGCGTCGATTTCGTTTATTGACTTGTCGTACGCTGTTCAATGTTGCCTGCCTCCCATTCTTGCTTGTCGTTAGTCTCGGATAGTGGCCCGCGTTTCACGTCGATGACGCCGTTTTGAGTCACGGTCAATGTAACCGGGGCGTCGCCATTGTGAAATTCGACCGACTTGGATTCGGCGGTGCCGTCCGCGAAGAACTTGATCCTCAGTTCGGAATCTGTATCCCCTTTGGCATTTCGGACTTCATAGACTGACCAACCCGAACCAATGCCGGCATCGCTTTGTTGGGCACCGTCTTGTTGTGCGGTTGACGTATTGGTATCCGTGTTGGAGTCAAGCACGGAGCTATCGTCGTCTTCGCTCGGGCCAACCTTCAAACTTTGGGTCGCTGAGTCGAAAGTCAATTCATAAGTCTTTCCGGTGCTGATCGCTTCGTTTTTCGCCTTATTTGCCGCCGATTCGATTCGCTGAATACCTTTCAGGAATTCGTTTCCGTCGCGGAAGTTCTGGAGTCTGGGCACGATAATAGCCGCCAAAACGGTAACGATGACCGTAATGGTGAGCAATTCGATGAGCGTGAAAGCCTTGCGAAAGGCAATCCGTGTTCGTCCCAGGGCGAGCGATGCAGACATGAAAAGTTCTTACAGATCGAGATTGCTAATGTCGTCGTCGGTGCCGTTCTGCATGTCCGGGCCATTGGTCGATAGGATGAAGCTATCGGTGTCGATTGGGCCAGGGGATTGGTAAACGTAGTCTTGTTTCCAAGGATCTTGGGGAACCTTGTCGAGGTAGGGGCCTTTCCAACCGTCAGCATCTCCTGGCTGAGAGACCAAAGCGCCCAACCCTTCTTCAGTTGTTGGATAGCGGTTGCAGTCCAATCGAAATTTCTGCAAGATCGAGGACAGGTTTGAAATTTGACCTTTCGCGGCGCCGACTTGAGCTTCCTTCTGATAGTTCTGCAATTTTGGTACGACCAGCGCAGCGAGAACGGCGATAATCACGACGACTACCATCAATTCGATGAGGGTAAAACCGCGTCTAGATTTCGATCTGATTCGTGTGTTCATTTATGTATCACTTCACATTATTTGCAGCAGTCATGATTGGGAGAAGGACGCTGATGACGACAAACGCCACAAACCCACCCATGGTTAAAACGATAATTGGTTCGACGAGTGCGGTTGCGCGACGCAAACCGTTGTCGACTTCGAAGTCAAGCGAGTCAGAAACCCGATTGAGCATGTGCGGAAGGTTGCCCGTTTCTTCGCCAATAGCAACCATGTGAGTCAAAACCGGCGGAAACGCACCCGTATCACGCATGGCTTCAGCGATCGCCTTTCCTTCGCGAACGTCGGACCGAACTTGCTCGGAACTCTTCTTAAAAACGCGGTTACCTGAAGACGTTCCGGCCATTTCGATGGCATCGAGGATCGAAACGCCACCAAAAACGAGCGTGCCCAAAACACGGGCAAATCGTGAAACCGTCGACTTGAGCGTGATTTTCCCGATCACTGGCATCCGCAACATCAATCCGTCGCGAGTATAGGCTCCCGATTCGGTGGCAACCCACAACCGATAAGCCACGACAATGCCCACAATGGCGCCGACCAGCACGTACCATTGGTTCGACATAAATGCGGACATCTGCAAAAGCAAGACGGTCGACCCTGGTAGATTGCTGCCCTGTTCGGCAAACGTGTCCGAAAGGCGCGGGATAACAAATACCATGATGAAAGTCACGACCGAGACGGCGGTAAAGGCCAAGATGCCCGGGTAAATCAATGCGGAGACGATCTGGCTGCGGCGGGCAACTTCGTTTTCCTGAAATTCGGCAAGTCGTTTGGCGACTTCGGGAAACTGGCCCGACTGCTCACCGGCTTGCAGAGTCGACGTGAAAATCGAGGGGAACGTCTTTGGGTGCTTGGCCAGGGCCGCGCTGACACTCGAACCACCGCGAACGTCCTCAAGGACGTCTTCGGCTAGGTCGGTGAGCTGCTGGTTTTCCGATTGCTCGGCTACGACCTGCAGCACACGGTCGAGCGGGAGACCGGCTTCGGCAAGGTCGGCCATTCGACGAACAAAGAGCGCGACATCGCCTTTGCTCGGCTTGCCTTTGCTCCGTTTTTCAACATCTTGTCGCGCGAACCCTTCGCGCGCGGCGCGCTCGTCAATGTTGATAAGGTAGCCGCCATTGGCGGTGAGTTGGGCGACTGCGCCTTCACGAGTTTTGGCATCCACGAAGCCAGACTTTCGCTGCCCCGATGGTTCGAGGATTGTGTAGGCGAAAGTCGCCAATTAAAGCTCCTCCCTCTGAACGACGCGCAAGATTTCTTTGGCGGTAGTTTTTCCGGAAAGCACATTGAGCTTTCCGTCGGAGAGAAGGGTACGCAATCCCTGGTTTTGAATGGCGTAACTCTTAAGTTCGTTCGAAGAACGTCGATCCACGATCATCTTCTTGAGCGGTTCGTCGATAACAAAGAGTTCGTAAAGACCTTGTCGTCCCTTGAATCCGGTCTGGTTGCATTTGTCGCAACCCTTGCCTTCTTTGAAGTTGCCGTTGGCGAGTTCTTCGGGCGTGATGCCGAGTGCCTCGACGAATTCATAGGGAGGTGGCTCGCACGGTTCGGAGCAGAAGGGACAGTTGCGTCGCACCAGTCGCTGAGCCATGACGCCGATCAGCGATGACGAGATCAAGAATGGCTCGACGCCCATGTCGAGAAGTCGTGTCACGGCGCCCGCTGCGTCGTTCGTGTGAAGCGTACTGAAGACCAAGTGGCCGGTGAGCGATGCGTGGATCGCGATATCCGCCGTTTCGTGGTCACGAATTTCACCAACCATGATGACGTCCGGGTCTTGACGAACAATCGAGCGCAGACCGGACGCGAAGGTCAGGCCGATGTTCGAGCGAACCTGCATCTGGCTGATTCCTGGAACCTGATATTCGACTGGGTCTTCGACGGTGATGATGTTGGTGGTTGGCGACCAAATCTCTTGGAGAGAGGCGTAAAGCGTGGTGGATTTACCCGCACCGGTTGGACCGGTGGCGAGGATGATTCCGTACGGCTGGGAGATGACTTTTCGGTAACGTGCCAAGACGTCGGGTGCGACGCCAAGCTCCTCAAGTCCGAGCATTGCCGTGCCCTTATCAAGGATACGCATAACTGCGCGTTCTCCGAAAACCGTTGGCAGAATCGAAACACGAACGTCGATCTGGCGACTGGCGATCGTGAGTTTGATACGGCCGTCTTGAGGCAGTCGGCGTTCGGCAATGTTCATTTCGCCGAGAATCTTAATACGTGAAATCAAGGCTGCGTGCATGCGCTTTGGCGGGCGCATGACTTCCTGAAGCATGCCATCGACACGATAACGAACTTTGACTTCCTTCTCGTAGGCTTCGATGTGGATGTCCGACGCGCCATCTTTGACCGCTTGGGCGAAGATCAGGTTGATCATCTGAACGACGGCGGTTTCGCCCGCCATCTTCGTCAAGTCGGCAAGGTCGGTGACATCGTCGGCGTCGCCTATGGCGGCGGCATTTTCAGCGTCGGATCCTCCTGAAAGCTGACTTAAAATCTTTTCGAGATAGACCTCATCAATTTTCTCTTTGAGTTGACTTGGGTCGGTCATGACCGGCTCAACCGGCTTTTGAAGCATGACTTCGAGGTCTTGAACAGCAGTGAGGGCGTCGAGGCTGCCAATCGCAACCGTCAACTTCCTTTCCTCGTTTGCGAGGGGGAGCACCTGATTTTTTCGTGCAAATTCGCCTGGAATGAGATCGACCAAGGAATCGTCGATGCGGCGGCCTTCCAGCGTGATGGTCTCGAAAGGAGAAATATGGCCGTTTTCAGTTGAATACATGAAAGATGTGTTTTCCTTGTGGTCTAACGAAGTTCGAACCGTTGGACAGTTTTGAATAACGCATCAATTCCGCCAAAGTTCGCCACAAATATGAGGTTTCACCTGAATTTTGTATCATCCTGACCTCACTTTCCCTTAAGAAGATGAATTTCCTATGAATTGGGACAGGATGGCTCGAAAAATCAGGCTTGATTGCTTGGATTATTGTGTTTTAAGGTGTTCCGTGTCGTTGTAGGATTCAAGAACCCAAACATCGAAATCCCATCGCAGTGTTGTGATTGATGCGTTGGCGAAACTGAAGCTGCGGCTTGATTCGACCGGCGCGCCGATGAGGTGGCAAAGGAGGACTTCTTCGGTCATGCCATGCGTAAAAACCGCAACGTCCTTTTCGGGAAGGAGCTTGGTAAATTCGATCACTCGAGCCATCACGTCATACGCGCTTTCGACTCCCATCGGTCTGGCGCGATAACGGCTTTCACCTGTGCGCCGGATTTCGTCGTCAAAAGCATTTCTTAAAGCGGTGATGGGTGCGTTCTCGAGTTCGCCAAGTGACCGTTCGCGGAGGAGTTCCGTCTGCTCAAGATCAATGCCTTTGAGAAGGGAAGTTGGGGTGGCAGTCGCCACAGCTCGGCATAGGTCGCTGGTGAAAATGGCATCGAGATTGCGCGGGCCAAAGTAGCTGGCGACAGCTTCGGCTTGTGCTTGCCCGACCTCATCGAGTTCGACATCGACCCACCCCTGGCAGCGTGCTTCGACGTTGTTTGCAGTCTGTCCGTGGCGGACGAGGAAAAGCCTCACTCTTCTATTGTAGCGAACTAGAGGTTGTCGAGTATTTTGACGGCTTCCCTCACGAATGAGAATGGGTGAGGGAGGCCGAGTAACTTACTTCGACATTTGATAGAACCGCAAGAAGCTCGCGTTCTTGCCGCCTTCTTCCACCGAAATCGTGGCTTTCTGGAAGTCCGAAGCCGTTGCTTCTTGAATCTTGCAGAACTTGTTTGGATTTCGATCGGCAATCGGGAACCAGTTGCTTTGAACCTGGACCACGATGCGATGGCCTTTCTTAAAGGTGTGCATCGTCTCGTTCATCTTAAACGCAACCTTTGTTACCTGACCCGGCGTAATCGGCTTGGGGTCCGAGTAGCTATCGCGGAACTTGCAACGAAAGATATCGCCACGGACGAGCATCTGGAACCCATCGAGCTTCTTGTTCGGATCGGTCGCCGAAACGTCTTGACTGTCGCCCGGATATTCGTCGATAACCTTCACAACCAAGTCGCAATCCGTTCCCGTCGTTTTGATGAACATGTTCGCGTCGATCTTGCCGACGATTTGCGTGTCCTGCTGCAACGGACCGGATCGGTAGGTAAGAACGTCTGGTCGGGTCTCAAAATAGCGCTGGTCATAAATCAGCCAATCACCCGGAGCTCGTTTACTGTTCGCAAAATCGGCCAAGTACGGGGTCGGATTCGCGGGATCGTTCACATACGAGGATTCCGAACCAGCCGCAGGCTTGTCGAGCGAAAGAGCCTTGCCTGAGGTCAGATAAGCATCCAACGGCTTGAGGCCCTTCGGCGGCCAAACGTCGAATTGGTGCCATTTGTTGACGCCCGTTTCAAAAATATTGGCTTCGGCGGGAGCAGAGATGTTTTTGTTGTTGAGATACTTTTCGAAGAAAGGAAACTCGATCTTCTCCTTATAAAAGTCGCCGGTTGTGCTGCCAAAACTGACTTCGCCCAGGTGATCGCCAGGTCCGACAAAACCGCCGTGCAGCCAAGGCCCCATCACAATAAAGTTCGGCGTCTTGTTATATTTCTCACCCGCTTGGTAAAGGTTTAACGCGCCCCACATGTCTTCTTTGTCAAAGAAGCCACCGACTGTCAAGACGGCGCAATGGACATCCTTAAAATGATCGGGCAGTGAGCGGTCCTTCCAATATTGGTCGTAGGTGTCATGGGATACCAATTCGTTCCAATATGGAATTAGGCCCTTGTAGTAGTTCTTCTCGAGATCCTTGATGGGGCCGGCGTCGAGATAGAACTGATAGGCGCTCTTACCCTCGCGGTCGATTGACGGACGCTGCCCTCCTCGCGGTGCATCGAAGAAGGTCGAAAAGTCGAATGACTCTTGCAAATAAAGTGCGCCGTTGTGGTGGACATCGTCGCCGATGAACCAATTGCTAACCGGAGCTTGGGGTGAAATCGCTTTGACGGCAGGGTGGGTGTGAATGCCGCCCATTCCTGCGTAGAAGCCAGGATAGGAAATCCCCCACATGCCAATGTTGCCGTTGTTGTTCGGCACGTTTTTGACCAGGAATTCGCAGGTGTCCCAAGTGTCGGTTGTTTCATCGAATTGCACGGTGCCTGACTTCAAAGGACGAACGTTTTCATATTCACCCTCGCTCTTGCCCTTGCCTCGGACATCCTGGAAAACAAAAATGTATCGAGCGTCGGCCATCCACTTGTTGCGGAATCGTGGCGTGGCAGAAGGTGATCCGGCACCGTAGCAGGTTCGCTCCATGATCATGGGCGATTTTGCATTTGCATCCTTAGGAACCCAAGCGATGGTGTACAGCTTTGTGCCATCCCGCATCGGAATGTTATATTCGTACGGAGTGTAGGTGTCCTTATAGGGATTTTGTCGTTGGGCGAACGCAACCGAGAAGGTTACGAAAGTCGTTAATACGAGGGCTACCGGTTTCACTGAAACGAATCTTACAAGATTCCGCCGACTTTGAGAATCGTCGGACTGTAAGAATTACCGGGAGTTCGATTTCATGACGTCCACCAAACAAAGGACGGCTTGGTGACGTTGAACTCAATATACTGGAGGAAAATCATGGTCCTTTCGCTCTTTGCTTTTCAAGATACGACGGCAATTCTCAAGAAAGTTGAACCGGCGATCTATGCGGTCACGACCGACGACCTTGCGGGAATGGGATTTGCGATCGGCGAAGGGAAGTTTTTGGTAACGTGCGATCACGTGGTTGGTTCAGAGTCGAAAATCACGATCCAAGACCCGAAAGGTCCGGCCCGGCATGGTTACCTCGTTTTTCACGACCCAAAACTCGATGTCGCAGTCTATCGAATGGATCGAGTGAGTCCCGCCTCTCTGACGATCAGTTCGGAGACGGTCCAAGTTGGAAAATCGGCGTTCATCGTCAGCAAATCGCCTGATTTAGATGGTCCCTCCATCGCGCGCGTGACGCTTTCGGAAGTGAAAAGAGATGGTGTGAGGGCAGATATTTCGATTGCCGGTTCCGTGAGTACAAAGTATTCGGGAAGCCCGCTCTTAAATGAGAAAGGCGAAGTCATCGGAATGACTCAAGCTTCTTCATCTTCGGGGCAGACCCTCAGTTCGGCCCTCTCCGGCTTTAACATCAACCAATTTTTGAAGACCCAATCCGCAACGTCAGAGCCGACCAAATACGTCGGTAAGCTGGGCCAAGTCCTCGAAACGACTCGCGTGGTCGAGACGCCAGATTTGAATTCGAAAACGTTTTTTGTCGCAAGTCCCAACCAATACATTGTCGTGGATGACTATTCGCGCGATTACTTGAAGGTCATCATGCCTGACGGGACGGAAGGCTATATCCTCGCGCCAATGGTTCGAATCGTGAATCCGACTCTGACCACCGGAACACCTGGAATCGCCAACGGAAACGAAATTGTTCGTGTGGTCAACACGCTTGATCCTTCTCGCCTCAAAGCGTCGGCGACGAACGAAGAATGGATGGCCGAGAGTGCGCGATTCGTCAATTTAGTGTTTACGACCGCCGGTCGTGAGATTTCCGACGATCCCAACGTTCAGATCGACATCGGTAGGGAAGTGAAAGCGGTTAGCGATCTTCAAATCGGCGATCGAATCTACTTTGGCAACGCCAAAGTTCTAAGGGCCGCGATCTATCTCGGAAATGGCGAATACATTTCGGTCGGAAAAGAAGGAAGGCTGGTGCGGGCCAAATTTGACGACGCACCAGAAAAGCCCTTTTATCGGGCGCTCCATTAAAGCCGGAATCGCCAGCCCACGTAGGGGTACCAATGTTTCTCGGAGAAGTTGTATCCGTACCCCGTCAAAAGCCGATCGTCGAAGAAGCTCATGAGCCCGCCAATGCCCAGTTCACGAACGCTGTCACCATTCTGATCGAGCACGCTGACCGCTATGCCTATTCCCGGTCGAGCGTTGTTGCTTGCAAAAGATTGTCCGTAAGATACCGACTTATAAACCCGCCCAAAAGTAATTGAGTCTTGCCAGCGAGCGCTGTTGTTGATCATTGGTGAGAAGGTGAGCGCATAGAGTTGGTCCCAGCGGGAGTTCTTGAGGATTCCTACGCGAAAACCGGTCGCTTTCCCGACAGTCTTGTACTCGGTGTCAGTGGGCGTTTTGTACTGGACGATGACGACGATCTCATCATAGGATCGAAGCGGTGTCACCATTCCGTTCAACATCAGGTTCGTGTTTTCAAATTCAACGCGTCCATCGATACCTTCTTTGGTGGCTGACTCGATTTTGTCGAGGCGATTGACGAGGTTCAGGAATTCGATTTCCGACTGAATCATCTGTTGGACGGTGCCAATCGATTGATTGACGAAGCCCGTAAGCTCTGTTTTAACATCACCAAGCAGGGTCTCGATCTTTGCAACGATGGTCTTGCCGTCGGCATCGATTTCGTTGGGAATATCGGCAATCCACGCCTTGAATCCACTTAAAAATTGGTCTGTTGAAGTGATCAGACTCTCTGAATTTGTTTTGAGCGAATTCAGTTGATTCACCCAGCTTTCGAGGAGATCGGCATCGCTCATGGCGCTGCCCGTGGTCGGATCCTCGACCCCCTTATATAATGCCTTCGCAGTGTCGAGAAGGTTTTGGAACTGGTCGACCAGACTCTGCAGCTTCGCCTTCTGTTCTTCGTACTTCTGCCTTACCGTCGGATTCTGAATGTGATCCTTCAGATCTTCAATTTCGGAGTTGATCTTGTTGATTCGGTCCTGAAGATCACCTTTGATGTCATCGACCATCTTTTGGTAATCCGCCTTGAACTTCGCCATGATGCTTTTGGCGAGATCGGAAGGTGAAATCGGATTATTGCCTTCACCTCTGAGAATAGCCCTCAGGGCCATCAGCGCCTTGAGCGATTCGGTATTGACCGGCGCAAAGAATTCAGTGTCGGGAATTCGGCTCAGGTCGTTGTTCCGATAGAGGTCAAGTTGAACTTTGACGTTGACACCCTTTCGCAGAATGTCATCCGCGGCGATGGCAACGACTTCATCGAGACTCTCAACCACAGCGCGATATTTGAGGATAAAAACACTCGGGATCGCAACTTTCTGTTCGGCAACTCGGCCTTCGTTATCGGCGCGGATCCGCTTAATTTCTCGATTGATCCGTTCTGACTTCTGATTAAAGCGGACGCGGAACTCGGTTGCGAGGCGAGAATTTTCGGTGGCGTCACCTCCGGTGGCTTTGGGTAGCTGATCAATCTCGTTGAGGCATTGTGCAATCGAATCGATGAGGTCGGTTGAGAACTCTGTAATCTGCGGGTTTCGAGCCTCTTTTTGCAAAGCATCGAAAGTCGCCTTTGTCTTTTGGGCGAGCGTATTAAAGCTACGGATGCTCGCCGCCAGGGTATCGGGAGTTCGATCGACCTGGGATTTTGGAGTCACGAGGATGCGCAGACTCTCGGATGGAGCCATGACGTTTGCCTTCAAAAGATCACGTCCGGGCTGAGTTGGAGAGTAGGCTTGAATCGTGAGTGACGGCTCTTGGGCTGCGACCAACCCAGCGAAAGCAAACCCGATGAAGATAACGCTTAGAAGCCGCATACCGTCCTCCCGGCTGAGCATGTGAAGGCCCGCAATATCTCGAAATCGTCTTGCGATTCCACCCGGCTGAGAACGAGAGAGACAACATCGGCTTTGTTGACCGAGATGACACGATGCCCCAAGATATCGTAGTTGACTTTGTCGCCGTTGGGCAAACGATCGAGGACGGCTTTCACGGCATCGATGCTGTTTTGAGTTGGAGCCCATACGGCGGTTACTTTGAACCGTTGGTCGTCGGCAAGGTCGGTGAGTTGGTCGAATGCGTCTTTTGAGTCTTCTCGAAGGACGGTTGAAAGGCCGAGGCCGACCTCAGCGACGAGCGCTTCGTATTGGTCGGCGGCCTTGTCTTTGTCGTCGGGCAAGACGATACTTGATTGAAATTTCATTTTTCCCCACAGCTCCAAACGGAGCTATTTAAATACAAGTGAAATTTACGTAATCACGGGACAAAAAGCAAGGGGATTTTATCCACAACCTCTCCTGAGAAACCTTGAGCGTGAGCGAAACGGTGGGGGTATGACGGAATCTTAAGTTCGAAGCACTTTGGAAGTCAAGATGACCTTTCCGCCTGTCAGGCCACTCTCGTTTTTCGTTGCCTTGTGACAACGAAAAACGAGAATATTGAGCGGGCCCATTTCGTAAGGACACGGACGAAACCTTAAGCCGACGCCAAGATAGCCGCGCCGGTTACGATTCCCAGCTTTTCGCCCTCTTCAGAACCATTAAAGTTTTCGTCTTCAAGTTCGATGCTGACAGCGCCTTGATAGCCTGCTGCCTTCAAAATTCGGAAGACCTCAACCCACGGCGTCTGGCCGTGTCCAGGAATCGTATATCGCCAAACTGCGTTTCCAAAATCGTGGTTCTTCGCAAACGTCGCCGGTTGTTCGGTGCCGAAGTTGTACAGCGCTTCTTGATCGACGAAGCAATCTTTTCCGTGGACGTGATACACCCGATTCGGGAACTCTCGGAGGAATCGAATCGGATCGACGCCCATACGAATTAAGTGGGAGGGATCATAGTTGATGCCGATGCAATCAGCCGAGCCTTGCAGGCAAGCGCGGTAGCTTTCGGGAGTACAGCAAAGCGCACCAGGCCCGGGCCATCCCTCAATGACGAGCCGCCCATTGTTCGCCTCTAAAATCTTGGCGAGCTTCTCCAATGAGTTCATCATGAGCGAGAAGTTTTCGGAACGAGGTTTAGCCGCGTCTTTGGGAAGCATGACGGCGAAGTAATTTTGGACTCCGTATTCGGCGCACTGACTAATAAATCGCTCGTTCGCTTCGAGCGATGCCTTTTGGTGCGACTCATCCTCCGAAATCAGGCCATGCCAATCGCGAAGGTCGGCCGTTCCAACTCGAATTCCGTTCGACTTCATGATCGGCAGGTTCGGCACACAGTCGCCGCCAAGGTCGATCACGCCGATATTCTGGCTGACAGCCCAAGCCGCCATGCCCTCGATATCCTTAAACCATTCAGTCCATCCTTGTCGAAAACCAATCGGGAATCCGCCCGTTCGCGTTGTTTGCATCCCGACCAATTTACCGCTTAATGGTCCTTGGGATCGACCAATTTTGCAGATTTAATAACGGGTGGCTTCACCGGGCGATCGTCTTTTGGCCCAATCTCAACATTTGCGATTTTAAGGATGACGTCCTTACCTCTCACGAGCTGTCCGTAGGTTACGTAGCGACCATCGAGGTGTTGGGTTGCCTCTCGTGAAAGAGCGACGTAGAACTGACTGCCATTGGTGTTCGGATCGGTCGAACGTGCCATGCCCAAGACGCCAAAATCATGTGGTAAGGGCGATTTTTCGAGAATGAAACTATAGCCTGGAGAACCCGAGCCGGTTCCGGTGGGGTCTCCCGCTTGAATCACAAACATCTTTCCGGTTTTCGGATGCTTTTGCACGATGCGGTGGAAGATGATATCGCGATAGAATCCGCCCTGCACAAGCTGCATAAAGTTCCAAACCGTGTTGGGGGCACAGTCAGGACGCATCTTAAATTCGGCTTCGCCAAACTCGGTTACAAGGACCACGTTCTGATCGACCCAGCAGCGAATTCCTGCATACGTGTTGTCTTCATCAGGCTCCCATTTGGGATTCTTCGTGGTCGGATCCAACGTCACGACCGGCGGATTGACCATCGGTTGAAGCACCAATGACGGTCCCGACGATTTGCCGTCGGCTAAGAGTTGAACGTACAGAACTTCCGCCTTCTTCGATTTCCAAAGGCTTGGCAACGCTTGGTCTAGTTGAATATGTCCGCCCTTGGTGTCCACTTCTTCGACGGTTTCGTTCTTTTCGGGTCGGTAAAGCCGAAGCTTCAATTTTTTCGCGTTCCGAGGTGCGTTGAGCGTGACCCAAAACGGACGATCGACGCCGTTGTACGTGTAATCGGGCTGGATAGGGAACTTAGGTCCTGCGGCGAGAGCAAACGCGAAAGCCGACATCGAAAGAATCATGCAAGCATTTTATCCAGCCTCGCGCAGAAACACTTGGGGCTGGCCGACTTTCTTTTCGATCACATTGTCGCGCAGCACCAACCATTCGTCGGCGTCGAGGCCGATGCCAAGTTGCACGCGGGTCTGGAAATACGCGTTCCTCAGCGGGATCTCACGGTGCTTTTTGAGGTAGTCAACCTGAACGATTCCATCAAACAGGGCAAGGCCGGGAATCTTTTCTTCTCCTTCAAAAGCGCTTTCCCCGGCCAGCGTCGCCGACGCTCCAAACGCACACCAAGTACCGCCATGCTCGATGAAATCAACGTAAGAAAGAGCATTCTTCCCGAAATGAGACATCCATCGTTTTGGATTCGAGTTCGGCACAACCAAGATCTTCGCCTGATCGATTGCGTCGGCATCTGGCCGCGTTGAGACATTCGAAAAACCGAACTTCGTTAAGTCAGAAACAAAGGGTTGGGATTGATCCTCATCGCCAAGCACCAAGACCGATCCTGAAAGACCCCCGTTAAGGTCTTTCAGTGAATGAAGAATGTCAAGCGTGAGGGCATTGCCGCCCGAAAGAAGCAAAGCTCCATGATGGGCAATTGCTAGTCCCAACCAGACCACGGGTTAACCGATATACATGATCGGATCGCCGGGATTGACGATCGCACCGCTTTCGGCGTTGACCTTACGGACGATGCCGCTTACGGTCGCATGGAGTTCATTGAACACTTTCATCGCTTCGATGAGTCCAACAACCTGTCCCGCCGTAACCGTGTCGCCTTCTTTCACAAAAGCCGGGGCGCTGGGACTCGGCGAACCGTAGAAGATGCCCATCATAGGGCTGGTAATTGGTGTGCCAGCTTGGACGGGCGCGGCTTCGGGGACCGCCACATGATCCTCGTCTTCAACGTGGGCGTCGTGATGAGCGGCAACCATTCCCGATGCCGCGACCGCGACCATTTTAGGTGCAGCTTTACGTAACGAAATCTTCAGCCCTTCGGTCTCAAGGGTCGCCTCGGTGAGCTTGTATTCGGTGATGAGTTTTGCCAACTCATCCATCTGTTTCTTAACCTTTTCGCTCAATGTTCCTCCAATTATGACTTAAGGGCGACGTAGGTGCCACGAAAAAGTCCAACCTCTTCGCCTTTACACAACACCGAGACGTTGAGTTCGATTCGAGCCGACCCTCTTCGGTCATAGGTTTGAGAGAATGATCGAACAACTTCTTCGGTAGGCGCACGGAGTTCGGTCGTAAAATCCGCGTCGATGGGCAGCAGATATTGCATGTGGCTTTCGCTGACCACGAGCTTGGGAGAAAGTTTCTGCTCGCGCATGAAAACATGAATCCAAGTCCAGCCGGTGAGGGTGGCGACCGCCACAATCGAACCTCCGAATGCAGTTCCGTGATGGTTCAAATTTGGCTCAAGAGGACACTCCAACAAGACCCGTTCGGGGCTGGCAATCTTCACGCGCAAGCCTAAAGCTTGCGTCAAAGGTATGCTTTCGTGAAGATATTGCTCAAGTTGGGCTTCCATTTCGCAAGAAGGAATATAGCATTTTTGGGCCTTCGCTCACTTGTTCCTGACGGAATTCTAGGACCGTCTTAATGGTTGAGACCAGACCATCGCAGAGCCCGTCGCTCTGCCCATTTCGGCTTGCCGGGAAGCTTCCCTTGGAGCGCTTCGACGGCGTCGCGCACGTTCAAGATGGTGTTAATGATGCCCCAAAGTGCCAAAAGCAGCCAAGTCGCCGCCGATTTGATTAGTAAAGTCACCCAGTCGATCTTTCGTAGGTCGAATCCGTCGGCCATCGTATGCTGAATAGAGTATGCCGAATAGAGCAGAGAAGCGATCAACAGAACGCCGATGATGACCGACGCAACGATCTGTTCGATAAGCGAACGGGTCGCGTGGTATCGAACAAATTTCATCTTCGACGAAACGACATAACCAACGATCGGACCGGCATAGGGAAAGAAAATCGCCGCCACATTCACTGCTGCAGCTAAGACCCGTTCATTGTGGGGGATCGTCGAATTTTCCATTCGAGTTTATTTTACGTTGCTGCACTGTCCACGGTTTCTTGGGCCTACGGAGACCATGTCAACAAAATTAAAGAAAGTGCTAGACATTTTTGAGAATCGATTGTATCATTGAGTTAATACAATAAGATGCGGATTCGGATCAATGAACAAGACGGGGTACCGATCTACCTTCAGATCGTCAATCAGGTGAAATTCCTGATTGCCTCGGGCCGGCTTGAGCCGAACGAAGAAATGCCTCCCATCCGGGTTTTGGCCGAGCAATTGACGGTAAATCCCAATACCGTCGCACGTGCCTATCGCGAACTCGAACTTGCCGGGGTCGTGACCAAAAAGCGAACTGCGGGCACGTACGTTTCCGACGGCGCTCCACGCCTTTCGCGAGAAGAATGCTTACGAATTTTGACTGAGCGAATCGATGCGCTTCTCGCCGAAGCGCGGCATATGAATATCGATTCACAAGAAGTTTTAGACCTGATTTCCAAACGAAAAGAACTGATGTACGGCAACGAGGATAGCCATGAGTGAGAATGTCATTGAAATTAGCAATCTGACCCGCCGGTTTGGCAACAAAACCGCGCTGGACAATGTGTCGCTTTCGATCCCGGCGGGAATCGTGATGGGGTTAGTCGGAGAGAATGGCGCGGGAAAAACCACGCTGATTAAGCACATTTTGGGGTTGCTCAAGCCTCAAGGCGGCTCAGTTAGAGTATTTGGCAAGGACCCCGTTACCAATCCCGAAGGAGTCCTTTCTCAGATTGGATATCTCTCCGAAGAAGGAGATTTGCCCGTTTGGATGAAAGTTGGAGAGCTTATGCGCTATGCCGCCGCATTCTATCCCAATTGGGACGACGACTATGCCAGGAGATTGATTCAGGAATTCAACCTTGACTCGGAAGCAAGATTGAGCAAACTCTCGAAAGGTCAACGTTCGCGAGCGGGGCTCGTGATGGCGATGGCATATCGCCCGCAATTGCTTTTACTCGACGAACCTTCATCGGGACTCGATCCCATCGTGCGGCGCGACATTCTGGGTGCGATTATCCGAACGATTGCCGATGACGGTCGAACCGTTCTATTTTCATCGCATCTGCTTTCTGAAGTCGAACGCGTTTCGGATCGGATTGCGATGATGAAGGGTGGCCGCATCCTTCTCGCGGATGAACTCGACAACGTCAAAGAAAACCACCTGCGTGTGACCCTTGTCTACCCCGAGTCTCTTGCGAATGCTCCTCAGCTTCCGGGCTGTTTTGCATGGCAGGGAAGTGGAAAAGAATGGTCAGGGACCTTTGCGGGTTCGGTTACCGATCTCGAACTCATCGTGCGGGAAACCGGAGCCGAGCTAGTCGAAAAATCACACCTGACGCTGGACGAAATCTTTGTCTCACGGGTGGGCGGCCGATGACCCTGGTTAAAGGAATCAGCTATGCCCTTTGGTGGCGGTCTCGGTGGGGACTTGTTGTTTCGATCGCGTTTCCGCTTTTATTCAGCCTTTTTCTCAAGCTGATCAACCAGGAGCACGTCAACTGGTTGGTGGGTGTCGCTGGCGGCATCGGTTCGATTTCCGCGATTCTGATTCTCATTGGAATCTTTCTCTACCAAGATGCCGATGTCGCGGTGAAAGGTTCGGCTTATCCGTCCTACATGCTGACGCTGCCCGTGCGAACGGGGCTCCTGACCTTGTTTCCGATGATAACGGGAACGCTCGCGATGTTGTTGGCTACGGCGCCGCTCAACTTGGTGATTCAACAACAAAACGGTCAAGCGGTTTACTGGCCGGCGTTTATGGTGACCACCCTGCTTGCCATCCTCCAAGCCATTTTCTGGTTTCCGTTTGGAATCCCTTATTCGAAGCTGGTTTTAACCATTGCGGCCTTGATTGGAACGACCATGTTCGTAGGAGTTTCTCTTGATGGGCATGTTCCCGATTCCATTATTTGTCGAAACTTCGGGTTCATGATTCTGGTCAGTTACGCTGTTGCGTTCGTCGGAGTCGCACGTGCTCGTCGTGGCGAAGAATGGATCAAGCGGAAAGCCGCCCGCCCAGAAGAGATTGCATCGACAAAGACCAAACCGGCCAAGTTTCGCCGTCCATTTCGTTCGGCTTCGCTGGCTCAGCAATGGTACGAAGCGCGACAGCATGGAGCGGTCCTGCCTGCTTTTGCCATCATCCTTTTCATCGCGTTTGTAATCCCCTTGCAGTGGAATACAACCTATTCCCCTGTGGCGTCGATGGGCTCCGCGATGCCGGGTTATAGCCTGGCCTTGCCCACGTACGCCAACACGTACTTCCCAATGATGTTGGCGTTCATGCTGTTCGTCGCTTGGGCGGTCGGCTGCGGTGCGCGACGGTCTGATTCGAAGCATGGCGACCGGACGCTAAGGCTCTTCTTCGGGGTTCGTCCGATGTCAGACGAGAAGATGTTTACCCAGAAGTTGTTGACGGCGGCCAAAAGCACCATCGTCGCGTGGGGATTTCTTTGCGTCACCTGCCTTTTACTATCGAATATGCAGGGTACTTATCTCCCAGTTGACCCCAATCTCTATAACCCTCGCCCAGAGCGAAAACCGTTCTTCGAAGCGATTGCGCCTCTCCTTTCACAGGATATGATGCTGAGGGGATTCCTCATTCTGGTCTTGCTGGTGGTGGGAACTTGGCGTAACTATATCGTGGGTTTCTGGTCGGAGATCAGTGGCTCGAAATATCTTTACTATGGCTACCCGGTTGGGTGTATCGCGGCGGCCTTTTTTCTGCCTTCGCTCATGAGCACCTGGCTTTGGTTGCGCGGCTACCTTTCCGACATGAACCATTGGATGGTCATCCTGTGGGTAATTGCGGCAATCCGAATCGCATGGGCCATCATCCTCACCCTTCGCTTGCGCCGACGAGAGGCCATTTCGATGGGCTTTATTGGAGGCTATCTCAGTGCCGTCGCCTTGTTGATGGGAGTGACGATTTGTGCATCCGTCTATCTGGTCACGCCTTATCTCGGCCTTCTCAGCGAAAACTACAGAATTTCCACATTCAGTGTGCTTGCGATTCTCGTCGGGTTTGTCGTCCTTTGGACGCCCTTTGTCAGAATCCTTCTTGGCGTTCACTACCTCAACGTCAACCGGCACCGAGCCAACTAACACAAAAGGACCCTTCCACGAAAGAAGGGTCCCCAGTTGTCTCCATATCCCAAACGGGCTAAACGAGATAAGCCTGATTCTGAATCTGATTTAATCGATCCGTCCATCGTTCGATCATTCGCTGGTTCTGAATATCGAGTTCATCGCCACGATAGCGTCGGATAAACGCTAAGAGCGTTTTGCCGTCGGCGTCCATCACAAAATTTGGAATGTGGGAGCCAGAACCGATCAGAACATTTGTCGACGGATCGGTTCGGATCAACTCGATACTTTCAAAACCTTTTTCTGGCGTTGCGTCGTTGAACCACGAGACCGGACTGTGGCTGAAAATTCCATTCTTAGTGTTCAGCGACCACACGTAATGGTTGTCTTCAAGAAAGTAATGGCCCGCCAAGATCACCGGAAGATCGGGGAGTGCAGCTAAGATTTCGCGTCGATGGAACGATGGGAAAAAAGTCGAACCTTCCAAGTCCTTCAGCCCCACTGGCTGCATGCGTTGATCGAGTTGGTCCCTTTTGACGATGTAAAGCATGGGCACACCGTCGTTGGTACAGGTGAACGCACATGCGTCTTCGTTGACAAAAATAAGATTCGTGTATCGCGGAACTTCAAGTACCGCTGCGTGATCAGATTCACGCACCAACATTGTGTCTGGCACTTTGCCGTGAACGATCGTCGTCCAACGGTATCCCTTCGGCGCACCCCATTGTCCCGCCCCCCAAGGCGCAAAACGGGGTGATCCCTCCAAGACCGCCTGCAATCGCTCTTCCTGCGATTTCGGCAAATATTTCGAACTCAATACATTCGAATGCATTGGAATCAGTATAAAAGTGGACTGTGCCAAACGTTTGAAAAATCCGAGAATCCCGGTAAGAAACCCGCAATCCTTCCTGGGGATTATTGAAAATAGGGCATTTCGAGTGTAACATGGCATTCCCACCGAAGCCATGAAACACAAATTCCGAGAGAATCTAGTTGGCTATTTGTTTATTTCGCCGTGGCTCGTCGGTTTCCTGGTTTTCACGCTCTATCCCTTCTGCCAGTCGTTCTATCTCAGCTTGACCCGCTATAACATTATTCAGGAGCCCAAATTCATTGGCTTTGCCAACTACCGAATGATGCTCTTTGAAGATGAGCTGTTTTGGAAGTCGCTTTGGGTAACCCTCCGATACGCCATCGTGGCGGTTCCTCTGACATTGGTCGCCGGAGTGCTGCTGGCCATGTTGCTCAACATCAACGTGAAGGGTATGTCGGTTTTTCGCACGATCTTCTACCTTCCATCGATTGTTCCGGTTGTCGCGACCACATCGATCTTTATGTGGATTCTCAATCCGCAGGTTGGATTGGTGAACCGCGTTCTAGCCCTTGTTGGCGTGACCGGTCCCGCATGGCTGTCGGATCCCGTTTGGACGCCTTGGACCTTGGTCTTGATGGCGATTTGGGGAGCAGGCGGCTCGATGGTGATCTATCTTGCAGGCCTCAATTCAAGAGCACGCCGGAAGGCGCGCGCGAGTATCTCGTGCCGTCGCGC
>JBEHXE010000034.1:0-36722 GCA_048498855.1 Armatimonadota bacterium | reverse complement strand
TGCCTAACTTAAACTCACGGCTATAACTACGACGTGACACCATCTCTATTTTCTCCTACGGATAAATAAGGTGTCCAACAAATGCAACGCAGTCCACTTGGTTTTTCGGCAGCACAGGCACTCAGGTCGGTGCGAAAGTTGGCACGAATCTCGGACATGCGCTCCACATTCCCCTCCTCACATCGGGAGGAGGGGTCAGGGGTGGAGGGGCACCCGCAGCACGCTAAATACGATGCCATCTCCCCTCCATCCCCGACCCTTCCTCCCCGGGGAAGGAAGTGGCTTGGTTTTTCGGCAGCACAGGCACTCAGTTCGGTGCGAAAGACGGCGAGAATCTCGAACAGGCGCTCCGCATTCCCCTCCTCACATCGGGAGGAGGGGTCAGGGGTGGAGGGGCACCCGCAGCGAACTAAATACAGGGCCCTCTCCCCTCCATCCCCGACCCTTCCTCCCGATTCCTTGCCTTTGGGGCAACGAATCGCAAGGGCTCTTCCCCGGGGAGGAAGGGGGCTTGGCGTTGCGGCAGCACAAACGCTCTGCAATTTGGCACAAGTCTCGGACATGTGCTCCTCACTCCAAATCCAGCGCATGGGTGCCGAACCTCCTTTCGTCCGCATCGTTTGTTGCAATGACCAAAACACCTCGTCGGAGTTGTTCGCCGACGACTTGCTCAATCAACGCCTTGCCCGCACCATCGAGGGCGACGCCGGGTTCATCCCAAAGCAACACTTTTGGATATGACTGAATCGCCATCGCAATTTTGAGCCGCGAACGGAGACCCGACGACAGGTGCTGGGCTTGTACGTCGCGATGCTCGACGAGGCCGGTCTTCGCAACCAACGCCTCGTGATCCACCTGAATGCCCCGGACCTCGGCGGCCAGCGCCAGGTGCTCCAAAACGGTCAGATTCGCGAAGGTCGCTTGGTCAAGGGCGCAGTACGACAACCCCGTTCGATAATCGCCCACATCAACTGAAACCTCACCGAGCGTGGATCGCTCCAGCCCCGAAAGAACCTTCAGCAACGTGGACTTTCCCGCGCCGTTGCGTCCTGTGACAACAAGGCAGTCACCAAGACCTAGGGAAAACGTGATATTGCGGAAAATCCACCGCTTGTCATACTTCTTGCCGAGGCCTTCGACCGCAACCACGTTCTAACAGTATGACCGCATCCTAACCGCGTTCGAACGTACGAACCCGATCCGCCAAGTCGATCCCAGGAAAATCACCACGGGAACGAAGAATTTGGCCTGTACCAATATCCACGAGAAAGCAATCCTCAGATATTGAGAGGCATCGCTTTTGAACCTTAAAGGCCTTCTTTGGGCCGCCCAAAACCTGGCAATTTCATATGCCGTTTCGTTTGCATTTTTCATCCAAACCCACTAGAATCGAGGAATGTTACTTAGTGCGGCAATTTCTCTTGCCCTATATGGTACTTCGGGCCAAATTTCAGGACGAGTTGGCGTCATTAGTCGAACGAATTCAATGTGGGTGGGGCACGGCGGAAACTCTGCGCACACAGGCATCTCGACGACCCCATCGTTACGACTCGACTCAATTGTTTGGTCGACTCCAATCGACCTGAACCCTCGGTACAGTGGTAACTCTCTTCTGACCCACTACGGTTGCCCTTGCATTACATCAAGCAACGTGGTCATCACGTCGGTGAAGCAGACGTTAGATGATGGTTTTGCAATCCGCGCCTTCAAGGGTGCAAACGGGGCCTCGCTGTGGAGCGAAACCACCGATTACTCGCTTCCGTCGGCCGGGTGGATTCCAAGTAACAATCCGACCCTGGTCTACACGCGAGGGACTCTGCCAGACCCATACGTTGCTTACCCAATGGGAGGTGGACGTGTCGCATTCCGTGCCGCAAACTCGGCCGTTGCGACTCCCGTCGTTCACGCGTTCTATGGCGATTCGCTCTATCAATCCGATACGACAACCTTCAAGAACAACGTCAAAATCTGTACGCCGCTGACGGCGGGACCTGACGGAACCATTTATTTTGGTTTTGTGGTTTACGGCGCAAACGCCGCCAACGTTTCGAGTGGTCTTGCAAAGGTCGACCGAGATGGGAACGGTTCGTGGGTTTCGGCAACTACCCTTTCGAATGAAGGTGCGGTCAACCAAATCAAACAAAACTGCGCTCCGGCCATCAACAGTCAAGGCACTGACCTTTACATCACCTGCTACACAGGCAGTTTTGGACGCGGGACGCTCGTCCGAGTGAATCCAACCACGCTTCAACCTGTTGCTAGGGTCAAATTGAAAGACCCACGAAACAACAACGACGCCACAATCGACGGCGAGGGTACAGCCTCTCCGCTCATTGGTCCGGATGGTGACGTCTATCAAGGCGTCCTCGAAAATCCGTTCGGATCAAACCACTCGCGTGGAGTATTGCTGCACTTTAGCGCGGATTTGAGCCATACGAAGATCCCGGGTGCTTTCGGCTGGGACGATACTCCTACCGTTGTTCCGAGCACGATGGTGAGCGGATACCACGGGTCTTCGACGTACTTGCTCATGTGCAAGTACAACAACTACGTTTCGGGCGGCGGTGACGGCATCAACCGAGTTGCAGTCGTCGATCCTGACGACATTGCGCTCGACACAATCGCAGGAATCCCAACCATGAAAGTGATCGCGTCGGTTGCAAGCCCGACGCCAGATGACGAATATATCGATTCCCACCCGAATGCCGTGCGCGAATGGTGCGTCAACTCAGCTGCCGTCGATGTCCAGAAGAAATCCATCCTCGTCAGTTGCGAAGACGGCATTCTCTATCGATGGAATCTGACCACCAACAGCCTGAGCGAATCGATCCGCCTTACAACAGGCATTGGCGAGGCATACACGCCTACCGCGATTGGCCCTGATGGACGCGTATACGCAATCGCAAATGCGCGACTCTATTCGGTCGGTACTCGCCTATAGTGTTTGGCCTCTCAACATTCTTGGCCGCAGGTCTTCTGCGGCCAGATCGGTCCTTTAGTCTCGATGCCTGGCGCGCGAAAGATCAAAAGGGGCAAAGTTGCGCTTCTTGTCACGCTCCCGATGGCATCGACATCGCAAGCTTTAGCGCGGCAGATGTTGACCGTCGCATTGCTCGCCATCAAAAAGGTGATGTCGCCGAACAGATTCGCAACCAAATCCTCGGCGGCGAGTTAAAAAGGTATCCCGGACCCGAACGTCCGATGCAGCCCGGAAATATTGTTTTGCCCGGAACGACTCCAGCTCTCCGCGACGCCGAATTTTTGGCTAATCTCGAAAAGCGTCTTCCAAGTCTCTTCATCCCGATTCGCACATTTGAAGATGCCAAGAAATTTGAAAATACGATTCTCGGCATCAACCTCCACGAGCTTCCGGTCGGGATCAAAATGAACCGACTGAGCGAGGACGGTTTTCATGGCTCGGAGCATGCTACCATCGCGAACTGGTTCCCCGATGTGGCAACGTTCGACTCGGACGCGATCCGCGCCGAATCCGACGCCTATCTCGCCCATCCCGATGAACGAACTCTTGCGGCGCTCGATGCCAAGGTCGTCTCGGTCGCCCGGCAAAACGATGCCTTTTCGATCCTTGCGTTGGCGAAGTATCGCTCTCTCCTCGTGCTCCAACACGAAATAAGAACCGGAACCCCATGTTCCTATGTCCCGCCCGGGAATCCTTATTGGCAAGTTGCCGAATTCGGGCGCCTCTATGCCCAGGCCGACCCCGAAGTCGTCAATGTCCCAAGCGATGTTCAAGACGCTAAAAAAATGGGATCGACTTTTGCGTCCCAGCTCAAACAAATCCGGCTTCCTTGGTTTTGGCTTGGCTGGATTCACGATCCGAGTCTTACCAAAAGCGGTGCTCTGCTCGAAACCATTCGGGGCGATTATTTTTGCCGCTACCTCGAACAAGATGGTCCCTACATGGGTCATGAAGTCTTCATGCTCACTCGCAAGCTCGCTGAACAGGAACGCAATCCCATTCGACCCAAGCAGGCTTGGGAAATTCAGTACTCGTTTTTCTTGGCCAATACTCCCCTGATTGATCGAGAGCCCAAAGAACCTGCTGCCCAAAAGCGGTTCCGTATTTTCACCAAGAATTCGTTTATGATGTCTCTGATGCTGCTTGAAGAAGATCTTAAAACACGTAAGCGAACCATTCGGCCCGTCCCTCAGGCCAACCAAATCAACTTCGTAGCCGCTTATCTCAAGGCAATCAGCCAACCCGAAACGGCTCTTGTTGACCGCGTCTTAGCCCGACTCGCAAAGACTCCGGATCGTTAACGATGGCCGTCCAACGCATCATTCGGTCCTATGCACCAGTACGAATTTGTGACCTGGGCGGTTGGACCGACACTTGGTTTTCGTGGAAAGGTGCAGTATCCAACATTGCGGTAGATCCCGGCGTGGAGTGCATGGTGAGAATCCGTCCTCGCGACGAATCAGAGCCGATTTCCATCTACGCTGAGAACTTTAATGAGCGGTTTCGATTAGGAGAGGGCAAAGGGTTCTCGCTGATCGAGGCTGCCGTCCAGTCGATGTCGGTTCCCGACAACGTATCGCTTGAGATTTCGGTATTCAGCGAAATTCCGCCCGGGGCGAGTATGGGAACGTCGGCTGCGGTTCTGGTTGCTCTCATCGGCGCACTCGATTTGCTCACTCCCGGACAGATGAGCCCCCACGAGATCGCGCGTAAGGCTCATGAAATCGAAGTCACCACCCTTCAGCGCCAGTCGGGCGTTCAAGACCAAATCGCGTCCAGCTTCGGTGGCATCAACTTTATCGAGATCACGGGCTATCCCCTTGCCAGCGTTTCGCCAATTGTCCCAACCGAACGGTTCATTTGGGAATCGGAATCCCGCTTGACGACCTTTTTCTTAGGGAAAGGTCATGACTCGAGCGACACTCACCGGCAAGTCATCGAGGCTTGCGAGCAAGGCACTCACGAAGAGCCTTTACGCCGCCTGAGAGATATCGCTGAAGAGGGCAAGAACGCCTTGTACGCCGAAGATATTGGGCGCTTGGGAGCCGCAATGAATGCAAATCTCGAAGCCCAGCGCGCGTTGCATCCGAGCCTGATTGGCCTCACCGCATCCCGACTCATCGAGATTGCCCAATCGTATGGTTCGCTTGGTTCGAAGGTCAACGGAGCCGGAGGCGACGGCGGAACCGTCACCATTCTCGCCGGAGCCGACCCGGTCGTTCAACGCGAAATGATCGCCTCGATTCGGGCCAAGTTGCCAGAGACAAGCGTGTTACCGACTCGCCTGAATCGAACTGGTCTCCGTCGCTGGAGTGTCTCGGTTTAGGTTAGCGACGCCCAAAGAGACCGCCCAAAACGCCACGCACAAGCTGCTTGCCAAGTTGCGTACTCATCGCTCTTGCCGTTGATTTCAAAACCGCTTCGAACACCGAATCGGTGCGACGTGCCGGGGCTTGACGCTGGCGGGGAGTTTCTTCTTGTTCCTGTTGCTGTTCTTCTTCAGCCTGAGCCTGGGCTTGTTGGGCCCGCGAAACGAGCAGTTCGTAGGCGCTCTCGCGGTCGATCGTCTCCGAATATTTTGGCGCGAGAACCGAGGCGGCGATACAGCGGCTCCGTTCCGAGTCATTGATCGCTCCCAGGCGACTCTCTGGAGGTCGGATAAATACGCGATCCACGATTGTCGGGGTGCCATCGTCGGACAAGACACTGACCAGCGCTTCGCCAATGCCCAGTTCGGTAATGACGGTTTCGGTATCGAACTTGGGATTCTTTCGGAAGGTTTCCGCCGCCGTTTTGACCGCTTTTTGGTCGCGCGGTGTAAAGGCCCGGAGCGCGTGTTGGATGCGATTGCTCAACTGGCTCAAAACCGAATCGGGAACGTCAAGCGGATGCTGCGTCACAAAGAAAATGCCCACGCCTTTCGACCGAATCAACCGCACGACCTGTTCAATCTTGGTGAGCAGTTCCTTGGGTGCGTCGGTAAACAGCAGGTGCGCTTCGTCGAAGAAAAAGACGAGTTTCGGCTGATCGAGGTCACCCGCTTCGGGCAAGACCTCAAACAGCTCGCTCAACATCCAGAGGAGGAAGGTGGCGTAAAGCTTGGGGCTCTGCATGAGCTTATCGGCGGCGAGGATATTGATCATGCCGCGACCGTCTGGCGTCTGCCGAATCAAGTCTTGGATATCGAGGGCGGTTTCGCCAAAAAAGACCTCTCCGCCTTGCTGTTCAAGTACCAAAAGCTGACGCTGGATCGCCCCGATCGTCGTCGGCGACACATTGCCATATTCCGTCCGAACCTCTTCGGCATTATCGCCGAGCCAGTTCAGCATCGCCTTCAAGTCCTTCAGGTCGAGCAACAACAGCCCTTGATCGTCGGCAACCTTAAACGCAATATTGAGAACCCCTTCTTGGGTGTCATTCAGGTCGAGCATCCTGCTCAACAAGAGCGGCCCCATTTCAGAAATGGTGGCCCGCACCTGAGTGCCTTTCTCGCCAAACGTGTCCCAGAAGGTCACAGGGAAGCTTTGGTAGTCAAGATCGATTTTCAGCATCTTGGCGCGGTCTTCGAGCTTCGAGTTTCCGCCACCAATTTGGCTCATTCCCGCGAGGTCGCCCTTCACATCCGCCATAAAAATCGGGACGCCAATCTTTGAAAGTGACTCCGCAAGCACCTGCAGCGTTACAGTCTTACCTGTCCCTGTTGCACCGGCAATCAAGCCATGACGGTTGCAGTATTTCGGAAGAATATAGGAGTCTTCGGTCCCCTTGCCAATCAGAATTTTCTCAGCCATTTTGAACTTATTTCCTTAACTCTACCGCTTCCATTGGCGAATCGATTGAAAAAGGGACTATTCGAAAACGAGACTCTCATTACCTCTTCAGTACATTCGTCACGACCAAGCCATACGTCGTGCTTTTTCATTACGGTCTAAGAACCGACTTGCGTTCTTCATAAAAATAGTAAAAGATGAAGGCATGACAAAGACAACATTCAACGGTCGTGTGCAAGGCGAAGTCGCGGTCGTCACCGGCGCAGCATTGGGAATTGGTCGAGCGTGTGCGCTCAAACTTGCTGAGCACGGAGCGTCGGTTGCGGTAACCGACGTCCTTGAGAAAGAGGGCCAACTGCTCGTTCAAGAAATCAGGGCCGCAGGCGGAGTTGCCGAATATTGGCATCTGGACGTCGCCGACGAATCGAACGTAGAGCAAGTCTCAAAAGAGGTTGTCGCAAGGTTCGGCAAGATTTCGATCTTGATCAACAATGCCGGCATCTCGGGCGTCAACAAGCCCACCCACGAAATCACCTCTGATGAATGGGATCACCTGATGAATATCAACGTCAAGGGTGTCTTTTTCTGCACCAAGCACTGTATTCCGTCGATGATTGCCAACGGTAAAGGAAGCATTATCAATCTGTCGTCGATCTACGGATTGGTCAGCGCTCCCGACGTGCCTCCGTACCACGCTTCAAAGGGAGCCGTTCGGATGATGACGAAGACGGACGCACTCATCTATGCACCAAACAAAATTCGAGTTAATTCGATTCATCCTGGTTTCATCTGGACACCGATGGTCGAAAACTACCTTCATTCCATGGGCGACGTTGAGTCCGGAAAAGCGGCGGTGGGCGGCTTGCACCCTCTTGGACACCTTGGCGAGGTCGACGATATCGCTTACGGTGTTCTGTATTTGGCTTCGGATGAATCCAAGTTCGTGACAGGTACCGAACTCGTCATTGACGGCGGCTACACGGCTCGCTAAGAATCGGAAGTCCACGCAAACCCGAGTGGATTTTGGAAAAGAAATGGAGGTGCCGGGCGGATTCGAACCGCCGAATAACGGTTTTGCAGACCGACCCCTTAGGCCACTTGGGCACGGCACCTTGCAGTTGAATTACTATTATGTCACGCTTTTGACGGAGGAATGGGACAACTGCGCGTTCCAAACCATTTATGGCGGTATTTCGCGACGATTCCGTAAGCCCATTTGGCGATTTTGCGCGCAAGCCTAACATTTCGTAAGCTATAAATCCAGCGACCCCACCACGGCGCGACCTTCATCGATTCGAGAAAGCCGTCATAGCCGACATGTGGAGTACCGTCAATTTCGAGCACGAGGCCTTCGAGTGTATAACCTTTCTGAATCGCTTCATCAGATTGCAAAATGTCAACATCCAGCGGCTGATGAGCCCGATTCGCCCACTTCTCAATCCTTAATTGCGAAGTGTGGCACAGGTTACATCCGCCGTCATAGAAGAGTTTCCACTGTTGCATCCATTTATATACTACGCGTGCAGACAGCGGTTATATACAGTTTCGAAGCGAGAAACCATGTGTTCCATGGTGAATTTATCGGCCACCGTCTGGCGAGCGTGAGCCCCCATCTCGCTTCGCACATCATGATTGGCCAACAAGTAGTTGATGGCGATCGCGATCTCACGTTCATTAAGATCGACCAGGAGTCCGCAGTAGCCGTCCTTGACCACCTCTGGCAGTCCGCCGACGCGAGTCGCGACCACAGGCTTGCCGCGAGCCATGGACTCTAATGCGGCAATGCCAAAGGTTTCGAGGACGCTGGGCATTGCGGCAACCGAAAATGTGTCGATCACGGCGGGAATGTCATGTCGGACCCCTGCCAAAGTTATCTTTCCACGAAGATGGTGACGGTCGATTTCGGCATGAAGTTCGTGGTCAAACCCATCGACGACCCGCCCGACGAACAAAAGGTGGGCCTGTGGGTGGGCATCCGAGATAGCCCGCATTGCACGGACCATTTCGAGTGAGCCTTTTTCGGGGCAAACCCGGGCGACAACGCCAATAACGTCCTGATCCGCACGGATGCCGAATGCGGCCTTCGTGGCGGCTGGGTCGGTATAAGCCGAACCTAAGATGTCGGTTCCGTTGTAAACCGTATCGATCGACTCCATCGGAACACCAAGACCATGCAGGACGCCTCGCACATAATCGCTGACGGCAACAATGCGATTTCGCCCGCGAGCGAGGCGTCGATAGACTTGGTCGTGATTCGCAACATGAACGCTTGCGACAAGCGGCTTGCGAGTTGCGAGTCCAACCGCCTGACCAATGTACGCAGCTCTTGTCAGGTGGGTATGAATCAGATCGACTTTGTTGCGGCGCACGAGGCGGATGCCAAGACCCACGGTGCGCCATCCGTCGACTCCTCGCATCTTGGTGGCTTGCATAGGAACCTCTTCATCGACGAGCGCTTGGGCGAGCCATCCCGTGTCAGGTACCACAGCCTGAACAAAATGGCCACGTTTGCGCAGCATGGAAGAGAGCCCCAGGGTGTTTCGCTCAGCTCCCGACACGGCCCCACTGGAACAGATTTGGAGCACGCGAAATTGATCTCTTTCGACCGCCGACGTCCGGCGAATTCCTTTTTGAGTCGATGCGTACATGCTTGACAGTCTTTAGTAGCTAAAATAAGCTGAAAAAGTTCCTATAAAGTCCTAATTATGAGATGCAAATAGTATTTAGATACCACTTCTTAAATAAAGTTCACCTCAATTAGGCAAAATTGCTGCGACCAGAGAGCTTCGTCTTTACCAACGATGTCGCCAACCTCATGGACTATGGATTCAGTCTGTCGATTTCAGAACTTATTGCGTTTGCTTCGAACATAATTCGGAACCCCCTAGCATTCCCCGTCGTGAAATCGCATAATAGTAGACAAAATATGAGTAATCTTGATGTCATTCGATGTTCTTGGGCGCAAAAGGACCCGGTAGACCGCGCCTATCATGATGAAGAATGGGGTGTTCCTGTTTATGACAGCCGACTGCTTTGGGAGAACCTGATGCTCGAAGGGTTCCAAGCGGGGCTTTCGTGGTCCATCATCCTTAAACGGCGTGAGGCCTTTCGAAACGCGTTCGCCGGATTTGATCCCGTCAAAGTTGCGGCATTCACCGCAGACGACGTCGAAAGGCTCGTTCAAGATCCCGGCATCATCCGATCTCGCGCCAAAATTGTCGCGACGATCGACGGAGCCAAGGCCTTTCTCGACGAAGAAGATTTCTCGAAATTCGCTTGGTCATTCGTTGACGGCAAGCCGATTCGTAATGAGACCGGAGACGTCCCCGCCAAGACGTCACTCTCCGAAGAGATTTCTGCCGCCTTGCGGAAGAAAGGCTTCAAATTTGTCGGACCGGTTATTGTTTATGCCTGGATGCAGGCGGTCGGGATTGTCAACGATCATTCGCCCGATTGCTTCCGTCGCGACGCCTGCGGATAGTTAGCTGCTCGCTTTCGCCAGAGCTTCATCGAGGGGAGTTCGCCAGTCGCGTGAGCCAGGGACAAACCGAATCGTCCCGGTTGCATCAATGATGATCTTCGCCGGGTAGGCGACAATCCCGAGATCCATCGGTAAGGTGCCACTTGGTGATCCGGTGGCGACGTTTTGCCACGTAATGCCAAAATCTTTGATCCGCTGGGCCACAAACTTTGAACTCCAATTGTCGGTATTGATGCCAATCCAAGCGAGCCGAGTGGGATACTTCGTCACATACTCCTTCACATCCGGAAGTTCGGTCATGCTTCCGTCGTTCCAAAATCCCCAGAAATTGAGGACCACGACTTTGCCTTTCAGTGAGTTCACAGAAAGCTTTGTGCCATCGATCAGAGGCAAGGTCAGATCGACCATGGGTTGCCCGAGCGCGATCTTTGTGCGATAGTCGTACACTTTCGCGGATCGCTGACCGGCTTTGGTCTTGGGATATTGGGCCGCAATCGCCCGAAACTTGTTGATGTCCCCTGCGTCGGCCAGAAACTGGATAAAACAGCTTGCCAGATTCGCTGAGGCCAACACTTCTTGATTCTTGCTTTGCTTGAGCTGGGTATCAAATGCACCGTAATGTTCAGAGCCAAGATACTGATAGAAGGTGAGGTCTTCGATCCAAGGGCAGAGGGCGGCATTCTCTTTATATTTCGCGAGAACGTCTTTGGCGAGTTCGTCCAGTTTGTCTGTTCCCAATCCGCGATTCGCGAGAATGGTAAACCGGGTCACCGCAACCTTTGTTTTTTGGTCGTCGGTCTCGGCCGTCAAGAGATAGGAATCAGCCGTGTGAGTCAGCGAATCCAACTTCTCGTAGAATTGCGACAGCAATTTCTGTCCCTCTTTCTCATTCTGGACCTTTGCTTTGAGCGAATCGAAAAGGGTCAGTGTCGTCTGAAGGTCATTCGACAGCGCGACGATCTTTTCGTCCAAGGTGGCTTTACTTGTTTGGCTGGCCAGTATCCATGCCGCAATGCAGATCGTCGCTCCCATGACTCCATGTTAACACGCGTCACGGACGAGTTTGTTCAAATCGGGCGTTTCGGATTGGCCGAAGTCCTCAGCCGAGCGCGCTTTCCTCGACAGCGGAGCTTTACCAAATCCCAGAGCATTCGCGGACCGTCGCGAAGCATCGAAACCTTCGAACCCTCTTGGTGACTCCATCGAATCGGAATCTCCTTAATGCGATATTCGAGGTCACGGGCGATCATCAACGCTTCAAAATCGAAGCTGAAACCATCAAATTTGCACCGGGAAAAAATGTCTTCCGCCGATTTCTGGCTGAACATCTTAAAGCCGCACTGGGTGTCGTCGATGCCTTTTGTCGCCAAAAGCTGGACGGCCTTATTGAAGACTCGACCGAGCAACTCGCGGCGCAACGGTTGGCGAATTTCGAGATTTGAATCTTTCAAGGGGCGACTGCCAATCGCCACGTCATAACCTTCTTCGAGGGCATCCCACAGCTTTTCGGTTTCTTCTTGTGGGGTCGCCAAGTCAGCGTCGCAAAACAGAATACGTTTTGCGTTCGCTTTCAAAATTCCCAGTCGGACCGCGTAGCCCTTGCCCCGATTCTCTTCGTAGGTCACGAGTTGAAAATGCGGATGATCTTTGGCAAAATCCAACACCATTTCGTTGGTTTTGTCTCGTGAGCCATCGCTCACAATCGTGCAGCGCCAAGTATATGGCTGATCGGCGTAATACTCTTCGATGCGAGCCAACGTACGACCAATTCGGCCTTCTTCATTGTAGGCGGGAATGACCACTTCAAGGTCGACGTACTGCATAAAGTTATCCGATTGTACTATGTTCTTAACCTTTCGTGGGACGCGTCAACAGTGCTTTCATGGTTGCGTTCGCCAACGCCTTTGCCATCAATTCCTGGCCCGCTTTGCTGTTGATAAATGCCTCGTCCTTTGGATTAGATAGACGGCACATCTCGATCAAAACGACCGGCACCTCAGAAAAAATCGAACCGATAAGCGCACCAAATTTACCGCCAACGGCCGTTTCCTTATCAGTGAGTAAACCATTGTCTTTTAATTTGCCTTTAAGGTCGGCAGCCAATTGATCGTGAAAAGCTGGTCCCATCTCGGCACAAGCATGGAGTACCGCTTCGCTTGGTCCGGTTTTGCCCTGAGCTGTCCCCTTGGCGCGAGGAATATAGACCGCAAAGCCGCTGCCGCTCACCGAGTCACAGTGCAGACGCACCATAAGGTTTGCATGAGCTTTATTCGCCGTCGCCGCGCGATCCCGATTTTTGACCATTTGTTTCTCGTTCGATTTGGTCATCACCACCTTGATACCTTTCGCTTCGAGCTCTTTCTTAAGAAGTTGAGCAACGCGCCATGCGGCCTGAATTTCGGTAATCTTCTTGCCTTGGGTACCCGACCCGACTTCGCTTGGGTGACCAGGGTCGATGCAAACCGTTTGCGCCATCGAAACGGCCGCAATAAACGGCAGGAAGATGCTTAAAATTTTCATATGGAAGGCTTGGCGTTAAGCTTCGACGGTTTCGGGTTCCGTTTCTTCGACGTCGCCAAACATATTTTGGCGCATCTTGCTGATCTCGCTCTGCATTTTCACCAGCTTGGAATAGATACCATCTTCATTGGCAAGAAGTTCCTCGTGGGTTCCCATCTCGGCCACCCTTCCTTCGTCCATAACCACCAGTCGATCTGCATTTCGCAGCGTTGAAAGGCGGTGAGCAATCGCGAAGACGGTTCGACCGTCGACCAAGTTCTCGATCGCTTCTTGGATCATACGTTCAGTCTCGGTATCGACGCTGGCCGTGGCTTCATCGAGGATCAAAACCTTCGGGTTATGCAAAATCGCCCGCGCAATCGAAATGCGCTGACGTTCGCCACCGCTGAGGCGCTGACCCCGTTCGCCCACGTAGGTGTCGTAACCATCGGGAAACTTGCAGATGAAATCGTGAGCGTTCGCCGCTTTCGCCGCCGCCATGACTTCTTGCATGGTCGCATCCGGACGTCCGTACGCGATGTTGTGCTTGATCGAACCCGGGAAGAGGTAGCTTTCCTGAAGGACGACGCCAACTTGACGTCGGAAGTCTTCTAGCTTGATATCTCGCAGATCGACGCCATCCAGTTCGACGTGCCCCTGGGTTGGGTCATAAAACCTCAGGATCATATTGATCAGCGTGGTCTTACCCGAACCCGAGTGCCCAACGATTCCGATCATTTCGCCCGGTTTGACCTCAAGGTCAACTCCATGCAGAATGGTTCGCAGCTTGTCGTAACCAAAATGAACATCGGTCAGCTTCACGTGACCCTTCACATTCGGCATCGCCACCGCATTCTCATTGTCTTTGATGTCGTCCGGCGTGTCCATGATTTCGAACACGCGCTCGGCTGCGGTCAAGGCTCGGGTCGACCAGTCGATAATGCGCTGAAGGTTGGAAAGTGGGTCGTTAAGGCGCTGCACGTACTGAGTGAAGGCAATCAACTGACCGATCGTCATGACGCCCGCAAGCACCGCTCGGCCACCGACGGCCCAGACCGTGATAACACCAAGAAACATGGTGAACATGACGAAGGGGAAGAAGGTTGCCCAGCTTGATTCCGCCACGTAACCACTATCGGCAAGCTCAGTAATGCGCTGATTGAACTTCTTGACTTCTCGGTCTTCGCCAAAAAAGGCTTTGACAACCCGGGTACCCTGGAGGGTTCCGTTGAGGGTCGCGCCTGTACGGGACCACTGGTGCCAGAACCGACTCCAGACTCGATTCATTTTTTTGCGGAAGAAGTGAACCGCCAGAACGACGGCGGGGACGGGCGCGATGGCGATCAAGCCGATTTTCCAGTTGATCAACATCATCGTCACCGGAATCGCAATGATGAGGATCAATTGGTTGAGCAGGACAGGAATACCGTCGACCAAAACGTCGTAAAGAGCGCCCGTGTCGTTTGTCATGCGCGACATGAGCGAGCCAACATTGCGCTTGTCATAGAAGCTGAGCGACAAATTTTGGAGCTTTTCGAAGAGGCTATGCCGAATCGAAACCGCGATTTTTGCACCTAAGAACGCCACGTTTCGGTTGCGAGCGATCTGCACGAGCAGAATCAGCACTCTCACGCCAAAATAGGCGAGCACCAACTGAGTGAATAGGGCGGAATCGCCATTCTTCAGGGCCTTGTCGAGAATGACCATCGTCAAGTAGGGCGGTACTAACTCCAGTCCCATGCCACCGACGCTCAGAAGGCTTCCCCACAATAACCGCCCTCGATAAGGCCCCGCATAGGAGAACAGCCGCATCAACGTCTGGCCGCGATTGACACAGGCTTCGCAGACGTTGTTATATTGCGGCAGTGGACGTCCGCACTTGGGACACACTCGCAAGTCGGCGTCCGCCTGAGGAACGGGCTTGCCGTCGATCATCGCCTTGAGCTGTTTCTCAAGATTGGCGAGCGGAATGTTTTGGCGATTGGTGGATCGAATCAGTTCGATCGAACGGCCATGAAGATCGGCAATAACCGCCGTCGCGTCGACCAAGTCTTCGAGACGCGGATTTTTAAGTTCAAGAACCGGATACTCGCCAACCGTTTCTTCGCCGACGGGGGTTTGCTCTTTCCGGGTTGCGATTCCATTTTCGACGGTGAGTGTGGTTCTGCCGAGCCGGCCCCTGGAATCTAGGTCCGACACGACAACGATACTACTAGGGTCAGGCTCACTCATTTGGGAATCTGATCTGTTTACCCAATATGCGTGGACATATGTACCCCTTGTATAAAATATGTTCGATTTTGTAATGGATGACTACGGTGTGGTACTTCTACGCTCCCGCCGGCCACAAATCGAATCGACAAATGTCGAGATAGGGCGGGGAATCGACGCGAAACGCCCACCTTATGAACATAAGGAAGGCGTTAGATTCGCGGAATTTAATCGAGAAAGGCGGTGACGATCTTGGCAGCGGGAACAATGCCGTGAACGACTTGCTTTTCGACGTGATATGACGAGTCGAAGCTATCTTCGACCGAAGCGAGCGCATTCGAAAGAATGCAGTCGTCAACTTCGCTCAAGAGATAGACCTTGAGTTTTGCATTTTGGTTTGATAGTGTCGCTTTGACTCCAAGAACGCCAAGTTCCCACAAAGGCGAAAACGCCTCAGCGATGACACGCTCTAGGTTGTCCCTCTCGTATACACTATCCTTAGCGTTTTCTGGCATAGCCGAATTCCCCACACTTGGAATAACGTACGAAAAACATTTTAGTTCAAGTTCCGAACAATTATGAGGCAAGAAGTCCTGACGCACCAGCCAAGCTAGGCTCAAAAGAATTCAAACATTTTTCTTATAGAATTGTTTTGCCAGGGACTTAAGACCTATTGACTCATTTTAGGTCGGAACACCGATTACTGAAACGAAAATCCTGCCGGGCGGGTAACTTTTCGCTAGATGTCTGCGGCAAAAGAGATTGAAGTCCTTATCCGTTCGAAATACCCCATCATGTATGTGGTTTCGTGGGAAGAGCGACGTGTGGAAGCCACACTCCAAAAGATCGCCACTGAACTGAAGCGAACCCTTCACGTTTGGTCCTTAACACAAGGGATGCGACCGCCCGTTCCGCAGTCGCAAGGAAAGACGACGCTTTCTGGCGAACTCGAAGCACTTGCCCAAGTACATGAAGCTGGTGAAGGCACAATCTTCCTTCTCAAGGATTTCCATCCTTACATGCGTGACCCGCGGGTCATTCGCCTCTTGCGCGACATCGCCTTCAAGCTCCGCACGCGCTCACAGACTTTAATTCTTTTGGCTCCTACCCTCAGCCTGCCTTCGGAGCTTGAGAAAGATATTTCCGTCGTTGACTTCCCCCTCCCGGATGCGAGCGAAATCGCGGTGACGCTTGACAAGATCATCCAAGCCGTCCAAGGGAATGCCAGCATCGACTCAAATCTCAACGAAAGTGATCGCGAGGCGATCATCAAAAGCTGCCAGGGCCTCACACTCGACGAAATCGAATCCGTTTTCGCCCGTTCGTTGGTCGAGTCAAAGAGGTTCGATCAAGACGTCATCCTCGAAGAGAAGCAGCAGATCATTCGGAAAAGCGGCATTCTCGAATACTATCCGCCCAATAACTCGCTTGCCGACGTGGGCGGCATGGACTCCATCAAAGAGTGGCTCGATCAGCGCTCCTCAAGCTTTACCGACAAAGCGCGTGAGTTTGGAATTCCTGTTCCAAAGGGCATCCTCCTCCTGGGGGTTCAAGGTTGCGGAAAATCTTTAACCGCCAAAGCCATTGCCGCCAATTGGAAGCTGCCGATGTTGAAACTTGATGTCGGGCGCATCTTTGGTTCGCTCGTAGGTCAGAGTGAAGAGAATATCCGCAAGGCGATTAGTACTGCCGAGTCCGTCGCCCCTTGCGTGCTATGGGCCGATGAACTTGAAAAAGGATTCGCCGGAACCAGCAGCGTTGGCGACAGCGGCACAACCGCTCGCGTCTTTGCGACCTTCCTTACCTGGATGCAGGATAAGACCGCGCCTGTGTTCCTCATCGCAACCGCCAACGACGTTTCTGCGCTGCCACCCGAGCTCCTTCGTAAAGGGCGCTTCGATGAAATCTTCTTTATCGACCTCCCCGAACTTAAAGAGCGAGAACAGATTTTTGATATCCATCTGCGAAAGCGCCACCGCGATCCGAAAGAATTCAAACTTAAGCTAAAACCGCTCGCCGAAAAATCGGAAGGGTTCAGCGGGGCCGAAATCGAAACTGTGGTCATCGCCGCCCTTCAACGCGCCTTCCATGAGAACCGCGATATTACGCAAGCCGATCTCCTTGTCGAAATCGAAGCAAGCGTTCCGTTGAGTGTGATGATGAAAGAAGATATGGAGGCGTTGCGCGATTGGGCGCATCTGCGGGCGAGGCCCGCTTCGTGAGGGCTGTCATTCCCGCGGCTGGGTTCGGGACCCGCATGCAGAGCGTCACTCAAGGAGGCGCAAAGGAACTCTTGCCTCTTGGCGACCGAACCGTCATCGAACACGTGCTTGCCCAAGGCTTTACGGTATGCGATCACAGCATCGTCGTCTGGGATATCGCAAAAGGCCAACTTCCCGATGGAGTCGCATGGGTCCCCCAAGTTCCTCAGCGCGGACTCGCCCCAGCGATCGCCAGCGGAGTCTCGACGGATGAGGCAAACATCATTCTTCTCCCCGACGCGGTCTTTCTGCCCTCCGATCCTGTCCACCGTCTCGCGGCAATGGGTGAAGGTGACATCGCTCTGGCTCTTACCCAGGTCAACGATGAAGACGTGCGAAAATTTGGCATCTGCGAAGTCGATGACAATGGTTGGGTAACACGAATGCTCGAAAAGCCATCGCCCGATGAAACAAAAAGCCGATGGGCAATCTGCGGAAGGTATAGAATGTCGGCAAAGGCGGCAGAGCTTCTCGTGGATTTCGTCACTCAACAGCCAATCGGCGGACCGGAAATCGACCTTTCCAGTTATTTTCGACTCGCCCAAGAAAATGGGTTTCGTATCGCCGGATGCTTTCTCGATTCGAGCGTCGAACGTTTCGACTGCGGCGATCCTGACAGTTATCGCGCCGCCGTCGAGGCCTTTCAGCAATGAAAATTTCTTACTCTGCTCCAGGGCGAGCAGGCATCCTGGGAAATCCGAGCGATATCTATGGCGGAAGCGTCCTTTCGTGTTCGACGCCCGTTCGCAACACTTGCACGATCGAAGAGGCCGACGAATGGGATTTGCCAGCCGACACAACGCTTTGGGATGCCGCCACGAAACGATTCCCCCAGACTAAAAAATTCAAAGTGACGTGGGACAGCCAGGTTCCGCGCTCCAGTGGGCTTGCGGGTTCCACGGCGCTCCTCGCTGCCACCGTGGCGTGCCTGGTCGAGGTTCATGCGGACCGACGTGAGTTCGCCGAGTTGGTGCGTGACATCGAGCTTCGTGAGGCGGGCGTCGTTTGTGGCTATCAAGATGCCTATATGGTCGTTCTTGGCGGCGTGAAATATCTCAATTTCGAAGGGAAGCACCCCATCGATAGCGGTCCGCTCGGAACGGCAAAGGATATTGCCTTGCCAGGTCAATTTCTCCTGATCACAACCGGCGTTGAACGATTGAGCGGCTCGGTTCATGGTCCTATTCGCGATCGTTGGCTTCAAGGTGACGCCGAAGTTGTTCACGCCATGGAAGAGTTGGCCGATCTTGCCGATCAAGCGAAGCGAGGTGTTTCTGTCAACGATCTAGGCCATATGATGACGCGCAACTTCGAAATCATTCAGGCGCTTGGCGGTTCGGGAGAGTCGGTCGACCGTCTCGTCAACGACTGCATGGAAAGTGGAGCCATCGCCGCCAAATTAGCGGGAGCTGGAATGGGGGGGACGGTCATTGCATTGACCGACAATCCGCAAGAACTTGAGCAAAGATTGCGCGAAATGGGATATACCAGATTCTTGGGTCTCGTGCCCGGTGAGGGATTGAAAAAGGAATCATGAGTTGGCGACTTAGCGCGTTTGCGGATGAGATTGATGGCGACATCGATGTCCAGTTCGCCCACTTGCAACAAAACCAAATTTCATTGGTTGACTTAAGGTCGGCGTACGGCAAAAATGTCATGTCGCTAACCGACGCCGAAGTGCTTTCCTATAAATCGCGAGCGGCAGATTTCGGAATCGCGATCAATTGTATCGGTTCGCCCGTGAATAAAGTCGTGATGGTTGAATCGCCTGCCGTAGGCGAATTGGATAAAGTCAAACGTGCCATCGAAGTCGCAAAACTTTCGGGTACGGATCGCATTCGAATTTTCACTCCCCAAGGCGACGATTTCGACGCAGTCTGCCGGTGGATGGAGCCCCAAATTCGGGCCGCGACCGACGCCAACATCGTGCTGATGCATGAAAACGACGCCAAATATTTTGGCGCTTACCCCGACAACGCCAAAAAGCTCGTCGAACGGTTTGGGTCGAGCGCTTTTCGTTTTGCCTTTGATTTTGCCAATACCGTACAAATTGGTTTTCGGGCGATGGATGACTGGTTCCCTTGGCTCCTTCCTAACCTCGAAACCATTCATCTCAAGGATGCGCGAGCCGAAGATGGGAAGGTTGTTCCTGCGGGAGAAGGAGCGGGACAAGTTAGGGAAACGCTTGCTTGGCTCAAGCAACAAGGTTGGGAAGGTGTCTTGTCGATCGAACCCCATCTTCAGTACGCTGGAGACCGGGGAGGATTTTCGGGAGTTGAGTCATTTCAGATTGCGACGAATGCAATCAAAGGGATTTTGGAGAGCTTATGAGTGAGATTAGGTTTGGCATTTTAGGATGCGGGAATATATCCCGCACGCATGTTCACGGCATTACACATTCGGAGGGAGCCGTCCTCGCGGCGGTTTGCGACGAAGTTTCAGAAAAGGGGCAAAAATTGGCCGAAGAGGCTTCCGTTCCCGCCTTTTCAAATCTCGACGAATTCTTGAAAGAAGTCGATGCGGTCGTCATCGCTTTGCCGAGCGGACTTCATGCCGATTATGCAGTTCGCGCTGCCGACCAAGGCAAGCACGTTTTAACCGAAAAACCGCTCGACATTACGCTTGCCAACGGCCTGAGAATGGTGGAGGCCTGTGAATCGGCAGGCGTCAAATTGAGTTGTATTTCCCAACATCGCTTCTCTCGCGATATGAAGCGGCTTTACGAGGCAGCTCAGGGCGGAGAACTTGGCGATCTCATCCAAGGCGACTCCTACACCAAGTGGTTCCGCAGCCAAGGCTACTACGACAGCGCAGGCTGGCGCGGAACGTGGGCGATGGACGGCGGCGGATGCTTGATGAATCAGGGCGTTCACTACGTCGATATGATCCAATGGGTGATGGGAGGAGTGAAGTCTGTCCAGGCTCGGGTTCGAACGGCGGCCCATTCGATTGAAGTCGAAGACCAAGCGATCGCGATGGTCGAATATCGCAACGGCGCCCTCGGGGTGATTCAAGGCTCCACATCCGCATATCCGGGAATGTCGGAACGGGTTGAGGTTCACGGAACAAAAGGTACGGTTGTCATTGAGGGAGACCGAGCCAAGATTTGGGCTGTGAAAGATGTTGCGGAACAAGAACCTTTCGGGGCGTCGGTTACGCTCGGAAAGGATCACAACCTCGACGATGATCCGACGACGTCGAACTGGAACGAAACACACCGGCTCCAAATTCAAGACTTCACAAATGCAATCCGCGAAAATCGCGATCCATTCATCACGGGTCGGGCCGCCCTTGAACCCTTGAAAGTCATTCTCGCCATCTACGAAAGCTCACATCGTGGTGGGTCACCCGTTGGATTGGAGGAACTCATTCCATGAGATACGGAGCACAACTCTTCACTTTAAGAGATTTTGTCAAAACTGGCGACGGCCTGCTTGACGCGCTTAAGCGAGTTGCAAAGATGGGTTATGACGGCGTTCAAGTTTCGGCCGTCGAAGCCTTCTTGACCGAAGTAAGCCCCACCGAACTGCGCAAGTGGCTGGACGATTTGGGACTCACTTGCTGCGCAACCCATCGTCCATGGGATCGCTTGAAGGATCACCTCGAAGAGGAAATCGAGATTCACCAAGCCATCGGTTGCGACATTATCGGCATCGGCATGGGTCCCAAAGAATGCTTTGAAGGTGGCCCTTCAGCTTGGCGGACCTGGCTCGAATCCGTGGATAAAGTGGTTCAACGTCTGGCTCGTGATGACATGTTTTTTGCCTATCACAACCATGCGATTGAGTTCGAGAAAAAGAATGGGGAGCGGGCCATCGATATCCTCGCCAGCGAATCGAATCCCTACATGCAGTTCATTCTCGACACCTATTGGGTCGTTCATGCGGGGGCGGATTGCGTCGACTGGATTCAACAGCTTCGAGGTCGCGTCGAGGTCGTCCACCTGAAAGATAAAGCCGTTGTCGGTTGGGATACGCGCTACGCTCCTGTTGGGGAAGGCAATCTTCCTTGGCATTCGATCTTGCCGGCGCTTGACCATGCTCAAACCCAATGGGGCGTCATCGAACAGGATGAGTGCTATGGCGAAGATCCATTCGACTGCTTAGATCGATCGCTGAAGTACTTGAAGAACGGCTAGCTTCAAGCGTCGTTCGAAATGGCAATTGGGCCTTGGCAGGCGTCCAAACGGAAGCGTCTAGTCCGTCGCTTCATTCACCCACAACGATGCCCACGCCCCAATCCGCTTATCTCTCTACACCAAGATCTGAATCCTGGGGCAACCTGAGGCCTTGATTCCCCTCCCACCCGTTCGCTGTTAGCTCACGGACTCCCTCCACGAGGGAGGGAGATTGTTGTCCTTTATTTGGAGTGCGCGGACTTGTCCGCGCTTTGGACTGTCGCCAGACCCCGCGAGCAAAGCGAGGGAAGGAAGCGAAGCTTCATCGGGGCCGAGACCTGTCTCGGCTGAAACGTTGTCTACGCGGGCAAGATGCCCACGCTCCCAAAATCCCTCACCAAGAAACTTAGTGAGGGATTGAAAGCCGCTTAAATAATGCCTTGCTGGCGAAGCGGACCGTAGTGACAAGACTTAAACTTCAAGCCGCTTCCACAAGGACAGGCATCGTTTCGTCCGACCTTCTTCGGATCGACGCCCGTTGGCCAAGGCAACGAACCCGGTTCGGCATTCGATGTTGCCGCCGGAGCATTTTCTTCCACCAACTCCATCACCATGCCCTCTTCTTCCTGGGCTTGGGTCTCGACACGAACGTGGAAAATCATCTTCGATGCTTGCTCGCGGATGTTCTTCAACGTGTGCTGGAAGGTGTCGTAAGTTTCCTTCTTATAGGCAACAAGCGGATCAACCTGACCATATGCCCGAAGACCGATACCCTCGCGGATGTATTCGATCAACTGAAGGTGCTCCATCCATCGATCATTGACGGCCCGCAGCATTACGAACCGTTCGGCCTCGTTCATGGCTTCTCCACCGGCGTCCACTTTCTCCTGGTAGGCCCTGTCGGCGACTTCTTGAACGAACTGAATGATCTCGTGACCCGGCTGATGCTTTTCAAGATCAGCGATCGTTGCATAGTCAACCAGCGGGAAGATCTCGTTTAAGTCTTCGAAGAGAACGCTATAGTCATAGACTCGCTCACCATCCTCTTCGATCATCCAAGCATTGTCGCAAATCTCGGCGACAACCTCGGCGAGGTAGGTTCGCAGTTCGGTTCGAACGTCCTTTCCAAGCAATACTTCTCGACGCAGACCGTAGATATGTTCGCGCTGCGCGTTCAAAACATCGTCGTACTCAAGAACGTTCTTTCGTGCTTCGAAGAAGTGGTTCTCGATTCTCTCCTGCGTCTTCTGAATCATCTTGCTGAGGAATCCTGCGTTGACCTCTTCCATCGGAGGCCATGCCTTTAGCATCGGATTCTCAAGCATGTTCGGATTGAAGATCTTCCAGAGTTGGTCTTCAAGCGAGACATAGAACTTAGATTCGCCCGGGTCACCTTGTCGTCCAGCACGACCGCGAAGCTGGTTATCGATTCGTCGCGATTCGTGTCGCTCCGTACCGATGATGAAGAGGCCACCGAGAGCTCGTACTTCTTCGGCCTGAGTGCGACGCTCTTGGTCGCTCAGCGGAAGCGGGGGCGCCGCGCGCTCGTGTCCGCCTCGGCGATAGCTCTTGTAGGTCTCGCCATACTCGTCGACGCCATCATGAGCGACCGCGACTTGGTCGCGAGCCATGCGAACCAGTTCGTCTTCGACGCGACCACCGAGAAGAATGTCGACACCACGACCGGCCATGTTGGTGGCGATGGTGACACCGCCCTTTCGACCGGCTTCGGCGATGATCAAGGCTTCTTGCTCGTGGAACTTCGCGTTCAGAACGTTGTGGGGAATGCCGTGCTTCAACGCCTCGATCAAAAATTCGAGGCAATGCTCATCAAGACTCCATTCTTTCAGGCACCAATCCGTCCAATTCTTGTCGGTAATGGTCGTTGGAAGCCCGATTTGACCCAGAAGCATGTTCACTTCGCTCATGCTGAGGGGCTCAAGGTCGGTTTCAAAAAATCGCCGGGCGTCCTTTGCCTGGTCGCCCTTCAGGTCCTTCGTGACTTCGACCATCGACTGAAGTCGCTTCGTGACGACGAGCTTTTGCAGCATGTCGGCTTCAAGTCGATGCGAAACCGTTTCTGACATTTCGATCGATCGGGTTCCCACCAGCGCAGGCTGCTGCTTGCTGTAAAGACGAATGATTTCCCATGCAATCGCGCGGAACTTCGCTTCGTGCGTCTTATAGATGACGTCGCTTCGGTCTTGGCGAAGGTTGGGGCGGTGCGTCGGCACGCTGACGACGTCCAGACCGTAGATCTTTCGGAATTCGTCTTCTTCCGTCTTGGCCGTACCCGTCATGCCCGCAAGCTTTTCGTAAAGTCGGAAAAGGTTTTGGAAAGTGATTGTCGCAATCGTTTGGCTTTCGCGCTGAACGGTTACGCCTTCCTTCGCTTCAAGCGCCTGGTGGAGGCCATCGCTAAAGCGGCGACCAAACATCATACGGCCCGTGTTCTCGTCAACAATCACGACTTCGCCGTTTCGAACGACATAGTCCACGTCGCGAGTAAAGAGTCCATAGGCCTTTACCGAGGCGTTCACGTAGTGGAGGAGCTTGACGTCGGCGGCGATGCTGTCAATTCCCAGCAACTCCTCGATGCGGTCCATACCTTCCTCGGTCATGGTCGCACTGTGATTCTTCTTATCTGCGGTCCAGTGAACCTCAGGTTGAAGTTGCTTGACCAAAGCATCAATCGTTCGATAGGTTGACACGTCTTCCATCGAAGGACCGGAGATGATGTGCGGAGTTCGCGCTTCGTCGATCAAGATCGAGTCGACTTCGTCAACGATGGCGAAATGCAGTTCGCTCATCGAGAGGTCTTCTTCGCGGAAGGCCATGTTGTCGCGGAGATAGTCAAAGCCGAACTCGTGGTTCGTTCCGTACGTGATGTCGCATGAGTAAGCGTCGCGTCGTTGGCAAGGAACAAGGTTCAGATATCGGGGGTCACCCAGAGCGTCGGATCCAGGCTCATAAATGTAGCTGCCGCCAAGTTCGTCATTGTCTTCGCCTTGACCTTGGATGATGCCAACCGAGAGTCCGAAGAAGTGGTAGATCGGTCCCATCCAGACGGCATCGCGTCGAGCTAGGTAATCGTTGACCGTAACGAGGTGAGCACCACGTCCGCTTAATGCGTTAAGAACCAGCGGAGCCGCCGCAACAAGCGTCTTACCTTCACCCGTTTTCATTTCTGCGATTCGACCCTGGTGCAAAACCAAGCCACCGATCAACTGAACGTCAAAGTGGCGCATCCCCAGAGTTCGCTTACTGACTTCGCGAACGCAAGCAAACGTTTCCACGACGAGGTCGTCGATTTTCTCGCCGCCTCGGGCGCGATGGCGGAGCGAGTGGCAGCGATCTTTCAGTTCGTCGTCCGAGAGTTTCTCGATTTCTGCCTCTTTGGCATTAATTTGTTCGACGATGGGTTGGACGAGTTCGACGTCGCGCTTGGACGTGTCAAAAAGTTTTCTTAAAAGTTGAATCATGGGTTATGAATGAGATGGAGAGGCGCATGAAAATGCGACGAAAACGAGCAGTAGGTGAGATTTAGCCTACTGGTCCATCTCGTGAACGGCGGATTTCAAGATATCCATCGCGCAAACGTCCGATTCCTTCTGAAGAATTCGCGACGAAGCGCGGCGATTCGTTTCGGTCTCCGTCGAGAACCGAAACCGTTACCCGTGGTTGTTCCTTGCCCGAAAAGGTCAGTGTCGCAAACAAGTCGTCGAACGACTTAAGGTTTCGCGCTTGAACGGGCAGATGGCTCAAATCCTGGTTGCCATAAAGCAACTCTGCGCAATCTTGTCGCGCAAAGCCCTGAAGAAGCAGAAGCAGGATGAAGGGTAACGAAGCGAACATTCGTTCTTTCGATAAATTATGACGCACAAAGCACGCCACATATTCGTGTACCCCGCCGATTCGTTCGGCAGGGTACACGAAATGATTATTTTGGCGTCTTAGTTGTCGCCTGCGCTGCCCCAATTGGCGCGCATGATGTTGAAGTCAGCGTTGCCGATGACTCCGTCGCCGTTCAGGTCGGCGGCTTCATTCCAGTTCGACGAACTTGAAGTTGCACCCCAAGCCGCTCGAACAATATTGAAGTCAGAGTTCCCAACGAGGTTGTCGCCACTGCTGTCGCCATTGGCCAACGTATAGTTCAGACCAGAAGCGCCCGTAGCGTTCAACGTCACCGACTGCGACTTCGCAAGGAAGCGATTGACGCCCTTGATTCGCAGCTTATAGTTACCAGCGGCTTGGCTGGTTGTCAGGCTAAACGTATTGCCCGAGCCGAGGCCGGTCAACGTTTGCGTTTCGATCAATGCATTGGTCGACGCATCGCGCAATTCATAAACGAACTGGAGATTCGAAACCGAACCCGTATAGCTTGACAGAGACAACGTACCCGTGATCGTCTTAACGCCCGGGTTGATGGTAAACGAGCCGGTGGCGGTTTGACCGTCAGGATTCGTCAACGTGACCGTTCTAGAGCCGGTTGTTGCCGTGCTGCCAACGGTGATATTCACGGTTGCCTGAGTAGCGCTATTCCACGTGAGGCTATTGATCGTTACGTTCGAACCAAAGTTCAGAGCGAGGTGATCAGGATAAGTGGAATCCGGGTCGAAGATGCCCGTACCGGTAACCACGACGTTCAGGGTTTCGCCTTGCATCGCCGAGGTTGGCGAGAAACCAGTCACCGTCGGAGCGGGAGCCAGAACCTTAATCGCTCGGACCTGCCACGAGTTGTTTGCGTTGCAGTATTCCTGGAACGACCAGATACTCATCATGTCGCGAGGATCAACCATCGTGAACGAGTAGTCGCCCCATCGCTGAGTTGAAGTGGTGCCTTCGACGTTGTAGTAGTTTGCTCCGTTGACGATCGTCGTGGGTGATGTACCCAAGAATCCATCCGTCGAGAGCCGATAGTAGCCACCAACGCCCGGCGAAGTGGTCGCATTGCCGATCGAGAAGCCAACGAATTGGTGGCCCTGACCATTCATTGCCAACGAAGGAATCGTGACGTATTTGAATCCACTGGCCGAACCATCGAGGACCGTTCCCGAAGCATTGAGCGTAGCCGTACCCGAGAAAACGTTGCCGATGGAGTACCATCGAGCGCCGCTGCGGTCGCCGGTGCTGCCACCCACGCCTGACGAATTCATTCGAATTCCATGCGCCGTCTGAACGTTCACTTCACCCGTGATTCGGTTTCGGCACACTCGTGCGTAGAACAGTCGGTCGTCGAGCGAATCCACCGAACCCGTCGTCGTCGCGGAAACCGGAACCGGCATCGCAAGCGGCGAATAGGTAGTCGGAACGGTGATCGAGGCGTTTGCCGAAATGCTGAACGCACCGGCCGAATAAGTTACGCGGCGATAATCCAGCTTTCCGTAAACGCCGTAGTCGACACCCACGATGAAAGCGACGTTGGCGGTCGGATCGTCGTTGGTGCAGGGCCACGGAGTGAACATGCCCGTATTGCTGGAAATCAGATTTCGGAACGGAGTCACCGAAAGGGTTCCCGCCAAAAGGCTTGCCTTGTTGATGGCAAACAGGTCGCAGTTGAACGAAGACGAGAAGCGGTTCGTCCCAATGTAGACACCGTTGGCATCCACACCAAGCGTCTCATAGTCGGCAAATCCGGAAGGACCGCTGCCGATATTTTGAGCAAACTGGAAAAACTGCCAAGTGGTCGACCCGTTGATCGCTTCTTGGTTGCTGACCGCCAGACAAACTCGGTTATTCGTATTGGTAACGTCGATCATCGAGATGAACCATCGTTTGGTGATTCGATCGAAGACGACTCTTGGGTCACTCGTACCTGAGCCACGTACCGAAGCAAAGAATACGTCGGTCGAAGCGTTCAATGATCCCAAGTTGCCAAGCCGGTCATAGGATTTAATGCGTCCGTTAGCGGCAACGATTACCGAGCTGAGACTCACATCCCCGTCGGAATCGGGCGGAACATAGCCGCTTTCTCCCACTTGCGGACCGCCAAAGTTGACGGGAACGCTGAAGAGTGGCGGTAATGTGTCGCGACCGTTTCCGGCACCTGTAGCGCCCGTAGCTCGAACCGGAACGTCGTTTACCTGCGCTGGCCAAGTTGCCGACGCGGGAGACGCAGGATTTTGCGGAAGGTGATCACGCTCGAACTCATGCTCGATTTCGTTCGATTTGATTTTCTTGATCGGAAGTTTGGGACCTTGAGTCGCCTCCCGCCGCATGATCTGAGCGGTGGATTCCACCACCACTTTATTTTTGACGATAATTGCTTTGCCAGGTGTCTGCGCCTGACCAAGTGCGGCCACTCCAAGGAGTGCCGCAACTATCATTGGATATTTAATTTTCATTTAGCCCTGTTTCCCTACCCAATTGTAGAAAGAGCCTCCAACCGCGAGAAAGGATTGGAGGCCGATGACGAGAGAGCGACTTAGTTGTCGCCCGCGCTGCCCCAAGTGCCGCGCATGATGTTGAAGTCCGCGTTGCCGATGACTCCGTCGCCGTTAAGGTCGGCGGCATCGTTCCAGTTCGACGAACTCGAAGTTGCGCCCCAAGCCGCACGGATAATATTAAGGTCAGCGTTGCCAACAAGGTTGTCGCCGCTGGCGTCTCCGTTGGAGAGCGTGTAGGCGAGCCCCGAAGTGCCGGTCGAACCAAGCGTAATCGTTTGTGATTTCGCAAGGAATCGGTTCGTACCCTTGATTCGCAGCTTATACGTTCCCGCCGCTTGGTTAGTCGTAAAGCTAAACGTGTTGCCCGAGCCGAGGCCGGTCAATGTTTGCGTTTCGATCAACGCATTGGTCGAAGCATCGCGCAGTTCATACACAAACTGAAGGTTTGAAACCGAACCGACATAGCTCGTCAGCGAAAGCGTGCCCGCAACGGTTTTAGCCGTGGTTGGCGTGTAGGTAACATCGTCAACGCCGATGTACTCACCGTTCGTCGCGCCGTTTCCAGCCGAAGTGACGTAGTATCGGAATGCAAATCGTCCTGATACAGAGCCACTCAGACCCGTCACTGTGACCGTTCGAAGCGTCCAAGCAGTTGGGTAGGCCGAGCCTGTTGCCAAGCCAGAGTTGACTGTTTCAAGGAGCGTCGTAAAGTCACCAACCGACGAATCGGTCGTGCCAACGTTCGTGCTGCTGCCGTTCGTGCTGAGGCGAACTTCGAGTCGATCGGGGTGAACCCCTGTGCTCGTTCGCGTCCAGTATGAGAACGTATCACCGTTTTTGAGCGTGACTTGAGGCGAAATCAGCCAGTTGCTGATCGTTCCCGTGCCACTGATATTCTCAAAGTTAGCTGCCGCATAGCCCGCTCCACTGTGCGAGGAAAAGACGGTTCCATTGCCGAACCATCCCGTATTGCCGAGGGCCGTGCTATTGTTAACAAGGCTCCAGCCTCGCGATTCCAAGGCGGTCGTCTTCGAAGTTGCGCTGGCATCGGTGAGATCATTAAAGCTCTCCGTAAATGCTTGGCCGAATGAAAGGGCGCTCAACAATAAGGCACCCATTGCAAGAAGTTTTTTCATGATATCTGTTCCTTAAGTGAGTCCTTATCGTCCCTCGAAGAAGGTCTTGTAGAAGGCGTTGAAGTTAATCGCGCCCCAACCGGTGGCGAAGTCCCAACCAGTTGTTGCGTTTGCGGCGGTGCCGTTTAGCGATCCACCGCCAGAGCTTGGCAAGTTGCCAATGCTCGTTCCCGTTGTAATGTCGAACCACACGTCGGATCGGCCATTCTGCGCATAGATTCGATCCTGCACGCGTCCAAGTCGTCCCTTATTGACGTTCGCCCCGCGACCACCCGTCGAGTAGAGTCGCTGTTGGACGATTGCCAAGCCAGCACCGAAGGTCGGAGACGAAGCGCTCGTACCGCTAAACGAGGTCAAAGAACCAGCATAATATGCGAAGTAGCCGAAAGGATTGTTAAAGCCATTTGCGCCTGAGGCGTGAAGCGCAATGTCAGGAACAAGTCGCTTGTTCACCGTTGCCGACGAAGGAACTCCGGTACCGGTCTGCCAAGATGGCCGAACGTTAAACGATGCCGAGTTTGCGGTTGCAGAGGTACACCATCCACCACCACCTGCATCTCCACCCGAGTTACCCCAAGTCGTTTCTGAGGTTCGGTTGCCGCTCGCATCGGTCGTCGCGATCGTGCCGCCGACCATAAGAACTTCGGGATCGTAGTCTGGGTAGTCGAAGCTGCTTAAGGCCGTACCGGAGTCACCCGATGCCGCCATATAAGTTATTCCAACTGCCGTCATCGAAAGATGATGCGTATGAGCGGTCGTCGCCGTGCTTGCACTGACGGTCCAACCCCAACTTTCGCTAATAATATCCGCCACATTAGCTGAAACTTCGGTCGAAAGGACCGTCGTCAAATTTCCACCGGTTCCATCGTACATGATGATGTTTGCAAGAGGTGCGACCGCGAGAACCATTTGGAAGTCGAGATCCCCTTCGCCTTGCGCCGTGTTGTTTTGACTTCCCGTTCCAACGTGAACAACGCTCACATTCGACATGGCGCCGCCAGCCGGAGTTGGAAGAGAGTAAGCCGTGATGAGCAGGTTTCCGTTGCTCAACTTGAATCCGTCCCAGTTCGAGATTCCGACCGTCCGACCAGCACCCGTCCAACCCGCGCTAAAAGCCGTGTTCAGTCCGTAAAGCTGTCGAGTCTTTGTCGGGGTCAACGTCGTACCACGCGGTTTTGGTCGCGTATAGCTTTCAACACCGTCAATACTCTGAATCTTGTCGACCAACGTTGCCGGAACATTCAGGGCCGTCATATTTGCCCGATAGGTGATCGTTTCCGCGTTTTCGACGACTTGATAGTTCCCGATTTTGGTGGCGAAGAGAGCTTCAACCTGTGCCTGCGTACCCGAGGCAGAAATTGTGATGTTCGTCTTTCCGACGTGGTTAATGGTCAGACCACCACGAATCAAAAAGGCTTTGACCGCGTTGACGTCAGCTTCGCTAGCGCCAAATCGCTGACCAACTTCTTCGGGAGAAATGAAATGTCGGTATTCCGGCGAATTTGGATTACTAACCGCATCGGCGAAGGCCTGAAGACCAGCTTCATCTCTCGGTTTGAGGCTGATCGCAACTTCGAAGGGAGCAGCTGTTGTCGAGGCTCCAATCGATCCTCGAGTTTGGAAAAGCGTCAGCGCTGGCATGCTCTTCGAAATAATCGGCAGCACGCTATTTGGCAAAGGGACGAGGTTCGTTGTCTTCGATACCTGGGGAGCAGCGTATCCGACAACGGAAAGTGAAGAAAGGAGGAAGATATTTAGCGAAGCCTTTCTAAACTTTAAAGTTTTCAGGAATTGATTTTTCATTGATGGTTTCCGAGAAAAAAACCAAGCGATGCAATGAGCCATAGCCCAAACCCACAAACGAATCGCTAAGTTCGAATCGGTCAAATAATAAGTGAGCCCCTGCGCCTACCGTCATGCAGTAGGCGCAGACTTATGAATTTGGTTATTTCTTGCGGCGTCGAAGGAGCGAGAGCGCGCCCAAGCCGAGAACTGCCATCGAAGCAGGTTCTGGAACCGGGTTGACGACTCGGAGGTTTGCCGTGTAGGTTTGCGGAGCAGCCGCAATAAAGTTTGTATCCATCACTTCTGAGTCATAGAAGCCTGGCATCGAAGCGGTCGAGAAGATCGTAATCGGTCGGAGCGTTCCTGCCGCCAGCGATCCATCAACCGTGAACGTCAAATCGAACACCTTGGCCGACGAGAAAGTCGAAGAACCGAAGTCTCCTGCGGTCAACGCCGAAGTCGTCCACAGACCATAGGGGCGCGAAGCGCTCGAAGGATCGTAGCCGCCACCGAACGAGTTGAGCTGAGCGCCGCTCGAAAACGGAGCCGAATAGGTCAACGGAAGCCCAGTCGGGTTCGCATCTGTACCGGTATGAGCAATCGAAATTCCGTTACCGGAAGCCGTTGCCGCATTACCCATCGAATTCGTCGTATCGAATCCGACCATCGTCGAAACGCTGAACAGGTTGCTGGTGAAGTTTGACGTCGAAATGTAGAAGCTCAAAGTGACGGTCGAACCGGCAAGAACATCGACGGTAGCAGGCTGCGTACCCGCAGCATCACCGGACTTGTTCCACCACATATTGACCGACTGAGCATTTGCCGAAAGCGCACTAACTACGAAAGCTGCAAGTGCAGCGCCGCGAGTAACTTTGCCCAAATTCATAGTGATAATAACCTCAGTTTCAGACACGAAATCTGATGCTTCTCATGATAGCGCGAAATAGAAAATGAGGCAATCGTTTCCAGAAAACCTACTAACTTTCTTTAGGTTTTGTACGCGAATCCGGCATAAATACCAGTCAGGACTTTCGACCCGCTTTACTATGACTGTACAGGTGGATCCCACGATTAGCGATGACTGATCCCAGCCAAGTCATGAGGATGAGTAGAACAAGCTTCACCACGACTCCAACCATCGAGTTGAAAACACTCGCCATCTCGATCGGCTTGCCCGGCTGCACCTTCAACTCAACCGGGGGCGGCGTTCGAAAGAGTTCAAGCGCCTGAGAAAAAATCGTGAAGAGAATCGCGATTCCCCCTAAAAAGATCGCCAGTCCAACAAATGTGCCGAGCCAATCTCGCCGATGATGAATCGGCGTCTCGTTCCGTTCCTTGATTTCGTTGGCTTCTTCCGACATAGGCTTCGTATCAGTGGATGGCGGCATAGCTTACATCATCGTTCGCTTTGGCGACAGGTCTAAGAATAGCCCAAGAGAGCACGGCAGGAATACAAGCAAGTCCTGCCCCGTACAAATATGGGTAAGAAGGCTTCATTTGGAAGAGGAAATTCGCGAAGACCGGGCCGATCACCCGTGCTAGCGATCCGAGCGATTGAGTCAAACCCATGATGCTTCCTTGCATTTCCTTCGGCGCCCGCTGTGACACCAACGCGTTCATGCTTGGTCCGGCGAGACCGTTGGTAACGCCGAGCAAAATCGTGCCCACGATGCCTGGCCACATGAAATGGAAGTAGGGCACGGCCACAAAGACCGGAATGAACATGCAGTAAAAGAACCGAACGGTTCGAAGCTCACCCAATTTGGGCACAATCACACGGACCAATCCCCCTTGCGTGATGGCGCCCGTGAGGCCAACGGCCAACAGAATAATCGCGCCAAATTGCTTCACATGCTCTTCGGGAATTTGAAAAATCCAGTTTTTCGCCGCCAAAAGGCGGAAAAATGTGGTCTCCAAATTCGTAAACGCGAGGTTCATCATAAAGAACATCAGCAGGAGGATTCCTAATCCCTTAACGGATATGGCGTGGGTGATGTTACCGATGAACGATCCCTTGTGTGAGTCAAGACGATTAAAGTTCGACTCCCTCACCATTCGATAGATCAGCAGAAAATTGATCAGCGACAAGAAAGCCGCCGAGTAACCGAGCGGAGCCGGGCTATCGTGGCCCAGGAGCAACAAACCAGCACCTAAGGCCGGACCGATAACAAAACCAAGACCAAAGGCAGCGCCCAACATGCCCAGTTTCGACGATCGCTCCTCGGGAGTGGTGACGTCGGCGACATAGGCGAAGGCCACTCCAAGATTTGCGGCCGCAACCCCCGACAGAGCCCGTGAAAGATAGAGGAGAAAAACGCTATGGGCATTTGCGTATATCAGATAAGCGAAAACGGAGAGTCCGCTGCTGATCAGCAAAACAATTCGACGACCATTCGTATCGCTCAGTTTTCCGAGCCACGTGCCCGTAAAAAGTTGGGCGAGCGAATAAACCGATTGGCCAAGGCCGACCATCAGGCCGACTTGCCAAGCGGTCTTGGGAAGTCCTAAAAATTGCGTCGCAAGTCCTTCACCTCGCAGTTGAAGGTCAGGAATAAACATGGCAAAGCCCAGCAGGTCCAGAAAGACGGTGAAAATAAGCGGAAATAGACTCGGTTTCGATGTCGATTCGGAAGGGGAAGATGCTGCCACAGAAGCCTCAAGGGTACCCTTGTCAGGTTCCCGAGGGTATTTTTTCCGAAAGTTTTCAATTGAGAATTCGTATTCCCGGTGTATGATCAGCTTTAATGTGGTCTAGGTCGATGAAGAGCTTCTACAAAATTTCCGCATGCCTCCTTCTCCTCATCACAACGCTTGCTTTTGCGCAGACCCCGCCCGCGACTCATCGAAAGGAAGTCGTCTTCTGGGGTCTCTCGTTGGGTCCCGACACAAAGGGCCAAGACGCCGTCATCCGCGAATTTGAGCGTCGAAATCCCGACTTAAAAGTAAAGCTCCTCAGCATGGGCGCTGGTCGAATGGATCCTCAAAAGTTGATGACTTCCATCGTGGGCAACGTCGCTCCCGACGTGATTTACCAAGACCGATTTACGATTTCAGATTGGGCCTCACGCGGCGCGTTCCGTCCGCTGGACGACCTCATTGCTCGCGACAAGAACGATCCCCTCTGTCCCCAGGCATCGCAGTACTATCCCGCGACTTGGCAAGAGGCATCTTATGAAGGCAAAGTTTATGCCATTCCGACCAGTTCTGACAACCGAATCCTCTACTGGAACCGGAAGATTTTCAGCGAGGAAGCCGACAAGCTCCGCGCCGCAGGACTCGACCCAAATCGACCACCCAATACATGGAGCGAACTCCTCGCCTACAGCAAGGTTCTGACCAAATTTGACAGTAAGGGGAATCTAGTAAGGGCCGGATTTCTTCCCAATTTCGGCAATTCCTGGCTTTACATGTACGCGTTCCAAAATAACGCGAGCTTTATGAGTCCCGACGGACGACGCTGTACCATGAATACCCCCGAGGCGCGAGAAGCCCTCGACTTCATCGTGAAGGGCTACGACCTGGTCGGCGGCTACGAAAAGGCCAAGAATTTCGAATCAGGATTCCAGGGCAACGAGAATGATGCGTTCATTGTGGGTCAGGTCGTCATGAAAATTGACGGCGACTGGATTCTGAACACCCTGTCCCGCTACGCACCGGACCTCAACTTCCAGGGTTCGCCACCTCCCGTTCCCGACGACCGCTTTTACCACCGAGGTCGATTTGCCAACGAAAAAGACACCTTCGTGACGTGGATGGGCGGCTTCTCCCAAGCCATTCCCAAAGGCGCCAAAAACGTCGAGGGAGCATGGCGTCTCATCAAGTTCATGACTTCGACCGAGGGGCGGCTTATCGATAACAAAGCCCAGGCCGCTTGGGAAAAAATGCGCGGACGGCTCTTCCTGCCCAGGCAGATTGCGAATATCGAAGCGAACGAGAAATCAGCGGAGATGTTTAAGCCTGCCTCGGCAACCTATGCCGAAGCTGTCGCCATGCACACCAAGATGGCTCGGTTTGGACGCATTCGACCGGCGACTTTCGTCGGCCAAATCCTTTGGTCTGAGCACGTCAAAGCCATGGAAGCTGCGTGTTACAAGAAGGCAACTTCCGAACAAGCCCTCGCCGACGCACAACGAGTCGTCCAGCGCGAACTGAATGCATTCTATGACAAGGATAAACATCCCGTTATCGATCTGCGCATCCCTGCGCTACTCGGGGTGCTGGCGCTAGTTGGCTTCTTCACCTTCTTCATTTCGAAATTCCTCAAAGCGAAAATTGGTCGTCTCGAACGTCACGAAGCCAAATGGGCTTATCTCTTTGTCACCCCTTGGGTCTTCGGATTCGTCCTGCTAACCATCGGGCCGATGGTTGCGTCCCTCTTCTTTAGCTTCACCCAATGGGACGTTCTCAACGAAGCCCATTTCGTTGGACTGAGAAATTACCAGGACATGTTTGGCGCGGACTGGAAATCAGTCAGTCAATCCCTCGGAAATGCCGCCTATCTTACGGGAGTCGGGGTGCCACTGAACCTCTGCACGGGCCTCGCCATTGCCTTACTTTTGAACACGGCAACGCGCGGAATTCGCTTTTTCCGTACCATTTTCTACATGCCCGCCATCGTCCCTGTCATTGCCAGTTCGGTGTTGTGGACGTGGGTTCTTACCGCCGACCCCGGCAAGGGTCTCATTAACTCTTATTGGGTCGAGACCTTAACCAAATGGCTGCATATCGAAGCTCCGGGATGGCTAAACTCAGCCGAGTGGAGCAAGCCAGCTCTCATCCTTCAAGGCGTCTGGGGTGCCGGTGGCGGGATGGTTTTGTGGCTCGCAGGACTTAAGGGCGTGCCGACTTCGCTCTACGAGGCGGCTTCGATTGATGGAGCAAACCCCAAAAAGCAGTTCTGGTCGATCACCTTCCCGATGTTGAGCCCCATCATCTTTTTCAACACCGTAACCGGGTTCATCGGCGCGATCCAAGAATTCGACCGGGTTTACGTAATGAGACCATCGCTTGACGGTCCGATCGGCCCCGATGACAGCATGTTGACCCCGACGTACCACCTTTTCAACAACGGCTTCGCCTTCTTTAAGATGGGGTACGCCTCGGCCCTCGCCTGGCTGATCTTCATCTTGGTCATGCTCGTGACGCTCGTGCAATGGAAACTGAAAGACCGTTGGGTCTATTCGGAGGTGAACTCATGACCTCAGGAATCCTTTTCTCAATCGGAACGGTTGCAACCTGGATCGCACTCATTTTGGCCTTTCAATTCGTACGTGACGCAGTCTTTGTTTTACGCAAGGATAAGGGACATGACAGCAAGTCGCTGTTGGGTACCGGCATTACGGCCCTTGTGCTTTTCCTCATCGGTATTGCCTTCGCAAAGCCTTTCGACGGCGGTCTCAAATTGCCCATCGTCTGGTTCGTGATGCCGTGGACAGCGTGGATTTGTGCGGGATTTGCGCTTTATGGCCTCTGGCAAATATCGAGATCCTTTACGGCGATTACGAAAGGCGACAAGTCTCAGCACGTTAAATCCGCGATTTCCGCTTTTGTCGGTTCTGCGGTTATGCTCGTCATGTACATATGGATTCCTGACAGCAGTGTGACGATCCTCAAGGGAGGCATTCCACTTTCCGCTTCCACTCTGGGCTTCTTAGCCGTTATTCTTGTGCTTGCACTTTTGGCGGTTATTTTCAGCGTGACCTCCGCCAAGGTTCGTGGATTCAGCAAGTCATTGTTGACTCTGACTGGACTCCTTGCTGGTTCGGTCGTCTTCGGTATCCCCTTTGTCTTTCTTCTCGTCACCTCGTTCAAAGAAGACAAGGACATGTCGTCCAAGAATGGAATTATCTGGATTCCCAGGGTGACCGATACCGTTCCGTACATGAGCCCGGACCCAAGCAAGAAGCACTATACCGCGACGTACAACGGTCGAACGGTCGAAGCGACCGTGACTGGACAAGAAGAGGGCAAATTGAGGATGGACATCTTCAAGCCTCTTTCCATCCGAGGCATTTCCTTCCTTACGACCCAAGACCAGTTAAAAGAGATCCCTGTTGACGCCAAGGTCTATACGGCGGTTGTCGACGGCCACGAAAT
>JBEHXE010000033.1:0-40760 GCA_048498855.1 Armatimonadota bacterium | reverse complement strand
TGGACCAGCGACAAGACCAACAAAATCGCAAACAATAAATACGCAACCGCACTCGCATAGCCGAGCTGATACATGCCGAAGCCTTGCCGATACATATAAAGCACGACCGTCAGCGTCGAGTCGGCGGGGCCGCCGTTCGTCAAAATATAACTCTGCCCGAACACTTGCGACGACGCGATGACCGACATGATCACGCAGAACAAAAACGCGGGGCGAATCCACGTCCACGTAATCGCCCAAAACCGCCGCCATCCGTTCGCACCATCAAGTGAAGCCGCTTCTAGTAACTCGGTCGGAACCGATTTAAGCGCTGCCAGGTTCACGAGCATGTTGCCGCCCGCACCCCACCAAATACTCATCAGCGCGATGCTCGGCATCGCCCACGACGGACTGCCGAGCCACTGAACTTTCGCCCCAAGATAGTAGTTTAACAAACCGCTTTCCGACGAATAGAGCCACCGCCAAAGAACGGCAGTCACCGAAATCGAAAGGATCACCGGCAAATAAAAGCAGACCTTGTACAGCGTCGTGCCACGATAGTTTTGGTTCAAGCCAATGGCGAGCAGCAACGAAAACGCATTGCCGATCGGGACCGTTAAGAGAATGAAATAGGCAGTTCGAACAAGCGACAAACGAAAGAGATCGTCGCCCAGAGCCCGAGAATAATTCTGCATCCCCACAAAGGGAGCCTCTTTTCCGAGGATATGCCAGTTGTGCAAGCTGATCCAGAAGCCGTACAGCAACGGGCAAATGACGAACGTCACGAACAGCAGCCCAAACGGCAGAAGGAACAAAAAGGCGGCAAAGTTCTGGTTACGCTTCATTGCTGTTGCAGACGGTTATTGATGCGGCGAGAGGCAGTCGCAAACGCATTGTCGACCGACTCGGTTTTGTTGAGAATCGCCTCGAAGGCGGAATCGCCAAATGTGGCAATCAGGTTGTATTCCACGCTTTGCGGCTCATAATGCACGTAATCCACCTGCTTGGCAAACTCACTTTGCACCGCCATTTTGTGAAATTCACTCGACTGTTGGATCGAACGTCGCGCGGGAATCTGCCCACCATCGGCCCACACGATGCTATGGTCGCTGAGGAAATGAATGAATTCCCAACTCGCCTTGCGGGTGCGTTCGTCGAGGCCCGTCGGCATCGTCAGCATATGGGTTCCCGCCCAAACCGATCGCTTGGGACCGAATTGCGGTGTCGGCGCGGCGGCAAAGTGCAGCCCCGCCTGCTTCTCCAATCCCTTCATCATATACACACCTTCCAGCACCATCGCGACCTTGCCGGTCTGAAATCCGAGCCAAGCGTCCTGACCTTCAGGCTTGGGACACACGCCCGCGTCGATGATCTCCAACATGCGATTCATCGCTTGCTTGGACTCAGGAGCGTCGAGCCCCGAACGCTTGAGATCAGGCGACAACAGGTCTGCGCCAAATTGGTCGAGAAAACAGAGCGAGTTACTGTGAAGCCAAGTGAAAGCGAACCCCCACTGGTCGGGTGTGCCGTCGTGGTCCTTGTCGATCGTCAGCTTCTTCGCGTCAGCCATGAACTCTTCGAACGTAACCGGCGGTTTGTCGATCCCTGCCTTTCTGAAGAGATCGACGTTGTAATACATGCCGATGGGGTGGACATCGAGCGGAATGGCGAGGGCCTCACCATTCCAATGGGCAGCCTCCCATGCGTGTGGGACGAGGTCTTGCGCAGGAAAATTCGATTCACGGACGAGGTCGTCAAATTTGCCTAACACGCCGTGGCTGGCAAACTCAGGAAAGCGGTTGACGTGGAGGACGAAGACCTGGGGCGCTCCACCGTAGGCGAGCCCGAGAGTGACCTTGTCGTAATAAGTCCCCCAAGGAATGATCTGCATCTTCACGTGGATTTTGCCCTCGTGTTGGGAATTGAATTCCTTGACGATCTTCTCCATTTGTGCCCCATCGGGGCCGGAAAAGCCATTCCAAAAATTAAGCTCAATCGCGTCCGATAAGGTTGCGGGTTTGGCGCATCCTGCGAGTCCGACGACGGTGGCGGCCAACGCAAAGAGGAATTTTCGCATCAGGCACCCGAAAGAAATTGAGGCGTCGTGCTCGGGCCGTCAATGATTGGGCCTTCAGGAGTCCAAATGAGAGGGTCGATCCGCATCAGTCGAGCGGTCCTTTCGGGGTTCCAAGCGTGATAGACGGCATATCGTGTCCGGCCGTCGGGACCAAGCACAAACGAGTTGTGCCCAGGGCCGATGACCGTTCCTGGCAAGGTCCGCAACACCCGCGGATGGTCGCCGGTCGTATTTTCGTATGGCCCAAGCGGATTATCCGCGACCACGTAATCCACCCCATAACTGCCATTTTGCCAGTTGCCTCCACTATAAAAGACGTAGATGCGGCCTTCGTGATGCACGACCGTCGGCCCCTCAAGCGTGTGCCAATCGTACCGCCCTTCGTAGATCGGACGATCACTTTGATAACGCTGCCAATCCGAAGTCGCCCGTGCGACGATTCGAGGCTGCCCTGCCAGCTTGGTCGGTTCGTTCAAACGATCAACAACGAGCGCTGTCCCCGGGCGGTCGCCATCAAGAAAATCGGTTGCGTAATAGAGGTAAGACTGCCCATCGGTGTGATGATAGACATGGGGATCGATGGCAAACGATATTTCAGAGGCCGTGATCGGTCCGAGATCACGATAAGGTCCGGCCGGGTTGTCGGCCACGGCAACGCGAACCCGGTGAGCCTTATCGCCTTCGCCGACTGAATAGTAAAGATAGAAACACCCCTCGCAAATCGACACCTCGGGAGCCCAGTAGCAGCCCTCGGCAAAGCCTTCGAGTTTAGGCATCGCATAGCCGAGCGGCGTCCAATCAATCAGGTTCTCGGAACGCAGAATTTGAAATACGGAATCCTGATCATCCGTTCCACTCGTTCCAACCGCGTAATAAAGACCCTGATAACGAAACGCGAAAGGGTCGGCGAAGTACTCGGCAAAAACCGGGTTTATATAGCTCAATGCCGATTGAGTCTCGCCAAAAGTAGTCATTGAGTCGCCCATAGCCGCCGTGCAAAGCGAAAATCTCTAAAATTTTCAGAAATCATCGTTGATCTGTGATAATATAGCACAACAACGAAGAAAACGAGCAGTGTTCTTCTGGGACCTATTCGGAAGATTTGGAAAGCAATGAAGCATCGAATCGACTCGCATTATTTGCATGTAAACAGCGGCGCAGGCGCCGAAGTCTTCAAGGCTTTGGGATCCGAGACTCGTCTCGAAATCCTCTCACTCTTGGTCTCGGGCGATCGCAATATTAACGAAATCTGCTTGCAAATGAACCTGTCCCAACCCACGATCAGCAAACATATTCAGATTTTAGAGCAGGTGGGACTCATCGATAGCGAATACATGCCGGGCACCCAAGGCATGCAAAAGCGATGCCGTCTTCGCTACAGCCAAATGATCGTCTCGTTTGAAAGTGCAGGCGAAGTCGAGGAGAAAGTTGAGGAGATTTCTATGCCGGTTGGACTATATAGTCTCGCAGAAGCCTCCCCACAGTGCGGTTTGGCGAACCGCGACAAGATCATTGGCTTCCTCGATGTACCTCAGGCTTTCCTTGATCCCGAACGCGCTACCGCCGAAATTTTGTGGATGGCGGGCGGCTACGTCGAATACATTTTTCCCAACACGCTTCCCGCTTCGGTCGAAATTTTGCGCATGGAATTCATCTGCGAAGCCTGCTCCGAAGCGCCCAACTATAACCACGATTGGCCCTCCGACATTACGATGTGGGTCAACGATGTCGAAGTCGGAACCTGGACCTCGCCCGGCGACTTTGGCGGAAAGCGTGGTGCGCTTAATCCCTCATGGTGGATCGACCACATGACTCAATATGGCGCTCTCAAGATTTGGTCGGTGGACCGCGAAGGTTCGTCGCTGGACGGGAATCCCGTCTCCGATGTAACCCTGGCCGACGCCTCGGTTCGACCGAACCAGCCGATTCGAATTCGAATCGGCGTGAAGCGCGATGCAACCCATCGCGGTGGATTTAATTTGTTTGGCAAAGGCTTTGGCAACTATGCCCAAGACCTCGTCCTCCGCTTGCATTACGTGATGAACACGACCGAACCGGATCGTCCCGGGGTAAAGCGTTCCTTCACCCCTGACTTCGAACCCGGAGAAACCGAAACACGACGACTTAACTAAGCATCTGCTGAACTAATACGCTCGAGGATGAGTAACCACAATGAAGAATAAAGCATTTACGCTCATAGAACTCCTAGTCGTGATCGCGATTATTGCGATCCTGGCGGCGATTCTCTTCCCGGTCTTTGCCCAAGCAAAGCTAGCCGCGAAAAAGGCGTCCGACCTAAGTAACGTCAAACAGACCACGATGGCTTCGATGATCTACCTTTCCGACAGCGACGACATGTTCGTCGCCAACGGAGAAGGCATGCTCCCAGCGAACGCCGGAGACTGGTCCACGATGCAGCCCTGGACGGGCCAAACCAACTTCTACGGCAACCTATATGGCGCGGGTGCGGGCGGCGATCCCCCCAATCAGGCTCCACTCGGATTCATGGACCCCGCCGTCGTGCAGAACTGGGGACGCGAAACGTACCCCTACATTAAGAGTATGGGAATGCTGGTGAGCCCACAGGCTCCGAACGACGCCGACCCGAAATATGCACCGTCCACCACCAACGCCGCTGCCGGTAAGACGAGCTACATGATGAACGGATGTGTCAGTCGACTGTCCCAAACCGCCGTCAGCAAGCCCGCCGACATCATTCTCTTCCAATCCCGTGCAACAACGGTCAAAGAAGCGATCGTTTCGCCTCGACGCTCGTACTTCACCCTGGGCGCAAAGCACGCCAACGATGCCGACATCTCGTGGGCGGGATTCAACTTCGCCAAGGGCGGGAACTACGGTTTCGTCGATGGCCACGCAAAATTCATCAAACGAAAGGCGCTCAAATTCAAGAATCTGGGCTACTTCGAGTGGGTCTACATGGATAGCCGCGGAACCTGGGTCAATCCGGATACCAATCCGACCATGGACGCCGATCCAGAATTGAACCGCAACTACTGGGGAACGTGGGGCCAGTGCGACGCGTCGCAGGTGCCTTAGAAAAGATGACGAATCGAAAACGAACTTCACATGAGATGGGGGCGCTCGTCGCCCTCCTCCTCTTTGCCGCCTCGGTGTTGACCGCATGCAACCCCGAAGCAAATCCTGTCACGCCGGAGAAGATGCAAGAGATTCGGAAGCAAGAATCGCAGCAACGCGAGAACTTCCATCCGGATACCAATGCGCCGAAACCTGGCGCCTAGTCGCATGGTAAAGGCCTCAAGGTTCTTCTGGCAACTCATCCTGACTGGGGTGGCCATTCTGATGGTCGCTCCAGTCGCCTGGATGATTTCGACTGCGCTCAAGCCGCCGGGCGAAGTGCTGAGCGCCCAGCCGAAATGGGTGCCCGATCATCCCACCCTTGAGAATTTTCGCGACCTTCAGACCCGCTCAAGCGAGTTTCCTATCGTCCGTTGGTTCGCCAACTCACTCGGCATCTCGCTCACGGTGACGCTGCTCACGCTTTTGGTCACCAGCATGGCGGCATTTGCGTTTTCGAGGCTTCAGTTTAAGGGCCGCGATACGCTGTTCTTGATCGTGGTGGCGACGATGATGATTCCGTCACAAGTCACCCTGATCCCCGTCTTCCTGATCGTCCAAAAGCTCGGCATGTTCAATACCTACGCCGGACTGATCGTGCCCGGACTCGCGAGCGCCTTCGGCGTATTCCTTTTGCGGCAATTCTTTATCGCGATCCCGCGTGAACTCGAAGAGGCGGCCGTGATGGATGGGGCGTCGCTTTGGACGATCTATTGGCGTGTGATTTTGCCCGTCGCCCAACCCGCGCTGGCTACCCTCGCAATCTTTACGTTTCTCGGTTCCTGGAACGACTTCGTATGGCCGCTGATCGTGACTAATGACGTCGAAATGCGGACGCTGCCCGTCGGGCTCAGTATCTTCCAGGGCCGTTACACGTCCGAATATGGGATCACGATGGCCGCGGCTTGCGTCGCGTCCATCCCAGTGATCGCCGCATTCTTGTTCTTCCAACGCAAGATCACGGCGGGAATCGCCCTGACGGGAATCAAAGGCTAAACGATGTTGCTCCCCCTCCTAATCCTGACCACGATGAGCCAAACAACCTTCTCAAATCCGGTTTTTGCCCACAACTTTCCCGACCCGTTCATCCTCGAACACGAAGGCACGTTTTACGCGTATGCCACCCATAATGGACCGAAGGGCTTTCAAGTTTTGACCTCAAAAGACCTGGTGAACTGGACGCGTCAAGATCCCGTCGGTAAACCGTCGTGGTCCTCAGATCAGATGTGGGCGCCCGAGGTTTATCCTCACAACGGCAAGTGGTACATCTTCTATTCGGCTTTGAATCACACAACGAACAAGCGTGATTTGGCGGTCTCGGTGGGCGATGGTCCTTTAGGGCCGTTCCACGATTTGGCCGTGCTGGTCCCTGGTGCGTCAGAGAACGAGGGCACATCGCAGGACGGGGCCATCGATCCGACCATTTACTTCGAGGGCGATCAGCCGTATTTGCTTTACATCCGCGAAGCCCAGCCTCGCGCCCTCAAGATCGTGAAGCTGAAGCCCGACTTCTCCGCGATCGAAGGTGAGGCGAAGGCGTTGATCCACGCTGACCGACCCGCTGAGAGAGGAATCCTTGATGCGCCCACGATGATCAAGCGCGACGGCACCTATTGGCTCGTCTTCTCAGGCGGTTGGTTTCAGTCGTGGAAGAAAGACGCCTGCTACCGCGTTTGGAGCGCACACTCGAGATCGCTCATGGGTCCCTATGTGAAAAGCGACAAGCCAATCATCGAATCGAAAGCCGGGGAAACCTACTCACCCGGTCACCAAACAATTTTCGAGTTGCCTAGCGGTGAGTGGTGGATGGCGTACCACGGCTGGAACGCCGAAGGAGACCCCATGTATGGACATAATAAATTGGGGCGAACGCTTCGGCTGGATCGGTTGACATGGACGAAATCGGGACCGAAGGTGACGGGTCCGACGATCACGCCACAGGCCATGCCGAAATTGACGCGATAGCATTTCATCCAACAATCAGAGGACCGGCTCGGAATACTCAGGCGGCAGCGCCGTTAAAGGAAAAGGATCGGCCCACAACGGCACATACAAATTCGCGGAGCACTGCCCTACCTTTTCGGGCTCATAACGTATTTCGCTATAGCCAATTCGCTGAGAGAAGTAAAGACTCTGCAAGTTTCGACGGCTCGTCGCCCGCACGTTAAAAGCGCTTTCGAGCGAGAACGTACCCACGATTTTATCGACCGCCGTCCAGCAAAATTCGTAATAGTCCTCCTGCTTTTGCAGCCACATCGGCGCATCGCCATAGCACCGCACCAGCGACATCCAATTCGACACGACCGGCGATTGCGGGCTATCGAACGTGAGCGAAAAGAGTCCCTTACGAATTCCGAGTAACGGCTCGGGCAGCTTTGGTTCGGCGCTCAGAAGTCCAACTCGCTTTCGCCAGATGCCCAGACCCCGAGAGCCGCTGAGCGCGGCCTGAAACATCGCCGCCCGCAGTCGCATTTTGGGATCGGAACTAAACGCACCCGAAATCGCAGAAATCGCCTCGATCCGCGCCGTATCCTCGGGATTCACGCCCAGCGAACCGCTGTAGGGGTCCATCCGCCAAAAAATGCTGATCAACTGCGGATCGTCGCCCATCGTGACGAGCTCGCCTGTGCGCACCGATTGACTGAGGAGGCTATCGATCGCCGCCTGGAGCATCCCCGCTCCATCTGCCTTGTAAAACACATTCTGCTTGGTGTTGGGCTCAGCCTCGGGCACGGAAAATTCGTAATACTGAGCCAAGAGTTCGCGCGCCCGCTGGCTGGCCTCGCGATTGCGCCCCGACAGCGTATTCGCCAAGGCTAAATTCACCACCGACAACGGCGACTTCCACGAAATGCCGTCGAAGGTTTGGGGGATTGGCTCACCGATACTGAGTCCTCGCCCCGCCGGAATCCGCTTGATGGGAAATCGAACCGTGAGCGTTGGCTCTTTGGTCAAAATGACCGGCCCTTCGTTTGAGTTGTATCCATACGACAAGACGTCGTTTTGGATGCGACAAGGATAGCCTCCGAGTTGGCTAAAGTAAAACGTATTGGGCACGACGGTACGCTTTCTCGGTAGGGTCCATTTCGCCACAATGCCATCCGAATCGTCCTCAAGCGTCGGCTCAGGAACATCGGCAATCGGCGCAAACCAAAGCTCCTCTTCCTTCTTGCATTGATCCGAAAGCTTGCCCAGTCCCCTCGCCGTCGTCGAGCGATAAGGTTCAAGCCCATAGGGCAGGGCAAACCGCACCCAGCCTTTGAATTCGGGGTCCGACTTGAGTGCCCAGTTGCCAACTTCGCCCGTCAGCTTGAGTTCTGTCGTTTCTTCGGGAAAGCCCATCACCACCGGAGGCTGCTGATCTTGAAATGAAAGGCAGACCCAATCGGATTTAGGCGTCGGAATGCCATCCTGCACGCTGCCGTCCTTCCAAGATAGAAAAGGACTGGCGGTCGAACGAATTCGCAGGTCGATCCCTTTCGGAAAGTACATCGACACGCCGCAATCCCACAGGTCAAAGCGCACCTTGGATGGTCGTCCCGGACCACCATCGACCAAGACAACCTGACGCCAAGAGTTCGTCGCAACCGGGTTCCAAATTTTGAGCGGATTAGCAAATCGGATCTGATCGCTGCCCGAATAGCGCGTTTTGAGACCGGTTGCCGAAAACTCAAAACCGGGCACGACGGGAGACTTGGTGTAGCCAAACCGACCGAAGCCTTCTTGACCGTAAGCGCTAGTTGACAGCCACACCAAACAGCATAAAGCCAATGCGTTTGGTCTGTTGAGAGTAAAGGAAACCAAATTCCGGACGATCCGTCCGAAGCCGGTATGCCAAAACCACGTTATAGTCGAGATAGGAGCTGCCACTGTAGCGATTTAATGTGTATTGATACCCTACCCTCCACAGGTCGGCAAGACGGTAAGAACAATCGGCAAAAAAGCTCAATCGGTCGAGTCCGACGCTTTGGGCGGCAAATATTGAGGATGAAAACTTTCGGTCGAAGTAGTTTAGCTGAGAACTGAAGCGATGAAGCCCAATGGCTTTCTCCGTAATTCCATCACGTGCGTAGTCATATGTCAAGACCGTACCGAAGCGTGTTCCAAAGCTTTTTACATAAGACACGTTCGCCGTGGACGCAAACGGGGTAGCCACGTTCGTGCCCGAGTATTGCGCAAAGGTTAATCCCGCCGTCAGCGAGGCCCCCGACTTGTCGAGCATGAACGGCCGAGAGATAAATCGCAAACGAGCGCCGAGACCAGTTCCCGTTCTGAGATCCGTCTTCGAGTAGGTTGCGTTAAACCCGTAATACATGTTCCAGGGCAGCTTGCCCATCTTGATCGGGTCCTTTTCGAGAACCAAGAAATAATCTTGGCGGTCGGTCGTGCTCGTTCCGTCGAGCGATCGCTGAACCGTTCCGGTCAGCGACGTTTGAAGTCCAGGCTGGTAGCGGCTATACGTCCCTGTCGAGATAAGATTCTTGGCGCGAGGCGAGTCGATCGCAAACGACGCCGTCGTGTTATCGTCGAGCTTCAGAAATTGGCGGAAGCCAAGGTTGAAGTCGTCGCGCCCGATACCCGAATAGGTAAAGCTGCCGTCGCCGCTGGCGCGGTTCCACGTCCGCTCAAAGTCGAAGAACACCCCACGGTTGGCCCCATAGCCCCGTCCGAACGTTTGGCCAGTACTAAATCGAATGTCGGTCGATTGCTGCCTTTCAAGCGACAGGTAGTAAGGGTAATTCAGCCCGAACTGGTTGTTGTTAAACGACACAAACTGCTCGGTGGGAAATTGATTTTGCATCCCGTAGAGATCGAGTCGGAAGAGCGGCAGCGAGAGGATTTTGCTCTCTCCCTGGTAGATTGCCGCGTGTTGGAACTGGATTTCTCGTCGGCTGACGACGGTCATCCGCTTCGCGGTGATCCGCGCGATCTCCATGTCTTCTTCCCGCTCTTGCTTCACTTCATCTTGGGTGACCGGAATGATGCCGAGGCGCGTTTTGACGAAGTCGAACTTATCGGGTGGTACGGGCTGGGTTTGGACGGCCAACCCCGAACGGCTGATCGCGACGACTCCCATTCGACGTCGCTTTTGCGAAAGTTCGTACTTGTCCTCGGCCGGATTGTATTGCTCAAAGATGAATTGGTAGCCAGAGTAGCGGATGCGATCGAGGGGCCAATAATCGACCTCGGTGACGCCGTAGCCCTTTTGGGCTCTCAGGTCCATATAAAGGTTACTGAAAACGTAGGTCTGCTTGCCGACCTTCATCCGCGCGTGGTGGGCCCGCACCTCTTGAGTGTCGTAGATGAACTGAAGGTCATCGGCCTCGATCAAACGGTCGCGAAAATCGAATTTGACGCCAAAGTTCGTGCCGTTGGCATTGACGATCTTGCGGGCATAGATGTATTCCAACGAGCCACTTGCCGAGATCTCAGTAAAGTCGTTGTTCGAAGAAAGTTGGGACCGGTCGGAGACAAAGTCAACCTCCAGCAAAGAGGGGCTCGATTGGTTCTGCACCAAACTTGCCGTGATCTTCGCGGTACCGGGCACGTTTCCGGCAACGAGCACAGCGCGGGCGATACCGCTCGTGGTTTGGACGATGTTTTGGCGAAAACTGCCAAGGGTCGAATTGACGAGAACCTGGGTACCGTCCGGGACGTTACTGCCATCCGAGTTCTTGACGACCAGTGTAATCGCAATGGTGCTGCGCCCGTCGGCGACGGCCTCGTTCGGAAACGCCTGAAGTTGGATTCCGATTGTGCCTGCATACGACACACTCGCAATTGTAGTGGCAAGGGCTAGAATCAACCCTCGCGAAACTTGCCTTGCCATCCCGCCTTATATTGTATAAGTAAAAACAAAAAAAGCCTGCGAAAATTCGCAGGCTTTTTTAACTATTTGAACCTGATTATCGAGTGACGATGATCGGAGTGATCTTTCGAACTCTCTCACCATCGGCGCCCTCGGCGACGATTTCAGCTCGGTAGGTTCCCGGAGCGACGGCTCGGTTGGCGGTGTCGTGGAGGTTCCAGACAACTTCATTCTGACCGGCCTTGTCGGCTCGTCCGCTGCTCAGGATCGCAACTTGCGCACCCGTCGCACCCAGGATTCGAATCGAGGTGGTTGCATCTGAACTCAACGTGTAGTTCATCTTGATTGCTGCCGTACCGTCAGTTGCTCGTCCAGTGTTGCTGACGACAACCGCACCGATGATTGCCTTCGAGATCGTTCCTGGCTGGATTTGAACCTTGAAGGTTCGCTCGGAGAGAGCAGCAGCCTGGAAGGTGTAACCCGAAACCTTTCGCATGTCTTGAGTCGTACCCGTGACCGGATCGACCAAAGTAACGCGAACGTTCTTTGGAATCGTCGAAAGGTTCGGCCAAGTCAAGGTGACATTGCCATAGGAGTTCGGATCGGTTCCCGCTGCACCGCTGACCTTGCCGGTCTTGACCGTTACCGTGAACTCTTGTCGTGCCGAATTATCGGAGAGCGACTGAGCCAAGCGAGTGGCTTGTCCGTCAATCGTCTGCTCGATACCAAGGCTCAGCGACTTATCGACTGGAGCCATCGGCGGCTTGTTGATTCGAAGCGACTTGGCGACGTCGGCCGAACCGGCGATACCAATGAAGTTCTGATCGTCAACCGTCGAGTTGCTTCGAGCGGCAAGCTGGAGTCTCCATTGCTTGTCGGTTTGCTGCCACGGTTTCGAAGTATCCATCGTGCTTCGCACGTTGGTCTGGAAGATCGGCGGGTAGCGAAGGATAACGTCTTGTGACGAGTAAACATAAACCCAGTAACCGCGTTGTGGTTCGACGTGATCCGACGGCTTTTGGATATAGCCGTAGTTCTGAGTTCCGGTATCCCAGTATGCGAGAGCGCCACTGATGATGCCTTGCTTGACCAAGTCGGTGAACGTGTAAGCCTGCGTTGGGTTCGAGTTGCTCGCACCAACGACTTCACCAAGTTGGAAGGCCACGTGATACGGGTTACCGATCAGGTTCCAGCCTGGCTTGAGTGCAACGAGCGGAGCACCGCCGCTGCCATCAGGATTCGGTTGGAAGTCGGTTGGGGCCGAAGGCTGACCACCGAGCGTGATGTTCGTGGTACCAAGCTTCGAAACGATCCATTGAGCGAAACCGCGATCAGGGCCGGTTGAGATGATGTATCCCTTTTGGACCGGATCCCAAGCAAATGCTTGGTAGTCTTGATCGGGTGTGAGACCAAGAATCGCCTCCCAAGTTGGAGTTTGGAACGTCCAAGGAGAAGTGACCAAGTTTGCTTCGTTTTGAAGAATAAGCTTCGGCTGAGAAACCACTTGGATAATGCCACTAAGCGTTTTCTGAGGTCCAGGCGTCGGAGTGATCTTGACCTGGTAAACCATGTCGCCAGCGGCAAAGTCGTTAGCTTGAACCGTGAAGTCCACGAAGTCTTGGTTTCGAGCGTCAATCCGGTTGATCGTCTTCGTCGATGCACCCACGGCGGTCAAGCCGCTTGGAAGTAGCAATTGAACCTGAACGTCTTCAAGCGGAAGTTCTTGATCGATGGTCGAGAAGCCTCGGTTGTTGTCAACCCAGACTCGAATCGTGAACGGGTTGGTCGCGAATTGGTTCGCATCGCCCGACGCAAGGTTGATAACCTTCGGCGTATCAACGGTAATCGAGTACGGCTTATTGTAAAGTGAATCGCCCCAGGTCGTTCGGTAGAACGCGTTGATCGTTCGGCTGCCGCCGGCTGCGACCAATTGGTTATTCCAGAATTGGATGTAGCCATCATCACCCGCAAACTCAACGTCCGAAATCGGCTCTTGGAAAATGAAGTTCGGGAAGTCGGTTGGCTCGGTAAGCGTTGGCCATCCGAGCAGGAAGAACGACTGACCAAGAACGAAACTATCCGTTCCCGTTTGGTTCTGCGAAGGATCGTTCGGGTCGCTCGTCGCCGTGGTGGCAGTGTTCTCGACGCGGATTCCGTATCCGTTCTGCTGATCCCAGTTAAAAGCAACCGACGTTGGGTAGTTCGAAGGATCGTTTGCGCGAATCCATCGTCGCTCGGTTCGCGGTGGTTTGATACCGGGGATCGTAACATAGGTTCCTCCAGTGATCGGGCCAGGACCCGTACCCTTTGCCTGTTGAAGCGTTTCGCTGAGAAGCGAAACCGTCGATCCAAAGCCAAAGGAGATGTTGTGAGCAACCGTATCGATGTTCGTAAACTTCCATTGACATCGCGCCGAATCTGCGATCAGGTCGCAACGAAGATCGATCCGAACGTGGTTATTCGTCGTTCGAGCATAGAAGTAAGTATCGGATGCACCAACGAAAAAGGTTTGGAATGCGTTCACGCCAAAGAGCGTCGGCGTGTCGTCTTCTCGAACGATGCCGTAGGCCGATGAACCATTCACGCCACCTAACCAACCCCAGGTGAAGCCCATGCTGTCATCGAGAGTCGTGAACATGGAGCCTTGCAACCCAGCGCCAAAACCGATTCGTCCACGGACGTTTGCGCTGAAGCCTGTATTGAAACATCCCGGGGGCATGTCGTTGACGCCGCTATAGGCATAAGTACCGCTGGCTCCCATCTCGGCCGCAAACAATCTGCTCTGAATAGCATCAAATAAGTAGTCTGAAGATGTTCGCGGGGATGGACCGACGCAGAGGAGTCCCCAGTCGGCGTGGGCCGAAGCGGCAAACGCTGAAAACAGTGCTAAGGATAGCAGATTTTTTTTGAAACGAAACTTGCTCATAACTAAGGCTTAGTTCGATAAGATAGTCAGTCCCCGCAGAAGGTTCCCTCTGCGGGGATATTTTAATTAGAGGGTTGGCGGCGGTGGCGGAGTTCCTGGTCGCAGGAGTTGGTTCGCCGAACTAAAGATATAGCGATCTCCTGTGAACGGATCCTTAACCGGGCCCGGATTGTCGAGGACGTTTCGAGCGCCAATTCTCCAGTACACAATGTTCGCTGATCGAATCGAAGCCGGAACCGACGTATCGTTGGTCAGGTCGATTGGGTCAGATCCCAAAGTACCAGAATCTCGCCGCTGGAACAGAACCTTCTTAAAGGTCGTTGCCGGAGTGAAGTTCAACGTGCTCGATATTTGCAATTCGTACTCATACGTTTGATCATAGAGCGGATTTGCAACCGAATTGAACTGGAACGACTGCTGGATCTGCATCGTCGCGTTGGTTGCTGGCGAAACCAATCCTGGAGGATTGATCGGCGTTGCGAAACCGACGGCCGGAGTTCGATCGCTCAAGAAGTAACACAACGTCGTTGTGGTCGTTCCCGTCGAAGTCGTACCCGTTGAGGTCGTTCCTGTCGAGGTTGTGCCCGTCGAGCTCGTGGTACTCGTCGTACTAGTGGTGCTCGTCGTGCTCGTGCTCGTCGTACTCGTACTGGTCGTGCTGGTGCTCGTCGTGCTCGTACTGGTCGTACCCGACGAAGTCAGGTTCAAGTCAGCTTGTGCGAGAGCGAATACCAACTGGACTTGGTATTGATACGGTCGGCCTGGCGTGACGCCTACGACTGCCAATTCTTGGGTCGTTGAGTTACCATTACAGATCGTAAAGTTATTCGAAGGAAGAACTGTATAGGTAACGTCTCGGGCGAATTGATCATCGATTGCAAAGGTGTTTGCACCCGAAACCGATCGAACGGCGATATCTTGAAGATCGTTACGGAAGACCTGCCAAGACTGCTTGATCGAATTACCTTTAGCGTAGCCGTTTGGCTTCCAAGAAATTCGAACCGAAGCGCCGTTGGTCGGATCATTATAAGCTTCCGAGATCGGAGCCGCAATCGCGTCACCGTGTCCGCCGCCACCAACAAGGAAGGCTACGAGACCGAGAACGAGAAGGGTCGAGACAAAACCGCTTGGGCTTGACTTCGACTTCGTCTTGGCAACCACGGGATCACCGTTTGCCGAGAATCCAGGAACAAGCACTGGTACATCGAAGATCGCGCGAACTTTATCGCCCGGTTGAATACCGAGTTCTTGTCGCTTCACTTTGATCGTCGACTTATCCGGTTGAACTTCGATGACTTCGCCGCTGCCGACTTGCTGTCGTCCACGGGTGATGATCACTTGCATGCCCATCGTGAAGCCCGATCGCGAACCGTTATTGATAAGTGCGGTTTGCGTACCGGTGTTCAAAACCGTTCCCGTTGGGAGCGTCTGAAGACTGATCTGGTTTGCAATCAACGAAGCGGCTTGCGACAGAGCATCGTTCACCAACACGTCTTCGGATACTTCGCCCGAGCGCACGATCGACGAAGCCGAAACAGCAGCGCCATTCACTGGCAGCCCCGAAGCGACGTCGTAACATACGGCACGAACCGAAACGCGAGCTTGCTTACCTGCCGCAGTCGTATCGATGCGGTAGTCGGCAATCTCACCCTTGACGATGGTCTGAACTTTCAGCTCACTCGCAACGCGAAGAATGTTTTGGATGTCGGGAAGTGGCTGGGTCAAACCAAGCCCTTCGACAACACGCGCAACCGATTCTTGCGTTTCAACGTTGTACTTACCTGTTCGAGAAAGGCTGCCCGCGACTGCGGCGGCAGCGGAAGCACCATAAGTGTTCCCAGAACCTTTCTTGTTATTGACGAAATCGACGACCGCCCAACCTGGCAAGCTTCTCAACTGGGCATAGCCCTTAGCGGCAAGCCCCAGCATCATGTATGGCAATACAAGCGCTGCGACAAGCACGTTGCTGATCAGTTTTCCAGGCAAAGTTGCGATGAACCGTCTCACTGTGACGTCTCCTCCATAGCTGACTCGAATCTGCGGGTACTCACCACGCAAGATAGAACAACATTATATGCCGAAATCTGAACTTTCGACATCATCCTTTCTCGCAAAGAGTTACCCATTTCCCTCATTTTGTATTCCTGACACGTTTAACAGGCAAAAACCTTCCCTACATGACAGGTCGCTGGATTATATCATGAAAAGCCTCAGGAAACTACAAGGGTTACGCGCCATCTTTTTGCTTCTTGCAACAAAGTTTCTTTGGTTCCCTCAAGGTCACCATCGGTCGAGATAACCGAATCGGCAAAGGCAAGAGCGACTTTTGAATCTATTTGCCACGAAAACTGGTCAAATCCATCCGCCCTTCCATATCGCTCCACTAACCGTTTCGTTTGTGTTTCGCGACTACAGAATGCGACCCAAATTGCGTCAAACTCGACGTGCAAGCACGTCTCAAAAAGCAGCGGAATCTCATAAACCGTCGCTTGGGCTTGGTCGATTGCATCGGCGATGGCCGGATGCATGATCCGATTCACAGCCCGGCGAGTCTCATCGTCGGCACTTAAAAGTTCTTTGAGGACGGGAGGACCGATTGGCAGCGTTAATCCAAAACGACGCGCCAGTTCGTCTTGAACTCGCGGCTCCCACAAAATGTCACGCGCAATCGCGTCGGCGCTAAAAACAGAAACTCCGCGTTCGCGGAGTAAGTGAAGGATGGTGGACTTCCCCGAAGCAATGCCGCCAGTCAGCGCGATTCTCATCTTGCCTTATAGCTTGGCAAGCTTCGGGTCCAAATTGTTTATTCTTCGTCGGAATTCTTGAGAAGTCCCTTGAGCATTCCCAATCGTTCGCCGATCGTAGCGCCGCCCGTAGCGGTTCCACGTCGCGAATCGTCCGATTCGTCGTTGTTGCGTCGTCGGCCGCTCTTGCCGCCTGGTCCAGTTCGCGGTTTGCGATACTCCTCTTCCGAAAAGTTTCCGCCACCGTGTCGAAGTTCGCCGCCACCGTTAAGGGCGCGCATCGAAAGCACCATTCGGCGCTCGTCGGCTCGAAGGTCGATGATCTGAATCTCGACATCCTGGCCTTCTTCCACGACTTCCTGTGGCTTCTTGATTCGGCGGAAGCTCATTTCACTCAGCGGAAGGAACGCCTCAGCGCCCTCTTCAAGCTTCACGAATGCACCAGCCGGAACCAGTCGTCCAATCTTGACCGTCATCTTCTGACCGATCTTGTAGTTCTGCTTAATCAGATTCCACGGATCAGGAAGAACTTGTCGGTGACCAAGCGAGATCTTGCCCATGTTCTGATCCAATCGAAGGACCATAACCGGAATCTCTTGACCTTCCTTGAAGATTTCCTTAGGATGGCTGATACGAGCCCAGCTCATTTCTGAGATGTGCAGCAGGCCGTCTACTCCACCGAGGTCGATGAAAGCGCCGTAATCGGTCAATCGTCGAACCGTACCGGTGAGGGTATCTCCAACTTTGATGTTCTTGAAAATTTCGCCCTTCGCCGCCGTTCGAGTTTCCTCTTCAGCTTGCTTGTTCGAAAGAACGACTTTCTTTCGTTCTCGCTCAAGCTCGATAACCTTGAGGGTCAGGGTCTGACCAACGAACTTATCGATATTGCGAAGCTTGCCGTTACCGACGTGAGTCGCCGGAACGAATCCGCGAACGCCTACGTCGACCACCAAGCCGCCTTTGACTCGGTCGACGACCATAGCATTGATCGGCGTACCTTCTTCAAAAGCTTTGATGATGCGGTCCCATTGCTCTTCGAACTCAGCTCGCTTTCGCGAAACGGTCGGATTGCCTTCGGAACCGGTCGGGTTCAAAACCACGACCTGAAGCTTGTCGCCCGGTTGAACGTGACCGATAGCGGTCGAAAGATTCTGCTCGCTCAACTCGCTAAGCGGGATCACACCTTCTGCTTTGGTGCCAAGGTCAACGAAAACACGATCGTTTTCAACCTGGATAACGGTCGCTTCAATTCGGTCACCTTTGCTTAGTCGCTTATAAGTTGCATCCGAGCTCGCATCGGTTTCGCCACCTTCGAGCGCATTCATATATTGCTCGAAGAGATCGCCATCGTCGGCGGTCGAAACGCCTTCTCCTGCAGGGGCGGCGGCTACCGGAGCGGCAGCAGCGGGTTCCTCAACGACCGGAGCAGCAACGGGTTCTTCCGCAGGCGCTTCGTTCGTCGGTGCCACTTCAGCGGCGGGTTCGGAAACTTCGGCAGCCGCAGTCGGCTCCGGAGTCGTTTCGGTCGTTTCTTGAGCCTCAGGCTCGGCGATGGGGGCGTCGGACACCACAGCCGGCTTCTCCTCTGGCTGTTGAGCCTCGTTCTCGCTCACGGGTGTCTGGGTTTCGTCAATGGTCATAAATCTCTCGGATCAAGGCGCGATGGGGCGCGAACTAAGACTTTACCCGATATTCACACAAGAAGTGCGCACTGCCCTTGATACCAATTTTTGATATTCCCGTAAAGATTTCGATACTTTTCGTGATAACTACCGTAATTTGCGCCGCCGGGCAGGATGGTTTGCTGAATGCGTACCGTTTCACGACAAGCAGAAGCCACGTCAGGCCAAATGCCAATTCCCACACCTGCGAGAATCGCAGCACCAAAAGCCGGTCCCTCGTCGATGGCGAGGCGATTGCACGGCACTCCAAACGTGTCGGCGATCATCTGCATCCAAAAGTCGCTCTTGCTGCCGCCCGAGGTCACGTTGATCGAGGTTGCGCTTGCACCCAAGTCTTTCAATAAAAGAAAGCCGTCATAGAGACCAAAGGTCACCCCCTCAAAAACCGCCCGGCAAACATCCGCTTTATCCGTCGCAAGCGTCATTCCCGCCAAAACGCCCGTCGCTTTCGGATCATTATGGGGGCATCGCTCACCCGCCAAATATGGCAAGAAGCTAACACCATTTGCTCCCACGGACGACCGCGCCGCCAAGGCGGAAATCGCATCGTACGTTTCACCCGGACAAAACACATCGCGAAACCATCGCAAGGCTCCGCCACAGCTCAACATGACGCCCATCGCATGCCACGAGCGGTTCGCATGGCAAAACGTATGCGCCGCCCCCCTCGCGTCATAAGATGCACTGCCAATCGACGTAAACACGACGCCACTGGTCCCCAAACTCACCGAAATCGTTCCCACTTCGACCGCACCGGTACCGACCGCCGCCGCCGCCTGGTCGCCCCCGCCGCCAACGACAGGGATTCCGCCCGCGAGGAACTCAGATTCGAGCGTGACACCCGTCACCTCGTCCGACTCAAAAACTTTCGGAAAGAGCCCCGAATCCAAGCCGAGTGCGCTCATCATGCCCGTGGCCCAGTCGCGCTTGGGCACGTCGAGAATGCCAGTTCCACTTGCATCGCTCACCTCGGTTGCCTTCTCGCCTGTCAGGCGCAACCGAATAAAATCTTTTGGCAACAATACCGACTTCAGTCGGGCGTAGTTTGCCGGTTCGTGATTGCGCAGCCATAAGACCTTTGGAAGCTGAAAGCCGGTCAACGCCGGGTTGCATGTCGTCTGCATCAATACGTCGTGGCCCACCGTCGAATCAATCTCTTCACATTCTGCGATCGTCCGCTGGTCGTTCCACAACAATGCCGGACGAATCACCTGATCGGCGGCGTCGAGAAAAACCGAGCCGTGCATCTGCCCAGTGACACCAATCGCGTCAGGGTTCCGCTCACCGATCTGCCGCAAACAATCCTGAATGCCGGTCCACCAATCCTCCGGATTCTGTTCGGTCCACATGGGTTGGGGCGTCGCCAGCGGATATTCCGCGCTTGCTTGCTTCAAGAGGGTTCCCTTTTCGTCGATCAATACGACTTTGCACCCCGATGTCCCGATGTCGATTCCCAGCAGTTTCGCCACAGCTTAGAGAATAGCGCGAAACCGATGCCCAGCGAAAGATACAATCTTACGGTGCGTAGGGCTGCCATCGACGTCGGGTCGAATTCCGTTTTGCTTGTCGTTTCCGAGTGGAAGGACGGCGGCTGGACTGCCATTCACGAAAATACTCGGGTAACCGCCCTGGGCGAAGGCACCAAAACCACCGGCCTCCTCAACCCCGAGGCCATGCGCCGCACCCTCGACGCGATCAAAACCTTCTCCGACGAGGCGCATTCGTATGATGTCGATGAAGTCCGTATTGCCGCGACCATGGCGGCTCGGATCGCCACGAACCGCGACGAATTTTTAGATCTCGCTCGTCAACAAGGGACGCCTCTGGGGGTTCTGACGGGCGAAGAGGAAGCCCAGTTGGGCTTCGAAGCCGTTGTCAACGACCCACTTTTCAACCAAAGCTCGCGCATCTCCATCGTCGATCCAGGCGGACAAAGCACCGAACTCGTCACCGCTGACCGCACCTCATCCGGTTGGGACGTTCTCTTCCGCCGCAGCTATCCCGTCGGCACTCTCGCCCTTAAATCGACCAACTTTCCTCACGAAAGAACGGATGGGCTCGAACTTCTGCGCGGAACCTCGGCGATCGACGACCTCGTCGGCCTCTGTTACCGTCCCGATGCCTGCGGAACCGTCGTCGTGCTTGGCGCAGCAGGTACGAATCTTGTTTCGATCCGCGAAAAACTCACCACTTGGCAGCCCGAAATCGTCCATGGTGCGCCGCTCACCTACGAAGAGATCAGTAAGGCCGTCGGACGACTCATGCCGATGAGCGATGCCGAGCGCGCCGCCGTGGTTGGCATGGAACCCGGACGGGAGTTCACCATTCACCTCGGGGCACTCATCCTCGAGCGCTTTCTCTTCGCGCTTCGGGCCGAATCCTGCCTCGTCAGCGTACGCGGCTGGCGCTACGCGCTTCTCGAAAAAGATGCCTGGAACCCCGCCTAAGTCTGCTTCTCAACCCTCGCGCGGAACCCAAATCGCGGGCGGCGTGGCATGTATTGTGATCCTCGGAGCAATCGGCTATTTCGGACAAGGTCAACTGCATCGTGGTGGAAAATCAACTCCCATTATCGACAAACCTTCCACCGATGGACCGGTTCAAGAATCTCTCCTTCCTATGCCTCCGGTTCACCAAAGTCCAAAAGTCGTAAGCCTTAACCAAGGCACCAAGGAGGATTTTGATTCGCTACCTGGAATCGGCCCGGTCATCGCTCAACAAATCGTCGATTTTCGCACCGAACACGGAGCCTTCGAAACGATCGAAGACGTGCAGCAGGTGACGGGTGTCGGGCCAAAATTATTCGACAAAATCAAAGATCGCCTGAAACTATGAATCGAATCGTCGCTGTTCCCAATTGGTCATTCTATTCATCCGACCTTGCCTCACGAGCCCAAGAATTGCTCTTGTCCTTGGGCGTGCGAGTTCACTATTGCCAAGGCGATATTGACCACCAGCGTACGGTGACGGCTTTTTCGGGTCTTCAGGCTGAAGTCTTTGGGGCTGCGCGCGAACTCGCACGGCTGCTCCTGCCTGAGATCGACCTCCAGCTTCAACATGGCGTTCATCCGCGCGTTGGGGCGCTTGACGTGATGCCATTTGTGCTGCTCGATGGCTCCGAAGCCGCCTTAGTTGCCTCTTGCCGCGAGTGGGCCGCCAGCTATTCGTCGGAATTCGGGATCCCCGTTTATTTGTACGAAAAGGCAGCGTTTGAAGGCCGTGAATCGAGCTTGCCGGTACTGCGTGGTCAACTCGGTCCGGTCGGGCAGTCGTACGACTTTGGCACTTACCCTCATCCTCGCTGGGGAGCTTCCATCGTCGGGGTGCGCGATTTCTTATTGGCCGCCAACCTCAACCTCGCCACGAACGACCTTTCGGTTGTGCGCGCAGCAGCAAAAGCGATTCGCACCGCCCGCGACGCCGGACACCCATCTCTTATCGGAGTCCGTGCGCTCGGATTCGAACTCGCGTCACGCGATGCAACGCAGTTGAGTCTCAACTTCACACGACCCAACGACGTGACCTTCGATGGCGTCTTTGAGTTCGCGGCTGACTGGCTCACCGAACATGGTGTCGCGATAGAGGATACGGAACTGATTGGCGTCATCCGGCGACGCGACGTCTCGGGGGCAACTCGCCTTCACATCGACCCCGCCCAAATCGTGGACTAGCTTGTTAAGTGGAGCCTGGGCATCTTCCCAAGATTCTGAGCATCGGCATGGCCCCGCGAAAAGGCATCAGGTTGCCAGGCTTCAGGATTCAGATCTTGGTTTAGAGAGATAAGCCAACTGGGGGCGTGGCCACTCTTCGAAGATCCCGAGTATCGGGATGGCCGCGCAGATCCCGGATATCGGGATGCCCACGAAGAAAAGCCACACATCTACCGGTACAGCCGAGACAGGTCTCGGCCCCGATGAAGCTTCGCTTCCTTCCCTCGCTTTGCTCGCGGGGTCTAGCGACAGCCCAAAGCGCCAATGAATCGGCGCTCTCCCCAAAATTAACTTCCAAAGCAAGACCACTCCCGCAACTTATCCGAATCCCCTCCATCCCATCCACGAAAAGCGCGCCTTTATGGCGCTCTTTATCGCGGACCCTCCTTCGTTCCCAAGGAAGGAAGGGAGCTAAAAGATCTCCACCTCAAACTTAACCCAGCATCCCAGAAGGCTTTTAGCCCATCGCATACCAAAAATCCGCAACCCAATAGGCCAAAAGTCGTACTATTGGTTGAATGGTTGCCCTTTACATCGCAGCTTTTCTGGTGGGGATTGCGATTCTGATCTTCGGGATCGTCGCGGGCAACCTCGATCACAACGTCGAGGTCCACGGTCACGACTCAGACACCGACGGGCAAGTTTGGATTCCTTTCCTCAGTCCGCGCTTCTGGATCTACGGACTCGGCAGCTTTGGCCTCGCCGGAATCCTCGGCACTCTCGCCAATCTCGCCTCGACTCCGATTATCGCCATTGTGACGGGACTCGCCACCGGGCTCCTCATCACCTACATCACCCGATTTTTGATGCGCCGCGCCGAAACCACGAGCGAGTATCGACTCAACAGCCTCGTCGGCCAAGTCGGCAGCGTCACCGTCCCCATTCGTCAAGAAATGCGAGGCAAAATTCGCCTCAATCGCCAAGACGAAGTTCTCGAAGTCTTTGCTCGCGCTAGCAGCCCAACCGCAGAATTGATGCCCGGCGAAACGGTCATCGTGGTCGGTGTTGAAGGCGACACTCTCGAAGTCATCTCCCAAAGTGAAGTTCTAGATTAAGTCTATGAAACCGTTCCTATTCTTTGCACAAGTTCAACAGACGCTGGGTCCTGAGGTCATTTCTGGTCTTTACCTCGCGCTTTTCCTCATTGTCGGATTCGTGGTGTTTTATATCTTCTTGCGAACGCTGCTCTACATCTGCCCGCCCAACGAAGTGCTGATCTTTTCCGGTCGACGGCATCGTCAGTCCGACGGATCGATGCGCGGATTTCGCGTCGTCTTTGGCGGTCGCGGCTGGCGCGTTCCGATTCTCGAACGTGTAGACCGCATGAACCTCAATAGCTTCGAAGTACCGATTATGGTTCGTGGAGCCTACTCTCAAGGCGGCATTGCCCTCAACGTCGAAGCCGTCGCGAACGTCAAAGTTTCGAGCGACTCAACCGTCATCGGCAACGCCATCGAGCGATTCCTTGGTCAGCCACCTGCCGCCATCGGCAAAGTCTCGAAGGAAACGCTTGAGGGTCATCTGCGGGGCGTTCTTGCCCGCCTCACCCCCGAGCAAATCAATGAAGACCGACTGAAATTCGCTGAGGAACTTAGCAACGAGTCCGAACTCGACCTTAAGAAGCTCGGCCTCCACCTCGACACGCTCAAGATTCAACACGTCAGCGACGAAAGCCGTTACCTCGACTCGATCGGACGCGAAGCCATCGCCAACATCATTCGCGACGCCGAGATCGCTGAGTCGGACGCCAAGCGCCAAGCCGAGCAGATCGAAAGCGAAGAACTCGCGAAAGCGAAGGTCGCTGAGGCGAATGCCGACGCCAACGTCGCCAAGATGCGAAACGAGCTTCGTAAAATTCAAGCGGATCTCGAAGCGAATGTTACGGCCGAACAAGAAAAGACCAAAGCCGCCGCTCGTGAAGCTCGCGCCAAGGCCGAACAAGAACTTCAGCAGATTCGCTCGGAGGTCGAAGGCCTGCGCCTAAAGGTGGACGAAATCCTTCCCGCCGAAGCCGAACGGGTCGCACGAGAATACTCGGCCCAGGGTGAAGCCGCCGCGGTCCGTGAGCGGGGTCTTGCCGCCGGACAAGCGCTCGAAGCCCTCCACGCCGCATGGCGTGACGCGGGTCCCGCCGCGATGAACATCGCCGTCATGGACGACCTCGAAAAAATTCTCAAGGCCACCACCGAAACCGTGAAGAAAGTGAAAATCGGAACCGTAAAACTGATTGACTCGGGCGACGGACAGACGCTGACGAACTATGTCGGCTCCTACCCCGCCATCTTCCACACCGTCCTTGCCAGCGTGCGCGATACGGTGGGCATCGACGTTCCCCAAATCTTGAAAGGAACCAATCCGCTCCCAGAAGCTCCGAAATCAAAGGAGGTGGAGAAATGACGGGAGCCGCCATCGTCATCGGCGTCATCATCTTTTTCCTGCTCATCTTCCTGTTGAGCTTGCCGTCCCTGATCTACATCTGCGCTCCCAACGAAGTCCTCATCTTCTCGGGCGGACGTCGAAAAGAAGGGGCGCGTGAATATGGTTACCGACTCGTCAAGGGTGGGCGCGGCATTCGCATTCCGTTCCTCGAACGGGTGGATCGCATCGACCTGACGAACATGCCGATCGATGTCAGTGCATCGAACGCCTACAGCAAAGGCGGCATTCCGCTCACGGTTCAAGGCGTTGCGAACGTCAAGATCGCCGGACATGAACCGGTCCTCAATAATGCCATCGAGCGATTCCTTGGCAAGCGACGCGAAGAGATTATGGCCATCGCCAAGGCCACCCTCGAAGGTTCGCTGCGAGGCGTCCTGAGCACGATGACCCCTGAGCAGGTCAACGAGGACAAGATCATGTTCGCCGAGAGACTCGTTCACGAGGTCGAAGCCGACATGACCACGCTCGGACTCGTGGTTGATACGTTGAAGATTCAGAACGTCCACGACGAAGTGAAGTACCTCGACTCGATGGGCCGAAAACGAAGTGCCGAAGTCATCAGTTCGGCCCGAATTGCGGAAGCGAAAGCAAAAGCCGAATCGATCGTTCGATCGGCGCAGAACCGCGAACAAGAACAACGAGCCGTCATTCAGGGTCAAATCGAGACTGCAAAAGCCGACGCCGAAAAGCGCTTGATCGACGCGACGACTCAGCGCGATGCGGTTGTCGCCGAAGAACTCTCGATCGTAACTGCCGAAGTCGCCAAAGAGAAGGCCGAAGTCAACGTTCAAACTGCCCGCTACGAGCAGGTTCGATTACGACTCGAAGCTGAAGTGATTCAACCCGCCAAGGCCTCGGCCGAGGCTTCGCAAGCCAAAGCGAAAGCACAATATGCCAACCTCATCGCCGACGGACAAGCGCGAGGTGACGCCCTCCGCGCCATGGCCGAAGCATGGGAAGCCGCCGGACCCAGCGCCCGCGAAATGATGCTTTCGCAGAAGATCGAAATCCTCATCCGAGCCATCGGAGAGTCGATCTCTTCGACTCCGGTCGAGCAGTTGACCGTGATTCCGGGTGGCGTTGGCAACAACAATCAGATGGGGCAGTTGATGTCGCTGGCGACCCAGGCGAAGGAAGTGCTGGGCATCGACTTGGTCGAGAAGCTCAAGACCCTTGGCCAGCCCAATCCCATCAACGTCACGGTGGCTCCAACCGTTGCTCCGGCGCCTGTCATCCCTCAGGTGGTGATGGACGACGGCACGACGAAGAAGCAGTAAAGGGCGTCACGTCACCTACAGAATTTTGAGGGTCCGTTGATCGGAACGATCACGGATCCTCGCCACTTTGCACGGGCGAGGACGCCCATGCCCCCAATGGAGCGTCTAACCGGCGCTATGCATTCAACACGCCGCACTTCACCAGCCACGTTTTGATCCCAGCCAAGACGTCTGACTCCTGCGAGCGTTGGATATCGTGCCCCGCACCCGGATAGACCTTTCGTTCGTTGTCCACTTTATTCTCGTCTAAAACGGTCTTGAGCCTCTCCGAGCGCTCGGCTGGAACAACCGCGTCATTCTCGCCATGCAGGATCAAAAACGGCACCCGAATCTTCTTCGCCACATCCGCGGTCGGAGCCGCGTATCCTTCCTTCGCCGACAAACCTCCGGCGGTCACAATCGCCGCCTTGAGCTTCGCCCGCGACTCAGCGGCAAGCCCAATCGTCAAAAAGGCTCCCATGCTGTCGCCATAGACCGCGACGCGATTCCCATCAACATAAGGCTGATCGCGCAGAATCGAAAGGCATTTCATCGCCCGACGCAGGTTCTCTTTGCTATAACCGCCCGCTCCTGGCTCGCCGTTGAGCGCGTGGGTGTAGTCCACCGCGATCGTGACCAGGCCCCATTTGGCAAACTCCTCCGCCTTTCGGAGCGCGAACGTTTCCGACGTCGCTCCCTGCCCATGATTGACCAAAATCGCGGGGAATGGCCCTTTGCCCTGAGGCTTCACGAGGATGCCATGAATGCTCCAACCGCCTTCCCGGAAGTACCAATACTCGTTGTTTTGGCGAAACTCGCTCTGCTGCGCCCAAGCGCCAACCGCAAATGAAGCCAAAGCCAAACACGAAATCAATCTCATTTAACCTTTAGACGTACCGCCGCCGGCAGGTCGGCGTTATAGTGCAGCCCAATGTTCGTCGTGCGATCAAGCGCCTGTTGGGCCACGAATCGCGCCGAAACAAGCAGATTATAAGTCTCCAAGGGGTGAGCCGAGAACGGTGCATCCGGCAGCGACGCGTATTCGGCCAAGAGTTGGTCAATTGTTTCGACGGTCAGTTTTAAGCCCTCAGTTGTCCGGACAATGCCCGCACCATTCGTCATTTGGTGTTGCAGCGTCGTGCGCAGTCGGATCGAATCCGCTTCCGAAATGCACTTAAACGGCACGGGCTTAAGGTCGGCCGCAATCTCACTTTCTCGTGCCAGAGCGTCTTCGGAAGCCGCTTTGGCAAAAACCATTGCCTCCAACAGCGAGTTACTTGCCAGGCGGTTGGCACCGTGGACACCGGTCCGCGACACCTCACCCGCCGCATACAAACCGGGAATACTCGTCTGCCCGTGGATGTCGGTACAAACGCCGCCGCACGAATAATGCTGGGCGGGCACAACCGGAATCCAGTCGCGGTCCATTTCGATGCCAATCGTCACCAGCTTCTCCCAGATCGTCGGAAACTCGTGCTTGAGGTCGTCAGTCTGCAGGTGGGTCGTATCGAGATAGACGCACCACGTATTCCGCTTCTTCATTTCGGCGTCGATCGCCCGAGCGACGACGTCGCGAGGGGCAAGCTCAAGGCGAGCGTCATAGTCGTACATAAACCGGCGACCGTGGTGGTTGCGCAAGGTTCCGCCGTGACCGCGAACCGCTTCGGTAATCAAAAAGCTTCGCATCTGTGGGTGATAGAGCGTCGTGGGGTGGAATTGCATGAATTCCATGTCTTTGATCTCCGCGCCGACCGCCGCCGCAAGTCCGATACCGTCACCCGTCGCCACGCGAGGGTTGGTCGTGTGCATGTACATTCGCCCACAACCGCCCGTGGCAAGCATCACCGCTTTCGCGGCGAAAAGTCGTTCGCCCAGGCCGTTCACGTTCGCTTGACATCCCTTACAAACGCCGTCCTCGACGATCAACGAAGTCACAAATGACTTCTCGTAAATCAGGATATTTTTGTGCTTTCGAACAGCCGAAACCATCGTGCGCTCGACTTCCCATCCGGTTTTGTCGGCATGCTTGACGATTCGGTGAGTGCTGTGGCCCCCTTCGCGCCCGAGGGCGAGTTCACCGGCCGCCTCCTTGTCAAATCGCGCACCAAGTCCCTCGAGCCAATGAATCGCAGCCGGAGCATTTTGAACCAAATATCGCACCGCATCGGGATCGTTGACATTGCCCCCGGCGATGAGAGTGTCTTGCTCATGAAGCGACCAGGTATCGCTTTCGCCCACCGCGGCGGCGATACCACCTTGAGCCCATTGTGTGTTCGAATCGCTGATCTCAGCTTTGGTGAGCACACAAACCCGACCGTGGTCGGCAACAGAGAGGGCAAAGCTCAGACCCGCGAGTCCACTGCCAATCACGAGAAAATCAAATTGTTCGGTTTGGGCCACTAATTCTTCCTACGATTTCAACTTGACCGCTTTGACCGCGATGTCCGTATCAATTTGCGGCAAGTCGAATTTCAGCTTACCGTCAAGCTCGACGGGAACGGTGAAGCGACGAATCTCTTCGCCTTTCCAGGTATCCCAAAGGATGACGTCGTACTTGCCGCTGGCGAGGCCTTTCAGCGTAAAAATCGAAGGAGGCGCCGGAGCGACTTTTTCTTTTTGCACGATCAGCTTTGTCCACGAGCGATCATCGACCCTAAGCCACGATATCGCAAGATCGTTTCCGACTGCAGCCCATCCAATGAGTGGAGGCCCAGGGAGTGGGTTCAATTCGCGAAAACGATAGTTCGCCGTCAGCCAATCTTGACCGATATTGTCCACGACGACTTTATGCTTTCCGGCCGGAATCGTTACTGTATACAAGCCATCGTATTGGTGTAGCGTATCGCCCTTGTCGCCGCCGTCTGGGTCGGCAAAGTCGCGGGTGAGATACGTCGAGCCGTCGAGATCAATCTTCAGCTTTGCCCCGCCGTAGCCCGACACACTGGTCACGATCACGTCGAACGTGGTCGCTCGGTCAAGATCACACGCAAACGTGATCGGGTTATGGCAATCCAAATGGTTTCCGGTTCCGTGTAGAACGCCCGAGATTGGGGTCTGCCCAGAGACGCCCTCAGGGGCGACACGCACGACTCGCGGCTGGTTATAAGGGCTCGGCTCCCAGTTCATCGGCCCACCCTGAATCGTGACGTCCTTGCGCGGAAGCGGGTTCGGTTTCACTTTCCAATCAACGATCGGCTGCGTCTGGCGAAAATCTTCGCGGGGCCAATCGATGCCTTTGATGAACTTCGCCACCGATCCGAAAAGCGGATAGAGGTTCTTGGGCTCGATGAGGTTGTCCCACCACCAGGGCTGGGCTGCGCCGCTCGATCCCATACAAACCGAAATCCACAGCGGATCGTGAATCTGCAAGCCCTCGGGGTCCTCTTCCGTTCTTGGACCGCTGGCGTCCGCGCCAATCTCGGCGATGTAGTGCGGCTTGCCCCAGTTGCCCTTGCGCGATTGCTGAATCGCGATCTGACTGATCACATCCGGCGAGTTGTAATTGTGGGTTTGAATGTAATCGAGTTCACTCAGCAGGTCGATCTCTTTAACGCCCATCGAGTTGCCAAAACTGGTCGTGATGAGGTGCTGATAGGGATCCATTTTGCGCAGGTCGCGCGCCATTCGCTGATGCCAATCTTTCGCTTGGGCGACGGGAAAGTCACGGCTAAGGTCAATCTCGTTCCAAAATTCCCAGGCGAACACCGTCGGGTCGGCTGCGTAGCGTGCGACCAGATATTGCAGCTTCTGAAGATAAAAACGATCCATCTGCGGACTCTCCCAAAACTCGATGGGCGAATGGACAACGCCGCCGTTGGCGATGTTAAAAACGCCGTCGTCCCAGCCCGGATAGCCGTCCTTGTCTCGCAGCATGTTGTACGAATCGATGCACAGCTTCACCTTCATGTCGTACTTGCGGGCAAGCGCGAGCACGTGATCAAGCCGCCAAAGATTTTCGAGCGAGTATTGTCCTAATCCCTTGCCGTCTTTACTCAGCCCGGGCTGCTCAACGCCAAAGGTCGTCCACTGTGGGCTTAGCCACACTCGGAAGTAGTTGCATCCTTGCGCGGCGTACTTCGGAATCCATTTGTCGAAATTGTAAGTGCCTTCGTCGCCGCCCCAACACACGTTCGCGCCCAAAGGATAGAAACTCTTACCTTCGGTCGTTTCGAAATAGCGACCATCTTTAGCCGAGATTTTTGCGAATCCCGAGTGGTTGGGAGCGACGACCTTTACGGTTGCGACATCGGTAAACGTCGAACCATTGCGGTCACGAACGGTGGCGCTCACCCGATGACTACCGGTCATCATGAAGGCGATCTTCGCACGCCATCGGCCCGTTTTGGTCTTGGTGACGACCTCTTTACCATCTTTCAGTCTGCGTTCGCAGTCGGCATCGTAGTAGCCCGACACGTTCATGACTTTTCCGTTCGGCTGGATGACTTCAACCTTGACAGAAATGTCAGTTGGGTCGAACGGATTGTCGTACGTTGCGTGGAGATCGATATCGAAAACGGTCGGCTCGTATTCCTTAACCTCAGTCGAGGCACACCGGATCGTTCGTGCGCTCAACGCCTCGTGGCTCTGGTATGGGGTGATGATCGGCGAGGAAAGAGAATGCAGGAGTCCGACAACGCTGAAGAAAACCATCGATCCTCTTCAATATAGCATCCCGGCGTGGTTTGTCTGGTTGCCACTGCTTGATCGAGTTGGAGAACGTCGTATCCTCGAATATTCCGCCATTGGGATAATGAGCGAAGCGCGATACCCTCACCGCCAGAGTTGCTCTAAGAACGGTCACGAATCCTCGCTTCCCACTTCGCACGGGCGGGGACGCCCATGCCCCCAAGTGGCATCACTTTACCAACAGAAGAGTTCTTGCGAGAAGTTTGCCTCATCCGAAATGCAAAGCGAGAATCTAGCTCAAAAAGTCGCTAAAGATACTTTCCGTCCGCAATCATCCCGACGATCTCTTTCACGCGCTGCGCATCCGTCGCCGGAGCCATGAGCACCGCGTCGTTCGTCTGCACCAAAATCGTATCCTTCATTCCGACGGCAGTCAAAACCGCCGACGACGACTCATTGTAGAGCACACAACCCGTACAATCCTTTGCCGTCACATGGCCGATCATGACATTGCCATTCTCGTCCCGAGGCATGGTCCGAAAGAGCGAATCAAAGGCTCCCACGTCGTCCCAAGGGAACTCGGCCGGAACAACGTATACATCCGACGCCTTCTCCATCAATGCATAGTCGATCGACAGATTCGGCAACTCTCGAAAACGCTCGACTGCCTGGTCGCCGCCGAGAGCCTCCGCGATCCGATGAACCGTCGCGTGCGACTCTGGCTGCGCCGTCAAAAGCTGGGATAAAAACGCCTGCTGCGTCCAAAAGAACATGCCGCTGTTCCAATAGAAATTGCCGCTCTCGACAAACTGCTTGGCCGTCTCAAGATCAGGTTTCTCGCGGAACTTCAAAACTTGTCGCCCTGCCGCGATCGGTTCACCGGATTCGATATATCCATATCCCGTTTCGGGCCGGGTCGGCGTGACACCCATCGTCACCAATCCGCCGGTCTCCTCAGCCAAAGTCAGGGCCGCATCCACCGTCGAGCGGAACAATTCGGGTTCTTCGATCTTATGATCTGCGGTCAAAATCGCAATCGAAAGATCCTCATGCCCTTGGGAAATGAAGTTTGCCGCGACCCAGCACAAGCATCCCAACGTATTCCGCTTGTCTGGCTCGGCAAATACGTTCTGGGGCGGCACGATTCCCGCCGCGCGAATCGGCTCTTCGAGGTGCGTCGCCGTCGCAATATAAACATTCTCGGCCCCTACCAACGGCGCAATGCGATCTGCCGCCTCTTGCAACATCGTCTTTTCCGGATCGGTCAGACGAAGCAGTTGCTTGGGACGAAGTTTGCGGGACAACGGCCAAAAACGCTCACCTGAGCCTCCGGCCATAATGACAGCAACACGCATTTCGTATTTGATTATTGGCCCAAAGAGGGCAGAAACGTCCTTTTTCGCCGATAATCCTTAATAGTGAAGGTCCAAAGTCGTCTTATGTTTGCAACTATAGTACTGGCATCTCTCCTCGGTTGCTCGACCCACGACCCGAGCGCAAACCTTGCTGCCATTCCGAACGGCGGGCCGTCCGTCGGTGACGCTTCGCGGGTGCTGGTCGTGATGAACGAAAACGACCCTAACAGCATTCGCATTGCGGGCTACTACCTCCAAAAGCGCAAGATTTCACGCGACCAGTTGGTGAGCCTCAAGACTGGCACCGACGACAATATCTCACCCGACAAATACAAGAGCGAGATCGAGACCCCCATTCGACAAGCGCTCGCGAAAAACAAAAATATTGACTTCATCGTCCTCACCAAAGGCATCCCTTTACGCCTGGTAGACCAAGGCGGCTACTCGGTCGATGCCACCCTCGCGAGCATGGACCTCAAGGTGGAACCGATCGCGCAAACGCCCGGCAAATTCGGCATTTCGGAAGACGCCGAGACCGCCGTCAATCGCTGCATGAGTCCCTATTTCAACAAAGATGAGCCGTTCAGCCATCAGAAATTCGGCATGTATCTCGTCACACGCCTCATTGGCTACACCGTCGAAGACTGCCTGAAACTCGTCGATAATTCGCTTGCGGCTAAGCCAAGCAAAGCGCCGATTCTGCTCGATTCCCAGCCTCAATTCGGCCCCAATTCGGGTCGGTGGGATATGGAACTCGCGATGAATCAGGCTAACGAGAAGCTTTCTGCCAAGGGCCTCGATGTGTATTACGAGAAGACCGAAGACTTTTCCGACGGGCGCGAAACCCTGTCCGGTTATGCAAGCTGGGGCAGCAACGATCCCAAATTCGACGTGGAGGCTTATCACCGTCTCAAGTTCGTACCGGGTGCCCTCGCCGAAACATTTGTTTCGACTAGCGGACGCACGTTTAGCCCCACGAAAGGCGGTCAAAGCCTGATCGCTGATCTCATTCAGCAAGGTGTGACCGGCGTCAAAGGGTATGTGAGCGAGCCGTTTACGTTTGCGCTTTGTCGGCCCGCGATCCTTTTTGATCGCTACACCAGCGGCTACAACCTCGCCGAAAGCTTCTATGCTGCAAGCCCAGTCATCAAGTGGAAAGACATCGTTGTGGGCGATCCGCTCTGCCGCCCCTATCCAATGAAGGCCAAAAATAAGCTATAAATAGCTTCAGTGTTAGTCGCGCTTGCCGTTTTCGCCTTCCTTTTGGGGTCGATTCCGTTTGGGGTCATCGTCAGCCGAATGAAAGGGGTCGATATCTTTTCGGTCGGCAGCGGCAACATCGGCGCAACCAATGTAAACCGCGCGATCGGCCCGAAATGGGGCATGGTCGTCCTTTTGCTCGATGTCGCGAAGGGCTTTGTTCCGGGAATTCTCACTCACATTTTGATTCAAAATCAGCCGTTTGGGCTTGATAACCAGCTTTGGACGTTTGTCATTGGATGCGTCGCTGTGCTGGGACATATGTATAGTCCTTGGATCGGCTTTCGAGGAGGCAAGGGCATCGCGACGGTCTTGGGAGCCTCGCTCGCCGCGATCCCGTTGACGGCGCTCCTCGCCGCCGTAGTCATGATCGTGGTTGTGGTGACCACGCGCTATGTCTCGCTGGGCAGCATCATGGCCGTCATTGCCACGATTCCCATTTCAATGTTCGTGAGTCACGACTCGCGACAATTGTTGCCGGTCAGCATCCTCGTCGGGGCGTTCATCATCTTCAAGCACCGGTCAAATATCCAACGACTTCTGAACGGCACCGAAAGCAAACTTCAGTTTAAGAAAAGCCCACCGTCGAACCCGACGGACGAGGAAAAGTAGCGGCTATTTTCGCATGGGCAGGGGTGAGGGCAAAGCAAATCTCCCTCCCTCGCGGAGGGAGTCCGTGAGCAAAAGCGAACGGGTGGGAGGGGAAAAGCCGACTGGGAGCATGGGCATACTTCGAAGATCCCGAGTATCGGGATGGCCGCGTAGTCAAAGTCTCAGCCGAGACAAGTCTCGACTGCCAAAGCTCGAACAAGTTCGAGCACTCCAAAAAGATTGAAGCCAATAGGGGCGTGGCCATCTTGGCCGCGTATTGGCGAGGCATATCGAGTTAGTCGGAAGCCATCAAAGTCCCCTCTCACAACTCGATTGGGAGGTAAGCCGACTTGGAGGTGTGGGCAAAAATCTCCCTCCCTCGCGGAGGGAGTCCGTGAGCAAAAGCGAACGGGTGGGAGGGGAAAAGCCAACCGGGGGCACAACCATCCTCATTCGTAAAAGAATGCCTTTCGCTAATTACCCAATCGCCCGCTCGAATTCCTGCCACTGAGTATCGGACGGATTTCCGAAGAGTGAGACTCCCTTGGCTCCCCGATGAAGCGCGACTGCAATCGCTTTTTCGAGATCGCCAATCTGGAAATCTGGCAAGAATAATCCGGCATAGACGGGAAAGGTGACCGCGTCGATGTCTTCGCGAACGCAGTCGCCGATCCAATCCACGTCCTCGTCATAGAACTTGTTATAGGTCATCGGACAGACCGCATCAAGCGGCCATTTATCCCAATCTTGTCGGCAGATTTTTCGAGCGAGCGAAGGCGTGGGGAACACCGCGGCCGTGACCACCTTCTTCTCGGCATGAACCGTTTCGACGACGCGATTCACGAGGTTGGTGACGTTGTTGTAACGGAAGTGAAGCCAGTTTTGGTCGAGGTCGGGCCGCTCAATGGATTTCGGATCGTAGCCGTAACGTTCTTGGAAGGCTTTGCAGGTTGCTTCGCCGTAGCAGAAGTCATAGTCAGCGAGTTCTTCGGTTTGATCTAGGCTGTACTTCTTCCATAGACCTTTGGGCAGAATCACGTCAGGGTAGCGTACGTAGTCGAGGTGGACGCCATCGACGAGCGGGTTGATGGCCCGTTGATGGGCCTGATCGACAATGTAATCCACAACCGCAGGGATCGAGGGACACACCCATTTGTAATATGGGACGTAGGGCGGCTGGTCGAAACAGCTCTTGCCGGATCGACTGACTTGATACCATTCGGGATGGTTGTCATGAATCCACTGGTCACCGCGATTGACCGTCCACATCCAAGTATGGAGTTCGAGTCCGGCGTCTTTGATTGCGTGACATTCGGCCTCGGGCATCTCGTGTTCGAGAAAGATCCCGGTGATGCCGTGAGCCTTGATCTTTTTGTATTTTTCGGCGAGGGCGCTCGACGAAGCGTCTTTGGTCGGTCCGGTCCACATCCAATACTTGCGACTGGGCATGGCTTAGATTAGCCGATGAGATTGCTTGAAATTCTAGCATCCTGGAATATCACGGATATCAGCCGAGACAAGTCTCGGCTGCCAAAGCGCGGACAGGTCCGCGCACTCCCAAAGTAAATCCAAACCTTTGAAAAAGGCAATCACCACGCTACACCCCTGGGGGTGTCGTTGAGCTTTAGCGAAACGGTGGGGGTAGACAGCCTTACAAGCTTTGAAACACTCGGAAGTTTGGAGACACCCTCCGCCTCGCAAGGCGTCGACAGGTTCGAGTGCCCAAAGGCTATTGGGATGCACACAACAGGCGTCCAGAAACAGACTTAGGATTCGAGAAAGATGGTGGTGAGTGTAGGATTCGAACCTACGTAGGCTCTCGCCGACAGATTTACAGTCTGTTCCCATTGGCCACTCGGGCAACTCACCACGCTTGGGAATAGAGATTATACCCGAGTGTATTCGAGCATACAGACCGCGAATGCAAACAAACCGTAAAACTCGTACATGAGTAAGATCTCCGTCGCTTACCACAGCGGATATGGGCACACCAAAAAGGTTGCCGAAGCAATCGTCAATGGACTCGAATCGGTCGCCGGCACGACCGTCACAGTTGTCGATATCACGAAAGTCGAAGAACCAGTTGGCGAATATGCGTCGGGTTGGGAAGCCCTCCAGGCATCCGAAGGCATCCTTTTCGGCGCGCCAACTTACATGGCTGGACCCTCAGCGCAGTTCAAAACCTTTGCCGACGCCTCGGCAAAGATCTGGTTTGAGCGCGGCTGGAAGGACAAGATCGGCGGCGGATTCACCAACTCGCTTTCGAATGCGGGCGATAAGGCAAACACGCTGAATTACATTTTCGGATTTGCCGCTCAACACGAAATGAACTGGGTTGTACTCGGCATCCGCAACGACGGCAAGCTCAATCGAAATGGCTTCTATGTTGGTGTTGGCACCCAAGCCGACAACGACTCACCGGACGTCACGCCAGGAGCCGACGACCTCGAAACCGCTCGACACTACGGCATTCGTTTTGCTGAAGCTGTCGCACGCTGGACGAAGTAACTTTTCGACCCGGGCAGATCATCAAGGGGCGTCTCCGAAGTCTCGGGGCGCCCCATGCAGCGTTAAATTCTGGTCAACAAGTCCTGCCTTCGCTCCGCCGATCCTGTATACTTTACGAGGTTCTGGTGGGAACAATGAATTTACGATTCTTTATTGGCGGTGGTCTTCTTGCGAGCGTTTCAATCGCGAACGCAAACCTTTTGCTCGATTCCAACTTTTCGGTCGTTGGACCAAATGGCAGCCCCACGACCCACATTGGCACCGGAAACGTCGGCTGGTCTGCCGCTGATTCTTGGTTCATGTGGCACAACACGAACGGCGTCAGCACCACTCAACTCGTCGATACCTCGAACTTGCTTCCTTCGGTTGCTCCGAGCGGCGCCACCACCGGCATCCTCGTGACGAGCACTGCGGCAAACAACGGCTTGGTTCAAACGTTTACTTCCACTCCTAACGTCACGTTCGATGCGTGGGTTTATGTGCTCCAAGGTCAAGTCACCATCGGCGTTGGCAATGGCGGCTCGACGGCTGGTTCGGCCAACTCGACCGGAACCGGTTCTTGGCTTCATCTTTCGACAGTGAACTCCACCTCGCCCGCTGATGAGGCAATCATCTACTCGACCGGTCCAGCTGTGTATTACGTCACTTCGGCGACGGTTAACCCAGTTCCCGAGCCCGCAAGCATCGCGGCAATCAGTCTTGGCGTTGCGGCGTTGATCCGACGAAAGCGACGAAGCTAAGTGCGCCTTTTGCTCGTTCGGCATGCTGAGTCTGAGGCTCCACGTCCGGGGCTAGAGGATGAATTGATACGCCCGCTCAGCGATAAAGGCTTTCTTCAAGCTCAAAACTTGGTTCCTGTGTTGGCCGCTTGCCAGCCCGACGCGATCTATTCAAGTCCCTACATTCGAGCGGTGCAAACCGTCGCACCAACGGCAGAAGTTTTGGGACATTCGGTAGTCATTGTCGATGACTTTCGCGAACATCGGATGGCATCCACCCCGATTTCCAATTGGCGCGCAGTGCTATCGGCTCAGTGGGGCGACTTTCACTATGTGCATGAAAGCGGCGAGTCGATGGCCGCAACCCAGGCGAGAGGCTGGTCGGTTATCGAGGGGCTGCTGGCTGAGCATCGGGGCGAGACAGTCGCGTTGGCCGGACACGGAACCATTATTTCGCTGATGCTTCATTCGCTTGATCCATCTATCGATTTCGACTTTCACCTCGCAATGCCCAATCCCGCGATCTATGAACTTCGGCACCAAAATGGAGCTTGGCGGCGCGTCGAAGAGATTGAGTCTCACTATTGTTCGTAGAAAGAATAGATGAGTTCTAGACAGCGAGTCGTGATCATCGGCGGCGGCTTCGGCGGACTTTATGCAGCAAAGGCGCTTGCGAATCGAGACCTCGACGTTACGCTCATCGACCGAAAAAATCACCATACGTTTCAGCCCCTGCTTTACCAGGTGGCGACTACCGTCCTTTCTCCTAATCAGATCGCGGTGCCGTTGCGTTCGATCTTGCGGAAAGCAAAGAACATCGAAGTACTGTTGGGTGAAGTCGTCGAGATCGACGTCGAGAAGCAAAGCGTCCGTTTGGCGAATCAAGAATCCGTCGCCTACGACTTTTTGGTAGTGGCCGCGGGAGCGCGGCACTCGTATTTTGGCCACGACGAGTGGGAGCAGGACGCTCCCGGACTCAAGACGGTCGAAGATGCGACCGAAATTCGCAAGCGAATCTTGTCGGCCTTTGAGGAAGCCGAGCGCGAGGCCTTCTTAAATGGCGACCATTCGCCCGTCAATTTTGCGATCGTGGGCGGCGGACCCACGGGCGTCGAACTTGCCGGGGCGATTGCGGGAATCGCACGCCAAGCCCTGGTCGAGGACTTTCGCGCCATCGATACGCGTAAGGCTCGGGTGATGCTGTTCGAAGGGGCGGACCGAATTTTGGGAATGTATCCGCCCGAACTTTCCGAGAGCGCCAAGCGCCAACTCGAGGCCCTCGGGGTCGAGGTTCATACCAAGAGCTTGGTCAGTGGCGTCGAAGAAGGGCGTATCAAGGTGGGCGACGAGTGGATTCCCACGCGTGTCACCCTCTGGGCGACCGGCGTCGCGGCTTCGCCACTGGGAAAAATGATTTCAACGGAAACGGACCGCGCGGGGCGAGTGCCCGTCCAGCCCGACCTTAGCCTGAAAGATCATCCCGAGATCTTCGTGATTGGCGACATGACCTCGCTTAAGGATACGAACGGAGTACTCGTCCCCGGGCTTGGCTCCTCAGCGACTCAAATGGGAATCGCAACCGCTCACAATCTCCTGCGCCGTGCGCGAGGCGAAGCAACGGTTCCGTTTACCTACAAGGACAAGGGAACCATGGCGACCATCGGACGCAATCGGGCCATCGCCAGCATTGGCAAACTCAAGCTGACTGGGTTCATCGCCTGGCTTGCGTGGGGATTCGTTCATGTCCTCTTATTGATCGGATTCAAAAATAAAGCCCTCGTGTTGCTGGAGTGGGCGTGGAGCTACCTCACCGGGCGTGGCAGTGTGCGTCTCATTACAACGCCGGGTCAATCGGACGCGAAGCCCAAGTAAGTGCGTTCGAGAAGCGTTAATCAAAAATGGTAATCAAAGAAAGATTGATTTCGTTCATCCAATCTTGACAAAATAGTCAAGATTAGCAAGGATTCGGTATTTACGCAGGGCAGGGTACCGGTCCCCTCTAGAAAAATAGGAAGGGTGAGTCCCTTTCGATTCGAAGGTCCAGGGGACTCACGAGAATCACTATGAAGCGAAACTCTTCGATACTATACATGATTGGGCTGGTGATGGTTCCGGCTCTTTCGTCAGCCCAAACGTGGCTGAGCTCTGCACCGACGGCCGTCAGCTACTACGGTGGCGCATTGGTCAACTTTACCAACGACTCGTCGAGCGACCTCGTCTTGACCGGTCTCTTTGACCTGAACTTGAGTGGTGCCGGGGGCTTTACAAACTCCTATCAGGTCTACACCAAGAACGGTGCGCTTTCGGGCGTAGAAACAAACGCCGCGGCCTGGAATCTTCTTGGTACGGCCAACGTAAGTTCAACGAACCCGCAGGGCACATTTACCACAATCAACGTCGGAAACACCTTTACGGTGAGCGCCGGGCAGACGATCGGTCTTGCGTTCTTCTTGACCACTCCTCCAGATAGCGGCGGCAACTTCCCGAGTGGCGGCTTTGTCGGCTACAACCAAGGCGCGAGCACGTTTACGGATGGAACGGCGACGATCACGACTGGTCTTGCCAAGGGCTACCGAGGTGGATTCGACTCATCGACTGACCTCTTGTTCAACGTCGACACGTTCTCGCCTCGGGCATGGAGCGGACGTGTCCAGTATGCAGCCGTTCCTGAACCGGCGAGTTTGGCGGCGATTGGCATCTTTACCGTCGGCCTCATCCGCCGCCGAAAGAAACAGAAATAACCTACGACCCTTCATCAGCCCCGAGGCGCGATGCCCTAATGAATCATAGGCCCGCGCACCTCTCCTCGCCGGGAGACTCGGGGCCGATGAGCCGAGGAATCCGTGGGGCGGAACCCGCCCCACAGGAAGTGTTTATTTTCCAGCGAGGCCGACCACCTTCACCGGAATGCCGTTGAAGAGTGAGTCGCTGCCGATGGCGAGATTTCCACCATTCACCTTCGACCTGAGAAGCGGCGCAATCACAGCTTCAGAGGCCTCCGCCTGGTTGGTGCCCTTCGCCCAAATGCCGCCGCCATTCGTAAGAGCCGCCGTCGCCGAGATCGTCATTGTCGAGCCATCAACGGAAAGTCCTTGGAGTTCGACTTTGTAATGCCCCGCGGGATAGTAGCCTTGAATCGCCCACCATACGTAAGTGTTCTTCATCCAGTTATTGATGGGAACCCAAGGCGTCGAGCTCCCATTTTCAACATAAGTAATGCGGCCATAGGTTGCAAAGAATGGTGAACTCAAGTCAAACGGCATCACTAAGTAGGAATAGCCGTAAAACCGAAGGCTTTGATACTGAATCGCCTGGATAGAGTTAAACGTGACGTCGTTCGTGGGTCCCGGGTCGCTTGCGTCGATAGTTGCACCGCTGTCGGCAACATAGCATCCTGCCGTGACTTGATTGAATGTGTTGTAACTCATCCAGAAAAAGCCCTGATTGCCAAAGCTGGTGCCCCAGCTATTCATGATCTTATAGGCTTGCCGCGAATCGTCATAGCCCACGACGAGCATACAGTGACCTCCATGGTCTAACACTTGACCATTGCCGGTATAAACCGAATCATCGTGGTGAGAGAATCCCCAGTTCTGGAAGTCGGTGTAGGTATTCGCCGCCATTGCCACCGGATGACCGGCCGTAAGCATCGCTTTGATCGTGCCCGAGTCGGATGGCGAGATCGCTTTTGAGCCATTGATACGGACCGAATGGTACGCCGAAGCGCCGATACAGCCATTCACATAAGGAACCTGGGCGAGGGTCGCGACTCCGTTTCGAGTCATGATGTCGAGCGCATCTTGAGGATACGTGCCATCCTGCGTCGAACAACCGACACCTTCGGCATCGCGCGTTTTGACAAACAAGTCGATCGCGCTTGCCCGACGCGTGTCGTCGGAAGGCGTTTGGCTTGCTTGCTTGGCCGCTTCATATGACGCCATCCCATAGCCGGTCGCCCATGCCGTACAAGACGGCATCTGCTG
>JBEHXE010000032.1:0-40878 GCA_048498855.1 Armatimonadota bacterium | reverse complement strand
TTGGGAAATTCGCACAACAGATTCCAGGCTTGTTCATGTGTTGACCGAGTCTGTCAACCCAACAAATCCTAACATGATGGACAGCGAAACCCAACCAGAAAATTTACCAAGTCGGTTTGCTTCGTATTTTGCCCGGTGCAAAATGAAGAGGCCGAATACAAGGGCCGGAAAGCCAAGCAAGAATTCTTTGGTGCGGGGGCGCACGGGCAGAATCTCTTCCAAGATGCCTCGGAATGCCAACTCCCCACCACTCACCGTGTTCGGATTGTCATTGCCAGTACGCATCATCATGAGGCCGAGCGCGGCAAGAATGAAGAGGCTCAACGCCGCCGTTCCCCACGTAATCGGGTCCTTCATGGCTTGCTTAAAGTCATTGAAGTCAGCGAACGCGACCAAACCAACCAGGAAGATGGGAAGGAAAACTGAAATTTTGACGCCCGAAAATGTCTCGGCCCGAATGTAATAAGGCACGGAATTCATGAGCCCGGCCACACAAAATCCTCCGATAATTGAAAGACCCGCTAACCCAAGCAAGCCCACGATGGCATTTGGTTTGGTCTCCTTGAGCCAGTAATACGAGCCAATCGGGAAAACCATTGACAGCATCAAAGCCGCTGCCTCAAGCCCCGATCCATGCAACGCAGAGCCACCGAGAACACCAATCGCCGCCAGACCGCCAATGACCAGACCTCGAGACTGCCCCAACATTTGGGTCGCCACCCAGAGCGTCGCGAGACCACCAAAGAGGCCAATCAGGAGCTTAACTGCAGTGGGAACAGCCGGATCCCGATAGGGCTCCGGGTCGCCCAATGTTAGTTTTTTCTTGCTCAAATTATCACTAATCGAGCTCACGAAGTCGCCAAAGGAATCGAGGGGAGCGTCAGCGGCCATCGACATCGGACGAAGCAACAGGATTCGCATGTTGCGCTCTTTCGCCGCCTTGATATAGCGTTCGATCGCACCAGATGGGCTCAATTTGTCGAGTTCCATTGCTTGGGCCGAGTGGAGCCGCACAACCCGATCAGGAATCTTCGTCAACATCTCTTGATCGCCACCAAGCTTGGCGAATTCGGGAGATGCGTAAAGCATATCGTTCGCGATCAACGCATCCTTCATCGTGTCGAGCGCATCGCGTCGACCAAGCACCTGATCGCCTTGAGCCAAAAAGATTTTCGTCCCCATGTCCTTGGCCCACTTCACCGTTTGGCCGACGGCCACCGAAGTTAGGCCGACGGGATTTGAAAATCGTCCCACAATCGTCAAGTGATGCTTCTGGGCCAACGCCGCAAGCTGCGGGTTGAGCCCGACTGAAGTCGTCCGCAGGGTTTCGGCATCAACCGGCGGCAACGCAAGTTTGCCATCGCGCAAGGTATTCGATTGCACAAGGTTGCCAAATCGAATCGATAACCCTTTGACCACTCTGGCCAACATCTCCTCGTCTTCAAACGTCATGGCCATCATCGACGATTCCTTTTGAACCGTGACACCCGTCAGGTGAGCTTTCCCATCCAGCAGCAATTCGCCAATGGTTTCTTCCGACAAAACGATTCCATTCAAACCTTGCTTCTGCAACTTGGTGATCGCATCTTCCAACGTGATTCCTTGGGCGGCCGCAAGCGATTGAATGGTATCGCTTTCGGCGGTGACTAACACGCTTTGATTGGCATTCTCGACCTTGATCCGCTTTTCGACCGAGATGAGGGCGGCGGCGAGAGTCAGAATAGCCACCAGAAGAAAGAACTTTGAGGATTTAAAGAACGCCATGACTTAATCGTCAGCTTCAATCAACTCGGGGTGCTTGCGCAAAATCGCATCTCGTCCCCCGATGACCAGCACCGTTACCATACCCGCTAGGAAGCCTCCCACATGAGCCCAATTCGCGACTCCTTCTTGACGAGCGAAAATTTGGTAGAGAAACCATAAACCCAGCAGAATCCACGCCTTTGTTTCCAGCTCCCAAATCCCCATGATGAGAATGTGCAAACGGTTGGAAGGAAACAGTAGAAAATAGCTGCCCAACACGCCACCAATCGCTCCTGATGCACCCAACGTCGGCACATTGCGATAAGGAGAAGCATAGATTTGACAGAACGCGGCAAACACTCCCCACGCGAGGTAGTAAAGCATGAATCGCCAAGGACCAACCGCTTGCTCAACCGGAGGCCCAAACGCCGCCAAAAACATCATGTTCGCGAATAGGTGGAGGAAGCCACCATGAAGGAACATCGATGTAAAAAGAGTGACCAGAGGAAACCGATCTGCGCCCGTGGTAATCGCGGAAACGACTTCGGGCGGACGCATGGCCAAGTCGCTAAAGACGATTCCGGGTCCGAAAAGGCCAAACTTGCGATCCCAAAGATAGATGATCACGTTCAGCGCGATGAGAGTCCACGTGAGGACGGGAATAGGTTCCTTTTGTTTGTCTTCACTCACGGCCTTCACGGACTTTTGGAGTCTACTCCCAAAAAAGTAACATTCACCTGACGATTTATCGTTCCCCAGGCAACACGATGCCGCGAAGAATCACGCGTTGGGCGAATAAGAAAACCAACAAAGTCGGCAATGCCGCCAACGCAAGGGCAGCCATCACAACCGCTTCGGGTGCGTTCGTTTGGAGTTGGTACACCCAAACCATCAGCGTCCACATGCGCTGATCCTGGACGACCAAGAACGCAAACATGAAGGTCGAATAGGACGCCATAAAGGCCATCAGGGCGAGGTATCCGAGAACCGGTCGGCTCAAAGGCGCCGCGATCCGAAGCATCAAGGTCGTTTCTTTCGCGCCATCCAGTTGGCCCGCTTCGAAAAGTTCTGGAGGCAGCGAATCAAAGAAGCCCTTCAACAAGAAGATCATGTAGCCACTCGCCGCGCCGGGCAAAATCAACGCCGCGAAGGTGTTCAGCAGTCCAAGACTCTTGAGCAGCAAAAACGACGGGATCATCGCCACTTCGGCCGGAAAAGCCATCGTTGCCAACAAAAAGAGCAGGAGCTTGCCCGAGGCGCGAATGGGATAACGCGACAGCGCATATGCAGCCAACGGGTTGACGATGAGCTGAGTTAGAACCGCAAGACCACAAAAAATGATCGTATTGAGGACCGCGCGACCATGCAGAAGAACATAGTCAAGGACGTATCGATAATTTCGCGATGCGTATTCGCGCTTGAGATCGCTTCGATGGGTCGCGACAAACGTTCGCTCGTCGGCCTCGATCGGCATAGGTTCTGATGAGATCTTTTCCCATAACGCTTCGGCAGTTCCCTTCTGATAGCGAGCGGGAATATTCTTTTGAAATTCGTCTCGAATGGGCTGACTCGCCACATCGGTCGGAAGTGCCAAGGCTTCAAACTTCTTGGCTCTCGCTAGATTGAGATCGAGGGGCACATCGTCGATTCGATTTTTATATTTGACGCGAAGAAATTCTTGCCAGAGACGCGTACGGCGGATCGGGACCCGAAATTCGGCCGGAAGCGTCGCCTTAAACTCGAGCCAATCTTGATACTTTTGCCCCGGCGTTGGTTGCCAGGAGGCCCGTTCGAGCTGTTCCGACGGGACCATCACTGTCTGGAATGCAATATTTTCCTCGACGTAAACCTGATTGAGTTCGTCGATGCTCTTAAACTTAGTCCGCAGCCAAGATTGATAGCGCATCATGAGCCGACTCGTAACCTGGTTTGGCGCAAGCCGAAAGCCAGCCGTCCACATATCAATAGGTAATGTCCCTAAAAATTGATCATATGTATCGACTACATTTGACGTAGCTCCGGTGCGGGTGCTTCCGATCACCGCCGCGTCGCCCGCGTATTTGTCGTCGAGATACTTAGTCAGTAGCTCCCGATCATCGGCAAAGTACTTCGGGATCAAGGCGCTATCGGTCTGATCCGTGGGCCCCTTAAACCCAATGCTGACCATCAATAGGAATGGATAAATAGTCGTAATCGCGCCAAGCGTAAGGATGGTGTACAGAACGGCCAAGGCAATCCTGGCCCGAGGTCGCTTTCGGCCGACCTTGCTCACCAAACTCATAAAGGTACTTTACCGCCCCCAGAAAATCGGACCTCTTAAAAAATCAATTTGAACCAACAATCAGACTTGGTAGCTTTGCCGGGTTAAAAAACGACCAAAACATGGAAGGGTCGCTGGCAACGCGAGGGTGACATGTCTTTTCGAATTAACACGAATTTTGCGGCGCAAGTGGCTCAGTCCAACTTGAACATCAATTCGAACGCGCTGAACGCGTCGATCAACCGGTTGAGCACTGGGTTGCGAATCACGCGAGCCAGCGACGACCCATCAGGGCTCATCTCGTCCGAAAACCTCCGGATGCAGATCAGTGGCATCGACGCGGCATCGCAGAATAACCAAAATGCGATCAACTACGCCAAAACCGCTGAGTCCGCCCTCGCAGAAGTTAGCCAACTTTTGACCGATGCAAAGGGTCTCGTCGTAGCTTCTGGAAATACTGCAACCCTCTCGGCCAGCCAGGCCCGCGCAAACCAAGATCAAATCGCCAGCATTGCCGCCAGCATCACGCGAATCGCCCAAACCACCCAATTTGCGTCCAAACGGCTTCTCGACGGTTCTTCAGGCATTCAGGCTCAAGTTAGCGCCGCTAGTAACGTCCAAGGCATCTCCCTTGCTGGACTCTTCAAAGGCGCGCCGGTCACCGCCCTTGGGCTGATGACGATCAATTCGGTTACACCTGGGACTCAAGCCAGCGTCAACTCAGCCACGCTCACTGGTGGCGTCGTTTTGAATGCGGGGACCTTCAGCTTGAACGGTTCGACATTTACGTTTACCGCCGGAACCACGGGTGCCCAAGTCGCGAGCGCCATCAACACCGCTTCAACGTCGACCGGAGTTACGGCCGCATGGGATAGCACCACCAACCAACTCACATTTTCAACAGTCGCCTACGGCCAAAATGCCGTTCTCAGCTTCTCCGACTCGACGGGAGTCATTAGCTCTGGACCTCCGACGACGGTGACTGGCACTGATCCGATTGCCTCGATCTCGCTTGGCTCGATGGGCACGGTTCTCTTTACCGGCGGACGAGCCGGTACCGATGGCCTCAGCCTCTTTGACACCGACGGCAACATGGTCCGACTGACAGCCTCAGGCAACACCGCAAGCGGGTATCCGATGACGATTGGTCAAATCACCCCTGGCAGTGCGATGTTCCAACTGGGTGGCAACGCGGGCAACTCTTCGCAGCTGACGTTGCCGAACATGGCCGCTAGCCAGCTAGGTTCCGATGTTGTCGCCAATATGAGCGTAGCCTCAATCGACGTGACCAATCCCGCAAGCCTTGCCGACGCGATGGCGGTGATTGATCGTGCCGTAAGTCAAGTTTCCGCCGTCCGGGCCCAAATCGGCCAATTTCAGAGCTACATTCTGGATTCGAATAACCGGACGTTGGCTTCGGCTAAGGAGAACATGACGGCTTCGCAGAGCACGATCCGTGACGTCGATATGGCGCAAGAAATGACGACGTATACGACGTACCAAATCTTGCAGCAAGCCGGAACCGCGATCTTGGCTCAGGCGAACCAAATCCCGCAAACGGTCCTTCAACTCTTGAAGGGCTAATCAATCGCGAGGCTCCAACTCTCTGGGAGTGCGCCGATTCATCGGCGCTTTGGCCTGCACGATTTATCGTGCTGTTCTAGAATTCGTCATCGATTGAAATGTCTTCATAAGGAAATCCCATGACCGTTTCGTAAAACGAACGATCGGCCTTGGTCTTGAACCAATGCATGCTGCAAAAGGGATAGCTTTGATGATGTAAAGACCGGGCCCGGTGACAACCTTGCTCGGCGCATGGGGCCAAGAGTGCATCTGTAAATTGTAGGCAATTGAAGTTTGACGCGCAATAAATTGCGCGAGTGAAAGCGCGAATAAATTCGCGCACTCCCATATAGGCTCCAACTCTCTGGGATTGCGCCGATTCATCGGCGCTTTGGCCTGCACGAATTATCGTGCTGACAAAAGACAGGCTACTGCGGAGCTTTCGGTGCCGCCATTCGTAATGGCTCCATTCGCTTCTTAACCGCGATACCCGAGTTCTTTTCGACCCCAAACAGGTCGTACGGTTCGGCTTCGTTAATGGTCACCGAGGCCATATCACCGGGCTTCGAAGTTCCTTTGAAGAAAACCAGACCATCGATGTCGGGCGCGTCACGATGCGACCGTCCAACCAGCCAACCCTGCTGTTGATCCTCAACCAAAACCTGCAGGTCACGTCCCAGCCACGATTCATTGACAGACTGCGAAATCCCTTGCTGCAACGTCATGAGTTCGTCGAATCGATGCTGCTTCACCTTGGCAGAAACCTGATCTGGCATATCGTGACTGGGAGTGCCAGGTTCTTGCGAATAAAGGAAGGCACCCACACGATCCAGATTCGCGTCTTCGACAAAATCCATTAAGTAATTAAATTCTTCATCGGTCTCCCCCGGAAAGCCGACAATGAACGTGGTTCGAATCGCGACATCCGGCATGGCGGATCGCACTTTTTCGAGCAGTTTCAGATACCGCTCACCTTCCCACGGTCGCTTCATACGGCGAAGCGTTTCTGGGTGAGCATGTTGGAGCGGAATATCGATGTACTTAGCCACCTTCGGCAAGGTCGCCATCGCCTCAATGACTTCATCCGTCAGTCGATTTGGATAGAAGTAAAGAATGCGGATCCAGTCCAGACCTTCGATCGCGTTCAACTCCCGAAGGAGCTTGGGAAGCGTAAATTCTTTGTAGAGGTCATAGCCGTACTGCGTGACGTCTTGTGCGATCAGGTTAATCTCACGAACGCCCATTCGCGCCAGGTGTCGCGCTTCGGCGATGACGCGCTCGATGGGCTTGCTGTCGTGCTTGCCTCGAAAGCTCGGAATTGTGCAGAACGTGCATTTGTGATCGCACCCTTCGCTGACCTTGAGATACGCACTCCACGGCTTCCCGCTTCGCGCCCGGGTTTCGACATCAGCCCAGCGGTGATGAGGTGGAGCAACGTCCACGAATCGCTCTTGAGAGGTCATCGTCGTTTTGACGATCTCATCAAATCGGCCCATTTGCCCCACGCCGACATACGCGTCGGCTCCCGGTGCGAGCTTCATGAGTTCCGTGCCCATGCGTTGAGCGAGACACCCCGCAACGATGACTTTTCCGGTCAAGCCCTTCTGCTTATCTTTGATCGCTTGCTTGATCGCTTCGATCGACTCTCGTTTTGAAGCTTCGAGAAAACCGCAGGTATTGATCACCGTGACATCGGTTCGATTCGAGACACCGTCGATGTCGAATCCAGACTTCTGAAGAACGCCCGCAATTTCTTCGCTATCGACGTCGTTCTTTGCGCAGCCGAGCGTAACAATTCGGACCTTTCCTTCAGACATAACCTTATTATGAAGCCTATCGCAACCAGGGCTCAGATAGAAACCAAATCCCAGTAGGCCCAAATGAAAAGATGCTCCCGAAAATGAATTCGGGAGCATCAAAAGGGTTCGACTGGATCGAATTACTTCTTCTTGCGTCGAAGCAGAGCTGCAGCGCCGATCGAAAGAACGGCGAGGCTCATCGGTTCTGGAACCGTATTGATTGCCGAGAGCGAGAAGTCAGCGCCAGGAGCCGGGTCGAAGAAGAACTTGACCGCGTCAACGTCGCCGAGGCTAGCTGCGTCGGACGAGAAGTCGAACGTGTACGTCTGCGGGCTTGCCGACGTGATATTTCCAGCGATGTTCAACGTTCGGGTGAAGCTCGAAGCGCCACCGTTCGTGTAGATCGTCGCCGTTACCGGTTGAACGATGTCGTTCGAGCGGAACGTCAAAGCAACGAGCGGAGTTGAAGTCCAATTAAGGTTCAACGCGTTCGAAGCAGCCGTCGTGGAATTTGCAGCAAAACCGTAACCGAGAGTGAATTCCGTGTCAACTTCGGTGTCCGTGCTTACTTCCAGAATTCCCGGAGTGGTGATCACTCGGGTCTTCGCGTCACCCACGAAGGGGTTGTTGGTAATGTTGAGGTCGGTATATCGGACTCCGCCGAGAGAGCCGGGGGCATTAACCCAGCCACTTACCGAACCACTGGTGAAGGCACCGCTCGTGTAGCTGCCGGTCATGAAATCATCAACCGGGCTAGCAAAAGCCGAGGCACCTAAAACTACGAATCCAGCCAGAAACAAACCTTTCATCAATAAACCTTGTGACCCGCCACGATGCGGGGCACTCCCAATAGTATATGACAAAGCACTTTAGCTTTTGGGCATCTAGCCTCTGGTATTTCTACCTGGAAAGCCGGATTCTAACGGGATTCTATCGTTATTTCAATATTCTTGGTGTGAAATCGGTATCAGGTTTTACCAAACGGCAGTAAGCAGCCATCAATTTGGCACAATTTTCAACGTCAGTAAGGCTCAGTAATTCTACGGGGGTATGCATATACCTAAGGGGGACTCCAACGATGCCAACCGCCATACCTGCTCGATTCAATTGCATGGCATTTCCATCAGTACCAGTACCCCCTCCAGTAACATCGACTTGAAACGGAATATTACTTTTATCACATGCATCTCGAATCATGTTAAATACGATAGGATTCGCGTTAGCCCCCCTCATGACCGATGGACCTTTTCCGATGTCAAGCTGTCCGTGTTTTGTTTTACTCACAGACGGATAGTCGATCGCGTGATTGACGTCGACGGCGAGGCCTGATTGGGCATTGATCCAATAGCTGCTTGTTCGTGCGCCCCTCAGCCCGATTTCTTCTTGAACCGTCGCCACCGCATACACACCTACGCCAGAGTCGAGTCCTCCCTCTTCCTTGAGGAGCCTGAGCGCCTCGGCCACGATGAAGCTGCCCATCTTGTTATCAAATCCTCGTGCCGAAGCGCGATCACCTTGGAGCATCTGAAATTCGTATTGATAGGTCACCGGGTCGCCAAGCGAAACAAATTTCTCGGCTTCCTCTCTTGAGGTCACGCCGATGTCAATCCAAAGGTCCTCTATCTCGGGTTTCTTCTTGCGTTCTTCATCTTTTAAGAGATGGATCGCTTTTCGGCCGATGACTCCCGGGACGCGCTCCTTGCCATGCACCCACACCCGCTGACCGACCGGAATCACGCTGTCATGACCGCCAATCGTGCTGAAGTAAAGCAAGCCGTCGTCACCGATGTAATGGATGAGAAAACCGATCTCGTCCATATGCCCCGCCAACATGATCTTCATGTCGGCTTGCGGATTCAAAATCGCCGCGACGTTCCCATGAACATCCGTCTTCACCTCATCCGCAAACGCGCCCGTATATTGACGGTACACCTCGGCGGCATACTCCTCAAAACCCGAAGGGCTGGGGGTGTTAACGATGGACTTGAAGAACTCGAGTGACTCGGGACGCATTCGCCGAGATTACCTACTTCTTGGCTTTCGCTTGGGTGCGTGCGCGGAAGTAGATTGCAAACGAGTTAATTGCCAGAAGCGCTACCATCAGCACGATAATCGCGCTGGCTGCGACCTGGTGAAATTCATCCTTCGAGTCGTTGGCCCAGTCAAAGATCTTGATCGGCAAAACCGTGTAGGTGTCGCCCAGACCTTTCGGCAAGTTGGAAACATAACTCGCCGCACCCACCACAATGAGCGGTGCGGTTTCACCAATCGCACGCGAAATCGAAAGGATGACGCCCGTCAAGATGCCCGGCATCGCATTGGGAAGCACTTGCAAACGAATCGCCTGCCATTGTGTCGAACCAAGCGCAAGCGAACCTTCTCGGTACGATTTTGGCACCGAACGGAGAGCTTCTTGGGTGACGATAATCACCGTGGGAAGGATCAAAAGGGTCATGGTCAGCGCACCGGCGATGATGCTCTGCTTAAAGCCAAACGCATAGACGAACAGCACCCGACCAAGCAACCCGTAAACAACCGAAGGCACACCCGACAGGTTCGAAATGTTGAGCTGGACTGTGTTGATGAACCAAGTCTTTCGACGATTGAACTCTTCGAGGTAGATCGCCGCAGCGACGCCGACCGGTACCGAAATAATCGTGGTCAGGGCCATTACATAGATGCTGCCCACGATGGCTGGCCACAAGCCCGTACGACCCGGGCGTTGCGAAAGGCTGTCCGTGATGAACTTCCAGTTCAGACGCCCCGCTCCATCAATGAAGATCTTGATCAAAAAGACCACCAACAGCAGAACGCCGATGCTCGCCGCCATTTGGCAAAGAAAGCCAAACAGCCGATCAAGCCGTTTGCGACTTTCGAGGTTACGATGAGTTGCGGGATCCAGGATCATTGGTAGTTCAGCTTAAATTTGGCAACCATTCGTCGTGCGAAGAGGTTCATCGAAAAAGTCAGTGCGAAGAGGATGAGGCCGACCGCGAAGATGGAGAGATACTTCATACTTCCAACCTCGATGTCACCTTTCGAGGTGTTGACCATATAGGCCGTCATCGTCTCGATGCCTTTCGTCGGGTTAAAGGTCAAAATCGGGTTTGAACCCGCCGCCAGCGTGACCGCCATCGTTTCACCCAAAGCTCGCGAAAGCGCAAGGATGAACGAGGCAACAATTCCCGAGAGAGCGGCCGGAACCACGATTTTCATGGTCGCCTCGGCTTTGGTCGCGCCAAGTCCCTGAGCGCCCTCTTTAAGCGCTCTCGGAACCGAAGAGATGGCGTCTTCACACAACGAGGATACGAGCGGCAAAATCATAATGCCGACCACGATGGCACCCGCGAGCGCGTTCGATGCCTGAATGTCGGGAAGCACTTTTTTGAGTGCCGGAGTCACAAAGAAGAGGCCAAAGTAACCGTAGACAACGGTGGGAATTCCGGCGAGCAATTCGAGCGCCGGCTTCAAAATCGCTCTCACCTTGGGTTTCGCATATTCAGCCAGATAAATCGCACTCAGCAGTCCGAGAGGCACGGCAAAGATGCCCGCGCCAAAGGTGATCATCAGCGTCCCGCTGACGAGGGGCAAAATGCCGTAATGACCAGGCTCAGGCGTGGGTTGCCACTCGGTTCCCGTAAAAAAGTCTTTGAGGTTGACCTTTGCGAAAAACGGCAATGCTTGGCTCAGAAGCGTGTAGACGATCGCGAAAGTCGTAATGATCGACAAGATGGCGCAGAGAGCGCAAAACAACTTGATCGTCCCTTCACGGACTTGCCGCTGGAGGTGGACGCTTGGGTGTCGTTTGGGTTGCGGATTGTTGCCGGGCTCTTGTGGCCCGGCAACAACTGCCTTTTCAGGTTCCGTTACGGTCATTTCTTGCCATAGATGTCCGAGAGCTTCATTCCCGGTTTGTAATCTTTCATCATGGTACCGGTCATTCCGGAATTAACGTGCTCTTGAACGAGCTTCAACAGATCGTCTCCGAAAAGAACATACTTGGCTTCCTTGACGGCACCCTTTCCTTTGTCGCCCAGTGCATACTCGACAAATTTTTTGACGGCTGGCTTATCGAGAGCAGCCTTGTTCACATAGAGGAAAAGAGGTCGCGACAGCGGCTTGTAAGAGCCATCGGCGATTGTCGTTTCGTCAGGAGCAACGCCACCAACCGAAACGGCCTTGACCTTGTCCTTGTTGTCGGCGTAGTAGTTGTAGCCGCAGAATGCGATTCCGCCTTTGTCGCCGTTGACCGAAGTCACGATAGCCGTATACTCCTGATTTGGCTGATACTCCTTGCGAAGCTCGTTCTTGGTTCCGTTGATCGCTTCCGTAAAGTATTCGTAAGTTCCGTGGTTATCCGTCGGACCGTAGAAGGTGACCTTTTCTTTCGGGAACTTCGGATCGATTTGATCCCAAGTCGTGACCGTGCTGTCTTTTGCCCACGCCTTTTTGAGCTGATCGACCGTCAGGTCTTTTGCCCAATCGTTCTGAGGGTTCACGATGACCGAAACGCCGTCGTAGGCAATAGGAATTTCGATAAAGTCGATCTTCTTTTCCGCTAACTGCTTCACTTCATCGTCCTGAATCGTTCGCGAAGCGGTCGCAATATCAATTTCGCCACTGATAAATTTCTTCATGCCCGAACCCGTGCCGGACTTGTTTACGGTGACGGTTACCTGAGGGAAATCCGTGTGGAAATCCTCGCCCAAAACGGAGACGATCGGATAGACGGTGGTACTGCCGTCAACCTTGATTTCGCCGGTAAGGCTTGCATCAGGCTTTGCTGCGTTGCTGGTGGTCGAGCCGGTCGAAGATTCATTATTCGATCCGCCCCCGCTGCCACAGGCAACAAGGGTCAGACCAGCCATTGTTAGAAGTCCAATTGTCCATGCGCGAAGAGTGCTCATGATGTTTTGAACGTACCGACGATCTGTTAAGAAATTGTTAAGAAAAGGTTATCCCCCAGGTTATGTAGCTTCAAATACCCGCTTTTTCATGGGTTGAGAACGATTTTTTACTGCACAGCGTAGAAAGCCTTTGTCGCGCCGATGCGAACCAACTTGGCGTGATCGGGATTACAATGGACGCTCCAATGGCACTCGTCGATATTCAAAGCACCAAAGACAGTCGAAACATTCCGATCGACAAAGTCGGGGTTCGAAAGGTGAAATATCCCATGCAAGTGCTTGAACGGGGCAACGGCACCCAACAAACGGTCGGCGAATTCACGTTGACTGTCGATCTCCCTCAAGAATTTAAGGGAACTCACATGAGCCGCTTTCTTGAAATTCTCGGAGAACACAACCAAGATGTGAGCGGCGAAACGATCCAAGAGATTCTGGCGAAACTTCGCGACCGACTTCATGCCGAAACCGCCCATATCGAAGTCAAATTCACCTTATTTCGTGCCAAAGCCGCACCCGTCACCGGAAAAGTTGGCATGATGGGATACGAATGCGGATTCATCGCCGCCGGGGGCAAAATTGATGACTTCTGGCTTCATTTAGTGGTTCCTGTGACCACGCTTTGCCCGTGCAGCAAAGAGATTTCTGACTTTGGCGCTCACAATCAGCGGGGCTATGTCACCGTCAAGGTACGCCCTCAGGGAATGTTGTGGCTTGAGGATGTGATCGATATGATCGAGGCTTCGGGTTCCGCTCAACTCTATCCGGTTCTGAAACGACCAGATGAGAAATTTGTGACCGAGCAGGCGTATCAGAACCCACGATTTGTCGAGGATATGGTTCGCGAAGTGGCGATTGCATTCGATAAAGAGCCCAGAATTCTTGCTTATGAAATCGAAGTCGAGAACCACGAGTCGATTCACGATCACAATGCATACGCTTATATTCAGCGACAAAAGTAATCATTGATGTCTCTATAATGAGACTTCAATGAGCCTGTCGCCTGAGTGTCAGAAAGCTGTCCAAAAAAGTTTTTGGGGCGTGCTGATTGTGCTCGTGGCGGCTCCTACGGTATTGATTTGCCTGAGCAAGGGCAAACCCCTTACCATCCTCGTCGGACTCTTGTTTGTTCCAGCGATCATCAGGGCTATTTTGCTTTATTTAAGCCTCAAGCGGCAGGATCGTCAACAAGATATTGAGCGCTATTGGAATCAGAAGGGTCAGTCTTCTGACCTAAGCCTTCTTTTCATCCTCGGCTCAATTCCAGGGCAAAGAAATCCTCTGGCCAACAGCGAGAATCCACCTCAGGATGTTGAGACATATCGAAGCCTGCTGTTAAGGAACCAACGGATGACGTGGTTCGCTTGCCTCATTATGGCCTTGGGCGTTCCTGTGATTATGTTCATCCTGGACCAAGGGCTCGACCGTCCGATTCACTGGGATTCATTCGTTTCCCCCGTTGGGTTTCCGGTCCTTTTTGCCGTTCAAGCCTTTATTCGAAGGCTTCGAGAACAAAAGAATCTTTCTCATTACGATCGATGGATTGCCGAGGGATCTCCGACACAATTTGATCCCTGGCAATCCAAGCCGAAGCGACGCTAATTCACTTCGGGCAGACTCTGCAATTCCGCGGCTTTGATTCGATCCCCGAATCGCCCTGGCACGACGGTAAGTTCAAGCACGTTGTGTTTCTTCAGCCATGGCCCGGGCAAGAAGAACGCTCGCTGAGGTCCAACCTCCCAATAGCGACCCAACGCATGGCCATTCAAAGTTAAGAATCCGTCCCCTCCAGCATCGATCAACATCTGCCAAATCTTCTTGTTTGAAGGCAGATCAAATGTGATCTGCGACCGGACTAACTTGGCCGAACCCTTGGGGCGCAATCCTTCAACTTTAGGATGTTCGTTCACCACCAAGGCCTTTCGTGTGTTCAATTTGTAATTCTTATATCCGCCAGACTTATATTGATCCGTCCATCGGAATTGCGGTTGCGAACTCTTTGGCAATGGCAGATCAATTGCCACTGCGCCGGTGAGTCCCCCGGGGCCGTCGTTGTTGCGAATCACGATCGCAATGTCGTTCCGGCCTTTGTGAAGGAACTTGCCGACCTTGTAGGAAACCGGAACATCCCAAGTGTGGATTTCACCTACGAGGTGACCGTTCACATAGAACCAGCCTTCATCGTCGACGCCTCCACAATTCAAAACTGTTTCCGGTTTGGGAGCGACGGAAAAGTCGACCGTCGCGCGAATAACTCCAGTCATATGCGGTTTGAACAGATTGTTATCGACTCCCTTCATCCAAGCCGACGTATCCACCCCTTCAGCGACAAGACTTCGGTCGTCTTGGTCGTTCAGCATCTTCATTCGCCAACCTTGAATTCCCGCCGCATCGGGGGCCTTGTCGAGCACTCGAGCCGCGATGATCCCGTGAGGGTCTTCCATGCCTGGGCCACCGTTAGGCCAACCCGGATTGAAAAGCACGAACTGACTCACCTTTCCGTCGCTCTTCCACGCCGAGCCACCACGGATTCCCGAGCCGACTGGTTCAGAATTACCAATCAACTCGCTGTTGTTGGTTCTCAGCCAAAGATATTTATTTTTCGGAACCTGAATTTGATAGCTCACGAAGCGACTATCCCAAATTCCCAAAGCCGTCGTGCTTGGCACATTTGGCGCTGACCGCCAACCCGTCGGCGTCAATTGGGTTACTGCGGCGGTGGCTATTCGGACAGAAACGGGTTTGGCAATTCTCGGCGCAACATCCTCCGCAGGCGAAACGAGCCATTTTCCATCGCTTGGGTCCGATTGGTACCAATAGATTCCCGATCCAAACGCGGGAATCGTCACTTGCTGACCGTTGCCAGGAGTAACGACTCCACTCTCGGTTCGGCTTGTGTTCCAAAAGAAGACAAAGTTGGCTCCCTTCGATCCTCGCCGGGTCACCGACTGAACCGATCCAAATTGCTGTCGAGAGCTGGGCACCTCGACGGAGCGTGCCAATTCGTCGCCGTGATTGGTCAGTACCGATCCGACCGACTTGACCGCCCGGAACTTTGCACCAACGCCACCCCATTCTCGAATCGGGCAGTAATAGTCATAACAAGTCGTAATTCCTTGTCCGGCCCAATCGCCAAAGTTAGTTCCGCCAAACAGCATGTAGTAGTTGAGGCCGGTTAAGCCATTGGCAATCGTCCAGATCGTAAGGGCCTTGATTTGACTATCGGTGATGCCGTCTTGCTCCTCTGCGGCTAGTCCTCCGACTCCACCAAACCAGCCACCCTGGAATTCGGTGATCATCTTCGGCGCCCAAGGCTGGGCTTTTTGTTGGGCGTTGATGGCATTCACCGCGTCTTGGATGTTCCATCGAACGTATTCGTTGGGATTGTCAAATGCTTGACTCAGAACGGCGTCACCTTTGGGATATCGAACCGGGTTCGTCCAGCAAGTAAAAATGGGCACCTCGATTCCGTGCTTCTTCGAAGACTGAATCAGATACTTGGTGTAGTTGCGCTTGGTTTCTTCCGAAAGCGACGAATAATCATATTCATTCTCGACCTGCCAAAGGATCATTCCTTTGGCACCGCGCTTCAGCTTGGTGATTTGATGTCGATCGACGACTTGGGCAACCGCTTTGTACCATCGATCTGACCAGGCTTCAAAAACGGGATCGTCGCTGCGATACCAAAGCGACCTCTTGGTCTTGGCCGGGCGAAAGGTTTGCAGCCAATTGGGGAAACCACCGCTGGCCCACTCGGAGCAGATATAGGGTCCTGGGCGAACGATCGTATAAAGTCCGAATTCTTTTTCTGCCATGTCCAACCATTCATCCAAGTCTATAAGTTGAATATTGGACATATCATTCAAATCTTTTGGCTTTTCTTGTTCGCTCCAATTCCACGCAACATAGGTTTCGACCGCGTTAAATCCAGCCTCTTTAATTCTCTTAAAGCGGTCTCGCCAAAGTTCTTTTGGACAGCGGAAATAATGGAATGCTCCGCTAAAGATGAACGTGTCTTTTCCATCGATGGTGAAGCAATGACCATCGTATTTGATTCGGTCGGGATGGCTAAACGTGGGCTGAGCCGATGACGTCCCGGCCAAGGCAAGCGCAAGAATCCACAAAGAGGACTTCATTAATTCGAAGTATGCCGGACAAATGCCCCGAAAGGCGACGCTCAAATTTTGAGCAGAGGGAAAATCTGACGACAGCCCCTTCGTGTGAACTTTCCTTAAATATCTTCCGTAATGCAGTTGACGGTAGGATAATAGCGACATGACGCCAGCCGAAAGACTTCAAGAACTTCTCGATGGAGAAAACCCTAAGCTTATATTGCGTATGAGAAGTGGATTTGCCGTCCTCGCCGACAATCAGTTTTTGCCCGGCTATGCGCTTCTGCTAGCCTATCCCCAAGTGGATCAACTCAACGATCTTGACGCGAAACGACGCTTTATATATCTTGAAGATATGGCCTTGCTGGGAGAGGCGGTCCAGCGAGTAACCGATTGTAAACGTGTTAATTTTGCGCTTTATGGAAACGTTGATCCGTTTCTTCATGCTCACGTTTGGCCACGGTACGAGTGGGAAATTCCTGAATATGCCACGCTTCCGCCCCTCTCTTATCCTGAAGAGATAAGGCTGCACGACGACACGGTATGGGATCGAAGTCTACACGGCGAAACTCAGGATCAAATTCGCCGAACGCTGCTTTCGATTATCGAAGATCATGGTCATCTTGAGACCATGCATCACTATCATTGATACAGAAAAAGGGCGAGATTTCCGAGGAATCCCGCCCTTTTTGTTTCGCTTTAGACTCGATGCTTGGTAATCGTGTCGTCTTCACGAACGGCTTCGGCCGCTTTCTCAAGACGATCCACGAACTGCTGGGCATTGAGCTTCTTGGTGACCAGCGCGGTCAAGCTATCTTCGACTTCTTGCTCAAAGGTGTTGTACCATTCGCGGAATTTGATCGAATAGAGTGCTTTGCTGTTCTTCCATGCCTCGACGGGGGCTTTCAGTTCCTCAGGCAGTTCAACATCGTTCGCTCCCTTGATCGTCATCAGCGTTCCCTTCTCTTTCACGAACTTCTTGGCGTTATCGACCGAAGTCATGAACTTGAAGAAATCGATGGCAAGCTGAGGATTCTTCGACTTGGTCGGGACCATCCATGGCTCAATCGCAACTTGGAGCGCGGTTGGATCGCCCTTGCCGCCCTCGATCACCGGAGGCAAGAAGAACGCAATCTTCTGACCCGGCTTGATGGAATCCTTCATCTCTGACTTTAGCCACGTTCCGCAGGGCACCATGGCGGCTTTTCCATTCAAAAAGTCTTGCTCAGCTTCGGTGTGAGTCATCGAAACACATCCGTCTTCGAAATAGCCCTTGTCGCGAAGCTCTTCGATCATCTGAGCCGCCTTGAGCACAGCTGGCGACTTCCAAGCACCCGGTTCCATGTTTTGACACGCGGTAAACGCTGACATTCCGCCCTCGCTGATCGTCCACGGAATCAACATTCCGTAAAGGATGTAGAAGGGGTATTTGCCTTGGAAAGTGATTGGCGCGATGCCCTTGGCCTTGATCTTTTCGCTCAATGCGAGGAGCTCGGTGTAAGTCTTGGGCGGCGTCCAGCCATTCTTCGCAAAGACGTCTGGGTCGTACCACCAGCCATACATCATCAGGTAGTACGGCAAGCAGACCTGTTTGCCGTCGAGCTGACCCATTTCCAGCATTCCGGGCTCGAACGTATCTTTCCAAGGGGTTTTTCCATCCGCACTTGGTGTATTCAAGGCATCTTCAAGACCAAAAATCTGGCCGTCTTCGGCCGCGGCCCAATGGTTGTATCCCCAGCCTGGGAACATAAAGTCGGGTGGGTTTCCGGCGATCATCCTCGGTTTGATCTGATCCCAAATCTTAGGATCGCCCGTGACCTTAACTGCCGCGCCAGCATGCGCTTTGTTATAGTCTTCAGCCATTTTCTGATAGAAATCAACTCCGTATCCACCTTGAAATGCCTGGACCTCAAGCGGGCCATATTTTGGAGCGCCGGTCGGCGCCATTTCGAGTTTTAATCGAGAATCGTCTTGGCCCTTCGCTGTGGTCGTACCATTCCCACCGCCAGCTTCACCGCCGCCTGATCCACACCCAGCGAGAACGACAGAAAAAAGCGCGAGTCCAAATAAGCTCCTTCGCATACCCGTTATTCTAGCCTGAAACTTTAGCGAGAACCCCACTCCCACATTCCATAGGCAACTTTATCGGTCAGCGACGCCCCCGCTTGCCTCAGCGCAATTTCAATGCACGTCCGGTGAAAGGTCTCGTGGGCGATCATATATCCCACGAATCCTGCCGCATGAGGCTTGAATCCTTTGATCTTTCCTTCGGGGGTTCCCGCTCGCTCAATCAGCGTTCGAATCGCCAAGGAAGAAAGCTCCAATTCACGCTTCAGTTCCTCTCGACTGGCCTTGTCGTCCAGCTTTGCCAAGCCTTCCAAAAGATCGGGAGCGCTCGCCTTCAGCCACATCATCCGCACGTTGTGAAGGTGAGTCCAATTGCCCAACACCGTCTTACCCTTTTCAAGTTTGATCGCCAGTTGTTCATCTGGAGCTGCGTCAAGCAGATAGAGGTTCAACCGGGCATTGATATCCCATGTTTCAAGCAAAGCTTGCATGGCCTGATTATAAGGACAAACATCAAACGTTTTCAGGGTTCCATTCGAATTCGCTTTCGGGTTATCCTTAACCACTCATGTTACGTGTAGGACTCGTTGGATGTGGATTCATGGGGCGAATGCATGCCACCGTTTACGGACAGTTGGCGAACGCCGAACTTGTTGGCGTTTTTGATGCCTCCGCTGAGCGGGGCGAACCCTTTGCAAATGAATTTGGCACGAAGTTCTACAGCGACTTCGACGCGCTTGCGAACGATGTCGATGCCATCGACATCTGTCTTCCCACTTATCGCCACGCCGAGTTCACTCTGCGTGCGGCAGCCCTGAAGAAACACGTTCTGTGCGAGAAGCCGATGGCCCTCAACGTCGAAGATGCGGTCAAGATGAAGACGGCTTGCGAAGAGGCTGGCGTTCGCCTGATGATCGCCCACTGCATCCGATTCTGGCCCGAATACGCTTTGCTCAAGCAAATTACCCTGACCGGTCACCTCGGCGAGTTGCTTTCGATCAATCTGACGCGTTATGGCGAATTTCCGCACTGGGGCAGCAACAACTGGCTCGCCGACGAAAGCAAGGCGGGTGGCGGGGCTTTGGATATGCACATCCACGACACGGACTACGCGCTCTACCTGCTGGGTGAGCCGAAGGAAGTCCTGAGCGCGGGGACGATCGACCCTCGCGGCGTCAGCCACATCTTCTCAACGTTCGTCTATGATCGGGCGGTCTGTCATCTGGAAGGTGGCTGGAACATGCCTCCGGGAACTCCGTTCAAAATGGCCTTCCGCGCAGTGTTCGAACAAGGCGCCGTGATCATGGATGGCGGACCGATGACGGTTTACGAAAAAGGCAAAGATCCGTATGTACCTGAATTTCCCAAGATGGAAACGAAGGGCGGCGGCAACATCAGCGACCTCGGCGGTTACTATCACGAAATCGCGCACTTCGTGGATCGAGTGCTCACGGGCGGCAGCTTCGACGTAACCAATCCAGATACGTCGATCGAGTCGCTTGAGCTCACGCTCCGCGAAATCGACTTGGTCAAGAAACGAGCCATCCGATGAAAGCCAGAACCCGATTCATTATCGGGTTTTTGAGCCCAGCCGTTCTCCTCTACACGTTGCTGGTCGGTGTTCCGTTGATTCAGTCGTTCTACTATTCGTTCTTCGACTGGCGTGGTGTTTCGTCACACAAGACCTTTGTCGGCACGAAAAACCTCGTGAAGTACGCGAGCGATTCGACGATGCTGACCGCAGGCAAAAACCAGGCACTGCTCCTGATTTGCGGCGGGCTCATGATCATCATGTTTGCCGTTTCGATCGCCCATGCCCTCATGGTTCCTTCGAAGCTGTCGAAGACGATTCAATCGATCATGCTCTTTCCACAAGTTGTGTCGATGGTCGTCGTCGGCATTATTTGGCAATTCATGCTGCATCCTCGTTACGGATTGCTCATCTCTGCCTGTCGATTTTTTCATCTCCCCATCCCGAAAGATGGTGTCCTTGGAGTTGAAGGTTGGGCGAATGCGGCCGTCTTGATCGCATTCGTATGGCAGGCGATCGGCTTCTACGTAATGCTTTTTGGGGCGGGCCTTCGGAACATCGATTCAGAAGTACTCGAAGCCGCCGAGATCGACGGAGCGACCGGTTGGAGGCGATTTCGACGCATCACCTGGCCGCTTCTTTGGTCGGTCAAGCGCGTGGCCGTCATCTACGTCGTTTCGAATGTCATGGGCACCTTTGCTCTCGTGCAACTGCTGACAAATGCCGGACCGGACAATGCGACCCAAGTCTTTCTCACTTACATGTACAAGAAGGGATGGGAACAAAACCACATGGGTCAGGCTTCGGCGATCGCGGTGTACAGCTTTATCGTCGCCATGGTGCTAGGCGCCTTGGTTTGGCGAGTAATCGGACGCAACCCTGAAAATCCACGGAGGTCGGCGGCGTTATGATCCCCATCGTTAAGCGTTCCATCTCTTTTCTGGTCAACATTTTCAAGGCATTCCTTCGATTTATCCACGCGTATTGGCTTAAGGCGACCGGTGCAACAGTTCTTCTCGCTTTTGGGATTTCGATCCTCGTCCCATTTGCATGGGTCCTCTTGTCGTCACTCAAGACGGGCAACGAAATCTTCGCCTCACCCTGGAGCACGCCCCGCCAGCCCCAATTTGTCAACTTTAGCCACGCCTGGGAAACCGGCAGTATTGGGCATAATCTCTTCAATTCCGTCGTTGTGACGGTCGGGACCTTGGCGATCCTGCTTCCTATCGGCGCGATGGCGGCTTACGTCCTTGTCAAATATCCGTTCCGTGGATCAAAACTCATCCTGAACTCCTTTATGGGGGGATTGATGTTTCCCAATTTCTTGGTGATCATCCCGCTCTACCTTCTCATCGAAAGGCTCGGACTGCTGAACACCAAGTTCGGATTGATCCTCGTGTACGTCGCCTATTCGTTGGCGTTTACCGTTTTCGTCTTGAGTGGCTTCTTCGAACAGCTTCCTAACGAATTGATCGAAGCATCCTTTCTTGACGGCTGCACGCATGCGGGTTCCTTTTGGAAAGTCATGTTCCCTCTCGCAAAGCCCGGCATTTTGGTGGTAGCCATTTTCAACGCGATTGGATTGTGGAATGAGTATCCGCTCGCCCTGGTCTTGGCGCAAACCGACAACGTGCGAACCTTGCCCATTGGAATTGCAAACCTCACCAACACCCAGCAATATGCTGGTGACTGGGGAGCATTGTTGGCGGGAATCGTCATCGTCATGCTTCCGGTCATGATCATTTATCTCGTCTTCCGTGAGCAAATTCAGAAGACGATGTTGGCCGGTGCACTGAAGGGATAACCCGACTTTTGGTTTAAAAATAGCTTTACTTCAAGCAAACCGTAAAGGATTTGAGTCTCATAACCTAGAATAAATACTAGGCCAATCGGCCACAATGGAACAAACATGAATCGAGGGATCATTATCGGACTTGCTATCGCGACTCTTAGCAGTGCAGCTATGGCTCAGATCAGCGTGAGTGCGGGTACCTACATGCCCAAGGACTCCACCATCAAGAACATTTTTGGTTCGAGCTCTTTTGCTTGGGGTTTTGGCCTCGGTAAAGCCGACCGCGCAAATCGAGCCGGATTCGGTTTCGACGTTGCAGGCATTGGACTTTCGGCGACGAACAACCGATTCTTCTCCATTGGTGCAACCTATGGCTACGAAGTTCAAAGCGGCGAAAAGACAGATACGTTGACTTACGCTCGAATTGGCACGGGACTCGGCTACTACGACTACGACATGAACATCGGCCTGAACAACTACAACAGCAAGGTTTTCCGGTCGTTCTCTGCCGCTGAAGTCGGCGTGGTTTTCAGCAAGCACTTTACGGTCAACGCTCAATACCTTTTGATGCCGAAGCTTTCGGGACTTGACTTTAGTGGCGTTCGCCTTCAAGCGATGTACTCGTTCGGCAGCTAAACCAAATCGAAACTTTTTAGGAAAGCCGCTTCTGATTTCAGAAGCGGCTTTTGCTATTTTTGCCATCGATTGACTGGCAAGATTTCTCCTGTCCGGTACTTTTGCCTGAACCTGCGTAGGTTCAATCTAATATAATCACGCAATGCATTGCGCGCCCGCCGTTGTTCTTGCTTTGCTATCAGCGATGGCCTTTGGTCAACAAGCCCTCCCCGCTCCTCGCCAGCTTGAATGGCAGAAGATGCAAACCTATGCTTTCGTCCATTTTGGCCCAAATACCTTCTCCGGCAACGAGTGGGGCAACGGTCACGAAGACCCGATGTCCTTTAACCCAACCAAACTTAATTGCGACCAATGGGTTCGATCGTTTAAGAAAGCCGGATTTAAGGGCGTTATCATCACCGCCAAACATCACGACGGTTTCTGTCTTTGGCCGAGCAAGTTCTCGACCCACACCGTCGCCCAATCGCTATTTAAGCGCGACATTCTCAAGGAGCTCTCGCAAGCCTGTAAGAAGGAAGGGCTCAAGATGGGCGTGTACTTGTCGCCTTGGGATCGAAATCATCCCACCTACGGTACCGATCAGTACAACGATACGTTCGATGGGATGCTTCACGAAGTGCTCTCAAACTACGGACCGATTTTCGAGGTTTGGTTCGACGGCGCGAATGGCGAAGGCCCTAATGGAAAACGTCAAGTTTATGACTGGAAGCGATACATTGCGACGGTCCGCAAACTTCAGCCGAACGCCGTGATCTTCAGCGACGCCGGACCCGACGTTCGATGGGTCGGCAACGAAAGCGGCATCGCCTCGGAAACCAACTGGTCGACAATCAACGCCAGTCGATATGTGCCCGGCACTTCCCTTTCGAACGAGCTGGGTGAAGGAACGGAAAACGGATCGGACTGGGTTCCGGCTGAATGCGACGTCAGCATCCGTCCGGGTTGGTTCTGGCGAAAGTCAGAGAACGACAAGGTCAAGACGGGTGCTCAGCTTGAGGACCTGTACTACAAGTCCGTGGGTCGAAATGGTTCGTTCCTTCTAAACGTTCCTGCGAACACCCAAGGACTCATCTCTGACCAAGACATTAAGTCGCTGAACGATTTTCATGAGCGAATCTCGAAGACCTTCCAACTCAATCAGATCGTCAAGGACGACTCAGGTGGGCAGTTCCCGTTCCATATCTACAAGTCGGCCACCTTCGACGTGATCGAACTCGGCGAGGACATCGCAAAGGGTCAGAATGTGGCTGGGTTTTCAGTTGAAGCCGAGGTCGGCGGAAAGTGGATCACCATCGCGTCGGGCACGACGATTGGCGCGAAGCGACTCATTCGCTGCGCTCCGGTGACCGCAACCAGCATCGCCGTCAAGATTCAGAAGGTTCGAGCCGGGGCAAAGATGTCGGACGTTCGGATCAAGGACTGTGGCCTCTATGCCTCACCCAATATCGGCAAGGATTTCACTCACGAAACCAAGGAGCAGAAAGACGCCCGGATGGCATGGTGGCGCGATTCCCGCTTCGGCATGTTCATCCACTGGGGTCTCTATTCAATCCCGGCGGGCACCTGGAACGGCAAGAACTATCCAGGTGCATCCGAATGGCTTATCTTCTCCGCCCAAGTCCAATCGAAAGACTGGGAGCCCCTGCAAAAGCAATTCAACCCAACCGATTTTGATGCCAAGAAAATCGTCTCTACTGCGAAAGCGGCAGGCATGAAGTACATCGTCATCACCAGCAAACATCACGAGGGCTTTGCGATGTATCCGACAGGCCAAGGCACATGGGATATCGGCCACACCCAATTCAAGCGTGACCCACTCAAGGAGTTAAGCGACGAGTGCAAGCGTCAGGGCATTAAATTCTGCACCTACTACTCGATCATGGATTGGCATCATCCCGATTTCTATCCCCACGAGAAGTACGACAAGCGGGACACCAAGCACGCCAATTTTGAGAACTACGTGAAGTTCATGAAAGCGCAGCTCAAAGAAATCATCACGCGCTACGATCCGGGCATCATCTGGTTCGACGGCGAATGGCAGAACACCTGGAACCATGAGCGCGGGGTTGATCTCTACAACTACTGTCGCTCGCTCAAGCCGGACATCATCATCAACAACCGTGTCGACGTGAGCCGCGCAGGCATGAATGGCATGTCGACCTCGGCAGGAGCGGTGGGCGACTACGGCACGCCTGAGCAAGAGATTCCTGCAAATGGAATTAAAGATGACTGGGAGTCTTGCATGACCATGAACGGTTCGTGGGGATTCCATGCGAATGACCACAACTGGAAATCAGTGGACACGCTGATCTTCAATGTCGTCGATTGCGCATCCAAAGGTGGAAATTACCTTCTGAATGTGGGTCCAGACTCTCACGGAGTCATCCCACAGCCATCGGTTGATCGGCTGAATGCTGTAGGCAAGTGGCTTGATGTGAATGGCGAGGCCATTTATGATTCGCAAGCCAGTCCTTTCTCACGGCCGATGCCGTGGGGTCGAGTCACCCGCAAAGGCAACACGCTTTACTGTGTGGTTTTTGACAAGAATGCGTCCACCATCGAACTTTCCGGTCTCTCGACAAGCATCACGTCTGCCTCGATCCTCGGTCGCCGAGAACGGGTCTCGGTTCGTCAAAGTCCTGACGGTCCCGTATTGGATGTTCCAACTGGCCAGAATGAACCCGTCGTCGTCAAGGTCACCTTGGCGGGCGAACCGGTTATCCAAACCACTCTCCAATCCCAAAATCCGAACGGATCGATCACGTTCGAAGCTCGGGATGCTGAGGTTAAGGGAAATTCTGCCCATTATGAAGACGCGAAGAAGGCGATTGGTTTTTGGACTGATGCCAACGACGTTGTGAGTTGGGACTTCAAGGCGACCAAACCGGGAACTTACAAATTGACTGCCGAAATCGCCTGTGACAAGGATTCGGCGGGATCGCTTGTCTCGGCCTATTTTGAGAATCAGGAGCGTCAGTTCGTGGTGAAAAGCACCGGCGATTGGTCGAAATTTGAGACGGTCGATCTTGGCACCATTACCATTCGAGAGGCGGGACCGGCTAAAATCTCGATCAAGGCCCGTATGAAACCTGGCTACGCCGTTATGAACCTCCGATCGCTCAAGTTGACACCCAATGCTCGTTGAGGTCATCGCCTGCTCTCTCGCCGACGCTGTAGTCGCGCGGGAAGCCGGCGCTGATCGAGTTGAGCTTTGTTTGGCGATCGAGGTTGGCGGGCTCACGCCCTATCTTTCCACCATTCGGTCGATGGCTTCGCTCGACCCATATCCCATTTCCGTCATGGTTCGGCCTCGATCTGGGGACTTCGTCGGTTGCCTTGATGAGATTTTGGTGCAAATTGAAGAGATTGTTTCTTTGGGGCTCCCACATCTCCAAATTGTCTCTGGAGCGTTGACCAGCGAAAATGAATTGGATCTTCCGGCGATGCGAAAGATTCGCGCGGCAGCGGGAGATTTGCCGCTTGTGTGTCACCGTTGCTTCGATTTGACGCCGTACCCTTTGGTCGCCGTCGAGCAGCTTATCGACCTTGGGTTCAATCGCATTTTAACCTCGGGACAGGCACCCTCGGCGGCTCTGGGCCTCGAAGCAATTGCTGGAATCCTTGATCAAGCCTCCGAACGAATCGAAGTAATCGTCGGCTCTGGAATACGCCCTCACAACGTCCGCGAAATTATCCAGGCGACGGGCGTTCGGCAGGTTCATGCGTCGTGCTTTGCCGACGGTACCAAGTCGAAAGGAAAGATCGATTTTGGACCGACCTTGAAAGTGGATGGCGAGAAGGTTCGGGAGTTTGTGAAGGCGGCGAAGGGGTAGACGTTCTGAGGCGATTATTCTTTTACTCGGGCTAGACGCCAAAGCTCCCAACTGGGGGCGTGGCCATCTTGGCCGCGGATTTTCTTTACTGGGGCTGGAAGCCCAAGCTCCCAGGGAGCTCCCAATTAACCTTTCGAAACCAAAATGTCTCCGTTCGAATCTGACCCACCGTCGGCTCTTACTTTTGCTCGAATTTCGACCTTAGCCCCCGCCGGAATGTTTGCCAGCTTGACCTTCCAGACATTATCGACATTCTCGTTGCCCGTACGCCCATAGTGGCTATCTGACCCAATAACCTCGCCATTCGCAAGGATATCGATTCCATCGATGTCGAGTCGAAAAGCTCCCGAAGTGTATTGGAACTTAATCGTATAGGTTCCGTTTCCGGCCACCGCCGATGTGATGTCCCATTTCTTAAGTTGGTAATCATTCGAAACCTGACCCGACTTCCACTCGGCAGTCGGGAGTCCAATATTAGCATCCAATGGCCGAGCTTTAACATCGAGTCGATCAAGATCAACATGAAGCCGATCGATAAAGTCGCGGAAGTTCTTTTTGTTCTTAGGCGACCACAGAATCTCGGCAACGGCAAACCCGCGGGGGAATGCCATGTACTCCACGTAGTCCGGTGTACGAATGTATTCCGTCCAAATCTGGAATTGCCCGCCCAAGATATGCTTTTGCTTGCCGGCAGGCAGTGAAGGTGGAACGATGTCGTAGTCATAGACTTTCCGCAATGGCAAGAAACCGCCAATCGCATGAGGTTCGGTCTTGGGATCGGCCTGGTAATAGTCGAAATAAAGAGCGCCGTTCGATGCCATCACGACGTCATGGCCAGAACTCGCCGCTTCGATGCCTCCCTTTTCGCCTCGCCAACTCATGACCGTCGCACCAGGAGCGAGACCTCCTTCGAGAATTTCGTCCCATCCAATCAGCCGACGCCCTTTCGAAGCAAGGTAATTGTCGATCTGCTTGACGAACCAACTCTGCATTTCGTGCTCGTCCTTCAGTCCCCGCTCCTTGATGAGTTGTTGGACGCGGGGCGAGGCCTTCCATTCGTCCTTAGGGCATTCGTCGCCGCCCACGTGAATGAATTTCGATGGGAAGATCGCCATCACTTCATCGAGAACGTCTTTTAAGAACGAAATCGTCTTCTCTTCTGGATTAAAGACGTGCTTGATCACGCCCCAGGTGGTCGCGACCTCAAGCTGCTGGCCCGTATTGCCCAGTTCAGGATACGATGCGACGGCAGCCTGAGCGTGGCCGGGCATCTCAATCTCAGGAACGACGTTGACAAACCGTTCCGCCGCATATTTGACGATTTCCTTGGCATCCTCTTGCGTATAAAAGCCGCCGTAAGGTGTTTCGTCATACTCCGCCGGACTGTACTTCAACATCGTCTTTGATCGCTTGGAGCCAACCGAAGTCAACTTGGGGTACTTCTTGATCTCAATCCGCCACCCCTGATCGTCGGTCAGGTGCCAATGAAATGAATTCATTTTGTGCAGCGCGAGCGTGTCGATGTACTTCTTGATGAACTCCTTCGGCATGAAGTTGCGACAGGTATCGAGCATGGCCCCGCGCCATTTGAAACGAGGTTGATCCTCGATAATCACGGCGGGAATGTCGTAGGTTTTGGCACCCTTCCATCCTTCAACCGGCACGAGTTGTCGAAGGCTTTGCAGTCCGTAGAAAACGCCCGCCGCTGACTTACCCTGGATTTCCACCATTTGGTCATCGACGATCAGGCGGTAGCCCTCGTCGTTGAGCTTGAGTGATTTGTCGATTTTGAGGACGATCGCGTTTTTGTTTCCGGCTCCTTCAGAGACATGGAAATAGCCTTTTGCCAGATCGGCGACCTTTTTCAGGCCCTTATCGGCAACCAGAACCGTGTTCTCATCGAGATGGAAATGGCCGGGCTGCTGAATCAGCGTGACCGGCGCGGGAATGATTGCATAAGGGTTGACTGCCATCGCTGCCACCAAAAGATTAACCACCTGTTTTCACCTTCATTGTCGTTAAGAAATTAAGCTCGGCAATGCTTGTCCACTCATTACCCTTGACTTCGTCGAGAGCTCGAAACTCGACGTAGCGAGCTTTGACCGGGGTGAAGATCACGCGCTGAAGGTCGGCACTATTGGGGAAGCTCCCCTGTGCGACTAAGGCCAACTGATCCTGAATCAAGCCCGCCCGAATCTCGTACTTTCCGACGCGACCATTGGATTGCCCCTGTCGTGGCAAGTAGTCAAGACCGGCAAGATCGACTTCGCGACCAAGATCGATCACCACAAAATGAGGCGGCTTCGGCGTGGAATCGCTATAAGCCGTGTGCCAAATGGTTTCGGGGTCACCATCGAGAAGGTGGCTTACCAGTCCCTCCCCGGGTTCTTCGCTGTCAAAGGTCAGAACTCTCATGTCGCTTTGCGGCAAACGGTACACCGGCACCATGTACGCGAAGGTCTTGGAAACCACCGGACTGGACACCCACTCAGGAATCGTTTGCATCACATTGACGATGCCGCCCTTTGCAAAATCAGACTCGGGAGCTAGCGATTCGGTGCCTTGGCGAGTCACTCGCACGACACGTCCGCGAGGATCGATGTCCGACACTTTCAGGACACCTTCTTCATCGCGAGTCAGCGTTGGCATCGGTGCAACGGGAACAATCGTTCGGCTCTCCGAAAAGTCGCCTTTGTGAACCGGCTTCATCGCGACGCGCCAGGCACGGGTGCCAGGCTTGCAAAGGTATTGCTGTAAGGGGCCAGGACCGCAGCTTGCGCCGCCGAGACCCATTTGCTGAGCATCCAGGCAAACGATCGTTTCGCCCTTATCGAAGAACGGTGTGTTCTTGCGTGGCTCGCCATTTTCGTGGCGCGAGTTATCGATATCGCGCGCATCGAAGTGGCTTGCCGTCACTGCAAGGTGGTCCCAAGCTTGGAACATCACGCCCGTACCTTGACGATCCGTGAAAGCCGCCCAGCGAACGTCTTCTTTGTTGCCGTTCTCTTGCGGGCGGACGTAAGCCTGATATTGATCGGCAACCGAGCCTGAATACAGCCCAACGTCGGCTGCTTGTTTGCGGTCCGGATAACTTTCGAAAGGTCCCCGCCCGAGCCAGGTGAACGTGTCGAACTGACGTCCCAATCGAACATCAAGGCCAAGCTTTGGCAACGGGGGCAAATCGCCGACCGGCGTCACTTCGTTGTCGACCGTCATCGATCCGTCGCCGAGAATCGTGTAGATCGCTCGATGGAAGAAGCCGCGACCCTTGAATCCACGGCAATCCATATCGACGGTCACACGGACTGCGGTCGCATTGATCTTTTCGACCTTGGTTGTAATTTCGCGATGCGCCATCGTCCCGAGCCCAGAATCCCAATAGGCTTTCTGGAACCAAACATCGTTGTCGGTGAAAGCACGGAAGGTATTGAACCAAGGACCTCGAATAATCGTTTCCTTACCATCGACCTTGTAGCTTGCCAAGAGGCCCGTCTGCTTATCGAACGCCATATCGACGCCCTTTGCCTTCACATCGACCTTCTGATCCGTTTCAGTGACGCCAAGTGCGGACATCTTGTCCAGCGACGCAGCTTGAGCCACCAATGGGTTCGCGACCGTCATTTGCTCCCAGGCGACTTCGTGTCCCGCGTCGGCCCAATCGGTTGCTGACTTGGTCTTCAACGAAACTCGGAGGAAGTATTCGCGACCCGGTTTCTTGATGGTCATGCCAAGCGGGAATGTGACTTCCTTGGTTGCCCCGGGCGCGATGTCTTGTGACTCGATCGTGCCACCCGAGACTTGCTTGCCGTCTTCCGAAAGAGTCCAACTCCAATCATAGTTGTTCAAATTGGTAAACGCGTACTTGTTTTGGACCTTGATCTTGCCGTTGGCGGCATCGACGGCAGAAATCGCCACACGCTGATAGATCTTCTTAACTTCCCAAAGCTTAGGCGTCACTTGTCGCTCAGGAAGCACGATGCCATTGCTACAGAAAGGACCATCGTTCGGGAAGTCATCCCAGTCCCCGCCGTACGCGTAGAACGGCTTTCCATCGGGCCCAGTTTGGACGATCGACTGATCGACCCAGTCCCAAATGCAGCCACCCATATTGCGAGGATAGGCGTCAAACTGCTCGACATACTCCTTAAGGTTGCCGACCGCGTTCCCCATCGCGTGGGCGTATTCGCAAAGGAAGAAAGGCTTTTTGCTCGCTTCCATACCGCTTCGCTTCACATAATCGACTCCGGGATACATCACCGAATCGACATCGGCGACTTCGTTGTAGCGCTCGTAGTGAACGGGTCGGGTTGCGTCCATGCTATGGACCAAGTGAGCGGTGGCTTCAAAGTTGACGCCGGAACCAGCCTCGTTGCCCAACGACCACATGACGATGCTTGGGTAATTCTTGTGACAGGCGACCAATCGCTCGGTTCGATCGAGGTGCGCTTTCTGCCAGATGGGTTGGTTACCCAAGGTTCGATCTAGATTGTAACCCATGCCATGACTTTCGATGTTCGCCTCATCGACCACGTAGATGCCGTATTTATCGCAAAGCTCGTACCAGTACGGATCGTTCATGTAGTGGGAGCATCGAACCGCGTTTAGGTTAAATTGCTTGTACATCTTGGCGTCTTGCTCCATTCGCTCTCGCGTAATGGCCGCGCCGCGGAAGGGATCAGCCTCGTGTCGGTTTGCACCGAGAAGTTTGACCGGTTGGCCGTTAATTTTGAAGACCCCATCCTTCCATTCGATCTTGCGGACTCCGATCTTGGTCGAAACGACGTGAACCGTCTTGTTCGTGTCGTCTTTGAGGGAAAGAACCGCCGTGTACAAATTGGGAGATTCCGCCGACCAAAGCTTCGCATTTTCAAAGACAGTGTGGATCACGGGCTTGCTGGGCATTTCAGCGCGGACCTCTCCGCCCCGGGCAGAGGTATTGGACTTGCTGACTTCTTTACCGTTGCTATCAAATATCTTTACGTCAAGCGAAAGATCCGAAGTATTGGTGCCCAAATAATCCGCAGCAATCGTCACGTCAGCGCGTCCGTCCAACGGCACCGCGTTAATGCTGAAATCGCGAATGTAGCTCTTGGGTGTGCTTTCGAGGGCGACATCGCGGAAGATGCCACTCCATCGAATCATGTCCTGATCTTCGAGATAAGAGCCGTCGGTCCAACGGTACACCTCAACGGCCAACGTATTCTTTCCTGGCTTAACAAAGTTGGTGAGGTCAAATTCAGCCGGTCCTTTACTGTCTTCGCTATATCCAACTTTTTGGCCATTTACCCATACATAAAAACCGGCATAGACGCCGCCAAAATGGATAATGGTTCGACGCGATTCCCAATCCTTCGGGAGTTCAAAAGTCGTTCGATACGAGCCAATCGGGTCGTAATTCTCGTCGACGAAAGGCGGATTTGCTGGAAAGGGAAACCGCACATTCGTGTAATGCGGATTGCCGTAACCGTAAATCTCTTGACAGGACGGAACGGGGATCGTTTTCCAAGTCGAGTCATCAAAGTCGGTTTTATAGAAGTCTTGTGGACGATCGGCTGGGCGGCCACACCACCAAAATTTCCAATCGCCATTCAGCGATTTATAGAATGGAGATTTATCGCGATTTCCTTCGAGAGCTCCCGCTTCGTCGCTAAAAGGAATCGCATCCGCTCTCGGGGGAAGTTTGTTCACTCCGACGACTTGCGGGTCTTGCCATTCCAGAAGTCCCGGGGGAAGAACTTGGGTCGGTTGAGGTTTTGCGCCTTGACAGGCGAGGAGGAACATCAGCGAGAGCGCTGCCATTCAAAAAGTTTGCCTGATTAGCGTCAGGATTTGAAGTCATTGAAGCCAGTTTTCGCTAAAAGTTCTCGCGTTAATGCCAAAGGAAGCCCGACTACGTTGTCAAATGGTCCGTTTAACTCTTTTACGAGAAAGCTACCCATACCCTGCGCACCATAAGCCCCTGCCTTATCCATCGGCTCCCCGGTATCCACATAGTCCTCAATTTGGGAATCGGAGACCTCGTTAAAAATCACGTCGGTCACGCAATGACTGACCACCGATATCATCGGAGTAAGAACCGCGACACCTGTAATCACCTGATGGGTTTTCCCTCTCAAGGCTTTCAAAATCCGAATCGCATCTGCCTTGTCGATCGGCTTGGTGAATTGCTGCCATGTACCCTCGCTTTGCAGCGCCACAACGGTATCGCAGCCGATGATGACCGGGTTCTCATAACCCATCGGCACGGCTCGAGCTTTTTCAAAGGCGAGCGTTTCGGCGGTTTCGAACGGATTTTCGAGTGTCAGCGAGTCTTCATCGATATTCGTCGGAACAATAAGAAACTCATCGATGATCTGCTTCAGCAATTCATGGCGACGGGGCGAAGCGCTGGCAAGAATAACCGGCATAGCTAAGACATATTTTGACCCGACCGCGACGGCTGAATCTCGACAAGTCTAGAATGAACCATGACTATTCAAGAAGCGACCGAACTTTTGGGCGACGTCCCCGACTTTTCGTCCCGTTCCATGTTCGGCGGCCATGGCCTTTATTCCAACGGACGAATTTTTGCGATCATGGATGAAGGCGATGTGTACCTCAAGGGAGATGCGATCTCGATCCCAATGTACGAAGAGTCGGGCGGCCAGCAATTCACATGGCTGTCGAAGGATGGTCCGATGCAGATGAAATATTGGCGATTTCGAGACACCGAAACGCTTCTTGGGCATCTTCAGGACGCACTCGATACTGCCGCTCGTGCCCCGGCACCGAAACCCAAGAAGCCGAAGAAACGGTAATCGGGTAAAAGGGTCCCGTGGAGTATTTGCTTGCTGGCATATTTGCCATGATCGTTGGTTTTTGGGTTTATCGGATCTTTATAAGAATTAAGAACGCCAAATCGATGCGTGGATTGGCCCAAAAGTTGGGCATGCACATGTATCCCACAGACGCTTACATTGGAAACTCCTCAACCGCTTCCATTCTCACCTATGGCCAGCCAACCGAGTCCGCCTCCGACGGAATTGAGTTTGTCGATTCTTTCCCGGTTTTCGACAAAGGAAAGGATCGCACCCTTAGTTCACTCATTTACGAAAAATTGAGCGATGGAAACGAGAAATTTCTCTTCCATTACACGTCCCGCGTTGGGCGTGGCAGATACTCAACGTACTACTATTCCAGTTTCGTTGTCGTGAAGACCACGGCACACATGCCGGCGCTCAATCTCATTCCCAAAGGAGGCTTTTCGACTCTTAAAGGCGGAATCGGAGGCGCTCCGGCCCTGACCACCGGTTCAACCACCTTCGACTCCAAATTCTTAGTGAAGACGTCAAGCGAGAAAATGGCAAGGGCCATCCTCCACAAAGAAGCGCTTGAGGTCCTCCAGCGGCAAGACCCGTTTCAGTGGACGATGTCAGGACCCTACATCTTAATCCAAATGTCGGGATTCCAGCCTGCCGAAACCCTGGAAAAAGCGCTTCGAAATATTGAGCAGTTCGTTGCGACGATTCCGCAGGAATATTTTGAAGAATACGGTCTGGGTCAACCTCTAAAGATTCCTAGACTTTAAGTCGATGAAACCCCTCATCGGTTGCTTACGTTTCCATAGGTGATGAATAACGGAACGCCAAACGGGTTCGATATGATGCCGTTGTTCATCGGCGGATTTGTTGTGTTGATGATCATCGCGATCATTGCCGCCATGGCTCAACAACAGAAGCGGCGGGAAGCATTCGCCGCCTTCGCCAACCGCCTTGGCTTCACCTTCTACGAAGGCGGCCTAGAAATGGTGAACAGCGCGAGCCTTTCAAGCCTCTTTGGCTTTTCGGGTGCCAGTGACAAGAGTGGCACCGAGTTCACGACTTTCTTTTCGCTGTTTGATCGAGGCAGTTCTCGCACGATTCGACCCGCCGTCGTCGGCTTTGACTCCCAAGGCAATGAGTGGTTTCTTTTCGATTATCAGTACACTGTCTCCAACGGGAAAAGCAGCACGACGTATCGCTTTGGCGTCGTCGTCATTCGGTCAACCATCATTTTTCCGACGATGTCGCTCTCTCCCGAAGGGTTTGGCCACGCGGTCGGAAAGCTATTCGGGAGTCGAGAAATGCAGGTCGAATCGGAAGACTTTAACCAACGATACTTCATCAAATCGTCAGACGAGAAGATGTCTCTCGACCTGCTTCATCCCGTCGCGATTGAGGCACTCCTCAATCAACCGACCCACAACTGGGAGATGTCAGGCCCCTTCTTAATGCTCCACCAATCGGGAACCATTGCCATGGAGGAATTCGAACACCTCATGGGCTGTGTGCGCCAATTCGTCGATCTCGTTCCAACCTATTATCGGCAGGACTACAGCGCTGCGGGCACTCACCACTAAGATGCCGGACATGCTCGCACTTATCGGCCCGATCCTCCTGGTCCTTTTTGGGATCGTCATCGTCATTTTTGCCGTCTTGGCATCGAAAGCGCGAGACCTCCGCTATCAGCAGCTATCAGCTCTGGCCCAGCGCCGCCAGCTCAATTTCCTTCCCGAAGGAATGCAGCTTAAAAGTGACACCTACCGGATTTTTGGCCGTGACGACGGGCGCCCCGTTGCCGAATTTTCAGAATTCTTCCCCTTTTTTAAGCAGGGCCGAAGCCAGCGAATTCGACCTGCCCTCATTGGCAAGGACGCTCACGACACCCATTGGTATCTCTTTGATTTCACTTACGAGGTCGAGAACAGCAATGATGATTCGACGACTTCCTACACCGAAAGCGTCGTTGTGGCCATGCTGCCGATGCAGATGCCGACGATGTCGCTGACCTCTGAGAATTTTATGAATCGTCTCGGAAAGCGACTTGGCACTCGCGAGATGCAAGTCGAATCGGAAGAGTTCAATCAACGATTCTTCATCAGCACATCGGATGAAAAAATGTCCCTTGATCTCCTTCATCCGGTGGCGATCGAGCTCCTGCTCAAGCTGCCTGCCTTCGAATGGCAAATGGCTGGCCCCTTCGCGATGCTCAATCTATCTGGGCAGATTTCAGCTGACGACTATGAAGGATTGATGGGTTGCTTAAAGCAGTTTATCGATACGATTCCCGGATATTATCGACAGGACCACGGTTACTAATGGAAATCATGCTTATCGCCGCCGTTGTGATCGTAATCATCATGATTGCGATTCCAATTTCGATCTCGAATAACATCATTCGGTTGGATCGCCTTTGTGATGAGGCGTGGTCGGGAATCGACGTGGCCCTCAAACGCCGTCATGACCTTATTCCCAACTTGGTGGAATGCGTCAAGGGTTACATGGCGCATGAGCAATCCGTCCTCAGTCAAGTCATTGCCCTCCGCAACGAAGCAGTTCACGCCCAAGGGCAAGAGGGAATCCTTGCAGCTGAGCGAGCGCTCGTTCCGGCCCTTTCAGGACTCTTTGCCCGTGTCGAATCCTATCCTGAACTCAAGTCGTCCGCCAATTTCCTTCAACTTCAAGAGGAACTCGTGAATACGGAAGACCGGATCGCCGCCGCCCGTAGGTTCTATAACAACAACGTCCGCGCCTTTAATGTCGCAGTCGAGACATTTCCGGGTTCCATGTTTCGTGGAAGTCGGTCAGAAAAGCAATTTTTCGAAGTGGAAGACTCAAGCGTCCGTGCCACCGTTCATGTGACCTTTACAAACTAGCAGGCCCAGCCTCGAATGAGGCCGGGCTTTGCCTAACAGGAGGAGATTAATTCTCCGTTTGAACCGGGATTCGAAGCGCTTTTGGCTTTTCTTCTTCAACTTTTGGAATCGTAATCGTCACGAAACCGTTCTTGAAGCTGGCCGAAACGCCATCCTGGTTAAGCTGAGGCGAGAGTCGAATCGAACGACTGAAAGAGCCGTAAGTATTTTCTCTACGGAAGACCTTCGCCGTCTCGCTGACTTCTTCGGTCTTATGTTCACCCTTGATGGTCAGCACGTTATTCTCGATGGTGATTTCGAGCTCGTCTGGGTTGATCCCCGCTACGGCAGCCTTGATGGTCACCTTACCGTCGTCTTCAATCACATCGAGCGGAATGCTCAACAGGTTCGATTGCTGATTGGCCGGGCTACCACCCACCAATCGGTTGAAAAGGTCGTCGAAATGTCGGATGTCATCGAGAGATCGAAATGGAATCAGTGTGTTCATGGTTTCTCCAACTGTTTACATTTGATATTTACGCCAATATATTTCTTGAGTGTTTTACTATCAAGTCAATTTTTCGCGAAATTTTTGCCTTTGAATTCAAAGAGGCTGAAATTAACCTTCTCGTTTCGTTGGAATGCGAGACAGATAGAGAGTCAAACCCATAATGGTCGCCGCCAAGAGCCCGACGGGAATCCATTTTGGCAATTCGAAATGCCACTGCTCAATCACGATTGGAGGCTTTGAAAGAATTCGGTAGATCGTAAATCCGATCGCCAGCCAAATCATCGAGATCGCTAGGATCTTCGTGCGCAACCGCATCGAACGGTGCTCTTCCCAATCCCGAAGAGTGGGGCCGACATACCGATTGGCCAGCAGCCATTCTTCAAGTCGTTCGCTGGAGTTTCGAAAGGCCCACAGAGCGATCAGAAAAAAAACAAATCCCGGAAGTCCAGGGGTCACAAGTCCTACAAAACCAACCCCAACGCACGTAATTCCGAAACCTGCGAACAGGATTCGAACCGGCAAAGGGCGGACTTTGTGGGACATTAGCCCTGATTATGGAACCTTTGCAACCCATTTCCCTACTACACCGCTTTGCAAGATAGAGGATGATGAAGATATGGCAGCCTTCTCAACAATTGGGGATTCGTTTTCTATCGTCGCGACGCTCAGTGGCATCGCAGTAACCGTTTGGGCGTTCAAAATAACCTGCGCGCTCCTCCTTCCGGGTCGCGTTGAAGCCGCACGCGCGGCGGTTTCAACCAGGACGGGGTCGTGTATCGGTGTTGGCTTTCTAAGTTTACTGATCGGGTTTATAAGCTTTTTGATCTTACAGATACCTTTTCCCGGAGCAAAGCTTTTCGGCATGATCCTTCTCGCGGGTTATCTTGCTACCGTTGCGATTGGCGCGAGCGGAATTTCGAAGCTTGCCGCCGAGCGTTTGCGAGACCTTAAAGCCGGACAAGCTAACATGTTTGACTCGTACGCCAAGGCGTCGCTTTACTTGGTGATCGCTTCGTTCATGCCGGTTTTGGGCTGGTTCTTATTTGCACCGCTGGTCATCTTGATCGGTGGGGGCGCAGGCCTCATCGCCGTGCTAAAACCGGCAAGAGCAAACGAGGTCGCATAATGTCGCTCTCTCGGCGCGAAGCACTCATTCTTGGAGGAGTCGCCCTCGGCTCGGCCGGGTGTGGGCGTCTCGCGACCGAGGTGCGAAGAAGGAAAAAAGCGGAACCCTGGCGCGAACCTAGCGATCCGAAAATCACCCGACTGCTCGACCGAATGACCTTCGGATGGTCGGCCGATGAAGAAACTTTATACACATCGCTCGGCCACGAGCAATATGTTGACAAACAACTCAGAGCCGACTTTGACGAGCCCATCGAACTCAAAATGCAGCTGGACAGCATCGATGCCATCAACATGGAATCCGTCGAGCTCATGGATTTTCCGCGTGAACGAGTCATCGAGGACCTTCAATGCGCCGCGATTTTGAGAGCAACCTATAGCCGCAACCAACTCAAAGAGCGCATGGTGGACTTCTGGAGCAACCACTTCAACGTGTACTCCCAAAAGAAGGATGGGGCGTTCTTCAAAGGAAATCAAGAAGAGGGGATTCTCCGTGAAAACGCCTTGGGCAGCTTTCCCGAAATGGCGCGACAAATGGCGAAGTCACCGGCGATGTTGATGTATCTCGACAACGAGCAAAACAATCGACTACACCCGAACGAGAACTACGCCCGCGAGCTCTTGGAACTTCATACATTGGGAATCTATGGAGGCTATTCCCTCAAGGATATTCAAGAAGTTGCACGATGCCTGACGGGCTGGAAAGTCGAAGACCGCCACCTCGTCGCCCAGCTCGCCGCGCATGATCGGCCTGTTGCCGAAGGCTTATTCCGCTTCGATGAGAACGTCCACGACAACGGCGAGAAGCATGTCCTCGGGCACGTCATTCCTGCCGGTGGTGGCATTAAGGATGGTGATCAGGTCCTCGATATCGTGATTAACCACCCTTCGACGGCCAAGCATTTGGCCCGAAAGCTGGTCGTTTTCTTCACTGGCTCGCGGTCGACAACGCTTGAGAAACAAGTCGAGGACGCTTACATCAAGCACAACGGCGATGTGCCGAGCTTGATTCGTCCCATCTTGCTTTCCGATGAACTCGGAACCGGTGAACCCATCCTGCGCCGACCCTTCGATTTTCTTTGCGCCGCCTTGCGCCGTTCGGGAGCAATGACGGATGGCGGCCCGGCGGTTCAAGCCCATCTTCGAAAACTGGGTGAACCGATGTATGAATGGCCGATGCCGGATGGCTATCCGGTCGATCAAATCAACTGGGCGAATACCGTCCTGCCGCGATGGCAATTTGCGTACGATCTTGCTTTTGGCAAGATCGCAAACACGACGATCAAAGCCGAGTCCTTACCCGTGTTGGCATCGATTGTCGGAAAAGGCAGCGGACTGACCAAAGAGCGAATGCGGTTGCTCGCCAATCACCTTGCCGCTCCGGAGTTCCAATACACATGAACGATCATTCTTGCGACAGCTTCCGCGACGCGATGACGCGTCGTTCCGCTCTCAAGCTGGGAGCCTTGGGACTGGTTCCCTGGCTGCTCTCGTCAAGTGCGCTCAGCCAAGTGAAGCTAGATCATAAAAAGCGTGACCATACGCTGGTTGTCCTCTTTTTGCGAGGTGGCTCGGATGGGCTCAATATGCTCGTGCCGTATGCCGATGACGCCTACTATCGCGCCCGCCCCAGCTTGGCCATCGCTCGGCCAAACGATGCACGTGTCAAAGAAACCTCGCGGAGCGTGCAACTCAATGAATATTTTGGGTTGCATCCCGCTTTGCGACCGCTCAAGCATTGGTTCGAAGAGGGGCTTCTGTCTCTGGTCCCGGCCGTCGGGTCGCAAGACATGACGCGGTCACACTTTGAGGCAATGTCGGCGATGGAAAGGGGCGCAGCCACGGGTAACTCGGGCGATCCGAGCGGTTGGCTCGCGCGTTATTTGACCAAGACCGCTTCGACGGATGATTCACCCTTGCGGTCAATCGCTTGGTCGGACCGGATGCCAGATTCCCTTCGAGGAGCCCCGGCTCCTTTGGTCGTACAATCCGTCTCCGATTTCCACCTGAACGCCGACGCGGAGTTCGTTCGAGAACTCGAACTGCGATACAAGAATGAATCTGGAAATTCAGTCATCCACACAGCAGGCGCGAATACTCTGCTTGCGCTTAAAAAAATCGAACAACTTGATCCCAAAAACTACAAGGCATCTGGTGGAGCAGCCTATCCCCAAAATGCCATTGGCCTCGGATTTCGAGAGGTGGCTTGCTTGCTCAAATCCGACCTTGGTCTCGAAATTGCATGCCTCGAAGACACGGGCTGGGACACCCACTTTGCTCAAGGTTCGGATACGGGAATTCACGCCAATCAATTGACCCAAGTGGCGAATTCAGTCGACGCATTCATGCGCGACCTTGGCCCCAGGACCAAGGAGATCACACTCATCGTCATGACGGAATTTGGAAGGCGGGTCCAAGAAAACGCCAGTTTGGGAACGGATCATGGTCGCGCCAGCGTCATGATGGCTTTCGGAGATGTGCCCGGCGGGAAGATTCTTGGCGACTGGCCGGGCATTGAGAAGGATAAGCTGGATGACGCTGGCGACCTCAAACCAGTAAACGATTACCGCAAGGTCTTGACGGAGTTCTTGGCTCCGAAGATGCCAGAAATCGCTTCCGTTTGGAATGAGCGGCCTTAGCCGGTATTGAATTTGAACCTTTATATTCTGCGACCCATAAGGGGTCGTGGTAATTAGGCCGCCCACCCGGGGGTGCAAGCACACCCCGGCTAGAAGGCTATGACCCTACGGGTCATATTCAGACGTCGAACGGGGATTCTGATGCCGCCCGGGTTTGGTCATGGCACCCTTCTGCGACCCACAGGGGGTCGTGACTATGCGACTGCCCACCCGGGGGTGCGAGCACACCCCGGCTAGAGGGCTATGACCCTACGGGTCAGATATTTCAACAAGGCGATGTTGCCAACAGGGACAGATTTTCTTCAATGATTACGCACGTCCCTTTGTCTGCCTGAACACGAATTACCCGGTATCGTTCAAACGGTGGTAAGCTAAACCGAACCCACTGGTCGGATGATTTTGAGTCAGTAAAGCACCAAGTCAGGCGATCGACGAACCTACCTGATATCCGCCTAACGTAGGTAATTGCCCGACCCGTAGGGTCGTACCCTTCTAGCCGGAGGTCGAAGACCTCCGGTGTCGCCGCCACAAAGACGACCCCTTGTGGGTCGCAGAATATAAAGCTTCAAATTCACGATCCGCAAAACATCCATGCGTACAAGAGGACCCCAAGTGATCACAAATCCGACCCGTAGGGTCGTACCCTTCTAGCCGGAGGTCAAAGACCTCCGGTGTCGCCGCCACAAAGACAAGCCCTCGTGGGTCGCAAAA
>JBEHXE010000031.1:0-41134 GCA_048498855.1 Armatimonadota bacterium | reverse complement strand
AGGAAATGCCTCGGATGGAAAGAGGCTTGAAGATGTCCATCCGAGGCATTTCCTTCCTTACGACCCAAGACCAGTTAAAAGAGATCCCTGTTGACGCCAAGGTCTATACGGCGGTTGTCGACGGCCACGAAATCACGGGGTTCGAGAAAGACAATCTTGAAGATGGACGCAAGATCCTTCAAGTCATGGAACCCGAAGACTTGAAAGGTAAGGACTTTACGATTCTCCCAGAAAAAGCCGAGCCAGTTCGGCATATTGGCCTGCGTACACAAAACTACACCGAAGCGCTCGAATACATGCCACCAGAGACATATTCGGGATTGGTATATCTCAAGAACACCTTGTTCTTAGTCGTGATGAGCGTGATTGGAACGGTGCTAAGTTGTTCGATCGTCGCCTACGCGTTCTCACGAATGAAGTTTCCCGGCAAAGAGATGCTCTTTAACATCCTGCTGGCGACGATGATGCTGCCTGGCGCGGTGACCTTGCTGCCCCAATTCCTTATCTATCGAACGCTCGGTTGGGTCGATACGCTATATCCCTTGTGGGTTCCGGCTTTCTTCGGTTCGGCATTCTATATCTTCCTCTTGCGGCAATTTTTCTCCCAGATTCCGATGGAACTGGAAGATGCGGCCAAGATTGACGGGTGCAACTATCCGAAAGCGTTCTGGAACATCATGTTGCCCCAAATTAAGCCGGCCTTGGCGGTCGTCGCCGTCGGCACGTTCTTGGGCGCTTGGAATAATTTCATGGGTCCGCTGATCTACATCAACTCACCCGAATATATGCCGCTTACCTACGCTCTGTCGCTCTTCAAAGGCGACCGCGGTGGCGAACCAGGACTCCTGATGGCGTTTACATCAATGACGTTTGTTCCCGTCGTCGCCGTATTCTTCTTCGCTCAAAAGTACTTCATCGAAGGTGTGACGCTATCCGGATTAGGTGGGCGATAGCTCTTCGAGCTTTGAACGCTTTTTGATACCTTGATCAATAGCGAAGCGTGATGTCTCTTCTCCCTTCCTTCCTCGGGAGGGAAGGAGGGATCGGATGACTTGCTGGAGTTCTCACGCTCTGTGAAGCACCTTCTAGGAGTGCTCGAACTTGTTCGAGCTTCGGACTGTCGCTAGACCTGTCTCGGCTGAAACGTTTCCTACGCGGCCAAGATGGCCACGCCCCCAGGTCGGCTTCACCTGCTATTCCACGATCTGAATCCTGAAGCCTCACTGCCTGAGGCCTTTTCCACGCGGGCATCCCGATACTCGCGATCTTCGAGGATGCCACGCCCCTGCGCTCAAAACTCAAAGCTCAAAGCTAAACGGCCATCACGTTGTAGCCGCTATCGACGAAGATGATCTGACCTGAGACACCTCGGCTGAGGTCGCTCACCAGGTACATCGCCGCACCTGCTGCTTCTTCCTGGCCATATTCGCGCTTCAGCGGAGCGACTTCTTGAACGTGCTTGATGAAGTCGCTGAGGCCCGAAACGCCTCGTCCTGAGATCGTGTTGACGGGTCCGGGCGAAACCGTATTGACGCGAATACCTCGATCGCCAAGTTCCGTCGCCAAATAGCGAACGGCAGATTCCAACGCCGCCTTGCAAAGGCCCATGACCTTATAGTTATTCATGACTCGGGTCGAACCGATGTAACTCAAGGTGACGACACTGGCGTCTTCATTGAGCAGAGGCTCTAGCTCCCGCACCACTCGCACCAACGAGAAGACGCTGGCATTCATCGCAACCTGAAAGTCTTCAAGCGTCGTGTCTACAAATCGTCCCTGCAACGCTTCCTTTGGCGCGAATCCGACCGAATGCACGAGGAAGTCGAGTTTGCCAAGCTTTTGTTCGACATCACTCTTAAGCGTCGCATACTGCTCTTCGAAAGAGAAATCGATGAGGAAATTCTCAAAACCGGTTCGGCCATCAAGCAACTTTTGCACGCCTTCTTGCAATCGCTCGTTCTGAGCACCGACTCCCACAATCGCGCCATTCTTATTGGCGGCATCGGCGATCGCCCAACCGATCGAGTTCTTGTTCGTAACGTTGAGGACGAGCCCCTTTTTCCCTTCCAGAAGCATGTGTCCATTATGGCGCATCGGCGGCGTGGTGAAAAGGTGGCCCGCTCATTCAGAACGGGCCGATGGGAAATAGGGAATTAAAATCGCAAGACGTGAGCAAGAGTTAGGGTCGTTCGATGGTTCGAAAAACCGCTGGCACCTTCTTGAAAGAGATCAGTATTCGCCATGTCATAGCGAAGTTCGAACCTTAAAGTGCTCGCCTGACTCGCTTTAAGATTGTAGGTGGCTGTCCAAGAACTCACAGAACCATTTGCTCCGCGGAGGTTCTGCGGGTCTTGAATCGTCGAAAACCGAATCGAAAGATCCCGTCCCTCGCTCAAACGATGATTTGAATAAACCGAGTAGCCCGACCAGTGACCACTATTTGCGCCCGCCGACAAAGCATAGTCGCCATTAAACATCACCGTGTGTTTGTCGGAAACGACATAAGTGGCAATCAAGTCGGCCATATGAACGTCCGACTGTCCGGTATTGGGGAGGGCAATTCCATTTGTGCCTTCCTTCCCACCGATATATCCCAAGGTGGCCGATAATTTGGACGATAAGGGACGGCTATACGACCACCCAAAGGTCTTGCTCGCATTCGTGTCGCTTGTTTCGTTCCATCCATTTACGGCATAAAAGCTCATCGAAGAGTTTTCGCCCGTCGGACGCGTATACCGTGCGCCGACATGCCAGTTCGGCTGACCATACCAAAACAAAGTTCCTAATGAGTAGTTGGGGTTGTCAACCGTATAAACCGACTCCGGCCCAATCCAAGTATTAAATTTTCCTAGGTCGAGCGATGAGCCGTCTTTCTGGGGGAGCGACACATAAAGCTGCTGAATCGCTTCGTTGCGGTTGTTGTTGGCCCCATCGAGACCATTGTTGACTTGGACGTTTCGGCCGGTACCAAGGTCGAGCACAACCGCGAAGGGTAAGCCCGCCTTCGCATACTTCAGATTGATTTCCGCATTTGCCAACTCAAAGACGCCGGCCTTCATGTCGAATTCGCGTCCGGTCAGATTTGTCCCCAGCGGACTATGGTTAAAGTCGTACTGGTAAAAGAGATCGAGCCAACCGCTGACCTTAAGATCATCAGAGGCGAATGCCGAACCCGTAAGCGCAATGGTAGCAATGATAGAGAGAGACTTCTTCATACAATTTCTCGCCTGAAAAGGCTGTTGTAGAAGAGAGTACAAACAAAGCGGGAGAGAGGCTGACCTCTCTCCCGCTTATTGACGCAAACTTGATGTTACAGGTTCAAACTTGACAAATTAGGAGCTGCAACCGCCGCCACAGCATCCGCCGCCGCTGCCACAACCGCCACCACCTTCGGTCTTGAAGGACGATCCACAGCCGCAGGTCGAAGTCGCATTTGGATTCTCAATCTTGAATCCACCACCGAGGACGTCATCGACGTAATCCACCGAACTACCTTCCATGTAGCCAAGGCTCAGTGAATCGACAATGAGTTTCACGCCTCCATTTTCGAAAACTTGATCGTCGGCTTCGGGTTCGTTTTCGTCCAAAGCCATTCCGTACGAAAGGCCCGAACAGCCTCCTCCGGCGACCCAAACGCGCAAAGCGGCGCTTTCTTTGTTCTGGCTGGTCATCAAGTCTTTTAACTCGGTGGCCGCGCGATCGGTGAGCGTAATCATTTCTTCTTCACTATTCTACGTCGCGAAAAAACGAAATGAGACCAGATTTTCACCTGATCTCATTTTTCAAACACGGAACCGAAATTTAGAACCGTATAACCGTCGTCAGCGAGAGCGGAGCCTTTCCGCCGAGTTGAACGTTAAAGCCGCCAAAGCTCAAGCCGTAAGTGAAAGCCGTCTGGGAGTTGTAACCTGCACGCAAGAACGTATTCTTCCCAATCGCATATTCGGCACCGTAGCGGAGCTGCTGTCCACCCGAATTGTTTCCAATATCGACAAGATCGGCCGCCATCAGGAGCTTATCTTGCACATAACCCAATCCGAGATTGAAGGTTCGCTTATAGGGATCGAATCCGCCTGGAATAATCGGCTGGCCGCCACCCGGTGCTTCGTAGTCGAAGTCGATCTTCGGCTCGATGAAGTTCTGGATCACCATCCCAACATAAAGATTGTTGACGTTAGGGAAGTTGTAGAGCATGCCAAGGTCGACCCCGGTCGAGTCCTTCGTGGCATAGTCGCCGACGATTCCCGAACCGTTTTGAACGCCATTTTGGTCGTTATTCTGAATCGTCGTCGAGTCGGCGTACTTGTGGGCGTAATAAGCCTTGATCCGGCGAACGTTTGCGCCAATCGTGAACTTGCCCGCCGTTGTTCGAACGCTGTTGCCGTACCCGATCTCAAATTGCTCGTAGCCATAACCGTACGCATCGAGTCGAGCATCGACCGGAACATTATTCACGTCCCCGCCGTTTTGAGCCCATTGTTTCAGTGAAGCGTTGGGAATCGAGTTAATACCGACTTCGCCCGCGCCACCAATCGCAAGCCCGCCAAAGCGGAAGCCCACATTTCCGTTAAACCCAAGCGCTTTCGACGAATCCGCATACTGACGCGCCAATGTCAAGATGCCAGAAGCATCCAGACCACCGTCGCCGATCGTGCCGACCACATCGCGGACATTGCCCAAGCTAATCCCATCAAGTTTGTATCCCAGACCGGGCCATTGGATCGTCGGAGCCTTGGACCCGAACGCCAAAAAGGCGGGATTCATCCGGTAATTGTTTCCAACATCGATCGGAAGCGCAAGGCCTGCGCCACCCATTCCGGCGGCTCTTGCTCCCCCGAACGTAACGTCTGCAAACGACGAGGCCGAAAGACCAATTAGTACCAACGCGGTGAATGAATGAACTCTCTTCATGAATCTCCCTGTTAGAAATACTAGGAAGGATAAGGGCAATTCTTAGCGGTGTCAAGGAAAAAAGACCCCATCGGGCCTAAATTCTCCCCAGAGTTCGGGCCAAAATGGATGTGGGAGTTTAATAGAAATTGCCGTATATCATTGCTGAACCCTGTATTGGTGTTAAAGACAAGTCCTGCATGACGGTGTGCCCAGTGGACTGTATTTACGAAATCGACGACCAGCTCGTCATCAACCCCGACGAGTGCATCGACTGCGGACTTTGCGAAGCCGAATGCCCCGTCACTGCAATTTTTGTGGACACCGACGTCCCGGCAAATTGGAAGAGCTACATCGAAAAGAATGCGACCCTAGGTCGCAAAGCCGCCGACGAAAAATAGAGTCTAAACGACTCCTTCTTCAGTGAGGCGGCTCCAGCGAGCCGCTTCAATTCGGCCCAGCTGTGTAAACAAAAAGCCCATTCGATGCTTCATCGAGTCTCTTGAGTCTTGGCGACAATAACGCACCTCGGCTTTTCCAGAAACGTTTCCAAACTGAGTGTCGATTTCAATGTCGACGATCGTTCCGCGATTGAGCGAACCATCAATGACGCCACCAAAGCCTCGGCTCGAAACGTCCGTCACTTGAATTTCGATCTCGGCGACGTCAATTTTGAGAACTCCAATGATGCCGGTAACCTGCCTTCGGGCGGCTTCGGTCGGATTGAGATATCTCAAAGCACCATCATATCGAAGCGTGATAAAGCCCGGCGACTGACTTTCCAACGTCGCTTGCACCGCTGCGGCCGTCTGAACTCCGTTGATCGTGACAAAGAACTTTGCTCCAGCTTCGAACCAATCTCCACCCGGAAAATCAATTACGATTTCGGTATCCGAAAGGGTTCGGACCCACCCTGAGAAGAACTTTGCGTCCGAGAGACGCTGCATTCGCACTCGAACATTGATGAAGCTTTCCCTGCGTTCGCTTGCTTCTAATCTGTATCCCATCTTAATAATCCCCAACCTTTCGCCTTAAATTACGGCACTTGCAATACTCTCGACCAGCGTGCGCGGCTCACTCGATCCATCACCAGAATCTTCATGCCGCCTCGATAAAGTTCGCCATGTGGCTCCTTCCGGATATAGCGAATATCACCTTGAACGGTGACCGCGCCTTGAACCGTCTTCATCACCGCACTGCATGCCCCAGAATAGAAAGGGTCGGGTGAGTAGAAGCCAACGCCATTTTCCGAGACGTCGCTGACCGAAAAGGTTATGGACAGATCATTCTGCTTGAGGACCCCTTCAAACGGAGAAACCAAAAGCCGGGATTCAGTTTTGAGAGGACGCTCGTCAACCTCGGATGTAATTTTGAGGTCGAACTTGGTCCCTTGGAAGTTGAGAACGTAAGCAACAAAAGTAACGACGACTTGGGGAGCATCCACCTCAATATAAAGGAAGTCGCCAACATTCGGATTTTTGGGTGAAGTCGAAGCCACGGTAATCGTGCCCTTCTCCATCTTGGTAACCCATCCCGTATAGAGATGAGCGTCGTTGAGCCCTTGCAGTCGGCAGCGACGACCGGAAATCGACGAAAGTAAAATTTCGTTCCGATCATGAATCTTTACCGCTCCAGACGCCCGAGCCATCACAGACTTCCTTCCTTAACTACCAGAAAACAAGCAACGTACATTTACCAGGATAAAACGTCTGCCTCAGTCGGACTTAGAGCTATACTTAATTTTCGCGATTTCTTGAAAATTCGCGATTTTTGAAACATGTCCACCGAATTGAACTCAAATCTTTTGAAAGCTCAAGACCTCTTCATTCTCGAATGGGGGCGAATGAGCAGTTCGTGGGGCATCAACCGAACCATGGCTCAAATTCATGCGTTGCTTTTCATCACAGGTCAAGCGCTAGAAGTCAATGAGATCATGGATCGCCTTCAGATTTCACGAGGAAACGCGTCCATGAACCTGCGCGAACTCATGGATTGGGGCATTGTTCGCCGGTTCCGCCAGCCCGGCGACCGAAAAGACACCTACGTCTCAGAAACCGACCCTTACCAAATGTTTCTGCGCGTCGTACGTGAGCGCAAGCGTCGCGAAATCGACCCGACGGCCGATGCCATTCGTGAAGTGCTCGGCAAGCTGCCTGAGTCAGATCCGCATGAGGAGGTTAAAGCCCTCCGGACGCGACTGTTTGCCCTTCTTGAGATTTTCGACTTGATCGATATTGCCTACAACCAAGTCTTCGGTTCTGAGATCGGCGTCGACGAGATTCGTGATCTGGTGCGCAACACGAAGCTGGACAAACTGGCAATCAAACGAGAAATACCCTAGTATTCCTCCTATAATAGGCTCAAGCTTTCCCACAAACCTGACAAAGGGTGGTAGCTTTAACCTGTCTTATGGCTCACAAGAGCAGTGTATTAAAAGGCTTGGCTGGCTCCGCTTGGTTGCTACCCATTCGAGACCAGGTGATGTTTCCTGGCGCAATTCTGACGCTTCAGATCTCTCGTCCGGCTTCCGAAGCGGCTATTCAGGAGTCGATCGCCAATGATCGGCTCGTCCTTGCTGTTACTCAGAAAAATTCCAGCCAGGAAATACCCGAACGTGGTGATCTCTTTGAAGTCGGCACGTTGGCTGAGGTCATTCATTCGGTCCCGATGCCCGACGGTACCACTCGCCTAGTACTCAAAGGATTGCGTCGCTGTCTCCTGACGGACCTCGAACGTCATTCTGGCGCTTTCCGCGCCAAATATCGTGAGGCAGGCGACCAGGAAATTGACAAGGACGATGCGGAGGCATACGCGCGCCTCCTTCGCCAGACATTTGCTCGAATCGCCGGCCGGAGCGACCAAATTCCAAGCGAAAGCATCGAGAGCGTGAATTCGGCAGGATCGACCATGAGCCTGGCGTTCTTGGTGACACACTTTTTGCCGAGCACCACGGCACAAAAGCAGGAAATTCTCGAAACGCTCAATACAGACTTATTCCTTGAACACGTTCTTCGAAACTGCAAGCGAGAAGAGGCGCTGCTCGATGCGCAAGACGACATACGCAACCGCGTCGAAGGAGATATCTCAGATGTTCAGCGTCAATTCTTCCTTAAGGAGCAGCTACGAGCAATCCAGACCGAGCTCGGCATCAAGGGTCCCTTCTCCGAAGAGTGCGATTCTTATCGGGAATCAATCAATTCATATGTGCCTGAACCCGCCCGCTCCCAAGCTCTGATTGAGGTTCGCAAACTCGAACAAGCAACAGAGGGCAGTCCCGACATCCATGTCACCCGTAACTATCTCCAAACCCTGACACGAATTCCTTGGCAAGATTCGTCGGAAGAGACGATCGACATCGCCGAAGCCGAACAAAACCTTGACCTTGCTCACTTTGGGTTGAGTGAAGTCAAAGAGCGCATCATCGAATTTCTTGCGGTTAAAAAGCTCAATGGCTCGGCCAAGGGTGCGGTCCTCTGCTTTGTCGGCCCTCCGGGAGTTGGCAAAACCAGCTTTGCTCGCTCGATCGCTCGGGTCATGAATCGAAAATGCGGTCACATCGCCCTCGGCGGCGTCCGTGACGAAGCTGAAATCCGCGGTCATCGTCGAACCTACGTCGGCGCACGCCCGGGACGTATCGTTCAGGCCTTGCTTGAGGCCGGACGAATGAATCCAGTCCTCGTTCTCGATGAAGTCGATAAGCTCTGCCAGGGAATCGGCGGCGACCCTACGAGTGCTCTGCTTGAGTTGTTGGACCCATCGCAAAATAGCCAGTTCGTTGACCACTTCCTCGAGGTCCCCATCGACCTTTCGAATGTTCTGTTCATCGTGACGGCGAACGTCCTCGACAGCATCCCCTCCGCCCTCCTTGACCGAATGGAGATCATCGAGTTTTCGGGCTACACCGAAGAGGAACGCAAGTCGATCGCCGAGCAGTATGTCATCCCTGAGGTGAAACACAGCTGCGGTCTGGGCTCGACGTTCCCGTCCCTCACCTCCGATGCTCTGCTGGCCTTAGTTCGCGATTACTCGCGAGAGTCCGGTGTTCGCTCGCTGAGCCGCGAAATCGGCCGCCTCGGCCGAAAGCTCGCCAAGAAAGCCGCCTTGGGCGATACGATTCCACAGCAATTGACTCGTGACCATTTGGTCGAATTACTCGGATTACCCATGATCCCGGTTTCCGAAGTTTCGGATGCCGAAGAGGTTGGCATCGTCAACGGGCTCGTTGTTTGCGGCTATGGCGGTGACCACATGCAAGTCGAAGTGAGCATCACCAAGCCGATTGGCTCGGAACCAAAGCTCACCTTAACGGGCTCCGTGGGCCCCGTCATGCAGGAGTCCGTTCAAACGGCCTTGACGTGCGTCCGCTCCTTGCTCGACAGCAAGGGTATTGATTCTCGATACGACGTCCACGTTCACCTGCCCCAGGCATCGATCCCCAAAGACGGACCGAGCGCTGGTCTCACCGTGGCCGTCGCTCTGTTCTCCGCCTTTTCGGGCCGCGCCGTAAAGCCGGGCATCGCGATGACCGGCGAGTTAAATCTGAGAGGTCACACGTTGGCAATTGGCGGACTCCGCGAAAAGCTCCTGGCTGCCAAGCGATATGGCTATCAGAAAGTTCTCATGCCGGTCTGTCAAGCCTCGGAGCTTGGACAATTTGGATCGGAAGTCTACGCGGGAGTCGAGGTCTGCCCGGTGGCAAACCTAACTGAAGCCTTACGCATCGCAATCGTTCACGCGCAGACGGTCAACATTCTCTGAAGCGCAACCAATGCGTCGTTTCGGATCTTATCCGAAACGACGACCTGGTTCACCACGTTGCCTTCGGCAAGATTCTCTAACGCCCAAAGCAAGAAGCTTGGGTGGATGCGATACATGGTGCTGCACGGACAGATTTGCGGATCGAGACAGAAGATCGTCTTGTCGGGTTGCTCTTTGGCAAGACGGGACACCAAATTGATTTCGGTGCCAACCGCCCAAATCGAACCCGGCTCCGATTCAATGATCTGAGAGAGAATGTATTCGGTCGAACCGTTGAGGTCCGCGGCCTTAATCACTTCAAGCTCGCATTCTGGGTGAACCAGAACTTTTACGCCCGGATAATCACGGCGAGCTTGTTCGATCTGTTCGACCGTGAAGCGCTTGTGAACCGAACAGTGTCCTTTCCACAGAATAAATTTGGCCGACTGGATCGCCTCCGGCGTGTTTCCGCCAAGGGGCTTGAAGGGGTCCCATAGCACCATTTGAGAGTCAGGATCATATCCAAGTCTCACGCCCGTATTGCGACCGAGGTGCTGATCGGGGAAGAAGAAAACTTTGTCGCCTTGTTCGAGGGCCCAAGCGACGGCAGTCGGAGCGTTGGTACTCGTACAAACGGTTCCCCCATGCTCTCCAACGAACGCCTTCAGGTTGGCGGTTGAGTTAATGTAGGTCACCGGAACGACGGTTTGCGTGTCGCCAATGATTTCGTGAATCTGCTTCCATGCGTTGCGAACCTGAAACAGATTCGCCATGTCGGCCATGCTGCAACCCGCCGCAAGATTGGGCAGGATCACCTTCTGGCTAGGCGGAGTCAAGATGTCCGCACTCTCGGCCATGAAGTGAACGCCACAGAAGACAATGAATTCGGCATCAGGGTTGGCGGCGGCGTTCTTGGCGAGCTTATAGCTATCGCCTCGAAAATCGGCATGTTTGATGATCTCGTCCCGCTGATAGTGGTGACCAAGGATCACGAGGCGCTTGCCCAGCTTGGCCTTGACCGCTTCGATCCTCGCATCGATCTCTTCTTGCGTCAGATTTACATACTCTTGAGGGAGCGGTTCTTGATACATCTCTAATAGTTTATACGGCGCGAAGGTTCACACCATCAGCTATTTGTAGCAGATGACCTCCAAACAATCGCCGGTCATCGCATCCACATTGACGACAAGACGAAAGTGAAATGGGACGACGTATGCCGTCCGCACTTTTGTCCGCAATTCATCCGAAAATCCGTAGCCCAAGCCGATCTGATCTTCGTACGGCACGATTTCGCTTGGTCCAACATAAGGTCGCGCAAATTGCTTCGCTCTTTGAATGGCCTCAGCTTTCGTCAGTTTCACTTGGTCAGGCGAATCTCCATGATTGGCTAAGCCAATACATTTGATTTGGCCCGATGCTTGGTCAAACACCATCGTGAGTCGCTTGGTGGGATGCGGATATCGAAATCCTGGCGGAAGGATGCCGATGACGAATCGGTACGGATCTGGATGGTTAAAGTCGGCAAAGTCGCAAACCTCTGGATCATCCACGATCGACCACTCTGACGGAATTTGTAATTTTCTGGCCATCGATAACGCCTTCTCGCGAGCCAGGGGAACCGTCAAAGGTTCAGAGTGGGAGGCAAGAGCCTTGGCGTCGTTACCCCAAACCGACAGACCCGAGTTCGGATACCAAGTAATCCTTCGGCGGTCGCTAAGGCTTGAGGTCCAACAGTTAAAAGAGATTTCTGGTATCTCCGTCTGCTCTGGCCATGTCGCCCTCAGTACTTGCCCATCAAATGCGGTCTGGAGGAATCGATCCATGATCGTCTTCGCAACCTCCTGACTCACAGAACCTTCGGCGGTTGCACTAAGGTCCGACAAACTGAAGGATTGCTGGACCATCGAAGTGCAGATTGGAGCGAACAAAAGCATTGTTTCGACCCTACCGGGCCAAATAATGGACGTCCCTCCCGAACTCTGGTTTCTCTGTTCACTTGACGGCGGTTGGAATCCTTGCCCTCGCAGGTCGTCAGGTTCGGCTTAAGGCTCTATTTGACCACGACTTTCGCCGAGATCGTGGCCCCACGAACGTAGGCTTCTAGGTTGACCGTTCCGGCCTCAAGTCCGCTTACTTGGCCGCCTTGATCGACCCATGCCGCGCCCTGCATCGACCAGAACACTTCGATATTCGGAACTTCCTTTCCGTCCTTGTCGACAACCTTTGCCTGGACCGAACCATTGACCGCCACGGTCGCCGGGACGACAATCCTCAACTTCTGATCGGGAACCAATAAGCGCGGACCGTAAAACGCGATCCCGTTTGCGACCGGACGTTCGCCGGTTTTGTCGCTTGGACGGCTCATGTTGAGTCCGAAAATATTCATGCAGGTCGATCCCCCGCCATCAAGGTTCATCGCGTCGCGGCAGCCAAGTCCCTTCAAAATCTGCGCTTCTTCTTCAAGGGTCGCACCGACGCTCACCTTGGCTCGACCGTCGATCGTTACGAAAAGAAGGTCGCCATCGGCAGTTCGACCAATCGCAGTGCGAGGATGACGGGTTTCGCTGAAATCTTTACCGAGCCCTTCGCTGTCTGCATCAACCGCAATGTCGCCACCTCTCAGGAGCATCGGCCCGCCGCCCACGGCGTTATCCAGCTTTTCCCAGTCGAAACCCGAGGTCGTCAGTTTGATCGTCAGTCGGTCGCCCGGCTTAAGCCCCGATACCGAATTGATCTTGTTACCTTGGGCTACGAGCGTAAATTGCCCTGCTTTGAGCGGCATGTTTGCGCCATCGTTCGAGGAAGCGACAACCGTTGCCCCAATCTGAGTCGAAGGCGTGAGGCGTCCACCATCCACCTTGAGGATCACGGTCAAGCAAGGGGTTTTGGATTTGCTGATGCCTGCTTCGGGACCGTTCAGCGTCACTCGATTTTCCTGGCACTCTTCATCAAGACCGTTAATCTCGACGGAGGCGCCACTTGGCGTCGTGACCGAACCGGAAAACTTTCCGAATCCGAAGACAGAATTACTCGGTCCCCACGCAAACGCTACCCGCTTGGTATTGGGCAAACTGATCAATTGTCCGTCGCGAACCATCAAGCCGAGTGGATCGCCCGTGAAAGGGAAGAAGTCAGCATTGATCGCTGCCAAGGCGTTAGTATCTTTGACGATTTGGGTAACTGTTGCTCGCCCGTCCGTCTTGGCATCGTAAACAGTTTTTCCGCCCAGTTCGGGCAGCACCGACGTCACCGGATTGCTTGAGATGAGCTTTAGTACATGGATGATACGCGGGGGGTCCTGTGTGACCTCCATCCGATACACAAGTCCGGGAGCGACGGGCTTTTCCCAAATCTGATTAGCGAGCGAGTGACTCGACGTAAGGCAGAGTCCAATGATCCCAAGATATCTCAATTGCATAACGGCTCTATGTACTTCATGGTACCGCGAGTCGCGTCGATCGCGGCTCGAATCCCTAAGGGGAGGCTCAACATCTGCGGCGCATGACCGCATGGAAAATCGACGACACATGGGATTCCTAAGTTGCCCAGACGGTCAGCGACAATTTGTCGCCAAGGCATCGCGCCGATGCCTTTATCCGCTTTTTCATCGGTACGAGTCATCTCACCGATCACGATTCCTGCGGCGCGGCGAATCGAACCCGAATTAAGAAGATGTGTCAGCATGGCATCGACTCGGTGAGGGGCTTCGTCCACGTCCTCTAGGAGCACGATTTTGTCGGTCATGTCGATCTGTTCTGGTGTCCCAATGAGATCGCAGATCAAGATGAGGCATCCGCCAACGACAACGCCTTCTGCCTCTCCAGAGACGAGGCTGGTTCCCGCTGGTGCCTCGTCGGGAATCGGGTCATCACCGCGGATTGCGCGAAAAAATGAATCGTAAACCCACGGCTTTCGCTCGTAGCCAAGCGTCAGGGCCATGGGGCCATGCAACGTGGGGAGACCTCGGCGATTCAACGCAGCATGAAGAATGGTAATGTCGCTAAAGCCAATAAATAGCTTCTCCGTAGCCGCAAGTTGATCAAAGTCCAAAAACGGCAATAGGCGGCTGCAACCATAGCCACCTCGCGCACAATAAACCGCTTGCGTTTCGGGATCGAGAAACGCGTCGGTCAGATCCTTTGCACGCGCCTCATCGGTCCCGGCCAAATACCCGCTTGCCACATACGTCGAAGGATAGAGCTTGACGCGATAGCCTTGCTCTTCGAGAAGACGGATGCCGGTGGCAGCTTGATCGGAGGTGAGGGGAGATGCCGGAGAAACGAGACCGATCGTATCTCCCGGTTTGAGAGCCTTGGGCTTTCCCATTCGGTCTCAGTATATATCAGAGAACAGAGAGCAGGGAGCAGAGATTGGGGATCAGGGAAAGCAGAACCTTGATTTCTTGCTTCCCCTGACCCCTGAGAAATCAGTCGATGGGTGCGATGACGACGCGTCGATCTGGCTCTTCGCCTTCGCTGTACGTCGTGACGCCTTCGATTTCTTGCAAAGCCTTGTGGATGACCCGTCGCTCAAATGCCGGAAGCGCTTCGAGAACAGCTTCTTCTCCGCGCTCTTTGACCTTATCGGCAATCTTCATGGCGAGGTTGGTCAACGATTCGGCTCGCTTCTTGCGGTAGTCGTTGCCATCGAGGGTAACACGAACGCCGTTGGCCAACTGTTGCTTGGCAACCAAGTTGATCAAGTACTGAAGCGAGTTGAGGACTTCACCGTTCTTGCCAACAAGGAATCCGGCTTCGCGACCAGCGATCGCCAAATTGATGTACTTACCTTGAAGTTCACCGACCGTGATTTCGGCGTCGAGACCTGACTTCTTGGCGAGCGTTTTGAGGATCGTTCCCAGTTGGGCCGCATCTTCAGGAGTTGCCGAAACTTCAGGGCCTCCTTCGTCCTCTCCGTTGGCATCCGCAGGAGCGGCGGCGGATTCAACTGCCGGCTCGGCTGGCTTTTCAGTAGCTTTCGCCTTCGTCGTCTTCGCAGGTCTTGCCTTCGGAGCAGCAGCAGGAGCGGCTTCCGCCGGTTCAGCCGTAGCTTCCGCGGCATCTTCCTTCTTCTTGGAACCGAGCTTCTTTCGAGCCTCACCAGCCGGAGCAGATGAAGCGGCCGGAGTTGCAGCGGCAGCGGCGGGAGCCGGAGCAGCTTCAGCCGGGGCAGCCTTGGGCGCTTTGCCCGAAGACTTCACTTCGGCTTTTACTTTGTAGCTCACCTTTCCGAAAAGCTTTTTCGATTCCTCAAGAACCGTGATCTTAACTTGGTCGGGAGAGACGCCAAGTTGTTCAGCCGCCGCCTGAGCGGCTTCGTCCAAATTCTTTACGGTTAATTCAATTGCTTGCATATTTGTAACCTATTTTTTCGGTTTGTGTTGTTGCGGCTTGCCTGTCTTCGTTGACGTCTTGATGGTTGACTTGCCGTTGGTTGTAGGGGCTTGGTTACTCTTTCCGTTAGGTTTCATCCAGGGAAAGAGCTGACTAGGGTCCTGAGGGAAAACGCCCCCATCCTTCGTGTTCACTTTTTGCAGCGGGGCGAGCGGCAGGCGGTAGGCTCTGAGCGACTGCACCGTCGCAAAGATGTTGGTGAACGTCCAATAAAGGACGAATCCGCTCACGACCGGGAATGCTCCGGTGAACATGAAAACTGTAAACATGACGGAAATACCAATTCCCATCAATCGCATTTGCTTCTTTTGGCTTGGGTCGCTCACGGGCGTCAGCATCTGCGAAATGATCATCGAAATTCCGTAGAGGACGATCAGGATCGCATCTTGGGTACCCAAGTTAGGAGCCGTGAAGCCGTGCGTTGCCTTGCTTAGTTCGGGATTGATCCACAGGAATGTTCCTTTCTGGAACTCGAACTGATAGAGCAACATGCACTGGTAGACGCTCAAGAAGAGAGGCATCTGAACGAAGGCTGGAGCGCAGCCCGCCGCCGGATTCAATCCGTATTCGCGGTAAAGCTCCATGACCTTGGCATTCATCTGCTGCGGATCTTCTTTATATTCCTCGCGAATCTTGGTGATCAGCGGACTCAATTGCGACATTTGCCGCGAGTGCATGATTGTCTTTTGCGAGAACGGGAAGACGATAAGTCGAACCACGAGCGCTAGGAGGAAAGCACCGAACCAATAACTGAAGCCAGGGACGCGCCCGGTAATCGCCACAAGCGTGTCGATAAAGTGGTAACCGCCCGGGATGAAGCCCCAAATGATTTCCTTCTTATTTCGCGCAATCAGAGTTTCAGAGACCTTGTCGAATAACCCTTGTCCGGAGATGGTTTGTTGGACCTCCGGGAATCGAGAATCCGGTGCGGATGTATAGGTCTTGTCTTTCCAATCCGGAGTGTCGAGGAAGTGCTTCTGGAATTGCCAAAGCGTGGAATAAGCCTGTCGAATGCGCCCCGTTTCGTTGCGCATCAAACCTGCACGAAGCTGAGTGTTGGCGACAAGGACCGCACCTTCGAATTTCTTCGATTGGGCTTCGGCTTCAGTGATCTTCTTATCTTTGACTTGCTGTCCAAGCAAGTTTTCGTATGTTCGGAAGTCGGAAGCGGCCGAAAGGTCTTTGGTTTCGACGTTGTCTTTCTGAATCTTTGCGAAAATATCTTTCGGCGTCTGAGTGTCTGGCTGTCGATTTTGCATCGACGTAAAGAGCCAAACGACCGAAATCATCCAGATGACCCAGATGAAGGTCATATTACGCTTTGGTGCGGGTGAATTAGCCATTCTAATTTAAAACTAAGGTACCGGGTCGTGACCACCTGGATGCCACGGGCCACAGCGACAAATTCTCTTAAATCCCATCCAAGAGCCTTTGATCAACCCGTACTTTTCGATCGCTTCCAGAGTGTACTGAGAACAACTCGGCGTAAACCGACATGTCGGCGGCATCCACGCAAATCCCCGTTGATAACTGCGTACTAAGAAGATGCCGATCCTCCGACCCAATGGTTTGCCTCTTCAGTTAAGTGCGTCAATTCTTGGGCGAGCGTTGCAAAATCGACTTTCAAACTGCGCACACCCACCACCACGACCCAATCGTGTGCTGGTGAAAGTACGAGGTTTGGAAGCATTGCTCGAATTCGCCTCTTATGTCGGTTGCGCTGCGGCTTTGCCCCAAGCTTTTTACTCGTCGCAATCCCGACGAGACCATTTCCCGAATCGACAATTAGCGTTAAAAAGTCGCCTCTAAATCGGCGACCCTGATTGTAAATTTCGTCGAACCGGCGCTTGGAAGGACCTTTTATGCGCTGATCTTGTGACGACCCTTGGTTCGTCGTCGTTTCAGGACGTTTTGACCGTCGGTGGACTTCATGCGAATTCGAAAACCGTGTGTTTTGCTTCGGTGGCGGTTATTTGGCTGGTAAGTGCGTTTCATATAAAACAGCCTTCACTAATGGCAGTGGGTTGGGAGTATACCCCTAGAATCCTGGGAGATTCGCCTTTTTTAGCTTGTCCTCAGTTTGTTGCAGCATCTTTTGCATCTTCTCAATCGTCTGCGGTTCAATTTTGAGGATCATTTTGAGGATTTGAGGGTCGGTCAACGACATGACATTGATCGCGCCTCGAAGATTCCAAAGCTCAAGCGCGAGTCGTTGCTTTTCGCTGAACGTTTGCGGAATTCCCGTTTTGTCGACCTTCTTGACGAAGTCCTGTAGCGACTTTTGCGCTCCCTTATAATAGTCTGGCGCGGCCTTCACCATACGATCCGCAAGAGGGCGACCTTCTTTTTGCACCTTCTCCCAAGTTGTCTTAGCAATTGCGATGCCCGCTGAAACCCATCGGTCGGTCCAACTGACCGGCGCATCGGCTTTTTGCGCCGACGCAGAAACGGCCACCGCCAACAACATGCCCGCCGCAAGATGCCTTTTCATTCCTTACTACCGATTTTAGGACGACGCTTCGAATATCATTTCTCCCATGCTCGGAGGGAATTGCGAAATTTTGATCGTTGGTGGCGGAACCGGTGGGGTCGCCGCCGCAATGATGGCTTGCGATCTTGGGCACACCGTTATCCTGACCGAAGAAACCGACTGGCTGGGCGGACAACTGACCGCTCAGATCGTGCCTCCCGACGAACACCCCTGGATTGAACAGTTTGGCTGCACCCGCCGATACCGCGACTATCGCAATCTTGTCCGGCAATACTATCGCGATCATCGAAGACTCACCGCAACCGCACGTCACGACTGGCAGTTGAATCCCGGAACCGGATGGGTTAGCCGCCTTTGTCATGAACCCAAGATCGGCGTCGCGGTTCTCGAAGAGATGCTGCTTCGTTATGTTAAAGCGGGCAAATTACAAATCCTCTATCGTCGAAAACCCCATTCGGCCGACTCCGAGAACAGTGAAGTTCGCTCCGTACGATTTGTCAACCTCGACAATGGGCAATTCGAAGAGTATTCAGGAGCCGTCGTTATCGACGCCACTGAGCTCGGCGACCTGTTACCCATGACCGGAACCGAATATGTGATTGGCGCCGAATCGAAGCAAGACACTCAGGAACCCAACGCCGTGGATGGCCCCGCCGAACCCAACAATGTTCAAGGCCTAACGTGGTGTTTCGCGCTCGGTCATGATGTCAACGCTGACCACACCATCGAAAAACCGGAGCAATACGAAAAGTGGCGAACGTGGAAGCCCGACTTTTGGCCGGGGCCTTTGCTTGGCTTCCAAGTCCTTCACGCCCATACTGGCGTTATCAAAGAGCTTCCACTCTACGGTCGCAAACCGGGAGATTGGTATGCCCTCTTCCCTTATCGGCAGATCATCGAGCCGAGCCGCTTCGAAAGCAGCGACACCTTGAACCCTGTGACCGTCGTCAACTGGCCACAGAACGATTATTTCGAAGCCTCCATCCTTGACGTCGATCCGCTTCCGCTTGGAGACGCCATCCCCCAGGGTTTTGAGACCGCAGGCGCCATGGGGCCAGTTTCGGCCGCTCGCCTGAACGATGCCCGCCAACTCTCGCTATCCTTGCTTTATTGGCTGCAAACCGAAGCGCCGCGTCATGACGACCGACCGGGAGCCTACCCAGGCGTCTTTGCATGTCCGAGCATCACGGACACGTCCGATGGCTTTGCCAAATATCCGTACATCCGCGAATCACGCCGGATCGTTGCCCAATACATCGTAAAGGAGCAGGATGTTGCCGCTTACACCAACGAGGGAGCCGACCGCGCGCCGTCGTTTGAAGACTCTGTAGGCATAGGGGCCTATCGAATTGACCTTCACCCAAGCACGAATGGAAAGAACACCATCGACACCTCAACCCTGCCGTTCGAAATTCCGGCCAGGGCCTTAATCCCGGTCCGAATGCGAAACCTCTTGCCCGCTTGCAAGAATATCGGATCAACCCACATCACCAATGGATGCTATCGATTACACCCCGTAGAGTGGAATATTGGCGAAGCCGCCGCCGCAATCGCATCGATGGCGATCCAGGAAAAAGCCCCCGTACAAATGATTTCCGAAAAATTCGCAGAGTTGCAAAACTTGGTGGTCAATCAAGGAATTGAAATTCGTTGGCCTCAATTAAGGGCTCTTTAGATCGTATTTAGATTTCGCCGAACGACTTTAAGCAGAATTCCGTATCAAAAAGTTAAAGGAGATACCTGTCGCTTTTGCCTGCATTGAGGCTGAGTCATGGTATCGTTATATATCTATGTCTAACGACATTTTTGAGCGCGTAAAAAAGGTCACGGTCGAAGAACTCGACGTGAAGCCGGAAGAAGTAACAATGGAAGCGAGCTTCACTGACGATCTTGGTGCGGACTCCCTCGACGTTGTCGAACTCGTCATGGCATTTGAAGACGAATTCGAGATCGATATCCCTGACGAAGAAGTAGGCGAGATCAAGACCGTCGGCAACGCCGTAGACTACATCTCCAAGAAGAAGGCGTAATGAACTTCCCGCCCGAACCGTCCGGGCGCGTCGTTATAACCGGCGTCGGAGCGGTAACCCCGCTCGGCACCGGTGTTGACGTCTTCTGGCCGAAAATCATCGCTGGTGAATCTGGCGTTCGCCGGATCACCAACATCGATCCCACTCCCTACGCTACACAAGTCGCGGCCGAAGTGCCTGATTTCAACGTAGAAGATTGGTATTGTGAAGGCTTTGATCGAAAAGACGCGAAGCGAATGGACAAGTTCATCCATTTCGCCATCGCATCGGCAAGTCAAGCCCTCAAAGATTCCGGGATTGATCTAAACGAAGACCTCCGAAACGAATTTGGCGTTCTCATTGGCACCGGCGTCGGTGGCTTGGGAATCATGTATGACAACACGGGCTTCATCCACAACGGAAAGCCAGATCGTGTCTCTCCCTTTTTCGTTCCCTACATGATCGCCGATATGGCGAGCGGTATGGTCTCGATCATCAACGACTTGCGCGGACCCAACCACACCGTCGTTTCCGCCTGTTCGACGGGCGCAAATGCGATTGGTGACTCTTACGAAATCATCAAGCGGGGCGACGCCGTCGCCATGCTTGCCGGAGGAACCGAAGCCGCTATCAACGACATCGGCATTGCCGGATTCTGCGCCTGTCGAGCAATGACCAATCGCAACGACGACCCCGAACACGCATCCCGACCATTCGATCGAGATCGTGATGGATTCGTCATGGGCGAAGGTTCGGCGGTTTTCGTTCTCGAAGATCGCGACCACGCGATTGCCCGAAGAGCGAAGATTTACGCCGAGATCATCGGCTATGGAATGTCGGCTGACGCTTATCACATCACCGCTCCTCACCCCGAGGGACGTGGTGCAGCAAAGTCGATGACGATGGCTCTGCGAAAGGCAAAGCTTCAGCCTGAGCAGATTGATTACATCAATGCTCACGGAACATCGACGCCGGTCGGCGATCCGATGGAAGTTTCGGCCGTGAAGAAGGTCTTCGGTGATCACGCCTATAAGCTGGCGATGAGTTCGACGAAGTCGATGCATGGCCACACGCTTGGTGCGGCTGGCGCGATCGAGTCACTGATCTGCATTCTCGCGATGCGCGACGGCATTATGCCGCCGACGATCAATCTTGAGAATCCTGATCCGGCTTGTGACTTGAATCACGTTCCAAACGTGGCACAGAAGCGTGAATTGAATTACGTTCTGAATAACTCGTTCGGATTTGGTGGTCACAACGTCTCGCTGATCATGACCAAAGGCTAATCGAAACAAAAGCCTCTCACGAATAACATTCCGTGGGAGGCTTTTTCGTATTTATTTCGCCTGCAGTTCGAAGACACTGCTCGTGTATTTGGCGTATGCCGACAGCGGCAGACCTTCATCCATCAACTGTTGTCCGGTCAAGGTGAGCGACAGGCCGCTCTTGCCCTCGGCCAGGTTGACTTCCGTGATTGCATAAGCCTTTGTCGCATCAAGCCCCTTAAGCTTGAGCGGCTTGGACGGAGTGTCTCCAAGGGAGTAGGCAAATACCACGGCGCGGTCGCCGCGAACGCTCATCAGAGCTGATCGCGGGCCCTCATAAGGCGACTCCAACCGATATTGATCGCCGAGTTGAACGACCTCGCGGATTCCCTTATAGGTCGCAATCGCATTTGCCGCAAATTTGCGGTCCTCTGACGAAAGCTTATCAACATCGACGTCCATTCCGAGCCGTCCACTCATGGCCACATCGAAGGCAAATTTCATCGTCCTTCCCGGGTTCACAGTTACGTGATCCGAAATTGATATCGGCGGATAGAAGTAGGAATAACCCCACTGGATGAAGATGCGTCGAGCCGGGTCGGTCATGTCGCTCGGCCAAAATTCCTGGGCATAGCGCATGGCTCCGTAGTCGACTCGTCCACCGCCGCCCGAACACATCATGATTTCGACATCCGGATGCTCCTTGGCCAGACGATCCATCACTCGGTAAAGCGCTCGAACGTAGTCGATCCACAGATGAGACTGGTTTCCGCCCTTAAGGTAAGGCGAGCCCGGTTGCGTCAAGAATCGGTTGCAATCCCATTTGACATAGGAGATGCCCGGATTCTCGCGCAAGGTTCGGTCGCAAACGCTATACACATACTCTTCGACTTTGGGATTCGAAAGGTCGAGGACAAGCTGATGGCGCTGAAGATCGAGTCCGCGCTTTGGTTGTTGGATGGCCCAATCGGGATGCTTTTCGAAGAGCTCGCTCTTTGGATTCACCATTTCCGGTTCGAGCCAGATACCAAATCGCAAGCCACGATCTTTCGCCGCCGAAGTCAGGGCACCAATGCCATTGGGCAACTTCTTAGGATCGGGAATCCAGTCGCCGAGCCCTTGGTTGTCACCATCGCGAGGATATTTCTTGCCAAACCAGCCATCGTCGAGCAGGAAGAGTTCCATGCCCAGGTCTTTGGCTCCGTCGAAGAGCGACACGATCTTCTTTTCGTCGAAATTGAAATAGGTCGCTTCCCAGTTGTTGAGGAGCACCGATCGAAGCTTGTCTCCTTCTCGAAGGGCGTTTTCACGGACCCAGTGATGCAACTTGCGACTCAGTTCCCCGGTTCCCTTATTGCTCCATGCCCACACCATTTTTGGAGTAGCAAAGCGTTCATTTGGCTTAAGGTTGTAGGTCGAGGCATAAGGATTCATGCCACAAAGCGCCCGCAGTCGTCCACTCGGATCGACTTCGAAGCTGAAGGCAAAGCTGCCGGACCAGGCCAACGAGCCACCAAAAACTTCACCCATGTCTTCTTTGGCCGGACCACCCTTCGAAAGGAGGAACCACGGCGCTCGGTATTGATCGGCGCGGACGCCAAGTTTTGAATCGATAGTCTTGATTCCGTAGGTCAGCTTCTCTTCCGTAACGTTGGCTTCGTTGGCCCAGTCGCCACGGAACTGGGTGAGATAATAGTCTCCGGTACCGAAGTCTGGGGCAGATGACGCAAACCGACTGAGCGTCACCGGATGCGATTCGGTGTGTCGATATTCCGTCCAAGTTTCAACGACATCGAGGTCGGGATAGGTTTGGTAAAAGACATCGACGAAGAACGGATAGGCCGGGTCCTTCATTTCGATCTTGGTTAGATTGCCCCGGGTTGTGCTTCCTACCACGCGAAGGTCGAGCGAGGTGTTGCCGTCCGCATGTTGCACTTCGACGGCGGGTTCGAAGGTCCAGCCGTCACCCGCCGCAGGATAAGCGTCATGACCCAATCCGCTCTCGGATCCTTTTGCGCTAAAAGGACGCTGCAAAAGCCGTCCTTCGTCATCAACGTACAGGCTCAAGGTCGCGTGCGATGTTTCGATTGAAATTGGGCGAAGATCGCGAAGGGGTTCGGGAGCGTTGCCATCGGTGGTGATCTTGGCGTCGGCCCAGTCGGCGTGGTCAAAGTAGCTGCCATCACCCGCGTCGGTAACTCGAAGCGACAATGTCTCCGCATGATCTAAATCAACATGAATCGTCTTCGGACTATCTCCGCCGTGCATAACGCCGCTTCTCCATTTCACTTTTCCATCGATCAAAACCAAAAATTCGATCGATCCTTTCTTTTCTGCCTCGTCATCAACGCCCACCGTCGCATCGAACGCCTTTGCACCTTTGAGGCGCAAATGAAACGCGCTGTTCGCGTGAGTGCCAATCCCCTTCTCGTAAGTCTTGCCGCCGAGACGAATGGGTTTGCCTTCGATACTGGTGTTTACCCTCGGACGGTCCCAACCTGAGGTCATGAGTCGGAGATCGAGGGTTTCTAGCCCGTAAACCGACCCTTGGAGCGCAAAAAAGCAAAGCGACGAAAGCATGACGAGAAACCAGTGTACCGACCTCTATTGTACACGTGTTCAAAAAATTTAGGGCCTTATCGCTTAAGTTTTCGATAGGCTCGGGGACTCATTCCCGTCTCCATTCTGAATTTTGCGGAAAACTGGAAAGGGTCCATTCCCACCTGCTCGGCAATTTCAGCGATGCTCAATGTGGTCCGTTCTAGCAAGAGCGACGAACGACGAATACGTTGGAGCGAGACATATTGAAGCGGAGCCATGCCCATCTGTTCGCGAAATAAATGGGCAAATCGGGAGGGAGAAAGGTAGGCCTTTTCGCTGAGCCTCTTAAGCGAAATCGGTTTGCCAAGATCGCTGAGCAAGGAATCGATCGCCGCTTGGATTCTTGGATCGATCACAGGGTGCGGCGAAGGGGCATCGTCCTCGCAGAGGATGAGTAATCGCTCAAGCGCATTCATCGCTAATTTTAAGCGACTGCGTCGCGGGCTGTGGGCGCATCGATGAACCTCCCAAAAGGTCGATTCGATTTCAGACCAACCCGCGGGAGTTGCGTCGATCACTCCAATTCCCGCCTCTGAATCGACCCATCCGAGCATTTCTAACCAATCGGATGAAGGATGGAAGTGAACCCACAGAAGCTCCCAAGAATCCGAAGCCTTGGCGATTCCGTAGTCGTGCGGAAAGCCTGGCGGAATGAGGACCAATCGTCCCTTTTCCATCTCCATTTCACCGGAACGAGTGTTGATAATTCCCTTGCCGCTAAGACTGGCAATCAGGAGCCAGTCGTCGGTTCCTTCTGGACGTCGAGAAGTGTATCCGGGAAACTTTTGATAATGACCCGCTAGCAGTCCATCATAAAAAGGAAGATCAAGAGCAACCCGATCCTTGAGCATGGATAGCAAGATTTTACAGGTTTTTGACACATTTATGAATAGTTTTGAAATGAAGGGCAAACCCACAATGAGACCATGAACAGTGAGGTTCGCATCCGTCGGGAGCCGACCGTGCTTCCGACCTATGAGCCCGCCAAGCCCGACTTAAATCCCATATTTTTGGAGAAACGGGTTTACCAAGGCAGCAGTGGTCGGGTCTATCCGCTTCCCGTGATCGACCGTATCGCCGAGTCGCCCACCGACCGAAGTTGGGACGCTATTTACATCGAAAACGGCCTTGTCGAAGTCATGTTGCTTCCCGAGATCGGAGGGCGCATCCACGCCGGAAAGGACCTTACCAATGGCTACGATTTTTTCTATCGACAAAGCGTAATCAAGCCCGCACTCGTAGGTCTTACTGGTCCGTGGGCGTCAGGTGGCGTCGAGTTCAATTGGCCACAGCACCACCGGCCATCAACCTTTATGCCGACCGATGTTCACATCGAACACCATGAAGACGGCGCGATTACGGTTTGGATGAGCGAACACGAACCGATGAGCCGAATGAAAGGCATGCATGGCGTGCGCCTTTATCCCGGTCGATCCGTGATCGAACTCTGCGTTCGACTCTACAACCGAACGCCTTATACTCAGACTTTTCTTTGGTGGGCCAACATCGCGACAAAGGTTCACGAAGCCTACCGGTCGTTCTTTCCGCCCGATGTTCATACCGTCGCCGACCATGCCAAGCGAGCAACCAGTCGCTACCCACTCTGCGATGACCACTATTACGGAGTCGATTACGGCAGTCGAGCCACGGATGGAGTACCACTTGGCGAATATCCGGCCAGGTTTATCCCGGCATACCTCGGCGGCAAAGGGCCAGACTATGCCCCAAACGACCTTTCGTGGTACGCCAACATCCCGGTGCCCACTTCATATATGTGCATGGGAACGCGGGATGACTTCTTCGGTGGCTACGACTATTTTGCCAACGCGGGGCTTATCCATGTCGCAGACCACCACATCGCCCCGGGCAAGAAGCAGTGGACGTGGGGGAACCAAGAATTCGGTTACTGCTGGGACCGCAATCTCTCCGACGACGAAGCACCTTACATCGAACTGATGGCGGGCGTCTACACCGACAATCAGCCCGATTTCTCCTTCCTCGCTCCCGGGGAGACGAAGGTGTTTAGTCAGTTTTGGTACCCATATGCCGAAATTGGCGTGGTCCAAGCCGCCAACATCGAAGCAGCTCTATCAGTGGTCGGCAAAGATGGGATGACCAACCTCGGTGCAGTGGTCACTCGAACACAACAAGGCGCTCACCTCATTGCCTCATCATTGGGGACCGTTCTTCAGGAATGGACACTCGATCTGGAACCTGGTAAGCCCTTTACGGCGACCATCGAAACCGAACAGCCGGTCCTTTTCATCCTTGAGGATGCCACCGGGGCCGAATTGCTTCGCTACGAAAATATGGATTCGGAAGGGTATCCCGCCTCGCCACCCGCGACCGAACCACCCATGCCATCCGAGATTGAGAGCGCGGATCAATTGTATTTGGTGGGAGCGCATCTCGACCAATATCGCCACGCCACACGTGACGCGACCCTCTATTGGCGTGAAGCGCTGCGTCGTGATCCAGGCGACCTCCGCTGCAACAATGCGATGGGCCTCTGGCACATGCGACGAGGCGAGTTTTACGAAGCCAAAGAATTTTTCGAGCAAGCGATCAAGCGGGCGACGGAACGAAATCCTAATCCCTCGGACGGTGAACCCTATTACAACCTCGGCCTAACCCTTCGATTCATGGGTGACGATCGAGAAGCGGAAGAAGCGTTTGGCAAGGCGATTTGGAATTCCGCCTGGCAATCCGCTGGCTTTCTTGCGTTGGCAGAAATCGCCTGCTCGCGCCGTAATTGGACCAAGGCGTTCGAGTATCTCGGTCAGTCGCTTCGCAAAGAGTCGGAAAACATGCGGGCGAAAAACCTCCGAGCTTATGTCCTCCGCCAACTTGGACAACCCTTGAAAGCCGATCAAGAGCTCCACCAGATTCTTGAAATCGATCCGCTCGATTTTTGGGCTCGTTGGCAACTCGGTCAGTCGATCACTTGCGACAATCAAGTTCGAATCGACCTCGCGATCGATTGCATGCGGGCCGGATTAAATCAGGAGGCCATCGACCTTCTCGCCCAAGCAAAGCGCGACGCCGAAGATGGAACTGCGCCAATGGTGGACTACTTTACCGCTTCGGCCCAGCGACGACTCAATCTCGACGCGACTGAAACCTTGGCTCGGGCGCGAACGGCGCCCAGGGACTATTGTTTCCCGGCTCGGCTCGAAGACTTGGTGGTTTTACTCGAAGCCCTCGAAGCGGATGGGCAAGATGCCAGCGCGGCGTACTATCTCGGGAATCTGTTATACGACCGACGGCGACATGAAGAAGCGATCCAATTTTGGGAGCGGTCGGCTGAACTCGACCCTTCCTACTCGACCGTTCATCGCAACCTCGGAATCGGATATTTCAACGTCTTCGCAAATCCTCAAAAAGCTCAAGCGGCCTTTGACAAAGCTTGCGAGGTGAATCCCCAAGACGCTCGACTTCTCTACGAACGCGATCAACTCTCGAAGCGTATCGGCGTCGAACCGGAACTCCGATTGGCCGAGTTGCGACGTCATCATGACCTCATCGCCCAACGCGACGACCTCACCATCGAGTTCTGCACGCTCTTGAATACCTTGGAGCAATATGACGAAGCCGCCAAGATTCTTGAAAATCGGCGATTCCAACCTTGGGAAGGCGGCGAAGGTCAGGCATTGGGCGCCTTTTCGCGAACACATCTCAATCTGGGTCGTCTCGACCTCATAGCCGGCAACCCTACAGAGGCTAAGACTCACTTCAGTGCGGTCCTTCATTCCCCAAAGAATTTGAGTGAAGCGCGACACCTTTTGGCGAACGCCAGCGACGTATGGTTGGCTCTGGGTGATGCCTGCGATGCGCTTGGAGAAAAGGTCGAAGCAAAAAAATGGTGGTCACGTGCGGCTGACTTCAAAGGTGACTTTCAAGAAATGTCGGTCCGGTCGATGTCAGAAATGACCTACTACCAGGTGGTTGCGATGCGTCGATTAGGACGAACCGAACAAGCTCAGCAAACACTCGAAGAGCTTGAGACCTACGCTCTCGAACTCGGAAAAGCTAAGGCAAAAATCGATTATTTCGCGACTTCACTGCCGACCATGCTGCTGTTTGAGGACGATCTTCAAGCTCGACAAGAAAATGCTGCAAGATTGATGCATGCACAAGCGGCATATGGACTTGGACGAACGAACGAGGCTCAAACACTGCTTCGAGAGGTCCTAAAACGCGATCCGAACTATAATCAAGCGATTGAATTTGCGAAGGAAGTAAGCGGAAAGCATTTGTACACGCGTACAATAGAAAGCTAACGACTACACTGAAAAAGGGATAGATGATGAAACAACAGAGTCGACGTCGATTTGTCGGATGGGCCATTGCCGGCCTCGTATCCGTGATGGCTATTGGTTGCGGTCCAAGCGACAGCGGTAATGCAAGCAATGCCACGAGTAGTACACCTACCGCCTCCAATGGTGAGAAGGTCAAGATCGCTTTTATCGTCAAGCAGCCAGAAGAACCCTGGTTCCAGTTGGAATGGAAGTTTGCGAAAGAAGCCGCCGATAAGGATGGTTTCGAACTGATCACGGCGGGAGCCACCGATGGCGAACAAGTGCTTCCAAAGATTGAAAACGCGGCGGCTCAAGGTGCAAAGGGTCTCATTATCTGCTCGCCTGACGTCAAACTTGGTCCCGCGATCGTCGCTCGTGCCGAGCAGCGCGGCATGAAGCTGATGTCGGTCGACGACCAGTTGGTTGACGCCGACGGCAAGCCGCTCGAAGTCCATCACCTTGGCATCAGCGCTCGCAAGATCGGAAAGACGGTTGGCGAAGCTCTTTATGACGAAATGACGAAACGTGGTTGGAAGCCGGAAGAGACGGGCATGATCCTCGTCACCCGCGACGAACTCGACACGGCCAAGGAGCGAACGACTGGCGAAGAAGAAGGCGTGACCGGCAAGGGATTCCCGGCAGCAAAAATTTATAAAGCACCACAGAAGACGACCGACGTCCCGGGTGGACGCGATGCCGCAACCGTCATTCTTACGCAACATCCCGAGGTCAAGCACTGGCTTGTGACCGGCATGAACGATTCGGCAGCCATGGGCGCCGTCCGAGCCACGGAAGCCTTCAACATTAAGCCAGAAAACGTCATCGGTATCGGCATCAACGGCGACGCAGCTCTTGAAGACCTCAAGAAACCACAACCGACAGGATTGTTCGGCTCCATTCTGCTTCAAGCGAAGCGACACGGATTCGACACGTCTGACATGATGTACAAGTGGATCAAGGACGGCGTTGAGCCTGCCAAGATCACTTACACCGACGGCGTGCTCATCACCCGCGAAAACTATAAGCAAGTCCTGAAAGAACAGGGACTCCCCGAGTAACGACGGCATGTCTCTGGTTTTCGACGGAATCGAGAAATCGTTCCCTGGCGTACGTGCGCTAGGGGGCGTTTCTTTCGAAGCCCATGAAGGCTCTGTTCACGCTCTGATGGGTGAGAACGGAGCGGGCAAAAGCACCCTACTAAAGATCCTTAGTGGGGCCTACCATCCTGACAAGGGCACCTTGATTCTGGATGGCAAGCCGCTAACCATCCGCAATACTCAAGATGCGCTGGACAGCGGCATCGCTGTCATTTACCAAGAACTTCAACTCGTTCCGCAGCTGACGGTCGCTGAAAATCTCTTTCTCGGCCACCTTCCATCCACTTTTGGTTGGATGAACCGCAGCAAACTTCACGAACGAACCCGCGAACTGCTGGCCCTGGTCGGAGAGAAAATCCATCCCGATACTCCAGTCGGTCGACTGCCCATTGCGCAACGACAGATGGTGGAAATTGCCAAGGCTTTATCGCGCGATGCCAAGGTGATCGCCCTTGACGAGCCAACATCGTCGCTCAGTTCTCGCGAAGTCGAACGCCTTTTCGAAGTCGTCGCCCGGCTCAAAGCCGAAGGTCGAATCATCCTTTATGTCTCGCATCGCATGGATGAAATCTTCCGCATTTGTGACGCGGCGACTGTCCTGCGCGACGGGCAACATGTCCAAACTTGGCAGAGCCTCGAACAGCTCACACCTGAAGATTTGGTCCGCGCAATGGTCGGACGCGAGGTTGATACCGCCAACGCCTACCGAAGCCGTCCCGTCGGCGAAACCGTGCTTCGGGTCTCAGATCTGATGGGTCCCGGCATTCGCCAAAACGTCAATTTTGAAGTCAAGAAGGGTGAAATCGTCGGCATCTTCGGCCTCGTAGGAGCCGGAAGAACCGAAGTTCTCAACCTCCTTGCTGGAACCACCCGTGCTCGCGGCGGACAAATCGAACTCGACGGGCAAACTTTTTCGAGCCTCGATCCCCAAAAAGCGTTGAAGATCGGCATCGGACTCTGTCCCGAAGATCGGAAGAAAGAAGGCATTGTTCCGATCGCCACGATCACCGATAACGTCAATCTCGGAGTCCGCAAAGGCTTCTTTGTCAAAGGCATGGCCGAACGGAAGAATGCCGACGAGCGGGTCCGACAATTCCGTGTCCGCACGCCCAGCATCGATCAGAAAATCGGAAACCTTTCGGGTGGCAACCAACAGAAGGCAATTATAGGTCGGGTCATTGGACATCACCTCAAAGTCCTCTTGCTCGACGAACCAACCCGAGGCATCGACATCGGTGCAAAAGCCGAAGTTCACGACATCGTGCGCAATCTCGCTGAACAAGGAGTCGCCGTCCTGGTCGTCTCCAGCGAAATGCCTGAACTCCTGAGCATTTGCGATCGAATTATGGTTATGGAAGGTGGCCGGATTTCCGGTGAACTTCCGCGAAGCGAAGCGACCCAAGAGCGGTTGCTCGAACTTGCGCTCCCCCAAACAACATCATGAGTACCCCCGCCAAATCCGCCTCTATTGAATCGCAGTTCCGAAGAATTTGGGACCGCGCGGGAATCTTGGTCGTTCTGATCGCTCTGTTTATTGGCGCGGCGATCTTCGTTCCGAACTTTACGTCGAAGACGAATCTGATCTATTCCCTCGGATTGAGTGTTACGACGACAGGCATCGTCGCATGCGGAATGCTCTTTGCGTTAGCGGCGGGTGACTTTGATTTGTCGGTCGGCTCAGTGGCTGCCTTTGCCGGCATGGTTGCGGCCGTCATGCTCTCAAAGGGTTACGGGCCGGTTCCTGCGGTCTTCTTAGCCCTCTTTGCCGGGCTCGTCATCGGCGCGATCAATGGCTTCATCATTGCCGTCTGCGGCATCAATGCCCTCATCACCACTTTGGCCACGATGCAGATCGTTCGCGGTTTGGCCTACATCGTTCACGACGGGAATTCGATCGGCGTTGGCGACATGGGCTTCGCTGCGTTGGGAACCGGCACTCCGATGGGAATCCCGATGCCTATTTGGACTCTTGTGCTCTGCCTGGTGATCTTTGGCCTTCTTTTGCATCGAACCGTCTATGGTCGCAACTCGCTGGCGATTGGCGGTAACCGAGAAGCAGCCCACCTTGCGGGCGTTCCGACTCGAAAAGTCCAGATCGTGATCTTTGCCCTCCTTTCGATGCTCGCCGCCCTCGCCGGGGTCGTGAGCACCGCCCAACAACAGCTTGGCGATCCGAAGAGCATGCAGGGACTTGAGCTGCGCGTCATCAGCGCGTGTGTGCTTGGCGGTGTCTCGCTAACGGGCGGTGTCGGCTCGATTTCCCATGTCATCGTCGGCGTTCTCATCATGGGTACGGTTCAAAACGTCATGGACCTCAAGAGCGTGCCAACGTTCTACCAGTACGTCATTAGCGGCATCATTCTTCTTGCCGCCGTCTTGCTCGACCGCATGAAGCAACGCGGTACTTCCCGCTAAACAGACCGCTGGGGCATCTTGCGAAATGATGCCCCACCGAGTACCATAATCTTCGTCATCGACCTTACCGCTGCTTCCTCAAACCCATTCGCCGCTCTTACTCTGATCGCAGCACCAGCCGTGCTTACGAATGCCTGTTCGGTTCTCGTGATGAGCACCAGCAACCGACTTGGGCGCTCGGTTGATCGTGCCCGCGCTCTGAACAGCCTGCTTGATCGCGAAAAGGAACTCACGGAAGAAGAAGCAAAAACCGAACGGATGTACCTCAAGGAACTAAACATCGTTCAGCAGCGAACAGTCATCCTCATGAAATCGCTTCGTCTGTTCTATTTAGCTCTAGGAGGCTTTGCGAGTTCGGCGGTCGTTTCATTGTTCGGCGCTCTTTTAGTCGTTTACGTTCACGGAGTCGTCGTGACCGTTGTCGAAGGCATTGCCCTTTTGGTCGGCATGGCGGGCGTTTGCAGCCTTATTTACGGCTGCTTTCAGCTCTTCCATGAAACACGTTTGGCTGTCACCGTGCTCGAAGAACAAGCGCGCCACGTTGAGCAACGCGTCGCCGCCAGGCTAAAAGATCAGCCTTAAAGGTTCCCATTTAAGCCTCTTGGCGGGTAGCGTTCAAGTATGACGACGCTCCTTGCTCTCGCGATGATCTCGGCGACCTCGCTCCAAGATGGGAGCCCCGACCCCTACGCTAACGAAACCCAGGCTCAACGCGACCGGCGAATGAAGTGGTTCCGCGAAGCGCGGTTCGGCATGTTTATTCACTGGGGCGTCTATTCCGTACCCGCCGGAACCTATAACGGGAAGCGAATTGGCGGCATCGGTGAATGGATTATGAACTCGGGCAAGATTCCAATGCGCGACTATCAGGCGTACGCCAAAGACTTTAACCCGGTCAACTACAACGCTGACGAATGGGTCAAGCTCGCCAAAAACGCGGGAATGAAGTATATCGTCATCACGTCAAAGCATCACGATGGCTTTGCGATGTTCCATTCGAAGGTTTCCGATTGGAACATTTTCGACGCAACTCCGTTTAAGCGCGATCCCCTCAAGGAACTTGCCGCCGCTTGCAAGAAATATGGAATCAGACTTGGCTTCTATTACTCTCAGGCACAAGACTGGAATCACCCCGGTGGCGCCGCTGCTGGCGGTCACTGGGACAAAGGCCAAGACGGGGACATGGGTGCCTACATCAAAAACATCGCGGTGCCCCAAATTCGCGAAATTCTGACGAATTATGGTCCCGTCGCTTGTCTTTGGTGGGATACGCCAGTTGGGATGACCAAAGAGTATGCCGACGAAATACTTCCACTGCTCAAGCTGCAACCCGGCATCATTCACAACAATCGACTCGGCGGCGGATATAAAGGCGATACCGAAACCCCTGAACAATACATTCCGGCCACCGGATTCCCGGGCGGACGCGACTGGGAGACCTGTATGACGATGAATGACACATGGGGATTCAAAAGCTACGACCACAATTGGAAGTCGCCCGAAATGCTCATCCGAAACCTTGTCGACATTGCCTCGAAAGGCGGAAACTACTTGCTCAACGTCGGACCGACGAGCATGGGCGAGATTCCCGAAGCTTCGGTCGAACGGCTGAAGACGATCGGCGAATGGATGAAGCAGAACAGTAAAGCCATTTATGCAACGACGGCCAGCCCCTTCAAGCGGCTCCCGTGGGGACGCTGCACCAAGGTCACCGACAGAGGCGGCTCAACCCTCTATCTCCACGTCTTCAATTGGCCCACCGACGGCAAACTCATCGTTCCCGGTCTGCGAAATCAAGTCACCGGCGCGTCGATGCTCGTGGGCGGAGCCAAGCTCAAGACCTTTAGCGATGGCAATAATGTCATGATCGAGGTTCCCGAAAAGGCGCAAAACGAATACTCAACGACTTTGGTTCTTCGAGTAAAAGGCGATCTGGACATCGTCCAGCCTGAATTCAACGTCACTCAAGCCCCCAATGGCAACCTCGACCTTGAGCCGGGCGATGCCGTCCTCCACGGCGACGAAATTCAGGTCGAAGGCAGCGGTAAGTCGCAAAATATTGGATTCTGGACGAACCCTTCCGATTGGATTGAGTGGACGTTCAAGGTGTCTCGCGTCGGCGTCTATAAAGTGACGACGGAAATTGCATCGCAGGGTTCAGGCTCATTCACGGTCGACTATGGCACCCGCAAAGTGACGTACAAGGCTCCGAACACGGGTGACTATCAGAAATATCAGACGGTTGACTTAGGAACGATCGAAGTCAAAGAATCCGGCAAGGCGACGATCGCAATCCGAGCCGTATCGAACGGTTGGTCCCCAATCAACCTTCGGACGATCCATATTCGTCCCACTCGCTAGACAAAAATTAAGGGGACCAGCAACGGTCCCCTGCTCTATTTCTTGGGAATATGCGAGGTTACGAAATCTCTGGAGCTACTGACCTCCTCCGCCACCAGGGCGACCTTGACCAGGTTGAGGATCGACGCGCTTAAACGTCTTTCCGCCCAAAGCCTTGAGCTTCGCCTTTTGATCGGCGGTCAAAACGGCACCAATGGCACTGTCCATCTGCTCCTGCATCTTCTTCATCTGAGCCTGCATTTGCTTGGGATCAGGTCGTTCGCCACTGTTAAAATCGGGGCGCGGCATGTTTTCGCGAATATCCTCCATCGCAACTTGAATCCTGTCCCGCTGATCGTCGCTGAGGCCGATTTTTTCTCCAACTTCGGGATCCATCGCAGCGGCATTACCTTGCATTTGAATCTTAATTTCGCCCAATCGCTTCACTTGCCCTTCGGTGAGAATTGCGGCGATAGCCTTCTTCTGTTCGACTTGTCGCTTTTCCATTTGGGCGCGCATCTCGTCGGGATCAAAATCTCCCCCGCCTCCACCTGGAGGGCCACCCTGACCACCGCCACCCGGAGGAGGACCGCCCTGTCCGCCACCGCCGCCGGGTCCTCCTCCACCAGGGCCTCCACCCCCAGGTCCGCCGCGACGTTGATACTTCTTCACCAACGCCTCGACTTTAGATTTCTGGTCGGATGTTAATTGGAGATCATCTTGAACGTCTTTTCGTCCAAGCAGCGAGACTTCATTCCCACCACCAGGGCCTCCGGGGCCACCCATTCCGGGTCCGCCGCCTGGTCCACCCTGAGGCGGACCACCTTGTGCGAGTGAGAGCGCAGAGAACGCCATCGTGACTGCGAAGAGAGATAGGATTTTTGTTTTCATCGTCTTTGCCTCCCAAGCGGAGCCCTCGCTTTGGGGTGTTGGATTTAGGTTACACATTGATTAAGAATTTGAAATGAAGGGGGAATGAAGATTGCCGGTTTGCTAAAGAGTCACTCCATGCGAGACGGTTTGCTCGTCCTTCGCCGTCCACGTCGGTTGAATACCGGCCTGCTTTAACAAGCCTTGCTGAGCCTGATAAACCCGACTCTGCGCCTCGCGATCAAGACCACATCGGGTTTTGCTATCGTAGTCTTGCTGACTTTTGCGATTGGCATCCTCAACCTTCGTGTAGATCGCTTTGACTTTTTCATTGAGATCCTTAAGAGCGGTCTCCTGAGAATCGCCTAAGCCTTCCGGTCTGGCTTCTGTCACGCGCGCAGCAAACGTTTTCGCCGCCAATTCAGAAATGTTAAGGTGTCCCTGCTCGTGCTGCAGATAGACACTGGGATCGTTCATATCCGAATGCCGCCATGATTGGGTGCGGTCAAATCCTGAGAGAATGTCCATCTTTGCGATGGTCGCCCGCATGGTTTTTCGATCAACCACCACCCAGTTGTAGGTAAAGCGATACCGGATAAAGCCCATGGTGTATACCTTCGACTGCGAATCCACCTGATCGTCAATCCGAAAGTCGCTTTCCACAAGTTGGTGGTAGGGTACGAAACCCTTTTCGATGAATGATTTCCAAAGCGAGCCGTTGTATTGCCGGTTGATATTCTGAGTTCCTTTTTGATAGAACTCTGCACTCTGACTTCCTAAACTTGGTTCTTCACCACTTCGGCGATGGAGCGACATCCCCTCAGCCGAAACGATGAGTGCGGCAATAGAAAGTAATGCGAAAGTCGTTCGAGAAATGGTCGGTATCTTCATCGCACCTTTATTTAATAACAGTGTTACGAAAAAGATGATGAAGAGTAAATGAAGTTCGTTTTTGAAGGAGGGCCAATCGAAAGGCTATCATTCAAGGGCTGGAAGCCCTCGCCCCCAGATACCTCGACAACCAGCAGAGCGTGATGTCGAAGCTAACTAAGTAGTAGATTGTATTGGGAGATAGCGCTTACAGTGATCCCCACCGACGGACAGCGAATAAGTCAAATCGAAAGGCTGTCATACAAGGGCTGGAAGCCCTCGCCCCCAGTTTGCAGAATATCCCATCTAATCGCCGATCTTCTTTCTCGATTCAGGACTCAATTCTTTCTTTTGTTTTTCCATATTCGCTTTCGCGTCTTCGGGATTACGGACGATTCGTGGCGTCAAGAAGACAAGTAACTCGGTCTTCGAGTCAGTCTTACTGGTGGATTTGAATAGATTTCCGAGAATTGGCAAGTCTCCTAAAATCGGCACTTTATTGGTAGTAGAGGTAACGGTCTTACCCATGATGCCGCCGAGAACCACAGTATCGCCATCTTTCACAGATACGGTCGTATTAGCTTCACGTTGGTTAATAATTGGTGCATTAAACGACGTATAACCTTGCAATTCATTAGCCGTTTGAGAAACTTGCAACGTCACCATTCCAGCCGGGCTAATTTGAGGTGTCACGGTAAGCACGATACCGACGTCCTGAAACGCATAGTTAAAGATCATGTTTCCATTGGTATCCTCTCGCTGACTGGTGACATACGGCACCGACTGGCTAATGTTAATCGATGCTTCGACATTATTCGACGTAAAGATTCTTGGCGTCGAAAGCACTTGGAACTTCTGATCGGTCTTGAGAGCATTGACGTAGGCCGAGAAGTTGCCGCCCGAGAGCGTATAGCTAAAGCCCTGGTTCGTGCTTGCCGACGTACCCAGGCCATAGTTTGAACCGACCTTTCCAGTCGAGCCAGTATTTCCAAATGCCTTGGGCTGGGTGAGAGACCATTCAACTCCCAGTTTATTGGTCGAATCCAAGCTCGCCTCAACGATCATTGTCTCGATCACGACTTGCTGAGGAATCTTGTCGATCTGATCGATGATGTTTTTCAAACGTTCGACCGCGTCGGGGTCGCCCACCACGATCAAGCTGTTCGTATTGGGATCGGCAACGATCGTGACTTTATTGGTCAGGTCAGTTGTATTGACCACCCTCCCTTGAGCATCCCGACTGATCGTGGTGTCCTTACTGCTCGAAGAAGACGAGCCACTTTGACCGAAGCCTCCAAAACCACCAAAGCCACCCAACCCTTGTTGAACCGTGACATTCGCCGCGAGCTCGCCCGAATCCATATTCGGATCCTTCATTTGAACGTAAACATTCTTGGGGTCGACCTCTGAATTGGCTCCCAGTCCGCCCCCGCCACTATTCGTGCGTTGGGTGCTGCTCGAAGAACTCGTGGTTGAGGTCCTCGATGTATTCGAACTCGTTGAGACTCGACTGCCGGATCGCGTACCAAAGGCTTGATTGAGCAGACTCGCGACGTCGCTTGCCTTCGCGTTCGCAAGCGGCACGACCGCACTTGCATCAAGCGAAACCACTTCCTTATCGATTCCTTCGATCAGTTGTTTGACAATCGCCTGATTGGCTTCAGTCGTGGTCACAAAGAGCGAGTTGGAACGGGTTTCAGCCGCGACCGTGCCGGAAGTGTTTTGTGAAGTGGTACGGAATGGGCCGAATTGTTGGGTGGTTTGACTCTGCGTCGAAGCGCCTCTTCCCGTCGGCGCATTCGCCGAAAGAACGCTCTGAATGGGCGTCACGAGATCTTGCGCCGAAGCAAAGGTCAAAGGATATAGCTTCGTGATGAGAGGCTGCTTGACTTCGACATCAATCTTCTTGATAAATTCTGCGACCTGAACTTGAAGTGAGAGCGGAGCATATACCATCACCGTGTTGCTGTATTCCTCGTATGAAGCACGAACGAGGCCCGAGGTCGTCGCGCTTGTACTGCCGCCACCGGGGCCACCTTGTCCGAACTGCCGCTGCTGTCGCTGGCTGCTCGGTTCGATGAGTTCGACCAGGTCGTCTGTAAAGGTCAACAGAACATTTGGACCGTTTCCTCCGCCTCCAGGGCCGCCTCCACCAGGACCACCTGCTGGGCCACCGCCTCCAGGCCCTCCACCACCTGGGCCGCCCCCGCCATTAAAGCCGTTCCCATTGAATCCTCCAAAGGTAGTGGTTCCAGACTGGGAGAAAGCATCGTTGATTGCTTTCGCGACCGAAGAGGCGCTTGCATACTTCAAAGTGTAGGTTCGAAGTTCAGATTTGGTGGTCGTGGAACTTTGGCTTGCACCGCCGCCACCCGGAAAGCCGGTCCCTCCGCCCGCGCCGCCTGGAGCGCCCGCTCTTGCGTTCACCGTTTGTTTAGGTTTGGCTTTGATCACGAGAAACTTGTCTTGCCGTTGAATTTGAAAGCCCTTGAGATCGAGACTCGCCGCCAGGATTCCCAACGCATCCGACATCGAAACCTCATCTGGCGTCAAGACACTGAGTCCACCGGTCAGAGTTGGATCTTTGATGATGGTAATTCCAGAAGTTTTCGAGAAGAATCGAATGACTAGGTCGATGTTGGAATTGTGAAAATCCAGCTTGACTTTCTTTTTGCTGTTGAATTTGAGCTCATCCCACGGCTTTGACGACACATCGCTTCCGTCGAATTGGGCGGACGCCACAATACTGGCTCCGAGGGCCGCCATCGCCCCCATTGTTCGAAGAAGTTTTTGGATCGTCATGATAGGTTGTCTCCCTGTAGGTTACAGGTCTACACGTTTAGCTTACGGCAGGGTTCTGAAGACCAAATGAAGATGCAAAGATCTGTCGAACGAGTTCCTCAATCCACATCCACTGAAGTGGAAAACGAATTGGGGCGGCTTTACCAGCCGACATCAAGTCAAATCGTGTAAGAGTTCATAATGGCGACCGTCGCTGACGATTCAACGAAACCGTCGTCAACCCGATAGGGGGTACCCTTTCGCTCGATGAGCGCACTTCTCACCGCGATCGTTGCCATCATGAGTTCTTCTGCCGCTTCCGCACATGTAACTCGCCTCCAATGCGAGTACACCACTCAACCGATCGCCGTCGAGGCGACCGCCCCGCGACTGAGTTGGAACACGGAATTTGCCGGTACCAATTGGAAGCAATCGGCCTATCAAATCCTTGTCGCCACAACTCAAGACTTGCTGAAAAAGGACGAAGGAAACTGTTGGGATTCCGGCAAAATTACCTCGGATCGCAGTATCCAGGTCGTCTATCAAGGAAAGCCACTGGAAACTGGCCAAACCTACTATTGGAAAGTTCGTGTGTGGGATGACAATGGGAAGGCAAGCGAGTGGAGCAAGCCCCAGCAATGGTCAATGGGTCTGCTCGATGAGAAAGCCTGGGGCAAGAGCCAATGGATCGGAATTCCGGGTGAGCCCAAGGTCAACCCAGCCCCTTACTTGCGCAAAGAATTCAACTTAGAGAATGATCTGTCGCGCGCACGACTTTATGTTTCCGGTTTGGCCTACGCCGACGTTCACCTTAACGGAAAGCTCGTTTCAAATACTGAGCGAGATGCCGGCTATACCAATTTTGACAAACGCGTCCTGTACACCTGCTACGACGTTACCAAACTATTAAAGCGTGGCGAGAATTGCCTGGGAGTCATTCTGGGCACGGGTTGGTACGACGTTCACGATCTCGCCACATGGCGATTTGAGAAAGCGCCTTGGCGTGACCGACCGAAGGTTCGTCTCACATTGGTGCTTGAGTCGAAAGATGGACATGTCAAATCTATCGATTCGGACGCATCGTGGAAAGCCACCACTGGCCCAATCACCTTCGATGGCATCTACACCGGCGAAGTCTACGACGCTCGCCTCGAGGCTCCGGGATGGGATAAAGCGGGATTCAATGATTCGGCATGGAAGCCAGCATCGGTCATGGCCGCTCCCAAAGGCAAACTGTCAAGCTTGATCTGTCCACCCATTCGGGTTTCACAGACCCTTAAACCCATCTTGATTTCAGAACCGAAACCCGGCACGTACGTTCTCGATTACGGTCAAAACCTGACGGGGCATGTTCAAATTAAGGGCAAGTTCGCCGCGGGTCAGAAGATCACTATGCGGTACAGCGAACATGTCGATAAAGACGGCATGATCGAACGCTCGGCAATCGATGTGTATATGGACAAGGCCAATCCACCGCAGCCCTTCCAAACGGATGTCTATATCGCGAAGGGATCGGGCACCGAGCAATGGGAACAGCGATTCTCATATTCAGGTTTTCGTTACGCCGAAGTGACCGGCCTGACCGCCAAACCCACGCCGGATATGTTTCAGGCGCGGTTCGCGCATAGCGATATCGGAACCGCAGGCGAATTTTCATGCTCGAACGAGCTTTTTAATAAGATTCAGCATGCAACTCGATATTCCTATTTGAGCAATGCTCAAAGCATCCCGACCGACTGCCCGCAACGCGAGAAAAACGGGTGGACAGGTGACGCTCACTTGGCTTGCGAAGCCGGCATGATGAACTTCGACTCGGCCTCTTTCTATACCAAATGGCTACAGGATTACGCCGATGACCAAAAGCCGGACGGACGCTACAGTCTCATCATCCCAAGTGGCGGATGGGGCAACGGTGCGACGCATCCCGCTTGGGATAGCGCGTTTGGCATCATTGCCGACCATATGGCGGACTACCTCGGCGACGATCGCGTTCTCGCCTCAAACTACGAACACTTTAAGAAGTACACCGACCATCTTTACGGTCAAGCGAAAGACGATGTCGTGGACTTCGATAGCCTCGGCGACTGGTTGCCGTGGAAAACCGAAACGTCGAGCAAACTCACTTCCACGGTGATGCTCTATGTGGATGCGAAGATCACGGCACGTTCAGCGCGTCTGAACGGATTATCTGAAGACGCCGACAAGTATGACGCAATGGCCGCCAAAGTTAAAGCTGGCTTCAATCGTCACTTCGTCGATCCGAAAAAATTCAACGAGGACACCCAGTGTGCTTTGTCGCTGTTCCTCTATTTCGACCTGATTCCGACCGAACAACGACAGGCGGCTCTCGACGCTCTGGTCAAAAATGTCGAAACCCAGGGACACATCGACACCGGCATCATCGGCGCGAAGTTCATTTTGCGAGCATTGAGCGAAAATGGGCGAGCCGACGTTGCCTACAAAATCGTGAACCACAAGGGTCAGCCCGGATGGGGTTGGTGGATGGAGCAAGGCGCAACCACCCTTTGGGAAGATTGGAAAGGCGAATTCTCGCTCAATCACATCATGTTTGGCGATGTCAGCAACTGGTTCATTCAGTGGATTGCGGGCATCGGCCTTGATCCGAAAGTTGCCGCATTTAAGCACATCTTGATTCGACCTCAACCAGTTGGCGACTTGACGTGGGCCAAAGCCGCCCATATGTCGCCTTACGGCTGGGTTCGATCGTCGTGGACGAAAGACGCCAAGGGATTTCATCTCAATATCGAAATCCCGGCCAATACGTCCGCGACAGTGACCTTGCCGAGTGGCAAGGTTCAAGGAGTCGGTTCGGGCAAGTGGTCGTTTAACGACTAACCCGTCAATTCCGGTATTTGGGTCGCGTCAGCTCCCAAATACCGGAACGGGCAAAGCTACCGAAGCGTGTACCAAGTCATCGCACCTGACTCGATAGAAACATCCACCGTAATCGTATAGCCTCGCGAGACTTTCTGCTTTCGAGGATGTTCTCCTTTCTCCGCGAGGGTGACCGAGTCAACCAGACCAGTGTAGTAGACCGGAACCTCGATCGTTTCGTG
>JBEHXE010000030.1:0-43159 GCA_048498855.1 Armatimonadota bacterium | reverse complement strand
AAATGCCTAACTTAAACTCACGGCTATAACTACGACGTGACACCATCTCTATTTTCTCCTACGGATAAATAAGGTGTCCAACAAATGCAACGCAGTCCAGTGAGGAACGAACCGGGGGGAGTGAATAAAAGCAATATTGGCTAAGGCTTGTTTCCTACTCCCGCCAGTTTACTGACTCCCTCGACGAGCGAGGGAGATTTAATGAACGAGTAGCTTCGGATCTTGCTTTGAAGCGATTCTGGTTTCATCTCCATGCCCCCTGCATGCAATAAACTGAGTTTGTGGTTGTTTGGATTTTCGAATCAAATTTGATCTGGTCGTCGCGTTTCATGAACTCCGTCAAGGGCTTGGGGCATGAGGGGCATGTGGTCACAAACCTCCCCGACGGGACTGCTGACGTAGCGATCATAAACCTGAGCGATCCAAATGTCGCCGAAGTGGCCACGAAGCTCGCCGAAAAAGGAATCTATACGATTGCTCATGCGGGTCACAAAGAAAAGGACTTAATCGCTCTCGGGAAGCAAATCCAGGTTGATCGAGTGGCGACGAATGGCGAAATTACGAAGAAGCTCGACGTCCTTCTGAGTCAGGCTCAAGCCCAAAAGTCCTAGTCCGAGAACAATCGAAACGAGGGGGCGTCTGAGAAAGTGGCCCCCAAAAGAGGCCTTATCCTTGAAATAGATTTGGGAGTCTCCCCGGCTCCCTTTTTTCTTTTAAGACGGTCTAGATAGTAGAATCGAATATAGAATGAACAAAGTTTTTCCCAATGCTACGGCAGCATTGGATGGACTCCTCTTCGACGGAATGACGATCATGTCAGGAGGGTTCGGCCTCTGCGGTATTCCTGAGAACCTAATTCTCGCCCTTCGCGATTCGGGGGTTCAAAACATCACCGTTGTCAGCAACAACTGTGGCGTTGACGACTTTGGCCTGGGCATTTTGCTTCAGACCAAGCAAATCAAGAAGATGGTCTCCAGCTACGTCGGTGAGAATGGCGAATTTGAGCGGCAATTTTTGTCGGGAGAACTTGAGCTTGAGTTCAACCCGCAGGGCACCTTGGCTGAGCGTATCCGTGCCGGAGGAGCTGGAATCCCAGCGTTCTTTACCAAGACAGGCTACGGAACCCTCGTTGCCGAAGGAAAAGAAACCCGCGAATTTAACGGCGAGATGTATGTGATGGAAAGTGGGCTTACGGCTGACCTGAGCATTGTTAAAGCTTGGAAAGGCGATAAGGCGGGGAATCTCGTTTTCCGAAAGACCGCGCGCAACTTCAACCCTATGATGGCAACTGCGGGCAAAGTCTGCATTGCGGAAGTTGAGGAACTCGTCGAAGTCGGAGAACTCGATCCCGACCAAATCCACACCCCGGCGATCTATGTCAACCGAATCGTACAGGGTGCGGATTATGAAAAGCGGATCGAGAGGCGAACCGTCACTCCGCGTGGTTAGCGCACATGATAGATTCCCTTCTGATCAATGGTGATGGAGGGAAGCCGATGCGATTTTTGGAATGACGCATCAATGGCGTAGATTTGCTTCCAGAACGAATCTTGAGCATTAGGATTTGTTCTGGAAGGCAGGATGAGCACGTAAACCTTATTCTTTGCCGCTCGGGCGAGTGTATAGATTTCCTCAATCGCCGGATCGCCCATCGCTAAACAGCCGATGCTTTTTGCATTTCCGTGAATAAAGATGTCGGAGCCCGGCGCGTTTGGATTTGTAGTGAGAACCTTGTCCGAAGCGTTTGGATAGTTCAGACCGAGCGAAAGGTGAAAGAGGCTTTTGGGATTGAATCGCTCAATATGATAGAGCCCCTCGGGCACCTGCCCATCACCCTCTTGACGCTTTGGGCCGAGCCGTCCTGACGCAGCAAGAATCGGATACGACTTAAGCATTTTGAGCTCACTCGTCGCAGAAGAACCTGCCCACACTTCAAGGACACGATCCTGCTTGAAGGCTCGAAAGAAGAGCTGCTTGGGAGGATAAGTTAGACCGGCGGCCTTCACCAATGCTTTTAAGTCTCCTTCGACGCGTAATTTTGCGTCGGCGGCACGATCCGTAACCATCGCATTCATTAAGACAGAAGCAACCCCAAAAATCATCTTGCTGAGTTCAACCGAAAAGACGAGCCTCGTGATCCGTAATTTTTCTCGGTGGGTCGTTTGTACGAAAGGTTCCCGGATTCGGCAAGCGAAAAGCGGCGGAAACCCTTCACAATAAAGACACTGCTTTCAAAGGTGAAAACATGCCACTGACTCGCGACCAACTTGCCCAACGTGCCGCCCAAGAGCTTCGGGACGGTTTTTACGTCAACCTCGGAATCGGGATTCCGACACTCGTGGCGAACTACATTCCGATGGGAATGGACGTGACGCTTCAGTCCGAAAACGGCATGCTTGGATTAGGACCCTTCCCTTTTGAGGGAGAGGAAGACGCCGACCTGATCAACGCGGGCAAGCAAACGGTTACGGAAATTGAGGGTTCCTCTTACTTCTCCAGTGCGGATTCTTTTGCCATGATTCGGGGCGGTCATATTGATTTGTCGATCCTCGGAGCGATGGAAGTGAGCCAAGAAGGAGACCTCGCCAACTGGATGATTCCGGGCAAGATGGTGAAGGGCATGGGCGGTGCGATGGACCTGGTGGCGGGTGTAAAGCGCGTCGTGGTGGTGATGGAGCACACGAACAAGGCCGGGGAATCGAAGGTTCTGCCCGAATGTACGCTTCCATTGACAGGGAAGCAGTGCCTCGACCTGATCATTACCGATCTTGCGGTTTTTTCGGTTGAGCGTGGAAAGGGCTTGACATTGATCGAACTCGCACCCGAGGTAAGCCTTGAAGAAGTTCAGTCAAAAACCGCAGCTGAATTTACGGTTTCACACGACCTGAAAACTGTCAGTTTGGCTTAGACGCGCTTAAACGAGTCAGCGACCATCCAACCACAAATGCCGCCAAGATAGGCGATGTTGCCGCCCCAAAGGAAGACTTGCATGGGGTCGAATTTTGCGACCGACAAAGCCGCCGCGCCAACCATGATCAGTGTTGTGACCCCAATTGCAACCACGAACCGAAGATGGCTGTAGGTGTATCCGCGTTGGGCGAGGCTTACGACGGCATAAAGCGCCGCGGCTGCCCAAAAATTCACAATCGCGACCGTCGTTAAGGCGACGATTGGTGAGGACACTTTTCCGGTTGCGGTGATGGTCGAGGCGTTAAACCGGTCAATATAGTTGCTGGCACAAAGGACGGCGCCGGTGCTGACTCCGCTGAGGAACAGCATGATCGCCAATCCGAGAGTCCAGGTATTGATAAGACTGACAGCCGGAGCGATGGCTGGCTCCTTGGCGAGCATGACATAGAGCGCCGAACTGAGCACCAGCAAGGCTCCGACCACCATCGTCATCACTGATTTTTGGGAGGCTCGCGTTGCCGCATCGGGGTTGCGCTTGTCTTGATAGGTCCGAATTAATTCTTCGTGACGCTGTTGGTAAATCGGATTACGCGGGTCCATTTGCGCCGCATAGGCGTACATCTTGGCGGCTTCATCGAGGTTGCCCTTCGCCCGGGCAATGTCTCCCAGGACCGCGTACGGCAGTGGCTGCTTGCCATCCTTTTGGAGGATGGCTCGGGCGAGTTTCTCGGATTCGTGATATTGCCCCCGCGAAAAGATGACCGAAAGGCGGGTGACTTCGGCGGCAATCGTGCTGACTTTAGGTGAAGATCGACCGTCTTGAGGTTTTGGCTGTGGCTTCGGCTGGGTTTGGGTTTTGGGTTGAGGTTGTTGGGGCCGTTGTTCGGTTCGCCGCTTTTCGAGGTCCGAAATCATATCGTAGTGCTTTCGACGCTCTTGGTCGCCAAGCACCTCATAGGCTTCCGTGGCTTTCAAAAAGATGTCGGCGGACTGTTTCGAGGGGCTGCGATCTGGATGATGAGCAAGCACGAGCTTACGGTACGCGGACTTGATTTCAGCCCCCGTTGCGTTTCGGCTGATGCCGAGGACGCGATAATGATCTTGACTCATCTCCTAAATTCTATTTTTGGCGAATCACCCCGGAATTTATACCTGCTAAGGGCTTAGTCGCCAATCGTTGTGGCACGAACCCCATAGCTTTGGTAGAACGTGATAACAACATAGCCGATGTAAACCGCCGCAATCAGGAAGACGAGCACGCCAACAATGTGCCCTAACTGCACCGATCGAGTCTTTGCCTCATCCTGATAGTAGTCAGACATTTTGTTCAACATCTGATCCAGGTTTCCGGTTCGTTCACCTGTGTTGATCATGTCCATTACGATAGGCGAGAGAGCTCCAGTCGCGCGCAACGTTTCGGCGATTCCGGCTCCGCCCTCAAGCACCGCCGAGGCGGGATAGAGCTTTGAACGCAGGTATTCGTTTCCGCACGAATCTGCCGAAAGCTTTACGATTTGGGGCAGCGGTACGCCGGCTCGATAGAGAGCGCCAAAGGCGCGACCGAATTTTGCCATCGCCATTTGGCGAATCGTCCCACCCAAGAATGGAATGAAGCTGATGAACATATCCCACAGATACTTGATGCCAAAATTGGCCAAGCCAACCCGGAGGAACAAGAAAAGTCCAATGATGATCGGGGTCAAAACGTACCATGTCTTGATATTCGTTAGAGGGGATACCAATGTGGGGGCGTTGGGACTGATCAGGCGGATGATCGCGTTGGCGCCAATGATGATGATGATCGACGCGACGATGAGAATCTTGGGATAGATGGTCACACGGCGATAAAGGTTTCGCAGTTCGATTTCGTCTTCCGTGTACTTTCCGATTGTGAAGAGGGCTTCGTCGAGGAAGCCGCCTTGCTCACCGATACGGATGATGCTGAGCATGACCGGGGTAAAGACTTCGGGATACCGCTGCATTCCCGCCGACATCGGGCGACCGCTTTCGACATGGCCACGAATCTCCTTGACAATGCGCTGGAATCGGGGATCGCGCGACTGCCCGGCCAGTGTGTCGAGGCTTTGCACCATCGGTACACCCGCCTTGATCATGGTTCCAAGTTGGTTAAAGAAAAATGCAATCGTCGACAGAGCGACCTTGCCAACAACTGGACCCACGACGCTGGTCGCGACATAGGATCGTTGCCCGGTGGGTGGCCCAGAGTTTTGACCTTCGTGACCGCTGTATCCTTCTTCTAAGCCGGAAGCGACCGAATCGGTCACCGACACCGAGCCTTCGATGCGCGTTCCGCGTCCATCAATGATGTAGTCCGAGGAATATTCGCGGGCAACATAATCGGTTTCGCCTGCCGGGCGAGGTGCAACTTGACCTGCCAGCGGGTCACCTGTGTTCGTTGCGACGCCAATCGATTGGACATTGAGCCCACGCTTCAAAAGGTCTCCCATTGCCGTGTCGAGACTGGAGCCAAATACGAGGCCACTGGTGGCTTCGCCGTTCGCATTCAGAGCCTGGTATTGAAACGTGGGCATATGTGTATTTTATTGCTCCATGAGCAATTTAATTAGGCCTTTCGCATACATCGAGTAAAGAATCACACACATTAATAAGACGAAGACGCCCATCGAAACCACGCACATCGCAAGGATGACGGTACTGAATGCACCCGTTTTCCCTTCGACTTGGGCAGTCTCGGCGCGCATGATGGTGTCCATTGCCGAGGGTACGTTTCCGGTGAGCTCGCCATTCTGGGCGATATGAACATATTCTTGGGAAACGAGTCCAGATCGCATCATGACTGAGCCAAGTGATTCTTGCTCATTGGCGGTGCCGATTTGTTCGAGTGCCTTCTTGCGCAAGCTAAGGTTGGGAACGCTCGCGGCCGCAATGTGAACTGCCGAAGCGGGTGACGCTCCGCCTTTGAGCATTGCGCCCATGCTCCACGCAAAACGTTCGACGGCCTCGGCTCGCGCTCTTGATCCACCGATGGGCAGCAGCAGCGCGAATGAATGACGAAACATTCGGAACGGAAATTTGTGGAGCACCTTTACGATGACCAGAAAGCCGATTGCGAGCAAGAGGGCATTCAGAAAATCGTGCGGAAGTTGTTTTCGCAGTTCTTCGACCAGTGTTCCGACTTGTGGAAGTTGTCCATCGGCGTCGAATTGACGACGAATCGTCATGTTTGAGGCCTTCTGCACCGCGATTCCGCCTACGCCGCAGAGGATCAGCATCGGCGCCATGAAGAAGAAGTAGTAGAGCGGTGTATTGAACTTGCGCTTGCGCTCGTATTGGGTGACCAGAACATTGCAGGCCTCTTCCATCGCGCCACTTTGCTCACCACTTTGGATGACGGCGATCATATCAGGATAGAAGGATCGAGGGCGCTTGGCCATCGCGGCCGAAAGTGGCTTTCCGTCGGTGAGTTCTCGCTCCATTTCGGCAAACATCGCGCGAGCGCGGGGCGGAGCTTTACTCGTCGCGTGGTGAATTGCTTGACTCGCGGTGAATCCTGACTTGAAAAAGCTGGCGAGTTGGCTAAACAAGAAATAGTAGTCGCGGGTCGAGAGTTCAGGCGTTTTGAGTTCTTCGCCTTTTGCGACCTGAGCGACGCTGGAAGCATTGAACGGGGCAGCCATCGCCGCCGCACCGCTTCGCTCGACTTTCAGGGGAGCCTGGGGGCGAACGACAGGCTGTATCGGCTGCGGCCGAGCAGCCTGAGTGGGCCTCGGCGTTGGCGTTGGATGAGGCTGGGAAGCGACCGTTTGATCGCCAACTTTCAGGAGGCGCATGCCTCGTTGAGTCAGCAATGCTTGGAGGTGTTGAGGATTGTCTGCCTGCAAGGTGCCGCGCACGACTTTGCCGCTCGCGTCGGCGGCCTCAAAAGACAGAAACGGCATGAACTTATCATACTAGCAATCGGGTAAGAATCTGGAATGCTTCGTGCGTTAAATGGTGGGGCGATTCATGTCTCGCTTCCCAACCTTGAAGAAGGAATTACTGCCTGCCGAGTCGGCGGATTCGATTGTCTGGCAATGTCGGCGGGATTGTTGGCCGAAAACACGATTGAAGAAGCCATAGAAATGATGTTTGAGGCGCACGTAGCTCCGGGCGCATGGGGCGTTCCATTCAATTGGCGGGGTAGTCAAGCCGACTTTGACGCGGGCTTCGAGGCGATGAAAAGTCAGATTGGGAGGATGCAGGCGGTGGGTCTCACTCGTAGCGCGACTTGGGTTATGCCGGGTTCCGATGAGCTTTCGTTTGAAGAAAATCGGGCGTTTCATTCCGAAAGGCTTCGTCCGATCGCTCAGCTTTTGGCCGATCATGGAATGGTGTTTGGACTCGAATTTGTGGGTCCTCGTTCGCTACGCGCTCGGTTCAAGCATGAGTTCTTCTATAGTCTGATGCCGATGTACGAGTTTGCTGCGTCGATCGGGCCAAATGTGGGCCTCTTGGTCGATGCATGGCATATGCACACCAGCGAGAGTTCGCATGATGACCTCGCCAAGATTCCGGTTGAGAAGATTGCTTTGGTTCACATCAACGACGCTCCGGCGGGGCTTGGACTCGACGAGTTGTTGGATCATCAACGCAAACTTCCCTGCACGACCGGGGTGATCGACCTCGCCGGGCTCATGAGAACTTTGCGGGAGATGAAGTACGAGGGGCCGGTTGAGATTGAACCGTTTGACGAGTCGCTGAAGGAACTTGGCTCGGATAAAGAGCGCCTTGAACTCGTCGGACGGGCGATGCAACGAGCGTTTAACGTGTAGAACGAGTTTAAGTGATAGGATAGAAGTGGCAGATGAATGTGTGTCTATTCTTGGATGACTATTCCACTCGTTCCTCGCCGCGATGCTTTTCTGATGCAGACCAAGGTGTTGCTAATTGAAAAACTTAAACTTATCCGTCATTGTGGCGATAGTGCTGTTACTTGCTGGATGCTCCGGGAATGAAAAATCTCCCAAGGAGGTAATCGCGCCTCAGACAGAAGTAAGCTTCCAACTTATCAAAAATAAGATACCAAGTCAGGTAATTGGAAATTCTGATGCTCCCGGTATTGTTGAGTATTGGTATGAGTTCGATATGTCTTGGCAGGGATTAGCAGAAAAGGCAAAGACTGATCCTTTTTTTACCAATTGGCAATCACACCCCTTTAGTAGAGGAATAGGCTTTACTTCGGTACCACCGGGAAAGATCTACATTCAAATTCATGACGGTGGGGGAACTCCAGTCACTTATAATGATAAATCTAAATCCAGCATTATAATTCAGATTCGAAAATGAGCGGTGAAGTTGATGTTTGGAAACTAGTTAGATGTTTAATAGGATTAATTTTGGCATTATTTTACTTGGGCGTTGGCTTGTTTTTTCTTATCTCTGGGAAAGCAAATATTTTACATAGTGGAACTAATGTCAGCACAGGTCGTTCAAGAACTGAATACACAGAAGGCAATGACGCACGGATTTATGGCCTCTTTATGACAGTAACCGGTGCTTGTATGGTTGGAATTGCGGGATTGCTCACAAGAAATACCTTGGAAGGAAAGATTGATGAACGGTCGAGTCGATTTTGGTGAAAGTCGAGCTACTGCGGCGAGCGAGGCAGACTTTGTGCGGCTTGCTTTGACTCTCCGCTCGTTCCTCGTCCCGATTCACTCCGTTCTACGACAGGGGGCGCCTAGACTTGCCACGACTAGTTCTTTCCTCCACCTACCCAGTCCACGAAGTGGCTCGCCACCATGTTAGAAATGTTGCATAGTTTAATTCATGAATTGCAAGATAGAGTTGCAGTTCTTCCGATTTTTGGACCGATGGGGAATTCGGAAGAATCAGATCTGCTCGTTTCAGAATTTAGTGGTAAAAAGTAAGAGATTGTGATTGGAATTATTTTGTTAACAATCCGGATCTAGTTGGCTTTATTTGGGAAGAGGATGTTGCACATTTTCTTCCAAAATTACTTGAACTTTCAAAAACCAACTTGGAGTTACTAGTGCGCCTGGTATACAAGTTAAGACAAAGTCACACATCACCAGATTTTCACCGCGCGCTAAGAGATGCTATTGGAGACGATGGTGAGTCAATTATCAGAAAGATTGAAGAAATATATGCGAAACTCTATTCGTAATCATCTGATACTTGAAGCCTTCATTCAAGTGGCTCGCCAGGAACATACAATATGTTGGCTCCCTTTTGTGGATTCACACAGGTTTATTTGTGTCACCGGTCCGGGCGGCGGTTGCTCCGCTGGGAAATATCCTAGCGGGTACACCGGCGGTGGTCAAATTGTTTTTCAGGGAAGCTGCCGGGAGAAATCACAAAACAAAACAACTTGCCAGAAGATTTCCTCTGATTGCGGCCTCGCCGCAAACGTTTGTGCCTGTGTCAAAACGTCCATTAAGGATCCTGGCTTATATATTCCTCCTTTCGATGATTGCTATACATACGTTGGGGACATGATGCAATGTGCATGCGATAAGATCAAGACAGGAATAAGTATAATACCCGGCCTTGGGGACCCAGATTTATCTAGGGCTTGTGGCCCTTATCGTTTCAATTTTCGCGATGGCTTGGTTGTTTTATAGCATGAAAAATAATCGAAGATATCGGATTCTTCTTGTATTCCTTGCTATATGCATTTTAACTGCATTTGTAATGATCGGATTGCCATACATATTAATAACCAGAGCAAAGGGTCAGGCTATGACATCAGCGCAAGGATTGCTCAACGATATATCGAGACACAATATTAGCGCTGCTGTGGCAAGAGGTGACTTAGGTACAGATGCACAAGTTGAACTTGAGAAAATAGTGCAGAAGTTCAAAATTAATGGGCATGAATCTGTTCATTTTGTGACGGCTCAATTCTTCGGTAGTCCGTGTCTAGTCAGTATTGATGTACATAAAAATAATAATTTAGTTAAAAAAATTATTTTCTATTACAACGGTAGCACCTGCATCTCTGTCTATGAATCTCCTTGATAGGCTCCCAAGGATTCCAACCGAGTACGATGACTTATTGACCAGTCCCAAGATCTGGCCAGTCTAGAGTCGTAGGATTACCTACTGTTTGCTTTTTGTCATGAAGTTACTTCCCTTGCTCAAAGGGAGTAAATAACCTCAAAATGACAAAGCCTTGTGATCCTCACAGAAGGATCGCAAGGCTAGATTGTTCAGTTCGCCGGTTGATAGAACCAGTTCGCAGGAACCGCTTGTCGCTTCACCGTATCCGATTCGTATTCCAGCTTAAGCGTCGATCCGCCGCCCGCATCAAAGTACGACACTTCGATGTCGTAAAGACCATCGGCGGCCTTGACTCCCGCGATCTTCGTCGCCGAGCCGTGCAGCCCGTCGTTGTTGATCACCGTGACGCCATTGATCTTCAGCACGGAGCCATCGTCGCTGGTCAGATAGAGATGGAACTGTCGATCTGGGAAACGAATACGTCCCTTGAACCTCAGCGCAAAGGGACCAGTGCCGGGTCGCTTCGAAAGATCAACCGTGCTCGTCGAGGCCCATGAGGAGCCCGAGAGTTTGTCGATTTCGTTCACGCTCGACAGTTTGGCGTCCCAAGCGCTGACCATAAGCCCCGCCGCAGGCATCGACGTCGGTACGGGCTTTCCTGGTGGACATTGGCGAACCTCGGCGACGTCTCCCAGGGTTCCATCACCGCGCTTGTAAGCGATGTAGAGTGGCTTGTCTTTGGGGATTTCTTGGGCGATCAGCATCCCCCAATTTCGGGCGGGAGCGGCCAAGTCGCGACTGACGAAAACCGGCAGTTTGAAGTCGCTCTTGTAGAGCAAGCTCGACTGCGCGTCGAAGACGTAGGCGTAAGGAATTTCAGGAGCTTCAAGGAAGTAAGACACATGGCGTGTGTCGAGACTCTTTAGATTCATCAACATTCGACTTTCGAATCCATCCCAATCCTTCGTTGGCTTCGACCACAGCACTTCGGCCATCGCAAAGGCGCGGGGCCAGACCATGCGATCATACCGATCGACGGTCGGAATCCACTCCGTCCAAACATTACACTGACCACCCAATACGAGGTTGCGCTCTTTGCCGATCAACTCAGTTGGAACCGGGTCCCATTCATAGACGTGTCGCGTCGAAATGCTGTCGTAATCGTAATCGAAGTAGCAGTGCGAGGTTGGCGACATGACGACTTCGTGGCCCGACTTTGCGGCGGCGATTCCGCCTGAAATTCCGCGCCAAGACATGACCGTCGCGTTGGGGGCAAGGCCACCCTCGAGAATCTCGTCCCATCCGATGATGCGCTTGCCTTTCGAGTTGATGTATTTTTCGACGCGTTTGATGAAGTAGCTTTGAAGTTCTCCGCTATCCTTCAGACCTTCGGCTTTGATGCGAGCCTGGCAATCGGGGCAGGAATTCCACCAGAACTTATCGACCTCGTCGCCTCCGATATGAATCCACTGCGAGGGAAAGAGCTTGATGACTTCGTCGAGGACATCCTGAATGAATTTAAACGAGGCGTCTTTGCCCGCGCAATACACGTTGGTGGTCCAACTGTTGCCCGGGTATTTCTTTGCTCCGGTACAGCCTAATTCGGGATATCCGACCAAAACCGGCAATGTGTGGCCCGGCATTTCGATCTCAGGGACGACCGTGATCCCGCGCTCGGCGGCATATTTCACCACGTCTTTGATTTGAGCCTGGGTGTAGAAGCCGCCGTAGCTTTGCTGACCTTTTACCGGCTTTCCAAGATTGATTTCCGAATAGCTCCATGGCGTTCCCGATCCGCTTCTCCAAGCACCCATTTCGGTCAGCTTTGGATACTTCTTAATCTCGATTCGCCATCCTCCGTCATCGACGAGGTGCCAATGAAAGACGTTCATCTTGACTTGGGCCATGAGGTCAAGGGTTCGCTTGACGGTGGCTACATCGAAGAAATGTCGAGAGACGTCGAGGTGCATTCCGCGCCATTTGAATCGAGGGGAATCTTGAATGTCAACGGCGGGAATGGTGAGCCCTCCCCGCATTTGCTTCAACGACTCGATGGCATACAGCGCGCCGGAAGGCTTGCCATATTTCACCAGGATGTGACTCTTTTCGACACGGAGTGTATAAGCTTCCTCGCCGAGCTTTGCATCGTGCTGAAACATCACCACGTTGTTGGCATGTCCGGCAGAAAAAGGGAGCTTATATTTGGGGAACATGTTTCGCAATTCGGTAACTGCGAACATCTTCTTGTCGGTTGTGATGACGGTTTTCGAATTAAACGAAAACGGCTTTGAGGCGACGGTTGTGACCTTGTTGGGCAGTGGTATCAAGGGCAAAACGCCAGTGTTTTGGGTCCAAACGGTAGCCAAAAGTCCAAGCATTTAGCAATTGTAGGTCTAAACTTAGTGCGAATGCGGCGTTTTGGACTGTTGTTTCTCCTCATGTTCCTTGAATTTGCCATTTGGGGAGCGTGGGTGCCGGTTGCTCAGACCTATTTCCAGGGTCCAGTTCCGGCAGGGTTAGGGTTGACCGGAAATCAGTTGGGGATCCTTTTCGCCCTGATGCCCGCATGCAGCGTGATCATGTCGCCAATCTTCGGGCAGTTGGCCGATCGTGTCTTCAACTCTGAGCGTTTGATGGCAATCCTTCATTTGCTGTCCGCCGTATGCCTCTTTGCGTTGTCTCGCCAAACGACGTTTGCCGGAACACTGGCTTGCTTGCTTGCCCATTGCATCCTCTTTTCGCCCACGGTCGCGCTTTCGACCTCGATCACGCTTCATCACCTCGACGATCCGGCGAAGCAGTTCGGCAACATTCGCGTGGCCGGAACCATCGGTTGGATGATCTCGGGATGGGTATTGTTTGCTTTGCGAGCCAGTGGGAAGATTCAAATCACGGGCGATCTCTTTGTGCTGGCGGCGGCGATGAGCGTGTTGCTCGGTATCGTTTGTTTCTTCGTTCCAAAGACTCCACCCTCAAAGGAATCGACGAATCGATTTGCCTTCGGCGGAGCCTTGAAGCTGATGAACAATACCAACTTCATGATGCTGATGATCGTGGCGTTGCTCATTTGCACCCAATTCGACTTCTTTTACATGTTTACGCCGGGATATTTGACCTCTCCGACCAAAGAAACGCTTGCTCGTATTCTGCCCGAAAGCTACTTGGTAGGGAGCGGTGGACTGGGTGTGCCTGTGAAGCAGGTTTCGTTTATCATGTCTTTGGCTCAACTGTCTGAGATCGTGTTAATGCTCAGCCTTCCTTTCCTGCTTAAAAAGTTGGGCTATAAATGGACGATCTATCTCGGAATCGTCGCTTGGTGCGTTCGATTTTTCATATACATCTTTTTTGCCAGTCTGGCGGCGACGATCGTTTCGATCATGCTGCATGGTTTTTGCATTGCGTGCTTCCTGATCGGCGGTTCTTTGTACGTGGCTAGGGTTGCTCCCGCCGAGATTCGGGCCTCGGCCCAAGCGCTCTATGCAATCGTAACGTTTGGCTTTGGGCGCGTCATTGGTGCGATTTTGGGCGGTTATGTCGAAACGGTGAATACGACGAAGCTGCCCGTGCGCCTGCCCATGCCGGGATTGAGCGATCTTGACGCGGTCGTCAACTGGCAACAGGTCTTCGCCGTACCCGCCGGAATGACTTTGGTTTGCGTGATTGCTTTCCCCTTTCTGTTTCGCATAAAAAAAGGCGAACTAGATGAACAAGATGTACGTTCTTTGTCTCAATAGACTATAGTTAGTTTGAGAGGATTTTATGGTTGCACCGATCTTGTTCGGGGTCGTTTTTTTGACACGGCAAACGCCAACGGTATCGTTGGAATTGAGGGGAGTTCGGCTCGAAAATGCCGCTCCAATTTTGGCGAAAGCCTTTGGGTGGGGTTCACTTGATATTGGACCGACGCTAAAAAACGATGTCATTTTGGTGCGCACCAAGGACGTCGATCCCGTCGTTCTTCGCGAAAAGATTGCGAAGACACTGAACGCCACATGGGAAGACCGTCCTGAGGGTTGGCGCTTAACTCAATCGGACGAACAGAAGGCCGCCGAACAGAAGATTTACAAGGAAGAACGATACCGATTCTTTCGTGAGCTCACCGAAAAGTCACAAAAGCGACTCGCGCAGATGCTGCCGCTGGATGAAACAAACTGCAAGAAGCTTGTCAGCGACATGAAGGCACTGTCAAAGATGACGGTTAACAATCGCAACAACAATCTGTGGCGTCGTATTTCGCAAATCGATCAGCAAAGTCCAATGAGCCGCTTGGCATATCGAATCGCCATGAGAATCACTCCTGAAGTTTGGATGAAACTCTCGGAAGAGAATCCTAAGGTCGTGTTCTGTACTCAGGCGAATCAGATGCAGCAAGGATTTCCCTTTCAGATATCCGATCTGATCGACAAGGCGTTTCAAGAACAGAATCAATGGTCAACCTATGCCAGTGGCGAACCGTTGCCTGGACCGCGAGCGGGGGCAACCGAGTTTGACGGCTACTATTCGCTGGGAACGATGAACGATCATCGACAACCTTTTAAGGTCGGTGACTTCTACACCTTCACGATGACGCTCTCACTTCAAAGCCAAGCGGTTTCTATCGCGGCCTATGACCGAAGTGGAAAGCGAACAATCGAAGCCGACGTTAATTTCTACGACTATCCTGAGATGGACGAGAACTACAACTATAACGAAGAGCTTGAGAAGATGAAAAAGAAGGTGGTGAAACTTGAGGGTGATGCTCTCGAATACGCCAACCTGGTCGCACCTCTTGACGAGCGCGGGCAACGTCGAAGTGGCAAAAAAACGATCAGCCCATCTCTTCGCGAAAAGCTGCTCCATCCAGAGACCTGTGATCCGCTTTCGATCTCTGCTCCCGATGTTTACCTGAAAAGTATCGACACACCCAACGTCGTCATGGTCATGAACGACAACCAGCGAATGGCTCGCTTTCCCGAGTTCAAAGAGCCCAAGTATTCCAATTACTACGGTTCGGTCGTCTCGGACCAGGATGGATGGTTTTTATATCATCAGCCAAATCCAGTCCAGGCTCGTAAGTCGATGCCTGATCGGAAGAAGCTTGGGCAAGTCATCCGGTTTATCGACAAAAATCAACGCCCGTTGACACTCGAAGAGCAAGCCGATTTGGCATATAGTCTGCCCTGGGAGAATGATTACTCCTGGGCTTTCCGAAGTCATCTAGAGCCCTTCCAAACCACGGAAGTCGAAGGCTATAACGATCGGATGGCGCTTCGCATCTATGGGGCCATGTCTGATGGAGAGAAGGAGCAAGCCCGAAAGGGAGGAATCGCGATCTCACTGCTCAATGAGAAGGCCAAACTCGAAGTCTTTCGATCGATCTTCTTTTCCGATCGATATGAATCAAGACTGGAGATGGACTGGTCTGCGATGAGTCAGGGCACGAGGGATCAGCAGAAGGAATATAACCGCATCCAAGAGCTTCTGTGGGGCGGGATTTATGAAGAAAAGACATTCGTGCTGCCGAATGGATTGGCGAATAACTTGATAATTAAGATCGAGGACACGAATAACTCATTGCTTTATGCCGGCCGACCGCCCACCGAAGACGGTAACTATTACGGCGAAGGTCGAGCCCTCACGGCGAACGATTTGGGGCAGTATCTCTTCAAGTCGCAAAACCCACAACGGTATCGCTGGGAAGTCGAATCCTACAACAAGGTGGACGAGAACGACATTCGGATTGCTAGTCAACGGAATCTGCACCTTAAAATGCAGGTTAGTCCGCTGCTTTACTTCTCGTGGAATTTGAGTCAGACATTGATCACCGATCCAAAGACTTATACGACGAAAACTCTTCCGGCAAAGGTTCTTGAGGAGATGCAGAAGGCGTACAAGGAAGCCGAGGAGATGGACAAGAAATATGGCGACCAAATGGGTTATGGGCGTGTTTCGGGCAAGGGGAATCCACCACCTCCCCGCTAAAAGTCGGAATGCCTTGCACGGATGTTCGGTTGTTTTAATCTGGACCACTCAAAATGATTTCTCTTTTTTCGCTGGCCCTGCTGCTCTCGCCTCGTCAAGACGCCAAAGTATCGTTGGACTTAAAGGCCGTCCGTTTGGAGCAGGCGGTTCCCGAGATTGCTCGCGTCCTCGGACTTCCCTCTCTTGAACTCGGGCCTTCGATTGCTCAGGACGTGCTTTTGCTGCGGGCCAAGGATGTTGAGCCGAATGCCCTCAAGGCAAAAATCGCTCTGGTTCTCAATGCTACTTGGGAGCAACGGCCAGAAGGTTGGAGACTCTATCAAACGGATAGCCAGAAGGACGAGGAGAAGAAAATCTATGAGACCGAGCGACGAAAGTATTACGTCGATATGGTCAAGCGTGCCCAGGCTAAGCTTGCCAAACTTGGCGTCTTTGACGACCAGTTCTGTTCCAAATTGCACAAGGATTGCGATGAGATCACCAAGCTTTACGAGAAGAATCCGCGCGATCGCCAAAATTGGCGCAAAATGGCAAGCATCCAGGAGCGGACACCTCAAAATCGACTCGCGGCTCGATTGGCAAGCCGGGTCACTCCGGACATGTTTTTGGCTCTGAACAGCGAACGTCCGCGCGTTATCTTTTGCAATCACCCGAACGCGATGCAGGCGGGGCTGCCGTTCCGCGTGGATGACATTATCAATGCTTTCGTGGTTGAGCAGCGGGCTTGGTCGAACTATGTCACCGCCAACACTCCCGCACCGCCCGTCGGGGACGAAGATGAGGCCATCAACTTCACACGAAGCTCAATGATGTATTTGGGAGGCTCAGCGAAGCCGTTGGAACTCAAAGATCTTGAGACGATTACGGTGGAGCTCAATCTGCAGTCGTTTGCGATCGAGTTGACCTGCTATAGCCACGATGGTAAGCAAACCCTCAAAACCTACTATAACGATTTCGGAGACGATTCGGGCTCGGAGGTTGAGGATGCTCCCGACACTCCGGCAGCCGCAATTGAGAAGCGGAAAAAGCAAGCGACTAAACTGACAGGTGACGCACTCGAATTCGCCGAATTGATTGCTCCCATCAACTATTACCAGTCGTTGGGCCCACCCAAGCCGATCAGCCCGAGCCTCATCGAAAAATTGACCTCGCCAGAAACGATCGATCCGCTTTCCATCGCGACGGCGGAAATCTTTTCTTCGGCCGTTGACACGCCAAACTACGCGATTGCACTTTCGGATGTCGACCTCAACTCTCGGTGGGCGGACTTCATAGACTTAAAACCCGAAGACTATGCCGAGGCTGGATTTGCGAAGGATAAAGATTGGACGACCTATCATTCGACCAATCCGGTTCTCTACCGACATTCGAATGCCGAGCGCAAGCGGCTTGGCAATATCCTGCGCTTTGTCGCCAAAAACAAACGACCGCTTTCACTTGAAGAGCATGCCCAGTTGGCGTTTAATCTGCCTTGGGACTCGGACTCTTTGTGGACCTATGATCTCTTGCTTGGAGTGCTCAAAACTTCGGAAGTCGATGTTTCGAATAGTCGTGCCGCCTATCGAATTTTTGGCTCTATGAGCGATGAACAGCGATCTCAGGCCCGCAAGCAGCCCGTCCCGCTGGGAAATCTGTCGGATGCGACCAAATTAGAAGTTTATCGAGGCATCTTCTGTTCTGACTCTGGCTCGACTTCTTTGCAAATGGACGAAATTGAAGACTACGAAAAAATGAGCGAAGAAGAAATCGAAAAATTTTCAAAAATGCAGGAGGCGCTTTGGAATGGGATTTACCAAGAACCGACATTTGCCCTGCCCAATGGGGTCACCGACAAATGTTCAATTTCGATCAAGGAGGATTCCATGCCCGGGCTCTACTGCAAGATGCAAATGACCAACGGAGACCAAGCGTTTTATGGCGAACAGTATCAGCAAATCGACGCCTATTCGTTGGGCAGTTCAGCTTTTCGTCAAACCAAAGCGGATCGTTATTCACCTTTCGGAGGCGGCGCAACCTACGACACGTCGGCGATTTGGCTCGTGTCGACGCGGACGGTTACGATCAAGGTTTACGTGGGACAAGGCTACTTCTACAGCTGGGGCCTCACGCAAACATTGCTCACGGATCCCAAAATCTACACGTTGAAATCGCTACCCAAGGATATTCGCGACCAATTCGATAAAGGGTATCAGGAAGCCGAAAAGCAAGATAAGGAATATGGCGATATGGTGCCACCGGTTAATTTCCGCTCGGGGAAGACGACGGTTCCGCCTCCCCCGAATCGATTGTAATTAGCGGACCTGGGTACCTTCGGGAGCTTCTTTGTCGGGCTGAAGCAGGATAGCGCCGCCGTTGGCGTCGGTAGCGGCAAGCAACATCCCCTGACTCTCCACGCCACGGAGCTTGGCGGGCTTCAGGTTATAGACGACGACGACCTGGCGACCGATTAAGTCTTCGGGAGTGTAGTTCGCCTTGATGCCGGCCACGATTTGGCGTTTTTCTTCGCCAATATGCACTTGGAGCTTTAGGAGCTTATCGCTGCCTTCGACGGGCTCTGCCTCGAAAACGCGTCCAACTTTGAGTTGAACTTTTGCGAAGTCTTCAATGCCGATAATATTTGCGTTCGTTTCTTCCATTTTGGGTTTCTGGGGTTCTGGTTTTGGTTCAGGCTTGGGTTTCGGCGCCTGGGCGGCTTGCTTGGGGATTTCCAAGCGAGGAAAGATCGGTTCGGGCTGGCCGAGTTGAGTTCCGCCTGGCAATGACTCAAGCGTTCCCATTTGGTTCCAGTCGGTTAAAGCCGGTAGCCCGAGTTGAGCCGCGATCGCATCGGCCACGTGGGGCATGTAGGGCCTCATAAAGCCCTCGGCCGCACGCACGCACAGGAGCATCGAACGAACCACCGCCGGGAGGGCGGGATCGTTGTTCTTTGCCAACGCCCATGGCGCACGGGTATCGACGTACTTGTTGACAAATCGAATCACTTCGATGCCAGCCGCCGCCGCTCGCTCCAGACGGAATCCATCCATTGCTTTCTCGTAGGCTGCCTTTGCATTGGTAATCGCTTCAAGAACTTCGGCTTCGGGTTCCGCGTCGGGAACAACGCCACCGACAAACTTGTGGGCCATCGAAAGCGAACGGTTGAGCGCATTGCCGAGATCGTTGGCCAAGTCGCTGTTGTACCGCTTGTCATAGTCCTCGTACGTGAAGACGGTGTCATTTTCGTAACCCATCGTCGAAATGAGATAGTAACGGACGACATCAACGCCGATTTCGGGTTTACACGTCGTTCGTTCGCTTGTTTCGGCGGCGAGTTCGAGAGGGGTGATGACGTTGCCTTTCGACTTCGAAATTTTCTCGCCACCGAGCAGGATCCAAGCATGAGCAATGACATGCTTTGGAAGCGGCAGGTCAGCGCCCATCAGCATCGCGGGCCAAAGCGTCGCGTGGAATCGGGTAAGAATATCTTTGCCGAGCCACTGACAAAGGGCGGGCCACTTGTCTTCCCAGCCGGGATTCGGCCAGCCCGTGGCGGTGATGTAGTTGATCAACGCGTCGAACCACACATAAATGACCTGGCTTTCATCGCCGGGAACCGGGATGCCCCATCCATTGTTTTTCCGCGAAATGCACTGGTCGAGAAGGCCTTGCTTGATGAAGCTAACGACCTCGTTCTTGCGGGTCTCGGGAATGATGAAATCCGGATGCTCGGCGATATGCTTGAGCAATCGATCTTGGAACGCCGAAAGCTTGAAGAAGTAGTTTTCTTCACTCACCCAACGAACCGGATTACCGTCGGGACTCTTTCCATCCACCAGATCGGCTTCTTTGAAGTAGGTCTCGGTCGAAACGTCATACCAACCTTCATAGGTCGCCGTGTAGATGTAGCCATTTTCTTGCAGCTTCTTGAAGAGCGCCTGAGACGCAATCTTATGATCCTCAAGCGAGGTTCGCATAAAGGCGTCAAATTCCATTCCCATGCCATCGAAAATCGAAATGAAACGCCCGGCAATTTCTTTGACAAACTCGTGGGGATCGCGTCCCTGAGCTTCGGCGGCTTCTTTGATTTTCAAACCGTTTTCATCGGTTCCGGCGACGGCAAAAACGTCCATTCCCCGCATCCTAAAATAGCGAGCGGTGACGTCGCCCGATAAGGTCGTTAGGATGTTGCCGATATGGGGTGTGCTGTTGACGTACGGAATCGCCGTCACAATTGTCGTTTTTGGCATGGACTATTTAGTTTACCGGGGGATACAGATTGACCAAATGTGCGTCAAAATGTTTAGTATGCGACGACTGTCTTGGTTAAGCCTCCTTTTGCTTGCCGGTTGCGGTGGAACCACCACGACTGACGGGGTGTCGCAGTATAACCGCGCTCCGGGCTCGGATTACTCGCCGACGTCGTCAATGATGGGCGCTCCTTCGGCAAATGAGATTGTTGCCGTCGATGCATTTTTGAATAGCGAAGAGATCAAAGACGCCAAACAGGCGGGCCTTGCGGTTGACGGATTAAAGAAGCTGTCGGTGCCGCCCAAGCGCGTCTTCCTGATCGGGGTCACGCAAACGTCAGCCGAATGGTTTAAGAAGCCGCTCGCCGATGCCAAAATTTCGGTGGTTCCGGTTCCCGGCAAGGATCTGAAGGATTGGTCCAAAGTCCTGAAAACCCTCGGGGCGGACAAAATTTATTCTAACGGACCCAAAGCAAGTGGTCCGAACGCTGACCTGCTCGCCTCCGACCAAACCAAATTCTCTTCGACCGCGGTTTATGATGGGGTTCGATTTTTCTTCTTGAATACCGACACGCCGCTGAAGACACCCAAGGCGGGATCTATTCCGCGCCTGTGGTTCTTAGACCGGCAAAATGAAATGAAGGAGAATTCGGCGGTCGTCATTGGCTATCGATCGACCGTTTCGCTAGGTGAAGAAGACCCAACACCAGTCATCTCAACCACTGATTATTTGGCCAAAAATTCCAAGATTCGAGTGTTCGTTTCGGCTTCGTCCAAGGCTCCGGCCTTGGCCCGTGCCGACGAAAAGACAGCCTTCCATTTGGCGGTGGGCGGCGCTATTGGCGAGGACAAACTGCCAAATATTGGTGTGATCGAGGTTCGAAAGAACGGGGCCCTTTATTCCAAGATTGTCAAACTTGACAACACGAAGGCTCCGGCGGAAGCGAAACTTGAGGCAACCCTCTTTGATCCGATGGGAATGAACAAGCTGGATGCTAAGAAAGCCGATGCCAGCGGCCCAACGAAGGACGCTACCGCAAAAGATACGTCCGCACCGAAAGGCCCCGAAACCGGAAAAGATAAAGGCGCAGACAAGTAAACTTCGCGCAGAATGTCAAAGCGCGCGATCACCGTTGATGACCTGCTCAGGTTTCAACTTGTCTCCGATCCTCAGATTCACTCTTCTGAGGAACTCATCCTGTTTGGTCTTAAGAAGATTGACGAGAAGTTCAAGGCGACCAGTCACCTTCACGTCGTCGATTTCCAAGGAAAGGTTCGGCAACTCACGCAAGGCGACAAGGGTTGTGGCGCCGGACGTTGGGTACCCCATTCCAAATCGGTTAGCTTCATTTCGGGTCGTGCCGGATCGGGGGACCAGATTTTTCTCTTGCCTGAGCAAGGCGAAGCGTCCAAGCTGACAAATCTCGATGAAGGATCGATTGGTGCGTACGAGTGGTCACCAAATGGCAAGTACATCGCCTTCACGCACCGCCTCGCGCACCCAGATTTTTCGGAGAGCGGCGTGAAGGAACGGAAGGAGAAAGGCATGAGCGATGCGCCTTGGGCTTTCGAAACGACTTGGTATCGTCTCGACGGAGATGGATATTTTGGTGAGCAACGCTACGCTTTATATCTTTTGCATGTTGATTCTGGTGAAGTTAGCCTTCTCTCCAATGCGAGCGCTCATGGAGATTACTCCTTTGCTTGGAGCCCACAATCTGACAAGCTTGCGGTCATCCGCTCGGCAGAAAAGGACCCTTTCATCGCAAAACCTAATGACCAGATTTACTTAGTCGATTTAAGCGGCAAGGAGACCTTGATTCCCAATCTTCCGGCTGGCAACAAGCAATCGCCAAAGTGGTCGCCCAATGGTGACTGGATTGTCTTTGGTGGTAACGACAGCCAAGAAGATCCTTGGGGGGCGCTCAACACCCGTCTTTATAAAGTGCAGCCCGATGGCTCGGGCTATCAGTGCCTGACACCAACGACGGATTACGACTTCGATGTCGCGACCTTGAGCGACACAAAGGATTCCGCTGGCGGGGTCGTCCTCAATTGGTCGCCTGATTCAAAGGGAGTCTACGCTCAGATCGGATGGCACGGAGAAAATCACCTCGCCTTCGTAAACATTGAGTCAGGCGAGATTCGGTTCATCACCGAAGGGCAATGCTCCCACTTTCTCGGCAATCTCGATGCGCGTGGGCACTATACCCCCGCGGTCTACGGCGATCCTACGACAGTGCCTGAACTGGAACTGATTGACGTTCATACCGGCAATGCCCAGCGGCTGACAAACTTCAACCAAGCGTGGAGCGATGAAGTCTTCATCGCCAGCCCAGAATCGTTGTATCTTGAATCGCCCGACGGAACCAAGGTTCATACATGGATTCTTAAGCCACAAGGATTCGACGCGGCCAAAACATACCCAGCCGTCCTGGAAGTTCATGGTGGGCCACACGCGCAATACGGTTGGGTGTTCTTCCATGAGTTTCAGGTCCTTGCATCTCAAGGCTACGTCGTGCTTTACACGAACCCACGAGGCTCAAAAGGCTACGGAGAAGCTCATTGCAACGCAATTAAAGGTGATTGGGGCAACAAAGACTGGATCGATGTCCAAACGGCATTAACCTGGATGAAAGAGCAGCCTTATCTCGATTCGACGCGGCTCGCCATCATGGGCGGTTCCTACGGCGGTTACATGACGAACTGGGCGATCGGCCATACGCACGACTTCAAGGCGGCGATCACCGACAGATGTGTGTCGAATATGGTCAGTTTTGCGGGGAATAGCGACTTCCCCATGAATAAGGATGGGTACTTCCAAGGGGTTGCGTACGGTTCCATCGACGATATTAAGGGTCTGTGGCTCCAGTCGCCTATCGCTTACTTTAAGGACGTTAAAACGCCAACATTGATCATCCACAGCGAAGGAGATCTGCGGTGCAATATCGAGCAAAGTGAGCAAGTGTACATGGCCCTGAAGATGCAGGGAATCGAGGCTCGCTTCGTTCGTTATCCAAAAAATACATCTCACGGAATGAGCCGATCGGGCCCCGCCGATCTGCGAATCCATCGCCTGAATGAGATCGTGAGCTGGTGGAAACGACACCTGGGCTAATCATTCGCCCCGCAACGTCAGAGGATGCGGCTGATCTTCACCGCATCTTCTGTCAGTCGATTGATGCGATATCCGGCGAGTTTTATGACGAGGCTCAGCGCAGGGCGTGGCGCGAAGCGGTTGCCGCCGAATCCTGGGCAACCCGCGTTCTTGAACTCACGTTCTTCATTGCCGAGCATGAAGGCGATCCGGTGGGGTTCATTTCTTGGCATCAGGGCGAAATCGTTCATGTGTATGCCGTGGGTCATCGAGGTGTCGGAGGAGCGCTCATGGAGTACGCCTTATCCCGCATGTCACCCGGCGAGTGGACCCTCACTTCATCGCTCAACGCAGAAAACTTCTATCGACGCTTTGGCTTTGTTCATGACGAGTTGATCACGAAAGAGCGCGGCGGCGTTCACATCCCTTGCATCCGGATGCGACGACCTTCCGTATAAGTAAGCAAGGTACGACCGTGAACTTGAATATCAACCTTGGCCCCGAGAAAACGCCTAAAGAGCCGTCGAGTATTGACCGCTTTTTCTGGGCGAAGAGCACCAAACTCTTTTCGGGCTCGTTCAATAACTTTGGGCTTGGCGCGTGGATATTGAGTGGTGCACTCAGCATTGCAACGGTTCTCTTCCTGATCCTTGCGATCGCGGCAAAAGGATTTCCGCTTTTGTTTCCGATTCTCTTTGGATCGCTTTCTGTGATCGCGATTGCGCTTGCGGTGGGCTTTGAGGTTCGGTCGCGAAGAAATCCCTTGCAAGTTGAAGTCAAAGTTTCGTCAAGCGGTCGCAAACTTCTTCAGCGCATCGGTGGTCATATCGGCTGGTATGACCCAAACGGTGCTGGTGGAAACAATCAAGGCTGGAACAACTGGTGGCAGTCTGTGTTTGGCACGAAAACCGCCAGCGATATTTTAAGGAAGGAGAGCGGTCCTTTGCTTGAAGCAGGCTGTTCGCAATACAACCGTCTCGCCGGACTGCTCAAACTTGCTAAGGATTCTCAAGGGCGCTCGTCGAATATGGCCCCCCAAATTCAGGCTGCTGCCGATGAAGCGATGATCAGCCTGATCAACCAGGTCGGGCTTCTGGAGGATAATCCGGAATCGAAGAACGCGATTGTCAGCCAATGTTCAGGCCAGATTACAAAGCTTAAAGAACTTGCGGACCGCTTTGAGGAATTGCTTTCTGGTCCGACGACGCTTGCTGATCGTTTGGCTTCGACGACAGTGATGGACAACGTGCTGGACCAGCTCCGGATGGAAGCTCAAGCGCACGAAGAGTTGCGGTTTCTCGATCAGGAAAGTCGTTAACGACGGGCCGCAACGAGAATTTTCAGCCAGCGCTCGGTGAGGCGATCAGTATTGACGCCGTTGTGACCACGCGACGAGTGAACGAAGTATCCGTTGCCCAGATAGAGGCCGGTGTGACCAATCGTGTTTCGCTTCTTTTCCCAGAAGTACAAGCGATCTCCGGGCTTGAGGTCTTCGAGACGCTTGATCGGCTTCCCAACCTTTGCTTGTTCGGCGGCAGTTCGGGGCAAATTGATCCCAATATCGCCATATAGCTTTTTCACGAAGCCAGAACAATCAATGCCGCTATTGATGTCATTGCCACCCCAAACATAGGGAGTTCCGATGTAGTTAAGACCTCGTTTTGCGGCCGATGCGCGAGAAGAAAGCGATGTGTTTTGTCGGACCGGCTGTGGAAGCATGACGACCTTCGACGTCCGCGTGTAGCCATAGACGCCGTTCGACATGACCACTTTCAAGTAGTTGTCGTTGTACTTGCTGACGATCAGATATTGGTATTGCTTGGCGGTGTAATAGACCTTTGATTTCGTGTTTGGGGAGGCATAGATTTTAGAGCTTTCCAGGGCCTGTCCCAAATAGCCCAGGACGCGCCCCTCAGCCGCATACGATTGCGCACCAATCGCCAACACCAGTCCAGCCAATACTCTCTTCATAAGTTCTAAAATAATATTTTTGGTCGATTCAGAAATTTCTCTATGCTTTTACGAGCATGAGACCTTTCAGGATTAGCAAACCGTCGGTACCACCCAGAAGTTCCTTCGTCGCGCGCTCAGGGTGCGGCATCATGCCAAGCACGTTTCCCTGACGGTTTAGGACTCCCGCAATGTTCGAGACCGAACCGTTTATATTTGCGAGATCGTCGGGATGACCATCAGGCGTAACGTATCGAAACGCGATTTGTTCATTGTCTTCGAGTTCCTTGAGCCCTTCGGCATCGATCACGTAACGACCTTCGCCATGGGCAATCGGAATCCGAATGACCTTCTCAACTTCGGACGTCCAAATCGACCGGTGTGTTTCGGCCTTCAGGTAAACGTCGTCGCAAATGAACTTTTGCTTGATATTTCTGGTCAAAGCACCGGGCAGAAGTCCTGATTCCGCGAGGATTTGGAAGCCATTGCAGACGCCAATAACCGGTCGACCCTCGGCAGCAAAACGTTTAGTTTCTTGCAGAATCGGTGAGCGGGAGGCAATCGCACCGCACCGCAGATAGTCGCCGTAGGTGAATCCCCCCGGCACAAAAACGGCATCAAAACCTGCAAGCGACGAACCTTCGTGCCACACGTATTCTGCCGAAATGCCAACATCTTCCCGAAGCGCCTTCAAGGCATCTTGGTCGCAGTTCGAGCCAGGAAATTGAAGAACCGCTACTTTCAACCGACGACCTCGTAGCTGAAATCTTCAATGACGGGATTAGCCAGCAGCTTCTGACACATTTCACGAATGCGTCCTTCCTCTACTGTTTCGACCTCAAGTTGGATGAGCTTTCCGATCCGGGCGTCTTGCACTTCGTCGTAACCCAAGTGTTGCAGCGAACCTGCAACCGTCCTCCCGGCTGAATCAAGGAGGGATGGCTTAAGAGTTACGGAGACGCGTACGGTCGGCATACTTTATTATGAAGCATTTTGAAGGTAATCGCCTACTCGCTGTCTTGCCATCGGTCAGACGATTTTCGCATGGACATGTAGCGTTCGTCGGCAGGTTCAAATCCAAATTTTTCATAAAGCGTATGCGCGTCGCGGGTTGCGAGAATCCAGTGCCCGACGGTTTTGACCGCTTCATGCTCGATGAGACCGTTCACCATTGCCTGAGCGATTCCTTTGCTTTGATGCTCGGGCAGGACATAAACGTCTGCGAGATAAGCAAAGCGTCCATAGTCGGTCACCAGGCGCGCAAACCCAATTTGGTCTCCGCTGCCTGTCAGATATGCGCCCACGCAGAAGCTATGATCGATTTGCCGGTCGAAGACGTCGCGGCGGATGTTTGGCGACCAGTAGCTTTGGCTGAGATGCTCGTACATGCGATCCCGTTGTAAACGCTCGGGATCAAAACTGATCTCAAACTCGGATGGGCTCAAAAGAGAGTGTCCTCAGATTCGTGGTCCAAGAGCCATCGCTTGCTTTCGATGCCTCCGCCATAGCCGGTCAAGTGACCATTTGCCCCGATCACGCGGTGGCATGGGATGATGATCGAAATGGGATTTTGACCGTTTGCGGTCCCTACGGCTCTCGTTTTTAACGGGTCGCCGAGACGTTTCGCCAATTCTCCATAACTGATCTTTTGTCCGTAGGGAATGTTTAAGAGCTCTTGCCACACGGTCATTTGAAACGGCGTTCCATGCGGTCGAACGGGTACGGAGAAATCTCTGCGTTGCCCGGCGAAATACTCTTTGAGCTCTTGTTCGGCTTGATCAAGAAAGGGATGCTGGGATGCGAGCGAGCCGTCCAAATTCATGGGCTTCTCACGATGGATATTCATGAAAAGCCCAGTCAAGCCTTCGTCATTGGCGAAAAGGTGCAAGATGCCAATAGGCGACTCAATGGCTCGATGTGCCGTCGCCGGAGGAATCATGCAAGAAACTCTCGGGGGTCAGCAAACGTTCCCTTCAACGCCGTAGCCGCCGCGGTGATCGGCGAAACCAGGTGAGTTCGCGAACCTGGACCCTGTCGTCCCTCATACGGGCGGTTCGACGTCGAAGCGCTACGCTGCTCGGGGCGAAGAATGTCGCCATTCATTCCAAGGCACATCGAACATCCGGCACGGTGCCACTCGAATCCGGCGGCGGTAAAGATTTCACCCAAACCTTCTTGTTCGGCGAGTTCTTTTACGGCTTCGCTTCCAGGAACGACCATGGCTCGAACACCGTCGGCGACATGGTGGCCCTTCACAATCGAGGCGGCTTGGCGAAGATCTTCAATTCGTGCATTTGTACAAGAACCGATGAAGACGGTGTTGACTCGTTGGTCGGCCATTCGATCGCCGGGTTTGAGCCCCATGTAGCGAAGAGCACGTTCTTCGGCAGCATCATGAGGATCAGGAATAGCGCCGTTGATATCGATCGTCATTGCCGGCGTCGTTCCCCAAGACACTTGCGGAACAAGGCTGCTGGCATCGAGAGTTTCATGGCGGGTGAACGCACTCGCATCGTCAGTTCGTAACTGACGTGCGCGAGCGACCATGTCGTCAAAATCGCCTCCCTTCGGCGCAAATGGGCGATCCTCGGCAGAAATATAGTCAAAGGTGATGTCGTCGGGAGCGATCATGCCTGCTCGAGCGCCCATTTCGATGCTCATATTGCACACGGTCATTCGACCGCTCATGTCGAGCTGTTCGATCGCCGGGCCGTAATATTCAGCGACGTATCCGGTGCCGCCACTGGCGCCGAGTTTGCGGATGATGGCTAAGATCACGTCTTTGGCCGTCACCCCGTCACCCAGTTTTCCGTCCACGCGGATGCCAAGCGACTTGGGCTTCGCCGAACTGCGCAGAGTTTGAGTCGCCAAAACGTGTTCGACTTCGGTCGTTCCAATGCCAAATGCAAGTGCGCCGAAGGCTCCGTGAGTCGAAGTGTGACTATCGCCACAAACAATCGTCAGTCCTGGCAGCGTGATTCCGAGTTGGGGGCCAATGATATGAACGATGCCCTGCTTTTGGTGGCCGTAGCCAAAGAGTGGTACGCCGAATTCCTGAGCGTTTCGAGATAAGGCGGCAAGCTGCTTTCCGCTCAAGGTCGATTCATCGATCGGGCGTCCGTCGGTCGGCACATTGTGGTCAACCGTCGCAAAGGTGAGGTCCGGTCGCCGAACCTTTCGGCCTTGTTCGCGGAGGCCGTCAAAGGCTTGTGGCGAGGTCACTTCGTGAACGAGGTGACGATCAATATAGAGCAAGGTGCCGCCACCAGGCAAATCGGTGACTTTATGCTGATCCCAGACCTTATCAAAGAGTGTAGTCGCCATAACTTTTATGACGCCAGTTTACTGCTTCAACTCGACGATTAGCGGCGAACTCAGAGATACTTTTCGGGATCGACAGGAACGTCGTTTTGGCGGATTTCAAAGTGGACGTGAGGTCCAGTTGCGCTGCCGGTCATTCCGGCTTTGCCAATGACTTGGCCTTGATCGACCCGGTCGCCAACTTCGACGTCAATGTCAGAAAGGTGACCGTAGGCAGTGCTAAAGGAATCCTCGTGGCGAAGGATGACGATGTTGCCGTAGCCTTTCTGAACACCCGCAAAAACCACAATTCCCTCCGCAGATGCTTTGACGGGATCTCCAGTTTCGGCTACGAGGTCGATGCCTTTGTGCTCTTTTTCAATGTGATCAATGGGGTGAACTCGCGATCCGAAACTACTGGTCAGCTTTCCCGGAACCGGACGAATGAATGACGCTGTTCGGGGCGTCTCTCGCTCTTCTTGGATGCCTTTGACAACGTCGATTTCGGCGAGAATCATTTCCTCGTCAGAGTCGCACTTCTTGAGTTTGACGGTAAGGGCTTTGCGTTCAAAGCGGATTTTCTTCAGTTCCGCTTGAGCGAATTCGAAGGTGCGCGGACTTTCGCCTTTGCTTGCGTCAATGACCGAGTCGATTGCTTCGATGACGTCAGCTTTCGAATCGAATTTTGAAAGACGCTTCCGAATGTCGGAATTGGTCATCGGTTTTTGACCTGAAGTCGTCGTGCCGACGACCAAGGTAAGCGCTTGGGTATAGCCTCGGTCGAAGAGGGAGACGAGCTTTTTGCGAAGCTCGGACGGCTTCTTGGTGCTCACATGCGCCACTTCGAGTCGCACATACTGGAGGCTTGCGTCGATGGCCGGGATCGTCTTGGGGCGAATTTGGTCGGAAACCTTGGAATCAAGCTCTTCTTCTCGCTTTTTCAAGGCAGCAAGTCGGCTCTTAGCCTTTGCCGCACTTTCGCGGACGCTCTTCAGGCCCGCATTAAGTCGCGTAAGACTTTTGTGGTGGGCCTTGCCCGATGTCGCTAGCGCAGGAATGCTGCCCACGACAAACGCCGCGATAAATGTTACGGCGAGACATTGCCGCAACCCAACCAGACCACATTGACGAATCAGCTTCAAAAATCCCCCGTGGAATTGCGAGGTGTGAGCAATTCCTACTGGGAAATTCCCTGTTAGGAATAACAGGAATACAGTATTTATAACAGGTTCTTGAGTTTTCCGGGCCGATTGGGCCTTATAGCCTGGGGTTCGCTACAGATATCCCATGGGATTGACAGGCTTGCCATTGATCCGAACTTCGAAGTGAAGGTGAAGGCCGGTCGCCAGCCCCGACGCTCCGATCGAACCGATGCGCTGATGCGATGTAACCGCTTGCCCTTCTGAGACCATGATGCGCGAGAGGTGACCATACACCGTCGATGTTCCGTTTCCGTGATCGATGATGATGCAGTTGCCATAACCGCCGCGGGTCCCGGCCGAGATCACGGTTCCGCCTCCGGCTGAATAAACGGCGGCACCGTAGCCTCCCCCAAAATCGACTCCAGCGTGAAGCCGCGAGTAGTGGAGTATGGGATGATAGCGATTGCCAAAGCCACTGGTGATCGGGCCGCCCGTGGGACGAACGAGCCCCCCCGAGTGCTTGGGTGGCGGGGTGTATTTCTTTCCACTCTTTTTCGCTTCGGCAGCCCGGCGTCTTTCAGCTTCTCTTGCCCGGGCTTCAGCGGCTCGAATTTCACTGGCAATCGAAGCCGCATCGGCCTCAAGGTCATCCAGCATATTCTGCAGTCCTTCTTTCTTACTTTCCAATTGGGTCAGATATCGACCTTTTTGTTCTTGAGCGTCGTTTAATTCTTGCTGCTTCGACTGTTGTTGGCGTTGAAGGCTGGCAACGCGCTGAACAATGGCATCCTGTTCCTGCTTTTTGCTCCGAGCAGCATCTCGAGCGGACTTGAAATCATTAAAGAGTTGGCGATCGGCTCGTTGAACCCGACTTGCGACAAATTCGCGGGTTGAAAGATCGGCCGAACTTCGCGATCCGAAAATAAACTCAAGAACGTTCGGCTTGCCTTCCATATAGATCGATCGAATCCGTTTGCCGACCAACACCTTCTTTTGCTTGACCGTTTCGTTTGCCTTTTGATATTCGCCAGCGAGGCGCGTTTGCTCTTCCTTTTCTTTATCGAGTTGATCGCCAACGCGATCGAGGTCGCTCGACACGGTTTGGAGGCGGCTCTCAAGAACCCCAATTTGCACCTTTGTATCTTTGATCGACTCCTTGGTTTGGCCAAGTTTTCGCTCGGTTGCTCGCTTGGTCTGCTTCACGTCTGCGAGGCCCTTCTTCAACTTTGAGATCGATTTATTGCCTTTTTGGGCAATCGTAGCGAGCGGGGCCAACAAGAGTAGCGCAATGATTGGTAAAGCGGTATAGCGTCTCATTGGATTTTCCTTTGAAGATTCGTCAAGGCGAGGATCGAGCAAAGAAGGCCATATAATCCCCCAGCCGCTACGCAGGCCGGGAAGACTTGATTCGACGGGAAAGGCGGCAGGGCTTGGAGAAACTGATAGCTTCGAACGGCCTTGTCAAGCTGTTGATAGGACAATTGCAGCAACAAACTTGCGACTAGCCCTCCGACAAGACCTTGGAACATCCCTTCCATCAGAAGTGGGGCGTAAATCGTCGTGTAGCTTGCGCCGACGAGATTCATGATTCTTAATTCGAGACGACGCGAGATCGCCGTCAGCCGCACAACCGTAAAAATCAGAACCCCTGAGACGAGGGCGAGCAAGCCGCCCGCCACCAGACCAATCCACTTGAGAAACTTAAGACTTTCTTCAACCTGGCGCTGGGCATTGCGGAGATAGTTGACTCCGTTTGGCATGACGTCGGGCATATCCTGAATCGTTTTTGCGATCTGATCTGATTTTTCGAGGTCACGGAGGACAACTTTATAGGAGTCCGGCAAGACGTTGTCGAGGTCCTTGGTCAACTCAGGATTTTCTTTTTGCATCTTCGCCCATGCTAAGTCGCGTGGAATCCAGTTCACGGTTGCGACCCCGTCCATAGTGCGAATCTTCTTTGCCAGATCGGAAATCTGATATTTGCTGGTGCCATCTTTGAGATAGACCCGCATTTCAAAGCGATCTGAAAGGCCTTGACCGTATTTCACGACGCCGAGATAAGTGAGCGTCAATCCACCTGTGATATAAAGGCATACACAAACCGTCAGGATGCCGAGCAGCACCATGCCGAAGTTGCGTCGGATCGAGACCAAGGCTTCGCCAAGAATGAAGGTTAGGCGATCAAACATCTTCGTCCTCCTCGAAGGTTGCTGCCTCGGAAGCGCCATCTTCGACGTGTTCAGCCTCTTTGATCACCTCTTCCTGAGTCACGACGTCCTCCTCGATCTGGATCGGAGTCGAGGGCTCGACCGGTTCTGGCTTGGTGTCCGAGACGATTTTGCCATCGTCCAGGCGAATAATTCGTTTGCCAAGCTTCTCGATGACCATCACGTCATGGCTCGCGACGATGACCGTCGTTCCCCGTTCGTTAAGGTTCAACAGCAGTTGCATAACCTCCATGGAATGTTCGGGATCGAGGTTGCCAGTCGGCTCGTCGGCCAAAAGCAGGGGCGGGTCGTTGATGAGCGCCCGGCCGATGGCCACACGCTGCTTTTCGCCTCCCGAGAGTTCGTCGGGAAAGCTGTGCATCTTATGATCAAGGTGAATTCCGAATAGGATAAACGCCATGCGACGGCGAGTTTGACGCTTGGTTTTGCCAGCCGCTCGACTCGCGTAGGCGATGTTTTCCGCGACGGTTTTCTTGGGCAACAGGGCGAAATCTTGGGGAACGATGCCCATTTTTCGCCGCAGTTTGGGAATCAGAAAACGAAATTGGCGGCTGATCTCCTTTCCGTTGACCCAGATGCCGCCCGATTGGGGCGAAATCTCGCGCGAAATCAGCTTGAGCAGCGTGCTCTTACCCGCTCCCGTTTTGCCCACGAGGAATACAAATTCGCCTTCTTCGATCACCAAATTGCAATGGGCGACCGCCTCCGCATGCTTCCGATACGACACGGAAACGTCTTTTAGTTCAACATACGGCTTTCCCGTGGACACTACCGGTAAAGATACCTAGAGTCGAGTTCGATGGTTCCAAGCTGGTCCTGAATTACTGGGAATTTCCTAGGATGTGCTTTATCTTTTCCCAATCTTAAGGAATCCGGGTACAACCTGAGCGTGTCCGCACTGTTCGAAAGAATCCGACAAGTCCTTTTCGATTGTCACGAAAGGGAGGAGATTTGTGGGGTCCATTACGAACCCGACACCTTCGAGCATGGCTTTATCCGTGAAATAGATGGCGACTCGTTTCGACTCGAACGCATTGATCGACACGGTCAAAATTGGGGCAGTTTTGTCGGGACGCTCGACAAGGTGATGCGAGTGCAATTCGGCACGCAATACATTCAGGCCGTCCGAATGCTGCTTGAGCGCGACAAATTAAGCGGAAATCAATCTAAAGGCGCCCCAGAAAGTTTGGAGATGGAAAAGCTCCTTGCCTTTGTGACGTCAAAGAACATCTTGGTCGGGCTTCATATTGAAGACGGTTCCGTCATGTTTGGCTATGTCAGGGCTTATTCCGACGATCATATCGAGTTTGAAGAAATTAATTTCTTGGGCTATGAGGATGGACGCCGGGTCTTTCCTATCGAAGACGTCATGCGCCTCACTTATGGTGGGCCGGATGAGGAATCGCGAAAATTCCTCAACCGGGTTCGTCTCGGCCTTTAAGCGATTCTCTGAAATCCGCGCTCTTCGAATAGTTCGGTTGCTCGGGTGATCTGCTGCTCCATCGCCTTCGGCCCTGGCCCACCAAACGACTCGCGTCGCTTCACCGAATCTTCCGGTTTCAAGACACCTAGAGCGGCCGCCGGAATCTCAGGATCAATCTCATTAAGGATTGCTTCGTCAAGGTCGTCGAGCGTGATGTTGCGTTCGTTGCAACCGATCACGACCTTGCCAACCATTTCGTGGGCTTCGCGGAAAGGAATGCCAGACGTTGCGAGGTAGTCCGCGAGGTCCGTCGCCGTCGAGAAGTCACCGCGCGTGGCATTTTTCATCACATCAAGCTGCCATTCGCAGCTTTCGAGTTGGAGCTTGATGAGTTGCAGGGAGTCCTTCACCTTGCCGAGCGAATCGAAAAGCGGTGGCTTATCTTCTTGGGTGTCGCGATTATAGCCAAGCGGGAGGCCCTTCATGACGGTTGCCAACGTCACCCAGTTTGCGATGACCCGGCCAGTCCGACCGCGAATCAATTCAGACATGTCCGGATTTCGTTTTTGTGGCATGATTGACGATCCGGTTGTGACCGAATCCGCGAGCTTGATGAAGCCGAATTCTCGACCGCTGTAGAGTACGAGTTCCTGCGAGATGCGACTGAGGTCAATCATGATCAGGGCGCAAACATGCAGCGCGTCCATGATGAACGAACGATCGCTGGTGGCATCGAGTGCATTCGGAATTGGGGCGTCAAATCCCAGCTCGGCACTCGTCATGTGACGGTCGATGGGGAAACTGGTTCCGGCCAGAGCCGCCGCACCCAGCGGACAGTAGTTCGCAAGTTGGAATAACTGTTCGGCCCGGTGGCCGTGGCGCTGCAAAGCCCAGAAGTGGGCCAAAAGATGGAATCCGAGGGTGATCGGCTGGGCGTGCTGCTGGTGCGTGTAACCGGGCATGATCGCGTCGCGATACTCGGAAGCCTGCTTGAGAAGCTCGCCTTGAAGTTCTTTGATGAGATCGAGAACGATCAGGAGCTCATTGTGGAGCATGAGCCTCGCGGCGGTCGCGACTTGGTCGTTGCGGCTGCGGGCGGTATGAAGCTTGCCGGCAACATCGCCAACCAGTTCGTAAAGCTTCATTTCGATGGCGGTGTGGATGTCTTCCACATCCATCTTCAACGCCTCGGGGCCAGCTTCGTGGATTTTCTCAAGTCCACCAATGAGGGTTTGGGCTTCTTCTTTCGAAATGATGCCGGTTTCACCCAACATTCGAGCATGGGCGACGCTGCCGATGATATCTTCCTGCCAAAAATTCAGGTCGGTGTGGATCGTTTGTCCAAAACGATCCACGAGATCGGCCGTCGATTCGCTAAACGCGCCACCCCAGAGCTTCTTCATTCAGCTTTTAGAATACCGAACTTAGCTCTTCTTTCGGCGGCGAAGCAATACGCCGACACCCAAGGCGAGGGCCGCCATCGTTGCCGGTTCGGGAACCATGACCACACCCTTGAGCGAAACCTGGCGCTGCTGACCCGTCACGTTATCCGTGATGAAGAGGGTTGCGTTCTTTGCGCCGGTCGTCGAGGTATCAAGTTGGATGTAGTTGTTGAGGCTCTCACCACCGGCCAACGTGAACGATCCCGTCGGAGCGATGAAGCCCGTTCCCGTCAACGAGAAGCTGTAGTTCATACTTTGGATCGCATTCGCACCCCAAATCGATGTATCGACGCCGTTGGAAATGCCAAGCGCGTTAAAGATCGAGGTGTTGATGTTTTGCGTGCCAAAGTCGATCGCTGCCTTGTCGGCAATCAAATCGGCAGGGATTTTGAGGTCAAGGAAGACCGGAAGATGACCGCCGGTGTTGTTGGGATTACTGTTTCCGACGGAATCGATCAGCGCTTGGGCGATGGTCGAGCCGACCATCGTGTTGCCAGCTACGGTTAATGTCGTGTTGAAGCTGGTGCCGTCATTTCCCCATACTCGGTAGCTGTGGTTTGGGTCGTTCCATGTCGTCGTGCTATAGGCTGCCGTCGACGAACCGATGTATTCCAGCCCTTTCCCATCACGTAGCGATCCACCCGTGAGGAGGAAATCGAGACGATCGTCCATTCCACCGGATCCATAGGGGTCCTGAGTGTGAATGAAGCGATAGGTGCTGTTGTTGTTCCACGTCACGTTGCCACCCGACGAGTTGGTCGAAGAGTTGATCGGATCGAAGAATCGTCCGCCCGACACCGATGTGTCAATCAGTTTTTGGTAGGCGGCCTGTCCCGAACCTTGAATGTTAAAGTCACCTCCGATCAAGAAGCTCCGTCCCATTGGCAACGAGGCTGCGTCGTTCCGAATATTTGTGGTTTCTGTGAGGCGGCGCGCTTGATCATCGGCGCTGGAACCCGATTTCAAGTGCGAGGAGTAATAAGAAATTTCAGGGTTGGCGGTACTGCCAGCCGCATACCCTTTGAGCCGGAAGTCGTATCGCTGAGTTTGGCGCGGATCACCCGTGATGTTCGAAAGGCCCATAAAGTCGACTTTTGATGACCGATAGAACATGGCGCTATCTGAGTCTCCCGTCGAAATGAAGGGGGTTCCGACCGACCACTGGCCCGCCTGACCGGGTGCGCTGTTGAGCAGGCTTAAGAAGTTATTAATGCCGGTAGTGCCGTGGAGTTCCTGCACGACGAGGACGTCAGGATTGAACGACCGTCCTTCGAATTGCGAAAACAAAGCGGTTTGGAAAGCGTTGGTGCGACCACTGGTGTAGTTGGTGATGTTCCAGGTCGCCATCCGTAATTGTGAAAACGAGACGGATGCCAGGCCGAAACCACAAGCGAGCGAAAGAGCCCTCCAAGAAAGAGAAGAATACATAAGCAAAAATATTGTACCGACGACCCGACAAATGCATTCATTAAGAACAAAAACATAACGTAAGCTAGCAGGCGCCCACTATGCACGGTTTCGCGTACTTTTTGATCCTGTTAACCGGCGTAACATTCGGCCTGATCGGGGCCGGAGGCGCGATCATTATCGTTCCAATCCTAGTATATATGCTGGGGCAAACGTTCGAAGATGCGACGGGCTTTGCATTGCCCGTCAGCGTCCTCGTGAGTTCGGTTGGGGCTATATTTGCCTGGCGACAAAAGCTTCTGGATTTTAAGAAAGCGGTCGAGTTCGGCATACCCACCGCAATCGTGTCGTTTTTGGCGCGAAGATACATCGTGACGAAGCTGCCGACAACGATGTTCGGTCTTCCCCGCCACTCGGCGATGATATTCGGGTTTGCCGTGATCTTGCTTATCGCCGGTCTCACGATGGTTCGGAGCAAGAAGATCGTTCCTCCCGAGAATCCTCATCCCATCGCGGGCTTGGGTTTTGGCGTTCTGATTGGGTTGATGAGCGGAATCTTTGGCGTCGGTGGAGGCTTTCTGATTGTGCCCACTCTGACATTATTTTTTGGAATCGAGATGAAAAAGGCAGTGGGCACGACTTTGGCGAGCGTTGTCTTCATCACTTCGTTTGCGTTTGTTGCCCAATATCTTAACCACCCCAACATCCCTTGGCCCTTCGTCGGCAGCATTATGGCGGCGGCTGCCACTGGGATGGTTGTTGGATCGCTGCTCAGGCAAGTGATTGACGGCTCTCGACTCAAAACCGGATTCGGCTATTTTGTAGCGAGCCTCTCGGTCGTGCTGCCGGTGCTCGAAATTATGAAGCTCCGGGGTTGAACACCGAGTCGGGCAGGAGCCACCGAGTGATGATGCCCTTTTCGTTGACAAAGTCGATCATTTGTCCAAGATTCGACTTTTTGAATGTTGGCGTCTGCCGGAAATCTTTTCCGACAAGTTTGCTCTGAACATCGTAAGTTGTCTTAGGCCCGACGCCTTTCGCCCGCAGATTCCCGAGGGCATCAACTGTGCCTGTGATGATCAATTTCTCTCCATCCTCAATTTGGGCGAATCCGGAAACCTGGCCTGTGTTCGAGATTGTGAGTTCGAGGTGTCCATTACCAATGGCAATGAGAGCGTCCCGCTTGTGGGACGGGTTTTTGGGGTCGAACATCTCGTCAGACAGCCAGGATGTATCGACTGAGATATTTTCTGCATAGCGGTTCAGGTCAGGCTTTGGCCCAAAATACGTAGCCGCAATAGCCGGTGAGACCTGGTTGACCCTGAGAAGATCGAATAAGGCCGCGTCAGCTTTGTCGTTCGCTCCTTCGGTGCGAAGAATTTTGATATATCGCTCGGTGCAGCGAAGCGGAACGGCTTGCATCAGGGTTGGAAAATACTGAGTGAGATGCTCCAGATGGGGTTTTGCTGCTGCCGTATTGCCCAAATCGGACAAGACCAGCGCGGCGGTTCCTTCGGCGAGTAAGTCTCCTTCGCTAACCCCAAAATCTCCTTTCAGAAATTCCTCCAGAGCTTTCTGATCCGGCTTGCCCGGTGTCCCCAGGATAATTTTCAGAGCGGCCATGATCCGTTCGCAGCTAGGCGCTACGGTCTTGATGGTCTTATATTCTCCCCGGGCTTCTTCGATTCGTCCCCTAGCAACCAGGTAGCACATGTAAAAAGATTGGTAATTTTGGCGATCGTCTGGGTCGAATTTAGGATGGCGAAGGGCAAAGAGCATCAGCTTTTCATCCTCAACGCTTGCGGCTAACTGAAAGAGGAATTTGTAGAAGTCCTGAGTCGCCACGGCCCCTGAATCGAAATCCTTAATGTGTGCTTTGAGGATTCCGAGTGTGGACGGAGCCTGAAGCGTTTGCAGACCCACCTCCATGAAGGCTTCCCATGCTTCTGAATCTTGCCCGAAGTCGTCGGAAAGGTTGATGAACAGGAGCCTAAATGCGTCATATGCCTCGGCAAACTTGTCGGAAGAAAAGCCCAAATTATCGATCGCGTCCTGGAAGAAAGCGTTTTCGATGCGATACATCAAGACTGCGATTTGAGTTTCGTCATCGCAATATTGCTCGGCAATATTCACGGCATTTTGAAACTCGGCAGTATTCCCTTTCTTTGCCGCTGCCGCAAAAGCGGCAATGGCTCTAAGTCTCCAATTGTAGGGTTCTTTTTGAACCAGGGCATCGAGATCTTCGGCAATCATCCCGATCGAGGCACCCATCGAAAGGGCGGAAAGGTAGGCGATATCGCCGGTCACCCCGGGCTCTTTGATTCCCTTTTTTACAATTTCGATGGCCGCTTCGCGGTTACCCATCACTTTCAAATATGCCGCGCTTGAAGCCCAAACGAGAGGTGAAACCTTCTCGGTAGAGAACTGCTCCTTCATGAACGCTTTCAGTTCGACATGCTTTCCGGATACAAAAAGCGTGGCCATGATCGAGTTGATAATGATTTCATCGGTGATCATGCCGGCGGGATCGGCAGTCTTCAGCGCGGCTTGGTAGTTTGCCAGGGCATCGTCAAGTTTATTTTCTGAGTTCGCAAGTTCGGCCCTCAGGAAGAGGCCCGTGCGATCCTTGGTCGGCAAACTTGGCAAGAGCTTATTGAGGAAGAAAGAAACTCGCGTTGGCGCCAAGTAGGTTCTCGCTCGAGTCCATACCATCACGGCAGAAAGGGCGTCTTTGGGCGAGTTCTCCCAGAAATCGAGAAGCGCCTTTTCCCGAGCGTCAACGCTCGTTGCCCGTGAATCGGACATGACGTATCCCAAACTTTTGAAATAAGGATCTTCGGAAGATTTGAGGGCGTTGCAAAACTTTTCGTGTTCCCCACTTCTGCCGAGATAGCTGCAAGCGATGGATGCGTAATAAGCGGCAAAGAGGTTGTCGGAGTCCAGTGAAAAAGCTTGTTTAGACAGTTCGAGAATCTTATTGAATTCACGCTTTTCGAATAGATCGCCAGCTACCACCACAAGTTGGTCAGCGATCTTTTGTGGGCTCGATACCATTTTCTGGTCCGCGTCGGGCCCTGTCAAATTTGACGCTTTTTCGGGGTCAACAAACTTCGCCAACATGACGTCGCTGGTGGGATCGGCGAAGCTTTTCGGCCGTTGGGCGTTATCGCCGTAGTCGTGCTGGGTGAATTCGTACACCGCGTTCGAAAGGTTGTTCGCGATGTTGCTTGCCCACAGACCACCCGAATCGGTGCGGACTTTGGGGTTCGAGAACGATTTCAGAAGAAAATAGGTGAAGACGCCCGATTTAAGAACGGTTGATTCATAGGATTTCTTGCCGGGTTCGCACCCGAGCAAGACGGCGAGGTTGGCTTTTTTGGCTGACTCGAAAAGTTGAATACCAAAGTCGTTTTTCTCTCCTGCACGGCAGGCGTCGGCAATGATAAGAACGTTGCGGAGCTTGGCGTCGACGAGCTTCTGGATGACCGTGCTCACTGGCAATCCTGTCTTTTCGATGTCGCTTACGTTGGAGTCGGTTGGGCAGAGATAGTCGCCGTTTGGCGTACCGATTCCGTGTCCGCTGAAATAGAGAATGAAAAGGTCGCCTTTGTCGAGGATGGGATCGCTCAGCAGGGAATCGAGGGAGTCAAGAATGTTCTTCGAAGTTGGCTTTGGCGCGTCAGGGTCGGTGTCCGAAAGGTATTTGATCGAATCGCTTGAGAACTTGAAAACCGAGGTGAGCGAATCCCGAAATCGGCGGGCGTCACTGGACGAATAGTTGAGCTTCCCGAGCGTTTGATAGTTGCTTGCGCCAATGACGAGCGCTCGGCGCTTGGAGTGAACGACCGGAATCTTTTGTCCATCGGTCCGAAGTTGAGCTATCGCCAGAACCGCTAAGAACATCAGCCCCAAACTGACCAAACCCCTTTTCAAAACGCCCTGCACAACGAAATATTGGACGAGGCAGGAGCCGAATCGAAACGATTACGTCAAAAAATCGCGATGATGCCGTAATTCTTTCGGGCTAACCGCCACTAGATCGAATCGAAAATTTCGTTCGTCACCCATCGACTCTCGGTAGGTTTGCGCCGTCCGACGCAAGGCGTTCGATTTTTGCGATCCAATGCTTTCTTCGGCCAAGTCGTCTTGTCGCCAGCGAACCTCGACAAAGACCAATTCGTCGCCATCAAGGGCAATTAAGTCGATTTCACCGCCACGAATTTGGAAATTCCGGGTGATAATGGTGTAGCCCAAACCCAAAAGGTAGTTTGCTGCGCGCGTTTCGGCCATTCGGCCTTGGCTAACCTTTGAGTCGTCGGGCATCTTGAAAACATTATGATCGTGGGTTCACTTCTTGCCGTCGTTTTTCATCAGACGCCAAAGCTGCAGGTTGTCGAAACGAAGCTGCTCTCACTGCAGAAAACGAAGCTGGTTCCCAATTCGATTTACTTGTCACCCAACTTCGAACATTTCGCTTACAAAACTCCTGACGGCAAAGTCATGATCGATGGCAAGGCGTTTGGACCCTATGTCTTTTCGACGCCCGTGATTTATTCAGGCGATGGAAAGGACTATGCCTTTGCGGCGACCGTCAAGGCAGGTGAGGATGCAAAGTTCTTTTGGAATGGAGTTGAAAAGAAGACGGAATTTCCAATCAGCAATGTCTTTCGTGCAGGGGATTCGGGGCCGATATGTTGGACGGAACGCGACAAAGAAACCACGAAAGTTCGGCTTATCACCCCCTATGAAACCACGGGTTGGTTTGAAAAAATCGACCGAATCAATTTCAATGACGACGGCTCAAATTTTTACCTTCGTACCGTCGAAAAGGTGGTCAAGGAGAAAGACGCCCCCAATGATCCTTCGCAGCCTGACTCGCGCGACTACATTATTTACAAAGGGGGCAAAAAGGTAGCTCGCGAGTCGATTCTGCAAGTTTATATTGCGCCAAAAGATGGTGGATTTGCCGCCGTGCGGCCGGCAACCTCGCTCGTTGGTCTTCCTTCCGGGACGATCGGTGGACTCGAAGTCATCACCAGAGCTGGAAGCACGATCTTCCGGGGTGAAATTTTTGGGAATCCCGTGTATTCAAGTGACGGAAAGCAATTTGCCTTTCGGTCTCGCTATACCGTGCCGGGGACGGTGGCCAATCAAGATCGGATTCAGTACTTTTTGAATGGCAAGCAGATCACCGAATTGAACTTGCAAAGCGGTCTCATGTTTTCGGATACGAGCGACAAATGGGCGATGTGTGGCCTTAACGACAAGCGACCCTACCTCCTTACATCCTGGGGTGGGTTGGTAAGTTATGGCGAATTTCCGCTTCTGGGCGGAGCACCCTCCGAACCGTATAAATTCGGGAGGTTCGTCAACGATAAAATGGTCCTCCTTTTTCAGGCGCGCCGCTCGAAGCCCTTGCTCTTTATCGAAGACAAGGCGATGATCGAGTTGGGGCCATATTCGGCGTTGACGGACACGATTTCGATTAGTCCCGACGGAAAGCTTTTGGCGGTTGCTGGAACGGATGGGACTATGAACCATGCGTATCTCGTTGATCTGCAAAATCCGGTGGCAGGTGTGGAAACGCTCAAGGGGCCCTATGAACTCCAAGTCACGGGCGATTCAACGTTCGCCTGGCAAGGAGAGCACGACCTCAAATTTGCCGTCTTGCGAAAGAACGATCTTTGCTGCGAACTGCTCAAGCTTTAGAAGAGGCTGGCTTGGGCTAGTTGTTGAACCGGCCCATAGCTAAATCGATGAAGCTCACAGGGCCCGTGAAGCCGGAGCGCTTCAATGTGCTCGGGAGTGGGGTAGCCAAAATGCTTGGCGAATCCAAATTGAGGGAATTGAGCATCGATTTCGACCATGTAACGATCCCTCGCGGTCTTGGCGAGGATGGACGCGGCGGCAATTTCTGCGACTTTTCCATCTCCTTTGACGACGGCTTCAGCCTGAAGTCCGGGCGGCACTCGGTTGCCGTCCACGTAAATGCCGAGGGGAGTTTGGCTGAGTCCTTCGACCGCGCGTTTCATCGCCGCCATGCTGGCCCATAAGATGTTGAGTTCATCAATTTCACGATTGTCGACAAAAATGATCGAGTAGACGGCTTTTTCGAGAATGATGGGTTCGAGGCGTTCGCGTTGTTCCCGGGTGAGCTTTTTTGAGTCGTTGAGACCTTTGATTTCGATGCCTTCGGGCAGGATCACGGCCGCTGCGACGACGGGGCCAGCGAGGGGTCCGCGACCGGCTTCGTCCACCCCTGCACATCCGGGAAATCGTTCAAGCATTCGGAAACACCTCTTGGAATTTTTCGATGAGCGTCGGCATGAACTCTGTTGTAGAAACCTGGTGTCCTAGCTCCTCGCTGATCGACGTGACCCCGTGAGTTTTGATGCCGCAAGGAACGATGGTTCCGAACGGTGCGAGGTCATTGTTACAGTTGATCGCGATACCATGCATGGAAACCCAACGTTTAATTTTGATCCCGATTGCGCAAATCTTCTTTTGGTTGACCCAAACGCCGCTGTTCACATCGAGCCTTTCGCTTTCAATTGCCAGCGTGTTGAGGCTGCGGATGACGGTTTCTTCGAGATCACGCATCCATTTGTGAAGATCTTGGCCGTGACGCTTGACGTCGAAGATGGGATAGGCGACGAGTTGTCCGGGGCCGTGATACGTGATGTCCCCGCCTCGATCTGTGCGCTGAATATCGATTCCGCGTTCCCGATACCAGCCTAATGGATGCAGAAGATTCTCTTCGTGAAAGCTCGCGCCGAGGGTCATGACCGGCTCGTGTTCGAGAACGAAGAGCGTATCGTCGCCACCATCCTGAACCTCAGCCACTTTGTCCAGTTGGATTTGGAGGGCCTCGAGATACGATATTCGACCGAGAGAAACGACTTGCACCGAAGGCAGTTTACTTTTCCAGCGAAGCGGGCTTCGCAGTCCAAAGCTCGAACAGGTTCGAGCACTCCCAAAAGTCGGGACCCCTTTGGGAGATCCTATAGTTTCAGGTCAAGTGTTGTGCTTGGAATGTGGTGTTGTGTTTGTAGATTGCAAAGATGACTTTGGCTAGTTTTCTGGCCAGAG
>JBEHXE010000029.1:0-46256 GCA_048498855.1 Armatimonadota bacterium | reverse complement strand
CTCTGGCCAGAAAACTAGCCAAAGTCATCTTTGCAATCTACAAACACAACACCACATTCCAAGCACAACACTTGACCTGAAACTATAGGATCTCCCAAATAGTGTGGCTACTTTGGGAGTGCGCGAACCTGTTCGCGCTTTGGCCTGCGATGCCTGCATCGCTGCATCTTTAATAGTCGTCGTCGATATCTAGCTCGTCGTACTTGAACGACTTGACCGTTTCCACAAAGGATCGATCGCCTTGAGTTTCAAACCAATGTGCACTGCAGAACGGATAGCTTGTTGCAGGGCCAAATCCGTGCTTATTTGGATTGTTATGGACGTAATTCAGCCGCGCAAGGTAAGACTTCTCAAAGCTGAGCCTTGTGTCGCGCATGTTGTACCAAACTTTGCGGCCAACTTCATTGTCCAAACGATTGAGTTTTCGGGCAGAAACTCCATGAATCTTTTCGGTCAGCTTCTTGACGCCTTTGTCGTTTGGACAAAAGCCAACGAGGTGGTAATGATTTGAGAAAATTGCCCATGCTTGCAGTTGGAAATCGAATTCAGTACAGGTCTCGAAAATGACTCGCTGCAACAAACGGAGTCTTTCCTCACCCTTAAATCGGTGCTCTTTTAGGTACGTCCCTGCGGTGATGAAGTAAGTCCCTGGCTCGGTTACAGATTTACTTGGTGCATGTGGCCAGGAGTGCATGAGATTTTCATTCTAACCTGATATGCGGGTTGCTGACATTTCCAAATAGTGCTTAAATCCTTGGGAGTGCTAACGCCTGCGTTAGCTTTCAAGCAGCGAAGCCTGCTTCGCTGAAATAGGAGAAGCTTAACCGCCTACTTGTGCGCTCAGTAATCCCTCGACTGCCGCCAAAGCTTCGTCGACTTTCGCTGGATCCTTGCCGCCCGCAGTCGCGAAATCGGCGCGGCCACCGCCGCCGCCGCCCGCGATTTTTGCAAGTTCGCGCAAGAGGTTTCCGGCATGGGCGCCCTTCGCCACGGCAGCCTCGCCGACCTTGCCGATGAAGGTCACCTTGTCGCTGACCACAACGCCAATCGTAACTTGGTTTGGCTTACCGTTAGCTTCGGCGTCGATGGCTTGCGCGGCGACCTTTTGATCGGCGTCACCGAAGTTCTTGACCCAAAGCGTCACGCCGTTGACATCCTTCGTGTCGGAGCCCCCGGCTCCGCCTGACATCGCCGCCATTTCCGCTTTCTCCCGCTTCTTACGCTCGTCCTTCAGTTGCTCAAGGGTTCGCTCGACAGCAGCTACGAGGTCCTTGGGCGATGCTTTGAGCAGGGTTGCGGCTTGCTTAATCGCTTCGGTTTCTTCACGAACGAATTCGTAGGCGCCTTCGCCGGTGATCGCCTCGATGCGACGCACGCCGCTTGCCGCGGAACTCTCGCTCACGATTTTGAAGAGGCCGATCTCGCCCGTCGTTCGGACGTGAATACCACCGCAGAGTTCGCGGCTAAATTCACCAACTTCGACCATGCGAACCTTATCCCCGTACTTCTCGCCGAAGAGGGCCATCGCTCCGCGAGCGCGAGCCTCATTGATCGGCAGATCGACATAGGTGGTGACGTCGATATTCTTAAGAATTTCGTCGTTGACGATCTGCTCAACTTCGGCAATTTCCTGCGCGGTCATTGCCTTACTATGCGTAAAGTCAAAGCGCAGATTATCCGGTCCGACGTACGACCCGGCTTGGGTAACCGTGGTTCCGAGCACCTTTCGCAGGGCCGCTTGAAGCAGGTGAGTTGCGGTGTGGTTTCGCTTGATGCGGGCGCGGCGCAAGGCGTCGACGTGAGCGTTGACCGACTTGCCGAGCAGGCTCTCTACGTCTTGACCGATGACCTCGTGCCACCAAGTACCTTGGCTCTTGGTCGTGTTCTCGACGATGAGCAAGTTTCCATTGACGCGAATTTCGCCGGTGTCTCCGGTTTGTCCGCCCGATTCGGCGTAGAACGGCGACTGGTCGAGGGCGACGCGATACTTGCCTTCACTGACCGGTCGCACCCGGACGAGGGTTGCGGTTCCTTGTGTATTTTGGTAGCCAGTAAAGGTCGTTTCAGCCGGAGCGTCGGGTGTAGCTTGTTCATTTTCGGATGACATGCCGCCATAAGCCGACTTCTCACCCTGCGCTCCACGCGATCGCTCTTGCGCTTCTTTCATCGCGGCTTCGTAGCCGTCAAGATTTACGGCAAAGCCGGCCTCAGCGCAGAGTTCTTGAGTGATTTCTAGAGGAAATCCGTAAGTATCATATAAACTAAATGCGTTTTCACCTGAAAGTGTTAAATTCTCCAGGCTAGAGAGAATTTTGGTCCAAAGACCCGCAGACAACTGTTTTCCGGTCAGTAAGACTTGAATCTGACTTGAGTCGTACCTTTTAAGTACCGAAAGAACAAATTCCTTGGACCGTCCGACAGATGACAAGTTAGGAAAGACCAACGGTAGCCAAGCTGAAACGCCCTGAGTCAAGATTTCCCTGGGAAGGCTTTCCAAGATACTGTACTTCCCTAAAAACTCTTCTTTGCCCGTGATATTGATATCATCTTGATCTACAAGATCCTTTACTAGCGGTAGCAATGTTTGTACTTCGTGATAGAAGTCTCCCCTCAATTCCTCTTCTAACTTGGTCGCACCGCGTTCAAGAGTCCGTCGGAACAAAGCTTCTTCGCTCTTCAATGTCTCCTCAATGATCGAACGACGTGCGATGAGCTCAGTGTAATGACCGCCAAAGGTATCAAAAACAGCTTCAGCGACTTTATGCATGAACAGGTCGTTAAAGCCCAGCGCCCGCTGCCCCTTAAGAACGGCCCGGCGGATGAGCCGACGCAGGACGTAGCCTCGTCCGTTATTGGCGGGCATGACTCCGTCGGCGATGCAGAAGCAAGACGTGCGAATATGGTCGGCGATGATCCGCTTGGCGGTCTTCACCCCTTCCTCATCGAGGGAGGAAGGGGCAGGGGATGGAGGGGTTTCGGTAAAACCCTCACCCGGTTCGCTTCGCTTACCGGCCTCTCCCAAGGAAGAGGGTTCTTCAGATCTTCGCAGGCCGTCGATCTTCTCCAAAATCGGCAAGAACGCGTCGGTGTCGTAGACCGTGGTCTTGCCAGCAAGGACGGCGACCGTTCGCTCCATGCCCATGCCCGTGTCGATTGACGCAAACGGAAGGTTTGGCATGCTGGACTTGACCCAGCCGTCAGAAGGGCGTTCAGGATTGCGAAGTTTGCCTTGCCAATCGTATTGAATGAAAACGTCGTTCCAGATTTCGAGCCAGTTTCGAGCCTCGTCGTCGGCGATCCATCGGTCGCGATCATAATCACCCACGTTCACGCCCGGCACGGTTTCCGGGTTCGTCCAGTAGAACATTTCCGAGTTCGGGCCACAGGGTCCCGGTGAACCCTTGCTGACCGAAAAAGGAGGCCAATAATTAGTTTCCTCGCTCATGCGCATGATGCGGGTACTGGGGTCGATTCCGACACTTTTAAGGTGCTTGGACCATGCTTCATAGGCGACCTCGTCGTCTTCGAAGATGGTAAATGACAGCCGCTTGGGATCGAGTCCCAGCCAGTCTTTTCCAGTAAGGAATTCCCACGAATACGCGATGGCCTCTTCTTTGAAATAGTCACCGAACGAAAAATTGCCCAGCATCTCGAAGAAGGTCAGGTGACTGTCGTCGCCGACTTCGTCGATGTCGCCGGTGCGAACACATTTTTGAGCCGTGACCAACCGCTTGTTGGGGGGTGTCGCGATGCCAAGAAAATAAGGCTTGAACTGCACCATTCCGGCGCCGTTGAAAAGCAGGGTCTCGTCGAGACGCCCAGTGACGTCGACGGGGATCAGCGACCCAGAATCATGGATCGTATGCCCCTTGCTTTCAAAGAAGCGCAGATATTTCTCGCGCAGTTCGCGAACGGTCATGGAATCATTTTGGCAGATTGACGGGGACGGGAACCGGGAATGACGTTCCAAGCATCCTAAGCGAAATCCATTTGTATCGAAATCCCATCGGTGCGAATCAATCTCGCTCACCATAACGGACTAGAATGATCCAACGTACTCTTGAAATTAGAAGCCAGACACCATGGAACAAACTCTTTCCCCGACCGCCGCGGTTCAACCAATGTTCTTCTGCGCAACCCAAATTCAAAAAGCCCAGGCGTTTAAGAACATCTCTAACATCCAGCGGGCCCTGGATGAGTTGGTCGCAGGGACTGGCGACCTTCTGCTCGCTCTCAAGCAGCTCTACCCTTCGGTGTGGCAGCAATTAGTCGAAGGGTTGAATGTTTCAGAACAAGAATTTATCGAACAATTGGAAAGGCTCCACCCTACGAAAGAACCCCAAAAGCTCCGGTCCCTGGATGACGAGAGGAAGCCAGATCTGAGATTTAATCACTGGATTCGAACTATTTCTAGAAGATTGCCGTGGTCGGTTCCCGTCCTGGACATCCAGAAACAGTGCAACCGGGAAGCCAAGGATACGCGAAAGCTAATTTCTGAAATTCGAATTTTAGAACTCATTCTCGAACGGGATTGTGACGCGAGAAACGCGCTGTTGGCGATCGCTGACGAAGGGCGAGTTCGCGAAATTATCGCGGGACTCAAGCCATCTCCCGATGTCCCCACGCTCCAGTCCATCATGGCGAGCAAGACAAAAGCGAATATGAGGGCCCTTGGGCAGGCTTTACCGGAAGGCTATCTGGAGATCGAAGAACCCAGCCGATTAACAAAGCCCGACGATGACTTCACCTTTCCAGAGCATCCTGCCGAATCAAAATCCGAACCAATGCCTGAGGATGAAACTCTTTTCGATTCTCACCTTGAAAGCTGGCTCAATCGTGCCATTGACCAAGCCAAAGCCCGTAATGCCACCAGTGTCACTTTTGATCACCTTTTCCTTTGCCTGCTTGAGGACGGCACTGAAGTTGCGGGTTATCTCGACTCAAAAAATATCAACCGAAAACAGTGGGCAGAAGGCATTGATATTCTGCTGACAAAAAACCCGACTCCCCCTGACCATTTAGGGGTAGACAAATCCTTTGCGGAAGCGATCCCTGAAGATGGATTGACAGATAGCCTTCCAGAGGTAATGGAGAAGTTACGTTCTCCTGGATTATCGGAAGCGGAATTGACGAAAAAGACATTTGAACATATTCGCGCGACGAAACGAAAACGCCCTTTCACCGACCTACTTTGGTTAGAGAAAGATCCCTTTGACAATGCCACACTGGCATGGGCGCTGTTAAGGCAGCACGGAATTTATCCAGGCGACATGATCCCGGAACCTAGTGCTTGATCCGCTTGTCAGACCTAATAACCATGATATCCGTGGGTAAAGGACTTCTTCTGATAGTCAGTGCCGGACTCGCGATCGTAGGGATAAGTTTTGGGCTCAACAAGAACCGTCCTTCCGTCATCGACCAAATCAAAGGCTACCAAACCTGGCGAAAGGTCAACCCAAAGCCGATGCGACTTGGAGTGAGTACCGACGTTCTGTGCCTTGGCCTCCAGCAAAGTCAGGTGCAGCAGTTTCAGAAGCACAACCCTCACTTCAGTCGCTACATCACCGTCTATGTGAACGCTATTGGTGAAAAGGCGATGTTCGACGGAGGAACTTTCCCCGAGGGTTCGGTCGTCGTGAAGGAGAAGCACGACGGAGAAGACGGTCCGGTCATTCTTTCAACGGTTATGGTCAAGCGCGAAAAGGGATATAACTCGGCATGCGGCGACTGGGAGTTCGCCGCCACCAACGCGCTGGCAACGAAAACCGATGGGGAAGGCAAACTTGAGTCCTGTATGCATTGCCACTCTACTCAGAGCAGCAAGGACTACCTTTTCAAAACCTATGTGAACCCGTCAAAAGGACAAACGCCTTTCAGCGGCTGGGACGACGGTATTGGCGTGCCGAAGAATTAAAACACTTTCTCCAATTTCTCGCGGAGCGAAAATTGGGGAGAGTACGGCCGCGAGGCCGGGAGAGGGGAAAAGCAGCCTTTGAATTGTGAGAAAATGCCGCTATGAGACGACCAAAGCGAACAAGGGACCAAACGCTTAAAGCTCGCGAGGCTAGGCAGAACCCGTCGATCGCTGAACAAATCGCATGGAAGCTCATGCGGCGCAATCAGCTTGGGCACTCGTTCAAGAGGGAGGTCCCCATCGGTTCATATCGTTTGGATTTCTATTGTGCCAAAGCTAAATTGGCCGTCGAATTCGATGGCGAGCAGCACGATCCGGCGAGAGATGCTGTTCGGGATGCTTACCTCGCGAAGTTCGGAATCTTGGTTTATCGAATCCCGAATCGTGAATTTTTCGAGATCGACGGCGAAGGCAAAATGAAAGACCATCTAAAAGAGGTCGTCGTCCTCTGCGAACAACGCACAAAACGAAAGGCATTTCCTAACTAAAAGCCGCCTTTCCCCTCCCGACTCCGCACTTGCGGAGCCACCCTCCCCAAATTTTCTGCGAAGAATTTGGAGAGGGACTTTAATTGCCAAATTTCTTCTTCCAATCGTCGAGCAGCCTTAAGCCTTGGGTTTTATCGAATCCAAAGGCGATGGCTTGCCCAGGTTCCCTTACACTCTCGAACTGGAATTCGGATCTCCCAATTTGCACTTCGCGAATACGCTTGTGGCGACGCCAAAATTCATGACCGGCCGGATGAGAAAGGGCGAGCTCCCATGACGCGTGAAGGAACGCCGACTCGCAATATTCACATTGAAAACTCAGTTCGAGGCCTTGCTCGTCAAAGCTCATCCGACCCAAACGTCGGCAGCGTGAGCAGCGATAATCTCTTGATTCCCGATAACTTTCGGCGTTCTGTCTCGCAAATCGAATGAATCGCCCGATTGCGACTTTTGGAGTCCCCGCAAAAGCCTTTGCACGACCACCCTCGGCAAGAAAGAGTTCGCACGACGGGCACCGAACCTCCGACCGATCCTGAAGGCCCGGAGGGCTTACAAATAAATTCTCAACTCCGCAGCGTGGACACCAAATCGTTGTCGGATTCCTATCGTCGAACAATATCCCATAATCGCCAAGAAAAGTTCGATCTTCTTGGGTTAAAGTTTCCAAGACCTTCTTTCGTCCTCGCATGATCCTGGCCGAAAGTGAATTCGCAGATAAGCCCAATTGCCTCGCGGATTCTGTCAGCGTCAATCCGTCGTAGCATTGAGACTCCACTGCCGTTCGAGTGACGGGGTCAATTCGCTCAAGTAGGCCGAACACGCAACGCCTGAGTTCCTCTTCCTCGAAGCTTGACTCCAACATAACCGGGCTTGCCACATCGATTGGCAATGCGTCCAATCGATGCCTTCTCATCTCTCGACGCACAAGATTTCGCGCGACTCCAAAAAGCCATGATCGCACGAGGCTCTCATCTTCTGGCTTGGATCGAAGCGCGACAACCGCCAGATCCTGAAACAGGTCTTGAGCTTCATTTGCAAAGCCTTGCGATCGAAAGTAGGCCAGCAATCGCTCTCTTTCTTCAACTAACTGATCTGAAATTTGCTTCACCTCGACGACCTTCTTTCATGATATTTGAAAAGAAATCGAAAATCTGCGTCATGAGTCACGGCTCTCATCGCACTTACCCAATATGTCCTCACTCCTGAAGCATCTCAGTGTCCTTTCTTTGCTCGCGTTGGTGCCATTTGCTTTTGCGGATCAGAACCCCAAACCCTTAGCCGATATTCCGTTTGAGCTTCGCGATCTGCATATTTTTGTGAAAGCGAAAATCAATGGACAGGGGCCTTTCGACATGAACATCGACACCGGGGGATTCATGTGCGTGTCAGGAAATCTCGCAAAGCACCTCAGTATGACTTCCTCGCGCAATATCGAAGTCGGAGGAGCGGGGGCCGGTAGCTCGCAAAGGGGTTTTGGGAAAATTCAATCTGTCCGCTTCGGCGATGTGACCTTAAGTGACCTCGACTGTGTCATGAATGAACCTGATCCCAATGGGGGGCTCGATGCTGGCATCGGCCCAGAGCTCTTTCAGCGGTTCACCGTTTATTTTGATTACGATCATCTGCGGATGCGACTGTACCAAAAGGGACAAGCGCCAACGCTGCCAAATTCCGAAAGCCGTCCCATTCGATTTTATGAGGAAAAGCCATTGATGGAAATCGGCATCGGAGGTCGAAATGGCTGGTTCATGGTCGATACGGGAGCAGGAATCTCAATCATCATGCAAGAAAACTATTGGCGTGAAAAGCAAATCGATACCATCTTTCCGCCTCAACTCAAAGTGATCGTGGGTTATGGAGTCGGCGGACCCATTTACGGCGGTGTCAGTCGATTGCCCTATTTGCGCATTGGCTCCTATCGACTGAATGACATGATCGCAAACTATTCCGAGATGAAGAGTGGAACGCTGGCAAATCCTTTGCGGGATGGGCTTCTTGGTCAGAAGGTTCTCCGACACTTCAATGCGATCTACGACTACGCCAACCAACGTATTGTCCTTCAACCCAGTCGAGCCTTTTCACAACGAGAGGCTTACAATCGAACCGGAATCGTTGGTCAGTTTAATCATCAGGCATGGCAGATCGACGACGTCCTTCCTCAGTCGTCCGCAGCGAAGGCAGGACTACAAAAAGGGGATCGTATTACCATGGTAAACGGAGAAAAAGTAACTGACGAGGACCGTTATCGGATGCTGATTAGCAAGCGAGAAGGAACCCAACTCAAGCTGCAATTCGAACGTGGAGGAAAAACTCAAACCACTTCAATCATCCTCAAAGATTGCTTATAAGTCATTCGAACGAACTTTCTCCAATTTCTCGCAAAGCGAAAATTGGGGAGAGTACGGTCGTCAGACCGGGAGAGGGGAAGATCGGCCCATCGAATATTGGGAAAACTTTGCAAGCAGGGAAACCAAGTCAAAACGCCTTTCCCCTCCCGACTCCGCACTTGCGGAGCCACCCTCCCCAAATTTTCTGCGAAGAATTTGGAGAGGGACTTTAATTGCCAAATTTCTTTTTCCAGTCGTCGAGAAGTTTCAACGCTTCAAGCGGTGTCAAGGCATTGACATTGACTCGCTCAAGTTCGTCGAGAACCGGCGGACGCTCGGCTTCAAACAACGTCAACTGCATACGCTGAGTCGCTACCGGCATCGCTTGGGGTGGCTTGGTTTGCTCCAAGTCTCCCAAAATCTCCTGAGCGCGACTCAATACCGGAGCCGGAACGCCAGCCATTCGCGCGACATGGATTCCGTAGGAGCGATCCGCGCCTCCGGGCAGAACCCGGTGGGTCCACACAATTTCGTCGCCGAACTCTTCGACCGCCACGCGGAAATTGCGCACCGTCGGCATCTCCTTCTCAAGTTCGTTAAGCTGGTGATAGTGAGTGGCGAACAAAGTCTTTGCTCGAATTCCGACGAGGTGTTCGATCATCGCCCACGCGATGGCCAAGCCGTCATAAGTCGACGTGCCACGTCCCACTTCATCCAAAATCACTAAGCTTCTCTCGGTCGCATGGTTGAGAATATTGGCCGACTCTACCATTTCGACCATGAACGTACTCTGGCCATGAGCGAGTTCGTCTTTCGCGCCAATTCGGGCAAAGATACGATCGCAAATCCCAAGACGAGCATCCTTTGCCGGCACATAACTTCCGATTTGTGCCATCAAGGTCATCAAGGCGGTCTGCCGAAGGAACGTCGATTTTCCTGCCATATTCGGCCCGGTGATGATGAGACAGCGCGGCACCTCGTCACCAAGCTCCAAATCATTCGGCACAAAGTTCGACATATTCGCTTCGACCACTGCATGACGCCCCGAATGATAGGACAGGACATCTTCATCCACCATCTCGGGTCGACAAAGCGATTTGGTCACCGCCACTTCGGCGAAAGTCGAAAGAACGTCGATTTCGGCTACCGCACGAGCGGTTTGCAACAATGAACCCGCATGCTCGGCCACTCGCAACCGGATGCGATGGAAAAGGTCAGATTCGAGCGCTGTCGCCTTTTCTTCCGCACCCAATACCTGAGCCTCTTGATCCTTAAGTTCCGCCGTGATGTACCGTTCGGCATTAGCGGTGGTCTGCTTGCGGATGTAATGATCGGGCACCCTGTCGATATTCGATTTGGTGACTTCGATGAAATAACCGAACACCGAATTGAAGCCGATCTTAAGCGTATTGATTCCGCTGGTTTCACGTTCCTTTGCTTCCAAACTTGCGATAAAGCCCTTACCGTTTCGGCTCAATTCCCGCAATTTGTCGAGTTCATGGTCGTGCCCTTCCCGAATGACACCTCCGTCTCGAACCGTATGCGGTGGTTCCGGGACGATCGCTTCGTTTAGCAAGCGGGCTAAGTCGCCGTGCGACTGCACCTGCTCAATCAATTCCTGAATGCGACCGAAACCCAATTTTTCGGCGGGCTGTAACACCTTGGGGAGATTGATCAGCGTTTGGCGCAAAGCCGCAAGGTCTCGCGGTCCTGCGAGGTTTGCCGAGCATCGCGAGACCAACCGTTCGATGTCCGAAAGCCCCCCCAGCGCATCGCGCAAGTCGCCACGATGAATGGAGGAACCCATGAAGCGAGCGACCGCATCATGCCGACGTTTAATTTCGTCGCGATCCAATAAAGGTTGCTCGACCCATCGTCGAAGTAAACGAGCGCCCATCGGGGTTCGCGTCATGTCGAGAACGCCCAGCAGGGTATATCGCCGCGAACCATCGACAAGGTTCTGAGTGAGTTCTAGTGACCGCCTCGTCGCGGGGTCGAGACGCATAAAACCGTCAACCGAGTAAGTTGACAGGCCTTCGAGGTGGGCCAGAGAAACGTGATTTTTCTCGGCATACGCCACGATCATCGAAGCGGCCGTAATAGCTGCCGGCTTGTCGGCGCATCCAAAGCCGCTGAGCGAAGCGACATGAAAGAGTTCGGAAAGCTTGCGCGTCGCCTGGTCGAGTCGGGGTTGGGTGAAGTCGGTCGTCGTTGCTCCGAGGGCGCTTCGCGCCACTTCGCCGTAGGCTTCGACATCTTTTCCAAGAAGCAATTCAGAGGGCCGCAATCGAGCCAATTCTTGGAGCAATCTCTCTTGTGATTCTGATCCGGTCAACTCGGTTACTTGAAACTCTCCGGTCGAAGGATCGAGGATGGCTAATCCTAAATTCCCATCGTTGACACAAAGCGCGGCCAAAAAATTATTTCTGCCGGATTCAAGTAGGGAATCCTCTAAAACCGTTCCCGGTGTCATGACTCGCGTGACTCCTCGTTTCACCAGCCCCTTAGCTTCCTTGGGATTTTCGAGTTGATCGCAAATCGCGACTTTAAAGCCTTTTTGAAGCAGCCGCGCAAGATATCGCTCGACGGAATGGAACGGAACACCGGCCATGGGCACCTTATTTCCACCGTCCGATTTGGCGGTTAACGTAATTTCGAGGGCCGTCGCAGCGGTTTCGGCGTCTTCGCCGTAAAATTCATAAAAGTCGCCAACCCGCATCGCCAACAGCACGCCAGGGTGCTCGCCCTTGGTGGAGAAATACTGTTGAAGCATTGGCGTTTTTGCGGTCATGCCACTCAAAAGTATGACTCGCGTCATAATGAATCTGAGCAAAGATGAAACGGTTAGGCCTCCGGTGGATATTGTTAGCGGTCTCCGTTTTCGCTGCGTCGATCTTATGTCAGGCTTTGGGGCTTGGTTTTCAGGTCAACGCAAACGATTTCGGCCATGTCCTCATTCTTATGGTCGGGGTCGCGTTACTTGCCTTTTTGAATGCGACCTTGGGCAAGTTCTTGAAGTTCATTACGTTGCCGTTGAGTTGCATTACGCTTGGAATCTTTTCCCTTGTCGTCAATGCCGCCGTGCTGTACTTCGCCGCAAGTTTTAACCTGGGATTTACGATTAAGAATTCGGGAACTTCGGGTTTCCTGGCCGCCTTCGTTGCATCCTTGCTCATATCCTTAATCAACGGAGTGTTGGGTGTCTTCTTGCCCGATGACAAAGAGTGACGCGACGCCATCGACTACGAACAGTCTTAGCCCCGACCAAGGGTCTTGCCAAGGGTGTATCCTTGGCTCTCCTGGGATTTGTGGCTTCGGTCGTCGGCCTCTTGTTGGCGTTCGGCGTTCAAATTCAGGGGCTCATTCGATATCTGAGTTCCTTTGTTTCCACCGCGATTGAATCCACCGTTGGGCCTGACCAAACCGACAACATCATCCATTGGACCGGGGCCATTCTGTTTTTGCTTGGGCTTTGGCTGGTCTACCGTTCGATTCGATCGATTTTCACGCACGTTGTCGAAACCCTCGACCCGGATATGAAGTCTGGTGCGGGCGACGTTTACGTGCGCCGTCAGCAACTCGCCCAAGGCCCCCGAATTGTCGCTCTGGGCGGCGGAACGGGCCTTTCAACCCTCCTTCGTGGTTGGAAGCAACACTCGTCGAACATTACCGCGATCGTCACCGTCACCGATGACGGGGGATCGTCTGGACGGCTGATCCAAGAAAAGGGGATGATCCCGCCGGGCGATATTCGCAACTGCCTTCTTGCGTTGGCCGACGAAGAAACCGTCATGACGACGGTCTTTCGACATCGCTTCACGGGTAGTGGTTCGCTCAGTGGTCACTCGCTTGGAAATCTTCTGATCGCCGCGTTGGTTGATCTTGCCCACGGAGACTTTGAAGAAGCAATTAACCTTGCCTCCAAGGTTTTGGCGATCCGCGGACAAGTCATGCCGTCCACGCTCGACCACGTCGGACTGAGAGCACTCCTTGACGACGATCTTGAAATTTCAGGAGAAACCGCGATTGTTGAGGCTGGCCGCAAAATCCGCGAGCTTCGTCTCGCGCCGAGCAACGTCAATCCTTACCAGCCTGCCCTTGACGCGATCGCCAATGCGGACTTGATCTGCATCGGCCCCGGCAGCGTCTACACGTCCGTGATTCCCAATTTGCTGATTCCCGGCGTCGCTCAGGCGCTAAAAGAAAGCAAAGCGATCAAGGTTTATGTCTGCAACGTGATGACTCAAAAAGGCGAAAGCGACTCGTTTAGCGCGAGTGAACATGTCAGCGCAATCATGCAGCAAGTCCGAGAACGAGTTTTCGACTATGTCCTCGTGAATACTGGCGTTCCTTCCGACGTTTCGCTCGAAAAATATCGAACGGTCGGGCAGATCTTCGTCGATCCGGACATCGATCGAATCAAAGCCATGGGCTTACGAGTCATTCCCGGAAACTTCATGTCGGAAACCGACGTGGTTCGCCACGATCCAATCAAAGTCGTCAGCAAATTGATGACCATTCTCGGCCTCTAGTGATTGGATAAAAGCAACCCCTTTCAAATTTGATAAAAATCTTCAAAAAGTCTACGGAACGCTCGTAAAAGTACCGAAAGGTTGTGTACATCCTCCACGAGGCATGCACATGCGGATACTCAACAACTTAAGACTGTCACAAAAATTCGGACTCGCGTTCGGAATCACTCTCTTACTCACCTGTCTATTGGGATTCACTGGTTGGAGCTCAATCAAGACACTTTCCAGCAAATTCAACATTTTCAAAGTAGATGTTATTCCTGGATTGGGATCGTCGGGAGAAATCGATGATCACGTCATGCAGTCTTATCTCCATTTTGCGAATGTCGTCGCAAAAGGCGATGCCACGAAAGGAGCCCAAGAGATCGACCTGTTTGAGAAGTCGGTAGCCGAGGCACAAACCTCTTTTGAGGACTATGACAAGACGATTACCCAGGACGCTGATCGAAAGCTTTTCAGTAAGGTCAAGGAAACCTATCAGCCACTTGTTGCAAACATCCGATCCTACTTCCAAAAAATTCGAGAAGGGAAGAAATCGAGCGATCTCGCGCCGCTCCAAGCCGAGATTCAAAAGGACTATGAGGCTTGCGACGACTCCACCAACTCTCTGTTTGAATTCAACGTTACAAACGGCAAGAATCTGGTCAAGGACTCCGAGCGTCATTTCGCAGCAGCAGCCAGCACGATCCTCATCACCATCTTTATTGCCGTTGCGTCGAGCCTTGTGCTCGGTGTCACTCTCACGCGAGCCGTGACCAAACCGATTTTGGTCGTCGCTGGCAAACTCGAGTCAGTTGCCACCAAGTGCGCCGTTTGGCTAGGAGAGGGCGCAAATGCGTTAGCCAACGGCGACTTGACGTATCGAATTACCCCAGCCACCACTCCCGTCGAGGACCCAGGCAACGACGAGATCGGCGTGATGGGCAAAAATTTCAATATCATGCTGGGCAATCTACAGGGCACGATTGACTCCTTCAACCGAGCCTGCGAGGATCTGGGTGACCTTGTGCAACAGATCGGCGCAGGAAGCAATACGGTCGCCGAAAGCAGCACCAGCTTGGCGGCAGTAAGCGATCAGATCGCCGCGGGGGCAACCCAAATCGCATCGGGCAGTCAGTCTTTGGCCGCCAGCGCCAGCGAAGCAGCATCGACGGTCGAACAGATCGAAGATAGCGCCAAGCAAATTACCGAAGGCAGCTTCTCACTCGCTAGCGGTGCGGTTGAGGCCGCCTCGATCGTCCAGGAGCTTCAGGCTCAAGTCGATGAGGTGAGCCACAGCAGCGAATATCAGGTCACCATCGTCGATCACGCCGCGGGTTCGCTTTCTGAAGCCGCGCTCGGCATCCAAAAGGTCGATGAAGCGGCCAAAGAAATGTCGCTTTCCGCCGAAAGCGGCAGTCAAGCCGTGAGCGATACCGTCCAGGCAATGGACAAACTGAAGCGCGAGATCGAAGTCTCGTCGCGCAAAGTGATGGAACTGAATTCTGCGGGCGAAAAGATCGGGAACATCGTCAGCACCATCGAAAATATCGCCGGACAAACGAATCTTCTTGCTCTCAATGCGGCCATCGAAGCGGCACGCGCCGGAGACCATGGCAAGGGCTTTGCCGTTGTCGCCGACGAAGTGAGAAAGCTCGCCGAACAGTCGAGCCTGGCAACGAAAGAAATCGAAACGTTGATCCAGAACGTTCGCATCATTGTCCAAGAAACCGTTGAGTCGATTTCGACGACGGCGGTCAACGCTGAAGACGGCGTCCAAAAGAGCAGCCAAGCGGGTCGAGCGCTTACCGAGATTCTCTCGGCCACCAATCGGGTTGTCAGCTACGCCCAAGAAGTCGAGTCAGTCACTTCCGAGGCGACGAAGTCGATGAAGCTCGTCAGTGACTCGGCGCAACAGAACCTTACTGCAGCCAAAGAGATGCAAATCGGAGCCCAAAAAGTTTCGCGGGCGATCACCGATGTTGCAACGGTTAGCGAACAATCTGCAGCTTGTGCCGAAGAGCTCAATCGCGGCATCCAACGAGTCTCGCGGTCGATCAGCGATGTTGCATCGGTCAGCGAAGAATCCGCGGCTTGTGCCGAAGAATTGAATTCCGGTATCCAAAGTGTGACGACGTCGGTAACGGGGCTCAATTCTCTGGCCGCCGACCTCAAATACAAAGTGGGGCAGTTCAAAGTCGATTCGTCCGACACAGAACCCAAAGTACGTCTTAAGGTTGCATAAACCAATCCTCACAAACCTTCCATTGGCTTGCCGTATTCCGGCAGGCCTTTTTTATGCCCGATTGATCATATTTCTAATAGCATCACCAAAGTACTCAACCCGAACTGGATAAAGTTGAGCCTGAGATCTGATTACGAGACCGTTCTCATATTTTGATAAAAATTCTGATTTACTCTGAGACGAACCGAAAAAAGTACCGAGTAATAATAACGTGCTTTAGGCAGGCAGGACGATGCAGCTTTTTAACAATCTCAAACTTTCGAAAAAATTCGGATTCTCATTTGGAATCACTTTATTGCTCACATGCTTCTTAGGCTTCACCGGTTGGAACTCTATTCGGACTCTTTCGGAGAAGTTTCAAGTCTTCAAGATCGATGTGATCCCTGGGCTTACGACATCGGGCGAAATCGACGACGCGATGATGAAGTCATACATTTACTTCACGTCGGCCTTTGCGACTGACGACGCCCGACTTGCTCAAGGCGACCTTGAAGATCATGACAAGGCCATCGCGGAAACCCAGGAGTCGATGGAAAGCTACGAAAAGACGATCACGACGGAGAAGGATCGACAAGCATTCGATCACTTTAAGAAGGTCTATGCGGCCTTCAAAACGGATATGGCCGACTGTGTCGACAAATTTAAAAGTGGTAAGAAGGAGTCTGAACTCCATACCGAACTCGCCAACATTCGTAAGGACTTCTTGGCCTGCGACGAAGCGGCAGATAGCGTTTTTCACTTCAATGGTGACAACGGCACCGAATTGGTCAAAAAGTCGGAGGCTCAGTTCTCGACTGCCAAGGATACGATTGCTTTCGTCCTGCTCCTGACGATCAGTATCAGCATTGCGTTGGCGATCATTCTCACACGAGCGATTACGAGACCAATTCTTGCCGTCGCGGCAGGACTCGAATCCATTGCGACGAAGTGTGCCGCCTGGCTCAGCGAAGGAGCGAATGCGCTCGCAAATGGCGACCTGACTTATCGAATTACGCCAGCCACTGATCCCGTCAAGAGTTCGACGAAAGATGAACTCGGAGTCATGGCCACGAACTTCAATCGAATGCTCGATAGCCTCAAAACGGCCATTTATTCGTTCAACCAAGCAAACGATAATCTGACGGTATTGGTCGGGCAAGTGGGAGTCAGCAGCCGCACGGTATCGGAAAGCAGCGGAAGCGTCGCCGTCGTCGCCGAGCAGATTAGTGCCAGCGCCAGCCAAATCGCCGCAGGAAGCCAACAACTGGCCGCCGGCGCGACGGAAGCTGCCGCCGTTGTCGAGGAAATGCAGGCTCAAGTCAACGAGGTTGGACGAAGCAGCGAGCAGCAAGCTGCTGCCGTCACTCAAGCATCGGGCGCTCTCAATGAAGCCGTTCACGGAATTCGCAAGGTCGATGAGGCCGCCAAAGATATGGCCAACTCCGCAACGAGTGGAAGCAAAGCCGTGGAAGATACGGTTCTCGCGATGGAGAAGCTCAAAGTCGAAATCGAACTCTCTTCGACCAAGGTCATGGAACTCAACGCAGCCAGCGAAAAAATCGGTGACATCGTCAGCGCGATCGACAACATCGCCGCTCAAACCAACCTTCTTGCCTTGAACGCCGCCATTGAAGCCGCACGGGCGGGTGAACACGGTCGTGGCTTCGCCGTCGTTGCCGACGAAGTTCGAAAGCTTGCCGAGCAGTCGAGCCTTGCGACCAAGGAGATTGAATCGCTGATCCAAAACGTTCGCGTCATTGTGCAACAAACGGTCGACTCCATAACCACGACAGCGTCGAACGCCGAAGACGGTGTCCAAAAGAGTTCGATGGCAGGCGAAGCGCTCAGCGAAATCCTTGAAGCCGTCGATCGCGTCGTCAACTATGCTCAGGAAGTCGAAAGCGTTACAACAGAAGCCACGAAGGCAATGCGCAACGTTGCGGATGCCGCAGAATACAACCTGACTTCGGCGCAAGAGATGCAGGTGGGTACTCAGAAGGTTTCACGAGCGATCACCGACGTTGCATCCGTCAGCGAAGAGTCGGCCGCGTGTGCCGAAGAGCTCAACAAAGGCATTCAAAGTGTCACCACCTCCGTAGGCGAATTGAACGGCCTTGCCGTTGACCTTAAAGACAAAGTTGCTCAATTCAAAACCGAGGAAGTTGGCTCGGTAAAGACTCATCTCAAGGTCGCCTAAGTCATCACCCCTCTCCAACCGTGAAGCTCACTCGAAAAAGATCACGCGGAATGGTTGGAGACCCTTACTCTAAAATCTGCCGATTTTCGGCAAAGTGTTAAGGGATCTGCAGTCCCAAGTATTAAAACTGAAAACCCCTGAGAATTACCTAATGAATTACCAACTATGAATCCAGAGTGTTGTGCGTCGTTGGCGCAACTATTCGGGTTTACAGAAGGATATGAGGTACTTCAACAACTTAAAACTATCCAAAAAATTCGGCTTTTCATTTGCCGTGGTTCTCTTATTAACAACTCTATTTGGGGCGGGCGCACTTCAGGGATTTACAAAGGTTCAAACGAGCCTAGTTCGCGTTCAAAATGATATTGTTCCTGGATTAGTAGCCGCAAACGAACTGGATGACGCGCTTATGAAGTCGTTCATCTATTTTAATGCTGCGGCAGCAAAGGAAAACGGCACCGAAAGAGCGAAGGAAATCGAAGGTTTCCATGAATCTCTTGGATCGGTAGAGAACGCCGTTGATGGCTACGCGAAGACCGTCGTCTATGAAGACGATCGCGCAAATCTCGAAAAATTCAAAACTAAGTGGGCCAATCTTAAGACCATTACGAGCACCTATGTGACAGGTCTAGAAGCAGGTCAAAGCAGAACTCAATTGAATTCTGTTTTTACAAAAGCTCGTGCCGCTTTCGACGAATGCGATAACGCCACGGACGCTATCTGTCAGTGGAACGGAAAATATGGCAAGCGGATCACTGGTGAGTCCATCGTGGCCGTCGACAAAGCAAAGCAAGTCATGGGCTTTATCTTCTTCTTAGTTTTGGCCTGCGGCATTGGGATGGCATTTATTTTGACGAAAGCGATTACCCGACCCGTCGCCGAAGTTTCGAGCCGATTGGAATCTTTGGCGACCAAATGTATTCCTTGGCTGGGAGGAGGTGTGAAAGCGCTCGCCGGAGGCGATCTTACACATCGAATTACCCCTGTCACATCACCAGTCGAATTCTCTTCGAATGACGAGCTCGGACAAATGGCGAAGACCTTCAACGCAATGCTCGACAAAATGAAAGAGACGATCGGCGACTTCAACGTCGCAAACGAAAATTTGAGCGGATTGATCCACAACGTTGGAACAAGCAGTCAGACCGTTTCAGACAACACCAACCATGTTGCGTCGTCCGCTGAGCAAATCAGCGCAGGCGCCCACCAAATCGCCGTTGGAAGTCAGCAACTCGCCGCTAGCGCGACCGAAGCGGCTGCAATCGTCGAAGAAATGCAAGCTCAGGTCAACGAAGTTGGTAACAGCAGCGAAACTCAAGCCGCCGCCGTGACTCAAGCGTCGGGTGCGCTTGACGAAGCAGTCGTTGGAATCCAGAAGGTTGACGAAGCGGCTAAAGACATGGCCAAATCTGCCAGCAACGGAAGCAAGGCGGTCGAGGATACCGTTCACGCGATGGAAGAGTTGAAAGCTCAAATCGAGACATCCTCGAAGAAGGTTCTTGAACTTGACGCCGCTGGCGAAAAGATTGGTCAAATCGTCAATACGATTGACTCGATTGCCGCCCAAACCAACCTTCTTGCGCTCAACGCCGCAATCGAGGCCGCCCGGGCTGGTGAACACGGTCGGGGCTTTGCGGTCGTCGCCGATGAAGTTCGCAAACTCGCCGAACAGTCGGGACTTGCAACCAAAGAGATCGGCACGCTGATTCTCAATGTTCGAGAAATCGTTCAAGAAACTGTCGATTCGATCACAACGACGGCGCACAACGCCGAAAATGGAGTTGCGAAGAGCGCCCTCGCGGGTCAGGCCCTAAGTGAAATTCTTGAAGCTGTCGACCGAGTGGTCAGCTACGCTCAAGAAGTTGAGAACGTCACCAGTGAAGCGACGTTGGCGATGAAAAATGTCGCGGACTCAGCTCAGTACAACCTCACCTCCGCCCGCGAAATGCAGGTGGGAACTCAGAAGGTCAATCGTGCAATCGTTGATGTGGCTTCGGTGAGCGAAGAGTCGGCGGCTTGTGCCGAAGAGTTGAATCGGGGCATCATGGCCGTAACCGAATCGGTCTCCGAATTGAACACGCTTGCGTCGGATCTCAAGGGTCAAGTCCTGCAGTTCAAAGTATCGGAAAACAACCAAAAACAGGCTGACTCCTTCCTGCGAGTCGCTTAGAGGTTATCTCAAAAGTCGGCTTGGCATCATCGCACGATGTCAAACCGACTTTTCTATCATCCCTTCCATCTCCTTCTCGGAGCCACCTTTCAAATCTTTGGGAAGGACTATAAAACTGTCAATTACCGACCAAACGAGTCCCCTACAAAGATTGGAGGGGTGCCCGAAGGGCGGGGTGGATGAACCTGAGTCTGAACCAGGGTTGGAGGATCGATGAGGCTTGAAAGGATCATCCCTTCCGTCTCCGATCCTCGGAGCCACCTTCCCAATCTTTGGGAAGGAATCATTGTTTGCGCGAGAATGGTGGGTTTTTGAGATAACTTCTAGTCACCTCTTTAAGATCGGGCACGTTGCTATGACGTGCCCGATCTTTTGCGTTTCCATGTACACTGGTGTGGCGATGAGCGGGAAATTGGTGATCCTGAGTGGTCCGAGTGGGGTTGGCAAGGATACGATCATCGATGCTTGGAAAGCTCAAAATCCGCGCGTTCACCGAGTAGTCGCCTATACAACCCGAGCGCCACGTATCGGCGAAGAAGATGGGCGTGACTATCATTTCGTCACCGTCGAAGCCTTCCAATCGATGGCCGAGCAAGGCGATTTCCTTGAATTCAAGGAAGTTCATGGCAACTGGTATGCCACGCCGCTCAAGAACATGGATGAACTGCTCAAGCAAGGGCAAATTGCGATTCTGAAAATCGACGTTCAAGGCGCGCTCCACGCCATGAACCTTCGGCGCGATGCCACGACGGTCTTTATCCTTCCCCCTTCGATGGAAGAACTTGAATCTCGGATTCGAGGCCGTGGGGCCGACGACCATGCGGTCATCGAAAAGCGCCTAAAAAACGCGCAAGACGAGCTAGCCGTCGCCTCAAAATATCAACACAGAATCGTCAATGTTGACGTAGAGATGACGGTAGACATGCTTGAGAGGATCTTTGCGTGAATATCGTTCTTGGCGTGAGCGGCTCGATTGCCGCCTATCGTGCCGCTGACCTCGCAAGAGAACTCATGCGCAGCGGACATACCGTTCGTGTTTGCCTTACCGACGCCGCCCAAAATTTCGTGAGCGCGGTTCTCTTCGAAACGCTGACCGGCCAACCCTGCCTCACTGATACTTTCCAAGAACCGATTCCAGGTCGCATGGCGCACATCGACTGGGCTCGTCAGGCCGACGCACTCGTGATTGCACCGGCAACGGCAAACACCATCAACAAAATCGCCCAAGGCATTGGCGATGACATGCTAACGACGATCGCCCTCGTGAACACCAAACCGGTCATCATCGCTCCTGCGATGAACCCCCAAATGTACGTTCACGAAACGGTTCAGACTTCGCTGAAGAACCTGATTGACCGGGGCGTCACGATCGTGGAGCCGACCGATGGGGACGTTGCCTGTGGAGAGCATGGGCAAGGCAAACTAGCGTCGATCGCCCACATCGTCGAGACGGTCAACGAGGTCCTTGACACATCCCAAAGATTGAAAGGGAAGCACGTTCTTTTGACGTCAGGCCCCACCCAAGAACCGATCGATTCAGTCCGCTTCATCTCGAATCACTCCAGCGGCAAGATGGGTTCGGCGATTGCCAAAGCAGCTTTGAGAATGGGAGCCTCGGTGACGGTTGTTGCGGGACCACAACAAGAACCGCTCCCTTTGGGAGCCGAGATCGTTTCTGTTACGACGGCCCAGGAGATGCATGACCAAAGCATCGCCTTGGCCCATCAAGCGGACATTATCATTGGAGTCGCGGCAGTTGCGGACTATCGCCTTGAAAATCCCGTCCAAGGCAAGATCCGGAGAACCTCGGATAACTTACAGCTTTCGCTTATTCCGAATCCCGACATTATTGCGTCCCTCGCCAAGGCGGCGCCAAAGGCAAAGGTCATCGGATTTGCCGCTGAACCGAGCACCGACCTTGACAAGGCGCACGAAAAAATCGTGCGAAAAGGCCTATTTGCCATCGCCGCCAATGATATTTCTAACCAAAGTATCGGATTCGGCTCGAATTCTAATCAAATTACGCTTGTTTTTGCCGACGGTCGCATCCTCGATAGCGGCATGCGGTCCAAGTATCGTTGTGCGAGATGGCTCCTTGAGCAAATCGAGGGATGATACCGAACTAATCAGTCCCATAAAAGCGTAATATTTGCAGAGTGCAACCATACGTCGAGCCAGTTGAAAATTCCAGAGGAATGCTCTCGCCGATTTTATTGGTTATCATCATGATCTTTGGCCTTTGTGGGGTCTTTATGTTTATTCCCTCCTCAAAGGCGAGCCGCATCTCAAAGAGTCGGCAAAAGCTTGAAAGCACCTACAAAGCTCCGGCCGTCGCCGAGTTGCAGTCATTGAAGCGATCTCAATTGGTCCGCGACGGAATCTTCATCGATCCGGCCTCGGTGGGCGAAAGCATGGTATACGTTTTTGCTCCGACCCCAGCCGAAACCTTTGCCTCGCAATATATTTCGGAAATCTCGCTCTCGCGGTCCTACGTTCCACAAAATCAAAACTGGAAAACACTCGTCCTCTTTGCTCCCGATGCCTCCTCGGCGGGGTGGACGCTCCTTGCGAAAGTCTGGCTCGCAACATGTATCGAAAAGAAACCCGTTCAGCCGATCGCAAACATGGCGGTCACGATGGGCTTTTCTGGATCGGCAAAGGAGATGCAGAAGATTTGGGATTCGATTTCACCGGAAATCCAAGCTCAGGCCGAAAATATGTTGTCCATCAACCGAGGGATCGCCAAGCGTTTTGGCGGCAGCCGACGGTTCTACTTCGACGGATTAGGACATGCTTACGAAATTCCGAGTTCCGTTGGAGCTTACGAATTTATGAACGATTATCGGGAAGCGAACCCTAACCACCGAGTTGCTGAATAAGCGCCAACGACGGGTTTCCGCTGTTCATCAAGAACCACCGAATCTCGCCAGCGATTCGCTCCGCTTGCTCTTCGGGCAAGAACTTGCCCGAGTCTTCGAATTCCAAAGTTGAGGCCGAAGGGAATAATGCCTGCATTTGGGCGAGGGCTTCGGAGCCGAACATCGGATCTTTCATTCCCCATAGCAGTAAGGTTCTCTTTGCGCAGAGGGTCTTCACCTTATCCCCCACCGAGTCGTACCATTCGTTCGATTTCTTCCAACTTTCGATCATCGTATAAACGCTTTTACGATCCTCATTGCTTCCAAATGGCTTGAGATATTGACGTTCGATCGACCGATTCATTCTATGTCGGTCGGCAAACGCCGCCGGAAGAACAAACCCAGGCGCGGACTGGATCATTCGATAATAGAGCCGGTTGATGGGATTCATCATCATCGTTGCCAGCTTCATGGCATATTCGTTCTTGCGCAGATTCCACAAGTGCCCGTTAAAGATCACGATATCCCGCACTCGATCTGGATTATTTGCCGCCCAATCAAGGGCAATCGGCACCCCAGCGTCATGAACGACCAGGGTCAAATCACGAAGACCAAGTTGGTCGACAAAGGCTGCAAAACGGGCCGCATGAGCTTCGGGCCAGTAGTTGGCGTCCTGCGGTTTGTCGCTTAAGCCGTATCCGAGATGATCGAGGGCAATGCATCGATGCCCTTCGGATAAGGCCTCGATGCACCGTCGAAACAAAAACGACCAAGTCATGTTGCCATGAACAAAGAGGACCGGGCGACCTTGGCCCTCATCGATATAATTCATCCAACCCTCGCCGGAGTCGAACTCTCTCAGAGCGAAGGGATACTCAACGCGATTCAACCAGTAGCGGTGGTCGTCCACGACATCTCTATTCTACGAGAAGTTAGTCGGCAAAATTGAACCATCCCGGAACATTCAGGATACGATTTGCAAGTCCGGCGGGAATCGTAGTCTGCTCGGCAAAGCCTTCTCGCGAAAGCGACTCGGTAATCGGCTGATTGTCGGCATAATGCTGAACCCACTCGGCGTCATAAATCGCTCCTCGGGCGATTGCTATCGCGTCGCATCCGATTGCATTGGCTCCCTCAGCGTCCTCGGCTTGTTTGATCGCCCCTGCGGCGATCAAGGGCTTCCTGCCATCGATATGCCCCTTGATCTGAGTCAAGATGGGTTCGTTGCCATCACCATGGAACGAAAGCTGACGGTAATCGCGCAGTGAGACATGCAAAAAGCTCAGGGGGTAAGCGCAAAGCTGGTCAATCAGCTCGAAAGTACGGGCAAGACGAATACCAGGTGTCTCCGGCTCTTCCGGGCTAAATCGGTAGCCAACGGGGAATTCATCGCCAACCGCATCGAAAACTCGTTCGACCAGCTTGGTAGGAAATAGGAATGAATCGGCGTTCCATCGATCCGTTCGTCGATTGCTGTGGGGGCTTACGAACTGCTGGATCAGGTAAGTATTGGCCCCGTGAATCTCGATCCCATCAAATCCTGTACGCTTGGCTCTCAACGCCGCTTGAGCAAAGTCATGGAGGGTCCTCTCGATCTCCGCTTCCGTCATTTCACGAGGAGTTGGCGCATTTTCTTTCTCCAATGGAACGGCACTGGCCGAAATACATTCTCCACCTGCCAGCTCAGGCGGACATTGGCGACCGCCGTGGTGAATCTGCAGAATCGCCTTCGAGCCATTTGTTTGAATTGCCTCCGCCACGCGCTTCAGTGATTCGAGCTTATCGTCAGCATCACAGCCCCATTGCCCGTGAAACGCCTTGCCGGATGGATGGACGTAACACGCCGCCGTCATAATCGCCGCAAATCCTCCCTTGGCTCGCCGCGCCAAATAGGGAATTTCGTCGTCGGAAATGATTCCGTTTGGCTGACTGGAATAGGTGGTCATCGGGGCAACGATGAAGCCATTTTTTAGATTGAGGTTGCCGAGACGGACAGGAGCAAGGAACGGTTTCACGTACCGTTAAGTATTCCCAATCGCTCGATTCTCAATCTCGAATTGTGAGCGCGGCGACGTTCTCTTTGGGAGCCATCCAGTTTTCAGTTCGAAACTTTTTGATTTTTCGAATCAGTTCAGATTCCGAATCATGAAATGGATCGGCGGCTTCGTATTTCCCGGCCGGTCGATACAATCCCCAATTACCTACCGGTGCGTCAGCGCCACAAGCCTTCCACGTCCACATGGCCCACGACCACCCCTGTTTGCTCATTTCACTCGTAAAGTCTTTGAGCCCCGAAGCAGAAAATTGGGGTTCAAGCTGAAATTCGCCGATGTAGATCGGGGCATTTCGATATCCTTGAAGCTCTTTGATCTTGGGGTCGTCTTTGAGGCGATTCTTTAAGTGATCCCCTGGCTCCTTCGCGTCGAAATTGTAGAAGTGAAGCGAGAAGGCCACGTTGGTCCATCCAGCGACGTTTGGATGCGGCGTCGTATCAAAGCCCTTATAGCCATCGTCAACCAGCACGACTTTATTCGGATCTACTTTTCGAATCGCGCGAATGACACGATCATAGACGAGGTGAAGCATCGCCGGATTTGGCGCGCCCATCGGCTCGTTCATGATGTCGTAGACGGCAACCGTCGGGTCGTTGCGGAAAGTTTGGGCCAGGGTCATCCACTTCCTTTCCATCTCCGTGATATTTTCGACGTCAAACCAGAGTCGATTCCGATTTTCTTTGCCCGTATGATGCTCGTTACTCTGTCCACCCGGAGCGCCGTGCATGTCGAGAACCACATAGAGCCCGGCCTTCTTGGCCATGGCGATCGCGGATTTGAGCCGTTCCATTCCCCCGGGCTCATCGATCAAGTCGTGGAGGATCGGCAAGCGGACGTGATTGAGCCCCATCGCCTTGACACGGTTGAAATCTTCTTGAGTGATCCAGTTATCCCGCCAAGCGTTCCGAACGCGGATCATCGCCTCATGTCCTAAACGCTTCTCGACGGTCGCCCAAAGCGAGTCATGATCGCGAACGGTTTCTTTTGCGTCGGCGTTCTCCTTATTCTTCCAAGGCGTCATCCAAATCTCTTCGACGAACCAACTTCCAAAGTTCACACCCCTCAACAAAATCTTCTTTCCGTCGGGAGTGACGAGGTTTTCACCGTCGGTATGAATCGGAACAAGGCTTTGGAAGGCAATTGCGGCAGCAGCGGTCAAGATCATCGTTGAGGGGCCTCAATTTCAGCTTATCACGCCCTCATTTCGACTTAAAAGGTGATAACAGATGCAATCATGAAAATTAGGCAGACGGGACGTCCACCCTTCGACTACCTATGCCCCACAAACAAAGACGCAGGCAAGAAAATAGGCGGACGAGACGTCCACCCTCCGGCTACGGATGCATGATAAGGCGGACGAGACGTCAGCCCACCGGCCGGTGTTCCTACTGACTCGACTTTCCGGTATCGAGGTTAACAAACGTACCCATCAACGTCTTTTCAGCCGCTCCCTTGTCGCCGCTTTGAAGGGCTCGAAGCGCCATCGTGACTTCCTGAGCTTCCGCCGTTCGACCTTCGTTGACCAATAGCATCTGGGTCTTCTGAAGCTCTTGAATCGCACCCATTTGAGTAATTGCTCCCGTCTTGAGGCCCATAACCGTCTTTTCGATCGCTTTGCTCGAGGCAACGATCTGAGCGGCCTGGCCAACTCGCGGGTTTACTGGCGCGGAGTACCGAGCGGAATCAGAAGAGAATTCCATTTCGAAGTCAAGGTCGAGAACCGTGTGCTGGCCGGTAAGGAGGTCTTCATAGCTGAGTTTTCCACCCAGGACTCGATAGTGCCCAAGCGGGTGATTCGGAAATTCGAGATCGATGACTTGCTGGATGACGCTGCCGCGTTCCATATCGGCCAGCGGAATGGTGACCGTCCCATCGGTTGCCTGTTGCGGCGAACGCATCTGGACCCATCGCGCAAGTTTCAATTCAAGCGACATGTTTCGCGTCACCGTGGTCATCAGCTTTTCAAGCTCAGAGCGGAAAATCTCGGGGATCAGTTGTGGCTGGGGAATGAAGTAGTAGTTTCCGCCTGCCTTCTTGGCCATACCGGCGAGAAGTTCTTCGTTGTAATCCGGTCCAAAGCCGAGGAAGGTCACCGAGATTCCGCGATTGCGGAGTTCGCCCGCATGGGTCACCAACGCCGTATAGTCCTTGATCCCGGCCGTCGGGTCGCCATCAGTCAACACAATCATTCGGGTTGCGCGGTTGGTTTCAATAAACTGTAGGACCTGCTGCATGGCCAACGAGATGCCATCGTACAAATTGGTGGTGTTTCCGGCTTGAAGACGGCTGATTCCCGCCTTCACCATGTCTTTATTGGTCACTTGCTGAGGCGGCATCAGAACTTCGACCATCTCTTCGAAGGTGACGATACTGAGCACGTCGTTCGGCGTCAACAGATCAACGACGTGGGTACATGCTTGCTTAACAAATTCGAGAGGTTGGCCTTCCATCGAACCGGAGCGGTCGATAACCAAACAGAGGTTCATCGGCGTTCGTCCACCACTGACGATGCCGCCAAAGGTCTCTTGGCCGCCTCCGGCGCGGAGTTCTAATAAAAATTGTTCTCGGGCGGGACCATTTGCCATCGTTACGGCGCGACCCGCGACAATCTCGACTTCCAAGCCCTTCAGGGGAGCCATGACCGATGTCCGCCCCATGTCGGTCGGGGACATCGCCACGGTCCGTTGACCGCCAGCGACGGGTGCGCTCGTCATGACGGTGCGATTGATATCTACTCGTTGTGTCATATCCATGGTTTTGTCCTCTCTATGATTCTATGCGAAAATTCGTTGCTCCTACTTTTACAATATCGCCATTTTTTGCCGTGGCATTAGTCACGCGCTGACCGTTTACGAAAGTTCCGTTCGTGCTCCCCAGATCGCTCACGTTGACAAACATCCCCGCAGGTTCGATGCGTGCATGTCGTCGACTCGCGCTTGTATCGAAGGCCATCGGCACTTGTTGCGACTCTCTCCCCAGTTCCATCGCCATATTGAGTGGGAATCTCTGTCCAAGCAATGGACCATCCATTGCCACCAATGCAAACCCAGTTGGTTGGACGGCAATTGTCGGCTGAAGGTTCGGTTGAGCCGGAACTGCCATCGTTGGCTGCAAATTGGGCTGGGCCGATACGGCGACGGTCGGGTTCAACGGCATGTAGGGCTGCGGGTTCGCCATCGTCGGCTGCATTTGAGGACCGGGCATCATCGTTGGTTGCATGCCAGGTTGCCCCATTGGCATTGATGCTGGTGCGCCAGGTCCACCAATGGGAAACGCGGCTCCTCGGTTTGGTTCCGGTCCCCGGTTTGGAACCTTTGAATTGCGCATCAAAAATTTTAGGTTAAATCCAGCGATTTGGATCACGTCGCCTGGGTTCAGAACGGCTTGTTGGACGCGCTGGCCATTGACCCCGACGCCGATCGGCGACCCTTGGTCGACCAACACGTAGGTGCCACCTTGCTTTTGGATTAAAGCGTGATTGGGAACGACATTTTGGTCGCCAAACAAGGGAATATCAGCTCGTTCGAATCGCCCAATCGACATCACTTGTTTGTCGAGCGCCCATTCCTTACCTTCATTGCGTCCGAGTTCAAGTCGCAACCATGCCGACCGACTCAAGGCTTCAATAATGCCGATCATCAGCGCGATCGCGCCACACATCAAGATCGACGTGAGTGCTCGTGGAAGTGCGCCGACTTCGCCAACGTGACCCGTTTGTACTCCAGTAACTGTCAGCGTTGGGCCGGTGAACAAAGCGCCCACCGCGTCAAAAAGCGCTCCGGCGACACCTCCGCCAATGAGTCCGCCGATGAGACCCTGAATGCCACGTCGAGGAACAAATGTGCTGATTCCGATTCCACCGCCGAGTCCTGCACCGAGGACGGCAATCGCACCCGTTCGACCCACGATCGTCAAGGGACCAATCCCAATCATCTTTGCAAACGGCATGGAGAATGGAACGGCAATGAGAATTCCAAGCACCGCAAAAACAGCGCTCAAAATGCATTCCTTAAGGGCATGAGTTCGGCTGCCTCGTTGATAGCCGCTCATGAATCCGATCGTGGCTCCCAGGAAGACCGCCCATAGAACCATGAGGGCACGCTCAAAAAGGTCCCAAGCAGGAGTTCCCATGGCGGGTTTGAATGGCTCGACGAGCGCCCAGGCCGCGAGTCCAGCCACCATACCTGCTATTGCCTTAAAGAGAATGCTGCCCATTCGACTTCCTTTTTAGAATCTATCCTTCGTACCGATATTCAATGCTCCCAAACCGAACCGCATCACCCGGGCGAAGGGTTTGCGATCCAACCACTTTGGCGCCATTGACCCAAGTTCCGTTCGTGCTGCCATGATCTTGAACTTCGACACTTGTTCCCATTTTCAGCAAGCTAGCATGTTTTCTAGAGACCGTATCGTTAGGGACGACTAAACCATTGCCAAATTCACGGCCCACGACCGTTTCTCCTTCGGGTAGATCAAATGCGCTTCCATCGGTTGCGATCAGCTTCGGAATTCCGGTTACGGCTGCCGTTGGCATCGAAATCGGACCCGAGGAAATGGGGTTCGAAGGGATCGCCGACGGGCTTGAAGGTGGGTCCAAAATGATCTGTTGCATCGGCTGGGGCGCGATGGGCGCGACCGGATTCGGATCATGGGCTATATTGTCGTTCGGATCTGGCGGCTTGGGAACGTCGGCTCCAAGCTTCGTCAACGTGTCCTTCACTTGATCGGGGTGCTTGCGAAGAAATTGAACAATCCAATAAAGGATGCCCGCGACAATCGCAAAACTGATGAGAGTCATCAGTAGTCCGCCGAGCGGATTACTGCCGGTATCAATTTTCTCTTTTTCGTCCTTTGGTGCGTCCTTTGAAGGAGTTGCCCCTGCGGCGGGAGCGTTATTCGCGCCGGAACTTGCGACCGGAACGGCCTCACCATCGGGCAACGCGATTTTGAGCGTCGAATCTTTGTCGCCTCCTACCGTAAAGGTCTGACGGACTGGATCCTTTGTTTTGCCGTCAGCTTTGTAGCTTACGGCGATCTTGACGTCGCCAGGCTTGACAAACATGAACGTGGCGGCACCCGCAGAAGAAGGGTCCACCAGTTCGGTGCGCTTTCCAGACGCATCTTGAAGTTCGACGGAGGCCGCACTCACGGGGCCCTTCGGCGTCGTGACTTCAACTCTTAATTTGTAGACGATCGAAAAGTCTTCTTTAGAAAGATTCCAAGTGTTGTTCTGAATTTCTCCAATCGCCTTACTTGCGACTCTTCCCAATTGAGGATCGATCACATAGAGGCGATCTGTTTTTTGCGTCGATTCAACCGTGTAATCCGCTTTTAGGGCCTTGAAATTGGTCGATGGAGAAGGGTCTTTATCTGGCCAAGTCGAGGATACAAAAACGACCTTATCGGTCGCGTCAGGGAAACCAAGGGTTACTTTCGTCCCCGCAAAAGCACAATTTGAAACGGCCAAAAGGAACAAGGCAGGAAAAATTCGTTGCACTCTATGCCCATTCTAACCCGAAAGAATACGTAAACGAAAGGTTCTTTAACGATCCATACACGCAGAAACAATTCGTGAACGCGCAAATGGTAACGCTTTAGCCACATCCGAAGCCCGATAGCCGACTTGGCCAATTTCTTCTGCGCAGATATCGGCGGCCGCACCGTGCCAAAACATGCCGCAACCAGCCGCATAGTAACCAGGAAGGTCTTGCCCCATAAGCGTTGCGATCACGCCTCCCAACACGTCGCCCATTCCGGCGCTCGCCTGACCGGGATTTCCTGTACAGTTGACCAACAAAGGCTGTCCCGGTTCTCCCACGATGCTGTACGGACCTTTCAGCAAAACACATTGATTGAGTTCTTCGACCGCGGTCCGAACTGTTCGAAAACGGTCGCTCTGAATTTCGGCGATGCTCGAATGCAAAAGTCGACTCATCTCGCCGGGATGCGGGGTGAGAACGCATTCGACTTTGGGCAGCTCGACCCCCATCGAAACGCAATTGAGAGCATCGGCGTCGACCACACAGGGCAACATCCATTGGGCAAAAAACTCGTGGAGAAAATCTCTTGCTGGCTGCTCAGTTGACATTCCTGGGCCAACCAAAGTGGAAACAAATTTGTGTTCAAGCTCCAACAAAGTCCGCACGGCCTTCGGACTGATCACGCCATCTTCTTCGGGCAGAGGTAACAGAAGCGCTTCGGGAACGTGATGGGCGACCGCGTCGCACACACTCGGCACCGACGCAACCGTGACCAACCCGGCGCCCGATTGCAGGGCAGAAAGCGCGCTCAAAACCGCCGCGCCGCGCATCCACTTGCTTCCCGCCACAATTAAGACATGCCCGTTGTCGCCTTTGTGGCTCGACTTCAGCCGCTCGGGAAGCAAACTAGCGACCCATTCGCCATCGAGCACTCGGGCTTCTGACGGTTCCGTAAGCAAAATTTGAGGAAAGCCAATTTCGGAAACCGACCAAAAACCGGCGTGTTCGAGTCCAATGCCTTGAAAAAGATAGGGTTTTGCCATCCCGAACGTAATCGTCCGCAACGCCCACACACTTTCGCCGAGCTCCTCGCCGGTATCACAGCAGATGCCACTCGGTACATCGACCGAAATGACAGGCACCCCGCTTCGGTTGATCGCTTGAATGCACTCCCGAACGCAGCCATGTACTTCCTTTTTGGCGCCAATCCCGAGGATGGCGTCAACGATCACATCTTTGGCGCTGATCTGATCGATTTTGCGACCCCAATTGGCGTCGTTGGGAAAGATGGGCTGAATTCCTGCATTCGTCGCCGCATCCAACTGATGTCGGCAGAGCGGAGCGAGATTTTCTTCGGTGCAGGTCACCATCACTTCAACGCGATAGCCTTGCTGATGGGCAATCCGGGCCACGACCAACCCGTCTCCTCCGTTATGTCCCTTGCCGGCAAAGACCATAACGCGCCCGCCTACCGGCACTAATTCTCGAAGGGCATCGAAGACCGCAAGCCCAGCCCGTTCCATAAGAACGGACCCCATAATGCCAAACTCACACTCGGTTTTACATTCGAGTTCTCGAGTTCTTTGGACGTTTGCAATCCACATCGGCGGTATTTGACTCTACGCTGTTTCTTTTTGTGTTGTCGCTCTTTGTACTTCAAGGAGCGCGATTTGTCCACCACATTGACGATGAAAATAGCGTTTTCGTTGCGGAAGTCTCCTCTTTCGTGCGAAGGTTTCGCCGCACTTCTTACAACGATACACCACAGTTTGTCGCGCTTGGTTGCGTACGACCTCGTATTGATGATGAACTTTGGGCTCCAAGCCAAGATCAACCATCGCCTGACGCCAATGGCGTCCGTGCCCAACCCCTTTTCGGCCATGGCGATCAAAAGCCAACAGGTGAGCATATTCATGCAAGAGCGTCTCCCGAACCTGATGAGGTTCTTTGAGAACGATTGCCGAGAGCGAAATCAACCCTTGCTGATAGTGCGCCATTCCGGCCGTAACGCTATATCGTCGCCATTCCAGCCCCGGATCAAAAGAAAGCGGATATTTGGACTGAGCTTCGTCTAAAGCTTGCCCGGCAGCATCCATCAAGGACACCTCAACCAGGGGTTGGGATCGTTTGTTCGTTGAAGGCTTCTTTCTTCGAAGTACGGAAAGGACGGCCATCAAGCGAACAGTTTAGTGGATTCCGCCTAGGGATTGGAAGATGCTCGTATTGCCGAAATCGCTGCTGATGCTAAACCACTTGCGCTTGTTGTACTTATCGCAGATCGCTTTCACCTTATCGTCGGTCGCATTTCCATACTCGTCGATGGATTTCGAAGTATTTTGCATTCCGTAAAGCTTCTTCAGTGCCGCGTTCGGGTCGTCCTTTGACTGCACGATCGCGTCGTTGACATCGGTGATCATCGCACCCGTTTCGTCGAGCGCATGACCGTAAGAATCCGCAATCGTTTGGCATTCGGCAGGGGGTGGATAGCTGTCAAAGTCGCGTCGGAGATCGGCCCATTGCTGTTTGGTATTGACGTTCGACTCCGCGATTTTATCGGGCGCGGTTTTGGGATCAGGTGCGTCTGGGTCGCCCGTCGCAAGATTCCTCAATCCTTCCATGTCGGTTCCAAACTGAGCCGACTGGGCCATGACCATTAAGTTTGAGAGCCCCTCACGGGCGAGCTTTCCTCGCTGCTTTTCAATGCGCTCCAGGTGTTGAAGCCAACGAAGAACGTCGTCAGGCATTTCGGAAGGATTTCGCGCTGTTTGACCGAGCATCGGAGCCTCGCTTCCCGTTTTTTGAAGCATAGGCCCGCCCATGGCTCCGTTCTTACTGAGCATATTCGAGGGATCGAGCTTGGCGTTTTTTGCCAACATACTCATCACAAAAAAGCCAGATACGAGCAGAAGTAAGGCACCAATCGCCCCAAGAATCCAACCCAGCTTCGATTTCTTTTGGGGAATTGGGATTGCGGATGCCGAAGCAGTTTGCGGCTGGAAATAGCCAGTCGGAGTTGCGGCCGCAACCTTACGCATTTGTTCCTTTACCGGAACTTGCTGCTTCTGCGCGGGAGACTGTTGGAACAAGCGGAGGTCATTGCCACAATTTGGACAAAAGCTCGCCCCATCTGGAGCGTTTCCGCGACACCGTGGACACTTCATCTTGTCTCCAATATCATATTACGCGAATTCTACGGAAACGAATCCGTAATCCTGTTATTTCTATCGGCATCTCATCCCCAATTGCTTGGTAACTTTTAGAAAAAACTACTCGAATACATGGTCGGTTCATTTGGGATGGTCAACTCCGAAACATCCGGCAAAGAAAAGAAAAAGGTAGCGCCTTCTCCCGGCGAGGATTCAGCCCAAACCGACCCGCCTAAGCGCTTGATAACCCGATCAACCGTGCAAAGACCCATACCATTTCCGGCAAATTCAGGCTCGGAATGCAATCGCCGAAACGGTTTGAAAAGACTAGACGCCATTTGTGAATCGAACCCAACTCCGTTATCCTTTACAAAAAAGGTCCCTGTGGGATCTTCTTGACGCCTCCCGACCGAGATCGTCGCGATGGAAACCTTTTGCGTGAACTTGAGAGCATTGCTGAGGAGATTTTTAAGAACCAACGTCAGCAGACGCTCATCGGCACAGGCGACGAGCCCTTCTTCGATGTCAAACTTGACTTGCCGCCCCGGTTGGCGAACATACAAACTATACGCCTCGGTGTGGGCCAACATGGTGAGGTCGATGGCCTCAGGAGCCGACTTAATCGTCCTTACTTGAGCCATGTCGAAGAGGCTATCAAGGAGCCGCTTCATGTCCTTGACCGAACTCTCGATGAATTTTAGACACTCGCTGCCGTCCTCATCGAGGGACCCCTCATGAGTCTGGCGCAGCATCGACGAGAACCCCGCAATGCGGTTAAGCGGCGACTTGAGATCATGACTCATCGTCGAGTTGAAAAATTGTAATTCTTCTTCACACGCAACCTTCTCGAGTCGAGCCTGTTCGAGAGCTTCGGCGAGACGCGCATTCTGTTGACGAAGATTGCGCATCTCAAGAGCTCGTCGAAAAACGAGGTCGGCCGCTTCAGGATCAAATGGACGCAACACAAAATCTGAGGCACCGAGTTCAAGGGCGCTCACCGCTGAATCGGGCGCTGCCATCGCAATCACCGCGAGATTCGGCGAGATGTTTTCAGCTTGGCGGATAAATCCCCCGTGGTCTTCGCACAATTTTTCAACGTCGGTAAGAACGACATCGAAGGGCTCTGACTCGACGGCCTTGATCGCCAAGGACAGCGTGGAGGCTTCTTTCGCCTCGTATCCGAGCCTCTGGAGATCCTTGGAAACTCGATGAGAATGATCAACGGCAAGCAGAACGCGAGTGTGAGCGTCAGTCATCGCTCCTCCCCTCACTTCGAGAAGTTGTGTTGTGAGCGGGATTCCAAATTCGAATTGGCGCCCTTCGGTTTCGGATCATCTCGTTCATCAACGCTCCATGTCAGACCAAGATTCGGCGGCACTGCCGTACCTGCCCTCAAGTCTTTATACACCGCATTGATAAAAAATCGGCACAAAAATGCGGATTTGTCCCTAAAAAATACGGGTATGCAGATACAAAGACCTTCGATAAAAGATCATCCATTCGGAACCTGACCCCAGATGCCGTGCGAATGCCGCATCGCTTCGCGATCGGCGATTGGCGATGCCCCAAACATTCTCGAATATTCGCGACTGAACTGAGATGGGCTTTCATACCCGACACGGTAGGAGGTTGACGCCGCATCGACACCCTCGGAAAGCATGATTGAGCGGGCGGCCAGCAAACGAATGCGCTTTTGGTATTGCAATGGACTCATCGTGGTGACTTGCTTGAAGTGCTGGTGGAAGGACGAGGAACTCATGGCCGCCAGATCGGCCATCTCTTCCACCCGAATCGTCCTGGAATATTCCGTTCGCAAAAGGTCAATCACCTTGGCGATCCGCTCCATGATGCCACCCTGCACGGCAATTTGGGCGACTTGCCCTCCATATTCAGTGTGCAACAGACGATAGAACAATTCTCGTGTCGCCATTGGAGCCAGCATCGCAACATCCTTCGGATTGTTGAGTAGGCGAGCAAGACGCACCACGCAATCTAACATTTCCTCGGAAACTTGCCCAACCGTGAGTCCGTAAGCAGAGTGCTTGGCCGAGTCGAATACAATGCCGGATTGCACAATCAACTCACTGATCAACTCTCGGTCGATCTCGATCGCGACGCATAGATAGGGCTTTTCCTTCGAAGCAACCACCACCTGGCCAACGACGGGAAGATCAACCGGCACCACCAAGAATTGAGAAGGACCATAGGTAAAGGTCTCCCGCTCAAGGGCAATTTCTTTGGCGCCTTGAGCCAAAATGCAGAGCGAGGGCTTGTACACATTGGGCGTTTTGATGAAGGGAACGGTGTACTTTAAACCGACCATTCCAGGAATCGCCGTCAGATTCGGCCCTTCCGCTTCGGAGTATCGATCAATGAGAGTTGCCAACTCTGCCATCAGTTCGTCCATTCGATGTGACATTTGCCTTGGATTAGTATAAGTCGATTGCCTAATTCTCCAAGACACGTCCTTTTGAGATTTGGAGAAATAGGCAATCTTTGCGGAGGACTTGATTGCTCATTTTCCGTCGCAGGAGCCTAAGCTATTGACATGGCAGAAAGCACAATCACGCTCATCACTGGCGGCAGCCGTGGACTCGGAAAAAGTATGGCCCTCCACATTGCAAAGGGTGGCGGCGACGTGATCCTTACCTATCATTCAAAGAAAGACGAAGCTGCGGCGGTGATTGCCGAAATCGAATCGCTGGGACGCAAGGCGGTTGCACTCCAACTCGATGTCTCAGACAGCGCATCCTTTCCCAAGTTTGTCGAACAGGTCAAAGCTTCGCTCGCCGAGGTTTGGGATCGAGAAGCAATGGACCATTTGGTCAACAATGCCGGGACTGGATTCCACGCTGCATTCGCCGAAACGCCAGAAGATCAATTCGACACTATGTTTAAGATTCACCTCAAGGCTCCATTCTTCCTAAGCCAGGGGTTACTTCCTTTGATCAAGGACGGAGGCAAAATAATGAATGTTTCGTCTGGTTTGGCGCGATTCTCCTTCCCCGGATACTCCGCCTACGGGACGATGAAGGGCGCCGTCGAAACGCTCACGCGTTACATGGCCCGCGAACTTGGCCCGCGCAAGATCACCGTCAATGTGCTCGCTCCGGGTGCAATCGAGACCGACTTCGGTGGTGGTGCCGTTCGAGATAACCAAGATCTGAATCGGATGGTTGCAGCGCAAACCGCTCAAGGGCGAGTCGGGTTGCCCGACGATATCGGCGGAGCCGCGGCCGCTCTGCTCTTGGGAGAAACCGGCTGGATCACCGGTCAACGCGTCGAAGCCTCCGGCGGAATGTTGTTGTAAGCGAAATTGGCCCAAGGTACCTCCTTGGGCCAACTCTTCCTACTTCGCGCCGAATTCGCGGAGGACGGCTTTGACATCGTCCCGTTTTCCGGCTTGCTGAAGCATCGTCGCTCCGAATTTGTTTGCCGGAACGTGGACGTCGGCTCCGGCTTCAATCAAAGTCCTGACCACCGCGACATAGTCACCCTTCGGGTTTCGACACCATTGTGAGCCGTGGGCCGCCCAGCCGAGCGGAGGGCTGCCGTGAACGGCATCCAGCAAGTCAAGCGGAACTCGGCTCACTAAGAGCTTGACGATATCGAGGTGTCCAAACCAACAGGCGGTATGGAGTGCGCTGCCCGAGTCCATGCCCGGAGTCGTAGGATCCACACCCGCAAGCAAGAGCAATCGCACCGCCTCGGTTCGCCCTTCTTGTGCGGCGTCGGTAATCGACCGCGCATCGGCCCCCATGTCTTTTCCAACATTTGGGTGGGTCTCAAGGATTCGATTCACCTCATCGGCATCTTCGCGCAACGCCGCCACGACCAGCCTTCTGGACGGTGAGGCGTGTTCGGTCAGGGCCTCGACCACCTCTCGATGCCCTAATTTTGCTGCGAATTGATGGGGCGTCATCGATGGTCCCACGGTGTAAGCGTAAATATGCCCGCCATTCGACTCCTTCGTCACGAACTTGCCTTCGCCGACCCTCGATTCGACAACACTTGGATCGTCCTCAATCAACCGTCGAATGAGGGCGACATCGTTGAGCGCTACGGCCGTAAAGACATCGGGCTCCGCTCCGTGAGCCAATAGAACCTTGAGCACCTCGGGACGATTGACCTGATACTGAATCGCTGTGCTCTCGTGATCGACGTCGCGCAAACCGAGATCGGCCCCTTTCTCGATCAAAAATTCTGCGGTTTCGGCGTTCGCCGCAAAGTGAAGCGGGCGCATGCCGTCGCCGCCCGGAGCATTGACAAGTTCGGGATCTTTCTCGATCAAGTCCTTTAGGACATCCACGCGTCCATGGGCGGCCGCTGACCAAACGTCAAACTTGGCCCCTAAATTGAGGAGGAGATTGGTCACTTCCTCGTTGGCATGGTCCAGCACACCAAAACCGCCCGCCCACCAACCTGTACGTTGGTTCGGATTTGCCCCATAATGAACAAGAATCGGAACGAGTTCCTTCGCTTTCGGATGTCGGCTCGCAGGCACAATCGCGGGAGAATCAAACGAAAAGACGGGATCGTTGATATGCTTTCGCAGGGCGGGCTTCGAATTAAGAAGCCTTTCTAAACCGGATGCGTCTCCGGTATAGACGGCTTGCTGGAACTGCTCAAGCAGAATCGGCGTTTCGACCTGATCGACGAGTTTAGGCCAACTGGAAAAACCGTACTTGCGAGCGATGAGTCGCTGAGCATCGGCGAGTTTTGCCTTGGAGGGTTCGATTCCGTCAACGGATTCGTCGCCATTTTGGAGAGAACGAAGAAGTTCCTTCGCTTGAATTCGGAGCTGCCGGACATCGGCTCGCTCAGGAATGGGTTCAGACATATGTACCTTCGGTGCATTTCGCCCGTGGTCCGCGAACAGGCAGCATCAAAGGTCTTCTGACCATTTACTACTGATGGAAGGATGAACTCAGTTCTTTCCTCGGACCCGGTGGCATTCCGAACGCCACGTTTATGTTATCACAATTGCTCTTCTTCCCAGCGATATCGAAAGTCGCAATGGGTCGCGCCCTGCATGATCGTTTGGGTCCGGGCGAGTTTCAGGCGGGGGTCGTATCCATCGCAGAAGCTTGCGTCGCGATTGCAACTGAGCAAATGGCCGATATCTTGTAGCCCCATTTCTCGATACATCTCTGCATAGCGGCAGCGGGTGACGTTGAACCCAAACTTGTCGTCACTTTCAACCAGCGTCTCGGTTTCGAGCGCACCGTCTTGCTTCCACATCGGCAGCAATTCGGCAAAGTGCCGAATGCTTGGCGTTCCAAGCGTAGCCAAAGAAGCGCCAAACTCCACTGCCTTCGCCCTGATCGCATCCCCAACGATCTGTTGGGCCTTTTCGATTCCAAACTCGGTCTTCAGAGCTTCATAGATCGGCTTGATGATTTCCGCTTCGATGCGACGACGTTCGAGGATTGAAAGAGTCGGCATCTGCTTGGCGCCTAAAGCTTCGTCCCGTCGATCAATGAATAGGCTCGCCCATAAGCATTCGCATCGGCCCCGCTCGAAATGTCCTTGGGCCCGGGTCGCAAAATGCCCTGCATCACCAAATCCCAAGCCGCATCCATGTAGAGACGATGGAGGGTAGGAATCGCCAAATGCTCGCGGTCTTCGAGCGGCTGAACGTACTCAATGACTTCGAGCAGCCACGGCAGATAGAGGTCGTAGCCACGCGACCGCTCAACGACGTTGTGACGAGAATGAGGATTGAGCCCTTCGCGAATAAAGTCCTTGATCGCTTCTTGAGCTTCCTCGCGGGTCGTGACACTTCGAGCCATTTTTTCGTCGAAATTCGATTCCATACCTTTCCACACGTCGATTGGAAGACGATGTTCACATTTTGCGCGGGAACGTCCTAAAGAACGAGGACCTTTCGTGATTTAACGGTGTATCAAAAAATCCAAAAGCGTTGTAGAATGTCGTCGTGCTTGTCTCGCTTGCAATGTTGCTGGCGGCCCAAGGGTCCGCATATCCGGCTTACGCAGTTCCTCGCCTCAAAGGCGTCACCATCCCGGGGCTTCCACCTGTTACCGGTCGAATCTGCGTCGATCAGTTTGGATACTTGCCGGGCCGAGGCAAGGTCGCCGTCATTTCTGATCCCCAGAAGGGATATAACGCAAGCGATCACTACACCCCAGGTAAGACCCTGGAAGTTCGGCGGCGCAAGGACGACAAAGTCGTATTTACGGGAAAACCCGAACTTTGGAACAATGGCGAGACCGACGAATCTTCAGGCGATCGCGGTTGGCACTTCAGTTTTACGGAAGTCAAAGAGCCCGGAGAGTACTACATTTACGACCCGTCAACCAAGTTACGCTCTCCCGTCTTTAAGATCGACGAGAAGGTTTATAATCCGATCCTGAAAGCCGCTTGTCGGATGCTTTACTACCAACGACTTGCCGTACCCATCGAGGCGAAATACGCAGAAGGACCTTGGGTTGATAGCGCGGCCTATCTCCAAGATAAGCAAACGCGATCAGTAGAAGCAAAAGATGATCGCTCCAAGAATCGCGACCTTTCCGGAGGATGGATGGACGCAGGCGATACCGACAAATACCCGCCCTTTAACGCGGACGTCATCCACCCCTTGTTGTACGCCTTTACGGCAAATCCCAAAGCCTTTACCGACGATTTCAACATTCCCGAATCTGGAAACGGCTTGCCCGATCTGCTCGATGAAATCAAATTCCAACTAGATTGGCTCGTCAAGATGCAGTTTGATGACGGCTCGGTCCCCGTCAAAATGGGGCAGATCGATTACAACGGCAAGTGGCCACTAAGCGAAGACAAGCGCCCTCGTTATTACGGCCCGAAGGACTCGGGCGCGACGATCTATACCTGTGCGATCTTCGCCCACGCGGCTCGCGTTTATGGCAAGTTCAAACCGTGGTCAGGATTCGCCACAATGCTCGAAGAAAGAGCCAAAAAAGCCTGGGATTGGTATAAAACACATCCCAGAACATACAAGACAGACACGGGCGAGATCAAAAGTGGAATCGCCAATAGATCGGCGGAAGATCAAGACCGAATGGAGGCTTTCGCCGCAATCCACCTCGCTCTCCTGACCAAAGACAAGCAGTACGACAAAGTCGTAAGCGAAAAAGTCGGCACGACGCGGCAACTCAGCGAGAATATTTGGAGCCCTTATGAAAGTGGTGTTGGGGAGTCACTGACAGACTACATGTTGAACGGCTCGAATGCCGAAGTGGCCCAGAAGATTCGGCAGGCGCTTCTCAAAACCGCCAATAGCGACATGCTGAATCGCAATGCCAAACCTGATCTCTACGACTCGATCATGCAGCCCACGAATTACCATTGGGGAAGCAATTTCATTCGCGCCGGATGGGGCGTGGTTGCCCTGAACGCCGGAGAAGTTCTCGACGATTCGGGCGGGATGATGGCCCGCGCCGAAGGACTTCTTCACTCCTTTCATGGCGTCAATCCGCTCTCCTGCGTTTACCTTTCAAACATGTCGAAATACGGAGCCGAACGATCCGTAATGCACATCTATCATGAACGTTATGGGATCGGCTCAAAGTTCGACGGCAACCCTCCTCCCGGCTATGTCGTTGGCGGCCCAAACCAGCAATTTAGTGGCAAAGCCGCCGATGGTGCGCCATCCGTCGAATGGGTGAAATCCCAACCACGCGGCAAGGCTTATATGGACACGGCGAGAGGCTGGCCAGAGAGTAGTTGGGAACTGAGCGAACCCGCGATTTACTATCAGGCGATGTACATTCGGCTGATTGCCGAGTTTGCAAAGTAGACACTAGGCACGAGATCGGCGCTTCCTGATCAGGGCCAAACCACCCATCGCAATCACGGCAAGACTCGAAGGTTCGGGCACTGGGCTGAAATTCAGATCGTCATAGACATAGGTAAACACGCCCGACGTCTCGTTTAATGTCACCTTGGAGATCGATGATCCGGTTACGCTGAGTTGCCCCCACACGCCGCGAGCAAGATTGAGGGTTTGAGAATCAAGCTGGGTTCCGTTGGCGTCAAATGCGGTCATCACAAAGTTGCCCGCATGGGTATCGACGCTGGCAGCGAAAATCGAGACGGAAGTTTGTGGAGTGGTGAAAAGAAGTTGCTCTTCGCCGAAGCTCGAAAGCATGGCAAGAAAATTATTGCCACTGTGAGCTTTCACTGTGAAGGTGCTGTCGTTCAGCATCATTCCGCCGGTTTCGGTTGATCCACCCGGACCGCGGAAACGAATGCCTTGGGCCAAATACTTGTCCTTGACCGTCGTGGCGTTATCAAAAGCCGAAGGCTGAGTTCCGAATTCATCGAAAGTAATCAGCGTTGCCGAAGCACAGATCGGTAGGACGCTCAAAAGGGCGAATGCCAGAAGCTTCACGACTTTAGTCTAAAGTACTTCCGATGAAAAAGCAATTGACTTCAGTACCTTCGCGAAGCACGAAGTGACGGGCTTATTGCAAAGCAATCTTTTGAGTTGTTACTCGGTCCACTGATGTTTTTGAGAACGGCAAAACCGCAAACGGCAACCGTTCCTGTGATCAAAAGGAGCATCATCGCCTTCATGTTTTACGCTTTTGGCCAGATTGATTTCAATGCAAAAACGTCCGCCATGTGAATCTTCACCGTTCCATGAACCGCTTGCACTGACAACCCTTCCGTCGAGGGTAAAGCGAATCGGGTCGATGACAATTCGCCGCGATTGACAAACACCTCAATCGAGCCTCGATCCAGCAAGATTTCCACGCTCTTGACTTCGCCAATCACATTGCCTTTTGCCGGACCAGATTCAACTGAATGACGCGTTAGCGTCACCATCTCGCCTCGCAAATTGAATTGAAGCTGGGCTCCTTCAGCAATGTCTACTTCTGCCTTAACGTGATAGAGGTCACCTGGCTTTGCAAGGTTCAGTTCCTTACCATTCTCTAAAGTCACATCCTTCCAGTGGTGTTCATCCGCATGAAGCTTTGCAACCTCCGCAATCGGCTCACGGAAAATCCGCAGTCCGTCGGACGTGGAGTGCAAAGTCAATTGGCAAGGGAACGAGACTTGCTGGCTAAAGGGCATATTGGGGAACTTGGAGCCTCGCATCCACGCCGCTTGAATACGACGACCATCGCCGGTTTCCGTATTTGCCCAACTTTGGGTCGCGTAAAAATTGGGCCCCAAATCACAAGTCAGTCGGAGCGTTTCTTCCTTAAATTCTTTGCCGTCAAAGGTTCCAATCGAATAGTGGCCACTCCCCTGAATCAACACCCATTTCTTGTTTGTCTTGTCACCGTCGATCGGCAACTCGAAGAAGTCAGGACATTCAAAGCTGTCGGGAATGGGGTGATGGGTGTCGGTCCAATCAAGCAAATTCGGCGAATTAAGAATATGATAGGCTCCCTCTCCGTACATGATCATGACCCAATGCTTGCCCGGTTCATACCAAAACACCTTGGGGTCGCGTTCGGGCTTCTCCATGAATGGATTCTTCTCATAGCGAGTCCATGTGCGACCGTGGTCAAGGCTGTAACACAGGCACTGACTGCGGTTATCAAACCGAGACCAAAAGGCAACCATCGGCGGATGTTTCGGGTCCTTTCCGAGTCCAGACGTATTGTGATAATCGATCACACACGTTCCTGATTGCACGCCGCTTCCCAGCGACTCTTCCCAAAAAGCGGGTTCAAGTTCTGTCCAATGAACCAAATCCTTACTTACGGCGTGAAGCCAGCATGTCGCCCACCGCTGGGCGAAAAGATGATATTCGCCATCGTAGTAGATCAGCCCATTCAGGTCGTTAATCCACCCCTCTTGATGCTCGACCGGATTCAGCCGTTTGTCATTCCAATACCGGGCGGTGAAGTGGAATTGTGGACGCAAGTCCTCGTGGTAGAGCAGTTGATTTGACATAGCCTTTTCTGGATGATCCGTTTGAAGAAGTCGATCGACGTTGACATGCCCCCAATCGCCGCTCTCAAGGTCAACCACTTGCAAAGTGGCCGATTTTCCCTTCAGAGCTCGGACATCCCAATTAGCGGCAAAGAGATAGTCGCTGCGTCGCCCGGTTTCGGTTCGCACGACTTTCCCATCGACCACAAGGTTGAGACAAGTTCGCCCCTTATAGTCACCACCGCCGATTCGGAACGAAAGGTAATTTCGTTGAATCTTGAACATCGGTGAGGTTAACGTACCGATCGGCCCGTCGCCTTCGATTTCGCTGCTGATGACTCGTCCCGTTTCCGAATGTTCGATTTCGAGAGGGCGTAGCAATTCCTTCGTTGCCGGCCCCTTCTGAAAAGCCGTACCCGTAGCAATCCAATCACCATACGAATGGGTCGAAAAAGATTGTAGTGAAAGATCGCCGGCAAAAAGGGAAGCAGTCAGCGTAGTGATGAGGAACACGTCGTCCCCATTCTACCGATGGACCCTCCATCGAAAATAGGGTCCCGGACGGGTCCTTATCACGGGGTTATACTCATTGAGCGCCGTGAAAGTTTCGATCCTCTGTTCTGACCTAGATCATCCCGTCGTCGCTCACCTTCACCGATGGATTCACGATCATCCGAACATCGAAATCGAGTTATGCCAAAAGAAAGCCGAGCTCACAGGCGGCAACCTGCTTTTCTTGATTAGCTGTTCCGAAATGATTCGGCAGGACACCAAGGATCTGTATGAGCATACGCTCGTAATCCACGCTTCCAACGTTCCGAGCGGTCGCGGGTTTGCTCCGCTCAATTGGCAAATTTTAGAACGTGCAGCATCCATCACAGTGACGATGATGGATGCTGCCATGAAAGTCGATACGGGCGAAATCTATCATCAGGTGACCTTTGAGAACGAAGGCATCGAGTCCTTCGACGAGATTTTTGAAAAGCTGTTCGAAGCTGAAATCGAACTCATGAATTACGCGGTCGATCATTATCCTGACCTGCCCCGACGTCCCCAGCCTACCGACGTCGAAGACTCCTATTATCGCCGCCGCACAGCGGCAGATTCGACGGTTTTGGCAAGCCAAAGCCTTGAAGAAATTTTCGACCTTTTGCGGGCCTCTGATCCCGTACGGTATCCCGTGACTTTTGAACACCGAGGTCAACGCTACCGTCTTGCGATGGATCGCCTTGGACCCATCGAAGAAAGCTAATTTTTCAATTCCGAAAGGATCTTTTCGATTCGTCGTTGTCGCGTATCGTCAGATTTCGCGTCATTGACTTGGCGGGCCATTTCTTTACGTTTTGAAGGTGCGAGCTTGTCGAATTTGTCACGCAAGCCCTCGGCGACCAGTGCCTCAGCCAATGATTCCGGCACCTCGACTTCTCTAGGTTGATCGTCGAAGGCGATTTCGACTTCGATTTCGTCCCCGGCTTTGATTCCCGATTTTGCTCGATGTTCCGAACTAAATGGCACCATGAAGTCGCCGCCCATGACCGCGACTGTGGATCGGTAAGCATAACCGTTCACGACAAGAGCCACCGGAGGTTTCTTTCCTTGTCCAATGGCCTCAATCACTTCGGCGGGCACCACGATTCCCGTCGGCCCATCGGGGGATCCGGCTAGTTTTGATCGGAAAGTTGGCATGACAAAGCAAGGAATACCCGAATGACCAACTTAATTCATACTAAGAAGTCATGCTCGACGTCGAGATACGCCCATGGACACCGAACGACTCTGCCCAAGAGATCACCGAGATGCTTCATCGTGCCTATGGCGACCTTGCCGCTCGGAACCTTCATTTCAATGCGAGTCACCAGCCACCCGCTCAGACGCTCGAACGTTTAGCGAGTGGGACATCCTTTGTCGCGGTGCTTGACGGCAAAATCGTTGGCTGCATTTCCTTGTACGAGAGCCACCCAATTTCCTACCATCGGTACTATCAGCGCGAAAAGCTTGTCTATTTTGGTCAATTCGGAGTTGAGCCCAGCCTTCGGGGAAAGGGAATCGGAAGTGCACTCTATAAAACCGTCGAACAGCAAGCGCGCTTGATGGGTGCCATCGAAATCGCCTTGGATACCGCCGAACCCGCTCACGACCTGATCGAACTCTATCGAGGTTGGGGATTTGAAATCGTGGATCACGCAGACTGGGATTCGACGAACTACACAAGCGTAATCATGGCAAAAGCCCTTTAATTCTCACAGGACTGCCGCTCCAGGTAAGATCGGGCAATGCTGCCCATGATCCCCCTCTTGGCGATATCCAGTGCGATGAAACAGCCGGTTCAAGACGTTCCCAATTTTCTTTCCAACGTCCACAAGATCGTCTTCATGGGCGACAGTATCACCCAAGCCGGCACGTCCGCAAAAGGCTATATCACAGTTATTGGCGAGACTCTCAAAACGACCTATCCTGACCATCCGTTCGAACTCATCGGTGTTGGAATTGGCGGACAAAAAGCTCCCGACATGCACGCTCGCTTCAAGCGAGATGTCATCGACAAACATCCCGACCTCGTGACGATTAGCGTCGGGGTCAACGACGTTTGGCACGACTTCCGCGATCCAAATTGGACTCACCGTGTGCCGAGTGGCGACAGTGGCCGCGGCGTCAAGCTCGATGTTCACCTGAAAGAACTCTCAGCAATGGTCGAAGAAGCCAAAGCGGCCGGGATCAAGGTCGTTATGCTGTCTCCAACCGTGATTTACGAAGACCTGAGCTGCGACGAAAACAAGCGTCTCACGACTTACGTCGACGCTCAACGCAAGCTTGCCCAAAAGGAACATGTGACCTTCGTCGACCTCAACAAGGCGTTCAAAACCGTCCTTTCGGCCTACCAAAAGGAGGCGGGTCCAAGTCAACTTCTCTTAACTGGGGACGGAGTCCATATGAACGATCAAGGAAATGCGTTGATGGCCGACTGCGTCTTGCGTGCGATGGGATCGCCGACGAGCCGACCACCGCACTCGACGTGA
>JBEHXE010000028.1:0-48418 GCA_048498855.1 Armatimonadota bacterium | reverse complement strand
CAACCATCGAATATTTGATGATTGGTTTGTTAAGATCAGCACTTGGATTGGCTAAGTGGGGCTTTCGCTGGGGCTTTGCCACCCCCACCGTTTCGCTTGGCTCAACGACACCCCCAGGGGTGTAGCGGGTAGGTTCCTTTTTTCCAAGGTTGGCAACCTTCGAATTTTTGGTGACTGGTTTGTTAAGATCAGCACTTGGGTGGGGTAGAGGGTGTCTATTGCGCGGGGCTTACCCCCACCGTTTCGCTTCGCTCAACGACACCCCCAGGGGTGTAGCGAGTAGGTTCCTTTTTTCCAAATTTGGCAACCATCGAATATTTGATGATTGGTTTGTTAAGGTCAGCACTTGGATTGGCTGAGTGGGGCTTTCGCTAGGGACTTTGCCACCCCCACCGTTTCGCTTGGCTCAACGACACCCCCAGGGGTGTAGCGGGTAGGTTCCCTCACATCTCGATCACTTGGTGCCCAAGTTCTTCATGAGAAGGTCTTCCAAATGGCTTGCCCAAAAATCCCATTTGGCTCATTTAGACTAAGAATCCGCCGACCATTCGAAGCGGATTCTTAGTCAGTCGTTCCGACTTACTTTGGAACGATGTGATAGACGCCGTTCTCGACTCGATACGTTGCGTTAACCGAGTTCACCACGGCTTCTAGCGCAACCCGGAAAGAGACTTTTTCGAGTTTTACGTTGACCGGTCCTTTCACCTGAGAATCAATCACATACTCTTTCTTGGCCGACTTACAGAGGAGTCTGACCGTCTCTTCAATCTGAGCGCCATTCATTTCAATAGAGAAATCTTGTGGTTCCTCCTCCTTGAACGCATCTCTTGGCGGAGAGGGTTGTCCTTTCAGGGAGACTGGGACAATGATGTCGTAGGTCTTCGGTTGCAGTGGGTCAGTACCCTGAACCGAATCGGCGCGGCTGATGGGAGCCAACGCATCCTTCGATTGTCGGGATGGCGCGATTCGACCGTCGGGAACTGGTTTTGCCAGAGGAGACGGGGCTTCAGCATCCTTTGGAGCCAAGGCCCTCCCTTGAATCAAGACGTTGTCGGCACGTATTGCGGGTCGGGGAGCCACCACGATGCCTGGGCGGCCATCTCTGGTTATGTCAGGAGCGAGCCGCAATTCCTTGTCCTTTTTCGCCTGCTTGGCGACGGGGGCAGGTTTAGCAAGAGGCGCGACACCCGGGCGTGCGTCTACTGATGGACGAGGAGCAGTTGGTCGTCCGGGAACCACAATCGGTGCCGGGCTCGGCGCGGCAATCGGTGCTGCATCACCCGGCTTAGGTTGAGGAGACGGTGCGATTGGAGCCAGCGGCTTTCCTTGAACGACTTTAACGGTCGCATTGTCCACGCTTAAGGAAGCGGGCGTCAACGGTTTTCCTTCTTGGCTTCCGTCTGAGGACGCCTCGGCGAATTGGTAAAGGGGCAAGAGCCCGACGACGGCGAAAGCAAGGGCGATGGTCGCCGTCTTGCGCATTGGTGTTGATGGTTTTTTGAAGTGTTTCATTGCTTCGAGCCTTCGATGGATGGATCGATAGGATTCACTCATTGGAGCCGCACCCGGAGCGAGGGGGCCGCGCGTAACCACCGTCGCTCGCAGGAGCATTTCCGCGTAGGTCTGGACGGGTACGTCCGCCAGCTGAGAGGCGTACTCGTCGGTTGCCGATTCGTGGTCGAGGCGCGCACAACGCGTGGCGAACCATATGACCGGATTAAAGAAGAGAAGGGTTTGAACTGCCCAGAAGTAGACAAACCAACCGGAATCGCGGCGGGCGAGATGTGCGATTTCGTGGGCCAGCATCATCCGAAGGTCGTCGCCCACCTCGCCCGTGATCACCCCAGATGGGATTAAGATGGTCGGCGATTTGATGCCCACCAGGAGCGGTGTTGCGATCTGCTCCGAGTGGCGAAGCGACACTGGCCGTCGGATTCCGGCAGCTTGATAGAGATCTTGGGCAAGACTCAGGATTTCTGGGTCACTGATCTTCTCTGCGTCACGAATCACTCGGCTGAATCGGACAGAGCTTATGATTCCAGAAAGAAACAGAAAAGCGACACCGACCCACCAGACTGCGGTCCATGGGTCTATGGAGTTTCCGGCGGTCGTTTGCAAGATTCCTGTGGCAGAAATTGACGCTGTCTCGTGTCCATGAGCCCCGAAGTTTTGGGGGGAAACTAGAACTGGTTTCGCCGGCAAGACGTGGAGAGTTAGGGCCGCGAAGGGCAAGATCATGACGAGCGGCTTGAGAAAGGCGAGCCGCCAAATCCACGAGCGTGTATTGGCCGGAATCGATGGCACGAGTCGGAAGACAAGCCAGACGACCAGAAAGACGACGGAGGTTTGGATTGAAGCCGAGATGAGCGTTTCGAGATTCATTTTCGCTTCTCGTCCAGTTGTCGGACCAGTTCTTTTAGGGCAAGAAGCTGAGCCTCATCAACCTCGGCACGCCGACCTAAGTAGGTCACCAACGGTGTCACCGAGCCACCAAGTATCCCATCTACAAAGTCTTCGACAAAGCCTTCGAGCAGCTTTCCTTCGTTTTGCACGACCGAATAGCGAAAGACTCCGTCGACTTGCTCTCGTTTCAAGAAGCCCTTGGTACGCAAGCGTTCCATCATGTTGAGGGCCGTATTTCTCGTTTGTCCTTTGGTCGCGGCCAAGTAGTCTCCGACTTCGGTTACGGTGGCGTCGCCTTTGTCGGCGATGAATCGCAGGACATCGCTCTCGGAACGACCAATACTCGGTTTCTTTCTCATAACGGTAACGACAAGTGTCGTCAAAATGTATGGTATCACAGAAACGACAAATGTCGTTAACTTTTTTGTATTTTATTTCTAGGGACACCTTCCCATGACTTTTGGGCGAATCCTTTGCCGCTTCGGCTGATTGCGATTTCCAGCGGTTCTGGCGGGTGTATGCTACCAATATGATTTTCAGCACGGTTGTTCTCGCGAGCATGCTTCAAGGGCAAAAAGCCACTCCACCTAAGGTGATGGCGCCTCCCCCCACCGAGGTCGATCCGCTGCAACTGAATCTTTGGCGCATTGGCAAGACCGTTGTCGAACCGAATAAGTGGTTTGATTTGACAACCGGAAAATTGAGTTCCCTCAATGCGTTTCTCCAGGCTTCTGACCGATATCAGTTCATCTTTTTGGGTGAGTCGCACGACGATCCTGTCCACCATCAAATTCAGGCGAAAGTGATCGAAGGGCTCGTGAAGCGGGGTCGTAACGTTACGGTTGGATTTGAGATGTTTACTCGTCCCAATCAATCGAACCTCAATGGCTGGACACTCGGCAAATGGTCGGACGACGAGTTCGTTGAGAAAGCCGATTGGAAGAAGGAATGGGGCTTTCCTTATCCGCTTTACAAGCCGATCTTCGATGTGATTAAGCAGAATCGTCTCCCCATGGTTGCTCTCAACGTTCCCCGCGATTGGGTCAGGGCAGTTGGCAAAGGCGGGTTGAAGGGACTCACGGCTGATCAGCAAGCGCAGATTCCGTCTGTTCGCACGGATAACAATGGGCATCGCACGGTGTTTAATGCGTTGATGGGTGGTCACCCTATGCAGGGCACTGCGGGCGAAAATATGTACGCCGCGCAATGCTTGTGGGATGAAGGCATGGCCGATACGGCTATTAAGTATGTCAACGGACGATATGGCTCGACGGCAAATATGCCTCCTAATTCAGTTTTCGTCATCGTTGCCGGCATGGGGCATGGGCTCTATAAACAAGGGATCAATTGGCGGATTTGGAAACGAACAGGGCTTGATACCCTCACCCTCATCAACATTGAGGGCGAAGGTAAGACGGCTATTTCTCGGGGCATCGGCGATTACACTTACGTCGCTCCACCCGTTCCACGAAAATAGCCGTTTCTTTAGATCACGCCCAATGGACTCGATTGCTGCACATAGATTGCATCCGATACGAGATCGCCAAATCGTCGACCAATCGAGCGGGAATCTCTCAGCCATTGAAGATTGGGAAATTCTTTATGAATCGGCGGATTCATCTGTACGATTTTTACGGACGTTTCGAGGAGGGGATTGAAGATGATGTCGGACGCCTGCAGCAATCCTTCGAAGTCTTGTGGCGTGACGTCCCTTTGCAAGAGCAGCATTCGATCGTCACCTTCGTTAAAGGATGGGATGGTGATGCGCTTCGCATGATGAAGATCGAGCAAGGCGTGGAAAAGAGCACCTTCGACGGTTGTTCCCAGGCGATGTTCTGCAAAGTCGCGGAAGGTCTTGCCTTGGGGCACGAAGTTCTTTGAATGGGAGGGATGCCCCGTCAATTCTCGGATTCTGGCTTGATATCGACTTTCATAGGGCACAAAATCCTCCCGCTCGTCGAGAAAAAGCGGCGTGATCGGCAGATCCAAGAATCGCGCGAGAATCCGATTCTCTGGGTCGACCGCCTCGGGCCAGCCCTTTTTTTCGACCATTAAGCCGCGTACGGCCTGAAGCGCGACGATTGTAACTCGGAAATCGAAGTCTGCAATCGGAGTCAGAGTCTCCTCATTCCAAAGAAAGATTCTCTTCATAACCGTTGTTACGTTTTTCCCTCCCTCAAACGTTCATGTGAACCTTTTAGTTCGAAGGCAACAGAGGCTAAAAGTCCTAGGTCCAATTAGACCAAATAAGTGAACCATTGCCCTTGAGTGGCCGGGATCACTCGTAGACGAGGGTCAGAGAAGGGTAAATGGTTCATTTTGGGGCACAAATGGACTGGATTAATATTTACAATCTTATGAATAATTTTTTAGCATCCGAGGATTTTTATGTTTGTGATTTGAATTCAGATGGGTTTTCGACACAGGAAGCATTGCCGGTGCATTGTATTCGGGTTATTCTTCGTTGCAATTGCTTTAACCATGATCTCGGCCCTGTCCGAGGCCCATCTTTTTTTTCTTTTCACGAGCATCAAACCGATGCCGATTTCTGCGGCCCTTTGTGTTGTCTCCCTCGCGGGATCGGTATCGGTTTGTCATCGCAATGGAGGAAATCTTGGGCGGTTCTTTGCGCTGCCTTCCATCGTTTTAGGGCTCCTCGCCTTAGGACGGTGGTGCCTCTATCTATCCGCCGGTCCGAGCGAAGGGGCGCAATCTCCTGATACCGGGCTCGCGATGGCCTTGCCGACTGCCTTGTGCGCTCTCTTCCTCGGCTTGGTCCTCGTGGGGTCGGCACCGGACCGGTGGGATCGGCGGTGGAATGCAATTGTCGGAATGACGGCGGCTTTTGTCGCGACCAGCAGTTTTGTGGTCATGGTCTCCTTTGTCGCAGGAATCGACTTTGCTGGCGGTTGGGATGCCATTAACCTTGTCTCACCCGTTTCTGCAGTCTCCTTTATGCTGCTGGGGCTATCGCTCGTCATCATTGCAAGTCGCAACTCATTGGCCTCAGGTTGGGGAATACGATGGATTGCGCCACCTTTTGCCGCCGTTATTTTGTCGGGAACCCTGCTGTTGTGGCATGCCCAGGTGGAAGCTGAAAAGCAGGTTGCCGCTCGGGCGACAGCTCAGGCTGGCAATGCGATTCGTGATCATCTCGAGGCCAAGTTGGAAACGCTGGCGCTGGATCTCGAGCTTTTGGCGCACCAGGCATCTCAGCCAGACGAAAAATTGTTCAGAGTGGTTCTCGATCATTCGCCTGACATCGAATCGGTCGATCGATTTGACCCTCACGGAGCCTTGCGATGGCAAATTGGCAAGAATCAGGCGAAAAGCTGGTTTCTGAATTCTGGTGCGAATGTGACTGCGGTTCGCCAAGCGTTGGAAGTCGCCCGGGCGAAGCGCAAAATCAGTGTTTCGTCGGCATTGATTCAAGAAAAAGGGAGTCGGTGCTTTTTGGTCTGCGCGCCGATGACGACTCGTGGCGCCTCTGATGGAGCTTTGGCGTTTGACGTCGATCTGGGGCGATTCGTAAAAAGCATTCCCCTCAGGCTTCGTCACGACTACCATATAGAACTGAGTGATCAGACGTCGATTATCTACACAGACCTGTTTTCTCCTGACATTGTCGATGACCTTGGGACCAACCTTACATTGAACCTGAGGCAGAGTCGTTGGAAAATTTTGGTCGTGCCAACTCAGGCGACGGTGTCTCAATGGCAAACCTCGATCCCAGGATTTATCTTGCTCGTGGGAACCATCGCAGCGATTCTTACAACCTCCGCCCTTTTAATTTGGGAACGAGCCAACCGGCTTGCGCGACGTGAAAAAGAGACGAAAGAATTTCTGGAAAGCCTCGCCGAAACGTCGCTCACGGCAAGCTACGTGCTCGATTTGAAGACTTTTCAAATCGTCTACGCAAATCGATTTGCCTTTGAAACTTTGGGCTTGACCGAAGAAGAGTATTGCGAAGGTGGGCTTTCCTACGTTCGTTCGGCGATTCATCCTGACGATTGGCGAGCATTCATACGGCGTGTTCATACTCTGCGCAAGCTCAGCGACGGGGAGGTTTTTCAGTTTGAAGTCCGGAGCCGACGATCTGAGGACCAATGGTCGTGGCTGCTGGTTCGTGAATGTGTTCTGCGGCGCGATTCCAGCGGAATGCCGGTTGAGATATTAGGTTCAGCTCAAGATATTACGGCCCGTAAAATGGCCGAAGAAGAAGTCCTGCGAAACAAAGAAGAACTTGAAACTACGTTCGACAGCGCACCTATCGGGATTGCGCTTGTGAGTCCGAGTGGACGCTGGCTGCGAGTGAATCCGGCGCTTTGCGAAATCGTCGGCTACTCGACGGAGGAATTGCTGGCAAGCGACTTTCAATCGATCACACACCCAGACGACATTGAAGTCGGTGTCGAACGGACTCGAAAGCTCCTCGAAGGCAGTTGTCAGGTGTACCGATGTGAAAAGCGCTACGTTCACAAGTCAGGCCGAATCATTTGGGCGATGATCACCGTTGCCCTGACGCGCGATTCTGATGGGAATCCCCTTCATTTCATCACCCAGATTCAAGACATCACCGAGCAGAAGCTTCAAGAAATCGAGATGCAGCGGATTACGGATGGCCTCACACTGGCAAATCAGGAACTTGAACAGTTAAGCCGCATCGACTCTCTGACGGGAGCTTTCAATCGGCGTCACTTCGACGAGCGTCTTATGCTTGCCGTCAAGACAGCCGAACGCTATGGCCGTCCCCTCTCGATCGTCATGCTCGACGTTGATCACTTCAAGCAATTTAACGATGAGTATGGTCATCGCGTCGGTGACGAGGTTCTTCGGAGCGTCGCCAAGGCCGCATCGGAAGTGTGCCGCAGTACCGACCTCTTCTCTCGCTACGGCGGAGAAGAGTTCGTGATCCTCTGCACAGAGACCAACGTTCGAGGAGCGACTCGGCTTGCCGAGAAGCTCCGAGAACGTATTTCGCTCCTCCAACTTCCCTACCGTTCGATCACGGCAAGCTTTGGCATCGCAAGCGTTTTTGATGGCGAATTCGATGCCGAATCTCTGGTGAAACGTGCGGACGATGCTCTCTATATCGCCAAGGATCTTGGTCGAAATTGCGTCTACGTCGATGCCGCTTCGGCCTTCAAAGACATGGCTCAGACTGAGGATTGGGCCGCGTAGCCATCCCCATCATTGGGACATTCTTTCGTTGAGGCCCCAACCTCAAACCGGCATCCCGTAAATTCCTGGTTTGGTAAAATTTTCACTTGTCAGATAAATCGATTACACGATCGTGTTTTTGCTCACGGCATCAGATATTTCTGGAGAAGAAGACGGAATAGGCCCGTTATGAAAAGAGAATCTGGGCCTCCTTGGACGCGGTGGCTGAGGAAGGTTCTCCCGATGGGTAAGACGGTTCGATCCGAGGTTTCCGAAGAACACCTTCAAGCCTCTAAGTCATTGGGAAGCCTTGGGCGTTCGCAGTACTTCCATTGTCAATTTTTGAAGGCGGCTCACTATCTCAGGGCCGCTCATCTCGCCAATCCAAACGACCCGGAAACCCTGTATTACTTGGGGCTTTCTTTGGTTCATTTGAACTTGCCGGATCAGGCCGCCGATCATTTTCGAATGATGCTTCGGATCGACGAAAATCCCACGCGTGCGTATCAAGGTTTGGCCATGGCCTCGGGGATGCTAGGCGAACTCAATGAGGAGCGACGCTATTACGAAAAGATTCTCGAGTATCAGCCGAATGACGCACTGACGAACTATGAACTCGCCGCGACGCTTGTTCAGCTAGGCGATTATGCGCAAGCCTTAACTGCTTTTCGAAAAGTGCTTTTCGTTTACCCGAACCACACCCTCGTTTTGTGCGGCAAAGCAGATGCCCTTTTTCGACTTGAACGTTTTGGGGATGCTGATAGAATTTATCGCCGCGTGCTTGCGATTCATCCTCATCACAAACGCGCCACTGCAGGACTTCAGGCGATTGATAAAGCGCTTTCTCACGCGGCCTAGAGGTGCTATCTTCGTTGGAGTATGTCGAGATTGACCACGAGCCATGCGACAGCAGATTCGACAAGCCCCTACTTGGCGAGCGAGACGCTCACCCTCCGACCGGGTTTAGGCAAAACCTTTTTGGCGAGCGGGAAGCTCACCCTCAGATCGGGTTTAGCCAAGGCCTTTCTGGGCGAGCGGGACGCTCACCCTTCGACCGGGTTTAGGCTAGGCACTTGTTGGCGAGCGGGAAGCTCACCCTCCGACCGGGTTTAAGCTAGGCCTTTCTGGGCGAGCGGGACGCTCACCCTCCGACCGAGTTCAGCCTAGACCTTTTTGGCGAGCGGGACGCCCATCCTCAGATCGGGTTTAGCCAAGGCCTTTCTGGGCGAGCCGGAAGCTCACCCTCCAACCGGGTTCAGGCAAGGCCTTTTTGGGCGAGCGGGAAGCTCACTTTACGACCGAGTTCAGCCAGTCGGCGACACCTGTTGCTACTTCCACCGCTCGAGTGCTCATCAGTGGACCGACATGGCTCATGCCAGGATACGATTTGAGATCAGCGTTTGCCCATTTTGCCATGGCGAGTCCCGTCGCGTGGGGAACGTCGGTATCCGACTCGCCAAGAACGACCATCACGGGGCACTTTGGCTTTTGGGCCGAAATCCCTTTTCGAATTTCGTTCATCACGGACCCCGATTCGTCACGCCAACGCTTCCAAGCCCAAAGAATCGTTTCTCGATCACTGTCCGGCATTGAGTCTTCGGTGTCCTTTAAGGGGCCGTTTGCCCAACGCACGACGGCGGGATTTGGCTTGGTGAGTTTGTGCTCACCGACGCCCTTTGGTCCCACGCTATTGACCAAAACCACCGCACTTGCCGGACGTTTTTCATTGGCTTTTAGTGCAAGTATTCCACCCATACTTGCACCGATATACACAACAACTCCTCGTTTTGGCGTCCAATCGACAACTTGCTGGACATAGTCTCGAAACTTGGTTTGCTCATATTTTCCGTGCGTTGGGCGAAGGTCGGGATGGATCACCTTCCATCCACGTTTTTCAAAAACCGGCACCCACTTGTCATATTCCCAACCACCGCCGCCTGCGCCGTGAATCATCACAATCGTGCCCTTGGCCAGAAATGCGGTTGCGAGCAAAGTCACCATCTCAAGCAAGTCCTTTCGTTAATCCGCCATCAACGAGAAGGTTCGTGCCTGTGATGTAGGCGGCGGGTTGAGAACAGAGGAAGACAATGGCGGCAGCAATCTCTTCGGGAGTCCCGAGTCTTTTCATTGGCACCTCTTGGGCTTGACGTTCTAGAGCTTCGTCGCGGGTGCCTCCGTCTCGTTCAGCGCGAACATCGGCGAGATGGATTTGGCGATCGGTGAGCGTGTGCCCGGGCAAAACACTGTTGACCGTAATTCCGTTTGGTGCGAGTTCCAGCGCTTGAAGCCGGGTTAGGGCCATCAACCCCGCGCGAAGGGTCGAGGAAATCGGGAGGAGTGGGTTGGGTTCTTTGGCGACAAGCGAAGTGTTGTGAACAATTCTTCCCCAACCTCTTGTCTTCATGCTGGGCACAACTTCCCGTACCATGCGGACGACATTCATCAATGTCGAGTCAAAGCCCGATTGCCATTGCTCGTCGGTAAGCCCTTGCCAGGAACCCGCAGGAGGCCCCCCGGTATTCGTTACGAGAATATCAATAGGACTAAGTTTTGACACTGAATCATTTACCCATTGAATAATCTGTTCCTCAGAACTTACGTCGCATACGAGCCCGATTGAGCCGTGACCGATCTTCTCACACGCCTCGTCAAGTGCGTCTTGGTTCCTTCCACAGATCGAAACTCGACATCCTTCTTCGGCGAGCAGTTTCGCGGTCGCGAAGCCGATTCCTTTGCTTCCGGCCGCAACCAGCGCAACCTTTCCCGACAATCCTAAGTTCATAGCTTGATAGTACCGAACGACGGATTTTGGCGTTCCGATTGCTTCCATAATGGATGCAATCCATGAAGCGTGGTGTCGTCGTTGGGAAGTTCTATCCGCCACACGCCGGGCATCATTACTTGATTGCTAAAGCGCTTCACGCTTGTGACCATCTGACCGTCATCGTTTGTGATCATCGCGATCAGCTTCTTTCTGGAGCGACGCGGGCGGAGTGGCTTCGGGAGGTTCACCCAGGAGCTAATGTTGTGGTCACACCCGACGATTTGCCGGATGAGCCGGGTCCGTGGGCGCAACGGACCCTTGAGATTTTAGGCTCGCCACCCGATTTCGTTTTTACTTCTGAGGATTACGGTGACAACTATGCGAAGGCGATGGGGTCTCTCCATATTTCGGTTGACAAGAGTCGTCAACATGTACCAATTTCTGCAACAAAGATTAAACAAAACCCATATGTTCATTGGCAGTTTCTTTCGGACCCGGTCCGGGCATTCTTTGCGATTCGGGTGGTTTTGATTGGCGTGGAATCAACCGGGAAGACGACCATTGCGGAAGCCCTTGCTGAGGAGCTGAACACCAGTTGGGTACCTGAGTATGGTCGCGACTATGCGGCGGTCAAAGTCGCTTCTGATGATCCCGAATGGACAACATCGGACTTCGTCGCCATTGCGCAGGAGCAGCAGATTCGAGAGAATGAAGCCGCCCGTCACACAAACCGGATTCTCATTTGCGACACGAACGCGACGGCAACCTGCGTGTGGCATGAGCGGTACATGGAATTTCGTTCGCCGGAGGTCGACGCCATTGGAGCAAGAGATCAAGTCGATCTCTATTTGCTGACCCTGCCTGACTTTCCATTTGTTCAAGATGGAACAAGGGATGGTGAACATATTCGCGACTGGATGCATGATCGATTCGTTGTCCGCTTGGCGGAAACGGGAGTTCCTGTAATCACTCTGGCGGGTAGCCACTCAGACCGGATGAAGGTCGCGCTTCAGGAAATTGAGCAATTGCTCGCTTCGGTTCGACGGCTACCGTGTTGAGACGGATCGGGCGACGCGAAATCCTTGATTGCTGAACGAGGCGCGAATATCGACTTTGCCTACGTCGATCGAATTAAAGAAGCAGCAGGAATTTGGGCTGCACCACCAAGAACCACCTCTCGAATGAACGATCCTTTTCGACTTATCGCGAGGCATCTTGCCAGAGCAAAACTCAAAGACGTTGCCATACATGTCGTAAAGTCCTAGGCGATTGGGCTTAAAGAGTCCGACGGGAGAAGTCGTCATGTATCCGTCGGAGGTGTCGGGCTTCATATGATCGCGGCCATGCCACACGTTGGCATAGGTTCCGATCTTCGACATGTCGTTATCGCCCCAATAATAGTCGGTGTTGGTGCCGCCCCGACAGGCGACCTCCCATTCTTGTATGCTCGGCAAGCGCACCTTTGCCCACTTACAATATTCCAGCGCGTCGTGGAAGCTAATCGATGTCACCGGGTGGTTCATCTTGTCCGCGATTCCCCCTCGGGTTTTGCCGTTGGGGAACCGCCAATAAGCCGTACGGTCTTGAATCCATCGAAACTCTTTCAGCGGCGGTTCGAAGACCATTGCGTTATGAAAACGTTCCGCATCCGTAACGTAGTGGGTCGCTTTGACAAAGGCCTCGAATTGAGCATTCGTGGTTTCGTAAACCGCGATTTGGAAGGATTTTAGTTTGACCTTTTGGACAGGGGTATCGAGTCGGTCAGCTTTGCCAATCTGATATTGTCCGGCGGGAATCGTGACGAAGTCCTTCGTCCCCATCACTAGAGAAAGAAGGACTCCAATCATTTATTTCTTGGCCTTTGACTTATAGAACGCCAAGGCTCGGTCGCAAACGAGGTCTTGATTTGCTTTGTTCGCTTCGATAAACCCACGATAGTTGGATTGCTCACCGTACAGTTTCTCGTACGATTGCGACTTAATGAATGGCTCGAACTTCCCTTCTTTCATCATGAACATCATCAGGGTCAAGAGGTCTTGGTCGTAGCGCTTCACCTTGTAGATTGCGATGAGGTCGGGAATCAATTCATATGCATCCAATTCGAGAATCGTATTTTTGATGTTGATGCCGACTCGCTTCTTGCTATTGATCGTCTCTCGAATCAACTTGATGACTTTGGTACGATTTTTGGTCAGGAAGCTTCGCTGTCGATCGCTCCAATTCGCTTCTTCGCCAAAGCTGCCGGGCAGATAGCCGAAAATCTTCTTTTCTTCATCGACAAACGGCGGCATGGCGTCGCAGTTCTGGAAATTATCTTCCCCGTGGATCATGCAGTACGTGAACTTTTCTTCGAGGGATAGAGAGTTGTAATCTTTCTCCTTCATACGTCGGTTGTCATCCGAATCCGGCTTGATCTTCTTGACCAACGCCATGACCTTCTTCAATCCATAAGTTGGTTCGGTTGCTTGCGTTCGATATTCACGATAATGCTGTGTCGCCTTCGAGACTTTGACGTCGAAGCTCTGGGCATGTGCTGCAGCCCCAACGCTGACTAACAATACAAGAGAGAGGAGTTTTCTCATTCGATTTTGTAGACGAACGGGCCAGACCATTCGATACATGATTTTAGACTTACAATCTGTCCATTCAACGGATATGGTTTTGATTCATTTTTGACTTGTAATAAGCCTTCGCCAAATTGATCACGAGTTGGCGATTTTCTGGATCTGACGGGATCACAGATGCAGTCTTATAAAACTTAGCGTAAAAATCTGAGGCCAACAAAGGTTCAAATTTTTCCCTCTCCATTTCGGAGAGCAGCATCGCAAGGATGTCTTGGTCGTAGTGATCGCGTTGATAGACGGCAAGACAATCAGGAGTCAGTTCGTAAAGTTGAAAATTCGAAATGATGTATTTAAGATTGATTCCGACCCGCTTCCTTTCTCCAATAGTCGTTTTGAGAAAACGAACCACATCTGTTCGATGGGATCTCAAAAAATCTAATTGACGGGGGCTCCACTCGTGGCCGGGATAGTAATTCCAACGACCGAACATCTGTTTGGGAATTTCATTGGATGTCGCTTCCAAGTTGGGACGTGCCCTTGCACACCCCTTTTCGGGCGCCTCGGGTAGGAGGGCACAATGGGCGAATTTTTCTTCAACTGAAAGCAAGTCGAAATCCTTGCCTTTCAGGAATTCCAAGTTGATTTCTCGTTTTGATTTAAAGACTGGAATCGTCACTTCACACAAAAAATCGTAGTACTGCGTAGGTTCGCCAGCTATTTGACTGACCCTACGGTTCATTGCTCGCGAATGAGGAATGAGACAAATGGTCAAGATCAAAGAAGCAAACCCCTTCACGATAACGATTTAGACGTCATCACGAACGACGGGTTACTCCAAGATCGATTAAGTTCACAGTTCGAGCGTTGGTAAGAATTTTGGAGTTCGTCGGTGGTGGGTGGCCTGCTCAAAGGCGTACGCTAACTTGAGGAGTTTGGGTTCGCTCCAAGCGCGACCAAAGAAAGTGATTCCAACGGGCATGCCTCGAATTTGCCCCGCCGGTACGGTAATCGCCGGATAGCCGGCGACTGCCGCTGGTGTCGAACTCCCGCCGGTAAAGTGGTCACCATTGAGAAGGTCGGTTGTCCAAGCCGGGCCACCGGTCGGAGCGATGATCGTATCGAGTTCGAACTTATCCATCACCGAATTGATGCCTTCATCCTGCGAGAGTTTGCGGTTCTTTTCTAAGGCGTCAAGATAGGCCTTTTCTGTCAGCGGTCCTTTCGCTTGAGCTTGAATGAAAAGCTCCTGGCCAAAATAAGGCATCGATTTGTCTCTATTTTTCTCATTGAACTTAATCAAATCTTCAAGAGACTTCATTTCAAGATTTCGAGCTTTGAGATAGGCATTGATATCGTTTTTGAAATCATAGAGCAGCACTTCCGTCTCGGTGTCGTCGTACTTTCCGTGAGAAGGAAGGTCGGCAGGATCAATCATGATCGCCCCGAGGCTTTTCATCATGACGATGGCGTCGTGCATCAGGGCATCGACTTTGGCGCTGAAGCCGAAGAACTTTCGTGCGATGCCGATTCGCGCCCCTTTGAGTCCATCTTCAACGAGGAATTTTGTGTAATCCGACAGTCCTTTATAGCCTCTGGTCGCGGGGTCGGCAGCATCTTTTCCTGCGAGGACACTTAGTAAGATTGCCGCATCTCGTACCGTTCTTGCCATGGGGCCAGCCGTGTCTTGACTGTGCGACAGGGGGATGATGCCAGTGCGGGACACGAGACCCAAGGTCGGCTTGATTCCAACGAGTCCGTTGTTGGTGGACGGACAGACGATTGAGCCATCGGTTTCCGTTCCCACGGCGACAGCGCACAGGCTGGCAGAAACGGCAACTCCTGAGCCGGAACTGCTGCCACAAGGATTACGATCCAGAGCATAAGGATTTTTTGTTTGTCCACCTCGGCCACTCCATCCGCTGGTTGAGTGCGTCGAGCGAAAATTTGCCCATTCGCTCAGGTTAGTTTTGCCGAGAATGATGGCCCCGGCGTCGCGCATCAATGAAACGATATGTGCATCTTTTGACGCGATATTTCCTACTAATGCCAACGAACCAGCGGTGGTCATCATCTTGTCGCTGGTCTCGATATTGTCTTTGATGAGAACCGGCATCCCATGCAACGGGCCGCGAATTTTGCCGTCGGCGCGCTCTTTGTCGAGGAGTTTTGCCTGTTCAAGAGCCTCTGGGTTCAACTCGATAATCGAGCGAAGCGCGGGACCGGTTTGGTCGATCGCGTGAATCCTTTCGAGATATTTTTGAGTCAGCGACTCAGCCGTCAGCTTCCCTTCTTTGATGGCCTTTTGGAGTCCGTCGATGGTCGCTTCTTCGTATTCGAAATCAGGGATTGACACCTTATCGCTCGAACCTTGATTGGCAAGCAACGGACCCGCCATTGCCGATACTCCCGTCGCGAGACCTGCTTTGAGAAACTCCCTTCGTTTCATGATGCACTGTCCTCACCTTATCACAATCGGGTCAAAAGGTCGAGATCGCTCGGTTTACGATCTGAGGCGAATTCGGTCTCGATCGATTTCAATCAGCCCTTCGCGATAGAGATTCCCAATCAACTTTTTGAAGGCACCTTTACTGAGGCCAAAGCGATCCTGAATTTCTTCGGGACTGGATTTGTCGGAAATCGGCAGCGATCCGCCGTTCTTTTCTAAGGCATCCAAAATCCGGTCGCGTTCACCCAAAACAGCATCGTATCCTTGAGGTCTCAAGGATAGGGCGAGTTGGTTGTCACCAGGGCGAAGCTTTTTGATATACGCGTCTCGGGTTTCGCCAAACGCGAGCGTTTCGTGCCACTCGTCGGGGAAGATCGAGCCTTTTACTTTGTTATCGACGATGACGGTAATGAACTCTTTGGTGAAATCGGCGACCAGGATTTTCACCTTTTGTCCGACTTGATAGTCGCTTCCGTCGCGGGTCCAGAACTTTCGCAGCTTCGTCGAACATACGACGCGGTTGGAAACTTGGTCCAGATAAACATACACGACGTAGTCCTCCCCTTCAAGCATCGGATACTCTTGCTCGCGCAAGGGACAGAAAAGATCCTTGGCCAAGCCCCAGTTGAGGAATGCTCCGTGTCGTGACACTCCGACGCAACGCAAACAGGCAAACTCGCCTACCGTGGCGTATGGCTTTTCGAGCGTGGCGACAGGGCGATCTTCAGAATCCGTGTAAAGAAAGACCTCGATATAGTCGTTCATCAAGAGGTCGTCGGGACATTGATTATTCGGGAGAAGCACCTTGGTATGTCCATCGCCGAGATAGAGGCCATGATCGGATTCGCCAATCACTTTAAGACGTTCATACTGTCCGATCTTCACCCGTTCATTGTGACATTCATTTGAAGCTAAAATAAGTCATGCCGATTTCCCTCCTTTTTGCGGCGAACCTTTTAGGCTTGCAATCTGATTCCCGATTCGACGCGTTTGCGTCATCTTTTGCCCAGAAGGTTGGCGCGGTTTATACCAACGGTGGCTTGCCAGGAGCGGTGATCGCGTTTGGCGAGAATGCCAAGGTCCTGGCGGTCGGTAAGGACGGAAAAGTACTACGCCCTCTCATTGCAGGTGCAACTTACGGAAAAGGGCGTGTCGTGGTCTTGGGTCATGGCTCAATCATCGACCGTGAAAATAACTTAGGGGTTGCCAACGCCATCGTCCAGTGGGTTCAGCAATCGAAGAAGCCGATTGGGCTCTTTACGAATTACTCGTCGCCAGCTTTCCGTGATGCCAAGGTCTATCGAAGCCTTTCGAGTCTGAAACAAGCGACTGAGGAGTGCAGCGCGTTGTTTTTTGACCAGAGTCCAACCGATAACGACTTTGCCGCCATCGACGTTCTCGATCAATACGTGAAGAACGGCGGCGGGCTCGTCTTGGCCGGGCCGTTGTGGGGTTGGCAGCAGCTCAACCCGAGCAAGTCCTTTTTGAAGGATCACAGCGGTCAAGCGCTTTTGGCCCGGATGGGACTCGGGTTTGCCGAGGGCACGATCGATCCCAATGGAAAGGGCCAGATTTTGTTGCTTGCGCCCCAACCCGCTCATCACGTGGCTACGGCCGTGGCAATGATGAAGAGTCGGCGAGTTCTCTTGCCCGAAGAAGCTAAGGTTGTGGGGGAGACCCTCGAAACAGCGATGGGCAGCCTTGCCCCTGAGAATCCATTGGCGAAGCAAATCGAGGCAATGTTAAACGTGGACCTGTCGCAGGTTCGACCGACCAAGGAGAAACCTTTGACTTCGGAGCAGTTTCAACTTCGCCTCGCCGCTAAACATTATGACAAGACTTGGCGGACTCTTCCTCCAGAGCAGGTGAAGGCATCACCCGCGGCACAGGACTTTCCTGGTCCCGTTACATCTTCTGAACGTGAGGACATGACCGTCAAGATCGGTGGAAAGATGCGCCATTGGTGGTCAACCGGTGCTTATGCAGCGCCGGGCGAAGTCATCACGGTCCGGTTGCCCGAAGAGCTAAAGCGGCTCGGGATTCGATTGCGAATCGGCGGGCACAACGACACGCTTTGGCACCTCGATAAGTGGGAACGGTTCCCCAGTATTGCGCTCGAAGTTCCGATCAAGGACGGAGTCGCGAAGGCAGCGAACCCATTCGGTGGGCTCGTGTATCTTGTTTGTGACAAGGCTCTACCCGCAGCTTCGGTCGATCTGGAGCATGTCGTTCAGGCACCGGTGTACTTCTTGGGACGAACCACAGATGCACAGTGGCAAAAACTTCGCAATTCAAGCGCTCCTTGGGGCGAAGTCGTCGCTAATAATTGCGTGGTCTGTGTGCCATCTTCGGTTCTGAAGACGCTCGATAACCCAAAGCCGGTGGCCGAGTATTGGGATGAAGTCGTTGATCAGGTTGAGTTTTTGTACTCGGAGCCGCGGGGTTCTCGCGAAGAACGCTACCAGGTGGATCGCCAAATTTCGGCGGGATACATGCACTCGGGATACCCAATCATGACTTGGGAGGATGTTTCGCAGAAGTTTGTCAGCATCGATATTTTGCGCGGCAAAAACGGTGACACGAACTGGGGCTTCTATCACGAAATAGGGCATAACTTCCAAAAGCCTTCCTGGACTTGGGAAGGCTGGGGCGAAACGACGAACAACCTCTACAGTCTTTTTGGATGTGAACATTTCAATGGTGATATGAGCGGCGGTCATGGCGCGATGAAGGAAGATAAGCGGCTTGAGCGAATGAAAGCGGTTTTTGCCGCGCCAGGCAAGGAAGACTATTTCGACAAAGATCCATGGTACGGTCTTACTTTTCTTCGCGCGATTCGGGAGGAGTTTGGTTGGAAGCCGTTCCAGGACTTGTTCGCCGAGTTTCGGGCGTTGCCACGTTCTGAGCAGCCGAAGTCAGAGGATGAAAAGCACGATCAGTTCTTGGTGCGCATGTCACGGATTTTGAAGCGGGACCTCAGTAAGTATTTCGAAATGTGGGGCGTGAAGAATTCGGCGGATGCACGCGCGAAGTGCAGCCAGTACCCGCAGTGGCTTCCGAAGGCGATGTCGTAGTCGACTTTGGTGGCGGTCGGGACGACCAACCTTCCGGCTACTGAACGAAGTTGTGGCGGTCGGGACGACCACCCTCCGGCTAGACGAAGTTGTGGCGGTCGGGACGACAACCCTCCGGCTACTGAACGAACTGGTGGCGGTCGGGACGACCACCCTCTGGCTAGTGGACAAACTGGTGGTGGTCGGGACGACAACCCTCCGGCTACTGAACGAACTGGTGGTGGTCGGGACGACAACCCTCCGGCTACTGGACGAATTGGTGGCGGTCGGGAGGACCACCCTCGGCTACTGGAAGAAGTTGTGGCGGTCGGGACGACCACCCTCCGGCTAGACGAAGTTGTGGCGGTCGGGACGACCACCCTCCGGCTAGACGAAGTTGTGGCGGTCGAGGCGACCACCTTACGGCTAGTGAACGAAGTTGCGGCGGTCGGGACGACCACCCTCCGGCTAGGGAGGGCGCAAAACAGAAAAATTATTTCCGGCCGTATCGGCGGAGGAACTGGGCGTAGTAGCCGTACGTGTCCTGCTTCTTCTTCACGAATTCAGTCGCATACTTTTGGCAAATCGAAAGGTAGTTTGGGCGGTCCTTCAAATAGAGCATGGCCTCATATTTTGTAGTTGCGTATTCATTGAGGAAGCCGTTCTCTTTATCCGTTTTGGATAGGATTTGATAACAGACTTGATCGATTTGCCAATTTGCGATCGGTTGCAGTTCGGTGATGAATGCATCTGGCTCAACGCTAGGTTCCCCTTTTGGCCAGCGCCCATAGGTGTTATGCAATGCCTCGACGGCAAGGTCGGGAGCTTCACCCGAAAAGTAGCTGCGAAAACGCTGAAAGCCATAGACCATTCGGGCGTAGGAGTCTGGTTTCTTGACATCCGTTCGCAGAATTGAGCGCAGTTCTGTCGGCGTCAAGTTTCCCCAATCGGCGGTCGCCTGTTTGACGATCGCGGGATGATCGGAAGCGGAACAATAAAGGGTCAGCTTGCCCGGAAAGAGGATTCCGTACCATCGATTCACGATTTGTCCGAGAGCAAAGAATGCAAGATCGCCACGGGTTACGACATGTTCTTCGTTCCCAGCTTTTTGGACATCTTGCTGAGAAACCACATTCCAATAGTCGGTGTCGGGAACCCTCACGAGGGGATCGTAAGCCTCGTAAGGAACTAATTTGGTGTTGGCATCTCCCTTCAAGACGAGTTTCGTTGGAGAGGAATTGGAAAGTTGGGTTACGAGGTAAGGGACGACCTCGGCCCCACGAGAAATCAGCAGATCGAGTGGCGACAAGTTGCTCTTTCGACGGCCAAGGGTATCGGTTTTGAACTCATCGACGAACTCGTAGGCGTCCGCTAGGTATTGCCCCTTGGTCGATATCTGCCCCCGAATGATCTCGGCGGGTTGGGCGGCGACCTGATCGAGAAGGTCTGACGATTGATCGCGCAGAAGCGTCATCGCAAACGCGATTGCAACACTCATGATCACAGTGTACGAGATATCTTCAGCAGGCTTGATATTCTGGCGCGGCGGCCAGAAGCTTCATAACATTCATCAGCATGATGCTTGCCGTTTCCTTATCTTTAAGCGACCCAACGCCGCCCGAATCCGCACACGCCTTGACCAACATCTTCGTCTTTTCGGGAGGGACCTGCCCATCGAAAATGTCGAGAAGCGCATCGACGATTTTTTCGGGCGTATCCGCGTGGAACTCGGTGCTCATTTTCGCAGCTAAGTAGGCCGCAATGGGACGGTTGACATCGTCGCCGTGAAAGATCATGACGGGAAGCTGGATTCGATTGGTCATATTCGAGGTGGTGATCCAGGCTGAGCCCCAATCCCAGCCCGCCACACTGGGCGGGTAGGTCAGTAAAAAGCCTTCGCGACTCATCAGGTAGACCAGACCGTCCGCCATGCCATGAACTTCGGGGCGCATGGGCTTGAAAACGTCCTTGACTTCGCCGCGAAGCTGGAGCAAGACATTTTGCAGAGCCAACTGTCGAAACATCGTGACGTAGTAGTCGGGAGGACTCTTGGGGCGACGGCGAACCTGCGAATCGGCCCAAAATTCATTGGAAGCGACGATCTCGCGAAGGACGGGTTTTATTTCGAAGTTCGATTTTGTAAAGGCAGCGATGAGCCGTTGATGGAGGCCATCCGGAATGGGACCTTCAATAAACCAGTTGGCGAGCTTTTGCGTGATGTACTTCGCACAACCTGGATGCTCACAGAGGATGTCCAGAACTTGGTCGCCGTCAAAATTCCCGCTTTTGCCGAGAATTGTCTTTGTTCCGGTGTCGTGAATCGACGGAACGATGGAGAAAGAAAGAGGGGATCGTCCTTTGCGAGCCTCTTCATCGGCGACCTTTTCGTATGGGCGATTGCCTCCGATGTCAATGTAATGCAAGCTCCATCCGGTGAAGGCACGGGCAGCTTCCTGAATATCTTTTTCCGTGTAGTTGCCAATGCCGAGTGTGAAGAGTTCCATGACTTCGCGGGCGAAATTCTCGTTCGGGTGCTCGGCTGTGCTCTGATGCGTATCGAGGTAGAAAATCATGGCCGGAGTCTTGCTGATCTCTTTTAGCAAGGTTCGAAAATTGCCGCTCGCGTGCTTTCGAAGAGTTTGCTGATAGATCAGCATGTTGGGACCATCAGCTACCTTTTCGGCGCTCACAGCAAAGTGATCGTGCCAAAAGAGCGTAAGTTTTTCTTGCAAAGGGCGACGAGTCATGAGCATTCGAAGCCCCCACCATCCGGCAAATTTGAATGGATCGAACATGATCAACCCGTCCGTGCCGTAGCCCGTCATTTCCCACGGATCGACCGGAAACTGCTCATCAACCTTGTCGTATTCGATCAGTCGTTCGATCGCGCCTTCGAGTCCAAGCTTGGCGTACTCGTCAACTTCATACTTTCCCGCCCCCAGACCGAAGCGCCGAAGCAAGTGGGCGACTTTCTCGCGCTCGTTCATATTCGCATTATAAGGATTTCAAGGGTGACAGGTTGCAAGTCCTACTGCTTATGCCGGACAACAAGCCTGATCGAAAGCGCAAAGCGCGACTTTGGCAATTTCTCGCATTTCTTCTTTCGTCGCTCCGTTGGTCGACTGCACCGACATTCCTTGGATGACTGTCCAAAGGAATCCAGACAACGCTTCGATGTCGGCATCTTTCGGTAAGTCACCATCCGACTGAGCTTTTGCAAATCGATCACGAATCAGTCGCTGGGTCATCAACCTTCTTGAGATGAGCTGGTCTTTGACAAAGTCTGCTTCTTCGCTGCACGATAAAGCGCCTTGAATTCCTAAACAGCCGCGCGGCTGTCCGTCGGTCGCATAATTCTCGGCGGCGAAGAATAAGAGGGATTCCGCAACTTCCCTTGCCGTCGGCTTTGCAATCGCATCTCGAATAAAGGAACCGTAGACTTCGGCGTAGCGGTCAAGCACCTTTAGGAAGAGGTTCTCTTTGTTACCATAAGCCGAATAAAGGCTTGGGCGGTTGATGCCCATTGCTTCGGTCAGGTCGGTCAGCGAGGCACCGTCATAGCCCTTCTGCCAAAAAACTTGAAGAGCCTTGTCTAGCGCGTTTTCAACGCAAAAGCTACGGGGGCGACCTCCGATTCCACAAGTTTTTTCAGATTTCATACTAATTAGTATAAAACCCCTTGACATGAGAAAACAAGGCCGGATATAGTTTTTTACCAATCAGTACAGAACTGACACAACAAGGAAACCATGTCAAACAAACTTGAAGGAAAAGTCGCCGTCATTACCGGAGGAAGCACAGGAATCGGTCTCGCCACCGCAAAGCAGTTCGCTTCCGAAGGAGCCACCGTCTACATCACCGGACGCCGACAAGCCGAACTGGACGCTGCCGTTAAGGAAATCGGTCCGAAAGCCAAGGCGGTTCGAAGCGACGTTTCTAACTTATCCGACCTCGATCACCTTTACGATGTCATCCAAAACGACGGAAAAAAGATCGACATCATTTTCGCCAATGCAGGTGGTGGCGAGTTTGCCGAATTAGGAAGCATCACCGAGGAGCATTACGACAAGACCTTTAACATCAATGTGAAAGGGCTTCTCTTCACCGTCCAAAAGGCGCTTCCGAACTTTAACGATGGCGGCTCAATCATTCTCAACGCCTCGGTTGTCACCCAGAAAGGCTTTCCGGCTTTCAGCGTCTATAGCGCAACCAAAGCCGCCGTTCGATCATTTGCTCGAAGTTGGGCGAGTGATCTTAAGGATCGCAAGATTCGCGTGAACGCAATCAGCCCTGGTCCTATCGACACCCCAATCCTCAATGGCTTGACCGGCAGCGAAGAAGGAGCCCAAGGCTTTAAGGACCAAATGGCTTCGACGATTCCGCTTGGTCGCGTTGGTCGCCCTGACGAAATCGCAAAAACCGCCGTCTTTTTGGCATCGGAAGACAGCAGTTTCATTAACGGCGTCGAGCTCTTTGTCGACGGTGGCCTCGGACAAATCTAAAGGTTTACGCTCCGCGATCCATTGCCCCTTGTACCTCACTTCATAGGTCAGGGGGCTCAATTGTCTTGAGATTGAACGCCCATTTCGCTCCCAAAAATACGGTTCGACTAGTATGCGCACGTAGAAATTAGGGATACTAAAACCTCGCCAACACAGTTGGGGAGCTTTGTGTGCAAGGAGGAATTCACATGGCGATGCCGACGAAAAAGGATTCAAGTTCTCGACGCGTGACTTTGGCGGATGTTGCGGCGGTTGCCGGGGTCTCAGTGAAGACCGTTTCTCACGTTTTGTCGGGTAATCCCACGGTTCGTTTGCCGGATACGACCCGCGAGAAAGTTCGCCAAGCTGCGGAGCATGTGGGCTACAGAGCCAATCGGTTTGCCCAAGCCATTCAGTCTGGCCGCACCGATCTGATTTCGGTTTGGCTTCCGATGGAGCGCCTCAGTCAGAACATTTTTGCTTTTCTTGAGGCGATTTCTCAACATGCGCGAGTCAGCGATCATGGACTCCTTGTTTCGGGAATCGACTCCGAATTCGCCTACACCGGAACCGGGTTTTCGCCCAAAGTTTGGCCGGTCGATGGAGTGATTGCCGTCGATGCAGGAAAGTCGATCCTATCGTTTCGTGAAGATCGCCGCAACGACTCGATTCCGGTTTCGGTTCTCGGCTTTGAAGAGTTCAAAAATGCGGATTCGGTGGGTTGGGAAGTCATGATCGGTGCCCGCCAAGTCACGTCGATGCTCATCGAGCAAGGTTGCAAATCGATCGTCCATGTGACTCTCGATTGGGTTTTGCGAGATTTCCCCAGAGAGCAGCGTCGTCGAGGCTATAGCGAAGTGATGGAGGAGGCGGGCCTTCAACCCGTCATCCTGCCAGCAACGGGTGAAAATGGAAGTGCGGCCCAGCAGGTCGTTACTGAATATTTGAAGTCGAATCCGATTCCTGACGCTTTCGTCTGTTTTAACGATCGACTGGCAATTGGTGCTCTTCAGGCCGTTCAACTTGCCGGGGCTCAAGTTCCGGACGAGTGTCGGATTTGGGGATTTGGCGACATGGCCGAGGGTCAAGACTGGGTCGTTCCCATCTCAACGATGCGGATTCCGATTCAGCAAGTCGTTGAGCAATCGTGGGAGTGGCTGATGAATCGAATTGACGATCCCAAGCAAGACACCCGGGTCGCACGGTTCCCCATGGAGATCATCCGGCGGCAATCTGGCTAGAAATTGACGTCACATCTGGCGAGTCGGCGTCACGAACCGAGTATTATGATTAGGCGTTCATTTTGAGCGTTTCCCGAATGGGGAGAGATGGCAGAGTGGTCGATTGCACCTGTCTTGAAAACAGGCAAACCGAAAGGTTTCGGGAGTTCGAATCTCCCTCTCTCCTCCAGCTAACTTAGGCTCTTCCGAAATTGTCGCGCCGAAATCACGACTAGAGCCATCGCCATGATGATCAGGATGAAAAACGGGGTCATCAGGTCAGCAAAGCCTGCGCCTCGGACCATGATTCCGCGAGTGATTTGAATATAGTGGGTGGCAGGAAAAAACGAACTCAGGAAATAAAGCCACCCGGGCATAGTTTCGCGAGGTGCCACGTAGCCAGACAATAGAATGCTCGGCAGGAGCGTCAGCTGAACCATCTGCATCGCTTGAGCCTGCGTCTTGCTGATCGTGCTAATGAGCAAGCCAATTGCTAATGACGCGAACACGAAAGGCAGCGTCATGATCGTCAAAAGAATCAGACTTCCCTGAGACGGAACGTCGAATACGAGATTCGCCGCTATGATGACGGCGGCTAACTCGACCATTGCCAACCCCAGATAAGGAAGGATTTTTCCAACCATCAACCCAAGTCGGCTCACCGGAGTGACCATGAGCTGTTCGAGGGTGCCGTTTTCTTTTTCGCGGACGATGCTGAAAGCGGTTAGGCTCACGCTGACGACTTGAAGGATGACAGCCATGAGGCCGGGAATCATGAACGTCGCCGTTCGGCTCGTCGGGTTGTAAAGCACCGTCATTCGTGCATCAACAGGAGCGTTGGCGGCATTGCCCGAGGCGACAAAAGCGGAACGCGCGCGCAACGCAACCTGACTATCGGACCCATCGAGCATGACGCCAACGGGTGCCGGACGCCCCGCAAGCCGTTCTCGCCCGAATCCATTTGGAATCGTGACGACGACCTTGACCTCGCCTTTTCGGACCAAGTCGGATGCTTCATTTGGCGAAGCTGGATGCTTGACTAAGTCAAGATAGCCAGTTGCGGCAAGCTTCGATTGGTATTCTCGCGATTCTCGACTGCGATCGAGATCCACGACCGCAGTCGAGATGTGGCGAACATCGAAATCGATTGCAAAGCCAAAAATCGTCAACTGGATCATCGGGAGCATGAGGGCGATGAAGAGCGTGCTCCGATCGCGGCGTAGGTGCATCCACTCCTTGGAGATGATGCTTTTGAGCCCGAAGAACGGCGATGTCCGCCTCATGAACCCATACTCCTCGTTAAGGTCACGAAAACATCTTCAAGTGAGGGTTCGATTTCGCGGACTTGGCGAACCGGGTGTCCCGCGTCTTGTAGCGCCTTGACGAGCGCAGATTCGGGCACATTCTTTCGCACGACAATGTGGATTTCGGCTTCGACGAGGGTGGAATCCAAGACCCCATCGATCTGTCGCAGGACAGCCATTCCTTGGGGGGCATGTTCGGCGGCGATTGACAGGCGTCGGGTTCCTTCGGGAGTGACGGCGGGCAAAGCCTTGAGTTCCTCGGGACTGCCGAGCACCATCAACTTGCTCAAATAGATGTAACCAATCTTGTCGCACCGTTCGGCCTCATCCATGTAGTGCGTCGTGACGAAGAATGTCACCCCCTGGCTGGCGAGGACAAAAAGGAGATCCCAAAGCGAACGACGCGCGACCGGATCGATTCCGGCCGTGGGCTCATCGAGAAAAACCAACGGTGGCTCGTGGATTAAGGCGCAAGCAAGGGCGAGCCGCTGCTTCCAACCGCCCGAAAGCTGACCACTCAAACGGTCACTATAGGGGCCGAGCCCCGTGAGGTCCATCAACTCTTGTTTTCGTTTTTGGATTTTCTGCTTATCGAGTCCGTATATCCCACCAAAAAACTCTAAGTTCTCTGATACGCTCAGGTCGCGGTAAAGGCTGAACGATTGGCTCATGTAGCCAATGGATCGCTTGACGTCTTCCGACTGAGTTCGAACATCGAAGCCGTTGACGGTTGCTTGTCCTTCTGAGGGTTCCAAGACGCCGCAGAGCATTCGAATCAAGGTGGTCTTGCCGCTGCCATTGGGTCCGAGAAAGCCAAAGATGCTGCCCTTTGGAACTTCGATGCTGAGGTTGTCGACGGCGACAAAATCGCCAAAACGCCGCGTGAGGCTCTCCGTATGGATGACCGACTCTACGGCCATTGACCAATCCTTTTTACCGTCGCATACATTCCGGCGCGAACTCGCTCGTCAGGTTTTGCCAACCGCAGTCGAACGCCGAAGACTTGCCGTCCACGCTCTTCGGGAGTTTGAAGATTTGCGGGCGTGAATTCGCCTTGGCGAGCAATCGAATCGACTTTTGCCTTCAATGTTTCGTTGATACCGTCCACCTTGAGTTCGGCATCATCCCCGATCTTAAACTTTGCAAGGACGTCTTCGGGTAGGTAAACGCGAATCCAAATGTCGTTCGCCGCGCTCATTTCTGCAACGGGTGTTGTGGCACTGACCAAATCACCTACCGCCAGGTCGATCTTCTCGACCACCCCATCGCGCGGGGCAACGATTTTTCGTTCATCCACGACGGAGGCGCTGCTCGCGAGTTGGGCTTGAGCGGCTTGCCATTGCGCTTTTGCTGCCGCGATGTCCTCCGGTCGGCTGCCGACTTGGAGGAGTTTGAGAGTCGCCTCTTCGCTGGTCAGTTTCGCTCGCGCAGCGTCGATGTCCTCTTGCCGGGCTCCGCGATAAACGAGATCGCGTTGAGCTTCCGCAATTTTGAGATCCTGGAGAGCGGCCTCCGTGTCTTCTTTTCGCGGACCTTCTTTCACCAGTCGATATTGGGCCTGAGCTTGAAGGTATGCCTGATGGGATTGTTCAAGTTCCTCTTTGGGTGTGCCAAGATCGGCGCGATGAACGGCCTCTTGGGCATCTTTTCGTTGGTTGACTGCCTGGTCATAAGTGGTTTGCGCTTGTTCGAGCCGCTGGGAAGGTGAAGCCCCCTCGTTTACCAATTTTGTGTACCGGTCGAGGTCTTGCTTAGCCATGTCTTCGGCAGCTTTGGCGCTCGACAACCGAGCCTGCAATTGCGCTCGTTCTTCTTTTGTGAGTCCTCGCTGGGCTTGTTGGTAACGGGCCAAAGCTTGATTCATGAGGGCCTCAGCCTGCTTGATTTCGTCAGGGCGACTTCCTCGCTGGCTTTTGAGATATCGGCTGCGAGCCTGGGCGACTTTGTCTTCGGCCTGCCGTTTGTCTTCTGGCAGGGCACCGTTCACGAGTTTATTGAGCGCGGCCCGGGCTTGTTCGACGATTCCCGCTTGACGGGCGATGTCTTCGGGGCGATTTCCGGCCCGAATCTTCTTAAACTGTTCCTCAAGTTGCCGAGCGTTCGCCGCCAACGCATCCGTCGATTGGAGGTTCGGTTCGGCGTCCAGTTCGATCAACGTTTGTCCGGCCTTGACTGCTTCGCCTTCTTTGACGAGAATTTTTGTCACCCGACCACCGACACGGGAAGCGATTCGTGTGGGCTGGGATTCGAAGAACCCGGAAACTTCACTTTCATGCGACTGACGATTTCGGTCGATGATGAAGCCCCCGATGGCAATTGCGGCGATGACGAGGAGAGGTATCAAACGCTTCATAATCGTTTCTCCGTCGGTGTGGGAATGAGTTTTTCGACTTCTTGAAGGATTCGCTCGTCCGTCAATTCTTGAATCGCGTCTTCACCGAGCAGGAGGGCATAAGTTTTTCGGTTGAGGTACCAACCGTCCATTAGCGCGATCGCCAGGAGGCATCGACTCACGGTTTCCGGGTCCACCGAGTGAATACGATCTTGCAGCTGACTTTTTCGTTCATTGAGAAATGGAGGTAGCGGCACCTCGGCGAGGCTAGACCAAGCAATGAATCGGGCCGGAATCGGCGATCGAGCAAAGATGTTGAGGCGCATTCGAAGAAGCTCACCCACCTCGATTTCACCTCTTAAAAATCGGTCCATCATCTCGATGCCCGGTCGGAGAAGGTGCGATGTGATCGCGGCCCAAAGGTCTTCTTTGGTACCAAAATGGTAGGCGATCAAGCTCTTTGGGAGGCCTGTTTCTTTGGCGATTTGGGCAAACGAAACGGCGTCGTAGCCCTTCTCGCTAAAGAGCCGAGCGCTCACCTCAAGAATTTTTGCGCGAGTGGTGACGGGATCGAGAGTTCGTTTTTTCAGTTTGACCGCTTGTTCAATCATTTGAACGACCGATCAAATCATAACACGATCCTATCTCGTCATAACGCCTCGTAGGTCATTTTGCCGACAAAAATTGGTCGACAGTGTTGAACCCATTTTTCTTGGCGATCGCTTGGGTCTTCGCGTCGTAAAGCTTCATGATATCGTCGCTCTCTTTGGAAAGCGCGTCCATTTCGCTCTCTACTTCTTTGCTTTGTCCCATCGCATAGCGTCGCATTCCATCAAGCATCTTTGTTTCATTGTCGAACTCTCTGGATTTCCATTCGATCAATGATTCGTGCAATTCCTTATACTTTTCTGGAGGAGTTAGCGATTTAAGTTTCTGAACATCAGCTTCCTTCTTTGCGTGCATTGCTTGAAGTCCGGACAGGATTCCCGCGGCGTCCTTCCCATTCTTTTGGACAGCGTCTTGCCCCTCCTTCTCCAGCTTGCCAAAGTCGGCGGCAAGAGCGATCATTTGCTTTTGATAGTCAGAAATTGCCAACGGCTTTTCATCCCCACTCGCACAACCCACCTTCAAACCCGCAATCAAAATCACCAGGCAAAGTACTCGAAAGATGATCGTGCGGACGGCAGGTTTCTTCGTATCCATCGTATGCCTTAAGGTTTACCTGGACTCGACCATAGGATTGGCTTCATTAAGCAATTTACATAGGCTCATGGCCTCAACGGCAGAAAGTTGATCGATCCAAGTGCTGAACCGGTCGTCCTGATCGATGATTCGGTAGCCAGAGCTCGCGCTCAAGGCTACATAAAAGCGGACATGCTTGATCGTTCTCGAAGGAGCGCGGGGCGGTTTCATCGTCGGAATTCAATTATAACATTTTTGTTACATATCTGTAACGAATTGTTTCAAATTGTGTATCATTAGAAAGTCATGACAGATCGTCCAACTGCCGAAGAGCTTCGAGCCTTTCGTAAGCGTTTGAGGTTGACTCAGGACGAACTTGCGAAAATGCTCGGCATCACGCGAATTCGGTGGTCTCGATACGAATATGGACATAGCCGCATCCCGGTGGACTTAGCGGCCAGACTTTCGGCGATCGAATCGCAGACGCCTTATTTGGGAGGTGGCGAAATCGGTCCTTCGTCGACTCTTTTTGGGGCGATGGCGACGATTCCGGTGGCGGGAAAAGCCGCGGCGGGCGAGGGTGAAACCAACGTCGATCCCGACAACGAACCCGTTTTGGTTCCACACTCTCTGGCCAACATGGGCGTCGTGGGATTCGTGATTGACGGCGAGTCGATGATGCCTGTTTTGCAACCGGGCGATATCGCGGTTTTCAAACCAAACCACACGCCTCGCAAAGGATATGCCCACCTTGTCAAAACTCGCGACAATGAATTCCGCTGCAAAGTCATCGATTGGAAGCAGAACCACTGGACGCTCGTTTCGCTGAACGAGGCATTTGCCGACGAATATTTGGGGGATGCTCAGGTCTTGGGGCTTCTTGTCGGGCGCTACCGGTCGGCGGGCAGTTACGAAATGCTTGAGGCCGATCCGAACGGGTTGCGTCTCGAGGCGTCTTAAGTCGCCGTTACGTTTTCCGCGCTTCATCGTCAGTACAATGAGGGTGGAAATCCTCCAAGCTACACTATGACTTCCCTTCTCGCGCTCATCTCTTGCTTACACGCCACTGGTGGAGCCTTGAATCTGTCGCCTGACCAAGATATGTCGATTGGTCGTCAATGGATTTCAATGAAGATCGATCGCCAGGGGTCGCTAACGGCCAAGGTTGTCATTGTCGAGGAACTTGCTCAGTATCCGGTCGCCTATACCGATTTTGAGTTAATCGGTCCTGATCCCTCGAATGTTCAGCCGGTTCGAACGGATGCCGAAGGAAAATTGGACCTCGATCTAGATCCAGGTCTTTACGCTTTTGTCTCGAAGGAGCCGTTGAACTTTCGCGGAAAGAAATACAGTTGGTCGACCTCGTTTGAGATTGCCGCTAACAAGAAAACCAACTTGACGCTGACCAATACCGACGCCGTTGTCGAGGCGGACAAAAAAGCTGAGGTGTCACGAAATCGAATGAGCCCGGAGTCGCGTATCTATCAGCGCTTCCAAAGCTCGGTCGTCACCGTCGAATGCGACAGCGGCAGTGGTTCGGGGTTCGTGATCGACGCCAATCGCGGCCTCATCATGACGACATATCACATTGGCGGCGGAAGTCAATTTTTGAGCGTCCGCTTTTCCCGACAAAATCATTTTCAGGCCCGTTTCGTGGCGGGAGATCTTGATTCCGATATCGCGATCATCCGCGTCAATCCCGAAATACTGAACCGGATTCCCGAGGTACCCCTCAAAACCGGTCGGCGAGTTGGAATCGAAGGTGAGCGCGTGGTCGCAATGGGTAGCCCCGTGTTCCAACAGACCACCATTACCCAGGGCATTATTTCGAAAGTCGAGGATGATGTATTGCTGTCGGACGTTGCGCTCAACCGGGGCAACTCGGGTGGCCCCATTCTCAATCTGGAAGGTGAGGCGATAGGAGTTGCAACCTATGGGAATGCCGCCAAACCGGGCGACAATGGCGCGACAAGCATTGTGTCGATTCGCAAAGCCGATCGACTCTTAAACTCGATTGGCACGCTGGATGCTCGAACTTTGCCATCCAGCGATAAACTGCCTGACAATTCGCCGGTCACCATTCCGCCGGAGATGCTGGAGCGAATTTCGAATTCGATCAAAGGTGGCGAACCTTATCTCAAGACGCCGAAAAATTTTCGCACCTACATCAAAACCCCGTTTGAGGCCTATCTTAACGTTGCGCGATATAAGAGCTTCTTAAAAGAAAAAATCGCACGTCGCTACCAAGGAAAAGTCCCTGCCGACCAAAACCTTGAAATGGGGCCACTTTATTTCTGGAATAAGTACGTCGGAGACCAGTTTGAGCCGGTCGTTTCCATCGAAGTCATTCCTTGGCCTCAGGAGACTAGCGGAAGCTTTTTGGGTCGGATCGTCGCAACTGCGGCTGGACAGAAGCTCAAAGAGCGCCGCGAAATGCGCGACGACTTTACGAAAATGACTCTTTACCGAAACGGGATCGAGGTCACGCCGATTTTGCGCAAGCGACTCCGCGACACTGAAATTTATGACACCCGCGATTTGGTGATGCGGGACACGGCACTAGCGGGCTTCTATACCTACGAGCCGAGCGTCTTCAATCCGGGGGCAAAACTCGAACTTCACGTCTGGAAGAACGCCGAAACAAAGCCGACGATTATTCGCATTCCGGCCGACTATCAGAAACGAATTTGGAAGGAATTCCAGGAATGGTTTCGCCTGGGTGGATAGGCTATAGTTTAAGTTGACCCAATGTTGTCGTCAGCCAGTTTGAATGCCCGGGCCGAGGCCCGCGAATTGCCCGCCTGGGAGTCTTGGAAGATTGGCGCCCGGCCGACATACTTCCGGTTACCCATGACCGAAGAAGCGACTCGCTTTTTTCACGAGAACGGATTTTTGGTCATCGAAGACGGCTTCTCTGCCGATGAGATTCTTGCTTTACGCGAAGAGGCAACGAAGATTTGCCGTGGGGAACGCGGCGAAGTGAAGGGCATGCCTGAGCTAAATGGCGGCGAAACGGACGAGGAAGTTTTGCGGCAGGTGCTTTGCATTCACTTCCCTCACAAGATCAGTTCGCTCATGTTTGACAACTTGAAGTCTGATCCATTCGTTCAAGTTTTAACATCGATTATTAGTCCGAATGTGAAGTGTATGCAGTCGATGCTCTTCATCAAGGCGGCGGGAAAGCCGGGCCAAGCCTGGCATCAAGATGAGGTTTATATCCCGACCCGCGACCGTTCGCTCACGGGAGGTTGGATCGCAATGGATGACGCGACCGTCGAAAACGGTTGCCTGTGGGTCATTCCGGGTTCGCACCGGACAGGCACTATGTACTTCCAAGAATGGCATGGTGATCCTCGGTTCGATTGTTCGCACGAGGCTCAGGGCTTTCCTTACACGAACGACGATGCGGTTCCGGTCGAAGTAAAAGCCGGTTCGATCGTCTTCTTTAACGGCTATTTGCTCCATCGATCCCTACCGAACTATGCTCAGGGAGGTTTCCGTCGCAGCTTGGTCAATCACTACATGAGTGCCGAGTCGCTCTTGCCTTGGCATTGGGGCGGTCCGATGGATGGCCCTGTTTCTCAACTCGATAGTCGCGACATCGTGATGGTGGCGGGTGAGGACCCCTATCAATTCCGGGGCTACGCCGACTTTCATGGTGTTCACATCCGACCCGACGGTCAGGGTGGGTGTGGCAACTACGAATACAACAAGAAAGGCTAATTCTGAATAGGGATTACGGACCCAACCTCTTTGAAGTCCTTATCCAGTTTGGTGATTTCAAAGTTTGGAGAGTCGCTGCTTGTACCTCGGACGGCCCAGATCGAGCCTTCGAAAGCCGCAACATCCTGATAGATTTGCACGATAGGCATCGGGCTGGAATGATTCGTAGACGCATTCCAACGAAAAACATAACCCCAATCCTGAATCAGGAAATTTTCGTTATCGATCATCACCAGTGATCTTGAGTTTGCGGGAGGGAAGAGCTTTTTCGTCTGCTTGTCTGCAAATGAATAAATAAGCCACCCTCTCGGTTCATTCTCGTCTTTCAAATCGAGGGCAACAACCAGCGAATCTTCATGAAGCGACAATTCGAGTTCGGAAAGGTGATAGAACGACCGAGTCAGAGGATGAAATCCTTCTTTTCGGCTCCACATCCAGACCCGGGAATTCGTGTTTGAATAACGAGCGTCGGGCGGCAAAAGACTTTCGGATTGAATGAAGAAGACGACGCCGTCTTTTGGCGAAGTTAAAACTTCCTGGATCGCCGGCCCTTTGTGATAGAAGGTCCTCTCGTCAGATCGGATGACGAGAGTTTGAGTTTGTTTACCCGCCACCACCTCGTACTTGATAGGCGAATAGGCGGTTGTCCGAACGACTTGGCTTCGGTACATGCCTCCCCCTTCTTCCAAATTCGCAACCAAGTTGTTTCCTCGGGCTCGGAGCGAGCACGTAAAGACATACGTCTCGTCATAACCCGGGATTAGCCAGAAAAATATTCCACCACAAATTGCGCAGATGCCAATGAAAACGCTCAGACAAATGGCCGCGAGGACAATCCCAGATCGCTTCATAGGTTATCGGTTAAGAACCGCCGAAACGCGAGGAAGGTTCCTAGTCGTCTTCAGAAGGTAAAACCTTCCGACGAGCTTTGCCAGGAATCGAATAGGAATCGGTCCATCCATCAAGTTTCGGATTCAAATGAACCACTTCGAAATCTCGATTCCGCTTATGGACTCCATAAAATGAGCCATCGATGCAGGTCACGCTGACCATATTTGCATCATGAAAAAGCGGCGTCACGTTTTCGCTGTCAAAACGCCATCGATAAGTCTGATTCCCAAGTTTGTTGTGTCCGTCGATGAGTCCTTCTCTCATCGAGAGAGGCACCATGTTCTCACTAGAATCAGGATAGCTCACCACCTTTTCCCGACTGTCGGTGAGGGATCGCACCACATAGTTTGTTGATCCACTATACGCCGAAGATTCAACCTGGGCGGCGATCACTTTTGCGTCCGGCGAGATCGTCAAATCTGAGAGGCTATCGTATGTCTTTGAGATTGCAGAAAAGCCGCTCTCCTTGTTCCACTGCCAGACTTGTTTGCGGTCACCTGCGCTCTGAATAAAATAGAAGGCGCTTCGAGCCTCGCACCACAAAGGCGACTGAATTTCGCTTGCAGAGTGAGTCACGGTCTTTCCATCAACCTCGATCTTCAATGTGGATTTCTTGTCCGCATCCGAAATGCCTCGAAAGGCGATCTTTTTGTCGGACATCGCCTTATTTGGAACGGTCAGGATCGTTCGCCCATCGACCATGACACTCATGCCATCGCTCGTAATCTGCGGATAGCTGTGAGACCAATCTTGAGTACGCCCCATCAGGGGAGTGCTTTGCTTTGGATCCGAACTGCCGATTGACGAAATCGCGCCCGCGACGATTGCGATGATGAAAATAACAACCCCTACCACCAGAATCCAATTCTTCATTCTGAAGACGTCGCTCCCTTTTGTTTGACTTTAGCACGAGAAGGATCGATTCGGTGAAGATTTGATGCGCTCTGGTACCCTATTGAGAGCAATGATCGACCGATATTCCACTCCGGCCATGGACCAAATCTGGTCCCGACAAGACAAATACGAACAGTGGAAAGAAGTCGAAATCGCGATCTGCATGGGCTGGGCCGAAAAAGGAATCATTCCAAACGAGGAACTCGCGGAAATTTGCACAAAGTCGTCTTTCACGCTTGAGCGATGTGACGAACTAGAAAAAGAAACTCGTCACGATCTCGTTGCTTTCGTTCGATGCCTTGAGGAAAATGTTGGGCCGGCTGGCCGATGGATTCACTATGGGGTGACCAGCTATGACGTTATCGATACCGCTCTGGGCATGATGCTTCGCGATTCGTGCGATGTCTTGATTTCGTCGGCGACGAACCTCCGCGCGGTCCTCAATGATTTAGCCGAAAGGCACATCGATACCCCTGAGATCGGGCGAACGCACGGCATTCACGCGGAGCCGATCACGTTTGGGTTCAAGGTTTCAAACTGGATGGCGGAACTCGATCGAAATATCGTTCGATTGCGAACCTGCCGTGAGGAGCTTCGATATGGCAAGATTAGCGGCGCAGTTGGCATCCATGCGGTCGTTGATCCCGACATGGAGAAATCGGTTCTCGCAAAACTCGACCTGCTTCCGGAGCCAGCTTCTACCCAAATCATCAACCGAGACAAGCATGCCAACTTTTTGAATACGCTTGCGCTCATGGGCGCCGGTCTTGAACGCATTGCGACCGAGCTTCGCAACTTGCAGCGCACCGAAATTCTGGAAGTTCAAGAAGCCTTTGCCGCCGGACAAACAGGCAGCAGCGCCATGCCCCACAAGCGGAATCCATGGAACAGTGAGACGGTTTGCGGTCTAGCTCGCCTCTTGCGGGGCAATGCTCACGCGATGCTTGAGAGCGTTGCCACCTGGCACGAACGAGACCTGACCAACTCGTCGCTGGAGCGTATCATCTTCCCAGATTCTTGCCACCTCGCCGACTTTATGTTGAATCGCTTGACCCGAATTCTGAGTGGGCTGATCGTCTTCCCGGACACCATGAAGGCGAACCTGCGGAAGATGGGCGATCTGGTCTTTAGCGAGCACCTGATGGTCACGCTTGTTGGAAAAGGTCTCAGCCGGGCAGCGGCCTATAAGGTCGCTCAGCGAAACGCGGCGAAGGCATGGGAAGGACATGACTTTAAGCAGTCGGTTATCGAAGACGAGGACGTTAAAGCGAACCTGACCGATGAGGAAGTCGAGCACATCTTCTCGTTGGAACATCACCTTCGGAACGCACGTTATACGCTGAAGGCCGTTCGAGAAGCAGCCGAGAACTAAACGGAGACCTCTTGTGTTGAACCAAATGTTCAACACAAGAGGGATTTCGTATGCGCACAAGTGACTTCATCGCAAGAGCAACTTTTGTGTTGCTATGCATTCCAGTTGTGATGTGCGGTGGCCTTTTTATGTCCTTCATGCGGGATGACTGCATGGACAATTCGATTTTCACCCAGCTATCAAGTGATGGCATGACCATTTTTGCGGAAAATCCGGAAACCAATGAATCGGTCGACTTCCTCAAAACAAACGGGCTAACACGTCGAGGCGACTCACTTGTTTCGATCAATTACAGGCCCGATTGGGCGGCATACAGCTTAAAGACGAGGGCCGGTTCTTACTATTTGGCCGATGGAGGAATTCACCAGTCCATTTGGTCGCAAAAGTATCAAACGCTCTATTTTGTGACGACCCACCGTGGGTTGAGCGATCGGCAGAGTGTGAGCGCACTTTGTTCTTGGTCACCGCAAAAGGGAAACCGCCGACTCCTCTCGCTGGATTCTCCTTACGTTGAACTCCGTCAATCGCTCGATCAAGATCACCTTACCATTGTCGAAAATCAAGCTTTGAGTGCCAAAGCTTCCCTACTCCACCTTCCTGATTCATCTGTTAGAGACATCACGCTTCCCATCGAAACATCGAAGGCGATCTATGTTAAGAAAGATCAATTCCTCCTTTGGAGTCATGAAAAGGGCCATGAGGGGCAAATTATGATTTGGCAAGCGGATTCTCGACAATCACCACAGCCCATGACTATTGACCGTCCAATTATTGATGCGGTTGCACTTGATGGCGAACTCTGGGCATTGCGTCATCATGATCAGAATCCTGATGTCGTTCTCGTAGACTTTGAACATTTAAAAGTCCTCAAGCGGTACGATTGGTCGGTCCCTTAGCTATGCCGACCCGCTACACGCTTAACAATTCGGGCAAGCCCATTTTTGAAGAGATTCGCAAGGCGTACCTTGGCGACGAAGTCTCGCCCACGAATTTCGTTCCGGCGATCTGCGAGCATGGCGAGCTCAAGCTGTTGAGATGGGGATTAACGCCCAGTTGGGCCAAAGAGGACTTTGGTGGATCAATGACCCACGCGGTCCGCGAGCGGGCTTTCGATCAAAATGCTTTCAAGACTTCGATTTGGCGGCGGAGGTGTTTGATTCCCGCCACGGCATTTTTCGAGTGGCGAGATGAATTTAATTCGATCGGAGTGGACCCTATGGATCCCCAGTTTTTGGGTGCAACCAGCCGAATGAAATACCGCTTCGAGGTGCCTTCGATGCCCCTCTTTTACTTCGCTGGCATTTGGGATGATTGGATTGATCCCAATGGATCGGAGATCGCTTCCTGCGCGATCCTCACAACTTATCCTAATTCCCTGATCATTCGATATAAGCCGACAATGCCTTGTATTTTGGAGCCTCAGCACATCGACCGATGGATGGACCATGAGATCGAGAGCCGCGCAGAGCTTGAGTCCATGCTGAGAGGCCTTGAAGCCGACCGATTTTCGGCAAAAAAGGTTTAGAATATTTTGGGTCTTGCGTTCGCTTTCGAGCGTGGCATGACATTAGTTCTCGATGTGGACAGAGAGCATTCCAACAACGATCCCAAGCGACGATCAGCTTTTGCTGCATCGTTATACAAGTGATCACGACTTACAGGCATTCGATGCGTTAGCAAGCCGCTATCTTGATGTTATCCGGGCTGTTTGTCGACAAGAAATCGGGAATTCCGATCTTGCCGAAGATGCGGTTTCCGCCACGTTGTTGGTTTTTGCTGAGAAGGCGTCTTCTATTCGATCCAACGCTTCTCTGCGAGCTTGGCTGATCAAAACTTCACGCCTCGTTTGTAAAAATGTCCGCCGCCGCGAGGACTCACAAATGAACCTAGTCAAGCACCTGCGCCCTAAATCACCCTCCATTTCGGACACCACTCTCTCTTTTGTCCTGGATCAAGCCTTGGCAAAACTTACTGAAAAGCATCGCCAAGCGATCACATTACGCTTTTGTGAGCAGCAGCCGCTTGTTGAGGTTGGTCGAACCATGGGCATATCAGAAGACGCCGCCCGTATGCTCGTTCAACGTGGGTTGAAACTTCTCCGCAAATCGCTGAAGAATAGTGGCATTCCCATCGGGATTGCCTCAGCAAGTCTCTTGTTGCATCGCAAGGCATTGGCTGAAAAGGGAATATTATCTCCTTGGCCGCTCCGGGCCTCAACCTTGGGATTCACTTTACCCCTGCTTATATCGCCCGTGTTGGCAATTTCGGCATTGACCGTAGTGGCTCTGCCGATCCTTGCTTGGCCTGTCGTACGGAACTCTATACAGTCAAAACGAGCGGAGGAAATTTTTCAGGAATCCAGTAAAAAGGTATCTGCCTTTTCGACTCTGGAAGCTGACCTCGACATGAAGGTCACTTTGAACGGACAAACCTTTGGGTACCTGCAGAAAATTTATGCTCAACGCTCGGGCCTATATCGAATCGATACGAGTAAACCCAATCAGAATCGGGTGATTTGCGATGGTCAAAATGTGTTCCAACTTTCAGCTATCGGCACGCCCAGCGAAGGATATACCAAATTGCCTTTTAAGCAGGACCAAGGCTCTTATACACCTGCTATCGACGCATTCCTCGGATGGGATGTCATCAAAACAATGTCGAATTTTCTTGTAGGAGTTTCGCCCAAAGTGAAGGCGGATGGTGTTTCGTCACGACAGTTGCCCGACAAAAGCATTGGCGGACGTTTGTGCCGAGTTATTGAGATTCTCCACGCGGATTCGAAAGCCAGCATCAAACTCTATTTCGCTCCAAATGGGGTCATTGAGCGAGAGGAGGCAAGTGTTCAAGTTCTCTACAGCGAAGATGACGGTCACGGGAATCGAAATCAAAAGTACACGACCGAAACATTCGAAGCAAACTTAAAAAATGTACGGTTTGGTCGTCCGATTCCCGCGGAGACTTTTCGATTTGACGAAACGAAGCATCGTAGCCTTACTCAGCCCGATCTTGTTTCCGTTGGTGCCGTCGCTCCTGATTTTATTGGGGCAAACCCGTTATCTGGGCAGTCGATTCATCTCGCTGACTTGGTGAAGAAGCGTAAGGCGACGCTACTCGACTTCTGGTTTGCCGGGTGCGCACCCTGTCGAGCCGAAATGCCGAAATTAAGCGAACTACAAACTCGACTTGGAGACAAAGGCTTGTCAATTCTCTGTGTGAATGGAATGGATGATTCGAAGGTGATCAAGGAAATCTTTGTAAAAGAAAACTTGGCCATGACTCCCGTGCTCGCCCCCATGAGAAAATGGGGCGGAATGGATCAATGTGCTTGGGATTATGGGGTCAAGGCGTATCCCACCCAGTTCCTTATTGATTCCAAAGGCCGCGTCGTATGGGTTGGACATGGCATTGACGCCAGTTTGATGACGGCCCTTTCGGATCTTGGTGTCGAGTAGTGGACTTGCGAGGGCTTTAACAAGCCCTCGCCTTTACCATTGTCGGCAGATTACAGAACCGTGAAGGTTTCTGAATTCGAGATTAGCGGATCGCCGCCGTTCGGATTGGTTACGACGACTGGACCCGTCGTCGCGCCGAGCGGCACTTGAACGGAAATTTGTGCATCGCTGATCACGCTGACCGATGAGGCGGTTACTCCATTGAACGTCACGGTGTAGGGTGAACCATTGTGGCTAAGAAATGCGCCCGAAATGGTTACCGTGTCGCCAACATGCCCATTATCCGGCGAGATGGCGGCAATCGATGGCTGGAAAATCGAACCCGTCAAATCCTCGGTGCCACAGGCCAAGAGGGTGCCAAAGAGAAGAACGGCAGAAATCAGTCGGATTGGTTTGCTAATCATGTGAACCTATCGGCGGAGCCAAACTGCATGATACTTTGTTATGACTCGACATGCAGCGTTTTTTCATTGACATAGAGCGCGGTTCCCTTGGGCGCACCCTTCGGTTTCCGAACATATTTCTTTAAGGTGTAATCTACCGGAACGTATCCAGCATGCTTTTGATTGGAATGTTGAACGGCAATCTTAGCCGCCGCTAATAATACTTCTCGACTCACTTTTTCTGGCTGATTGTGGGTCTGAATGACGACGTGGGCGGAGGTGTGGCCTCGCACGTGCAGCCAGTAATCATTGCTTTTTGCTACCCGGAGAGTCAGGTAGTCGTTTGCCTCCGAGGTTTCGCCGTACAGGATTTTATAGTCATGGGGACCAAGCGCTTCGCGAATTTTGTGGCCTTCGTAAGGACGGTCAACCGTACCATCTTTTTTGGCGATCGTAGGTTCATGCAGCCATCGCCGCTTTCTCGCATCTTCTTCGAGCGATTCAAGCTCTTGAAGCGATTTGGCTTCAGCCACCTCGATAATGGCTAACCGCAACTTGTCCGAACTTTCGGAAAGGCGCAGAATTTGCTCGGTCACGTGCGACATTCGTCCCTTCGCCTTTTTCGCTTTTTCGAAATAGCGGAGCGCGTTGTCCTTGGGTGAAAGTTCAGGATCGATCCTTATTGTGATCTCTGAACCGTCGTAGTCCCACAGTTTGGCTTCGGATGAACCCTCAGAAATCGAGGTTGCATAGGCGAGCAGGAGTTCCCCGTACCGTTGCCACAGCGGCGCTTTGCCGCCGCTTTCTCTAGCTTCGATCAAACTATTGAGAGCGACCTCGCGGGCGAGCAGCACTCGCTCGATTTGCGACGAAATCCAAGCCCGTTTCTGTTCCACTTCTCGCCGCTGGACTTCGACCAGATAGTAGCTTTCCAGAGCGTAGCTGATGGTCTCCGTGGGTTTCCAATCTAAATATGTTTTCGCAAGATTAAAAGGATAGGCTCCATAAGTTGCAGAAAAGCCAGGTTCCCAACAATCCTGCTTTTCGACAGATTGGCGAGGCTCAACGGTCGTGGGCGGAGTTCGGAATTCAGACACATTGGGCAAGTTGCGAACTACCGGAGGATTTTGGTATTTCTGTTGCGGTTGAATGGGACGTTTCGATTTTGACTTACCTACCCACTTCATCGCACCCATCACCGTATTATTCTCATTCACTAATATGATGTTCGAATGCTTTCCCATCAGCTCCGCAATGAGGTTCCACTCGCCAAATTGGAGACGCAGGATGCGGTCGCTCCCAACCATCGTTACGGATTCGAGATGGAGACCAACCAAGTTGGTTCTTAAGGCAGTGCAGAATTGGGGAGGGTTCTGTAGGGTCGCAGGTCGTCGCGACACGAGATGCACACGGAAAAACTCAGGGTGCGCCGAGAGCAGAAGATAGTGAGACTTTCCCCTCCCAAAGAGTTCGAGGACAACCTCATTATCGTTTGGTTGACGAACAGATTGAATTTTAGAGCCGATTAAATTTTCCAGTTCGAAACAAACCGCAGCCAGGGTAATCGCTTCAAACTGGATTCGTTTCAAATCGTAATCTCTCGAAATACGTTTTCGCGGGTCGAGTTTCGCTCCAAGAGCAGGACTTCAGGAGTCATTCCATCGAGAACAACTTCGTCATGACCGTCCACGCTGGCGACTTCGATCCAAAGTTCTTGTAATTGCTTGACTGCCTTGTCAACCGTCGTCTTAGGTGTGATCACTTCGTGGAGCGGCTTCTTTAACTCGCTGCGACCACTCAATACTACGGATCCCTTGTGGAGATGATAGTCGCCGTCAAAGTCTACGATAAAAAATGCATCTTGTTCGGATGACGAACCAAGTTCGGCAAAAAGTGAAATTGCCAAGGTTGGGGCATATGAAAAGTCGGCAAAGGATTTCTTGATTGGCCCACTCACCGCAGTCACGACCCGCTGCACGGTCACGTCTTGTTCGCTTCGGGTAAAGCCTTCACGATGGGCAAACTCGATCGCGGCCACACGGATCGACTCAATATCGGATTGCTGACCCAATCCCGCAAAAACGAGACGGTCATAGATCTCGAAAATCTTTGGGCTTTGGCGCCGATAGGTAAATAGCAAAATGCCTGCATCAAGACTGACGGCGAGAACCGGAGCGCCTTTTTCGATTCGGTTGAGAATGTAGGCAATGCGATTGTTCATCGCCTCCTGCCAGTCATAGGGGTTTAGCATGATTTCTTCTACGCTCCAATATCCTTTCGGAAGTGCATTCCCTCAAAGGATATTTCACCAATTGCTTCATAGGCAAGTTTCCGGGCTTCGTTGGTGGTGGTTCCGGTTGCTGACACGGCAAGAACGCGCCCACCATTCGTGACCAAACCACCGTCCCTGAGAGCGGTTCCCGCATGGAAGACTTTGACGTTTTCCGGCATCGTTCCCAGGTGGATCGGCTTCCCTTTCGCATAGTCGCCAGGATAACCACCGCTCGCGAGGACTACCGTGGTCGTCGCATGGTTCAGAATCGAGACAGGAGGAATTTCTTCGCCCTTTGCGCACGCCATGAGGGCTGCTGCGAATCCTTTGTCTAGTCGCCGCATGACGGTCTGAGTTTCTGGATCGCCAAAGCGGACGTTGTATTCGATGCACTTTGGTCCGTCCGGGGTCACCATGAGGCCACTAAATAGCACGCCGCGATAGTCGGCCTTGTCTTCCTTCAAGGCTTGGACGATGGGCAAAACGACTTCGCTTTCGACCTGCGATACGATCTCAGAACCCACCCAATCGAGAGGAGAATATGAGCCCATGCCGCCCGTATTCGGCCCCTCGTCACCGTCAAAAATACGCTTGTAGTCCTGGGCGATCGGTAGGCTGTGAATGCCTTTGTCGGAAACCAATGTCAGAAGGCTAAATTCACGTCCGATCAAGCGTTCTTCGATGACCAGCGTTCGTCCCGCCTCGCCGAGAGCCCTTAAGGTATCGATTCCTTCGAGGGCTTCTTCCAGGGTGCCACAGACGATGACGCCTTTTCCAAGTGCGTTGCCACTCGCCTTCAGCGCGACTTCGCGGCCTTCACCAAACATCTTCCGACAATAGTCTTTCGCGGCTTGTCCGTCGATAAAGGTCTGGTAGCTCGCCGTCGGGACACCAGCGCGCATCATCATCGCTTTGGAGAAAGCCTTCGAACCTTCGAGTTGGGCTCCCATTCGGCCCGGACCAAAGGTTGGGATTCCTTGATCGCGGAGGGCATCGGCTAGCCCCATGACGAGAGGGTCCTCGGGACCCACCACCACCAAGTCGACTTCTCGTTCTTTCGCAAGCTTGAGAATGCCGGCGAAGTCATTCACCGCAATTGGGAGGCACTCGACTTCCTCGGCGATTCCCGCATTACCAGGCGCGCAGATGACTTCTGCTTCATCTTTCAGCTTCCAAACGAGCGCATGTTCTCTTCCGCCGCTTCCGATTACGAGAATTCTCACGGCTATAAGTTTGGCGTATTTTGAACCCGAAGAGGCGAGTGAGAAAAGCAGAAATGCAGTGAACCGTGCCATCCCACCTGGTAAATGCAACGGATATTGTTTGGCAGAAAACAACCTGGCAATCTTCTTGATTGTCTCGCGACATCGAACACGGCATCAGAGAGTCATGAAGTCATTTTCTGTAGCAGCAATGCTAATGGTTGGCGCGATTGCGTCTGCCCAGACTGCTGACTGGTATGCGGCTCGGTTTGGTTTTAACGCAGCAGCGCCTGATCTCCTGGCGCCACAATCTGCTTCGGATTACAAGAATTACGGTTTTCACGACGGAAAGCCAGCAGCTCGCTGGAATTCCAGTGTTTCGCTCATGAGCGCTGCGGGGGCAGCCCAGACGGGAACCGGAAAGACCTGGAGCGACCCAACGAACTATCTTTGGACGGATCTCTATGAGATGACCGACCTTCTTCCAAAGAGCACGTGGGTTCGAGTCGCCGCAAACCTCGGCAACCACTTTCCCAATCCCTTCAACTCAACGGGACACGTCAATGCGGCTCGCAACTATGGCGCGATCATCCAGCGGATTATGTTCCGAGGGAGCGACCTCAATAACGGCCTCAATATTCTCTGGAACGTCACTCCTGGCGTTTACCCAAACACGGGTTCGGTCGATGGCTGGTCAAATATCACGGTCAATCCTTGGGGTTCCAAGCTGACTCTGGCACTCTACACCGGCGATCCGGCAAAGCGCGACTGGTGGCGCCCTGACGACACCTATCTGCCTTATCTTCGCAACCACGTCCAAGGTTTCGTTTACGATGTGAACGACTATGCGTCGACCATCGTTCGACAACGAACTGGCGCGGGTCAGATGACCGAGAACTTTATTTCGCGAATGGGCTTCCAACTTGGTAACGAACCGGCTGCCGGTCACCCGGGTGGCTCGGTAGATGGAGACGTGGGAAGCTGGAACGGCGTCGGCAAGGTTCTCGAAAAGACGACGGCCGGTCTCGACTACCAGACTCATCCCGCCTTCACAGCAAGCAACGGGGTTCCGACCACCTTCGGCACGAATCCGTTGACGATGCCTGCCTTCTCGATGTTCTCAGATAGTTCAGACTCCTACCGAATCAACTATGTCAAGGGCCAAATTCGAAATATTCAATGGGCCGGAAGCTGGTCGGCGGGCATGAACGAGATTGCGACCTATTATAAGGAAATGCAGGGCATGAACTGGCCGACTCAGTGCGGTCGAAGGGCTTTGCACTTTAACTCGCCAGTCTATCGATGGAGATTTAATAGTTCGTCGGCGTACAGCCTGCAAAATGCGGATGCCCTGCTGACCAGTCGCCCCTTTGACCCTTCTCAAGGTCGTTGGGAAACGCCTCAGGAGTATGCCAAGCGATGGGTTGCCGAGCTGACGAAGCAAGTCGACATGGTGGCCAATTTGCCGATGCCGGGCAGCAGCAAGGTCGTTGACATCACGGAGTGCTACTTTACCGGTGCGCAAAGCGGCGCGGTTCAGTTTGATTCCACCTATACGATGGCCGGTGGTGGTTCGCCCAACTTCCAAAGTATGACCTTCGACCAAGTGCGCCAAATGGCTCGCTCCAATTGGAACGACAACAAGACGTTGACTCCGTTGCAACAGCTTCCGGCTACCCGCGAGCAATTGCTGGCGGCAATCCGGACCGAGATTTACAATCAAGATATGACCGGACAGTTGACGAAAAATCTGGGACGAATCTACTGGTGGGGCGCCTACTATGCCGATCCTCGACTTGAAACCGGTCTCACCAGCGATGCTAATAACGATGTCAACGGTTACAATCCTTGGGCCGACTATCGACTCACCGTGAGCGAAATGAAAGCCCTTTGGGGACTCTCTTAAGCAAAACTCAACAACAAAAAGCCCTTCCAAATTGGAAGGGCCTTTTTGTTTCTTTGAGTCTTATCGTTCGCTGATCGGAACGTATTCGAGGTTCTGGGGACCGTCGTAAATGCACTTCGGTCGAATGAGTCGGTTGTTGTCCAACTGTTCGATCGCGTGGGCGGTGTAACCGGCCAATCGGGCGACCACGAACAGCGGCGTGTAGAGGTCGATCGGAATTCCGAGAAGGTAGTAGGCGTAAGCCGACGGGAAGTCGACGTTCGGGAAAATCCCCTTCTTTTCCGCCATCGTCTTTTCGAGGATATTTGCGATCTCGGTGAACTTGGTGTTGCCCTTTTCTTCACCGAGTTCCTTGGCAACCTTCGACATATAGAAAGCGCGGCTGTCGCCCTTCTTATATTCGCGGTGGCCAAAGCCCATAATCTTCTTCTTATTTGCAATGGCGTCATCGATCCAGGCTTGAGCCTTGCTTGGGTCACCAATTTCAAGAATCATGTGCATCGCTTCTTCGTTCGCACCGCCATGAAGCGGTCCTCGCAGCGTGCCGATACCAGTCACAACACCCGAGTAGAGATCGCTCAGGGTCGCAACCGTCACTCGATTTGCGAATGTCGAAGCATTGAATCCGTGCTCGGCATAAAGACAAAGCGAAGCATCCATGACTTCAACGGTCTTGGACGCCGGCTCTTCGCCGCTGAACAGGTAAAGGAAATTCTGAGCGATGCTGTGATCAGCCTTCGGTTTCAGAGGAGCGAGCCCTTGGCGAATTCGGTGACCGTTGCCAACGATCGTCGATGCTTTGGCGATGATGCGAACGGCTTTTCGAACGTTCGCTTCGTGATCGGTCGAAGGCTTGGTGTAATCCGGGTCGGAAGGAGCTAATGCGGAGTAAGCCGTCCGAACCATATCCATCGGATGCGTGTTCTTTGGCATCGAAGCCAGAACGTCGTAGACGTACTGCGGAACTTCGCGCTCGTTTGCCAAGATTCCTCGGAATCCATCGAGCTCGGACTGATTCGGCAACTTACCGTGAATCAGCAAGTAGGCGACTTCTTCGTAACTGCCCTTTTCGGCCAAATCGTGGACGTCGTAGCCACGATATTGAAGGCTGCTTCGGTCGCTATCGATGTCGGAGATGCTGCTAATGCCAGCGATCACGCCTTCTAGGCCCGGGCTGTAATTAGGATATTTGTCGGCAACACTGTCACTCATTCCAAAAACTCTCGGTGAAACCCCAGTCTACCCATCATTAAGAGGAGGGTGGGGAACTCACGACGTAAGACAATCGGTAGATTCATGGGGTAGCCTTATTTTCGTGTTGGGTGGGCTCATTGATTGCCCCAAATCAGCTTCGCCCACGCCCAAGTTCCCGGAGGAGAATGATGATGACTGCTTTGTTATTGGCTTCTGCGCAGACGTGGGCAGCGTACGGCAAATTTCCACCCCCTGTGGCGCCCTTCATCAATCGAGCGTTGCCTCTAGCACGTGTTCGCATTCCTATCGTTTTTCCTTTGGTCGGCGCGGGGGCTTATAACGACGACTATAACTCGCAACGAAGTGGATTCCACCATACGGGAATCGACATCCGCGCACCCAAGATGACCCCGATCGTTGCGCCGATCGATGGCACGATTGGGTTCAAAATTCACACTTTTTGGATCTATGGCGGAGATGGCTGGAAGGTGCTTGGCACCCATTTGAATGACGACACTCCGGGCACTAACGATGGCAAAGAGAATTTCGACTTTATGTTTGCGCCCAATCTGCGATTTGGTGATAGAGTCGAGGCGGGACAACTGATCGGCTACGTGGGGAATTCGGGTGACGCGACGGGTCCCCACCTTCACTTCGAAATCTTTTCGCCCAAGGGCATCCGAGATCCGTATCCATCGCTTAAGGGTTCCATTCGCATTTCAACGCCGACACGCCTGATTCGGAACCTTCGCGACATTCCGGCCAAGGGCGAGGAACGCTACGAGGTTTGCAAGCGAAACTGGGTTCACCTTTCGGGCTCCTTTTACGGAATGCTCGTTGCCAAGCAATATGACAACGGCAAGGTGATCATGACTCAGTCGCCAAGTTTCGTATCGTTCAGGTTTTCTCAGGACTTGGTCGAACATTTGGATGTTGATGCTTGGCCCATGGATCGTCCTGCCTCGATCTACTTCTATCGTGACGGAGATCAACTCGTCGTCACCAAGGTGGTTGAACCCGAAGGTTGAACGACAGTCGTCGCGTTTTTGGGATCGTGCTCGGGCTGCACGTTTTGTGGGCGCCGGTCAACCTCATGATCAGTTCGGCTCGTGCGAACGGCTTTTCTCCTCTGGGAATCGGTTGCGTGCGCTGGCTCTCGCTGTCGGTGCTACTGACTTCCCTACTCTTGATCCCAAAATTTCGCAACTTTAGCGGTTATCGGTCGATGTCCAAGCGGGACTGGTTCCTGTCTTTGCTGATCGGCTTTCTGCTATTCGGGCCATCGCACTTACTTTACTATTCGTCGATGGACCACACGAGCGAGGTTGAAGGGACTGTATTGCTCACGACTTCGCCTCTATGGACCGCAATCATTTCTTTCTTTATTTTGAAAGATGAGCGGATGAGCGCGCGGCGGTGGGGGGCGATCTTGCTTTCCTTTGCTGGGGCCTATATTGTGGCAGTTGGGTTCAAGATTCCCGACATGCTCGGTCATACCAAGGGCAATCTCATGTTTGGCAGCGGCGTTATCATCGAATGCGCCATGGGCGTTATTGCGGCTCGAATCTCTCGCCGCACCTCAGGGGTTTCTGTACTGGTCGGTCAGATGTGGGGTGGAGCCTGCGCGTTTTGGGTTGCGGCGCTTGTATTGGGGTCATCGCTCCCGCTTGCCGTTCCTTCGTTTGGCTTTTCATCGTTTGCGCCCATGTTCTATTTGGTCCTCGTGTCCGGCATCCTCACGTTTACGGTTTGGTACCGGATCGTCGAGAAATCACCTTTGACCTTGTTGGTGGTCGCGATTGCGATTCAACCGCCGGTGGCGACTCTTTTAAGTTGGTATTTTGAGCACAAAGTGCCCTCGCGAGAGACGATTGTTGGGGCAACGATCATTTTGCTTGCTTTAGGCTTAGGATTTATTGGCGAGAACACTCGCCTTGAACCCAATCTTGATCCGCCGGGTCCGGCCGGATAATGTGAATCTCTTCTGAGTTCAACCTGTCGTTTGGGGTGCTTTCTATGGTCATGCAAGACGGCGATCGGGGCTCTTTTACAACTGGGGGGAGATCAGGCCCCATTTATCTCCCTCGCTGGCCGAGGGAGTCCGTGAGCGAAGGGAACGGGTGGGAGTGGAATAGCTAGGTGCCTCAAGACGCACAAGGGCTAGAAGCCCTCGCCCCCAGGTGCCCTCCAAAATCTCCCTCGCTGGTCGAGGGAGTCCGT
>JBEHXE010000027.1:0-52643 GCA_048498855.1 Armatimonadota bacterium | reverse complement strand
CCAGGGGTGGAGCGGGTTGTGTCGTTCTTATTCGTTCTGGACTGGGTCGATAGGTTGATTGGCGCGTGGTCACTCAGGTGGTTTTTCGACCCCCACCGGTTCACCTTGTTCACCGACACCCCCAGGGGTGGAGCGGGTTATGTCTACCAGGCAGATTTTAGTTCGTGAGCGTCGAGCTTCGTGATTTTTCCACCCCGTATCGACACCGGCGTCGCCGTAAAGTCGACCGGAAGGTAGGAGGTCAGGGAAACCAAGCCACCTTGGGCAAAGACTTCGATCGAGGAACGGTCGAGGAGGACTCGAAGATTGACTTTTCCGTCGTGTATATCAATTGGCGCGGTGCGCCCGAGGCAGGATACTTCGCCCTTGCCGCCATCGATGTGAACATCGATGCTGCCGAGCGAGACCGTCATCGATTCGTTTTTGGAGACGGTTGCTTGGAGGGAGATATCATACAGGCCGCCCTTAAGGTCATTGAGTCCGGTGTGCTTGGTCCATAGTTTTTCAATCTCTTTGACCGGATTTCGCAGTAGTCGGAGCCCTTCTTCGGTGCGAACAAGCCTTAGCTCACAGGGGAAACTCATTTGTTGGTTGAACGGCATGTTCGGGTAGGGACCCTGACCATTCATCCAGCCGATTTGGATTCGTCGCCCATCAGGCGTGTTGTTGTATGTTTGTGAAGCATAAAAGTTCGCTCCGAAATCTCCTTGAATGGGTTTCTGTTCCGGCGTGAAGGTTTTGCCGTCAAAGGAACCGACGAGATAGCGATAGTTCGCGCCGAAGAAAATCCACTTCTTCTCGTGGGAACCTTCGATTGTAATTTCGAAAAGGTCGGGACATTCGGACGAACCTGGAAGGCGAAGGCGACTGAGTTCTTTCCATTCTTTGAGGTTTGGTGAACCAAAGATAGCGAATTCATCTTCATCGAGATACAGCGCCATGACCCATTCGTTCGTCGGTTCGTGCCAAAAAATCCGGGGATCGCGATTCTCATTGACGATGTGATCGAGGACCGGATTACCGGCATATTTCGTCCAGGTTTTGCCGTCATCGTCGCTGTAGACGAGGCATTGGGTAAAAGGCTTGCCGGCCGCCGTGTACATGGCTACCAGTGGCGGCTTCTGAGGTGTACCAAAACCGGTCGAGTTGGCTTTATCAAGCGCGGCGCTGCCGGAATAGATGGTGCCCAACCCATCGGGTTGGATCGCGTTAGGACGTTGTTGCCAATGAACCAGGTCGCGACTGACGGCATGTCCCCAGGTCATATTGCCCCACTGAATGCCGGAAGGATTGTGTTGGAAAAAGAGGTGGTAGAGCCCGTCATAGTAGACCAAACCGTTTGGATCATTTAGCCAATTCGTTTTTGACGAAAAGTGAAATTGGGGGCGATATTTTTCGTGGTAAACGGGTTCGGGAGCGGGAACGTCGAGGGGCTTCATGGGTTTTGCGAGGGCTGGACTAGGGGTTGTGGAAGGATGGTCGCTGAGGACGATTTGGTCAATATTGATATGTCCCCATCCGCCAGTTGCGAGGTCGAGGATTTGAATCCTTGCTCGTTGGCCCTTGTATGGTTCGAGGTTCCACGTTGCAGGCCGGAGGGCTTCGGTGTCTTGAGGAGTGGTCGAGGTTCCGGTGGTGGAATAGATGACTTTTCCGTTGAGGATTAGGTTGATACAGGCCCGGTTGGGCTGAGCGCCTCCGCCAATTAAAAAATTCAGATATTTGCGGTCAATGGTGAAGGTTGGCGAGGTTAAGCTACCTATTGAGCCGTCGCCTCCTACATAGGAATTGGCGAGCCTCTCGCCCATAAATCCAGTCACGGTCATCTGGTTTGGCAGAGTGCCATGGGCAGGCCCGGTTCCAAACGCAGTTCCTTTGACTTTCCAATTGCCGAAGTCTTTTCCCTCGAAAGTGGCAATGACAAGGTCCTTGCCAGAAAAGGGAAGCAGGCTTAGCAGAATGGCGGAGGAAAGCACGAAGAGATTGTATGATTTTGAGCGCCGGAAATCTAGGGGAATCGTCAGTTGGTTAAAACTCTTGTTGAGATTCTGTCAAAGAGCCCAAGAAACTTTTGATCCTGCTGCACCCTAAATCGGGTAGCATCGTCTCAATACATAGAGCTATGTCTAGTATTTCGATTCTCCTGTTGTTGATTGGATTAGCCGTTGGGGTGGTCGCAACCTATCTCGCGATGCGCGGGCGCCAGCAATCTTGGGAATCGGTCATGCGGGAGCGAGTCGATGGCGCCGAAAGCGACCTAAGAGCCAAGCAGGATAAGATTCATGAACTGATGGCGATCGAAGGAGAGGTGAAGCACCTTCGCGAGAGCCTTCAATCCAGGACGAGCGAGGCGGAAGCTGAACGCACGCACCGTATTCAATTGCAGACTGAACTCGAGGGTTCTCGCCGCGAAATTCAGGAAAAAGAATCATCGCTTCAACGGGAACGGACACGGTTCCTCGAAGAGAAAGAACAACTTGAAAACGCCTTTGCCAATCTTTCGAAACAGGCGTTAAGCCAAGCACAAGAATCATTCCTCCAACTTGCCAAGGAGAAGTTCGCGGACGAACGCAAAGTTGGCCAAAAGGAGATTGACGAAGTGCTCGCCCCGATGAAGCAAACACTTGATCATCTGAGGGAGCATACGCGGGAGATCGAAGAGAAGCGGACGTCTTCCTACGCGGAACTCTCAGACCAAGTTCGTCGGCTGCTTGAATCCACCACCAAACTTGGGAACGCCCTTCAGCGACCAGAGGTTCGGGGATCGTGGGGTGAATTGACGCTTCGTCGAGCCGCCGAACATGCCGGTTTGATCGAAGGGACCGACTTTGAAATGCAGGTCAGCACCTCGACCGAAGACGGACGATTCCGCCCGGATATGGTCGTTCGGTTGTCGAATAATCGTGTGATCGTCGTTGACGCGAAGACACCTTTGCATGCCTATCTCGCCGCTATCGAAGCGCAAGATCCGATCGAGCGGCAATTGAAAATGAAGGAGCACGCAGGACAAGTGCGCAAACACATCCTTCAACTTTCGACAAAATCTTATCAGGGACTCTATGCGGATACGGCGGATTTTGTCGTGATGTTCGTACCCAGTGAAGCTCTTTATCAGGTCGCGATTCAGGAAGATCCGATGTTGCTTGATGAGGCGTTTAATCGAAAGGTGATTCTTGCGAACCCGATGACGCTCGTGGCGCTGTTGAAAACGATTGCGAACGGCATGCAGCAACAAAAGGCTTATGAAAATGCATTGCAAATTGCGAAGCTGGGTGGAGAACTGCACGACTCGGTGGCGACCTTTACGGAGCACTTCACGGGAGTTGGCAAGGCGCTTGGCACGGCGGTTAAGAAGTATAACGACGGCATCGGCTCTCTCGAAAGAAACGTGCTTTCCAAGTCGCGCCGAATTCGTGAATTAGGCGCGAAGACGCAAAAAGCGCTTGAGGAGCCCGAGGTTCTCAACGCGGTCGTCAAGCCCCACGCACTGCCAACGACCACGGTCAAAGAAGAAGTCGAAACCGAAAGCCTTTTCTAAGGCTTGTCGATGAACGCGATGCGTGAGCTTTGATAGTCGAGAATCATTCGGAACTTGCCCAGGAAACCCATGCCGATGTTGCCGTCGGCAAACGGACTGGCAAAGGCGCCCTTGTCGGTAATTTGAAAGGTCGCCCGTGGCTTTTCAAATCGTTTTGAACCGATCTGGAACCAGTCAACAGTTCCCGTTTTGCTGATCGTCGAACCCCCTGCGCCGCCCGTTCGCGAGTTTGCCACCTTGCGATCTTTGAGCAGCTCGAACTTTTTGACCGTGGGTGAGAAGAAGTCGACGGTCGAACCCGATCCGGTGTCGAGAGAAAACAGTCCGTCGTGATCGCCTTCGAATTTGCAGATGAGGCTGGGAACGCTGCCATGGAACACGAATTTCGTCCATGCCGCTCCGTCGGGTAAAGGCGCTTTTCCAGGTTGATAGACGCCGATCATATTTCGACTGGGATCAATGTCAAGGGAGAGGCGACCAATGAGGTCATATCCGCAAATTCCAGCCAGTTTGATACCCAGCGCCTTCGAAAAATCCGTCATGTCAAGCTGCATATACGTGGGATTCTTGAGGGTTGCCGGACCAAGCTGAAACTCAATTCCCTGAACGAATTCCGTGGTGACGCTGCCTACGACGCCCGACACGTTTTCCTTTCCAACAGTCTTTGCGCCGTACTTCTTGGCGATGGCGGGATCGAGCACCATGACTTCGGCGCCCGTGTCGAGAAAGAACCAACCATCGTCGTTTCCATTGAGGAGAGGTTTGATGAACAGGTAGCCAAAGAGATGTTTGACCTCAACTTCCGGATTTTTGGTCGGATCAAAGGCAAATCCGCTTTCATCAACTGGTGGCTTTTTATATTCTGCAATTGGCTTTGCGTGGTGCTCGCTAGAATCGATTGTAATTTCGTCATGTGTGCCTTCGGATTCTCGAAGCGCCTTGGTGGCGATTTGGATTCCATCCAGTTTCTTATAGTCGCTGTAGGTCCAGGTTTCGGTGCCAGTGGGAACCCAGTACGAGAGGGTTTTGGGTAGATGAGTGGCCGAATCGATCGTCAATTTGGCCGTGAGGTTGCCGTCTTTGCATTTGATCGTGTAGGAATTTCCCTCGGAGGACACAATGTCGACAGGTGAATTTTTCGCAGCCCACAGCCCGGTGCGGACGTAGACATCCAATCGAGCCAAGTCACGATCGGAGTAACCGACGACATTTGGAATTCCGGCCCAATTCATTTGCCAGGTCGATGTTCCGTCGAACCCTTGCGATTCGGCCATCGAGCCTGCCGATGCCGAACGATACTGAAAGTTAGCATTAAAGGTCAGCCGATAGGGATGGCTGGATCCGTGATTAATCTCGGTTCCCGTCAGTGTCCATTCGCCTTTGGCCGACTGGATTCCGATTGCTTTCGCAGATTCGATTTTGATTGGATCGAAATCCTGGCCGTGAGCGATTCCGGCGAGACTAAGAATGATGATGGGAAAGATGCGAGACATTTGGTGTTAGTACTGAACGTTACCCACAGGACGTTTCTTAAAGGGACTATTTGCAGACCCTACCAAGCAATTTTGAATCGCATAACGGCAACTCTGTAACGCATATTTATGACAAATTTTGGGTCGGAATTGGGACAGAGAAATTTTTCGTGTAAATTCGATTCGAGAAGCCAGACAAGACAAAATGTAAGAATTTCGAGTCTAATGAACCTCCCGTTTATGAAAATATGTCGAAAAGTGCTGATTTATGACGAATTGTTTAACAACTCTCCAAAGTAGCTGAAAAGAGTTCATTTTTTCATAAATATGGCAATTAACCTATAGTAAAATTTCGGGAAAAGTGTTAAGTCTTTGTGAGAAGGCTTAGGCTTTCAATTGCCGGAAGGGGGGTCTGGCAACGAATGGAAACAAAAATCACAGGAAAGGTATCGATATTTGGGGGTCCGAGCGACAAAAACGCAGGACCAGAGCAGGATTTAGCATTTGTTAGTTCGAAAGAACTTGAAAGCGTGTGGCCCATTTTGGGCGATTACTTCCTTTCAAGCCAGCCGAAAGGAACGACGGGTACGGTTCGTAGGTTGAATCCAGACTCATTCTACGTTGCCTGCCGATGGAATTATGGAGAGCACACGATCGAAAGTCTTCGGTCGATGCTGGTCTCGGTTCGCGACCCTCAGACAGGACGTAGCGCCATGGCAAAGCCCATCGACTGGGCGCCCGAGATTGCAACTGGCAGGGTTGCATGTATCTCGCCCGGCTTGGCTCAGTATTTGGGAGTGTCGACAGACGACGTCGTTGAAGTTACGATTCCCACGGCCTCTATTGATACAAAAGGTGGAGCCGTGGCGGTGGTGAAAACCATCGAATACACGTACATTCAGGCGAAGAATTACCTGCCCGGACGGAGTCGTCCGGTCCAGAATATCATTCTTCACGCCAGTAATGGTGTTGAGCGCGATGACGTACCCTATTTCACATCAAGCGTTGTGTCGGCTCACTGGTACATCACCCGTGATGGGCGTTATTATCAGTTCATCGACAATGCAGACACGGCATACCATGTCGGCAAAGCGATCAGTACGCTCTATTCAAATGCCGCAACCGTCGGCATCGAGCACGAGCATCTTGATCCAGACCCCGAAGAAGGCCGAAAGAATAATCAAGAATGGCCTGATGCGCAAATCAATGCTTCGGCTGATCTGTGTGCCTTCTTGTGTCATCGCTATGGCTTGAAACCAGAAAATATTCTCACGCACGCATACGTTGCGGAGCCGCCTGGACGAGTTTCCGATCCTGTCGGATTTCCGATGAAGAAATTCGAGGAACGACTGAAGGAATCCATGCGATACACCTGGATCACTCAATCGATTGGTTCGCCGGTTCATTACTAAACAACACGGCGATTGAAAACACGAATGTAACATTTTTGTTACATTCGTGTTATACTATCTCATCGGTGACGTAAAAGCCGAGCGAGATAACGATGAGTGTGAATCGAGTGGTGTTGACGGGGCGGCTGACGGCCGATCCAGAATTGCGACAAACGACAACCGGAAAGGATGTGGCGACTTTTACGATCGCCGTGCCCAAGCGATCCAAACCGAGAGAAGGGGAACCAAATGCTGACTTTCTCAGGATTACGACTTGGGGGCAATCGGCAAAATATGCCCACGACTATCTTCTTAAAGGACGAATGATCGCCTGCGATGGCCGTCTTCAGGTTCGGCGATGGCAGGACCAGACGGGGGCAAATCGAGAAACCCTCGAAATCGTAGCCGACAATGTTTTTGCCCTTGATCGAAAGCGCGAAAATTCGAAATCGGCCGATCCTGACGACTACGATCCCTTTGGCGAAGAGGCCTAGCTTTTTCCGGCGATCTCGAATAAATGTCGTTCAAGTCGGTCGATAGCTGAGGCTAAATTCCATTGATCGACGATCTCTGAACGCCGTGCGGCAACTGCCGCCGCACATTCGTTTGGAGCCCGAAAAATTTCTTCGAGTCGAGCCGCTAGCGCCTCTGGCGTTGCGTCTGCGATCCAACCTAAACCGTTCGTCATTGTTTCGCGAAGTCCCCCTTCGGCGACGGTGACAACCGGCGTTCCACAGGCGGCGGCTTCGAGGGGAACATACCCAAAGGGTTCGAGTCGTGGGGTGTAGATGACGCAACTTGCGCGGTGGAATAAGTCGACGAGTTCGTTTTCGGGGACCAATCGCCGAAGTTCGAAATCAACACCAATTTGTTGAGCCCGGGCCTCTAGAGATGCGAGGTAGGATTCATCCACACTATTTGCGGCCCAAATCAGCCTTGGGCGAGGGGACGGCATTTTGCCTACGGATTCAAGCGCCAGTTCAACTCGTTTTGGCGTTGCGATCGCCCCAATTCCTAAAATGAACGATTCGCGAGGGGAGGTTGATAAGGCGTAGTGGTCGGTGTCGACGCCCAAGTAACACACTTGGGAATCAAGTCCATAAGCTCGGGCAACGGACTCATGAGAGAAGTAAGAGTTAACGAGTATGCGACGATAGGATTTTGCGTTTGTGAGTTCGTGACGTGCCTCGTTGCGTAATGCCATGATGTCGAAGCGGGCCCGAAGTCTACGCCGCCATGATGAGCCTTCGGGCGCGCCAAGCCACGGCAGATAGGGAAGGGCTTCGTAAAGAAAACGATTCGGCTCTTGAAGATAGAGGATCGATGGTGTCTTCGAATATCGGCCAACGAACGGCGCATAGTATTGGTAGCAGGTGTTGGCGAAGAGGACGTCGAATCCTTGCTGATCGATATGCTTGGCAACGGCCTGAGAGTGTTCCTCCATGGCTCGAATGCCCGCCGTGAGGCGAACGACATGTTTGAGAACGCGACCCAAATACGAGGCGTCGTTGCCAATCTGTTGAAGAGGAAATTCGTGTTCAACACAGGAGAGCTTTAGCCACTCTGGGTTGGGAATCGGCGGGCGAAACGCCTCGACCATATGCCCTCGCTCGGTTAATCCTCGCACATGATCGTAGAGTGCGCGACGGGCTCCGCCGGTCGGCAGGTTGTACCAAACCGCAATGCGTAGCTTTGCCCCCATATGGGTCATGATACTAAAAATTCATAGGAATACGTGATGTATGATTCGGACAATGCACGTTGGTATCGATTTTCGTGGAGCACAGTGTAGCGGAAGCGGTTTGAGGGGCATTGGAAGATATACCGTCGACCTGGTCGAAGGGCTTCTCCGATTTGCACCGAACGTGAAAGTCACCCTCTTCGTCCGGGACGGCGGATACCTTCCCCCCAGCATCGAATCGTGTGATGTCGTCCCGATCCACGCTTTGTCGTGGACGGATCCAACCGACGCGCTTTGGACGAAAATTCCAAAAGTTCGATCCTCCGAATTCCTTCATACTCGGCATTGGGAGCGTTCGGTATCCGAACAAAAGAGCGCGATGGAGCGAGCGCTCCGGGAGAATCCAGTGGACCTTCTGCATCTTCCTTCAGCATTGGACATTGGCAGCTATCCCCTTTTCGATTCTCCTTATCCGCTCGTCATGGGGTTCCTCGATGCCATCGTTCTAAAGCTCAAATCCAATACCTTTGATCGATTCCGTCCGTTCCAGCAACGCTACTACCATCAACAGGTTGAAAACCTTAAGAAAGCAACCCGGATCGTGGCCATTTCTCAAGCGTCGGCGGATGACGCTGAGTCCGTATTTGGTCTTGATTCAACCAAGATTGACGTGGTTTATCCTGCTGTGTCCGAGGCCTACGGGTTGGAGTGGCCATGTCCCGACCGAGTCAAGGGGGCGCCGTATTTCCTCTTTTGCAGCGTGCCTGATCCGCACAAGAATCCTGAAGTCGTCCTGAGAGCTTTTGCCCAGATGCCTAAAGAATTTCGCCTTGTCTTTGTCTCGCCTGAAGAATCTGAATTTATGCCAAGGCTCAGAAATATTGCGGCAGAGGCTGGCTTTGCCGATCGATTCCTTGTCACCGGATACGTTGCACAAGAGGAACTCTATGGGCTCTTTAAGCATGCGGCGGCTTTGGTAAGTCCATCGCAAATGGAAGGCTTTGGTTTGCCGGTAGCCCAGGCGATGCGGGCAGGGACGCCAATTGTCACCAGTCACGGGTCGGCGCAAGCCGAAATCGCTGCGGGAGTGGGCTATTTGGTTGATCCAAATTCTGTCGAAGCCGTGACGGAGGCCATGCTTGACGTTATCTCAAATCCCAGAGACGAAGATAGAATCCGGCGAGGCATCGAGCGTGCCCGACGCTTTGACAGTGAAACGGTCACCCGAGAACTCGTGGAAGTTTACGAAAAGGCGATTCGCAAAAACTAAAATGGCCAGTGGCAAGAATGCCCTGGCCGATTTCAAATTGGGTGCGGGGACAGGATTTGAACCTATGACCTCCGGGTTATGAGCCCGACGAGCTACCAGACTGCTCCACCCCGCGGTGAGGTTATTAGTATGGCTTTTACAAAAAGCCAAAGTCAAGGCTTTGCCCTGAACAATACACAGAAAGCTAGCGCTGGCGTGATTTTACGGGTTCTTGCCAGTAGCCAGACAACGAATATTTCGCCGGATTGTAGTCGGTCATGAGATCGCCAGGCGATAAGAAAATTTTCATGCGACTTGCGGTGATTGCATTGATGACCTGACCGTGGCGGGCTCCAGCTTTACTTGAACTGCCATCTTTTGAACCCGGGAATGCCAGGCGAGTGACCTGACGCGTGTCTTGATCGGGCCATTTATTATCGTTGTTCCACGTGATGGCAAAGCCGTCGTACTTGGTGGATTGATAGGGCAGCGGATCAAAGGTGTCGTTGGCGCCATGGTTCGACGTCTCGGCCAAGATGACAACCGTTTCGGGATGATCGACCATCTGAGTCGAATAGGATGCGTAGGGGGCGTAAAAACCGTAAGTCGAGGGAATTGGATCTCCCCCGGTTGGATTTGCCGAGTACGCGTATTCGTCAGGCGAAGCCGAGGGGCAAACAAAATCGACTCGATCCGATTTCAGCGAATAAACATCGCTTACCCACGTGTAAGGGTAGCCGCCAAGGCTCGTATCCGGTTCACCGGCGCCGTTGTCGTTAAAGAGGGGTGGGAATCGATCGTCGTGCTGAGTGGAATACAGCACCAGGGCTTCCATGATGCCATTCATATTTTTAACACACGTGGCCCGATAGGCTTTTTCACGCATCGAAAGATAGACGGGGATCATGGCGACGGTGATCCCCACGGCGGCAATGACGATCCACTTGGCGTCTTTTCTGGTCATGTATTGGCTGCCAGGAGAGGACTCTCCCTCAGGCGCCGTTGGGTCGTAGGCTGTGTTTTCGCTCATCCCTCATTCCTGGTGTCTAGTCTAAGAATCCATTATCGGCTAACAGTTTCGTCGCCTCATCTTTTTCGAGCTCCTCAAACGTGCCATGCCCGGTATGGGTTGGCAATCGGAGCATTTTGATATTTTTTTGTGGCACGCTTCGTCCGAAGATCGCGAGAGCGGCAACTTCCTTGTCGGAGAAGGTGTCTTCGCCCATGACTTTGACGCCCTGGTCAACGATTCCCGGCAAGTTCTGCCAATTCTTGACGACCTGATTCTTAAACGCCATCAACAGTTGGCGCTGACGCTCGGTTCGCTTATAGTCTCCGCCTTTGTCCTTTCGAAAGCGGACGTAACACATCGCGTCATAGCCGCTCAAGGTTTTGATCCCAGGCTTAAAGTGAACGTGAAGATTTCCCGCGTTGTCGTCGTAATCCATCTTGTCTTTGATCGTGACGGTAACACCGCCGACGTCGGTGATCAACTGTTGGAAAGCGACGTAATCGAGAACGATTGTGCGGTCGATTTTGACGCCGGTCAGATACTCGACGGCTTCCTCTTGCTTTTGATTTGCAACCTCCGGCTTGGCAAGGTTGTGATAAGCGTTGAGCTTGTGAGCCGGTTCGCCGGGCAATTGGGTGCGTGTATCGCGAGGGATGGAAATTCCGGTGATCGTTTTATTTTTGAAGTCGAGGTGAGCCAGAAGGATCATGTCGGCTCGCCCCGCTTTTTTGAGAACCTTTTGTCCGCCTGGCGCGAGGTCTTCATCACAACCGAGAAGGAGAATATTGATCGAGTCTTTCTCGAACTCTGCGCTCGGCTGGACATTAAAGATGAAACTCTTGACCACCGCCTTCATCACTTCGCTTTTTGAGGTGAATCCCCAGAAAGTTCCACCCAGGGCAAAAGCGGATAGCCATAGTCCATAAGCCGTTGCCGATGCGGCCCGCTTATAGGGTGATTTCCTTGCCTTTGTGCGCTGACGCACGGGAACCCGGGTCTGTTGCTGTGGTTGCATCCTTGATGTGCTTGGTCCAGTTGGCTCTTTCAACGCGTCCTCCGTGACGGTAGTTCCAACACTATTATAGTTCAAGCGTGCAAGGGCACAGCCTAGTCGGACTCGATGGTTCGGTGGGGAAAGAGGATTCGAAACGTGGAACCTTTTCCGACTTCGGAATCGATTTCAACTTTTCCGCCATGGCTGGCCGCGAGTTCCAAAACGATCTTGGTGCCCCAACCGCTTCCGCCTGCTTTTGACCATTGGCTTCGTGCCGTTCCCGACAGGATTCGGTTCGCAATTTCGCGGGTCATTCCCGCGCCCGTATCACAAACTTCAAAGATGTGTTCGTCGTTGTCGAATCGGTAGTGGACGGTCACCGAGCCGAACGTCTCGTCTTCTTCGGCATTCTCTAGTTTCTCGTCGGGAATGGTTTCGAAAACGGCTTTGACCGAATTTCCAACCAGGTTTTGAACAATGCGAAAGATATAGAGGTCGTCGAAAAGAGTTTCTGGAGTGTTGTGATCAATGTCGTACAACAGGGCCACATGCTTTGAACGGCTCTCCGATTCGAGGTAGGCCGCGCCTTTCTGAATGGTTTCGGCCATGCTGCCATTCGTGAGATTGGGTCGCAATCCCTTTCCGGCAGACATATCGGAGATCAGGCGGGAATAGCCCACGATTCGATCTACCGATTTTTTAAGGTCTTCGACCATCGGGTCGAGGGCTTCAAGGTTTTCGTGAGCGTGCTCGGGCAACTTTGCATCGGTCAAACTTTCTTTGAGCCCGCATATCGCCATTTCGGAGAACGAAAGGCTCGCGTAAAGGCTCGCTGCCAGGTTTCCGATGTCGTGGCTAACTTTGCCCATTCCGAGCAGGGTGGATGCACGAGTGGATTCTTCACTCAGTCGATAGTTCAGATAAGCCATGGTGGCGACAGCCGCGATGGTATCGAGAACGGCGCCGTCGGTTTCGTTAAAGGGGCCATCTGATTTATTGAGAAGCTGAACCACGCCGATCGGGTCCTCTTGCTCCATCATGAGTGGAGTTGCGACCATGCTGCGAACCACGATGCCGGTCGCCTTTTCAAACGGGTTCAATTCCGACTCTTTTTTGGCCGGGATCTCGCGAAGCAAGGTCTTTTTCTTCTGAAAAGCTTCTCCCGCCATGCCAAAGTCGTCGGCGATGTCCTTCATCGGCAGTCGAGGCTCGACTTCGGGGGGTTCGACGTGTTGAAAGACGAGCCGGTTGGTCGCCGGATCATGGAGGTAAATCGTTCCGCCTTCCGCACCTACCGCGTTGACGGAGATTCGCAACACTCGTTTGAGCAGGCTGTCAAAATCACCATGCCCTGCGAGCGTGTGCGTCGCGAGTTGAACTGCACGAATAAGCCTTCCATTAACATCAACCAAGGCATTAGTTTACATTCTTTAGGGTCATTAGTGTAAGTCAGGACACGTGTCGTGAAATTCAATTACTGACTGGGTGATTGAACATTGTACAAATGATAAACCGCCGATATATCAAACATGCTTACGGCACAGTTCGGTATCGATTACGGCGAGATCGCCCAGCGACTCAGACTTTATCGAATCACTGAAGAAGACCTTGCGGTTTTGAAGGATGCACGCCCTTTCGTCGATGCGAATATGGGCGCTATCGTCGATGGGTTTTATGAACATATGCAGCAATTTCCCGAGTTGCTTGACGTGATTCATCAAAGCGGATCGTCGGTTGAGCGACTGAAGCGCACAAACCCAAGCTATTTGGCGGCGGTTTTCAATGGGGATATTGGAAGGGACTACTTTGAGGGGCGGTTGAGAGTAGGCAAAATCCACGCCGAAATTGGTATCAAACCCCTCTTCTTTTTTGCCGGATACAGCTCGTACATCGACACGATTTATTCGTTGCTGGCGACAAGTGATGAATTTGGAAGGAAAAAGTCGCTTCGACTCGTTCGGGCTTTGCAAAAAGTTTTCAACCTTGACCAAGAGTTGATTATCGAATCGTACGCGGAATTCGTGTTTACGGCGAAGCTTCGCGATGTGACGGGTGAGGTCATTCGAGTCGCCGCCCAACTGAACGAAGACAGCAAAATTTTAAATGAAAGCGCCGATACGACGGGGCGAGTCGCCAAAGAGGTTCGCTTGGCTACCAACCAAGTGGCCAGCGCGATCACGCTTCAAGCCCAAAGCGCCACTCAGATTTCGTCCGCCATGGCGAGTATCGCGGAGAGTACGAGCGCCGTGGTGAGTAGCGCTTCGGATCAGCGGGCCAATATCGGTCATGCAACCGAGTCGGTTCAGAGCATCCAGGAGCAAGTCGAGGTCATCGGCACCGAGTCGACGATTTGGCATGAACTTAGCAACCGCATGGGGGCAATCGAGAGCCTTCGCCGGACCATGGAAAATACGGCCGTTCAGATTTCGGATATGCGGCAGCATTCGCTTTCTATCAATAACATCACCAACGCTATCACTGAGATAGCCAGCCAAACAAATCTCCTTGCCCTGAATGCCGCAATTGAAGCGGCGAGGGCGGGAGAACATGGACGTGGATTCGGAGTCGTCGCCGATGAAGTAAGGAAACTCGCGGAGAAGAGCGCGGCGGCAGCGCTCGAAATTACGGACCTGATCCGCGCAATACAAAACGGCAGCGAGGCGGTATCGACAGCGATGAATACTACGCTGGGGGAAGTCGATGAAGTCCTCGACATCACGAGCCGAGCCACGTCCAGTTTGGAAATGATTGCCCAATCGGCGGAGAGGGCAATGAAGACGAATAGCGCGATCAATAGCGAAATGCTGCTGGTCAATCAATCGACCACCGACATTGAGGAAAAGCTGACGAAGGTTTTTGAACACGTCGATTCAGTGACATTCTCGGTCGAGCAGATTGCCGCGACCGCCGAAGAGAACGCAGCGGCGACCGAGGAGATGGCTGCCTCGTCTGAAGAAGCCGAAACGATGGTCGAAAGATTGGTCGGTGGGCTCCTTCGCCTCATCAATGGTATTGAGACGCTCAACACCGTTGCCGAAGAAACGAATCGCTCGATTGAGCGAGGATCTCGACAAGACATAGACCCTAAAAACAATCGACGAGTAGCTTAATAAGAAGACTCGCAGAAGACCTGCCTACATTGCCCCTCGCAAGAGGGGCTTTTTTTTCGATTCGAGAGGTTATTTGGTCTAATTATTACGAAATTCTTACATTTTTGGTCTATTTTTCAACCTGAGCGGGGCATCCGTTCTTCAAACCTCGATTTGATCATCCAACTATTGAACCAATGCTTACGAAAACTTTTGGAATCGATCATGAGGCGATGTCCCATCGTTTGAGTCTTTACCGAATCGAACAAAGCGATCTCGACCTTCTTAAATCGCTCAAGCCAGTATTCGACAAGAATATGGAAGCGATTTCTGAGCATTTCTACGCCCACTTGCAAAAATTTCCCGAGGCGGTCGCTACGATCAACAATAGGGGCTCTTCGATCGAAAAACTCAAGAAGACCAATCCCGGTTACTTTTCCGAACTGTTCAATGGTGAATTAGGCGCTTCGTATTTTGAAAGTCGTCTCCGTGTTGGCCAAGTTCACGCAGTTCTTGGAATCACGCCGGTTTTATTCTTTGCCGGATACAGCTCTTATATTGATTTTGTTTATGCGCTCTTGGCTAAATCGGCCGGCTTTAACCGTAGCAAAGCGACGAGGTCGATTCAAGCTCTTCAGAAAGTTTTTAACCTTGACCAAGAGTTGATCATCGAGTCTTACGTGGAGTTTGGCTTTATTGCCAAGATTCGCGATGTGACGGACGAAATCACGAGTGTCGTCAGTCATCTTAGTAACGAAAGCGAAGAATTGAACGACAGTGCTCTGACGACGGGGCGAGTCGCGAACGAAGTGAGAAGCGCGACGGATCAGGTCTCAGAGGCGATCACGCTTCAAGCCCAAAGCGCCAGCCAGATTCAAATGGCGATGTCGAATATTGGGCAGGGAACTTCGGAAGTGATGCGGTCGGCGACGGATCAGAAAAATGCGATCGAGTCAGCCTCTAATTCGGTTTCACGCATTCAAAACGAAGTAACCGTCATCGATAAAGATGCCCAAATTTGGCAAGAATTAAGCAGTCGAATGGGAGCTATCGAAAACCTTCGCCAAACCGTTGAGAAAACTTCTCAACAGGTTTCCGAAATGCGCAGTCATTCGCAGGCGATCAGCAACATCACCAACACGATTACCGAAATTGCGAGTCAAACGAACCTTTTGGCGCTCAATGCGGCAATCGAAGCCGCTCGAGCCGGCGAGCAGGGAAGAGGATTTGCCGTCGTCGCTGACGAAGTAAGAAAGCTTGCCGAAAAAAGTGCGGAAGCGACCCTCGAAATTACCCAGTTGATTTCGGCGATCCAAACGGGCAGCGCAGCCGCATCTTCGGCGATGAACAATACGTTGAACGATATGGACGAAGTGCTTGACATCACGAGTCGAGCGGCAAGTTCGCTCGAAGGCATTGCTTCTTCGGCGCAACGGGCATCCAAGTTGAATGATGCCGTGAGCAGTTCGATGCAAGAAGTCGATGTGGCGACTGCCGAGATTGAAGAAAAGCTTCAGCAAATGGTCGTTCACGTAGATAGCGCCGTGTTCTCAGTCGAACAAATCGCCGCAACGTCGGAAGAAAATGCCGCGGCGACCGAGGAGATGGCGGCATCGTCGCTCGAAGCAACCGAAATGGTTCAAAAATTGGTTTCTGGGGTCGAACGCCTGAGCGAAGGCATCGGTAAGTTGACTCGCGCCGCCGAGCAGGCGGACGCGGCTGTCTCGAAGGGTTCGAGCCGCAAATCAGAAGAAACCAAACTCAAGCTTGCAGCCTAATGCATCACCAACCAGCCCGAGGCGGTGGAGATTTGATTCTCCCCGCCTCAAATCGTTTGCTTGGAACCATTTCGTTGCCCAAATGTGTATTTTGACAAAATAAGGTTACAATGCCTTAGAGTCGATCATTGCCATGATGAGATCTTTCCTTGCGCTATTTGCTGTCGCTCAACTCAGTACGACGAGCCAGCCGGTTTATACACAATCGACGACCACACCCGATGGGTTGATCGAAATGCGTACGTCGGCTCAGCAATTGACATGCCCGGGCAAGCCTGATATTTGGCTCGTTGGTGCTGTTCACGTTGGTTCGAAGGATTATTACGGTTCGCTGCAAAAGCTTCTTGATCAACAAGAAGTCGTTCTGTATGAAGGTGTCAAAAAAGCGAAAGCTCCAGAAAAGATGGAAAAGGCAGATCCCAAGCCTCAAGGCAAGTCGATTTACAATGCCCTTAGTGATGCCATTGGTCTCGAATTTCAACTGAACGCGATCAAATATGATCGTCCGAATTGGAAAAATTGCGATCTTACTTGGGAAGAACTCGACAAAATCAGCAAGGAAACGGGAGCCGACACAGAGTCAAGCCTTGGCTACGGGCAGATCAAGCAATTGATGGACCCGAATTCATCGCAAGCGAAGATGTTTACCAACATGCTTGAGACGGCGACGCCCGGAACCAAGGAAGCAATCAAGGTCATGATCGTTCGGAATGTCGCTTCGGGAGATATGAACCTCGACCCTAAAACTGAGAAAGTCGTTATCAAAGCCCGAAATCAAGTCGTGATTGATTCTTTGGCGAAAACCATGACTGGCCCAAAGCCCCCAAAGTCGATCGCCGTATTCTATGGTGCGAAGCATTTAGCCGACATGGAGATGACCCTGGAAAAGAGTTATGGCTATAAACCGGGTAAGCAGGAATGGTTTAAAGCTGCCGACGCCGACCCTACGAAAGTCGATGCGACGGGGCAAATGCTTCTCGATATGGTCGAGAAGCAGAAGAAGACGAAGGCTGGCGGTGGTAAAGGTTAGCCGAACCGGCCCGAAATGTAGCCTTGGGTTTCTGACTTCTTCGGATAGAGGAAGATATTTGAGGTGGAATTCTCTTCGATCAGTTGTCCGAGCATGAAAAAGGCCGTCCGGTCGCTTGCGCGCTGGGCTTGCTGCATGTTGTGCGTGACGATGACGATGGTGTATTCCCGTTTGAGTTCGAAGATCAAGTCTTCGATTCGAGAGGTTGCTATGGGGTCAAGCGCTGAACAAGGTTCGTCCATCAGAATGACCTTAGGGTCTACCGCAAGGGTGCGGGCGATGCAGAGTCGTTGCTGTTGACCACCGGAGAGTTCAAGCGCCGACTTTTTGAGCTTGTCCTTCACCTCTTCAAAGAGGGCAGCTTGCTTGAGTGTCTTCTCAACGATGTCCTCGAGGTCTGATTTATTTTTGATTCCGTGAAGCTTTGGCCCGTATGTGATGTTGTCGAAGATCGACATTGGGAATGGGTTCGGCTTTTGGAAGACCATTCCAACATCTTTTCGGAGGGCTACCGGGTCAACTTCGCGGTCATAGATGTTGATGCCGTCGATTGTGATTGTCCCTTCGAGGCGTGTGCCGTCGATAAGGTCGTTCATTCGGTTAAGGCAACGGAGGAAAGTTGATTTTCCGCAGCCGGAAGGACCGATGAAAGCGGTCACCTTCTTTTCGGGAATTTGGATACTAACCGACTTAAGGGCTTGAAACGTTCCGTAATAGAAGTTCACATTCTCGGCAACGATCTTCGGCTTTACGATGATTTCTTCGGCAGTGTCGGTCATGGGCATTGTGTCGAGAATTGACGCCACGATTCCATCGTGGCTCCTATATGTTATCTTTTTGTTAATGCCTGTGTCGCGACTTGGCGCAAGTAATGATCGGCTAATGTGATCGCGACCATCGATTCAACGATCGGCACGGCGCGGGGCAGGACGCACGGATCGTGTCGCCCTCGACCCGTAAGAGTGGTCTCCTCGTGGTCGGTATCGACCGTGTCTTGAGGGCGCAAAACCGTCGCGGTGGGCTTAAACGCAGCGTGAATGATGATCGGCATTCCGTTGCTGATGCCACCCTGGATACCGCCTGAGTGGTTCGTTTTTGTGTAAACCGTTTGCTTTTCTTTTTGTTCGTCAACCGAATAAAAATGATCGTTGACCTCGAGACCGGTGCGGTCAGTGAGACCAAATCCATCGCCAATTTCGAAGCCTTTACAGGCGGGCAGCGAGAGCATTGCTTTCGCGAAATCCGCTTCCAGTTTGTCAAAAATCGGCTCACCCCAACCTGCCGGGACCCCCTTGGCGACGCACGTAATGATGCCTCCAACCGAATTACCTTCTTTGCGAATTTCTTCAATGTGAGCAATCATCGCATCGGCAACATGATCGTCAGGACACCGAACAATATTGGATTCAACTGCGTCATGAGTGACGGTAAGTGGATCGATGGCGGTTTGGATATGGTGGACCTTGCGAACGTAGGCGACGACCTCGACGCCGACCACCGCGAGAAGTTTTTTTGCGATTGCACCAGCGGCAACGCGACCGATTGTTTCGCGTGCGGATGAACGTCCGCCCCCTTGCCAAGCGCGGATGCCAAATTTTTGATCATAAGCATAGTCCGCGTGACTGGGACGATATTTCGATTTCATCTCGTCGTAGTCGTGGCTTCGTTGGTCTTGATTCATGACCAACATCGAAATTGGGGTACCTAACGTGAGCCCATCCTCGCTGATCCCGCTGAGGATTTGAACTTGGTCAGCTTCTTTTCGTTGGGTAACGATCTTGCTTTGTCCGGGACGTCGTCGGTCCAGTTCGTACTGGATCTCGTCTGTAGATATCCGCAGCATGGGGGGACAGCCATCGACCACGACTCCGACGCCGCCACCATGGGATTCTCCCCAGGTCGTGATGCGAAAGATGCGACCGAAACTGCTGGACATTGTCTGTAAGTTTACAGTCTAAATCTGGGGCGGAAGTCACAGGTTTGTAAATCCTGGCATGACTTCATCCGTTGGGAAAGGCATAGGAGCAAAGGAAATGAAGAACATCCTTAAAATCGGAACCCTGGCCTTTTTGGCAGGCGTTATCCTCGTCCCGGCTACGGCCAATGCCCAGACTTGGCGGCGTGAAGAGACCGCTAACGAATGGAAAAATATCGCGACGATCAGCGGCGCACTTGGTGTGCTCGGCCTCCTCAATCACGATGACACATTGACTTTTGCGGGTGCGGCGGGAGCGCTCTATTCGGTCTACCGATACGATGAGGATCGAAAGAGCATCGATCGGCAGCGACGGCTTCGGGCCGACTACTTTGGCCGCGACTACTTCTATCGTGACGGTTGTCGCTACGAACGCCGCGTCGTTTATAAGGGCGGTCAGAAGTACTACCAATTCGTCAATGTGGACTATAAAGTTCGGAACGACCGATGGCGAGAAGATCAGCGTCGCCGGGAAGCCGAAGAGCGACGAAGAGCCGACGAGCGACGTCGTGAGGAACAACGACGCAGAGACGAGCAACGCCGACGAGAAGAAGATCGACGGCGAGAAGAAGCCCGCCGACGTGACGAGGATCGTCGCAGAGATGAACAGCGCCGACGTGATGAACAACGACGACGCGATGATCAGCAAAGACGAGATCAGGACCGAGACCGGCATGATCGTGATCGCGACCATGGTCGCCGTGGTCATTAAGGTCTAATGCATGACACATTGACCTCTTGTCGCCGAGGGTGGCAAGAGGTCAATGAACTTACTTTTAGTCCTTTCCGTCCAACTTTCAATGTAACTTTGTAGGCGACTTGAAGTTGCTTTTATAGCAATAAGGTTCGACGGTGATTTGTAAAGTCATAAAGGACTTGAACTATTTGATTTCTAGCTCGTTTTTGACTTTGTTAGTCGATTTTGTGTCTTCGAGCACCTTTTTCGTAAGTTCTTCGGCTCGGTCCTTGGATTTTTGATCCTTAACGTGTCCTTTTAACGTAACTGTTTCGGCGTCGACGTCGACGTCAATCTCGTTTGCGGGGTCATTCAGCAAATTGTCGGCGACGATCGCAGACTTAATGGTTGGCGTCAATTTGGCGGCATTCCCGGCGTCGGCTGCAGCCTTTCCGAGTTCATTTGTCCCGTTCGCGACCGCCTTTCCTGCCTCCGAAGCGGCTCCGGCTGCGGCTTTGCCTGCGTTTTCGGCTCCCTCTTGAGCCGCCTTGGTGTTATTGCGGGTGTCTTCGGCCACGCCTTCGGCGGTATTTCCGCAACCGACCAGATAGAGGCTGGACAAGATAATTGCCAAGGTGAAGTGTTTTTTCATGTTTTGCGCTCCTAAGTCTTTTGAAAAACCCGTCCAAAGGGGACCGAATTCTGTCTGAACTTTGATTGAAAATCACATAACAGAGCTGAAGATTCGGTCCTCGTCGGCTGGGCTCATTGTACTGAGTGTTTGGAGTATTTCCAAACACTCAGCGATTGCATGGGAAATTTGTCCCATTGAATGTATTGACTCATTTAATCATTAAATCTGTTCTGGTCGGCGAGAATTTCTTGCTTTCAAACGACTGTTTGCCAAAGGCACTAGGTTCACATTAGGTACTTTTGGACCTAAAGGCCTAGTCTCTGAATTTTCGAAATCTCTGCGGCGTTGTCAGTGATAGGAGAGAAGAAAATGAAAAACATCCTCAAACTCGGAACCCTTGCCCTGACGCTGACCGCCTTTGCGATGCCGATGACCATCCAGGCGCAACACGGGATCAATCGGGAGATCGAACGACGCGACCAAACCCGAGACGAGTGGAAGAACATCGCGACGGTAAGCGGCGCGGTTGCGATCCTTGGGTTGCTTTCCAAGGACAACACGTTGACCTTCGCGGGCAGTGCGGGAGCCCTTTATTCGCTCTATCGCTACGATCAGGATAGCAAGAGCAAGGATAAATTGGCCCGGGCTCGGGCGGAATACTTCCGTCACGACCATTTCTACCGAGATGGAGTGCGATATAACCGCGTCGTTGTGACCAAGAACAAGACGAAGTACTACCAATTCAAAAAGGCGCCCAAGGCGCAACAGGATTGGCACGGAAATAAAGGTCATGACGATCATCATGGCAAGCCGAAACATCACGGTTAAGGCGCCCGCCATCCATGCCCCATCTCATTCGGAGATGGGGCATTTTTTGCGTCTGGTCGGGTCATTTGAACTGACGCTTGGGACCTCAGTCCCACTCGTGATGCAAACCAATTACTACGTGCGTCATGAACCTTGAGAAGGAGACGAACCATGAAAAACAACTTTCTAAAATTCGTGACCCTTGGGTTGCTGATCGGTGCGATGGCTGTACCGGCAACGGTTGACGCTCAACGATCGACCACTCGAAAGATCAATCAACGACAGAAGACAAAAGGTGAATGGCAGAAGGCCGCCTACGCAGGCGCCGCCGTCGCTCTCTTAGGACAATTGAACAAGGACAAAACTGCTTCTTACATCGGAGCGGCGGGAGCCCTCTATTCGCTTTATCGCTACGATCAAGATAGCAAGAGTCAAGACAAGCTTCGACGACAGCGAGCCGCTTTCTACAAACGGTCTTACTATTACAAGAATGGCGTGCGATACGACCGAAAGGTCGTGACGAAGAGTGGTCACAAGTACTACACGTTCGTCAAGCATCGAAAGTGATGAACTCTCTTTAGCCCCTCAAGGCTAAGGAGGGACAGACAAAGCCCTCCCACCTTCCTCCTAGAGGAAGGGCCAATAAAACCCCACCCACAACCTCTCCATCCCCGGAGAGGTTTTTCTTTTGTCCGCTCGACGATCCGGTACTCTCAAGTTGTGAGCGATTTTGCAAAATCTTGGCAACTCAGCCGTGGACGGCTGAAAGCCGAAATCGAGGGAATGACTCCCGAACAGCTTCATTATCGAATTCATCCGAACAGTTTGAGTGCGGGTCAGGCTGTTCTTCATGTCGTAGGAGTTGAAGTTTGGTTTACCGCTCAACTGATCCAAAAAGAACTTGAGGGTGACTTGTTACGGGTTGCGAAATCGGCAACCGCTGGGGTGGTTAACGACGATCCATTTCCGTTTTCGGACGAAGAAATCACCTTGGAAAAGGTGATGTGGGCTCTTGATGAAGGTGAGAAACTCCTTAGACCTCATATTGAGAACCCAAGCTCAGAATTTCTGAATGGCGAACTCAAGAGTGCTCTCGGTCCGATCATCACGGGCGAGGGAGCCTTGACGCGGATGGCTTTTCACCCCGCCTATCACCAGGGGCAGATCTATCTCTGCAAAACCTCCCCAGACTTTCCCAAGTAGGGACTTCCATCACTTCCGGCCCGATTCACGGACTGGAAGTTAGAAGATCGGGTGAATCAGGTCGACCAAGCGACGGAGCAACGATTGTCCCGCCGGGTTGACTGCCAAGCCATTGGGCTGGGTGCCCAATCCGCCCTGTGGACGATAGGTCGTGATGATCGTTTCGCCGACTCTGGCGATGTAGGCTGACTCTACGTAAGTTCGGGTATCGATGCGAGTTTCCAGAATTTCCACATCTGCGAAGCGCTCTAATCGCTCGGGATCTATGATTTGATCGGGGCAAACCGCCAAGCGTTCTTCCCACGAAAGGCCGAAGCCCTGGGTGATGCATTCACGCCAATAGGGAGCCGCTGCGCCGCCTTGTCCATCGACGAGAATGATCATCGGCTGTCCGATTCGTTCGCGCAAAAAGTCACGCCATCCCAAAGCGATCGGCAAACCTTCTTTTCCAAATTTCACTCCGTCGAACCGGTCATCTGAGATGAGTAGGGAACAGTCTTCAAAACCTAGGGGTAAGTGAGAATGGATTTCCCAGGTGTTCTGCGCTCCTCCAAATTCGCAATGGAATAAATAGGAACCGGGGTCAAGGCTTTCGAGGAAGACGCTTGCTACCTGAGTCGGGCTGCCTTGGCTGGTCGTAAATTCGGCGATACCTTCTTGAATGGGGCGACCGTTCACGGTCTTAAGCGTCCAAATTGCACTTCCGGATGTCGCTGGTCCTGCATATCCAATTCGAATTTGAATGGGCTTGTCGGCAAAAAAGTTGTAAAGATCGTCGTAGCCGACTCGATTGCCACCGCGAACCCAGCGCGGATTACGTGACGGGATGAGGAAGAGAACTTGCTCTGCATTCCACGTAGCAAACTGGTCAGCCGAATATCGTTCTCTGGCCCAGTCGGTTAGGATGCCTGAACTGGAAATCGGCGTGTCACGTAAGCCGGTCAGAACATAACCGTCGAAGTCTGACTTTGAGCGGAGCTGCTCAACAAGGTGCTTGCGAACAAAGAGCGCCTTGTCTACGCTTGCGGCCATCAGTTCTTTGTGACGTGAAGCCTTGGCTTCATTAGCGAAGCGGTTTTCGCTGATGAATTTGGGGAGATCATATTGCCAGCGGACGCCTTTCTCGTTCAATTCGGACAGTGCCGATGCCCAAAACGGCATGGTTTCCGCAATTTGTTCGATGTCGCGATGGACGTCGTGGTCCATTGTTTCACCCAAGAAGGCTTTGCCTTGGGCGCGTGGGCCGGTGGCGAGACTGTCGAGAAGGGGAGGGAAGAATTGAACGTCACCGTATGGATGAAAATCGTAAAAGGTGCCGAATTCTCGTGGGTCTCCGCCGTACATTTCGGCTCCGCCCGAGTTGTCTTTGATCAACGGACACCGGGTGAGCGCTTGGAGCTTTTTAACCCATCGCTCACGGTAGTCGGCGGGGGCATTTCCGAGTTCGCAGCCGAGCGTCCAAGCAACGATGTTTTCGTGGTGGGCATATTGACGGATCATCGCGTCAAGCTCAGCATCGGCTTGCGGCGATTCGAAGATCTGGCCGTCCGGTAACCAAAGCGGGAGTTCAAGCCATGCGAACATGCCGCGATTGGCCATCTCATCTAAGTAGCCGTGGGGCGGGAGCCAAAGACAAAATTTAACGGTATTGAATCCGAGCGACTGAACATAATCGAGTTCTTTTTCAATCATGTGGGCATCGGGATGACAATGCCCGATTTCGGGATACCAACCCCAGTGAAGGATCCCACGCATGTAGGTTTCAAAAGGTGGCCGTTCGGTGGGAACACTTGTCAGAGAGTCCGTTTCATCCACAATTTCGACGGGTCGGAAAATGCCGCCAAAGGTGTGATAAACGTAGGGAAGGAATCCGCCAAGCGTTTTTTTGACGGGATAACTTGCCCCGCCGTTCTTGATGACTTGAACTTCAAGTTCGACCCGCTTGCCCCGGTATGGCGTGAGCGGGACTTCGAAAGCGTCCCAAATGCCTTCGTGTCGAACGACTTGCTTGCCGTTGATGAGGACTTTGCAGGCGTAGCTAACGCCATTGAAGCGTAGCTTTGTCGGGCGAACTGGAACGTCGATCAGCGTTTTGTAGATGGCGGGGCCTTCCCAACGAACATCGACATCTTGACGCCAGGCGTGGGGCACACGAACTTCCTTGACGACCCCGTTGCCGTAGTCCACGGTCCATCGTGTGACTTGCAAACTCATCGGGCGTTAGCATACTTTACGGGGGCGAAAATGCGCTAATATCCACCGTTAAATTTGCTTGGTTGGCTCGTATTATGGCTACGGTAACGCGACTTCACTCGAATCGCCGAGCACTAATCGCAAACTGGCCGGCTTCTGCTGAACTTTCTTGACTTTCGCTCCCCGACCGATGAGACATCCATCGAGACGCGAGACACCCTCGATCTCGCAGTCTTGCAAGACGATGCTGTGCTCAATCTCAGAGTCTTTAATGGTGGTGTGTTTATCGATGGCTGAGAAGGGCCCGATATAGCTGTTCGTGATTATGCACCCTTCGCCGATGATTGCCGGACCGCGTACAGACGAATTTTGGATCACGGCTCCCTTTGCAATGCTGACGCGACCATCGATCTGCGAATTTTCGACGGTACCTTCCTGGATGGGCTGCACGTCTTCGAGGATTAAGCGATTCGCGTCGAGCATGGCCTCGACCGTGCCGGTATCTTTCCACCAACCCGTCACGATGTGAGATCGCACGGTCATTTTTCGGTCAATAAGGCCTTGGATCGCCTCAGTAATCTCGTATTCGCCACGAGCACTAGGCTTCAGTTCAGCGATGATATCATGAATGACGCGGTCGAAGAGATAGACACCCACGAGAGCCAAGTTGGAGCGGGGCTGCTTTGGCTTTTCTTCCAGTCGAACGACTTTGTCGTTCTCCATTTCGGCGACTCCGAATTGGCTCGGGTTGGATACCGGGGTCAACAAAACCGTTGCCGCTGGGCGATGCTCTTGAAATTCATCGATGAGATCTCCCAGCGAAGATTTGATCAAGTTGTCGCCGAGGTACATGATGAAATCATCGTCGCCGAGAAAGTCTTTTGCGGTGACAACCGCATGGGCGAGACCGAGCGGATCGGGCTGAACGATGTAGGTAAAGTTTGCGCCCCAACGGGAGCCATCGCCGCATGATTCCTCAATTGGGCTATTCGGTTCGATAACGATGATGCCGATTTCGGTGATGCCCGCCGCGACGATCGCGTCGATTCCGTATTCGATCACGGGCTTGTTCGCAACCGGAACCAATTGTTTGGCCAAGCTGTACGTAATCGGTCGGAGTCGGGTGCCTTTTCCACCCGCCAAAATCAGCGCTTTCATAGATCGTCACCTAAGTATTTGCCATAAAAGCTCTTTACGAAGTCTTGATATTCTGGCATTGCGATGATTGGCTGCCACCACCATTTGTTGTCGCGATACCATCGGACTGTATTTCGCAGTTCGGTTTCGAAATCCTTCTTGGGGCTCCAACCGAGTGCGCGGGTTCTTTCGGTGGTCATCGAATATCGTTTGTCGTGAGCACCTTTGCGTGGGTCTTCGATTCGTTTGACAAGTTCTTCGCCGCGTCCGGTCTCTTCGAGGAGAATGCTGAGGACTTCAAGGTTTGTTCTTTCGTTGTCGTCGCCTACGTTATAGACTCCACCGGGGGTTCCATGAAGGAGAACGGCCTCGATTCCGGCGCAATGGTCTTCGACGTGAATCCATTCTCGCACTTGACTGCCGTCACCGTAGAGGGGAACCTTTTTGCCCTTCAGCAGGCGCACGGCGAAGAATGAGATGAGCTTCTCGGGATATTGAAACGTACCGTAGTTGTTGCCGCCACGGGTGACACATACGGGCGTTCCGAATGTGATGTGGTGCGCCCGAGCCTGAAGATCGCCTCCGGCTTTGCTCGAAGAGTAGGGCGTATTCGGCATGATCGGCGACTCTTCGGTAAAGCGGCCCTCGCTGATGGAACCGTAGACCTCGTCGGTGCTGACTTGCACGTACTTTTGCAGGTTGAACTTCTTGGCTGCTTCACAAAGCACAAATACGCCGTATACATCGGTGTGGATGAAGGAACCTGGATCGAGGATCGAGCGGTCGTTATGCGATTCGGCTGCGAAATTGACGATGTGAGTGACGCCGTTTGCTTTGATCGCCCCGTCCACAGCGGTCATATCTTGAATCTTGCCATGAACGAATGTGGCCCGATCGCCGAGAATATCTTGAATGGTCGACAAATTGCCCGCATAGGTCAAGGCGTCGAAAATGACGAGCCTCGCCGAGGGGTGATTGCGCAGCATTAGACGCGCGAAGTGAGAACCGATGAATCCAGCCCCACCACAGACCATGATAACGGCGTTAGAAAGATCTGCCATCCAGGTAAATCATAGACTTTTTTGCCAATCGCTTGCCAAGTGCGCGATAATAACTAGGAGAAGTACCATCAGCGAAGCTGGAATTTCGGAACAGTTTTTGCTGTTATTCAGTGTGGAGTAGATTTGGAACAAGCAGTCCCCGCCCCCAAAAAAGAAAGCACCTCATTACTCGACGACGTTCTTGGCGTCGTTGGTCAGGGCGTGGCTTATCTCAAAAGCATTAACTGGTCGGTACTGGTCCGAACCTCGACGTTTTGGTTTGCGCTAGGCTCAATTGCCGGCATGTTGCTGATGTTTTGGCCGCTGCTGCGGAACACCGGGCTCAGTTGGCTCAAGAACGATTATTACTCTCACGGTTGGATCGTTCCGATCCTCATCGGATGGCAAATCAAGGTTCGCCAAGAGAAGTGGAAAGCGACCCCCATCACCGATGGTCGTTGGGCGTTACTCGCATTTATACCCATCATTTTGATTCAGTACATTGGGTTCATTGGCGACTTTTGGGTGATCCAGTGTCTGATGTTCGTTTCGTTCATTTTGGCGAGTGTTTGGCTTCTTTTCGGATTCAAACGAGCCTTGATTGTTTCGATGCCCATCGCCTTTTCGCTTTTTGCGTTGCCGGTTTGGGGATCGTTTATCGACGGTTATACGAACCAACTTCAGATTTACTCAACGACGGTTGCTGAAATGCTGCTCCGCCTTTTCGGATTCAACCCGCTTAAGCTCAGTCCGACGGACATTCAGCTGAACAGCTATGCGTTGACGGTTGCAGTTCCCTGTAGTGGACTCAAACTGTTGGTCGCCGTAGCTTGTTTTACCGCTCACTTCGTGTTGATCGCTCGAAAGGAACTAAGCTTCAATGTTTTAATGTTTATCCTAGTGGTCCCTCTTTGCCTCTTCATCAATGGCCTTCGTATTGCCTTGATTGGAGTCGTTGGGGAGCTGCAGGGCTCGGAAGCTGCGGCTAAGTTTCACGATTACAGCGGCTACATTACCCTCGTCATCTGCTTCGTGATCCTCTTCAAATTTGCTAAGTGGTTCGGATGGAAAGATTAACCCTCACAAAAAGACTCGGCATTCTTTGTGCAATTTTGCTCACGACCGGTGCGACATTGAACTTCGCGCCACGCCCTAAACAGGTGGATCGATCGGAGGAACAAATTGCCGCCATGTTGCCCAAGACGGTCGATAAGTTTAATGCCGAATTGGCTAAGGGTGAGTATTGCACCTACAAGATGGATCAGGTGAACTATGACATCCTGCAGCCTTGGGGTATCGTTCCGCGGGTCTTCGACAATGGTCCCGAACGATACGAAGTCGTGGTCATTGCCAGCCGCAAGAAAGAGAGTTTTCACGATCCACAGGTATGTTTGACGGCTCAAGGCTGGACGCTATCCAATCAACGGGTTGACTCGATGGAGACCAAAACACGAGGACAAGTACCGATTACCCTTTTCGACATGGAGCGCAACGGTGAGAAGCGGACAGCCATGTACTTCTTGAAGACGACCCAGGGTTATTACGCCGATATGGCGAAGGTCAAATGGGACATGTTCCGGTTTAAGATCACTCACTTTGGGAAAGATGACGAAGGAGCCTTCATCCGCATTTTGCCTATGGGTGAACTGAATGTCGATAAGATGAAAAAGTTCGCTGCCGAATGGGTCGATGAAGCGACCAAGACCAGCGAGAATTATTATTAAGGCGTCCCGGTTATTGGGTGAATACCTTAATGAGGTAGACCATTTGGGCAGCTGAAAGTAGCAACCTGACAACAAATGGTCGCGTCCGCTTTAGCATGATCGCGTAAATATTGAACAGCAAGAAAAAAGGGGCAACGACGAAGGTCGTCACCATGATCACCATGAGAAGAATTGGCCCGAGAAGGGAATCTTCGGGCAAAGAAGTAACACTTACGATAGGGATCAAGAAACTTGGCAAGAGCGTTAAAACATAAGAAATAAGCTCTTGCTTAAGCCCTGGAACGTAGACCTCGTCCTCAGTTTCTGGATTCATCCTACCGGTCGATTTCGCCAAGAACTATGTCAATCGAGCCGATGATAGCAATGAGGTCGGCGATCATTCGCCCGACGGCCAACACTTCAAGCGACTTGAGGTTCATGAAGCTCGAAGGTCGTTCGTGCCAGCGATAAGGGCGGTTCGTACCGTCGGAGATGACATAGAATCCTAGTTCACCTTTCGAACCTTCGACGGCGGCATAGGCTTCGCCGACGGGCGGGCGATAACCTTCCGTGTAAAGCTTGAAGTGATGGATCAATGACTCCATCGATGTATCGAGTTCTTCGCGAGGTGGGGGAGCGATCTTGCGATCGCTGGTGCGCCAGGCGCCGCCCGGAAGTCCGTCGATCGCCTGCTGGATGATCCGGCAGCTTTCCTTCATTTCCATGACGCGCACAAGGTAGCGGTCATAGACGTCGCCAGTCTTGCCGACCGGCACTCCAAAATCAAAATCGTCGTAGCTGCTGTATGGCATATCCTTGCGGAGATCCCAGGCCACGCCGCTGGCACGAAGGATTGGGCCTGAACAACCAAGGTTCAACGCATCTTCGGCCGACAGAATGCCGACATCGAAGGTTCGCTCTTTCCAGATTGGGTTTTCAGAGAGAAGGCCTTCCAGCGTGTCGAGTTCCTTGCCAAAGCCTTTAAGAAAGGTTCGCAGACGAGGCTCAAAGCCTTCGGGCATGTCGCCTCTGAGTCCGCCAGGAACAATCCAGGACGGCATCATGCGAACCCCACTGAACATCTCGAACATATCGAGAATGAGCTCGCGTTGTTGGAAAGCGTAAAAGAATGGCGTCATGGCGCCGAGGTCGAGCGCGTGGGTGCCAAGCCAAACGAGGTGGGATGCCACGCGGCTGAGTTCCGCAAGGATGACGCGAAGATATTGCGCCCGCTTGGGAATCTCACATTGAAGAAGCTTTTCGACGGCTAATGCGTGAGCGAGGTTGTTGCCATTCGCATTCAGGTAGTCCATGCGGTCGGTCATGACCACGCACTTGTTGTACTGCTGGTATTCGGCCTCTTTCTCCATGCCGGTGTGGAGGTAGCCGATGACGCATTTGCATTGGACGATGTTTTCGCCATCTAGCTCGGTAATGACCCGAAGCACGCCGTGAGTGGAAGGGTGCTGAGGCCCCATGTTCACGATCATCGTGTTCTCGCCGACCCGCTCAAAAATCGTTTCGGTAGACGGCATGAAGGTCTGTTCGGACATTACTCTTTAAAGATACCAAGCCTGTTGGCGAAAGTGGGTTGCCCGGGGCGAAATCTCGGGCAGTAAAAGCGATTAGGATGAGGCTGCCGAAGCGGCTTCAACTTTCAAAGGACCTTTCAGGCGAACGGAAGTCGTTTGTATCTTTCCGTCCTTTTCGAAACTAAAAACGCCCCAAATTTCCTTGTCCTTGGTTTCGACGTCCACCGACGAACCCTGAACTGAAACGGACTGGGGTCCTGCCGCGCCGTCTTTTTCCTTAACCGATTTGGTCGCAACATCAGAATTCTCGCCGCCGACTCCAAACTTGACGGATTTGGATGCGAGGTTGATGCACACGATTCTTGATCCCGTTTCGGGAACGACGGATGAGACGCCTTTCACGACCTCATAGCTCAGCTTGCCACCTTCGGGCTTCACTAAAACGATGGTCAGAGAACCGGCCTCGCCTTTGAAGGTGCTATCGGCGGTTTTTGCTCCGGCTGTGCCGGAAATCTTATGGTCTTTGAGCCCGACGATATATCCCTTGCTGGCTTCAAAAGGAGCTAAGGCGGTGACCATTCCGGCTCCATCGGTTGTGATATCGAGCGCGTCTGGCGTGAGATTGACGAAAGCCACATATGCAGGTGGCTTTCGTGCTACCGAAGGACCACCCGAAGTGGTCGTCGTCGTTGTTGACGAGGAACATCCAATAATGGAAAGCCCCAAAATCGCCGGAAAGATCCTTCGGTACTTCATGGGATTAGTCCGCAGAAGCCTTATCGGCTTGGTTCTGAACGCTGTGGGACAAGCCAGCGTCGCTCGCAGGAGCAACTGGCTTCGTCTTCGTCGTGTCTTCGTCGGCGCTACCGCCGCTGCAGCCAACCATTGCTGCACCAAGAATTGCTGAGATTAATAGAAGAGATACTTTTTTCTTCATGGTGGAATTTTAGCTAAATGAGCCTCTTTGAAACAGCAGAAAAGGAGAATTCCTTTTGGGAATTCTCCTTTTCAAGAAGTGAGATTAGTTGGTTTGGTCCGGTCGGAACATGCACAGCCAACCGCCGCAGGTCCAGTAGCTGGTCCAAACGAACGTGTTCGGATCGACCGAAGCGTACGGGTTGCGGTAGTAGTCTCGAGTCGGGCTAGCCGTATTGGTCGAGGTTGGGATGTTTCGGAACTTGCAGCTCGTGTCGGTAGCCGTGATGTGGATACCCGTGCCGAAGGTGTAAACCGAAACGCCTGGTTGGAAGACGCCGCCAACACCAGCCGACGAATCGCTGGTCCACTGACATCGTGCGCCAATTCCAGCACAGTTGATTGCGGGCTGAGTCAGACCGAAACCATCTCGGTTTTGCTTACCAGAACCGGCCCAGTAGAGCGGGATCATCGAAGGCTGCTCGATGGCAGTTGCGTTCCAGTGGTGGAGGTAGCCGTTCATCGAAAGACCAACTGGGGCCTTGGACATGCCAGCAACTGGGATGTCAGCGACGACCGAGGTCAGCGGGTTGCCCTGCTGTTGGAACAGCTGCAGATTCTTGAGGTAAGGTTGGATCGAGTTGGCCCAGTACATTCCGTCTTCCGACTTTCGTGGGTCGACGCTGAATGCGCCCGGTCGCCAGCCGTTTGGAACCGACGTAAGGAAGTTCCATCGCCACTGCTGACCAGTACCGTCCCAAGACCATGCGAGGGGGAATTGGTCGTCAGCGTCTGCGAGGTAGATTGCGGTACCCGTACCGGTCTGCTTATAATTGCTCAACGTCGAGGTCTTCTTTGCAGCTTCTTTAGCCTGAGCGAAAACCGGGAAGAGGATGGCTGCAAGAATTGCGATGATCGCAATTACAACCAGAAGTTCAATAAGCGTAAACGCCTTTTTCATGATGTGTTCCTAGAATAAATGCTTTGGAAAGGGAGTCTTTCCAGACGGCCTTTCGTCAAATTCTGACAATTGTCAAGACTTTAACGACAGACACGTTGTTCCAATCACTATAGCAAAAAGTGTGCTCAAATACAAGGAATTCGTAAAATTCTCGGATATTGGGACAGAAATCGTGTTAGAATTCCGCCCCAAGGTGAACTTTAGAGCCTAAGTTAGCGTCCGCTCACGTCTTGTGAGCCAGTTTTGCCTTCAAAACTTTCACCTGCATGGGGTGACATTCTGTCTTCGACGGCAGGACCTCTGTCTCCCTTGTCGAACAGCACTTCGTCACCGCCAAGCGGATATTCTTTCCGAAGGGGATAGCCGACCCAATCGTCGGGGAGCATAAAGCGGGTTCCGGGAGTGAGTTCGTTGCCCGCGAAGTGAATTCCGTACATGTCGCCCACTTCCTTCTCAGGATATTCGGCACCGAGAAAAATTCCTTTTGCCGTCGGGATTGATTCGCCATCGTTCACCGACGTCTTCACAAAAATTCGACGGTTTAACTTGATGGAAATAAGGTTGTAGACGACTTCGAATCGACCATCCAAGTCACGCTCGTGCGTCCAAGTCGAATAGTCCACTCCAACGCATTCGCTGAAAAAGGTGTATTGGAGATCGGGTGAATCCTTGAGCGTTGAGAGGGTCGAAAGCAAATTCTCCTTGGTCACACAGAGATACAGGTCGCCATTTTTCTCAATCGATTTGACGACATTTTCGCCCAAGGCGACGACTTCGATAGGTTGGGCAATCGGTTCGGGCGATTCTACGATTTCTTCCGACATTATGCTGCCTCCATTTCTGATCGTTCCGTAATGGCTTGTTCAGCTTCTTCTTCCCAATCGATCGCGCCGACGCGGATCACGTAGGCGTAAGCAAGAATCCAGGTGACCATGTAGACGAGGAATTCAAAAAAGCTGGTTCGAATGAAGTCGACATCTGCGTTTTTGTAAACGGTGAACCAGGCCCAAAGGAACACAACTTCGATATCGAAAAGAATGAAAACGATTGCGACGAGATAGAACTTGATAGGGAACCGTTCGCGAGCATCGCCGACCGGGGCCACACCACATTCATAAGGCGAACTCTTATAAGAGGTGATCCTCTTTGGACCGAGAACCCAACTGATGGTGGCAAAGACGACGCAAAGAGTTGCCGCTAATCCCATCAGCGCCAGAACTCCGAGATATGGTCCCATTAGTCGAAAAGATACCCAATAGGCACATCAGAAGTGGATAATGAATTCAGCGATGGACCAAGCTGCACTCCTCCACAAGATCGTCTTAAAAGAAAATCTCTCGATGGTTGAAGCGAATGCCTTGATCGGGGCCATCGTCAACGAGGGTACTCCCGCTCAGATTTCGGCGTTCTTAACTGCGCTCGCAGTCAAAGGTCTTCACAAAGATGAATTGGCGGGTTTCGCCCAACGATTACGCGAAGACGCGGTGCCGGTACCTTGCCATGTCGAAAATCATATCGACACTTGTGGCACGGGCGGCGGTGTCTCCTCCTTTAATATCTCGACAGCGGCGGCGATGATCGCGGCGGCGGCCGGTGCGGTTGTCGCCAAGCATGGCAATCGTGCCGTAACCGGACGTTTTGGCAGCGCCGATGTCCTCGAAGCGATTGGGGTTCCGATTTGCGAAGAGCCAGAATCCGCTTCGCGAAGACTTGAGAATTTTGGTTTTGCTTTTCTGTTTGCGCCGAAATTCCATCCGACGGCTGCCCGTGTGGCACCTATTCGAAAAGAATTGCCGTTTCGGACCGTTTTTAATATTCTTGGCCCACTCTTGAATCCTGCCGGAGCAAAACGACAGATCATTGGCGTCTGGGATCCCGCATTGCTCAATCTTGTTGGGGAATCGCTCGTACGCCTTGGTGCAGAATTTAGCATTGTGGTTCATGGCGAACCTGGACTCGATGAAATATCGCCCATCAGCACGACGCAAGTGCGGGTTATCGAAAATGGTGAAATGCGAAGGGAAGAGTGGAACCCCGCGACTTTTGGAGCGAAACCTGCCGATTTTGCCTCGCTCTTGGCAGGCGAGACGTCAATTCAAAATGGCGAAATGCTGATTCAATCCATTTCCGACATCTCATCTGCCAAATGTTTGGCCGTCTTGCCCAGCGCTGCCGTCGCGGTTCGATTGGCCGGTCTTGCCGATTCTTGGCCCGGGGCCTACGAACTCGCGCGCGAAACGGTTAAATCGGGCAAAGCGATTGCAAAACTCGAGCAAATAAGGAAAGACGCTTGACTATTCTCGAAAGGATTTTTGAGACCAAACGCGAGGAAGTTCGCATTTCGAAGGCTTTAGTGCCTCCTGAGCAATTGCGGGCTCAAGCCGTGGGAGCCCCGCCAAGGAAAGGCTTTCTTCGGGCATTGCAAAACAATCCCACAAAGCCCGGCCTGATCGCGGAGGTCAAGCAAGCGAGTCCATCTCAAGGTCAAATCGTGGCCGGACCTTTTGATCCAACTCGCATCGCAAAAATTTACGAAGAGAATGGGGCCGCTTGTCTTTCGGTTCTCACTGATGTCGAGTACTTCAAGGGTTCGGCCCAATATCTTCTCAATGTTCGAGAGGCGGTTTCGTTGCCCTTGCTGCGAAAGGATTTCATTTTTGACGAATATCAACTTGATGAGTCGATCCTGTGGGGTGCCGATTGCATCCTTCTCATCGTCGCCGGATTGGAAGTCGATCAGTTGACGAGACTCTATGATGAAGCCCGAATCCGAGGCCTGGATGTTCTGGTTGAAGTACACGACGAACATGAGACCGAAATCGCCCTCGGTCTGAATCCAGACATGATCGGGATCAATAATCGTGATCTATCGACTTTTGAGACGGATATTCGCACGACTGAAAAACTGATTCGAATGATTCCCGATCACATCTTCAAAGTAAGCGAAAGCGCTCTGCATTCGTCTGGCGATGTCCAACTCGTTACTGGATACGGTGCCCAAGCCGTCTTAATCGGAACCGCTTTTTGCGAAGCTGAAGACATAGGAGCAAAGGTTCGTGAGGTGATGGGACGGTGATCCGAGTCAAGATTTGCGGTCTCACGAACTACAAAGATGCGGAGCTTGCGATTGAATTGGGCGCAGACGCGATTGGGTTCGTTCATGAGCCATCTTCACCACGCTGCATCAGCGAATTCGATCTTGAATGGCTAAAAGTTCTGCCACCCGTGCCCGTCAAGGTTGCGGTTTTTGGGCGTGTCAATCGCCCAGCGTTTGCAGGAATTTTTGATCTCGTTCAGGGTTCAGAATGGGAAGAGTATCCCGAACCAGCAACTAAGCGAATCCATACGCTTCGAGTTCGACCCGGCCAGCGTCCAAGTGATTTTTCCCAGCTAACGGTCAATTCGACGGCGATCCTGTTGGATGCCTACAAGGATGGAGCTTACGGAGGAACGGGAGAAACGATCGATTGGGGATTTGCTTCTGAGTTCGTTCAATGTGCTGAACGGCCAGTCATCTTGGCGGGAGGCCTCAATCCTGACAATGTTGCTCAAGCGATTGAACGCGTTCGTCCGTTTATGGTGGATGTTTCGAGCGGCATCGAAGAAAAAATTGGCCTCAAAGATCCGGCGAAGATGCGCGATTTCATCCAGAACGCGAAACAAGCCTGACAAAAAAATGCGAGGGCGCTGAAAGGAGAGCTAAAGCGACCCTCGCCAAGGCTTGCACCGATTGCTTTGGCCCCACGTGTTTTAGTTCTCCCCCGGGGGCATCCCGCTTCGGTACTCGTAATGATACGAGCTAGCAAAAACAATGTCAAGGGATGTTCTAACAAAATTCTAACATTTGCGGAAAATCAGGACATTGAACCGAGTTTGAGTCTTCTGAGTGACCAGAATTCGTCAGTTTTGGCCATGGCAAGTGTAAGAAGGTAGCCTGAATCGCAGTAGCAATACTGCCCGCTGTGGATCAGTATCCGACCACGTCAGCCCTTTGGGCCTATGGGATGTTGTCTATTAAAGGTCTTAGGGGAATAAAGGAGTCGGTTCGCATCAATCGCGATAATTCGAATTAACGCCGCCCTTTAGGCTGCTCGCTTTACATGACCATTCCCCAGCCCTCCTCGCTTTGCTCGTCAGGCTGGGCTGACCTTTGTTAGTCCTTCGGGCCTCCTTAGGGCTGCAATTCACTTGGCCATTCGGTCGAAGCTTTTGATGACTAATCCCCAGTACTCCTCGCTTTGCTTGTCAGAATGAGCTTTGGCCTCGTGGGCTTAGCGGCGTTCACACTTGGTGCCCGAATTGAGAACGGAACCAGAGATCACGGCATCTGGGAAGAAAATTTGGGGGCTCGCTAAAACTAAGAATTGATGAACGTTTCAGGAGCCCCAGGAAACCGAAATCAGGTTGTACTGACCTGGATTTTGGCGATCAAGCAATCCCCCTTCGCTACGATCAAACGGTTTCCCTTTTGTTAGAACTGCATTATAGACGGAGTCGCGAAACGTTTCTCACCGAAATTTCGAAAAGCGATCAACCTATGGGACAGGTCCATTTCTTAAGGTTCGGTTAAGCCCTCAGGATTGGGTAAAGTCGAGGCAAGTATTTTTGCGAGGGTGAAAATACTATCGGCGAGTAAGTGAGGGTCGATCTCAAGAACCTAGTACGGGAAAAAATCGAAACGGGAACTTTGGCATCAATAATGTTGTCACTACCCGTGCCGGGCGTCGCGTAAGCGTCAGGACTAGGTATTATTACGCCGAAATCATACACGGAGGTGCGCGTCCCTTGGCCGCCGCCATTGAAACCAAAAAACTGACGAAAAGTTATAAAAGTAAAGCACACGGGCTTGTAAGCGTTGTCAAAGAGCTCGATTTACATGTTGAGGAAGGCGAAATTTTCGGCTTCTTGGGGCCGAACGGCGCCGGGAAAACGACTACCATAAAGATGTTGCTCAGCATCATCGAACCCTCGGCAGGTGAAGGCTACGTTTTAGGCAAAGAACTTGGTGACTATGATGTTCACAAAATCATCAGTTATGTCCCTGAGCGACCGTACTACTACGAATACATGACCGGAATGGAGATCCTTAAGTTTTACGGATCTCTTTTTGGGATTTCCGATACGGCGCGCATGGATATGTTGCTTGAAAAAGTCAACCTCCACCGCGATAAGACGAAGACGATTTCCCAGTTCTCCAAGGGTATGCAGCAGCGAATCGGCCTTGCTCAAGCACTGTTGAACGATCCCAAGTTGCTTTTCCTCGATGAACCGACTGGTGGTCTCGACCCGATCGCTCACCGCGAAATCCGCGACCTCATTCTTGGCTTCCGTGAGGAAGGCAGAACAGTCTTTATTTCGTCGCACGAGCTAAGCGAAGTCGAATTGATTTGCGACCGAGTTGCAATCATCAATCATGGCGTCATTGCTCGACAGGGCAAGCTTACCGAGCTTTTGAAAGGTGGCCGAGTTGAGCTCACAGTGTCGGGAGTCAATCGAAATCTTTTGGCCGAAATGAAGCTAACCGATAGCAACATTCACGACATTCCGACCGGACTGCTTTTCGACGTTCCGGAAGAATCCGATATTAATTCGATCATCGATGGAGTGCGTGCCCACGGAGGAGCGATTCAAAGCGTCGTCCCTCGTAAGAAGCGCCTCGAAGACCTGTTTGTGGAGACGGTCAGCGCCAAGTAGGAAGAGATATGAGACCTATTGTTGCCATTGCCAAAGCAACCGTCGGAGAAGCGATTCGCCGACGTGTTTTGCTCATTATTCTCTTCGTTGCGATCATGTTGCTGTTCGTGGCTCCGCTCCTCGGAGTGTTGTCTGCGCGGCAAGAAAAGACGGTTTTGACCGGCTTCGTACTCGGTATCGTTCAGCTCAGCAGCGCCGTTATTGCAATCACACTGACGGTTTATATGTTGCCGAACGAAGTCGAACGGCGAACCATTTACACGATTCTTTCCAAGCCAGTTCAACGGTATCAATTCCTATTGGGCAAATATTTTGGGGCGGTTTCCGCTCTGGCCCTGATGATGGGAATGATGGCATGCGTCACCCTCTTGGAATTCGGCATCATTCAGCACGATTGGCCCAAGGGTATCGAATTGCTTCAGGGTATCAGCATGTTCTTCGTCCAGATGAGCCTGCTCGCCTCGGTTGCGATGTGCCTTTCCACGTTTGTGGCTCCGCTTGTGAACTTCTTCTTGACGGGTGGCATTTACTTGATTGGAACGCTGGGTTACGCCTTCTTTGATTCCTTTAACAAGAATCCGAATGCGCCGCTGTTCTCGAAGGGACTTGCGTGGTTTGTCAGCACGATCCTTCCGAACTTTGCCAGCTACAACGTTCAAAACAAGCTGATCAACCCCGATACGCAGATTACCGATCCAGGTCGCTACGCCTTTAATGCGGTGATCTATGGACTCGTTTACATCACGATCATGTTGATCTCCGGAATGTTGATCTTCGATCGAAGAGAGGTCTAAGCGCTATGGGAGTTTCGAAAAAAGGCTTCCGAAGAAATCTGATGGCCGCTGGCCTCGGTTTGATCGGTTTGCAAGCGTTGTGGGGTTCGACTCAGGTCTACCCGCTGTGGAGTAAAAACTACAGCCCGGTCCAGTCTGGAAAGGACCTCATCACCGGTGGCCTCGGCGCTGACCAAATGCTCTTTGCGTTGGCCGGCTTCCGAGAACTGATTGCCGGAATTCTCTGGGTTCGAGCCGACTCGTTCTTCGAGTCGGGCAACTATGACGCGATCTTGCCGATTATTCGGTTGGTCACGTTCTTGGACCCGCACGAGATTGACGTCTATGCGACCGGCATGTGGCACATCGGTTACAACTTCACCGACGAAGAGCAACGATCCGACCGACGATATTTGCCGTCGGCCTTGGCGCTTGGCGCAGAGGGTGCGCGACAAAATCCGTACACCTACGAACTCTACTTCGAGACGGGTTGGCTTTGGTATCACAAGATCGATGACAACTACGACAAGGCGGTTTACTGGATGGAACAAGCCGATGCCAAACCGGACATCAAGGCTCAGCCAGCTCGGCGAAACCTCTTGAGTCGTTTGTACGAACGAGATGGAAATGTCGACAAGGCCCTTCAGCACTGGTATGACGTTTACGACGTGGCCGAAGCCGAGTATCTCAAAGACAAGGATCATCGCAACTACCAGCTTCACCAGAACCGCGACACGATTGAGAACAACCTGGACACCTTGTTGATTCGAATGTCGCAGCGTGGTTACTTTGCGAGTAAAGAAGGACGAAGTCTCGATGGATACGATGTCATGCCGCCGTTCGATGTTGGATTTGGCGTCAAGGTGACCGTTGTTAACGAACGCGTTATTCGGGTTCAAGGCAATTGGAACGTCCTTTCGATTGGTTCACGACTTCGATGCGTTCTTCGTGATGCCGATTATCCCAATGCGATTGCCGGTGGCGCGAATTGGGACAAGGAATCTGACATCAATTTCGATCCGCCTCGCGATCGAACCTATATGCAGGAACAACTGTTCGTGCGTAACCAACGGTTCGACAAGACGATCGATATGAGTCGCGACCCAACGATGTACCCGTTCACCAAGAAGAAGTACATTCTTGAGTTCTACTACAACCCACGCTCGGCTCCGGCCCACATCCAAGATAAGTTTGGTTGGAATGGCGAGGGTATGACTGACAAGATCGCATCGAATATGCACACGGATATCCGACCAGGAACCAAGTGTCTGTATTATGCGATCGAACTCGACCGAGACCAGTTGTTGCTGCGAGGCAACAGCCGAGGCAAGTCGGTCGTCATTAAATCAGATGGATATCGAGAGACGGAGCAGGATTATCAAAATCCTTCTACAAGTGCAAAACCGACTCTCGAAAACAGTAATTCGTCTGGTCAGAACTAAGCAAGTTAGTGCCCGGTGATGCTACAATTCATCGCCGGGAACTGCGCGGCAGCAGTTCATCGAACTCCGCCAGGGCTGGAAGGCAGCAACGGTAAGGTGACACTCTGGGTGACGCGGCCCTCCCGGCGCTGAATTATTCCTCTGGCACAACTTGCCTGAATCTATTCCTGTGGCACAACTTGCTCTCTACCGCAAATATCGAAGTCAGACTTTTGAAGATCTGATCGGGCAGGATCACGTCGTCAGGACGATTCAGAATGCTCTCAATTCTGGGCGAACCGCGCAAACGTTTCTTTTTACAGGCCCTCGTGGAACCGGCAAGACCTCGTCCGCACGCCTCTTGGCCAAAGCTCTCAACTGCGAAAAAGGTCCTTCGGGAACGCCTTGTAATGTCTGCGAACAATGCGTCATGATCACGAACGGTTCACACCCGGATGTGATCGAGATGGACGCCGCGAGCGACTCAGGAGTGGATGACGTACGAGACAAAATCGTCGATGTCGTTTCTTATGCGCCGATGATCGGCCGGTACAAAGTTTTCATCATCGATGAAGTCCATGACTTATCGCCCAAGGCTTTCGATGCATTGCTAAAAACGGTTGAAGAGCCGCCATCTCACCTCGTTTTCATTCTTGCTACAACGGAATATAACAAAGTTCCAGCGACGATCCGATCTCGGTGCCAGAAGTATGAATTTCATCGCGCTTCGATGAAAAACCTCACAGCCCGTTTGAACTATGTTTGTACGGAGGAGGGTGTCGAAGCCGAACCCGCTGCAATATCCGCCATCGCTCGAATGGCCGACGGCGGATATCGTGACGCGCTCACTCTCCTTGAACAAGCGATTATCGTATCGGAGGGCAAAATCACGGTCGATGTCGTATACGATCAATTGGGATTGGTGTCAGAGCAATCAGTGGATGAACTGCTGATTGCGATTCAAATTGGCGATGTTCCCAAGATTATTTCGCTTTTGGAAGAAATCATTCGGACCGGAAGAGACCCCCGAAGCCTGCTTGAATCCATGCTCCATCGCCTGGCCGATCTGACCCGAGCGATCTACCAAGTTCCGAGCGATAGCATCGACGCGACACGAGAATCTTCGTTGCACGAGATCGCTGCACGGCTTGGAAAGAACTTTCTGATTGAAGTGCGAACGGCGCTGGCCGACGCTCACAAAATCATTCGCGATATTTCGTTGCCCAAGCTTTGGCTGGAAAGTGAACTGATTCGGATCGCGACCGAGACTCCCCAAACGACGAAAACCGTTGAAGCCAAACCTTCTGCGGTTCGACCAGCTCAACCTCCCGAACAAAAGCGTGCGGTGGCGGAGCCCGTGGAAAAAACACAGCCCATCGCTCAAGAAACGGTTGTCGAATCTCCTCGTGCGGTGGTTCAGGCGGCGGAATCTTCGGAGCCGGAACCTATCGCGCCCAAGTCTTCGTCTAACGATTGGGATCGGTTAAAGGACGCCTTGCCGATGAATCCGAAAACAGGAATGGCGCCGCCTCATAAGCTGAAACTGGCCTCTTCGAGTCTCGTCTCCGACGATGGCGAAAAGATGGTGGTCGCAATTGGGCGAGAGATGGATTACGTTTGGTTTGAAGAAAATGCCGGACGAATGAAATTCGTGGTCGACCAATTGGCCGCGATTGGGCGAGAAGGCACGATTCTTGAATTCGTTTTAGAAAAAAAAAACGATCTGAAGGTGATTGAGCCCGAAGCGGTAGAATTACACGTTGAAGGCGTACGGCTTAAAAGGTTGGTAGAAGAAGTCTTTAATCTTTCGGACTCTAAAGAAGAGGATTTAAGTTAAACAAATGAAACTTCCAAAAGGACTCGGTGGTGGTATGGGCGGTCTCGGTGGCGGCCTTATGCAGAATGTTCAAAGCGCGATGGCGCGGGCTCAGAACCTTGAGCAAGAACTGGAGACGGAAACGATCAATGTCGACAAAGGGCCAGTTAAGGCGACCTTTGACGGTACGGGCCGAATCCAAACGATCAAGATCGACAAAAGCGTCGTCGATCCTGAAGACGTCGAAGCTCTCGAAGACTTGATTACGGGCGTCGTTCGCGATGGCTTCGAAAAGGCTGTCGAGCTCCGAGCTGACCGCGTCTCTGAAATCACCAAGGGCCTGCCTCCGATCCCTGGCCTCGGACTCTAAGCCTTGTTATTCGCGAAGCCGCTTGCCGAGCTCATCGCGGAGCTAGAAAAACTTCCAGGCGTTGGACCGAAATCGGCTCAACGCTTGGCATACCACCTTTTACGCGTTCCTGATCACGAAGCTGAAAAGCTTGCGTCTTCGATTGTCAGCGCGAAGCACAAGCTTAGGTTTTGCGCCCGTTGCCAGAATATTTCTGAGACTGAGGAGTGCGAAATTTGTCGCGATGTCCGCCGAGAAAAGACGGTGGTTTGCGTGGTCGCCGAGCCCCGAGACATTGTCGCGATCGAACGGATCAATGACTATCGAGGCCAATATCATGTCCTGCATGGCCTCATTTCGCCGGTGGATAACGTCTTTCCTGAGCAATTGAGAATTCGAGAACTCCTCGAGCGTTTTCATCATGAGCCGATCGAAGAAGTCATCGTCGCGACCAATCCAACCATCGAAGGCGACTCAACGGCCCTCTATCTCGCAAAATTGCTCAAGCCGGTTGGCCTCAAGGTCACTCGAATCGCCCACGGAATGCCGATTGGCGGTGAACTGGATTATGCGGATTCGGCTACACTCCTTTCGGCCATTGAATACCGCCGCGAGATGTGATGAAGGCTTGGGCTCCTTCCGAGGAATTCGAACGCGGCTTTCGAGCCATGGTCGACGACTATTTGGCCCATGATCCCGAGAATGGGGAGTCTTACATCAAGGGTGTCCTCAATTTTGCCAGCTATGTCGAGCGTCTGCGCCTTGACGAAGAGGGAATTGATATGCCCGAGGGACTGGTTCCATGCACCCATCGTTGGCTCATTGATTCGTCCGGAAACATTTGTGCGGTCGTGCGTATTCGCCATCATATCGATCATCCCTTTCTGAATTCGGTTGGCGGTCATATCGGCTATGACGTTCCGTTTTCGCAACGCGGAAATCGCTATGCGATGGCCGCTCTCCAGGCGGGTTTGCTCGTCGCTCGAGAACGTGGACTGGACGAGGTGCTCGTTTGTGCCGATGCCGAGAATGCCGCCTCCTGCCGAACCATCGAGCGGTGTGGCGGCCTGCTTGAAAAAGAATTCTTGTCCGAGTATTGGCCGATCCCGGTGCGACGGTACTGGGTTAAAACCAGTTAGAAAATCTTCAAAATCTTATTTAAGATATTTTCTGTCTTAAATATTGAATTACGGACAAAAATTATCCATAATAGAAATATGGAACCTCGCATGAACTATTCCGCTGTCGCCCCGAAGTGGGCCATGGACCTTTCCGCTCTCGGACGATCTGTCAAGGAGGCAATCGATGGCTCTCTCCTTCACTTGGTGGACATTCGGGCATCTCAGCTCAATCAGTGCAGCTTCTGCCTCGATATGCACTCCAAAGAGGCGAAGATTGCTGGCGAAAGGGAACTGAAGCTCTATCACATTGCGGCTTGGCCGGAATCAAATCTCTTCGACGCTCGGGAGCGAGTTGCTTTGGCCCTCACGGAACAGCTGACCCTTCGACCCAACCAAGGCGTGAGTGACGAGCTTTTTGCTTCGGCGAAGGAAGTCTTTAGTGAGAAAGAACTGGTGGCATTGGTGTACGCAATCGGCATGATCAATGCCTGGAATCGCCTCAGCATCACCTTCCGACCGACGCCCGGTTCGCTCGACAAGATGTTTGGGCTTGACCAGGCTGGGTTGAGTTAGTCATTCTGTTGAAATGCAGCACAGCAATCAGGTCGAATGGGGAATCCATTGTTGCTCAGTTCTGGCCGGGCTGCCCGACGGGGCACGACTTTCGGTTGCGACGTTAGCCGAATTTCATGGAGTGCCGAAAGCCTATCTTGCCAAAGGACTGCAAAGACTTGACGAGGCTGGCATTTTGGAAGGTTCGGTTGGGCCGAAGGGTGGGTATCGACTGGCGAAACCGGCGTCCGAAGTTTCGTTGCTCGACATTGTGTTGGCTCTCGAAGGTGATTCGAATTGCTTTCGCTGCACGGATATACGCTTCAATAATCCTTGCCTCGTGAACCGAGGCAAGGGAATGTGTCTGATTGCGGTGGCGATGCGGAAGGCCGAAAAGGCTTACCGTCTCGAGTTGTCGAAGACCACGTTGGCCGACGTTTTGACCGAACTCGCTGAGACTGGCGATCGGCCGACTTTGGAAAAGTCGGCCGAATGGTTTGCCGAAAGGATGCGATAACGCGTCTAGGCCGTTCTCAAAATACGCCAGGCCAATTTTATTTTTCTTCGTAAGGCTAACGCCAAGGCCGAAACGAGCCACGAGGTGGGCCATGCGATGAAGAGAATGGCGACTACGGTTGGGATCGCCATCCAAGCGACCTTTTCGGCGTACGGCTTATCAGCCGTTCGAGACAAGATTCCGACGACTCTTTGGCGCCACATTCGTGCCTTCTCAACGCTTTCTTGATTTTCTCTGATGTGATTTTGAATGGTTGAGAACCCAATCGGCCCCACGAAGACTTCGGGCTTGCGAAAGTCGACAGACTCAACCTTCAGATCGGTACCGGAGAGGTAGACCGGGTCATCTTTCGTGAATTTGTGATAGGTCTCTCCTTCTCTCATGTTGGCAGTAACGTAAATTCCCTTTGAGCCAGAGTATCGAAGCTCGGGCACCTCGAGCGACTGGCCTTTTACCAAACCGGATTGTAACGAGGGATTAGACAGGATCTCGTCCCATTGCTTCATCAACTTGTTTTCGAAACCGGTAACGACCTCATTCTGCCGCTTTGCCTGTTGATAGGTCTGAGAAAGGGCAGACTGGTTGACGATTCGTGCATCCCGACTCAGATCGTTTCGAATTGAGCCGACCGCGGGTGCGATGAAAATAGCGATTGCGATCGGAATTGCCGCGGACCACGTCCAAAATCGACTCTCCAATCGTTTTCCTCGCGCTATGGCAGCAAAAGCTGTCAGAGCAACGAGACAGGCGAGCAAACCAGCGACATAGTCGGTCGATCCGAGAAGTCCGCAAAGAAGGCCAACGACTGTGATGGTTGAAAACAATATCCAAAAAATGCCGACGAAAACCCAATGAACTGGCTTTGCCGGATCGAGGATCTGATCGATGTACAGCCGACTGATCGACGCCGGGCTTCCAAAGCGTTCGATAGACGCTCGCTGAGCAGCTTCCGCATCCATTCCTTGGCTTTCGTATTCTTCGGTCAGAGATTCGAGGTGATTCTTAGTTTGAGCACAAAGCGCAAACTCCTGCTCGCTCGACACACGACCTAACAAATGTCGCTTCATTTCGACCAAATACCAATTGATGTAATCGAACTTCATCGCGACTCCTTCGCCTGAGCTTGATTACTGAAGATATTGCCGACTCCGGCAGAAAACTTGGTCCAGGCTGACTTGTGCCGCTCCAGCTCTTCACGGCCCGAGGTTGTGATCGAATAGACTTTGCGGTCAGGCTTGCCGTCCTGCATCATCCATTCGGCGGCGATAAAGCCAGACTCCTCCAACTTATGCAGGGCCGGGTAGAGCTGCCCCTCGCCGTACTTCAGAACGTCTTGGCTTTGAGTTCGAATCCGTTTCGAAATCTCGTATCCGTGAAGGGCGTGATCCGCCAAGATCGCTAGGATCAGCGCTTCTAAATCTCCTTTGAATCCCATTGTTGATACCTCCTGTTTCTAGGTATCAATACTATACATCAAATTTCTATGTATGCACACAAAAGGCAAAAAAAGAGGCCGACAAAGGTGTCGGCCCCAATTCGAGGGATCATGCGAAGATTCGTTTGTAAGAACGCCGAGGTCGCACGCGTGGGATCTTGGTGAGTATCCAGCATACGAAGAGGCAGCTTGCGAGGACAAGGAAAGTCCAGCTTGCCGTGAGCATGAGGATTTGGGCAACGACCGTGGCACGGGAGGTCATTTGCATCTCAGCCGCGGTTTGAATAAACTCTTCTTGGCGATTCACCATAGAGCTAACTTCATGAGTGCCATAAAAGACAGACTCGGAATCCTGCCATGCTTCGAGAACTTGGTCGTCCGATTTCACGTATGCCAATTGCACTTCTAGGAACGGGAACCCTGGACCCGTGGGCGACCGAAAGCTCTCGGCGTGCAATCCATAGTAGTTGCCGAATTCATTTAGGCCATCACGGGGCACCAAATATCCAGTTGTCTGAGTTCCACCAACCGCGACGTACGCTGGTTTCAGTGAAATCATATGTTGGGCAATTTCTTGGAGTCGAGCTATTGCCTTAGATTTTTCTTCGGGGCTGGGAGCGTGTCCGTTTCGATATTCGTAGGAATAGGGACTGCGACTGTTATGGTTTACCGAAAATTGGGAGACGATGGATCGCGCTTCGGCGAGATCTTTCGATAACGCAGCGGTTGACTCGTTCCCCGACTTCCAGAGCTTAAGTTTTTCTGGCACCTCGCTCGGCGGGATATTCGCAAAATATCGGTTCGAGGTTAGGGTAAGGAACGCTCCACCAAGAATTAACCCGATCACCCATGCTGCCAAGAAACTGAGGGTCGCGACCCGACGCTTGGCGAGTGTACTACCAATGAATCCGATCGCTAAGGAGACTCCAGTAACAAAAAAGATTTGGGGTACGTAGCGGAAGGAGTCCCAACTTTGGAGTCGAACTTGGTTTGCGAAAAAGGCGAACATCCAGACCGAGAAAACAATCGCGATGCAGGCCAATCCCACTAAGAAATTACCAAGCTTTGGCCTTTCTCGCAGAGGAAGCAGATTCTGCGCCGCAATGTTGGGCGGACCGAATGTTCGAATCGCTGACTTCTCAGCCGACTCAGCATCCATGCCTTTCTGAACGAGGTCATCAACGTGTTCGGCAAAGTGATTTTGGAGTTCACGCACGGCATCAAACCGTTGTTCGTCGCCCATTCGCCCTTTCAAATATCCGTCCAATTCGACGGCGTACCAATCGATAAAGCGTCCCATTATTTGCCTTCCTTTGCCGCCGCGTCCATCATCACCGAATTAATATTCGTGACAAATTTTTGCCAAGCCGACCGTCGATTTTGGAGTTCCTTGGTTCCTTCTGGAGTGATCGAATAAACCTTGCGGTCGGGTTTTCCGTGTTGAGGAACCCATTCTGCGGAGATGAATCCCTCTTCTTCGAGCTTGTGAAGGGCCGGATAGAGTTTGTTTTCGGGGAGCGTGAGTGCGTCCTTGCTTTTCAGTTTGATCTGTTTGGAAATCTCGTAGCCATGGAGCGATCGCTCGGCCAGGACTCCCAAGATCAATGCGTCATTGTCGGTTTTGAATGCCATTTCATACCTCCCATTTCTGAGGTATGTGAACTATACATCAGTTTCTGAGGTAGCGCAAGGCTTTTTTTTCGAAATGGTCAGATTTCGACGTTTTTAAGGAGATCCTCGTGACCGAAGTAGAAGTGATGCGAGAACTCGCCAGGTCGAAGCCAAATCAGCGCGGTTGGAACGCCTTTCAACACAAAGGTTGCAACGGTTTGTGCTTCTTCGGCGGTGAATGGGCCTTGGTCGTTGCGGGTTACGATGAGGTGAAGAAGGTCCTCTTCACCTTCAAATTGATAGCGAAAAATGTCGAACGAACCCGAGAAGTCATTAGGTTCGAGTCCAATATTGATCAGTGCGAATTTGTCGTTGGGGCGGGAAAGGGAAGCGTCGAATGGGGGAAGCGTGACGCGTTGATCGTGCTGAATGCATTCCAAGATTCGCTGCATGACCTCGTCGCGCCTTTGTTGTTCATTCGAGCTTGGTTCTAACACTGGCTTATAGGATACTTCGGCAAACCAATAACTGGGTAGATACGGATTTCTTGAACAGACTTGTTGGTTTATACTGAAGGCGATGTGAAATCACGGTTTCAAGATGACCGAGTGTTCGCGGCACTGCCGTTTCTGGTCGTTCAGGCCACGTTTCTCGTAGGATGCGATCTCTTGATTGGACTTGGAAATCCGCCGATGGCACTCATTCGAATGACCTTTGAAGGGGGCATTATTGGATGCTTTTTAACATCGCTAAGTCTTCGCCGAAGCGGTCCCAAGCGGGAAGCCGTCAAAACCACGCAGAAGCCGCGTCTCTGACCTTCCATTACGCAGGTACAATCAATCCGGAAACGATTTCCAATGGCCGCAAGAAAACAGCAGACCGGACGCACCACGCGGCGCCGTAAACCCGATTTATTACCTAGCGCACCCACTGCGCCTCGCAATAGCGAACTCATCGTCAACGTCTCGAATCGCGAGACCCGTATCGCCCTCCTCGATGATGGCAAGCTAATGGAATTTCGCGTGGAACGCGAAGAACGCGTGGTTGGCTCCATCTTCAAAGGCATTGTTCAGAACGTCCTTCCGGGAATGGAAGCTGCCTTCGTGGATATTGGCCTTGAGCGAAACACCTATCTGAGCATTGCTGACATTCTTCCCGAAGAAGGTCAGGATAATTCGCCAGCGTCGGTTCGACGATCTGAACTGCGACGACGAAAAATTAAGGACTTGCTTAAACCGGGACAACAAGTGATGGTTCAAGTCACGAAGGGTCCGCGCGGCACCAAGGGCGCCCGCGTTTCAACCCGTATTTCGTTGCCGGGTCGTTATGTCGTTCTGTTGCCCGAATCGGGCGGCGTGGCCGTGAGTCGAAAGATTGACGACCGTCGCGAACGCGAACGATTGAAGAAGATTGGCGACAAGATTTGCCCTCCTGGATTTGGTTTGATTTTCCGCACTGAGTGCGATGGCCGAACCGAAACGGAATTGCGCTCTGATGCGCTTTATCTCGTCCACGTTTGGGAAGAAGTGACCAAGCAGGCGAAAAGGCTAAGGGCTCCGGCGTGTGTCCACCGCGACCAAACCCTCTTGTTCAGAACGGTTCGCGAAGTCTTCGGTGACAATATCACGCGAATGGTGATCGACGATCCGGATGAGTACGAGAAGGTACACCTCATCGCGAAAGCAGTCGCTCAAACCATGGTTGACAAAATTCAGCTTTTCGATCGAGATGAACCGATTTTCGATTTCTACGGAATCGAAAAAGAACTTGATCGCTTGATGCAGCACCATGTTCCGCTCAAGTCGGGCGGCTATCTCGTGATCGATGAGATGGAAGCCCTGACTGCGATCGACGTCAATACTGGAAAACACATTGGTTCGACGGCATTGAGCGACACGATCCTCAAGACAAACCTTGAGGCCGCCGACGAAATTTTGCGTCAGTTGAGGTTGCGCGACATGGGTGGAATCATCGTCTGCGACTTTATCGACATGGAAGATGCGACCGACAAGAAGAAGATTATGGATCACTTCTCGGCGGGTCTTGGACACGATCGTGCTCGAACCCGCGTTGGTAAGATTTCGTCGCTTGGCTTGGTCGAGTTGACGCGCAAACGCACCGGCGAGTCGGTGACCCAAGAGATCACGGAAAGCTGCCCGATGTGTATGGGCGTTGGCCGCATTCCGAGCAAAGAGACGGTTTCACTTTGGATCGAACGCGATATGCGTCGCCGAATGTTTGAACCGGGCAATGCCTTCCTGGTCGAAGCCCATCCGGCGGTCATCGAGGCTCTTATTGGACTTGATGGAGAGAACGTCGAAGAACTTGAACATGAGATTCGTCGTGGCATCTATATCCGTGCGAATTTCGACCTCGAATATGAGGAGTACGAAATTACGGCGGGCACGCTCGAAGAGTTTGACAAGGAACTGATGATCTATCGACGGTCACAGGTGATGGAGGTCAACGTTCGACGCTCGGCCTTCGAAGGTTCGACTCGAGCCGTGGGCTGGACCGATGAAGGCTTCTTCGTCGAAGTCATCAATGGTTACGAAACGATTGGTCACCGAGCCAAGGTTGTTTTGCATGATATCCGCCGCAGCTATGGCGTGGCCGATCTCATCATGCCTGGCACTCCGGCCGCGCGAAGTTTAGCTTAGAATTCGATTAGAATCACATCTGGAATCCCTTATTCGTATGTATGATGGATAGGGGATTTTTCATTTACGCTATGCCAATGCATCACTGGAACCCGTTTTCGAAAGAGCGCCGACTTGAGCGTCGCGACATGACCATTGGTTGGCTGATGTTTATCGGGTTGATCCTCCTCATTCCCGGAGGCTTTCTCGTTTACTTCCTGGCCATCGGAGGTGGAATAGGTGGATTCCGAATCGATGGAATTTTTAATGTCGTGAAATTTGTCCCGGTGGTTGGTTTCTTCATGTACATCGGTGGGCTTGCTTACGGCATTCATTCTGAGAAGACGGAGAATGTCGGGCCGCGACAGGTGATTCAACAGGTGCGGGTCATCGCTCGATATGCGATTACGCGGGATCATCGAATGGTCACCGATGAAACCGAATTTGAGTTTCTCGACCGGCCAAAATATTATGTGAAGGTGCTCTCGCCCCGAGACGGTTCGGTTGAATATCAATGCCATCATGCCGTCTTTCTCAATTGCGGTGAGGGAATGATGGGTGATGCCGAAGTGCAAGGTCAGTGGCTTGGCGCATTCCGCCCCTATATGGGAATGCAGCAGACTCACGTTGGCCAAAAATTTTGATCTATCGGTGCGGATAGGTTTCGGTTTCTGACATGATCGGACCGGCTGGTTGAGCTTTGGGACGCGCAATGCTTGAGCTTGCGAAGTCGCAATAGCAGGTTCGAAGCGTGTTCAAATCCGGCGTGGTGAGAATTCCCGAGGTATTTCCAGTGTAATACATCATGTCTTGGCTGCTGGGCGAATGGCCGCCAATTCCAAGGGCGTGGCCCATCTCATGGCACCCGGTCGGAGCATAGGTATTTTCGGAAAGGGAATCCCATGTGTAGACCGTCATCGTGGCCGAGGTCAGAATCTGAGAGCCACCTGTAAAATACACTGTCGTCGAAGCGAGGGTGCTCTGAGCCGATGTCGATTGGACGTTGACCGTCATGTCCGCACCCGTGGGCGAACTTACCTCCGTCCACAAATCATGACCTAGGTCGGTCTCCCATTGGTTAAATCCGTCGCGAAGATGTTGCTCGATCGTCGTGCTGCCAACGGGCGTGTTCGTTTCAAAGTACACGGTGATGGGTAGATGATTCCAGCGTCGAAGCGTCAGGCCAGACGTCGATCCGTAATTAGGCGTGTAAAGACTGGTTGAGCAGACGCTTGGCCCCGCCGTGGTTGTGCCCGAACCGCCACATCCCCCGACGAGAAGGACTGGTAAGAACAACAGGTAACGGCGCCGCATCCCAACATCGTACACCAATGGAATGTAAAGACGGGATTGGCATAAGAAAAAAGACTGGAGAACCCAGGCAAGGTTCAAGGGGAAAAGACTATAATTCAATCGCTGATGCCGGAAGTCGCAGAGTTGTGGGAAAAGGTTGTACCGGAGGTACGCAAGGGCGTGACCGGAATTGGTGTATGGACCGCATTGAAGACGGCGGTACCCGTCGCGCTTGAAGATGGAGTATTCGTCCTCGGAGTGCCGCATGGTAGCGCCGAGTTAGGCGGTCACTTGCGGATGGCATCGACTTCGCGCCTCATCGAGGTGACGGCCAGTCAGGCCTTAGGCGCTCCTACTAAAGTTCGGGTTATCGACGGTACGGAGCCTCACGACTGGGAAGTAGCCAAGCGACGCGACGCCGAGCGCCGGCGAATGCAAGAAGCCGAAATGGAGAAGATGAAGGCCGAACTTCTGGTTCGAAATTCATGGGAGACCATTTACGAAAAAATCAGCCGAGAATTTGCTGCGGTTCCTAATCGCTCTTTGCCCCAAAACCGAGCCCGCTTCTTCGACGCCGCGATTTCGATCGTGGTGGAAGCACGAAAAGAGCAGACGCAATATGACGACTCTAACGAGCGAAATTTTGCGCGCTGTATCGAACGCATTGCCCAGTACACCGAAGTACCAAGTACCCAGGTCGCTTACGAAATTCTGAAGCGTTCCGGCGAAATTTAGAATGGCTTCGGGCGAAGCCATTATCCTGGGTTCGGGAACCAGTAATGGGGTTCCGATGCTGGGGGTTCACTATACGCCCGAGTTCCTTTCTCATCCGAAAAACCACCGCACACGATCATCGTGCTTATTGCGCGGGCCAGAAGGGAATTTTCTCATTGACTGCACGCCTGAGATGCGTCTGCAGTTGGTGCGTGAAGAGATCTTTTCGGTCCAAGAAGTCCTGATCACGCACACCCATGCGGATCATGTGATGGGCATGGACGATCTTCGTTCGTTTTGTATCGCCGAGCGAAGGGCGATTCCGGTCTATACGCTTCCTCGCTATCAAGAGGATATTAAGCGGATTTACCCTTACGCTTTCGCTGAGTTTCCCGAAGGAATTTGGGTGCCTCGATTCGATCTCCGCGATGCTCCTGATCGCTTGGAATCTTGTGGGCTTTCCATTCAAATTTTCCAAGTTCAGCATGGACATGTGCCATCGCTGGGCATTCGGGTGAATGATTTTGCCTACCTGACCGACGTCAACTTTATTCCCGAAGAAGTGAAGGCCCTGTTGCACGGACTCGACACGCTCTTTCTCGATGCCGTCCGGCACGAGTTTCATCCCAATCATTTCAATCTTGAAGGTGCTCTCGCCGCGATCGACTACGCCCGCGATTTCTTTTACGACGACCAGG
>JBEHXE010000026.1:0-55196 GCA_048498855.1 Armatimonadota bacterium | reverse complement strand
AAGGCTTTTTCAGCTTTAGTCCTAAGATTCCCCAGGAACTCAAGTTCGCGTTTGCCTGCGTCTCCCTCCTCGTCTGGGTGTATTTCTGGTCATTTTTTGGAAAAGGTTCGAATTCTAACGAAGCGGAGTTAGAATCCTAAGCAAGATGCCACACATTTGTTTGGAAACCACGAGCGACGTTGTTGAGAACCAGGATGTCGTGGATATCCTTCAGCGTCTGGTCAATAAGCTCGCCGAATTCGACTCGATCGGACCTCACGCCATCAAGGCTTACCATTCCCTCCGCAATACTTGGATCATTGGCGAGGGAGGACCCGATGGATTTGTCCATTGCGAAGTCGCAATCCTGACCGGCCGCTGCGCGGATCTTAAAAAGGAGATTTCCGATGGCATGTATGCCGAACTGCTCGACTGTTTTCATCGATCGGCCGAAAGCAAAGAAGCGGGTATCACTCTCGAACTTCGAGAAATGGACAAAGAGTTCTATCGAAAATAGAGGACTAAAGTTTTACTTAGCTCAATTATTTGATTTTTATGAGTACTTATGGTTTTCTAACAATCGGTGTTTTCGCCGAAATGAAAACTAAATGAATTTCAAATAGCGATTCTCAAAAATGCCTCCAACAGACTCCGGTCTGTTTTAGGAGAAGCGAATGACCAATCGCAAAACATACGTCGCAATGGGCTTTCTCACGTCCTCAGCCATGCTCTTTTTAGGTGCATGCGGAGGATCGAGTGACTCGCCCTTTGCCATCGTAACTCTGCCCGACGACCCAGATACCGTGTCCTACACGCTGGGTGAATCCCTTCATGGGTTGTCGGGCTCCGATCAGGTTGCCTTTCAAGACGGGCTCAATGCCTTTGTTTCGAAAGAAGAGAAAGAAGATGGACTTGGCCCAGTCTTCAACGGAGAATCTTGCTCGCAATGCCACACCCGTGGCGCAGCGGGAGGAGCTGGAATCGATCTGCAACTTACCCGAGTGACCCGAATTGGCGGAATCCGGAATGGAAAGTACAGTGATCTCGAAGACCTCGGCGGGCCAGTGATTCAGGCTCGGTCCCTTCGTGAATTCGAAGCATCGTATCCCGTCGGGCCAGAAGTTGTGCCAGCGGGAGCCCAATTTGTCTCCCATCGCATTACGACACCTCTCTTTGGGGCGGGACTGATTGAGGCGATTCCCGAATCGACGATTCTTGCCAGGACTCGGCTAAAGCTTCCCGATGGAGTCGCGGGCATTGCCAATATCGAATTCAATCCTGAAACGCACAAGAGCGAGGTGGGCCGATTCGGTTGGAAGTGTCAGCACTCTTCGTTGAGTGTCTTTGCCGCGGACGCATATCTCAATGAGATGGGAATCACGACTCCGCTCTTTCCCAATGAAAATCTTCCGCAAGGGAAGGCGATCCCGGCGGGTGCCGATGTGGCGGCTGATCCCGAAGACGATGAGGACGTGACGAAATTCACGACGTTCATGCGCTTCTTGGCCCCACCGGTTCGCGCCAGCTTATCTACCGCTGCTAAGCATGGGGAATTGCTCTTCAGCTCGATGGGATGTGCGAATTGCCATGTGCCTTCGATGAATACGGGGCCCAATGCAAACCCGGCACTGAACAACCGAGCCGTGAATCTCTATTCCGACCTGCTAGTTCACCATATGGGCAGCCAACTTGCTGATGGAATCGTGCAAGGGCTTGCGACGGGCGACATGTTTCGCACCTCACCCTTGTGGGGACTCTCGAAACGCGCGTTCTTCCTACACGACGGTCGAGCGACGAGCTTCGAGGGCGCGATCTTGAATCATGGAGGCGAAGCCGAAAAAGCCAAGCAGCGATTTATCGCGGCGAAGGCTTCGGACCGCAACGACCTCATTGAGTTCTTGAGCGACCTCTAACGACCTTTTCTCTCGTTGACCGAATGCGGTGGGCGAGAGAAACTTCAGGAAAGCGGTTCCGCGTTGCCGGAAACAAATGCGTAAACGGCGATGTCGGTATCAGGAAAGCTTTCGTCGCCACGTGCGCGACAAAGCCCCCGGAGCTCGCCACGGTGATACGTGCCGTGGTTGATCACATGCTGAGTCATCGCGGCAAACTTCATACGGTTCGGGTCGCCGTTGTAGCGCTTATACTCAATCCAAGTGTCCAAATCGGTCGCATCAATCAATCGAAGCCAGCGTTCGGTGATGTCAACCAAAACGGCTTCGGTCAGTTCAGGCATTGGGGGTGTTTCGGGTGGATTTCCTTCGCAGCGCAAAAGCCATGCCGTTTGGGCTCCCATAAGGTGCTGAAAGATGGCACGGTCAGGGTCACCGACCCCTGATTGGTCAAGGTATGCCAGCCATTGTCGGTTTGCCCACAAGCCATATTCAATGCCGCTCTTCAATAAATCCTTTGCCGTCACGACAGATACTACGGATGAACCCAATCGAAAGTCCTGCAAATTCTTGATCCGACATCGATCATCCTTTCTAAAATAGATCATGCCCACTCGTGAAGAAGCGCTTGCCCTCGTGAGAGACCACACTCAAAGCGAGTCTTTGATCCGCCACATGCTTGCCGTCGAAATCTGCATGCGATGGTATGCCGAAAAGCTCGGTGAGGATATTGAACTTTGGGGCATGGCGGGGCTGCTACACGATTTCGACTACGAAGCGCATCCGACCGAACATCCGAATTGGGGGATTGAGAGATTAAGGGAATTGGAGTATCCCGACACGATCATTCGAGCCATCGCGGCTCACGCACCGGAGCGAACCGGGGTTGAGCCGGGATCGACGCTGGAACGTTATTTGTTCGCTTGTGATGAACTCAGCGGATTCATTACTGCGGTGACCTACGTGCGTCCGAGCAAGTCCGTGCTTGAAGTCGAAGTGAAAAGCGTTAAGAAGAAACTCAAGGAGCCTTCGTTTGCGGCGGGCGTCAATCGTGACGACGTCGCTCGGGGGGTCGAGCTGATCGGCCTTGACCTCGATCAACATCTTGCCAACATGATTGAGGCCATGCGTGGAAACGCGGCGGAGCTTGGTTTACAGGGAGTGGCGGTATCCTAGGCGGTAATCGTGACAAAACCAAGGAGTAGCAGCCCCCTTCCGTGGATTCTTTTGATACTTCTTATCTTGTCGATTGTCGCGTTTTGGGTTCTGCCAAATCAACGCCCGGCCCCCGACATCCGTCTAAATTACAGGTCTGCCGAAAACGTCCCCGCCGAACCCGCCCACTGAGGTAGATTCATATCGTGTTGACCACCCTCTTCATCGCGACCAGTTTGGATGGATATATTGCGGGGCCAGACGATGACGTCTCGTGGCTGTTTACCGATGCAGACTACGGATTCGACGAGTTTTACTCGACGATCGACACGCTCATCATGGGGCGTGGCACTTATGATGTGGTCCGCAAGCTCGGACGGTGGCCGTATCACGGCAAGCGAACAATGGTTGTCACGCGCAGCGAAAAGCTTGAAATCACGACGCCGGACACCGCCTACTTTAACGGTTCGTTAAAAGATCTTGAAAAACTCTTGAAAGAGCAGGGTGTCAAGAATTCGTGGCTCGTGGGTGGTGGCGAGTTGGTCGCAAGCTACTTGAATGAACACCTTGTCGAGCAGGTGGTCGTTTCCGTTCACCCGGTTTTGTTAGGGCATGGCGTTCCGCTTTTCCCGACAGAAATTCCGCGTCAGCGGCTTGAACTGCTGAATGCCGAGGCTTATGATAGCGGGTTGGTTCAGTTGAAATACAAAGTGAAACTGAAGTAGGCCATGCTGCTTTTGTGAGCGGGACGCTCACAACTCCCAGTCAAACTTAGTCTTTGCTTGATACAATAGGTAGGAGCCTAATGGTCGATTACAAGGAAGGGAATCTTTTTCAAAAGATGGCGATCAATCGCATCTTTTACGTATTAGCGCTTGTCGTCTTTCAATTGATCCTTGCCGTGAACCGCCTTCCCCACCCCGGCACAACGTTCTTTCTCGTGAGCGCACAGGTTCTGTTGCTTTCGGGGATCAGTCAGTACTCCGTGGCGAATAAGTATCAAGGTGAATTTCCTGAATGCCTTTCGCAAAATTTGTGGTGTGTTGGTGAGATGATCCGTAACGCGACGCAGTCGTTTCGGCCAAGCACGCAGAAGTCTGTTTTTATGAAGGCTTTGTGTGGGCTAGCTTGGTCAGTCGTAGGGATAGTCTCTATAGCTTTTGGGGTTCTTCAACTTCCTCTCATTCTCATCGAACTTGGGTGGGGAATGATGAAGCGAAAGACGTTAAAGCTGAGCGAATCTTAAGCGATCCACTTCACCATTTCGGGATTTGCTTGGCTAATTAAGTCGCTCATCGAGGACGTCTGAATTTGGATTGCGATCAAGGGAGTTTTGGAACCCTTGGAAATGCCCCAATCGATCTCAGGTTTTCCGAAAGATTGATAGCCAGCATTCGTTGCCATTTGCCAGACTTCTTCAGGACTCAAAGCAGCATTGCGCTCTCGGCTGACTCTCAACGCCTCACGCATTTCGGCAAACATATTGATCGGTCCGCCGCTGGCGGGTGAATCCATGCCTAGGCCGACCGTTATTCCTGCATCGAGGAACTCGCGAACCGGTGCGGTGGGGCATTGGAGGCGAGTATTGGACCGTGGACAATGGGCAATCGTCACACCGCGTGAGGCCATGATCGCAATGTCGTTCGCATCAACGTCACAACAATGAACACACTGCATGCCGGGACGAAGAACTCCCAAATCGTCAAGAACCTCGACCACCGACTGACCGTAGATGTCGAACGGAATCCCAAACGAACGCCGCCGATCGGCGATGGGCCCGGTGCCAGTCCGCGTGAAGTTCGATTCGTGAATGGTTTCGGCGACATGGATGCTTGAGGGTTGACCGTTGGCGCCGAGTTGACGAAGAATATCGCGGGCGACGGTGAAGTACGCATGGGGGTTCAAAGCCGTTTGCAGGCCATTGGGAGTCGATTGCAGTTTGGCCTGAGTTTTATTCATTCGCACCTGAATGTCGTTCATCCGTGCTTCAATGTAAGGGGCACCAGCGGTGATGACTTCGTGGAAAATCCAGCCTCCGAGCCGATGATGAATCATCGCTTCGGCCGAGCCAGGTCGATCTGAATGCTCACCGATCCAAGCGACGCCGGTGGCGCGATTTTCACGAGCAGCCAGGTCGCATTGTTCGCGCACAAACTCGGGAGTCTCAAGCGGCTTTAGTCGCGCCAATTCATAGAGCCATTCGTAATACTCGGGATGAGAAATTTGGTCGAGCATCCCGCGGTATTCGAGGTGAGAATGGGCGTTGACGAAGGCGGGCGAGAGAATGTAGGGATCCGCTGGTTCAGTCTGGGGGCGAATGTCTTCTACTATGCCGTCAACAACTGCGACGTCAATGCCGCGTTCGAGTTGACCGTCCAAAATGACCGCATGGGGTCGGAGCCAATCGCACATTAAAGCGGTTTGGCCCAAAGTTCGTCGAGTTGGTCTCGAGTAAGAGATTTTGCGTGAAAATCGCCCATCAAAGTGTTATAGCGATAGGTTCGAATCAGGTCGAAATAGGTTTGAATATCGTCGTTTTTGTCGAGCGCCCGACCCGATCCGTGCCAGTGCCCGGCACCGTCAAAGAGGACATTCACCTCGGCGGGAAGCTGGAATCGATCTTGGGAGAAGAATTTGAAGGCGATTTCGGTTCGGAACAGGTAACTCGAATGATAGGTTGAATAGAGTGACGGGGCAGACACGAACTGGTCGGGGAAGTGATTATCGAGAACCCTCGTGCCCGTGTCGGCTGGGCATTTGAACACTTCTTTGCTTTTGGTGTACGGGAAGAGGGCGTCTGGTAGCTCAAGCATATTGGGGATCTGGGCTTGAAAGGTTGGTTCGTGATCCCAAATCGCAGGATCGAATTTGTCGCTGGCGTCAACGGCATAAGGGAAGATGTCGTCATAGTCACCCATATAGAGCGTGATTGCCGAGCCGATCTGCTTGAGGTTGCTAATGCAGGCGGTTTGTTTGGCCGCTGCTTTTGCTCGAGCAAAGACGGGAAAGAGCAGCGCGGCCAAGATTGCAATGATGGCAATTACCACCAGCAATTCGATCAATGTAAAGGCGCGCTTCATATGCATCATTGTACGACGTAACGAACGGATTCGATGCAAGAGTTCCAAGGTGACGAATAAGGGTGGCAAAACGGTGCGCCAATCTGCCAAAATATAAATTCGCGCCCGTATGTGTCGGGCATTAGGAGCGAACCTTTGGCAAAGCCGATGTCGATTAAACCTGAAGAAGCCGTAGCACGATCTTATGCTGACCGCCTTATCCTCGAAAAGCTGTCCGAAATGGAGGCAGCGGTCAAGCTTGGCGAACTCGCCGACAAACTTTCTGGAGCCGGAATCGGGCTCGCAGCCGTTCGTTCTTTGATGGCTTCCAACCCGGACGTTTTCGCCTACCACGAGCGACGCTGGGTCCCAGCCGCCCGATTGAACAGCCAGGGTCGTCCGGTCGCCGAGATTATGCGTGCGATCCTCGAGAGCTTTGGCGCTCCCGTAGCCTTTTCGACCTTGGTCGATGAAGTGGCTCGGGCTCAACGGGTCGAGCCGGAAGCGATCGAATCCACCGTCAGTCGCCTTGCGAGTGGGAACCAAGGATTTTTTGAAACCAACGACGGATTGGTTGGATTGCTTTCTTGGGGATTCGTTGCCAAGGATGAAAAGCTCGATCGAGCCTTGGCCCTCAACAGTGTGAGTCCCGAAGCGCTTGAGGAAGCGACCAAGACTTTGTCTGACGTCGATTTCCGGTCCGAAAGCTGGGCAGCCGACGCGCTGAAGCATGCGCCGCTGAATATTAAGCTGATCGGCGCAGTTGCATATAGCAAGATCAATAGCGACGATCCGCGAAGCGTTCTGATTTATGACACGAAGAGCATCAATCGGGCGCTTTTCGCTGTTCCGGGCTATGTTTATGGCAGCGACGGAACCTTCATGTCGGAAGCCGATGCCAAGAATTTGATTTCGGCTGCGTTGAAACTCGCACAGAAGTTGACGCCGTCGATCGACGTCGACGATGCGGCTCCGCTCGAATTCAAAGCCGAAGACGTTGCGAGATTGATCAAGAAGATCACAAGCAGCGAAAAGTCGACCACAGCAATCAAGCTCCTCGAAGAGTTCTTCGAAATTACTCCTGGCAGCAAGACCTATCCAGATGACCTGACGAACATCGTCAATACGCTTCGCGCAAGCAGTGAGGTCGAATGGGTCGGCGGCGATCGATTCCGCAAGGCCGGCGATCATCCCGAGTACATCATGGAAGTTCCGGAGCCGTTCCAGTTCGTTCCGTCCGGTGTGCTTGATGCTGAGGGCGAAGAAGTCGACGTCGAACTGACGGACGACGGTCTCAATAGTTCGCTTCGAAAGCTTCTCCAGCACCCGCTGGCGCTCGATGTTCTCGACGAAGATATTCAACCTGCGCTCAAGAATCAGCCAGAGTCGATCCGACTGGTTCTCAAGTCGATCCACCGAGAACTTGGTACTTTCCCGTTGGCCCAGGTTCCGACCGGCTGGCTGGATGACGAGCCAAAGATTCAGGAAGCAATTTTCGTGGATCCGACGGGTCGCGAACTTCAAGTTTGGATCAATCAGGAAGCTCGCTTGATGTACGGTTTGATCGATTGGTGGCTTGACCAGCCGATCGAAAGCGGTGCAGTCTTTACTTTGACCAAGACGCTGAGCCCGAACGTATTCGAGTTTGCTTATCTTGATCAGCCGGATCCAGTCGTCTATATCAGCTCGCAGCGAATGGAAGAACTCCGCACGCTCGGAGCCGAATCGGAAGGCAAGAGTACGCTTGACCTGCTCATCGAAGTGATGAGTCACTGGCCAAAGGGTGCGGACTACCTCACGATCCTTGCGGAAATTAACGTCGCTCGTCGCACCTCGCGCCGCCTCGTGGCGTCGCTGCTGTCGAGCTATCAGTGCTTCTATCAGCGATCAGGATCGCCGGTTTGGCACTTCGACGCAAAGAAAGTCGAGCAAGGATTCGACAAGAGCAAGAAGAAATTCATCAAGAAGTAAGTATCTTCCCCTCGTAATTAGAGGGGTTGAGACGAATCAGACGTGCAAAACGTCGCAAAAAGTTATCCGAATTGGGTACCATTCATCGGTTCAGAAATGGCAAATACGAAGGCAAGTAAAAAAGATATTCGACGAATCGCAAAGCGAACGGCTCAAAACAATGCTGTCCGCACGTCCCTAAAGACCTATGTCAAGAAGTCGCGAAAGGCGACGGCTGGCGGCGAAGCTGAGGCAACGCAAACAGCGCTGACTACCGCAGTAAAGGCACTTGACAAGGCAGCCCAGAACGGAGTGATTCACCCGAACCAAGCGGCTCGACGCAAATCGCGAATCGCAAAACAAGCTGCTGCTGCCCTGAAGGCAGGCGGTGGCGCTGCTGTAGAAGTGAAGGCAGAAAAGGCAGCCCCGAAGAAAGCGGCTGCACCTAAGAAAGCTCCGGCCAAGAAGAAAAGCTAACTAGGCTTTCTTACTCACCATTTCTGAAAAGTCCCCGACTCTTGTGAGCCGGGGATTTTTTTATTTATTAACTTCGCGAATAGCGGCTTCCAAGACTGGATCTTTACCGCTTCGGATTGCGCTCAGGTTCGTCCAGATTTTAATATCTGGTTGCACTCCGATCCCGACGAATTCCGTTCCGTCGGCCATCGAGTCATGCTTCGTGCAGACGCGAGCCCAGCCGCCGCCTGGTATCTGAAACGATAATGGTTGACCAGTAGATCCGCCGCTGGGCATTCCAATCAACTTGCCACGTTTGGACATCTTATAAGCGGCCAGGAAGTCTTCACCGGCGGAAAAAGTTCGCGGACCACATAGCACTGCAACAGGGCCATCAAAGCGATCCTTGTCGGCATTAACGGATGAAGTTCCACCAAACCATTCGACAGCCTCATTCCACACGCGAAAGGAAGGACGGTAGGTACGAGTTTCCCATTTCGAAGCCTGGATGTCTTTATCGATGAGGTGGCTAAGAATTGAGTATCCCACGTTACTGCTTCCGCCATCGTTCATTCGACAATCGATAATCAGTCTTCCGGCCTTTCGGATTTCGGGCAATGCCTTGGCGAAAGCTTCACTGGGAGCGTCGTTCGCACATGTGTTGAACGCAAAGTAGACGGTTCCGTCCGGGAGGATTTTGAATTCGCTCGGCATCAATGAAACGCCCGGGATTTGCTTTCTGCGATCGAGGGTGATATTTTCCACTTTGCCGTCGGCATGTTCGACTTCGAGTTTCAGAGGACGATCGGCTGGACCCCTCAGAAGCATATAGGTGTAGATTCGAACATCAGCATCTTGCGGAGTGGATGACGAAATTCGATGTGCCCATGTTTTTTGCCCGTACTCAATTGCCTCGACTCCATCAATTTTTCGAAGAACATCGCCTCGTCGGAAGCCCAACTTACGGAAACCTTCGGTGGGTTCGAGCCAAACGACGACCTCGTTGCCAATACGAGCGATAGGCAAGGAAGGACGCAATTCTTGCTTTAGAACAAGATTGTTTGGCAGCGCGACGTCGGTATGACTGTCGTGCAGATTGCCAATGAATTCGCGCAAGACATTGTAATATTCGTAAACCGTCTTGGTCGCGATCACTTTGGGCAAACTGGATTGGTAGGCGGCGTCCCAGTTTAAGGTGGGCACAAGGCGGAAATTTGCAAAATTGTATTTTGCTTCTGACCAAATCATGCTTAATCCGGCCACCTTTTCTTCCGTCGAGAGTTTGTCTGTCGACTTGGTGGAATAGGGAAGATTCGAGAAGATGAAGTATGGGCTCCTTTGCCGCAGTCCGTCGAGTAACGTTTCGAGTTTGGGGTCTGGTAAGAGCTTGGAAACGTAAATGTCGTTCGCCAGTTGGTCAGCATAGATCGCGTAGAAGCCGCTCATTTGGCCTTTAACCCATGTGTCGGGGGCAGTGAGGTTAGCCACAAGCTCTTCTGTACGTTGGTGAACTTTCGCGATGTCTTTTAGACGAGCATAGCCGCAGATCACCTGAACAAGGATATCGTTGACTTGGTAATAGAGCATGGGTACTCCCTCACCGTTTTTCAGTGCCTTTATTTCGGGAGTGCGGCAATAAGCAATAAGCTTTTCGAGGTCTTGGAGCGCCTTGAGCACGGCGGAGTCTGACGACTTGGGATCGTCGAGAATCTCGGCTGCGTCACTGCGTTGCTTTTGCTCCTGTTCCCAAGCTTTGTCGATGGAGATTTGGGGGTCCTGGGGGCGCAAGCCAATGATCGATGCGAGAAGCAGGGAGTGCATCATGCTTTCAGTCTCCCGATTAGGCTAGGTTAACCCATAGAAGATTTGCAACTAATTTGCGAAAGGAAGGTGCGGGGAGGCATTCCGAAGAACGCTCGAAAGGTTCGGATAAAGTGGGAATGATCCGCAAAACCAAAAGTGAGGGCGACCTCGATTCCCGAATGACCTTCCATAAGTGCGGCGGCACATTTTAGGAGGCGCTTTCTTAAGAGATATGTCGTAACTGTTGATCCGTAACGCGAACGGAACACACGGGCTAGGTAAACCGGGTGAACGGCAAGCGCACTTGCTAGTGAAGAGAGGTTCCAGTGGTTGGCATCGTGACTGTCGAGAGCCTCATTTAGTTCGTTAAGCCACTTTGGGCCCAGGCTTGACGTGTTCGTCGGAGGCAGAATAACTTCCAAAAGCTGGTCTTCAATGGTCTTCCCTTCAAAGTTATGAAGGAGGAGTTTCAAAAGGTCCGTGGCTTTCACCGGGTCTCGATCAATTCGATAGGAACCAAGATCTTGAGATTCGAGACCGTACTTTGTAAGCCATCGGTCGCTGGGCTCAAGGTTGATTCCCGTTCTTCCCGACTCTGAGGCTCGACTTTCATGCCACGATCCGGATGGGTGAAAGAGAAGTTCGAACTGGTCAGGCGTTCGGACGCCAAGATCATCAGACTCGTCGACAAAAGCTCCTTGTAAGAGAAAAAAGTATGTCGGATTTTCGTGGCGGTGGCGTGGTTGCTGCTGCTCAGCTGGATAGTCGGTAAGCGTCACCCGGAACGAATCAAAGTCCCACTGGCGTTGATCTCGACCTAAATATTTGAACGGCTGAAGCTGCATCCTCAATTGTCTTACCCGGTCCTGACCAGCCGAAGTTCCACTTTAATGAATCTCTCAAGGTTCGCAGAATCATTGGGCATATCAGCCTCTAGGCTTTTTGTCCGTCTTTTAGGGTTCAATGGTCTTGAAATAAACGCGTAAGTATTCCTTCATAAGTTGAACGTATTAAGTTCACATTTGAACGATATCGAAAATGTGATAAAAAATTTCCAAAAGTACTTGTCGATAAAGTTAATGAGTCATATAATGCCACCAATGAAGGTTATTCAGAAAATCCTTATTGTGGGAACTCTTATTGGAAGCTTTAGCCTAGGCTATGGCACACCGTTGACCGCATTTCCTGCCTGTTGTACAGGCATTGCCCAAACCAACTATCCTTGTGAAGATCCGAGCGGTGGCACCGGATCTTGGGCGCGTTCTCAATGTCTTTATGGGTGTGCGAGTCATTGCGCACCCGGCAGCCCTCCCGACTTCACGAATCCAAGCTACGTCGCATGTCGCTCCGCCTGCATCAGTCTCTATCCATGAGAAAATATTGGCTACCAGTACTGGGACTACTGGTTCCAGTAACGACTCTTTCTTGGTGGTTCCTGGGGAGCCACCAAGGCTCAACGACCGATCAACTTGCGCGACTTGAGGGCGTCAATCCTACCACCCTCAATCGAATTTTTTCGATTGGGAAAAGCCTTGCAAAGAACCAAGTCGTCACTCAAGATCAGTGGAATTTTCTCGTTCAATGCACGTACGATGCAAATGCCCAATTGAGGCAAGAAGCCTATATTGCGATGAGCGACGCTCGCTCGAAATATTTCCGTGGTCAAGCCCTCGATCAGATTTATCGAATGAAGTCCGATGTCGATCTTGTTCGCTGCTATTACGTCCCTCTATTAGTCATCTTAAAAGCGGATAACTGGAAGGAAGAAGTCGAAAAAGCTAAAACGGATAAGAGTGAACTGGTGCGGTCTTTGGCGATACAAGCTGAGATTAATTCCGTCCAAACATGGATGGCAAGAGAAAAAATAGCTCGCAATGGCAAAGCATAATATTCACGCATTTTCGCTGATCGAGATCTTGGTTGTAACCTCGATATTTGCGATTTTGTCGGGAATTACTTATTCCGTTTTTATTCGGTCGAAGGACTCGTCTAAACAAACTGTTTGCATCTCAAACATTCGCCAAATTGGCGAGTCGATGCTGCTTTACGGATCGGATCATGACGACGCGATTCCGGTTGAACTTCATCCCCAATACCGGGAGATTATTGAGCATGCGGGGCATATTTGGGGCGAACCATACGACCCGATTTTGATGGGAGCGCCGACATGGCCGACTGCTCCAGGCGAGTATGGAATCACGAAAGAAATGCTTCACTGTCCGCTCGACAATGGGTGGTCGTCGTTGCACCCGGGAATTGGAAAGACGGACTTTGAAGTCTTCCACACGAGCTATGTCAACGACACGCTCGGTGGCGTGATGCAGCGAACGTTTACCGCTATTTCTAACCCAACAAAGACGACGATGCTAATGGATGGTCCGAATGCAAGCCACGGAACCGACGGAACGCCGTTTGGAATGGCGCTGAATTGCATGAGCTATGACATTCACGTTCAGCGTTCCACCCGCTTTGATTGCGTCAATAACACGACCAAATTGCCGGGACAACTTTAACCGCTATCATGAAAGCAATTTTGAAAATGTCGATCGCGATGGTCGCGTGCGCGGGGCTCGGAATTGCGGCTCGGAAAATCCAGGGCCAAATTCTTAGCAACGCCAATATTATTCCCGCGAATCTAGAGCAGACTGACCTCTTTAGACAGAAATTTCTCGCGGGTCCGCAGAAGAAGATTGTCGTCGAGTTTATGGACTTTCAGTGCCCGCCCTGTCGTCAGACTTACCCGAGTCTCAAAAAGTGGCGCCTGATGCACCCCGAAGTCGCCTTTGTGTCGCTAAATTTTCCCCTTGAATTCCATAAAGACGCCATGCCGGCGGCTATCGTGCTTGAGATGGCTCGGTCGAAAGGGCAATATGAACGCACTTTCGACGCGCTTTTTAGTGGCCAAGTCCCTCTGAGCCAGTCCAGTTTAGATGCTTACCTTGAGTCGATCCAACCATCTCTGGCGAAGGATTCGAAAATGATCGCGGCAGCCAAGACCAAGATTCAGCAGGACGTCGACTTTGCCAAGCAAATGAAAATCTTTGCGACGCCGACTATCCTGGGTTGGGATGGTTATGCGCTTTATATGGTGACTTCGATCGATGGTCTTGATCGGATCTTGAAGTAGCTCAATTGGGCTAGGACAAAATGATGTCATGGACATCGCCAACATTGAGGTTGTTCGGGCATCCTTGCTTGAAACGAAGGCAGATGTCATCGTTAATGCCGCAAACACCCTTATGAGGGGCGGTGGTGGTATTGACGGAATGATCCATCAACGCGCAGGTCAAAGGATGTTATGGGAACTTCAAAGAGTTGCGCCAAGAGGTTGTGAAGTCGGAGAAGTAGTCGTAACCCCGGGCTTTGACTTGCCCCATCGGTGGGTCATTCATACGCCGGGACCGATATGGCGAGGCGGCAACCAAGGAGAAGCGGATTCTTTAGCGCGTTGCTACGCGAATTCCATGCAGAAGGGAATCGACCTAGGAGCGAAGACAATTGCCTTTTGTTCGATCTCCACCGGCGTGTACGGCTACCCATTGGAACTTGCCGCTCCGATTGCGTTGGAGTCCGTGTTGCCCCACGCCGATTCATTTGAGTGGGTAACTTTTGCCATGTACGGCCTTGCCGAATATGAGACGTTCCAGAAAACGCTTGAACGCTTACGAATGTGAGCCGATAGGGCGTAATTTCTACAAAAGTTTCGGTAAAACGCCGGTGTGGGACGTTTCTTTTCCTTATTCTTTGCTGGATGTTTTGCCAGCGCCTGCGTGGCTCAAAACCACGCAAACTGGAAGCTAGCGGACAAATTCAGTCCGGCGGCTCTCAGGCCTTATCTCTATAGTTCGAGGGTTGCGCCAAATTTCCTGAAAGACTCAGACTCCTTTTGGTACGTTTGGCGTGAAGCGAGCGGCAAGCGATTCATGTTTGTTGATCCGGGCAAGAAGCTGAAGGAGCCGCTGTTCGATCACGTGAAGTTGGCCGCCCAGCTATCCGAGCTTCACCATAAACCTTACGAAGCTGCGGAACTGCCGTTCGACACCGTCACGATGACCGAGCCTGGCAAGTTCTTCATCAGCCTCGAAAACAAGTGGTACGTCTATGATCGATCCAAGGAGCTACTCGAAAAATCCGAGAAAGGTCCGGAGACGCCAAAACCAGAGGCGCGAGATTATAAGAACAAAGCCAAGGACGGAAAGATTTATGTCTATGCTATGGACGATAACCTGTATGTATCGGAAGGGGATTCCGATGACAAGGCTTTCCAGATTTCGTTCGATGGTGAGAAAGACTACGGATTTGGCGGCCGTCGTTTTGGCGGGAATCAAGACGATGGGACAACGGCAACCGGCCCAAACTCAAACAAAGTGCGGCCCGGAGCCGCTTGGGCTGAGGATTCCAAGCGGTTCTTCATTTCGCGATATGACTCGCGAAAGGTGAAGGAACTCTATTTGGTGAACAACCTCAATGATCCGCGCCCGAGTTTGATGACCTATCGCTATGCCATGCCGGGCGAAGCAAATGTCCCTCAGCAGGAACTTTGGGTCTTCACGCGTTCGACGCACCAGTTCAAAAAGTTGAAGACCGATCGCTTTAAGGATCAGTTGCTGATGGATGTGCAATGGAATGGCAATTCCGATCACTTGCGATTCGTTCGCCGCGACCGGTTGCAGCGCAACCTCGAAGTCTGCGACTACGACGTGAATTCCGACCAAGTCAAGGTGCTCTTTACTGAGAATGTTGAGAATGCTTATCTTGAAATTCAACCGATTCGTTACGTCAAGCCGGGAGGCGATTTTATTTGGTTCTCCGAGCGAACGGGATGGGGACACTACTACCTTTACTCAAACGACGGAAAGCTGAAGAACGCGATCACAAGTGGTCCTTGGCGGGCTGATCGCCTCACCGAAGTTGATGGCGACAAAGGCTACGCATGGGTGAGCGGCGTGGGGCGAGAAAAGGGCGAAAACCCTTATTTCAATCACGTTTACCGAGTCAAGCTTGACGGCAGCGACTTCCGAATGATTACCCCGGGCGACGCGGATCATGCCCCGACGCTTAGTTTCAGCAAGAAATTTGCGATCGATACTTATTCGCGCGTCGATCTCGCGACTTCGAATACCGTGTTCGATGAGTCAGGAAAGAAGGTTTTGGATCTCGAAACCCAGGACCTTTCGCGCCTCCAGGCGATGGGTTGGAAGATGCCGGAGACCTTTGCAGTGAAATCGGATGACGGTGTGATCGACATCTATGGCAACATGTGGAAGCCGTTTGATTTCGACCCGAAAAAGAAGTATCCGATCATTCTGAACATCTATCCGGGGCCGCAGACGGAGTCCGTGAACGAAACCTTCAACCCGGCGACGTCGCAACAAACGCTCGCACAATTGGGATTCATCGTGATTCAGATCGGAAACCGAGGCGGCAGTCCGCAGCGGTCGAATTTCTACCACAGCTACGGATACTATAATCTGCGCGATTACGGCTTGGCCGATAAGAAAGCGGGGGTTGAGCAACTTGCAGCCAAGTATCCGTGGATCGACATCGATCGCGTGGGAATCTTTGGCCACTCTGGTGGCGGCTTTATGACGGCGGCGGCGATGATGCTTCCTCCTTACAATGAGTTCTTTAAGGTTGGCGTTTCGAGTTCGGGCAACCACGACAACAACATCTATAACAGCAATTGGAGCGAACAGCACCACGGCCTTAAGGTGACCACGTCGATTTTCGACGATGGATCAGGCTCGTCGAAAAAAGCTCCCGAGGATGCATGGGTCTCAGAAGTCACGAGCGATCCGCTCGATGCGATGTTGTACGAGCAAAGTCAGCAGAAGACCCAGGACAAGAAAACTGACGACAAGAAAGACGATAAGAAAGAGGACAAAAAGAAGGAAGACGATCAGAAGAATGTGAAATTTGAGATCAAGGTTCCGACGACGGTCGACTTGGCTCCGAATCTGATCGGCAATCTTCTGCTGGTCACGGGTGACATGGATAACAACGTTCACCCCGCGAATACGATTCGCCTGGTGAATGCGCTGATCAAGGCGAACAAACGGTTCGACTTTATGATCATGCCGGGCCAGGCTCACGGATACGGTCCGATGCAACCCTATTTCCAGCAGAGATTGATGGAGTACTTCGCGCAACACTTCTTGGGCGACGATTACTCGAGCTCGTCGGAGATGAAGAGCAAAGGCAATTAGTGCCTAGGTTTAGGTGGGCTTCTCGCGTTCGCGAGGAGCCCACCTAGGAAGGCAGGGTATTTAATCAAGTCCACCGGAAAGACCCTGTGAGCATCAACATGCGATGCCTCGGCAACTAGATTTTCGCTGGTGAACTATTCAAGCCTGGGCGGTTTAACTAAGTTCAAGAACTCCTTTAAAAGGTGAAAATCTCCCTAAGAATTTTGCTGGGCGGGCCGAAACCTATAGTAATGATTGAGCTATCCGTTCGATTAGTTCTTGCGGGCATTATGGTCTTTATGGCGGGGGCGGCCGGTGTGCCTCCCTTTATGCCGATCATGAAGCTCTCACTGATTCAGTCCGCGTTGGGAATTTTTACCTTCATTCTCGACCGGAAGAACTTGCGGTTGCCAGCCATGAGCGCCCTCATTGCGTGTGCCGATGCGATCATGATTGAATTCGCTTTGGCTTCAGTCACCAAGAGTCCAGCGCTCGAAACCTTCGGTTTCTTGGCTTTAGCTCCGATCATTCTCGCCGCCGCGCGATTCAACTCGAATCCATTTTTGATGTCTCCCGTGGCGAGCGCAGGCTTCGTGGTTGCGCACATGGCCAACAACGGATGGCACCTTGCCAACCCCAATGTTCTGGGTTACGCCTGCACGTTCTTGGTGATCGGATGCTTGGTCAAACCTTCTTCTCGAATCGAAATGATTCAGGAAGAGGAGTCACAAGAAACCTCAACCGAAGTTGTCGCCCAGGAACCGTCGGCTTATGTCGAGCAGTTTCGAATCGTCGAATCCTATAACGAAGAGCTGCGGGCAAATTATCGCCAGCTTAAGGACGCCTATCGGGATCTGGATCGAAAGAGTCGCAAGGACCGCGTGGCTGCGATTTTGGCCGAAGCGCGAGGTGTTGCCAATCAGTCGGGCTTCTTCTTCTTGTGTGAAAAGATTGCCGAGGCAACCCATGCAAGCAGCGTTTTGCTCTATACCGTTTCGAATATTGGCGATCAATTCATTATTCGTGGCGCTGCCGGCGAGGTCAATGAGAAACAGCTCACCGAATCGATGCCCATTAGCGCGAAACAAGCGATCGCTCTGGTCCGTGAGCAAGCCGACGAATTGTCGCATTCCTTCGAGCCAGAAAAGCCAAGCAGCAATGTTGTCTTGCAACATGAAGGCAAGGTCATTGGCGTGATGACGATTACGGCTCGCGACAAAGATCAGCTTTTCGAAGCGCTTGAGTCTCTGCAGAACTGTTCTTCGCTGATCGCAAGTTTGGTGATCGAAGAGCAGGCCCGCGAAAGCATGAAGCGACGGCTTACTGAAGTCGAGGTGCTGTATGCGGTTGTGGCGAACGCTGACGGAGCCGCAAGCCGATCGGAAGTTGCCGCTCGAATCGCTCGCGATTTCCAATCAGTTTTACAAATTGAACACCTGGCGATCTATGCCATCGATGAAGAAGAGCCCATGCAGCTTGCCGTCGAAGGCCGAGAACTCAATCTTGTGGGTTCGATGACTTTCGAAAATGGTGGTGGTCTTGTGGGATGGCTCAATTCGGGTTCGCCAGAACTCAACATTTCGGATGCCCGCACCAGCCCACTTCTGCCGAGTGAAGCGATCGTTCGAAATCGGGTCGGCAGCTATGTTGTGATTCCGATTCCAGGTGAAGGTGGCCCAGCCGGATTCATTACTGCCGCCAGCGGACGCATCGCAGGGATCGACTCGACTGAGATGGCGACCTTGCGTACGGCTGCCGCTGAACTTTCAAGACTTTTTGCCCGACCTGAGAACCAGGTTTCAACCGATGAGGGCATGCTCTCTCCGCGTCGCTTTATCGAAGCCGTCGGCAAGACCGAGGGCACGATGGTCACGCTGATTCCTTTGCAATATAAGGAAATGGAGCGCAAGTATGGCAAGCCAGCAATGGCTCACGCAATGCGAACCCTCAGTTTGCGAATCCGACCTCATGTTCCCGCTGGCGCATTGATGTGCAAGCATCCCGATGGCCTCATCATGGTTTATATGGGTGGGATCGATAAGGATGCAGCTCTCAATTGGGGCAATGACTTGGCCGCTAAGGGGCTCGGGACCGATCTGAGAACGCCGGACGGAACGGCGAAGCTGCCGATTCAATTAAGAGTCAAAGTGGCGACTTTGAGCCCGCAATTTAACCAGTTTTTGGTTCCAGCGGCGGCCTAAGAGCCTTAATCCATATATTTACCAGGTTGTTTTCGCGGCCTCGATTGCTATTCTATGATTTATCTTAGGATTTTATGCATAGAGCCGCGCATCCATCATCCAGGACGGAAATCTCTCGAAGGAGAAAGACTGCTTTGCTAGTTAGCAAAGCGGAGCGGCATCTTTCGCGCAACGAATTTGAAGAAGCGGCTGCGTTAGTCCAGACCGTCCTTGCTGAGACTCATGATCATTTGGGTGCGCTTGAGGTTCAAGCTCGGTTATTGTGGAAGCAAGAAGACTTCAAAGCGTTGGTTCAGACAACCACAAAGTTGATCGCATTGAATCCTTTTGAGCCAGGTTACTATGGCCTTCGCGGCATGGCGCTTCGTGCATTGGGGCTTTATGGTGAAGCCGCCAAATCGCTAGCTCGTGATCCGAATGCCATCCAGCAGCTTGCCGACCTTGAGGCCTTTCAAGCTTCGCTGATCAAAGAGACGATTAAACACGATCCGGTCTTTGCCGCTCAATATGCAAAAGATCCCGTGAAGGCGGTCACCGACAAAGGCTTTTACTTCAAGGAAAGGGAAGCGGCTTTGGCGTGGGTCAGTCAACAGACGAAGACGACCCATAAGACGGTCGTTCAACGCAAGGTTCAGGACTAGCTTCCGTTTTGCTCGTGTGAATTCAACGGCTGGAAGTGGTGAGCGAATCCACTCCCACCCGTTCGTTATTCGCTCACGGACTCCCTGGGCCAGCGAGGAAGATTTTGGAGGGCACCTGGGGGCTAGGGCTTCCAGCCCTTGTGAGTTTTTGGGCAGTTATCAGTCCACTCCCACCCGTTCGCTATTCGCTCACGGACTCCCTCGGCCAGCGAGGGAGATTTTGGAGGGCACCTGGGGGCGAGGGCTTCTAGCCCTTGTGAGTTTTTGGGCAGTTATCAGTCCACTCCCACCCGTTCCCTTCGGTCACGGACTCCCTCGGCCAGCGAGGGAGATTTTGGAGGGCCCTGGGGGCGAGGGCTTCCAGCCCTTGTGAGTCTTGAGCCACCTAGCGAATCCACTCCCACCCGTTCCCTTCGCTCACGGACTCCCTCGGCCAGCGAAGGAGATGCTGGGAGCTCATGCACCCAACGATGGCATCAAGACAAGCCAACACCGAACGCGTGAATTAGTCGCCGCTGCAGAGCTGCTTGTAGCGGGTGAAGACGCGCTTGATGTAATCCTGCGTTTCGCGGTAAGGCGGGATTCCGCCGTATTTCTTGACATTGCCCGGTCCGGCATTGTAGGCGGCTAGCGCAAGAGCCAGTTTCTCTGGATCATTGTCTTTGCCTTTATAGCGATCAAGGTGTTCGCGAAGCTGTCGAACCGTGCCGTAGAGGTTTTGGTTCGTGTCGAAGACGTCGGTAATGCCGTATTCTTCGCAGTTCTCGTCCATCAACTGACCAAGGCCTTTTGCGCCGGCAGAGGAAATACAACCTGGTCGGAAATCGCTTTCGGTGATGAGGACAGCAACAACGAGGCGAGCGTCGACTTCGTAAGTTAAGCTCCATCGAATGACGGCGTCCGCAATTTCGTAAGCCTTGCCATCGCTGAGGCGCTTGTTGTGATTCTTAATGAATCGCGCGTAAATCGCAATAACTTTCGGATCGCCTTTTACGCCCCGGTTGACCGTGCCGCCTCGCGAAGAGGTCGTTCCTCGCTTGACCGTTGTGGTCGTGCGCTTTGGTTGCGCGGGAGCAGCTTTCGGAGCATTGGCCTTTTCGTAATTCGTAATATCGGAGTCAGAAGCGGCGGCAATAAGGTCGACTTGAACCACGCCCAGGTCTTGAGTGCGAGTTGCTTTCACGAGCAGTCGCGCAGCGACGCTTCCGCCTTTTAGCCATTCGGGAACCTCTTTAGCGTCGATAACCTGTTCACCGCGGTTGTCAGGATATTCGACGTAGATGCTGACTTTATCGCCAAGCTCAAGAGAGCCTTTCACCACGCATTTGAGTTCAAGGACTTTCTCGCCGACAAAACCATCGAGGGCTTCGATAGGGGAAGATTTGGACACGCTGTATTGCTTGCGGAGTGCAAGATAATCCTTCAGCGTCTGTGCCGATGCTGATCCAACGATGCTAAGCACCGCTACCATTGTCAACCACTTTTTAATCACAATCAATTAGGTTTCTGGCGGACAGATCGGGATTCGAACCCGAGAAGAGATGTTATCCCTTACCCACTTAGCAGGCGGGCGCTTTCGTCCACTCAGCCATCTGTCCACTTCGCGGCTCCTCTATTATATCTTATCGGCAGAACGATGTGCTCAGAAGAGTGTTCGGTAGTACCATGTGAATAAGTAGTTTCACCAGGGAATCGCGATGGATGCTCAACAGGGGTTGTTTGAAGAACGCTATGCGCAGATCGTCGGTACGGATCGAGTCGGGTGGTCGGATGAAGAGACCAGTCAGTTCGCCATCGACATGTATCACCGTCAACTTGCGGCAGTGGGAGTTCATGGCGGCGACCTCCTCGAACTAGGCTGCGGACGAGGCAACATTGCCCTGTCGTTTGCTCGGCTGGGTTGGGAGGTTACGGGTGTCGATTTCTCACCAACGGCAATTCGTTGGGCGAACGAGCTTGCAATTACCCAGAACTATGAGGCGACCTTTCTCGAGGGCGATCTGCGCCAAGCGTGGCCTTTCGAGAGTGAGTCCTTTGATGTTGCGCTTGATGCGAATTGCCTTCATTTCTTTCATGGCAAGGATCGAGCCCATTTTCTCAACGAAGCAAAGAGGATATTGCGACCCAATGCCTACTTCCTTGTGAGTACGATCATCAATCAGCCGAAACCGGAAGATTGGGAAGTCCTGGCGTATGATCCTGAAACCCGGACCAGTCAAAAGAATGGCGTGGCTCTGAATTATTACGCGGAGTCGGCGGAATTGATGGAGGAACTGATGGCGGCGGGCTTTCGCGTGATGAGCTCAGTCGTGACGACCAAAGATCACGACTTGATGTGGGCAACCTTGAAGAAGGCGACGTAACAAAAAAGCCCCAAGCATCCCGCTTGAGGCTTTCTTTCGATTGAAGAAGCTTACTTGACGATGCCGTCGATGGCACCGTTCAGAGCTTTGAGGCTCTTCTCGTCGGTGCCGAGATCGACAAACTTGTCAGCGACTTTCCAGTTCTTGTACACGAAGACGGTGTTCTTCGCGCCGGTGTTGATCTTGTAGTTCTTTACGGCGGGATTGTCAGGCGTTAGGTAGCTGATCGAGACGTGCTTGAATTCCTTGTTGAGTTCAGGGGCCTTTTCTTCGATGGCCTTACCGCCATCTTTCGTGGTCAGGATGACGACCATCGCTTTGAAATCCTTGTTCTCATACTTGCCCATAGCCGTGTCGAGCGCCTTGGCGAAAGCCTTGACCGACTTCTGGTCGCCATTGGTCACCCACGCTTGAACCTGAGGTCGATTTTGATAGGTGCAAGGGAAGCAGGTATCGGTTCCCTTAAGGGCACCAGCGACGTGCTTGGGGTGAAATGGAACGACCATTTCGCCCTTTTCGAGGCCACTGTTGACGAACGCGGTAGCGATCATCGACATTCCGACGAGAGCTCCGGAGATGATAAGTCCTTTATTCATGTTCGTTTCCCGCAATATAAATTGCTTTAGTTACTCTACGCATTGTAACCCGTTTTCGTTTGCGAGGTGTTTGGATTTGGTAAAGGCCCGCTATGTTGATAGGACCTGCCCTACAAACGCGTGGTCTAAAGTCATCTATTATTGTGAAAAAGGTACTTTTAAGTTCAAATATAACAAAAAAGTGGCAGAAGGTTTAAATCCTTCCACCACTTTGAATGCGGATTTCACGCGTGTTTTATGGGAAAATTCCGCGTCGAATCGTCGCATCGGCAACGCGTTTCACACCGATGATCAGCGCGGCGGTTCGCATGTCCGTCTTGTGCTGTTTCATCGTGTAATCGACATGCGCATAGGAGTGCCGCATGATCTTCGTGAGGCGGTCGTTGACTTGATCTTCTTCCCAGAAGAAGTTTTGGAGGTCTTGAACCCATTCAAAATAGCTGACGATAACGCCACCCGCGTTGGCCAAGATATCCGGAACGACGAGAATGCCTCGGTCGGAAAGGATATGGTCGGCATCGGGGGTACAGGGGCCGTTTGCACCTTCGACGATCAGTTTTGCCTTGATCCTTGGTGCGTTTTCGCCCGTGATCTGAGCTGCGATCGCGGCGGGAATCAAGATGTCGCAGTCGAGTTCGAGCAGTTGCTCGTTCGTGACTGGCTCGGCATCTTTGAATTCTCGAATGCCGCCTTCGCGACCGGCATAACGGTTGATCAGTTCTTCGACAGGCAAGCCCTTCGGGTTATAAATGCCACCGAGAGCATCCGAGATTCCAACGACGGTAGCACCGTTTTGGGCGGCGATCTTTGCTGCCGTCGAACCAACGTTACCAAAACCTTGAACCACGACGCGCGCACCGTTGAAGTCGATACCAAGTGATTTGGCGGCTTCCTCGGCGGCGACGATCACGCCGCGGCCGGTGGCTTCGACACGTCCCAACGAACCACCCAGGTCAACCGGCTTGCCGGTGACGACGCCAGGAACCGTGTAACCCTTCTGCATTGAGAAGGTGTCCATGATCCAAGCCATGACTTGGGCGTTCGTACCGATGTCAGGTGCCGGAATGTCGCTGCGCTCACCGAGGATCATGTTGATCTCGGTGACATAACGGCGCGTGAGTTTCTCGATTTCTCGGCGAGAAAATTGTTTCGTGTCAACTTTAACCGAACCCTTGGCTCCGCCGTAAGGAATATTCGCGACGGCGCATTTCCAAGTCATCCACATCGCGAGAGCGGTGGTTTCTTCGACGTCCACATCGGGATGGTATCGAATGCCGCCCTTGGTCGGACCTCGAGAGGAGTTGTGCTGAACGCGGTAGCCTTCGAACACCATGACTTCGCCGTTGTCTAAGACAACTGGAAAGTTGACGATCAACTGCCGCATTGGGCGAGCGAGAACTTGATGAAGGCCCTCATCGAGTTCGAGATATTGTGCGGCAACCGCTAATTGCTCGCGGGCCATCGCAAGGACGTCTACGTGCGTGCTCATAACTGCTGGCTTTTCGCACCGGTCGCGCGCTCAAGTGGCACGTAAGCCAACAAGGCGAGCACACCATTGTACACAGCCGTAATCATTGTAGCCTTTAGGACTGCGCCGATGTTCGACTGCAACGCGAGAATCATGTAGAGTAGGCCACAAATAATCGTACTGCCGACTGTCACAATTGCCGCGGTGCCAAAATTCCGTTGAAAGCGACTCTCGACAAGGAAAGAACCAACCCAAGCGGCCAACATTCGAGTGACCGCAAATTGCCACATATTAGTGCCGACGACGGCGCCTTCGACAATGCCAGCGGCAAAGCCTAAGATGAGGGCCGAACGGGTGTCGCTCAACATTCCCAGGATGCACGCAAGGACGAGCAAGTAATCGGGTTGGGCGCCAAAGACGCTCAATTTATAGGCCGCTCCCTGCTGAAGTCCGCCACAAATCCAGATGAAAAGGGCCGAAACGCCATAGAGGCGAGCTGGATTCATTTGAGGATCACCACCTCGCTCAGGTCGCCAACATTGACAGCAGGTAAGATGCGAGCGCGCGAAGAGCCGAGTTCGGGCATGGACTCGGCCGAGAGCACTCGTCCAATGACGATTCCGCGGGGGATCTGAGTCGAAAATCCAGATGTTACGACGATATCGCCACTCGCGACCGGCACGTCGGGGGTGAGGAATTTCATGACGAGCGTTGACGCATTTTCGCCGTAAATGAGTCCGGCGGGCGGAGGATTATATTTCGTCGAAATGCCTCCAAGCTGCATGGCCGAAGAAGTGAGAAGGAGAACTTGGCAATCGCGCTGCCCCACGGATTGCACCTTGCCGACCAATCCTTGGGCACAAACCGCCGGCATTCCCTCACTCACGCCTTTATTTTTGCCAATGTCGAGCGTAATTCGAAATTCGTTTGGGAAATAGCCGCTGATGCGACCGACGACCTTTTCGCGTTGGTACGTCTTATCGAGACCCATTTCGGTGCGAAGAGATGAGTTTTCTTTTTCGAGCCGTGAGACTGTCTCGCCGTACATCTTGAAGTTCTCAAGCTGACGCTTGAGCATCTGGTTTTCGCCTTGAAGCTTATTTCCCTGAAAGGCTCCTACGAAAAAGCCCTGAATGCCGCCAACGATTCCCGAAGAGGCGGCGGCGATCGGACTGCAAACGAGGCGGATACCCTGGTCAATAAAATTGATTTGGCCGTGACTACGGGCGCTTTTCTGAAAAAAGGACAGGCCGTATGCCGCAACCACGAGGCCGAGACACAAGAGGCCGTTTCTCTGGGGGGAATCTTGATTCTTTAGGACAGCGCAGACCTCTCAAGTAGTTTTCGAATCACCGGATTCGTGTTCATGTCCTCCACGATGATTCCGGTTCCGAGCGCCACACAGCTTAGGGGGTCATTTGCGATGTGGACGGGAATGAGTGTCTCCTTGGCAATAAGTTTGTCGAGTCCGCGCAGCAACGCTCCGCCACCCGCCAAATAAATTCCTCGCTCCATCGCATCGCCAGCGAGTTCGGGAGGGGAAGATTCAAGCGTCAATTTGATCGCTTCGACAATCTCTTTCACTGGTTCAGCGATCGCGGTGCGTACCTCTTCGCTGGTAATAACTGCGCTGCGAGGAAGACCCGAGATGAGGTCTCGGCCTTTGATGACCATATCCATTTCCTGTTCAAGAGGATAGGCCGATCCGATTTCGATCTTGACTTGCTCGGCTGTGCGGTCGCCAATCGCGAGGTTAAAGGCACGCTTGACGTAAGAAATGATCGATTCGTCGAGTTCGTCGCCCGCAGTTCGAACCGACTTCGAACTCACGATGCCGCCAAGCGAAATGACGGCGACTTCCGTCGTACCACCACCGATATCGACGATGATCGAGCCACTGGGTTCAGAAACCGGCAGTCCGGCGCCGATTGCGGCAGCCATCGGCTCTTCGACCACGTAAGCGTGAGTGGCACCAGCTTTTCGAGCGGCCTCAAGAACGGCTCGTCGTTCGACTTCGGTGACGCCGCTCGGGATTCCAACGACGACAGTCTTGCGGAAAAGTGATTTTGCCGAGACGGCGCCGATGAAGTGGCGCAGCATGGCTTCAGTTTGTTCGTAATCGGCAATGACGCCGTCTTTCAGGGGACGGACCGCGACGATGTTCGCCGGCGTTCGACCCAGCATTCGCTTGGCTTCCGATCCGACGTTGATGACTTTTCCATCATCTTTGCTGACTGCGACAACGCTCGGTTCGCGCAGAACGATGCCTCGACCCGCGACGTAAACCAGCGTGTTCGCCGTTCCTAGGTCGATCCCTATATCTCGATGCATTTTCGTAAACAGATTCGAAAATGCGTTTGAGGATTTATTCCTCATCTTCCTCAGATTCTCCAACCGAATTGTCACCTCCTGTGAGCCTTTTTGCCAACGTCTCTTGCGATATCGCTGAGAGCACGACTCCGTCGCCAGAGGTAAAGATGATGCTCCGGGTCTTCCGCCCTTGAGTTGCATCAACGATTTTGCCGTCCTTTCTCAGCATCTGCACCACTCTTCGCATGGGTGCAGACTCACTACTCACCATCGCAATGATCTTATCGGTCATTACGTAGTTGTTAAATCCTACGTTGAGGATTGGTGGAAGTGGCAAATAAAAAACTCCTCTTGACGAAAGAGGAGTTTACTGGATTTAGATTCGTTTCCGTTTAGTAATTTGTACGGAATTCTAACCTACTGGTTAGAGCGAACCGGTCATATTCTTTTTGCCAGGGGCTGGTGCGCCACTGTTTGCCGCCGATGAACCGAGGGTTGGGGCACTGCTCGAAGGGCCACTCGGAGCACCGCCGCCGCCCATGGTCATTGCTCCAACGCCACCCTTGGGTTTGCCGCTCGGTGCGCCACCAAAACCGCCACTTCCGCCAGCGCTATTCGTTGAGCTACCCGAATTGGGCAGTGCATTGGCTGGCACAACGCCACCATCCGGAATCTTTGCTGCCGCAACATTGACAGGAGTCGGCGTTGCTTGGGCCTGCGGGGTCGGGCGCGTAAAGTAAAGAACGGCAATCGCGATGAGCGCGACGACCGGAGCCACGATTGAAAAAATCAAATTGGTTTGTGGGTTTGGACCTGGTTGAGCCATAGCTTTTTTGATTCCCTAACTTCTAGATGTCAAACTTTACCGATAAGGTTACACTATTTCGCGTCTTTTGCCTACCTCAATGGTTGAAATGACGAACTCCAGTTAGGCACATCGCGATGCCAAGTTCGTTCGCTTTTGCAATGACATCGGCGTCTTTCTTACTTCCCCCCGGCTGCACGATTGCTGCGATTCCGTGGGCGGCGGCCGTCTCAATCGAATCTGGGAATGGGAAAAAGGCGTCGCTGGCGAGGACTGCCCCTTTTACGAGATCACCGGCTTGGGCGATCGCAAGGCGTACGGATTGAACGCGGTTCATTTGCCCCGCACCAACCCCGACCAAGCGGCTGTCGTTGCCGACCACGATGGCGTTCGATTTCACGTGCTGGACAATCGCCCATTGAAGTCTCAGAGCCTTCATTTGGGCCTCGGTCGGCTTGAGTTCCGTCGCGATGACCCAATCCCGACCCGGATCTTCATCCGATTGTTGGATGACGGCTCCGCCGCGAATACCCTTTATCGCAAGATAGGCTGCCTTGGCGGGCAGTGTGGCCTTGAGAAGACGAACATCTTGACCCCATCCAGCCCGATTTCGGAAGATTTCGAGGGCGGCTTCTTCGAAGTCTTCGGCAATGACGATTTCGAGAAAATTGCCTTTCTCGGTCATGGCCTCGGCGGCGGCGAGGTCGACGATGCCATTGAAAGCGGCGATGCCTCCGAAAGCGCTAATGGGGTCGGATTCGCGAGCAAGTCGATAGCTGTCGGCAAAGGAACCCGACACGGCCGCACCGCACGGGTTAGCATGCTTGATGATCGCGCATGCGCCTTCTGGCATGTCGGCGACGAGTTCCCAGGCGCCGTTTGCATCAGTGATGTTGTTGTAGCTCAGTTCTTTGCCCCACAGTTGGTGAGCCTGTGGCAGTCCGGTTCCGTTCAATGGGCTTGAATAGAGCGCCCCTTCTTGGTGAGGGTTTTCGCCGTAGCGAAAGCCTTGAATGCGGCGAAAGCCGAAGGAAATGGTTTCCGCCTGAAGTGGATCGCCCTCAAATTTTTGGGTGAGATAATTTGAAATGGCCGAGTCGTAATAAGCCGTGTGACGAAATGCCTTTGCCGCCAGCCTAGGCTTGAGGCTTTCCGTCGAGTCCTGATCGATGGCTTCAATAATCGTAGGGTAGTCACCCGGATCGACGACGATCATGACCGAGTCGTGATTCTTCGCTGCGGCGCGAATCATCGCAGGTCCACCAATGTCGATCGACTCGATGGCGTCCTCCAGGGAATGCGGCTTTGAGACGGTCTCTTCGAAGCGGTAAAGGTTGACGACGACGATGGAGATCGGTTGGATTCCGGCCTGAGTCATCGCCTCGGCGTGGGCGGGATTGTGGGGAATGCCAAGAATGCCGCCGTGAATCAGAGGATGCAGGGTTTTGACACGTCCGTCGAGCATCTCGGGAAAGCCGGTGACTTCGCTAACATCCTTGACCGTGAGACCTGAATCGCGCAGAGCTTTGGCCGTCCCGCCCGTTGAAATGAGTTCAAATCCGCGCTTCGAAAGCTCGGTGGCGAACTCGACGACGCCAGTTTTGTCGGTAACGGAGAGAAGTGCGCGTGGGTTGGAGGTCACCCAGTTGTTGTACCTTTCGAGCCGTCTCCCGCGCCCGTTCCGGTTGTAGAAGAATCGGTGGGAGGGGTGTTCGTATCCGGTGGACCGTCCGGCTGTTTGATCTTGACCGTGATCGTTTGCTTGGTCGATTTTCCGTTCGTATCGTAAGCCGTCAGCGTAAACGTCGTGTCTCCCGCGATCTGGATTTCCCGTGATCCTACGGGTTCGAGAGCAAAGCCTTTTACATCGGCATAGCTAATTTCGACCCGGACCGAGTTGATAACCTGCCACGAGAGGGTGACCTTACCATCCGGTGAATCGACTTCGGTGGGTTCGCTGACAAATTTCGAAATCTTTGCCAAACAGGCGTCGATGACGGTGACCTTAAAGGATTTCTTGACGACTTTGCCGGCGGCGTTATACGCAGCGACTTCAAAGGTATTGTCACCCAACTCGGTTGGTTCGGCAGTGATCGAGTTGAAATTGAGGTTCAAATCCGTGTTCTGAGGCGAAAGCGAAGCCCGCGTGACATCCTTAAATTGGTAGTTGATGGTGAATTTTTCGCCCTTGTTCAGAATTTTCTTTGACGGTTCGAACTTGACAATGATCGGGTCAGGAAAAACCGGCGGCTTTTCGACATCGATATTGAGGTTTGCCGGGTCGCTCTGGCGATTATCACGATAGGCGATGGCTTGAATTTTAAGCGTTCCTTCGAGGGGGGCGGGGATATCTTCTTGCCCTTCTGGCGGAAGATTATCTTTGAAAATTTCGCCTCCGGCAACTAACTTCACCGAGTTGGCATAATCGGACGACCAATGAACGGTCACCGTGCTGCCCATATAGACCTTCTTGCCTGCTCCGAGCAGATCGAGGTGAACGACGGGCTTCTTGGGCTGAGTAAACCAAAGCGTGGCGAGTACGAGAGCGATGATGAAGGCGACAGCCGTACTCAGCGGCGTGAGAAGTGGCCGAATTTCGAGTTGAGCCTGTGATGAGGCGACGACGCTCGGCACGGTGAGGCTACGGCCGGTCACGGCAAAACCAATGAGGCGAGTCGAACCAAATGGCGAACCCTTTTTCGGATTGACGAGAAAATCAACATCCTTTTGTTGGCCGGGAGCGAGGATGACTTGCTCTTCGTCAAATTCGTAAGCGCAAACCTCCTCAGGATCGTCCGCTGTGAGTTGGATCATGTGCTCCGAATTGCCCATGTTCATCAGCGATACGGTGAAGATGTTTTGTCGCTTCGTGGGAGTAACGAATCCCTTTTTGGGGCTGACTTCAACCGTGAGGCTGTGATACGGTTTGATCGTCAGCACACCCTGGGCAGAGCGCACGTCGCCGTCGTTGAGCGACCGAACTCGGGCGATGAAAGGGAAGTTTCCGGCCGTGCTTTCGCTGGCGCGAGGTGGCTTGAAAAAGATTTTAACGGCCTGTTTTTCGCCGGGAGCGAGCGTGACGACGGGAACCGGAATAGCAATCCATTCGCCATCAATGCCTTCGATGCCGACTTCAACTTGGTCTTCGACCGTGCCCACGTTTTCGACCTCAATCGTCAACGGGGCGGTCGCGCCTGGCTCCACAACGACCATGTCTGTAGAAATATTCGATTGTAGAGCCATCCAAGTAATAATAGCAGTTCTGAGGCTCAGTTCTTAACCCTCTGTGAGTCTAACGGCAAGTAATATGAGTCTATGAATGCCGAGATCGTGTCAGTTGGGACCGAACTCCTCCTTGGTCAGATATTAGATACCCACGCCGCGACAATGGCGCGGATTTTGGCCGAATGCGGCATTACCTGCCGATACCGGGCGACAGTTGGCGACAATCTAGATCGGGTTGTGGGCACCCTCAAATTGGCCTTGAGTCGTGCGGATGTCGTTGTGACGATTGGTGGGTTGGGGCCAACGGCAGACGATTTAACCCGCGATGCGATTGCGATCGCACTGGATGACACGTTAGAGATTGTTCCAGAAATTGAAGAAAAACTTAAACAATTCTTCGCCCAGCGGGGTGTGGATTGGGTGGAATCCAACGGACGTCAGGCCCAAAAGCCAACTTGCGCCGAGATCATCGATAACCCGAACGGAACCGCGCCAGGATTGGTGTGTCGCAAAAACGGGAAGACGGTTTTTGCCCTCCCCGGACCGCGTGGCGAATTTGACCCAATGGCATACGACCAAGTGAAGCCCATGTTGGAGAGATTGGGCGGCGGCGAAGTGATCCACTCGCGGGTGCTTCGTGTGATTGGAGTTGGCGAAAGCATGGCGGAAGAAAAGATCAAGCATCTGATGGTGTCAGAAAACCCAACGATCGCACCCTACGCTCAACCGATGGAGGTCCACCTTCGCGTGACGGCCCGAGCGCGCTCCATCACCGAAGCGGAGGCTTTGATTGATCCCGCCGAAAAAGCCGTACGCGATATCTTAGGCGACGCGGTTTACGGAACGAATTTGACGACGCTTGAAATGGCGGTCAACGACTTACTCAAAGAGCGAAAGGAAACAATCTCAACGGCCGAGTCGATGACGGGTGGTGGTCTCGCGGCTCGTTTGACCTCTATCGAGGGCAGTAGTCAAGTATTCAAGGGCGGCGTCGTAACTTATACAATTCCAGCCAAGAAAGTTCTTCTCGAAACGGAGCAGGATCTATCAAATCCTGTCTCACCAGAAGTTGCGAAGTTCATGGCGGAGTCTATTCGGGAGCAATTGGATACGACCTACGCGGTCTCGATTACGGGCAACGCCGGATTGACTTCGGACGTGGGTGGCCAGCCTCGAGGCCTCGTGTATATCGGCATCGCCGGACCAGATGGGACGCACGTTGAGGAGTGCAAATTTAGGGGTATTCGGGAAGACATCCGAAAACGAGCCGAGCAAACGGCGCTTCGACTAATTAGAGAGGCGATCTTAGCGAGTTAACCCTTTGGCTTAGGTTTCCACCAAGGTCTTTTGGAAGCAAAGAGACTTGGGCGATCAGGGTCAAAAGTAAGGAATTCTTCAGGATTGCGGTGTCGCCGCAAGATCTCTTCGTAGAGACCTGCTTGGTAGTTTTCTCGAGAAAAGTTGCGCTCGTCACGATCCAGAAATCCTAGGGTTAAGAATTCGATGGTGCGCCCATCTTCCATTTGTAAGATTCGGAATTCCTGAGGAAGCAGCATTCCTGGCCAAATGACCGCAATGGAGAGATTGGTGTCTGGGAAAGGCTGAGGTTCCTCGGCGCCAATGGTATGCCCAGACCATAACCAAGTCTCATCTTTATGAGGCATCCGTGCAAGGCGATTGAGGGTTTGAATTGGCCAGGCCAAATGGTTTCCGAACTTTTCGACCAAAGAGGCGGGCATCTGGAGAACCAATTCGGCATAGCGATAGCGCTCAGGCTCCTGGACATTCTTCGGCACAATCATCGGCTTTTGAGCCATTCCAGATGTCACAAAGGTGACGAGATTTGTAATGGGATCTGATCGAAAACGATAGATATCCACATGAACGAACGATGAGCGGATTTCGTCGTAGACGATGTCAACCGGACCGAAGAATCGCTCGCCATGATCTCCGACAGCGACGATGAGGTCGAGGTCTCCTTCACATTCAGGCAGTTCTTCGGGGTTCACAAAAGACTATTATCCTTTAGCAATCGCTCTGCGATCAGATGAGCACAATCTTCAGGGCTCATTACCGAAGTATCAACCTCAAGATCGTAAACTCGGTCCTTGTGAACGGAGTCCTGCCAGCGCTGGACGGGCACCGGAATGGGCTCGTCGACCGTGCCTTTTGCGTAACCCTCGCCGCCAGCGTTGCGGCGAAGCATGATCGTTTCGATCGGACAACGAACGCCGACAAATAGAACCGGAAGACCAGCCAAGACTTCTTGCCCCTCTTGATAGGGATCAAAGGGAGACGCATAGCTTGAGTGATAACCAATATCGGTCGCCACATGAATGCCTTGGCGAGAGGCTTCCGCGATTGACTGGTGAAGCTCGGAGTAGAGTTCATGCACGGTCGGTTCGAGGTCGGGGCGCTCCCCACCAGGGCGGAGCCCAATGCCAGGTCGAAATTCAGGGGAAATTTCGCTTGCCATCCGGTCCACCCCAAGGTTGATCCACCTGCCAGGAAAGGTCTGTAAGATGACTTTGACGATGCTCGATTTGCCGGATCGAGGCACTCCGTTGAGAAGTACGATCCGGCCGGGCGTTATCAAGAAGCGACTCGCGTATAGTCGCCGTGGATGATGCGTTCATACGCGCCGGTTTGAATCCAGCGCTCCAGTTCTTGGGTGCGGTGAACCGGCATCGGGTGGGTCAGGGTTTTGCCCATCGTCGCAAACAAGACGAACTTGCCGAGCTTGTCGAGCGTATCCGCATCTTGGTAGGTTCGGGCCTGCTCCATAAAGGCTTCTTCGTTTAATTCATGAGCCAACCTCGACGGCCCAGCCGCCAATCGGATCAATGAACGCGAAGCGACCGCCGGGTCTTGCGCGACCAAGAGTCCGGCGCGATCGGACGAAAATTCGGCTTGGCGCGACCATTCATAGAAAGCAAGCACCAACGCGTAGGTGGCAACATCCGAGGCACCCATCGTGCGACGACCCAGAAGATCGAGCAAAGGAAAGAGCAGCGATCCGACAGTGAAATAGAGAACGTGCTTGGACTTGATGTGCCCGAGCTCGTGACCCATGATGAAGTACAACTCATCGTCGCTCATGGTATCGATCATCGAAGATCTTAGGGTGATATAGGGTCGTTCGACACCACCCGCGAAGGCGTTGGTAAACGGATTATTGGAAACGTACAGCTCCGGTTCAGGCATGTCGAGCACTTTGCATGACTCGCGCATGATGTTATAGAGCGTCGGATATTGGTTTGGTCCGCACCGGATCGAACTGCTCATGTTGTAGCAGTAAAGCCAGCGGTCGATACCAACCTCATAAAACTTGGCGACAAGCTGAGGGACGAGCGGCAGCTTCTGAAGTTTATCCAGCGCCCACTTGTCCGAATCGCTTACAAAAGCGTCGGCGGTAATCCCCGTCAGATGTTTCTTTTCGCTCATATTTGTCATAAGAATACGCCCACAACCACAAGGGGTTGCAGGCGTAGGTTCTTTGTCCGAGATTCATCTACTCGCCTAGGCAGCTAGAGCGATCTTCGTTTCTCTCAAGCTGACGTTGACCTCGATCGAACCGACTCCCTCGAAGTGGAACGGAATAACGAGCGTGGGAACGTTGAACGTCGAAATGCGGATGCTGTTGCCTCGAACCAGAGTCGGAGGGGTGATGTTGCACACGATTCCTTTCGTCGAAAAGATGGACGAACTGTTACCCGTGATCATGTTGCCTAGCTCGGAAATCGCCGAGGCAACCATTTGATCAAAGACGCGTGGGGTTGAACCCAACATCAATTCGGCAATCTTCATCGCCGTATCTTTCGACATGCTGTACATGACCAATCCCTCGAGATCGCCATTGACACCGCAGAGGATGTTGACGGGAAGGGCGGTAAAGAGCACCTGCTTGGCGGACAATTCTCCCCGCTGCGGCGGTGTGCCCATGATCATCTCCGCTACCGAAGTCGCGGCTTCGGCGAATGGAGCAATAAATTCTGCTTTCATTTACTTATTCTCTCTTAACTAAAATCGAATGCAATTTTTAAGCTGCGTGACGACGAATCACCTCAAGCACCTTGTCCGCTTGGAATGGTTTCGTGATGAATTCCTTCGCTCCTGCCTGAAGCGCTTCCACCATCAAGTTCTGCTGTCCCATGGCCGAACACATCACAACGGTAGCGTTCGGGTCAGAGCCTCGAATCGCCTTCAGCGCTTCGATTCCGTCCATTTCGGGCATGGTGATGTCCATCGTGACTAGGTCCGGCTTCAAATCGCCATAAAGGGCCACCGATTCGACTCCATTTGCCGCCTCACCGACAACTTCATAGCCAGCATCCGAAAGGATGCGTTTCAATGTGACGCGCATGAAAAGTGCGTCGTCCGTAATTAAGATGCGTTTCGCCATAATTTTTCCTCGCTAGGTTTTTTGTAGAAATAGGGTCTCGGACTTTCGAAACCAATATCCCGAGTGTTGTAGATGCGCTCGCTGCTCCCCAAAAAGAGGTAGCCCCCGGGCCGCAGCGCATTGTAGAACTTACGATAGATCTGCTCTTTTGCCTCGTCGACAAAATAAATCAACACGTTGCGACAAACGATGAGGTCGTACCCAACACCATAATTGTCGGCAAGCAAGTTGTGAGCTTGAAAGTGTAAAAAATGCTTGAGTTTTGGCACGACTTGCGCTCCTTCGGAAGTGACTTCGAAGTACTTGTCGAACTCTTGCGGGATCATTCTCGCTTCGAGGCGATTCAAAAATCCCTTTTTCGCTTGAGTCATCGCCGTTTGGTCAATGTCAGTGCAGAACACCTTATGAGCCCGAGCGGGCGCAAATTTGTCGAGCATAGCGGCGAGGCTGTAGCCTTCCGCACCGGTCGAACATCCTGCGCTCCAAGCTTTCACAGATCGTCCGTCGGCCAAAAGCTCGTTCTTCATGATTTTCTCGAGATCGCGCCAAAGCTCCGGATTTCGGAAAACTTCCGTTACGTTAATGGCGAGCTTGTCGAGAAACCACGTTTGTTCTTCTTTCGAATTCAAAACGAGATGTGTCAGAGCGTCAAAGTCGTTGAGGCGGCGTTGATCGCCCAGCATAAGGATCTGCCTTTGAAGCTGGTTCTGCTTATATAAATTAAAATCAATTCCAGTTTTTTCTTTCAACTTTCGGTAGAAAGTTGCCCATTGGATATCGTTAGGCGCTTGCACGTCTACTCCCTCCTGATAATGCCGCAGTAATGGCGGCCCCCATTTGATCAATTGGAAACTCGCCGTCGACCGCTCCCGCTTCTTTGGCCGACTTTGGCATTCCATAAACAACACATGATTTTTCGCTTTCTCCGAAGACGGTAGCTCCCGCCTTTTTGAGCGCGAGAGCGCCCTGGGTTCCATCCCGGCCCATGCCGGTCAAGATCACGCCAAGGCAATGCGATCCTAAATATTTAGCTGCCGTCTCAAACGTAAAGTCGGCACATGGCTTGACTCCATTGCGGTCCGGACCATCCTGCAAGATGGTTCGCGTCGCGCTTGCCAATTCGAGGTGCAGCCCGCCCGGAGCGAGCAAGGCAAGGCCAGCTTCGAGGTGGTCGTCCTGTTTGGCTTCGCGAACCCGAAATGCCCCAATCTTGTCGAGGCGCTCGGCCAAGCTCTTGGTGAATCCAGCCGGCATATGCTGCACGATAAGGCACGGTACCGGCATCGACTTTGGCAAGGATTCCAGCAATGTCATTAGCGCCTTTGGCCCACCAGTCGAACTTGCGATAAGCAGGGTCTTCTGGCTGGACGATAAGGTAAGGCTAGGTCGCTGAATTTTTGACAGCGGCTGGCGGAATTTTGCCTTCGACGCCGCCCGGATTTTAGGCATTAGTTCCGCGAAGACCCATGTCAGCGTTTCGCCTGTGATCGCCTCGGGTTTACATGCAAAATCGACGGCGCCAACCTCAAGGGCGACGACGGTTGCGTCCGCTCCGACAGAAGTCAATGTTGAGAACATGACGACCGGAGTTGGAACCTCGGCCATGACTTCTTTGAGTGCCATCAAGCCGTTCTTGCGTGGCATTTCGATGTCGAGCGTAATAACGTCGGGGCGAAGCTCTTTCGCTTTGGCCACGACCTCTTCACCACTCGTGGCGATGCCGCACACTTCCATGTCGGGCTCTTTAGCGATGGCATCGCTGATCACGCGACGCATGAAAATCGAGTCGTCAACGACTAAGACGCGAATCACGTTTAAGCGGCCTCCGCAAACTGTCCAAGGGCGCTGCCACCCAGGCGGTCCAAGGTTTCGTCGAGCCATTCGACGAGGACGTCGTGATCAAATCCCAGACGTTCGAAAGCGCCTTCGTCGCGCACAAAGTAGGTCCCCTTGAGACCTTCGGAAATTCCACGTTCTCGAACGAGAAAATCGGCAACGTGAACAATGTCGGTCAAGGTGTCAGGTTCGGTCATGAGCGATGGTCGGTGATGATAGTGAATGCATTTGCAAAATTGCTTGGGAAGATTCCAACTCTCGGCGAGTGCAGCTCCCAGTTCGGCATGATCGAAGCCCAAGTAGTCACGCTCGACTTCGTCGAACGGACGGGGAGCTTGATTGGCCTGAAAGATCATCGATTGGAATTCGTCTTCCAACGTGAGATAGAGGGCGACGGTGCCGATATCGTGCAGCAAGCCTACGCAGAACGCTTGCTCGGGATCGGTTTCTCGCATTTTGAGCGCGAGCGCTTTGCTAAACGAGGCACAAGCTAGACAATGATTCCAGAGAAGCTTTGGACTCAGTCCTTTGCCTTTGAGTGCGAGTTGAAGCCATGGGAAGCTTGCCGCGACGAGCGACAGACTCTTCGTGGTGCGCATCCCCAGCACAACAACTGCCTCTTGAATCGAGTGAACGTCGCGAGACATTCCGTAGAAAGCCGAATTCGCGAGTCGGAGGACGCGAGCGCTAAGGCTCGGATCTTGCGAAAGTGTGGCGGCTACAGTCGCCGCACTTGAGTCGGCCAAGTCGGCCACCCGAATCACTTCAAACGCAACGTCCGGCATCGACGGCAAATCGCTTGCTTTCTTAACAACATCCTTCAAGTCCCACATGTCCCAGCTTTCTCGAACCCTCTTCGAGATTCCCCACGGCTGTACTGCCATATCGTTGCCGGGGTGGGCAAAGTAAAAATACTAGGACCCAGTAATTTGCACGGCAGGTAATTTGGGGACCAAGATTTCTTGGGTTCGAACGGGTTGAGAAGGAATCTGTTGGCAGGCCGTCTATAGGTTGGTAAACTATTGTCATGGCACCGCTGGACTTTGCACTTGTCCGCCATGCGCTCAACCTTGCCAAGAAAACGGGCATGGATGAAGTCGAATTAGAGCTTGGCGAGAGTAAGTTTCACGCCGTGCTTGACGAAAAAGCCAAGAAAACCGCTCCCGCGGCGAAGCCGACCGTTGCCGCCAAGACGGAGGAGCCGGTTTCAAAGCTCAAGCCGATCAAAAGCCATAACGTTGGCATCTTTCGCGATCAGGGGAATCCCCGCAAGGTTGGCGAAGAAATCAACGTGGGTGATGTGGTTGGTTCGGTTGTCGCATTGGGAATTTCTAACGACGTCATTTCGACATTTCAAGGGCGTATCGCTGAAGTAAACGTTTTAGATTCTGAGGCCGTTGAGTACGGCCAAGCATTGGTGGTTGTGGAGGTTGAGTGAGACAGCGTGGGCAAACCCTCGTCGCCAGTTTGATCGTGATTGCGATCATCTTGGTTTGTGTCGTCATCTTCATGCGGGGCACGGGCGACACGAAGCCGGTGATGAAGGCGGACGGTCGGGGCAAAACGGTTCTCGGAAACGCGTTAGCTTCGGCCAACGATGAAGTCTGCCGGAGCAATCTCGGTCAAGCTCGCCAGCTTTTGCAAGCCGCAAAGGCGAGCGACGATGACTATAAGGCGACATCGGTAGCAGAGATTCCCGGTGCGGCCAGCGTCTCGAAATGTCCTGTCGGGCATGAGCCGTACACCATCGACGAAGCTGGTAATATTCACTGCCCCCACCCAGGTCACGAAAAGTTTTAATGTTAAAAAAGGTTTTAATTGCCAATCGCGGGGAAATCGCTTGCCGGGTGATCCGGGCATGCCGCGAACTCGGAGTCAAAAGCGTTGCGATCTATTCAGAAGCCGATCGCGAAAGCTTGCATGTCAAACTCGCTGACGAGGCGATCTGTGTGGGAGCCGGAACGAATACCGATTCCTATCTGAATCTTGCCAACGTTCTGATGGCGACGCAGATCAGCGGAGCCGAGGCGGTCCACCCAGGTTACGGTTACTTCAGCGAGCGAGCCAATTTTGCCGTTGCGCTTGAGGCACTAGGGGTTAAATTTGTTGGACCTCCGACCGGCGCGATCGAGTCGATGGGCGACAAGGCCAGCGCGAAGAAGGCCGCGATTGCGGCAAAGTGCCCTGTCGTTCCGGGTTCCGATGGTCCGGTCCCAACGGATGTTGAGGCGCTAAGGGTCTCTGAGAAAATCGGCTATCCCGTCCTTTTGAAAGCGGTGGCCGGAGGCGGTGGACGAGGAATTCGCCGTGTCAATTCGCCGGATGAACTGTCCGACGCATGGAAGATCGCTACCGCGGAGGCTCAAGCGTCGTTTGGCTCGGGCGAGATGTTGGTTGAGAAATTCGTCGAGAATCCGAGACACGTCGAAATTCAAGTGTTTGGCGATGCCCACGGCAACATGGTCTACCTTGGCGAACGCGAATGCTCCATTCAAAATCTGCGTCATCAAAAGATTGTCGAGGAGGCGCCTTATGCGCAGCTTCCCGAACGAGTCCGAAAGAAGATGGGTGAGGCGGCCGTGCGAGTTGCCAAGAGCGTTGGTTATCAAAACGCGGGAACTGTCGAATTTCTGGTGGACGATAAGTTCAATTTTTACTTCTTAGAGATGAACACAAGACTTCAGGTCGAGCACCCGGTCACCGAAGAAATCACAGGATATGACCTGGTTCATATGATGCTCAAAACGACGAGTGGCGAGAAGCTGCCGATCTCGCAGAAGAACGTTGAACTGAAAGGACATTCGATCGAAGTTCGTGTCACCGCCCAAGATCCCGACAACGATTTCTCGCCTTCGACGGGAACGATTACGGGTTGGCGCACGCCGATGGGGCGCGGCGTTCGAATGGAAAGCCATTGCTACGCCGGTTTTAAGGTCTCTCCGTTCTACGATCCGCTTCTCGCCAAGTTGATTGTGTGGGGTGAGGATCGAGCCGATGCCGTGAAAAAACTTCAGGCCGCCTTGCATGAATTTGAAGTCGAAGGAATCGCAACCAATATTCCGTTTCTTCGTCGTCTCTGCGCCACCCCGTCGTGGGTTAAAGGTGAATTTGATACGGGATTCGTGCCGAAGTTCCTGGACGGAGAGGCAACGTAGTTGATGCTAAATACTGGGACGACCTTTGTTACCCCTCCGGTTCGCCTACGGTCTGCTCACCATCCACGAAAAGGGAGCCTTCGTGGCTACCTTTTGCGCGGACCCTTCCCCATAAAGGGAGTGGTTTTTTGCTTACCCGCCATACTTAGCTCCTCCCCTCATGGGGAGGTGGTTTTCATCGAGCCTCAAGCGAAGATGAAAGACGGAGGGGTCATTTGAACCCATTCGGTTGGCGGCGTATCGCTCGCGAGTGCGCCCTGCGCGCATTGTATACGGCTGACTTGGGGCAAGGCACGCTCAACGATGCGTTGCTGCTGACTCTCGACTCGCTCGAAGACGAAGAACAGTCCGATGATCTGATCAAGGGATTGAAATTAACGGATGCGACATTTGACCTGATTTCGCGATTTGCCAGAAAGCTCGCCGAAGGGACATGGAAGGACCGGGTCACGCTGGATCGTGCCATCTCGGCTGCGATTCCCGATTATGATTTCTCGCGCTTAGCCCTGATCGACCGAAGCATTCTGAGACTCGCGCTACACGAACTGAAAGAGTTGCCCTACATTCCGCCCGCGGTCACGCTTAACGAGGCCATCGAAATGGCCAAGAAGTATTCGACCTCCGAAAGCGGAAAGTTCGTTAACGGTGTTCTACACACCCTTTTGAATCAGACGGACAAAGCCAAATTCGACCCGAAAACAGCGCCGAAAGACCCTGATGTGGATGAAATCGAAAAGATCATCCATGCTCCAGCGCCAGTCATCGAAGAAGAAACCGTCGAGGCAGATTCGGAAGAAGGAAAGATTGCCAAACGTTATGGTGTTTGGAAAGTGAAAGGAGACGAACAATGATTCTTGATGGATTAGCATTATCAAAAGAGTTGCGGGCCGAACTGAAGGAACGCGTCGATCGACTCCGCGCAAGGGGTGTTGTGCCTCGCCTCGATGTCATCGTTGCCGCCCAAGACCCCGCTTCGGTGGCCTATGTGAATATGAAGCGTAAATGGGCCGCGGCCGCCGGAATTGAAGGCGAGTACTTTGAAGTTTCCGATGCCACCTCCCAAGAAGAGTTAATTGAGCAGATTTATAGGCTGAACGGAAATCCACGTGTTCACGGTGTACTGCTTCAACATCCTTTGCCAAAGCACCTGGATGAGGATGCGGCATTGCTGGCCCTGGGTTCGGAAAAAGACGTTGATGGCATTACGCCCCAATCGCTTGGACGACTGACCGCTGGGTTGCCTGGCTTCCGATGTGCGACTCCGCTTGGCATCACCAAGATTCTTGACCATTATAAGATTGATGTGACGGGTAAGCGGGCCTTGGTTATCGGTCGGAGCCATATCCTTGGGAAGCCGATGGCATTGATGCTCTTGGAACGAAATGCAACCGTGACGATCGCCCACTCCAAGACTCTCGACTTGCCAGATCGATGCCGTGAGGCAGATATTTTGGTTGCCGCTGTGGGGCGAGCCGAAATGATCAAAGGCGACTGGATCAAACCTGGAGCGACTGTCATTGATGCCGGTTATAACAAAGTCGAAGGTAGAAAGGGCGATGTTGGGGACGTTCATTTCGAATCCGCTGTTGAAGTAGCAGGAGCGATCACCCCGGTACCCGGAGGCGTGGGACCGATGACGGTGACAAGTTTGTTAATCAATGCGGTGGATGCAGCGGAAAAGTCGGCTTCGTAGACTTTCGTATTTTCTTCTCGGTTTCTTCGCGGTCTACATCGGCCTCTGTTTCTATGTAGCTGACAAGATCGTTTCGCCAAAGCGGCATCCGGCTTTTCTGCCGAAGCAGTTCGTGATCTGGGAACCCGCACCCGGGGTTCCGGCGTGGGCATCGCCTGCAGTACCGAAGGGCATGGCTAAAAATCTCTTCATCTTTTCGCATGGGATCAAGGCGAATCGCGCCTTCTTTGCCAAAACTGCCGAGGAGCTTCAAAAGCGAGGTTATGACGTCGTGTTGTTGCCGATGCCCGGACACGATGGCAGTCCCGAGAAAACCGTCGGATTTGGCGTGAGTGAGGCCAAGCTGATCCGCCAAACCATCGACGCTGTGAAGGCAGATCATATTGTTTTGGTGGGTTGCTCGATGGGTGGGGCGGGAACGTGGATTGCGTCCGATCATCCCCGTGTCGATGGCGTAGCCACCGAATCGGCCTACGGACATCTTGAGCCGATCACACACATCTGGTTTAACCGGGCGTTGCCCTTCGGCGATATCTTGTTTCGTCCAGTGTTGTGGATTGCCTCCGCGCGCCTTCACCTAAATCCGAGCGACATCAATCCCGTCGAGACGGCGACGAAATGGGATCATCGCAAGCCCGCCTTGGTCATGCATGCCGCCGGCGATCAACTGATTCCCATTGAGCAGGGAGAAGAGCTGGCGCAGGTTTCGGGCGCTGATTTTTGGCGCATTCCTTTGGTGTCCCATTCTGACGGCCAAGAAGTTGGCAAAGAATACGTCGACCGTGTCGAAGGAGTGATGTTGAAAGTCATCCATCCCAACGAACATATTCAAAGCAAAAAGCCGCAACGTCTCGGTCTGTAAATTCGTTAGCTAGCAATAATGCCTATTCTTGCTGCGACTTTGTGTTCGGTTTGTCTCGCTTTGACTCATGAGGATTCGGCGAAAGACGTATTCCTCACGACGATGGAGCATTACTCGAAACTCGATTCACTTTCGGTCGATATTGATAATGACAACAGTTCAGGTCTTTTCTCGGGCAAATACCGCCAGCAGCTTGCTTTCAAAAAAGGGAAAGGATTCAAGCTGGTCTCGACCGAGCTTTATTCGGGCAAGCGGCCCGAAAATGTTTCACCTGATTATTACTGCGATGGCACGACCGTCACGACTGTCGGTCGCCTGGAGGGAACTCGGGCCCTCAATAAAGACGCGAATATCATGCCCGGCTATGAAGTAAGCGGTGGCCTCATCATGACCTGGCTGCTCGATTCGCCGACCAAATCCTTCTTCTCAAAGCCACCGTCTGGCATCGAGGTAACGATGGCTTGGGGATCGCGAAAGACCTGGCACGACGAAAAAGTCGTGGAAGTGGTTTTGACCGCAACAATGGTGTCGCAAAAGGAATCGTCGGTGGTCAGCATCTTTTTGGATCCAGAACACAAGAAGATGATCGGCGACGAATGGACTCGCGAAGGAAAAACCGGCTGGATGTTGTACAAGAATCAAAAAGACAACCCCGACGTCAATCCTGCGGATTTTAAGCCACCCACCCGTTGAGAGTTGGGACCGTCCAAAACTTGAACTCAAATTGAACGCTAGTTGCCGCAGAAATCAATCGTTTGACCGGTTAAGAAATGGTCTGGCGGGCATTCATTTTGGTCTGTTTGGACCAAAATGAATGCATAGCAATAAAAATAATTTCTGGATTATTTCAATTGAAACATCCCGGCTCTATGACTTCCAAACTTCTTTCTTGTATTGTCCGCAAAAACCGATGTTCTCATTGCTAGTCTAAGGAAGATACGTTGGCGGCTGGTTGCTTGATAGTCAGCCGCCATTTTTTCAGTCATCTACCCTTCGTTTTCCCCCAACGCACAAGATAACAGTCCCTAAATGCATTTAGGCGGCGACCAATCCCCCTGGTTCGCCGCCTGCTTTTTTGTTTAGCGGCAGCAGAATTGTGTTAGATATGAAGTAAAACTGTTCAGTTTAACTTCATATCTCCGTCTTTAAGAATATGGTGAACGAAGAGAAGCTGAACGATGCGGTGGATGATCTCGCCTCCGGATTGGGTGTGCTCGTCCGAAGAATGCGACGGGCCTCGAGTTCTCACGAGCTTTCGATCACCCAACGCGCCGTTATGGGACGCTTGGCCCGCCAGGGTCCAATGACGATTTCTGATCTTGCGCGAGCCGAGGGAATGAAGCCTCAATCGATGGGTGCGACCGTGACCAATCTCGAAGAGTCAGGTTTGGTTGGCAGAGCCGCCCACCCTACCGACGGTCGACAAACGAATATATTGTTGACCGAACAGGGAATGAAGGTCTATGAGCACATGCACCGAGCTCGAAGGACGTGGCTGATGGAAGCCGTGGCCGACCTTTCGGAACCCGAAAGGGAAGTTCTATTCGAAGCGACGGCGATCATCAAGCGATTGGGGGCAAGATGATTCGCCTCCAAACCGATTCCTTTTCGTACGCATGGCGAGCCCTGAGCCATCGCAACTTTAAGCTTTATTTCTTTGGTCAAAGCATCTCGGTCATCGGGACGTGGATGACTCGCCTGGCGACCACTTGGCTTGTATACCGCTTAACTCATTCGGCGCTCCTGCTCGGCGTTGTCAGCTTTTCCGGCCAAATCGTGGCTTTTCTCCTGGGCCCATTTGCCGGAGTCATCGTCGAGCGAATGGAGCGCCGAAAAATGCTGATTTGGACTCAAGCATTGGCGGCGGTCCAATCACTGGCGCTTGCGGTTCTTGCCCTTACGAATGTCATCACCTTATGGGAGGTCATAGCCCTTTCAGCCTTCCAAGGGTTCATTAACGCGTTCGATATGCCGGGCCGCCAATCGTTTTTAGTCCATATGCTTGAGGACAAAAAGGACCTCGGAAATGCGATTGCAATCAACTCGTCGATGGTCAACGGAGCCAGGCTCGTGGGGCCGGCCATCGCCGGATTGGTGGTTGGGGCCGTTGGAGAAGGGTGGTGCTTCTTTATCGATGGTGTGAGCTACATCGCGGTCATCGCGTCGTTGGTGATGATGCGGGTTCCTCAGATCGAAACGCTGGGCAAGACGAATACGATATTGGTTCAAATGCGTGAAGGTTGGAACTACGTTCGAACCTTTACGCCAGTGCGAACGCTCCTGACACTCTTCTGTTTGGTGAGTTTCATGGGCTTCCCCTACGCGGTGCTGATGCCGGTCTTTGCGAGTCAAGTCTTTCATGGCAATGCGACGACGCTGGGTTGGCTGATGGCCGCCACTGGCGTGGGAGCTCTGATCTCTGCGCTCTCGCTAACCTTGCGAAAATCGGTGGTTGGCTTGACGAGAATGCTGCAAATCGCCTCGGCGGTCTTGGGTGCCGGATTGATTCTGTTTGGTCTTTCGAACGTCTTTTGGGTTTCGTGGATTCTTTTGGTTTTTGTTGGCTTTGGTCTCATGCAGAGCACCGCAGCCACAAACACGGTCATTCAATCCTTGGTGCCTGAAGATAAGCGGGCTCGGGTGATGAGTTACTACACCATGGGCTTCTTTGGTTCAGCGCCGATAGGCAGTTTGATTGCCGGCACGGCGGCCCACTGGATTGGTGCCCAATGGACTGTGGTTGCCACGGGCACGTGTTGTATCCTCGGAGCAATCTGGTTCAGTACTCGATTGCCACTCATCCGTCCGATCATGGCCGCTCGCTATCGCGAGGTTGGGATTTTGCCAAACGCCGCAGAATAGCCAAGAAACCGATATAATCACGGCAAGCAATGGAAGCGGTGGTTGAATCAAAGGGGATCAACAAGAAGCAGGGGCTAGCGTTTGCGGCGGCGTGGCTCGGCTGGGCATTCGACGGACTGGATGGACTTCTCTACACATTAGTCGCGTTGCCGTTTGTTGGCGAACTCCTTCATAAAGGGCCTCGTGACCCAGAAACCCTCTCGAAAGCAGCACTTATTCAAGCGGTCTTCTTTATCGGTTGGGCGATCGGCGGAGCGGTTTTTGGTCGAATAGGGGATCGAATTGGGCGCACTAAGACCCTCAATCTCACGATTTTGACGTACGCTTGCTTTACTGGCCTGTCGTTTTTCTCGGGCGAATGGTGGCACTTGCTCATCTTCCGATTCATCGCCGCGCTCGGTATTGGCGGCGAATGGGCGGCCGGTTCGGCGCTCGTGACAGAAACATTGCCCAAGAAATACCATCACTGGGCGAGCGCGACGCTGCAAAGTGGCTATATGGTGGGGATGCTGATTGCATCCTTCTCGCTGAAATACTTGAGCGCGTACCCGCCGAAGTGGATTTTTCTCGTTGGCGTAATTCCGGCATTTGCGACGATTTGGATTCGCAAGGCGGTACCCGAACCCGAAGAGTGGTCCAGTGCCGCCATGCAAGTCAAAGCTCCGCCCGTGTCCGAGCTATTCAAGCCGGCGATTTTTCCGACGACGATCAAAGTGTTGCTGATGTCGGCGATCAACCTCTGCGGAGCTTGGACCTTTATCTATTTCACTTCTCAACTCGTTCGAACCCACCCAGATAATGCGGGTTTAAGCCCGGCAAAACTCGGTGAATTGGTTGCGGGAGTCACGACGACCTACACGATCGTCAATATCTTTGGAAACTACTTTGCTGCCGCGATTGCGAAATGGCTGGGATATCGAAAGGGATTGATCGTATTGTTGATCATTTCGTTCATCGCGTTTATGGCCGGTTTCTCTTCTCCGCGCTCATTCGGCGAAACTCAAATCTGGATATCCGTTCTCGGCTTTACTGCGTTGGGCATCTTCGGGATCTTTCCTTTGTACTTTCCTCCGCTCTTTCCGACCCTGGTTCGCACAACGGGTGCGGGCTTCTGTTACAACATGGGGCGATTGATTACGGCAGGCATGATCTTCGGAACCGGGCTGCTGCATGACGCGAGGCTGGCGATTCTCTACGCCGGCTTCTTGTATGTGATCGCGATTCCGCTGGCGTTTACGATGCCCGAGGTCGAATCGTCAGCGAGCTCGTGAGCCTTGCTCTAGAATGATTTCGGCGGTGCGGGTGATACAGTCGTCGCCGCCGAGAAGCTCGCTGATCTCCTCAAATCCCTCGCGTTGCCGAGCGGCGACCTCTGGCTTCTGAATTTCTTCGAGTGTACGCAGGAGCGAATCGACGGAAAGGGTTTCCTGAATCAATTCGGGAACGACTTGGCGTTGCAAAAGGATGTTGGGTTGGCTATAGAACTGCGGTCGCTTAAAGCCAATGATTTTCGATTCGATCAAGACTAATTGAGAAACTTTGTAAATAACGACCATGGGAATCTGGGCGAGAGCGGCTTCGAGAGTCGCCGTCCCACTGCAAATAATCCCAACCTCTGAGGTGCGCAGCACCCGCATAACGGCCCCCGTCTCCGCACCGTTGATGACTGCATCGCCTTTTCGATTCCACCGTTCTTGGACGTAGGGCACGAAGGACTTGGGAACCGGAAGTTGGGCCTTACCAGGATAATTCGGTAAAGCTTCGTTTAAGAAAGGGATCAACTGTTCGAGTTCGCTCCGGCGCGAGCCAGGTAGCACGGCAAGACCCTCGCGGTCGAAATCTGTCTCAATAAGCTCCTTGTGAATCTGTTTGAGCGGGTGACCAAAGAAGTGGGCGTCAGACCCCATTTTCTGCAAGATTTCAGCGCTCCACGAGAAGGGTGTTACGACGACGTCGGCGAGCTTAGGAATATCCTCACCTTGTCGGTCGCGTCGCCAGGATCCCGGGGGGCTGAAATAGACCACCTTCCAACCGGCCTCGCGCGCAAATCGACACAGTTTGAGGTTCATAAACCCAAAATCGATCGGGACGAACACGCCTGGCTTTTGAGTCTTCAGTGCTTCTTTGAAATTGAGATAATGCCGCAGAATGCCCCAGCCCTCACGGAACGACTGGACAAACGAAATGGCTCCCCATTTCGACGAATTGGCGATGAGAGGTTCGTTGGCCGCCTGTTCGAAGCGAGGTCCTCCGATTCCGCCAATTTGAAGCGTTGAATCAAGACGCAACAACTCCCGCGCAAGGGAGGCGGCATAAAGATCGCCGGAAGCCTCACCCGCGCAAAAGAGAACTCGCATCAGCGTTGATCGCCGCGACCATTGCGGCCGCTGAATCTTCGTTCTTCAAAGGCGACGAGGTATTTCACTTCCTCGGTCTGCATCACTTCTTCACGGACGATCTCAAGTGCATTGCTGAGCCCGATTTTCGACTTAAACAGCAGCTTGCATGCCTTGTGGAGGGCTAATCGCTCGTCCTGGGTGACACCGAGCCGCCGGAGGCCGACCGCGTTGATGTCGCGTACTTCCTCTTCCGATCCGTCAACGAGGCAGAAGGGAGGGACGTCTCGGGTGATTTTGGTAAATCCTCCGACCATGGCAACCTTGCCGATTCGGCAGAATTGGTGAATTCCCGACATGCCGCCAATGTTGACCAAGTCTTCGATCGTCACGTGTCCGGCGACGCCAACCGAGTTTGCGATGGTGACTTTATCGTAAACGTGGCAGTTGTGGCCAATGTGGCAATAGGCCATGATGAAACAGTCATTGCCGATAATTGTTGACTTGCCCTCACCCGTCGCGCGGTGAAGCGTGACGTACTCGCGGAAGACATTGCGATCACCGATCTTCAGGAAGGTCGGCTCGCCGTTATATTTGCGATCTTGGGGATCACCACCGATGACGCTGCCTTGGCCGACGTAGTTGTGTTCGCCGAGGGTGGTCGAGTGTTTGATGGTGGCGTGCGAATCGATCACGGTTCCGGCTCCGATCACAGCGCCAGCTTCGACGTACGAAAAAGGACCTACGACGACGTCGGCGGCAAGCTCCGCCTTCGGATCAACATATGCGAGCGGGTGAATCGAAGCCAACTAGCTTTCCCTTTCGCTCATCTTAAAAAGCAATTCCATTTCTGCAACGGCTTCGCCATCGACAGTAGCGACTCCCTTCATCTTTCCGACGTTTCCCTTCACCCAAAGTATCTCTACTTCGTGAATGAGTTGGTCTCCGGGGCGAACAATTTTGCGGAACTTGGCATTTTCGATTGCGCCGATGAGCGGAATCTTTCCAACGAGTTTGGGAGTCGTCATGAGGAGCGCCGCGCCAACTTGGGCCATGGACTCCATGATGAGCACGCCAGGCATGATGGGAATTCCCGGATAATGGCCTTGGAAGAACGGTTCATTGATTGAAACATTCTTGAGTCCTCTGCACCGCTTGTTGTCTTCACTGATCTCAAGAATCCGATCGACGAGGAGAATGGGATATCGATGGGGGAGAACCGACAACAATTGCTGAATATCTATCACGCTGGCTCCAGGTTAAAACTCTCTTAAGGGTACCCCGTGGCTTAACATGACCTGGAGACAAAAAAATCCCCGGGTCGTTTCGACTCCGGGGGAATGCATGTGGGGTTTATTGGAGCGGTCATTAAGTCTTGAGAATGAGGACGTGGCATTTGTTCTGCCGGACCAATTCGGTCAAGTATTCAAATCGGTAGAACTTACGTCCGGGATTGGCTAAATCATAATTCGCAATGATCAGATTAGCACGAGAAGATTGAACTGCGGACTTGATTCGGTCAAGAAATTGACGACTTATGTCATTCCACGTAATTTTTGTAGGAATTGTTTCATTTTCTGTCAGAACCGTCGCTCCAGAAAAACCCGCCGGTCGGAGATGTCTAAATTTCTCTAAATTGCTTTTGGCTCGCGCCGAGAGATCGGTCACGTAGATCACCTTTGGTTCGGGGAGATCCATTGCCTCAGAGTTGAAGAGAAAGAGACTTTCCGATAAATTGTCAAGGTGCCACTGCGCTTTGTCTGCGTCGAAGAGATTCCCTCCGGGCAGTGCGCCAATCGAGAAGACATTCGAGTCATTCCCTGATGGAGTCCCTACTGCCACTGGTATTGCCACTCGTCCGCAAGACAAAGTAGAAATTTTCAGTGTCGATAAGAACCCGTGAACTCTATCTTCGCAGAGTTCATCCGAGATTTTTACGACTGCTTCCATTTTTAAGACTTTGGACACGGGGTGAAAAGTTCATTTCAAAAACCCCATTTTCAAATGTAGGAAGCAACTTCGAATTCCTCACAAAGATTCCAACTCTAATCTACCGTCAATCGTTGCAGAAGCCACGTAGCGATTTACGCGTCATGGGAAACCTGGCATTGACTTCAAGTCATTGATAATATGTCATCAGATTCGACGACATGGTTTATAATGCTGACGTGACGAGGCGAATGACGCCCGATATCGAGAGCGAACTAAGCCAGCGCGAACTTCAGCTGCTGGTATTGGCTTCACGGGGTCTGACCGATCAGGCCATCGCGATCGAACTCGGAATCAGTCTTGCCACCATTGCAACCTATTGGGGACGAATCCGGATCAAACTCGGACCCCTCAACCGTACTGAGCTGGTCGCTAAGTACCTGGACGTCAAAGCAAAAGAGGAGATCGAACAACTTCAGAACGAAGTGGAGGTTCTCAGAGCCCAACTCGAAACCTCTAAGCGCGAAGATTCCGATTTATTGCTGGCCCTCAACAAAATCCCTCGGTCGATTATCATTCTCAGCGCTGATGCGGTGGTTATTTACGTGAACGAAACCACCTGCAAGTGGTTGGGCTATTCGCCAGACGAAATGATGGGGCATCCGATGCTGGATTTCTATCCCGAAGGACGCCACGAAATCCTTCAGACCTGGTTCGACGAATTCTTCGCCGATCCCGACAATTCGACGATTGGCGTGAACCGAACGGCCTATGTCCGTCACAAAGATGGATCGATCGTAACGATTCATGGCGATGCCGTCGTCTATGAAACTGGCTCGGGAAGTCGTATGATATGGCTTACGTCCCTCGGTTCGTCCACCTAGCCTTCCCAAATCATGCTTCATTTTCTACTTCCGATGTCCTCGTTTGTTGGGCTGCGGCTTCCCGCTTATAACATGCAGCACATGGCGGTTTATGGCAATCTTTCGCCCGAACCCAATCAAGCTATTTTGGCGGCTGTTGATCGAATGCAGGCCACCGCGCCGGATGGCGGCGGATATTTTACGGGCATCAAGGCGATGCCGCCGGAGTCGCCGATCGGGGTTCCTCTTGAATTGCTGGGGCATCCACTGATTCATCCGCCGCGAACCTCAAGTTATTGTTCAGGCGCCTCATATGCCGCTTTTATTGGAGGGTTAGATACCCTTCTCCAGGATCGGCAAAACGAACTGTCCGAGGATCGATTCGAGGCGATTCGAATGCAAGAGCCCGATGGGAGTCGGCGTGAGGACATGGTCAAGCTTTGGGGCTGGTGGAATGCGGACGGTCCGGGCTCCTATTACGCCCTCGGACTCTACACTCCAATGGGATCGCGAGTGAACCCTATCGATGCTCAACCTGGCGATTTCTGCAATATCGATTGGGTCAATGGTCCGGGGCATTCGGTGATCTTTCTTGGATGGGATGTCGAACCGGACGGGCAAGTTTCGATGCGATATTGGTCTAGTCAGAAGGGTACGAACGGAATGGGCGACCAGACGAAGCCGCTGTCCACGATGACCGGGTTTGTCTTTACTCGACTGACCCATCCCGAGGGAATTTTTGTATTCGATCCGACCAAGAAGATGGAGAAGTCAAAAGTCGAATATGATTCGGCCGGCGCAACGGCCCTTGTTTTGAAGCAGAGCTTGGGTCAATAGATCTCTGGGGATAAGTTCGGTTCAAGCTTTTTGAAAAGCTCCCGACAATAAAAGCTATCCCCGAAGCGTGAGCTACGCTCCGCATTGTATTCATGTGGCCAGGGTTTGGGGAATTCGATATGATTTCCGTTTTCCTTCCCCACACAACTTTCATCAACGTGCGGCTGCCGATGTACCACTTGAATCATCAAGCCGTTTATGGTCAAGACGCTCCCGAGCTTAACCAAGCGGTCTTGATGGCAATTGACGAGATTCAAGCGACGGCCCCGGACGGCGGCGGCTATTTCATGCGATCTGGCGCGAATCCGCCCGCATCGCCGATCGGGATCCCGCTGAAGATCGCCGATTATTCCCTTATCAATCCGACTCGTGGCTCTAGCTACTGCTCGGGTGCCTCTTACGCGGCCTTCGTCGGTGCGCTCGATACGGTGACAACCTCATTTCAGTCCGAAATATCGCCAAGCCGGCTCGAAGCATTGCGGATGCAAGACTCCAAGGGGAACTTGCGCGAAGATATGGTCAAGATGTGGGGATGTTGGAATGCCGACGGCCCCGGCTCATTTTATGCCTTGTCCATGTTTTCTAAGTTGGGTACGCGGGTTGATCCTCTCGATGCCAAACCCGGCGATTTTTGCAATCTCGACTGGCGAAACGGCATGGGACACTCGGTCGTTTTCTTAGGCTGGGATACGACTTCGGACGGCGAAATGGCAATGCGCTTTTGGTCGAGTCAAAAGAGTACGAATGGTCTTGGCGATCGCACGGCGCGACTTTCGGAAGTAAAGGGATTTGTGTTTACGCGCCTTACCAATCCAGAAGACATTTTGACTTTTGACCCAACGAAGAAGATCGCACGCGTACCGGTCGAATATGACTCGGCTAACATCGTTGCAACACAACTGAAACAAAGTGTCGATCAATAGCCCATCGCTGCTCATTTAGGATCGATTTGAATCCATCACAAGGGAGGTCGATAGGATCAAGAACCTTGCTCTCTCGGGGATGCCCATAGCATTGTCGGTGCGTCTTCGAGTGAGCCAGGACACTCAGGAAACCACCTTTTCGAACCGCTCTTTTGGCGGTTTCAAAATAGACTGGATCCCAACAATAGTGCAGTAAGACCAAGTCGTATTCGTTGGTGGGTTGGTGTTCGTGGATATTGGCGACGACCGATTGGATGGGATCATTGGGGGCGTGAGCCATGCCAAGCTTGTGTAGGGTGTCGAGATTGCTTTTGAGGCGATCGATTGCGGTTACCTTCCAGCCGTTTGCGGCGAGCCATACGGCGTCTCGCCCGGCCCCGCATCCAAGATCGAGAGCCATGCTTGGGGTCGTTATCTCGGAAATGCGAGAGAGGACCGGGTTCACATTCCACATTCGGTTGGAAACCCGGTCGATATCTGCCGACCGAACCACAAGGGGTCTCCGCCTAAGGGCGCGGAGGGCTTCGCACGCAAGGTCTGTGAAGGGCCCTTCCAGAACCTCAATCGTTGCAAACGGCTCGGGAAGTTCGGCCTGAAGCTCGCTCAAGAGGCGAATCCAATCGAAGACGTCGCCGACCCCCGTTTCCTTCTGAACTCTAACAGGGTTCAGTGGAGCTTTCGGGAGTCGGTCCCGCCACATCATCCTACTTGCGTCCGAGGATGTGATCCATCGCGTTCGACGTGTTCTCGACGCGGGCAATGGGATAGAGCTTGTAGTGGGGAATCATCTCCGCGACGGCCGGTCCATCGAAGCCAATCTCTTCGAGAGCCTTGACGACTTCCGGGAAGTTGACATCGCCTTCTAGCAAATCAACGAAGCCTTCGGCGGTGCCAACCGCTTTACGGAAATCTTTGAAGTGGATGGCGACAATGTTCTTATCAAGACTTCGGATCCATTGTTCTGGATATCCGAAGGGCATGACATTGCCGACATCGAAAAGACAACCGACGAAAGGCGAGTTAAACTGGCTGATGAAATAACCCATCTCACCAGGAGACATGAAAAGCTTGTTCCAAACGTTTTCGATTCCCATTTTGACGCCGCACGCTTCGGCGTGAGGAACGAGTTCGGCGATGCCTTCGGTTGCGTACTTCCAGCAATCGTCATAGTTGTGAACTGGGCGATCGGGAAGGAAGAAGACGTCAACGGCAGCAGGAATGGTGAGGTGGACTTTACATCCCAACCAGCTTGAAATCTGGAGCATCCGCTTGAGATCATCCTTGGCTTGAGCTCGAACGGCAGCGTCGGGATCGCCCATGCTCCGTCCCCAATAGAGTCCCGATGCAGTCGTTCGGAGGACGACACCCGCTTCGCCAGCAGCTTCAATCAGTTCTTTACAGCGAGCTTCGGTGGCATCAAGTCCAAATTGAGTTCCAGTCTCACCGATACATAGTTCGAGTGCTTCATAGCCGTATTGTTTGGTCCATTTGATCGCATCGAACGGACAAACTTTGTCTTCGAAGGAGCCCGGAAAGCACCAGTAGTTAATTCCTTTGAGCAGCATTAGGTCTGAATTTACCGGAAACCTTTACGGTCAAACGATTGGCATCGGCTTTTGCCAGACTTGGATATTGAAATAGGGGCAAATGAGGTGGATTTTGAGCTTGGGATTCTCAGAGATTTCGTCTTGTGTCGGAATCTGTTCTTCGAAGGATTTCAATTGGAAACCTGTTTGCAAGCAGTTGGTGAAGTACGTACTGAGAGGTCGATGGTAGTTATTGATTCGGATGCCGCTCCATTCCGCGACGATCGATTGCCGAACGCCGTAATGCTCGACGTACCACGCCGTTCGTTCGCCGGTTTCACTCATTTCCCATAGGCGTTTTGATGCGGTGTTCATGCTGGTCGAATTGATGATCACACAACGTCCACCCGGCTTGAGAACGCGAAAGGCTTCCTCGACGGCAGGCTCAAAGGGCTCGATGTCGATCAGCACTAAGTAAAAGATAGCGAGGTCAAATGTTTCGTTGGCAAAGGGTAGTTGTTCTGCCTTAGCTTGACGAATTTCAATGTTTGGACTTTGTTCACAGGCCGCCTGAAAGAGCTTTGGGGTGGGTTCGACCGCAGAAACGATAGCCCCTCGTTCGGCGAGTTGGCGTGAAAATCGTCCTTCTCCACAACCGATATCGAGGACTTTTAGGTCGGCGACATCACCAAGGGTGCGATGGACGCGCGGGTCGAGGAAGATACGAGATTGGTCACCCCTCGTATTGAGGGTCTTGATCCAGGCGTCGGCCGAGTTTTCCCAAAATTGTAAGTCTTCGTCGAGCATGGGAAAGGGATTTTACCGAGACCCTCCGTTGAGTTTTGGGCCCGGGATTGGTCTTGACTCTTCAACTATACAGCATCCGCTTGAGGAAATATCTGACCCGTAGGGTCATAGCCTTCTAGCCGGGGTGTGCTTGCACCTCCGGATGGGGCGGTCCAATTACCACGACCCCTTGTGGGTCGCAGAAGGGGCGCCATGACCATCCCCGTTCGACGTCTGAATATGACCCCTTGGGGTCATAGCCTGCTAGCCGGGGTGTGCTCGCACCCCCGGGTGGGCAGTCCAATTACCACGACCCCTTGTGGGTCGCAGAGGTCAATCGAGATCGTCAGGTTCAAATTCGATACCGGCTAAGCGAAAGAGCATGATTCGCTCCTCCTCGAATGTCATTTTGTGGTGACGTTCCTCCTGATTCTCGATGTATTTAACAACTCCGCGCAAGCGTTCAGCGCTCACAGAAAATGCCCCGTATCCCTCCTGCCAGGAAAAGCTCGGGACTTCGTTGCGGATCCAATTCGTTGACGACTTCTTGATCTCGCGCACCAAGTCGGAAATGCTGGTTTTGGCGTTCGTTCGGATCAACAGGTGGACGTGATCAGGCATTCCACCGACCCGCACAGATAATGCGCCTAGCCCACCGATCGTGCCTCCGAGATAGTCGAATGTCCGTTGTCGAATATCGTCAGTCAGAAAAGGCTCACGGTTTTTTGTGCTGAAGATCACATGTACGTACAAGCTGAGATAAGTCGAACGCATCCCGGATTGATTATGGGGCAATCTGCGACCCACAAGGGGTCGTCTTTGGGCGGCGACACTGGAGGTCTTTGACCTCGGGTTAGAAGGCTACGACCCTACGGGTCGGATTCGTGATCGCTTGGGGTCGTCTTGTACGCATGGATGCTTTGCAGATCGTGAATGCGAACCTTCATATTTTGCGACCCACGAGGGCTTGTCTTTGTGGCGGCGACACCGGAGGTCTTTGACCTCCGGCTAGAAGGGTACGACCCTACGGGTCGGATTTGTGATCAAGAGCCGCGAGCGCGATCGCCGCCCGTCCCTTGACGAGCTGGCTACACTTAT
>JBEHXE010000025.1:0-60391 GCA_048498855.1 Armatimonadota bacterium | reverse complement strand
CTCTGGCCAGAAAACTAGCCAAAGTCATCTTTGCAATCTACAAACACAACACCACATTCCAAGCACAACACTTGACCTGAAACTATAGGATCTCCCAAAAAGAGAGCCCATTCGCTCCCTCGCTAATGTCAATTGGCGAGGGTACGGAGCTGGAGCATTTCGGCAACTTAGCGACTACCGTGTTCGATCCCCTCCATCCCCGACCCTTCCGTCCCAGCGGGAGGAAGGGACTAAAATCACCTCGCCTCTTAGGAGAGGTCGGTGAGCTAAGCGAACCGGGTGAGGTCGTTAAAACTTAACGTATTTTGGGGGCGTGGAAAAAATCTCCCTCGCTGGCCTAGGGAGTCTGTAAGCGAAGCGCACAGGTGGGAGTGGACCTGCGGGTCAAAGCCACTCCTATTTCGCCTGACCGAAGGCGACTTTTGCAAACTCCTCCAACCGGGTATAGTCGCCCACCCACGTTGTGTACATCGCACCATCGATTCCCTTCACTCCCGAAGCCGACCCGAGCCACTTAGATAATTCTGAAACGGGAGCATCGTAATAGCCCGCCAAAATCTGCTTGCACCCAAGAGACTCAAAAAACGGCAGACTCTTGGACGCATTTCCTGAGTTCCAATTCCCGACGGTAATGTTTGGCGACAGACCCTTCCAAGACTCCTTCCAGGTTCCATTGGCGAGGTAGTAATTATCAACCGCATTGTGAGCCGGATCAAACATGTCGCTCCAAACATAGAGCTTTGCGCCAGGAATCATCTTATTAGCAAGAGCTACGCATTGTTTAATATTTTCCGCATAGATTTGTCCAGGCGTCAGACCACGCGATCGGCATAACGGACATTGGTTGGCAACCCGAATCTCGTCGTGAGCAAAGAAGAAACTCTTTGCATGAAAAAGGTCCCTCACTCGTTTCATTTGGTCCGCCACAATCTCCATCGTTCTGGGTTCACTCGGACAGATGGCCGTTTTTCCGCTTTCGGTCGCAACAGCGTGGGTGAAAGAAGCAAAGACCTTGGTTCCTTCCGGCAGGCTACTTTTTACCAGGGGGCTCGCTTGGTCGAATGTGTATTCACCCGACCAAGGCTTCTGGCCAAGATTCGGATCGACGATCATGTCAAAGTCCTTTCCTTCTTCTAGCGGTTTGCCCTTTTCGTCTTCGATGACCACAAGAGTCCCCGGACGGCGGAGTACGTTTAAGAAACCTGGCTCCTCAATCAAGAGGTCGTCAATCCAAAAGGTTCCTTGAGTTCCTCCCCACAGTCCGACATAAAGCGTCACTTTCTCGAATTCTTGGCTATTGAAAACGATCGTGTGCTGGGTCCAATCCTGTGTGGATTTCGCTCCGAGGTCCATAAAACTTAACACCTTCCCACCTTCGCCCATGGCGAAGCATCTAAGATCACTGGAATTCTTAATGCCATCGGTCTTCAGCCATAGGCGAACACGGTACTGTTGCCAAGGCTTCACTTGCAGACCATGCATTAAGCGAGCATTACCGCTCCCATTTCCCGCTTTAAAGTTCTCAAAACGAATGGATTGCAGGCCACTATGTTTGATATGAGTATCAACAAATGATAAGGTTCCGGGTCCATCTTGATAGACATACCCGTCAAGGCGATCGCCTTTGTTTCCCTCCATATTTCCATTCGTCAAGTCAACGCTTTGTACCGGCTGGAGGGCACCAGCTTTGACGACCATAGGCTCTTTCTTCACCGGCTGCCCTTCAATTAAATTCACGTCATGCGCGAGCAGGCTACTCGACCATCCCATGTCGGCAACCACGGGAATAATTTCGATCCCAAAGGCTTCCGCCTTCTTGCGTACACGCTCAGTATTTACGTAGTAGTCCTTGCTCATACGATCAAGAATCCCAAACTTGGAGTCCGTCAAGACCATTCCGTTGTATCCCGCCTCCCGCGCTCGATCCATCACGTGGATGACGTTCAGGACATTGTCTTCCACCGCCAAGTTGGTTTGCATGTAGAACCACCTCGCCGAAATTTGCGAGGCCGAATGAAGCACAAGAAAGGCAAGACTGGACAGCATGGTTCTTATCCTATCACCCTTCGGCTGATAGGAACGGCGAATTGTCTTTCTGGTGCTTGTGTGTCAAATTCTTGAGGCGAATGGCTCCCCGCTCCGTCTCTATATGTGATAGCCCCTTCTCTCACTATGGTTACCGTATTAGCTGCTCTTGGAATCGTCTACCCACCCAATACCGGATTGATTCACAAAAGCGCTCCCCGCACCAATGCGCTGGCACCGATCGCGCTCGCAAAACTCGTCAATGCCGCCAAGCTTCGAACGAACGATCCACAATGGCAACAAGCTCAGAAAGAAGTTGCTGAGAGTCCTCAACTCTTTGACAAGAACTTTTTTAAGAACGACGGTGAGCTTCAGTCCGCGGTCCTTCGAAATGGCCCCGAAGGCAGCAAGAAAATCACCCTAACCTTTGACGACGGACCGCATCCGGGCTACACAGAAAGCCTGCTCAAAATTCTCAAGCAGGAGAAGGTACCCGCCACCTTTTTCCTCGTCGGTTTTATGGCCCAAAAGAACCCTGATTTGGTTCGGCAGATTCAGTCGGCCGGTTTCGAGATCGGCAGTCACACCTACAGCCACGTCACGCTGACAAAGCTGTCACCCGAGCAGAGGCTCACTGAATATCAGGCCAGTATCAACGTTCTAAACAGAATTACGGGTGCGCCCGTTCGGTACTTCCGACCGCCGGGAGGAGATTTCAATCCGAACGTGATCCGCGATGCCTCCCGTTTCGGGATGCGAACCGTTCTTTGGACCAACGACCCGGCCGATTATCGCAACCCAAACCCCAATGTGCAACTCGACCGAATGAAGATTCACCTTGAATCTGGAGACATTATCCTGCTCCACGATGGCTCGAAGAGCACTTTGGCGACGCTCAGCGAGTTCATCCGCTACGCACGGAAGAAAGGCTATCAGTTTGTTGGGCTCAACGATCTAAGGCCATCCAAACTCTCCCCCAAAACCTATCAAACACCAATTTCGTCTGTACGCCGTTAGGGTTTTGTGCTCCATATCCCGTCTCTTGAATGTAGCGGCAACACGGCAAGTGGCACGTACGTAACACAGTTGGCTTTTGTTCCCACGACCAAACCCGCCAGATGGAAATGGGAGCCTTCGTGGTGCAAAATTTGACTTCGCAGGCAGCATACACACGAGATTCTAACAACATAAAAAACCATTCATATGCGTACTAAAGAACTCCATGCAGAGACGTACGACAAACCAGACTCATAATTAGAGCCTAATTTTAGCTTACAGGGATGTTCTCAGAAAGGCAAGCCACCTGACCGTGATTGGGACTTTTTTCTATTTCTTACATTTTGAGTAAGAAAACTATTAGAAAAATTCTTTTAACCGTGTTATAGTACGAGAGACTCGCCTTCGGAACCTTCCTAGGCGGTCAAGGAAATTATTCTCATGCGAAGGAATAGGAATGCATTTACGCTCATCGAGCTCCTTGTAGTTATAGCGATCATCGCCATCCTCGCGGCGATCCTCTTCCCTGTTTTTGCCCAAGCGAAAGAAGCGGCAAAGAAGACTTCATGTCTCAGCAACATGAAGCAATTCACCCTTGGCGAAATGATGTACAGCGGCGACGTCGATGACATCATGGTCATGGGCTGGAACAACGGAGCAGGCGTCTATCGTACGGATGGTTCTCTCTACCGAAATTGGAATCCTTGGACTCAGGCCATCCAGCCATACGTCAAGAACACACAACTTTTGCTTTGTCCGACCAATGATAACAGCTTCATCACTGCGGCGGAGTCGGTCGCTCGAACCAAAATTTACGCTCCATACGGCTACAACTACGGCTACCTTGGCGACTTCAAGGGTGCCGATCCCAACGGAAGCGGCAACTATCTTTGGACCCCCATCTCAGGCACTTCTGTTAACCGTGTTGCCGAAACTGTCATGTTCATCGAGTCCACTGGTGTTGACTACGCCGATGCAGGACATACAACGGTCTACACTCAGCCGATCGGCCCGGTCGTCGAGCCGCCCGATGCTTACCTCAGCGACCACGTCTTCTTCGGCTTTGGTTGGGGCAACCAAACGGACTACACCCAGTTCTACACGTTCCCTGGCTATGGCGGCGCGGCCTTCCGACACCAAGGCAATGCTTTCGCTGCGAATCAAATGCCAAACGGCGGCTCCAACGTAGCGCTTTGCGACGGTCACACCAAGTTCTTCAAGGTCGGCGCACTCGTTGCCGGAACGAACTATAAACCGAACCAATCGGGAACGATGGTCTATCAGGTTGACAAGTCGAAGTACATGTGGGATCCCCGCAACTAAGATCGCCATCTATCCTCCCGCAGTACGTCAACTGCGGGAGCCTCGCCTAAAGAACACAATGACACTGAAACGAATTTGTCTTTTCTGTCTCGCCATTTGCTTATCCAGCTTCGTCATCGTCGGTTGCAAATCCGGTGATGGTGAAACGGTCGATAAGCCTTTGATGCAAAATGCCCCACCTCCACCACCAAGACCCGACAAGCCTTCGATCACCCCGATGGGCTCGGGTGGCGGCGCGAGCCCAAGCGCGACCCCTGGCACTTCGGCTCCGTAGAACCTCCCCAAGAGAGTACGACAACCGTACTCTCTCCTTTTTCGGCTTCGCGCCAATATTCGTGTCGACTCAGAAAAAGATCAATAAAATTTCCTGGACTCGACACGACCAGAAATAAATCTTATCATTTCAACGTACCTATCCCGTGAACGAGGACCGAGCCGGCATTGCCAACCCGGTTCTCAGGGATTATGTTTTTTTGGCTGGACCTTAAAGAGGGCACTTTTTTGCGCGTCGGCGACGCATCATCAAGCAAAGACCACTGCTAACCGCCAATAGACTGCCAGGCTCAGGAACTGGGCTCGATGGTCGGCTCAGACTCCAACTATTTGTCGAAACTTGGACCACCCCCGCGTCGACAAAGTTGCCAACGGGGCCGACGATCGTATTGAGCCTCGCTTGAAGCGTCAACAGTCCGAGCGTACCGGGATCACCGGTTATTTGGTAGGCGCGGTCACCAAACATCAACATGTTTCCGCTGTCGACGCCCGTTATTGACCCCGTCAAATTTGTACTCGGCAGAGCCAAACGTAATTCTAAGCCCAGGATTGCCGGAACCCCAGCCGTTACCGAGCCAGTCAGGAACGACGGACCAGCAAGGGTGACACTCGATCCCGAGACGCTTCCCGACGGAGACCCACTGAATGCAGTGAACCCACTAAAAAGCCCACTCGTAACCTGCGCGGAGATCGGAGCAGTGAAGCTGGATGCACTTGATTGCGAAACCGTCGTTCCAAGCCCAACCGCATTCACGCTGCCGTTAATGAGGGCTGCATTCACGAGCCCAGAAATCACGCCAAGCCCCGTACTGTCGTTCACCGAAACCAAACTTAGAGTTCCGTTATAGTCGAAGTTCCAGTTTCCTCCTAGGTCAACTGCGTGTGCTTGAAAGGACATCAGTCCAAACACGAAAGGAAGAATCGTTCGAGAAAATTTCATGTCTATACCTCGTTCGGCTTTCGCCGGGTTGACACAAGTTATATTATTGTTTTATCACTAATGCTTCAGCATTAATACTTGTTTTATCAATTCGATTCGAGAGTGCTTTATAACCCATTTCTCGTATCGTTGAACTTTTCTCAAACAAACATGACCTTTTGCAAACGACCCGCGATCGAGTTTGCAAAGCCCAAGAAGTATTCGACTGCCCCAGGGCTTGGCGCTGTTTCGTGAAGGGTTTCTTCAAAGAGGGTCAACCAGATATTGAAATGTTTCGGCTCCGCGTTCGTGAGCGCTTTGTGCGCTTGCATCGGTCGGCCCTGGTAGGTGCCGTTTCTCAAGGCCAGAGACGACCAGAAGCTTTTCATCTTGGCGAGATGAATGGGCCACCGATCTCCGATCACCTCGTTGAACACCGGTCCCAGCTCGGCGTGCGTCCGAACCTTCTCGTAAAAAGTTTCGACCAAGCAAGAGATATAGGCTTCGGTAATTCCCATTTCTTGAGCTTTCTGTTGAAGCTCTTTGCGCTTTTCGAGCGCGAGTTCATACGCCTGAAGTGAATCCATCGCGACTGGTTCCTGCCCTTGATAAGGTACCTCCTAGGTTTAACTCTTCAGAGGACACGTCCTGAATATTGGCCTCACCCTCAAGGCAACAAGTCATTAATCGCTCTGGTAAAAATTCCCCAAAATGATGTGGAGCCGTCCGATATGAAGACTCAGAAAAGGTGATGGGCGATGAAAGATTTGAACCCCCAACTGGTCTGCCCCCATTTGTGAAGAGGTGTTAAGAGTAGACCTATCATGCCAGGAATCCTACTCCTAAACTGTCTTCATATCCAGGGGGGCAGACCGGTGGCGGCTCAGACACAAGCCAAGCGGATGTTTATGCGGGACACCGAATGATAATTTCTTTACCAATCCACGCTAGTGGTCAACCGGACAATATGCCATTCATGAATATTCATCCTTCTCTCGGCCCCTCAAGAGTCTCTTCAGGATACTGACAAATTGAACCACAATTAATAACTCTCCCGTCGACAACTTGAAATCTGAGAGTTTTACACGGAGAGTTTACGTGATCTATAAGGAAGAAGAAATCGTGAGCTGCACCATCGTGGACAATGTAGTGCTTGTCAATTATTGGTCGCTTGGATACAGAACATCTTATATACTCTGACATGTCCTTCCTCTTGGATAATTCAGTATCACAGGCTTTTTTACATCTGGAATACCACTTACTGATATCTTTGTCGATAATAGGTTTAGTTGGTATTCCTCGCGAATAGAACCAACCGATACTATTCTTAGGCAATGAAAAAAATTAGTCGTAAACTGATGGAGGACAAAGCGGCAATACGTTCGTATCTAAATCCAAAATCCAGTTTGATTGCATTGCTTTCACGAAAACTAGAGCATCTTGCTCATCGGCAAGTAATAGCCACTCGTTGCGACGATCATCGAAAAACTTTAGCCATGAATATTTCCAAGGGCCAAGCCTACTCAATGACCTCTCGATATTGTTTTTCGAAATAGCGTCGAATCCAAGTAGCTTGTATGCGGGGACAATCCTTTTTCCTGGCAGGGTGTCTGCAGATTGCAGGATAGGGACGCTATCTAAGGCCATAGTAAATAAGCAAACTAGGGAAATCACTTTACATCCTTGCTCGAATCAACAGATTTATGGGTAAACGAAAAGGCAGCCCAGCAACTGTATGTCGATGATCCCCCCATCGGTAAATGAGCAGCCAGCCGAGCCCCCCCACGATAGTAGCCGACCGAACAAAGGACCCTGCAAACACACGATACCCCATTCCAGATTCTCAAGGTGTAACCTATGTCTTAGGAACAATCGGTTTCCTTCCTGTCCGGCATGGACACAACAGAAGCTGTTCACTCTTAACTATAGCCAAATTTTAATTTTGCAGAAACTAAGAAGATTCTTTTTTATTGTTGAGAGTTTCATTCCATGCGATGTCAAGCCAAGCATGATCGATAAAATGCTGAAAGATATATAGGACCAAGTTCGCTTGCGTGCTTATGTAAAGGCTGTTTTTCACCAAAATGGATTCAATTGACCATGTAAGTCGATCGCAACCTGGTTTACCATATGACTTAATAGCATTCACAAGTGTCGAAGAAGTGCAACCAAATGGAGAGACATGTTGGAAGGCGGGAACCATTAACAGTGATCCCAATTTACTACAGGAATCTGGTGAAAAATATGCATCTAGGGAGAAAATCAACAAGGGCAAAACTCTTCCCACTTCGCTTTCGCTTAAGGTCGTAATTTCAAGTAGAGTCTCGGTATAAAATTCGGTAGTGACGTCACTAAAGTTATTCAATCTTTTTCGATTTTCTGATGAATAAAAATATTCGTCAGAAAATAGGTTATGAAAAACCTTATTGTATGATTCGATTAATTTGTCGACGGATTCCATATTGCCCTATACGTCAACGTTCCTTACACTTGTGAGCTTTTTGCATTCACTTTGGAACAAATTGTAGAAAGCCCACAAACCTGTAAGGCGTGCCATTGCGTGTCGAAAATCCCCCCATCGGGAAATGAGCAGCCAGCCGAGCCCCCCAACGATAGTAGCCGGCCGAACAGAGGACCCTGCAAACACCCGATACCCCATTCCAGGTTCTCAAGGTGCAACCTATGTCTTTGGAACGATCGGTTACCTCCGTGTCCGGCACAGACAGAAAACGAATGGTGGGCGGTGCGGGACTTGAACCCACGACCCCTTCGGTGTGAACGAAGTGCTCTACCACTGAGCTAACCGCCCGAGCAAGGTGAGAATACCCCGTGGGAGCCCTTAAGAATTGGAGCGACTAACAGTCAGGCATCAAGTTTTCCAAAACAATTGGATCTCTTATGCGTCTCGCTTAAAGAGGGTTTTATGCTTGCAGCGATGACATGGCTCTGCTTGGGGCAGACATACAACAAGGACATTTCGGTCAACGTTACACGTTCGACATCATTGGCGCCACCGCTTTCTATTTCGGCGAACGCCAAATTTTCGGTTGCCATCTTCAATGGAACCAAAAATCAAGTCAAGATCCTAAGCGATGAATGCGGTTGGGGTTACGAAAGCCTTAGCTTCGATATCCAGAATCCCGCCGGAAAAATTTACAAGGTCACGCGCGTGCCAAAGAAATGGTTTCGAGACTTTCCAAAAGGGGATTCCATTGATGCCCTCGGATTCCAAATCCGCAAGATCGATTTTGGCGACAAAACTTGGCAGGGGATGCCTTCTGGCGTCGCAGGGCAACTTGATGGCTGGAAACTTAGGGTCAACTTCAAGGTCGATAAGTCGCGGCAAGTGAAGCCCGAAGAATATTGGACGGGATCGCTTCAATCGGGTTGGGTCGAAGCCACGATGGAAGACCACAAAAACTAAGTGTTCCCCTTCTCTGTCAGAGAAGGGGAAATGGTCTCTTAAACTTTTGCGACCGATGCTTCGCGAATAGCGTTCAGCATGACTTCGTGCTCTTCCGATGTGTGCATCGGGAAGTTGGCCACGCGGAAATTGCCATCTTTTAACGGGCCATAACAAGCGCCAGTCCAAAGGTTGAGGTCTTTTGCCCACTTGGCGCGTAGCTCGTTGGCATCGAGTCCATTCGTATTGACCGCAAACAGGGTTGGCGAACGATAGGCCTCCTCTTTTACCAAGCAACCAAACGACGTCTCTTCGAGTGCGGCATAAAAAGCAGCGGCTCGCTCCTTCACACCAGCACGCAGGGCGTCCAGACCAATCTCTTGATACTTTTTGGCGGCCTTGTTCAGAAGGTAAATGGCAAGAACGTTTGGCGTCTCAGCCGTCATGTTCTTAGCCGCGTATCCCGCCACTCGGTTGAATGCGTGGAACGAACCGATACTCTGAGTCTTCTCGAGTTCGTCTGCTTTCTCAAGTGCCCGCTTGGAGACGACCACGACGGAGAGGCCAGCCGTGCAGTGGAAGCCTTTCTGGATCGACCACATTGCCACGTCAACCAAGCTCCAGTCGAGTTGACAATGAGGCATCGACGAAACGACATCGACCATGAAAATCTTTTCGGGGTAGCGTCGCGCAAGCTTGTGAATCTGTTCTTCGGGAGTCCAGAGGCCAATGCTCGTCTCGTTGTTGGTGATACAAATCGCCTCGGAAGTTTCCGGCACTTCGACATCGCCAAAGTCGCCGTCGAACTCGTGCGAGTATTTCCACTCAACCGCATTTCGGCCCAGCCATCCGGCATATTGATGCCAGCGATAGGCGAATTCACCACCCACCATGTGGAACGTTTCGTTGGTGGTAGTGCATTGCATCGCTCGTTCCCAAGCCTCATTCGACGAGTTCATGAATAAGATCGTGTGCGTATCAGGAATCGACAGCAATGATCGGACTCGACCAGTGACCTCGGCAAAGAGTTCGAGGAACCACGGCGATCGGTGAGACTGCCAAACGGCTCCTTCTTCGACCGCATCCTGGAGCCATTGGCCCATTTCGGGGTGGACCTTAGTCGGTCCTGGGGCAAGAACAGTTGGTTTCATGGATAGACAACTCTTAGTTTAATCGTTTCGGAAACCTCTCTGATCTCTCGGAGCAGGTCATCCGTCACTTTATCGGCAATTTCTGTGACGAGATAGCCCACCGAATCGCGCGTTTTGAGGCTCTGCCCCACGATATTGACTCCGTGCTTTGCGAAAATCGTGCTGACGTTGGCAACGATTCCTGGCACGTTTGAGTGAACGTGCAAAATCCGCATTCCTTTTTGGATCGGCGGCAAATAGAGATCGGGAAGCGACACCGAACCGAGCGTTTCGCCATGAGCTAAATATTTCAGAAGTCGCTCGGAGACGTAATTTGCAATATTTCGTTGGGCCTCGACGGTACTGCCGGCAATGTGGGGAGTCAAGATCACGTTGGGCAAACCTTGTAGCACGGACTCAAAGGGGTCGGCATTGCTCTTGGGTTCGCTCGGAAAGACGTCGATTCCGGCTCCGCCGACCTTGCCACTCCTTACGGCGTTCGCCAATGCCTCATAGTTCACCACCGAACCACGGCTGAGGTTGAGGAAGATCACGCCGGTCTTCATCATCTCAAACTCTTTTTCGCCGATCAAGTTCTTGTTTGATGCCCGACCATCAAAATGAACGCTGATGATGTCCGATTGCTTCAACAAGTCCTGAAGCGACGTGACTCGCTTGGCGTTTCCGTGAGAGAGCTTTTCTGCAATGTCGTAGTAGATGACCTCGATTCCAACGCTCTCAGCCAACACGGAAAGTTGGGAGCCGATGTTGCCGTAGCCGATGATGCCGAGCTTCTTCCCGCGAACCTCGAAGGATCGATCGGCAGTTTTCGTCCACTTGCCCTGATGCAGAGCCGTCGAATGCTCGAAAACGCGTCGCATCAGCACCATCGCCTCACCTAGAGCGAGTTCGACGACACTTCGTGTATTGCTGAAAGGTGCATTGAATACGGCGATGCCTCGTTCTGCAGCCCCGTGAACATCGACGTGATCGGTACCTACGCTAAAGACACCTATCCCCATCAGCTTCTCTCCCGCGGAAACCACCCGAGGTGTCAATTTGGTTCGGGTTCTTACACCGATGATCGACACGTCTTTGATTGCCTTTACAAGCTCATCCTCGGTGAGCTTCGCGCTGACCTGCTCTACTCGATAGCCTTCATTTGCGAACCGTTCGGCCGCGTCTTGGTCGATATTGTCAAGCAAGAGGACCTTGATCTTGCTGCGGGGAAACGAGTAGCGTGTGGGCAAGTCGGTTTGAGCCAAGACCTCGTCAATGCCGTAAACAACGCGGTTCGCACGGGCGCTCACGCTAGGACGCTCGACAATTTCGGCATAGTAATAGAATTTGCTAGCCACCCCAGCCTCTTTTACTTGGTAGTCGGTATAGCCGTCGCCGATCATGATGAGAGGCTGCAAATGTTGGAGCTGTCGCGCCACCTCAACCTTCCCGCCGGCCCGACTCAATGGGTTCGATTCGTCAAAGCCCGTAATCCGTCCTTTTGAATCAAATTTGAATGAATTCGCGTAGAGGTGATCCGTAGGAATTTTGAGATACTCGAGAACCGGCTCGACGATCTCTCGAAATCCCCCCGTGACAACATAAATCTGATCAGCCGACTTTTGGATTTGCTTTCGATGGGATACGAATGAAGGCGAAATGAGCTTGACTAATCGCTTCGTTAAAATCTCAAGATGCTCACGAGTAGCGTCGATCAACTTCAATCTTTCGACCAGCGACTCGCCAAAATCGAGTTTCCCTTCCATCCCCAGCTTGGTCATCGCCTGAATTTCGGCAAGCCGTTCGGCCCGTTGCGGGTGCTTGGCCAGTGAGATTTCGGCGAGCAGGTCGAGGCTCTCTACACTTACGATCGTGCTGTCAAAGTCAAGAAGGAGGGTCGGCTTCATAGGTCCACAATTCCAGAGCGCCGTTGCCCGGTCTTCGTTTGAGTGTACCGTTGACGAAAAAACGGTTCCAAATAATTCCCAAATGAGTCGGGACTATCATTGCGACATGACAGGTGTCACGCTCTACTTCTTGGCCTTGGGTTATCAGGGCAACCTTAAAAATCAAGTCAAGATTGAGGTTCAGGGCGAATCCCGGGTGATTACGTCAAACGGGATTCCCGATCATGCGACCGGGCCTTTCCCCAATCGCGGAAATCCGAACTCTATTAGCGCTCAGAATTACCACTTTAAGGTTCCGGCGAATCCAAAACCCGCCAATTTTTCGACCGATTTGGGCCACCAAGATTTTGGAGTCGCTCTGAATGGTGTTCCCTTTGATCCGCTGACCGCCGAATATTGGAACGGCGATCGACAAGCGGGCTGGAATTACGAGGCGATAATCCATGATCAAGGCACCCTCGGAATCGATTTCAACAATGCTCATGTCCAGCCAAATGGCGCCTATCACTACCACGCGAACCCGATTGGCCTCGTGAAAAACCTGAAAGGCGATAGCAGCAAGATGACCCAAATCGGTTGGGCGGCCGATGGGTACCCCATCTATAGCCTTTTTGGCTACTCGAACGCAAATGATTTAAGGAGCAACATTAAGTTGTTAAAACCAAGTTGGCGGGTGAAGAAAGGTAACCGTCCTGACGGACCAGGCGGAATCTACGACGGAACCTTTACGAAAGATTGGGAATTCGTTCAAGGTTCAGGGGATCTCGACGAGTGCAACGGACGCTTTGGCGTTACTCCCGAATTCCCCAAAGGGACGTATTACTATGTCGTCACGGGCCAATATCCGTGGATTCCTCGCAAGTTCAAAGGAACTCCTGATGCGAGCTTTCGACGCGGTCCTGGAGGCCCAGGTGGGCCCGGCGGTCCCGGTGGGCGACGTCCAGGCGGACCACCTCCCGGGTTTCCACCGCCACCTCCTGGCGGCGGGAAGAAATAAGTCGGTCCCAGCGCGCAACTTCGTTTTGGTTCGATTCGTGCTTATAATGAGGGGTATCTATGAATCGTTTTCAAAGAAGCTGGGCGCTGGCCAAACAGTCCTGGCAAGTTATGCGCAGCCAACCATCGTTGGCTATCTTTCCGATTATTTCGGGTCTCGCAACGATCCTTGTCACGCTGGGGTTTGCGTTGCCAATTTTCTTCAGCCTACAGGGCTCTGGTGCGTTTGACTCGAATAACCATTTTCAAACCGACAAGATTCCGGTCACTTACTACATCGTTAGCTTCCTTTACTATCTGGTGAACTACTTCGTCGTGGTCTTCTTTAACGTTGGCTTTATCCATTGTGCCAACAAGGTTTTGAACAACGAAGAAACGTCCATCGGCGATGGCATTGGTATGGCGATGAAGCGACTCGGCCCAATTCTTGGATGGAGCGTCGTTGCCGCGACGGTTGGGATGATCCTCAAAACGATCTCAGACCGCTCTGGAGTGATTGGTCAGATCGTGGTTTCCTTGTTCGGCGCTGCTTGGAACATCGTGACCTTCTTTGCCGTTCCTGCCCTCGCCATCGAAGGAGTTGGGCCGATTGCGGCGATCAAGGAGTCGTTTGCAACCATTAAGAAGACTTGGGGTGAATCGATTATCGGCAACGTCGGCGTATCGACCGCAGTTGCCCTGCTCGCATTGATTCCGATTCCGCTCTTTATTGCGGTTTGCTTCACAGGAAATGCCTGGATCATCCTCAGCATGCTTGGGCTCATGATCCTTTGGTGGCTAGCGCTGGCAGTTGTCGGCAGTTGCCTCCATGGTATCTACACTACGGCAGTCTTCTACTATGCTCGAACGGGGCAAACGCCATCGATCTACACCGCCGAGCAAATGCAAATGGCCTTCTTGGCTAAGCCGCAAAATAAGATCACCGGCTACTTCCGCAAGGGCCAATAATCCTTACCTGCGGATCGGAAGAAAATCCCAAATCCCGGGATCCTCCGATCCGCAGTACCAAAACGCCACAGAGCCAACACCAAGCTTTTGGGCAAGTTGGTATTTCCTACGGAAGGCTTCGGCTCCGCTATAGTGGACCTTCCCATCCACGACTTCCCCGCTTCGCGCGTCGATTTGAGTGGGTTTGGTCACGAGATCATCCCATGCCAGCGAAGCGGCAGGGTTCTTATTCCAATCGTAGCCATAGCAAGCGACGCCCATTCCGATCTTTTGGGCATCGACCTGCGTTTTCGTGAATTTCATCACGCCTTCGACCCAGTCGAGGGGAGCGATCGGACCTTCGGGCGCTGTGCTCCAACTGAAATCATAGGTCATCACATTAAAGCGATCCGCCACCGCACCTAGGGCCTTATAATCGTGGGCAATCACCCCATCCCAACCACCTTTCACTTCCTCTTTCGGATGGACGGTAATCGATAGCTTCATCTTTTCGCGATGCAAAGCTTTAGAAAGCGAAGCCGCGAAGGCGCTGTATCGGTCACGATCATCGCCCTTCATCGACTCCAAATCCAGATCGATTCCTTGAGCGCCGTCCTCTTTCAAAAACTTGACGATCCCCTGAACGAGAGCCTCCCTTGACTCTTTCGTCGCAAGCGCCTTGGTCATTCTCAACGGGTCAAAGCCATCCAATCCCGAATCCTCGGCATAGTTGTTGATCATGCCAAAGAATTCAACGCCGTTTTGTTTTGCGATGGCTCGAGCCTTTGCGAAAGTGTCTCGATAACGATCTCGTCGAATGGCCAAGCCATCCGCCGAAATGGTGTAGTACTCCATGAAGACCATGTCAAATTGCTTAGCCCGCTGCTCAAATCGAACCACGCTTTGCGGGTTGTAGCCGACAACCCAAGCCGAGACCTTGGGTTTGGTCGCGAAGAGTAGTGGGAGGGCAGCGATGATCATTAGGGCACCAGTCGAACGAGAGTGCCGCTATTGAGGTTCACGACCATGATCTCGCCATCTTTATCGGGGGTCACCGAAACTGGACCCGAAATCGAATCGCCGCCCAGACTATTGTCAATGCTGTTCGTGTGGTTAAAAGCGGACCCGATGTTCTGAGCCGCAGCTTCGGCCCCGTTCAACGAAAACGGCACCGAAACCAGCTTTGATTCAACGTAATCGGCGAAGAAATATCGACCGCGAAGTGACGCATCCAGAGCGGTCCCCCGGTAAATAAACCCACCTATAATTGACTCGCCAAAAGCATGACTATATTCAAGAAACGGATCGGTGGTCGGCGTGAAATACAGTGGTCCAGAGTCTCCGCTTGCATGCAATCCTTCGCGGACATTCCAACCGTAGTTTCGATGACTCGCACCAGCCGGCTCGTAGTCCACCTCTTCATAAGCACCCTGGCCGACGTCGGCAATCAAGAGTCCACCCGTAACCGGATCAACTGACCAGCGAAAGGGATTTCGCATTCCGAACGCCCAGATTTCGGGTTTGACCGCAGAATCCCCAACCCAAGGATTGGTTGAAGGGATTGCGTAATTTTGATTGGCATCGCTAGGAAAATCGTCTCCTGAAGGATCAATGCGGATGATTTTGCCCAAATAGGAAGTCGGAGTCTGGGCGTAATTGTTCGGATCGTCCCCGCCTCCCCCATCACCCGTCATGATGTAAAGGAAGCCATCAGAACCAAAATTAATCGAACCTCCCTTGTGATTTGGAGTGGTCGGCTGCTCGAAGGAGAAAACCGGATGGGCGCTGCTCAGCGACGTTCCTCCCACATTCATCGTGTAGCGAACGATGCGCGTTTCGGTCGGCGTACCTGCGTTGTAGTGCAAGTAAACGTAGTGATTGCTTGAGTAATTCGGATCGAACGCCATTCCCAATAAACCGCATTCGGCGTCCGTTACGACGGTCCCCGTGATGTCCAGCACCGCGGCGGATTGGACGACGTCATTCACCAGTAGCTTCACCTTGCCGGCTTTTTCAATAACATAGGCTCGCGTGGAGTCAGCCGGGTCTGCGAGGTAAAGCACGGGCTGATCGAAACCACGAGCAACGACAACACCATGGATCGCGGGAGTCGTGGTTGCACCGCCCCCTGATCCGCCGCAGGCGAAACAAACGATCATCAAGGACATAAAACAGGCATTGCGAAGCCAACCAAGCATGGTAAGCAGTATAGCAATTCCGCCCTAGTTTCGAGAGAAGACCTAGAATTATCAAGATTGCCAAATGTAATCATTTCACTCGGCCTCACCAATGCACTATGCTTATAGTTCATTCATGATGTCGGTGCGGACAGTCCTTGGATATGTGGGAGTTGCGGTTGCAGTCGCAGCGGCCCTTTTTGTGAGCGAGACCTCTGTCATTCGCGACGCGCGCAAGGATCGCATCACGGTTGTCTATTGGGAAAAGTGGACCGGCGACGAAGCGACCGAAATGCGGAAGGTCGTGAAAGCCTTTAACGAGTCGCAAGACCGAGTCCGAGTCGAATACCTGAGTATTTCGGGAGTGGATCAGAAGACGATGCTCGCCACGGCGGGCGGGAATCCACCCGATGTCGCGGGTATTTGGCTCGACCAGGTCTATCAGTTTTCTGATGCTGGTGCACTGACCGACATGAGCGAAATGGCCAAAGAGAGCGGCTTAGGACCGGATTATTACATCAAAAACTATTGGGACCCGCTGAACTATCGCGGCGGACTGTGGGCATTGCCTAGCACGCCGGCTTCCATCGCCCTGCACGTGCGCTCCGATCTCGTTCCGAAGGAATATGCCAGCCCAGAAACTTTTCCGAAAACGATTGAGGGAATGGATGCGTTGGTGGACAAGATTTCAAAGCGGGATGCCAAAGGCAATATCGAATTCGCTGGATTTATGCCGAGCGAGCCAGGTTGGTGGAACTGGGCGTGGGGCCCTTACTTTGGCGGAAAACTTGTCGATGGGGACAAAATCACCCTTAATTCGCCCGAAAACATTCGAGCCTTTGAGTGGATCGCTTCTTATGCAAAGAAGTTTGGCGCGTCCGCCATGCAGAGCTTTCAGAGCGGCTTCGGAAACTTCGCCTCCCCCCAGGACCCTTTCATGACCGGAAAAGTTGCAATGGAAGAAAACGGGGTTTGGAAGGCAAACTACATTCGAGTTTATAAAGCAGACACGCCTTGGTTTGCCGTTCCCATGCCTTATCCTGCCGATCGTCCAGACCTGGCGGGGCATGCAAATCTTTCTCAAGACGTCCTGTGTATCCCAAGGGGCGCAAAACATGCGAAGGAGGCGTTCGAATTCATTCGCTTCGTCCAACGGCAGGACGTGATGGAAGGTCTATGTAAGGGTCACGGCAAAAACTCACCGCTCAACAAGGTCAGCGAAAGCTTCTTCAACACCCACCAGAACAAGTACATCCGCCTTTTTGACCAACTCGCCCGTTCGCCAAATGCGTTCAGCCCGCCGAAAATTGGAATCTATCCGCAGATCAGCGCCGAGCTCACGGTTGCCTTCCAAGAGGTTAACAACTTAGAAAAGACCCCCAAGCAGGCCCTCGACGATGCCCAAGCTCGCGTCGATGCGCTCTGGGCAACTTACAAATCGCAGGTGCTGAACAAATGAACCATAAACGTGACTCTCGAATCGGCATCCTCTTCGCCTTGCCGTGGATATTTGGGTTCTTCATCTTCCTGCTCTATCCCATCTTGGCGTCCTTCTTTTATTCGTTCACCAATTACTCGATCCTGCGAGAACCCAAATTCATCGGCCTAGACAACTACCGCGAATTGGCCAGCGACAAGGTTTTCATTCAAAGCATGGGCAACACGCTTTACTACGTGGTTGGTGCAGTTCCGCTCGGGACCGTCGTCGCTATCGGCCTCGCGATGCTGCTCAATACCAAGGTCAAGGGCATGTCCCTTTACCGGACCTTATTTTTTCTGCCTTCCCTCGTTCCCATGGTTGCCCTCGCGACCCTTTTCATGTGGGTCTTCAACGGCGACTACGGACTTCTGAATAGCCTTTTGCGTGCGGCCGGATTTTCGAGCGTTCCCCCTTGGATGACTGATCCTACGTTGGCAAAATGGACGCTGATTTCGATTGCGACTTGGGGTTGTGGCCAAGCGATGGTGATCTATTTGGCGGCATTGCAGGACGTCCCCATCTCGCTGTACGAAGCGGCCGAACTCGACGGAGCTTCGCTTTGGCAAAAAACGCGAAACGTCACCGTGCCGATGATCTCGCCCGTAATCCTTTTTAATGTTCTGATGGGCATCATCGGATCGCTTCAGGTCTTTGCAGTACCGTATGTCATGTATCCCGGCGGTGCTCCGGCCCGGTCCACTTACTTCTTCGCCAGCTATCTTTACGATAATGCTTTCCAGTTTCAGCGCATGGGCTATGCCAGTGCGATTGGATGGGTGATGTTCTTGATCACCCTCATTCTAACCGGGGTCGCGATCAAGGTTTCTGACCGCCACGTCCACTACGAGAGGAGCTAATCCCTATGTCGCTTAAGCAACGCGAAATCTTCAAAACGATTCTTACGCACTGTGCGCTTATTTTGTTGAGCATTGTCTTTGCTGCGCCGTTCTTTTGGGTGATCTCGACTTCACTCAAGCCGATCAACGAAACCCTGACGAACCCACCCAAGTGGATTCCATCGCATATCATGCTGGAGAACTATCCCGATGCGATCAGCTACAACAGTAAGGAATTGGGCTACATTCCGCTTCTCGTTTATGCCCGAAATACTATCGTCGTCACCATCCTCTGCGTCTGTGGGGCGGTCCTATCAAATGCGCTCGTGGCATACTCTTTCGCGCGTCTTAAATGGCCGGGGCGCGATCTTTTCTTCATGTTCACCTTGGCGACGATGATGATTCCTTTTCCGGTGCTGATGGTGCCGACCTTTTCGATGTTCCGTTGGCTTGGCTGGATCGGCACGTTCCGCCCGCTTTGGGTTCCGGCCTTTTTCGGAAGCGCCTTCTCCATTTTCTTGCTTCGTCAATTCTTCAAAACGATTCCAATGGAACTCAGCGAAGCGGCAAAGATTGATGGGGCTAGCGAGTTTCGCACGTTCTTTAGCGTGGTGATGCCGTTAGCCCGTCCGGCACTCACCGTTGTCGCAATCTTTACTTTCATGGGCACTTGGAACGACTTCCTGGGTCCCCTGATCTATCTCGTCGATCAGAAAACCTTTACTCTCTCGCTTGGATTGCAGGCCTATCAAACTCAACACGGCGGTACGCCTTGGAACCTGCTGATGGCTGCGACTCTTTTGGTGATCCTTCCCTTGGTGATCGTCTTCTTCTTTGCCCAAAAGGTGTTCATTCAGGGGATCGCAACCAGCGGAATTAAGTAACTTTCGTTTAACTTTTCGGGTAGCGTTTGGGAAACCGGCAATGTTAAAGTTCGCTTCTTCCCTCGTTCTTGGCTTGGCCCTGCTCTCGATTTCACCCGCTCAAAGGCAGGGCGGCAATCCATTTGCTCCGCCCCGTGCGTTTTTGCATTACGCGTTGGATCGGACCTGCGATCTGCAGCACATCGACATCACGATGGACATCGACTATCCAACCCGAACCATCGTCGGCACCACGGTCAACACGCTGAGTCCGCTGCGCAGTGGTTTGACGGAAATCAAACTCATGGCTGGAAAGTCCTTGACCATCAAGTCAGTTGAAGTTGACGGAAAGTCCGCCAAATACCGCCGAGGCGAGAACACCGACCTTTTCATTTCGGTGCCAACGACCACGAAAGGCAAGGCGTTTAAGGTGACGATTTCCTACAGCGCGGTCAATTCGAAGGCACGACCCTTTGGTGGCGGTGGCGGCGGATTCCACTGGATTGAGCCCAGTGATCGCATTGAAAATCACGTCGGCTTCTGGACCCAAGGCGAAGCGGAAACGAACTGTGAGTGGGCGCCGACGTGGGATTACCCCAACGACCTCACCACCAGCGAAGAGCATTGCACAGTGCAGTCAGATTGGACCATGATCGGCAATGGCGTCCTGACCGGCACTAAATTGAGTGCCGACGGGAAGCGCAAGACGTTCAACTGGAAAATGAACCAACCCCATGCCACCTACCTCCTTACGATGGTGGGCGGACCCTTTGACATCAAAAAGGACAAATGGGAAGGAGTCGATCTTTGGTACGTGGTACCGAAGGGCGAAGGCTACATGATCGACGATTCGTTTGGCCACACCAAAGACATGCTGAGCTTCTATTCCAAGATTCTTGGCGTGAAGTACCCGTGGCCCAAATATGCCCAAAATGCGATGTTCGACTTTGGCGGGGGCATGGAGAATGTGTCGGCGACCACGCTGGGCGAACCAAGTCTTACCGAAAAGCGCGATGGCTACTTCCGAATGGATAGCCTGAACTCTCACGAGCTAGGACATCAGTGGTTTGGCGACTACGTCACCTGTAAAGATTGGAGCGACACATGGCTCAATGAGAGCTTTGCGACTTACATGCAAATCATGTACTTCGAACACAGCCGTGGCGAAGTCGCTTATGATTGGGAAATCGATGACGCCATGCGAGAGTATTTCAATGAAGCGCGGCGCTATAAACGCCCCATTTCGTCAAAGATGTACATCAACGGCGACGCGATGTTTGACTCGCACACCTATCCGAAAGGAGGCACCGTGCTCCACTCCCTACGGCGCATGTTGGGCGACGAGGCCTTTTTCTCAGGGCTTCACCGCTATCTAACCACGTGGGCTCACACTCCCGTCGAGAGCGCTCAGCTTCGCCGTGCTTTCACCGAAGAAAGCGGCATCAACACCGAGCCTTTCTGGGCTCAGTGGTTTGAGAAGCCAGGTCACCCGGTCCTCGATTACACCTGGAGATATGAGGACGGTAAGGTCGTTCTGAACGTCAAACAAACTCAAGATACGAGCGACGGAACTCCGGTTTATAACCTGCCGACGAAGCTCGACCTCATCGACGCGAACGGCAAGCATACGATCGCTTCGTTTGACATCACCAAGGTAGACGAAACCTTCTCGCTGGCGATGGATTCCAAGCCCGCCGCCGTCGTGCTCGATCCTTATCACGATTACCTACGCGAGATTCCGACGCTGCACTGGAGCGATAGTGAGTTGCCTTTCATTTTGAAATACGGACTCAACGCCCCGGATCGTTATGAAGCAATGACTCGGATGTTGAAACTCGGCGGTTCAGAAAACATTGCCAAGGTCGTCGAAGCCGTGGAAGGGGATAAAGGCGAGAGCCTCGTGTTCCGAAACGTCAACACCCTCGCGAATCTCAAATTGCCTGAGCTTCGAGGATTCTGGACCAAGCAACTCGATCACCCGAACTTCGAGCGACGAGCGGTAGCCGTTCGCGCCTTGGGTCAGCTTCCGCAGGACTCGGCAACGACCGCGAAGTTGCGCTCACTCATCAACGACCAAGCCCCTATCTCAGTTGTGGTCGCAAGCATCAATGCACTGGCGAATTGGGATAAGACCGCCAACGCCGACGTGTTTAAGGCTGCGCAGAAGATCAAGGACCGTCGGGGCCGTATCAAGCGGGCCGCCGACGAGGCTCTTGGTCAAAGCGAAGGCTAAGACGTGACAACCGGGACTGAAACGCGAAGGTTTTCGTATCAGTCCCGGTCAAGAACCTTAATCGAGTCACTTTTTTGACGTCTTTCGTTGGCGTTCTGTCTCTTCGAATAACCCTGGTGACATCACAATTCCAACCGTCCCGTACTGATCCTCGCCTTCTTTGGTCAACTCTTGCTTCTTCACCTCTACCAGCTTTTCATCCTCGGCCAGATGATCTACTTTTTGTGAAATCGCGGCTGTCTTCGGACTCTTTTGTGGAGGCATTGCCATAGCTGTTTGCTTAGTCCCTTGATCGCCTGAGGTTGACGTGCATCCAGCAACGGAAAAGGCTATGGCTCCAGCAACCGCAAGCCGAGGAATCCACCCGTCTCGAGTTAGGATGCCCCGCGAAGGGCTGACAACGACACGAGCACAGATACGCCCCGGTTGATTCAAGACTGCTTCAGCCTCGTCAGCCGACATTTTTGCGAAATTATTCACGTGATGATCGCATTTTTCACAAAAGCGTCGTTGCTCGTCGCCATCCATCGAATCCCAATCCTCGTGGCAATGGGTGGGAATTTCGACTTGGCGCAAGCGCGGAAAACGAGATGAGTCCACAAACACTATTGTAAGGCAGAAAACGCCTGTTCTACAAAGAATTGATGGTCGCGGATCATCGTTTCAGTTGTAATTTCTGGTCGCCCAAGGTGCGAATAGGCCGGTGACCATTGATCAATATTGCGAATTGGTCGTAGACTTGCCCATAAATCCCAGTGAGGAAGGGATGCCGCGTTCATTTTGGTCCCCTCAAGATATTGCTTGGTCATCTCCTGGGTCGCTTCCCATCCCATAATCCACAAGATATCAAGACGGCAAATCGCTAAATCGGCTAATGGCTCGCCAATAAGCGCTTCCTCCCAATCGATCACGGCCACGATTTTTTCTTCATGCCACAAAATGTTTCCGGGCCAGAAATCTCCATGCCGCAAGACAGGCTTGTTCAAAGCTTTAAGCAATATCTTTTTTCGAATTTCGGGTTCCCTCATGAAAACGTTCATTTCACCTTCGGAAGGACTCAATTCATAGCTTTGGTAAGGCAGGATATCCGTAAATTCATCAAGCTCGGTTTGGTGTATCCGTATTAGCTGTTGAACATATTGATTGAGAAACGCTTGAGGATCGCGAGGTGCGACTTCTGGTCTGCCTTCGATATAGTCAACGATGAAAAACGGGGATGGGACGTCGCCGGATTTCTCCTCACATACTTTTGGATTGGGCACAGACAATCCGGCCCGCCTCAAAGCAGTCAAAACCTCAAATTCTTTCAGTGCAGGATGCTCAAATCGGGAAGCAAAAGCCCAATGTCCTGGTTGTCGGGCAATCAGTCGTTCCATTGTTCCATCCGGCTGTATCAGTTCAAAAGCCGTCATTGTGGCGGAAATACCTCCTTGCAATGGCCATTGGGTTACAACACGAGAGCCAGGAATAAGCCGTTCGATTCGTTCTTCAAACGTCATTTGGATTCGAGGTTCCGGAGATTGAAATCGATCGCCTCACGGATGTGCAAATCCCAATATTCCCAATTGTGATCTCCGGAAAACTCTTCATATTCGTGAGGGATATTGAGGCTCTTTAAGGTTTCCGTAAAGTCGCGATTTGCAGGCAACAGAAAATCCTCCGTTCCGCAATCAAAACGCAAAGCGGGAAGGGGATCGGCTTTTTGCGCTAGCGCAATTAGGTCGTTCGGCCCGCCGGGTTCGACACTGCCAAAAACTGGCAAAAATTCTTTTCGAAAGGGCTCTTCTCTCTCATGTCCAGACGTTAAGTTTTCTGTCGGATAATGTCGCCCGATAGTCAAAGCGCCCGAATGGGACACGGCGGATACAAACATTTCTGGTCGTTCAAGCGCGACGCGAAATGCTCCGTAACCACCCATCGACAGGCCAGCCGTACACCATTTTCCGTCAATATTGAACCAATGCTGGATGAGTTCTGGCAATTCGTAGGCAATCGCCTTAAGGTATTGGTAACCCTGAATCGCATCGACATAAAAGCCTCTTCCCCCATCGGGCATGACCACCACGAGAGGCTTATCGGCCACATAACGCTCAATCGAGGTCCGTCTCTGCCAAATCGAATAATCGTCGCTGAGCCCGTGCAGAAGCAGCATGCAATGGTACGGTCGTTCGATATTTTGATCGGGGTGAATGACGTATGTACCGGTCGATTTTTGCAATGCCTGAGAATAGTAACGAGACTCAAAAATAGCCATCGTTTTCTTTTACCATAACGCCTATTTCTTGAACGTATAATGTGAGTTGTGAACGTCCACTACAGCATTCGATCGCAATGGGTTTCCGCCATTCGATTTTGCGTTTTTGCCATTATGCCGGTGGGTGGGCTGGTTCATTATCTTGCGCTTCGAATGTGGTTGGCGATGATCTTCTCGCCCATCGTGCTCTTTTCGGCCAGTCTTTCGCTTTCTCAACTCGGTGCATCGCTCACTGAATACGAACTCTCTGAGACAAAAATCAAGAAAGTCGTGCTCGGACGAACGGTCGGCGTACTGAAATATAACGAGATCGACAAGGTGAAATATCGCCCCAATAAATGGTGCTATGTGAAAGGCAAAAACCAAACGTTTTTCTTCCTTCCAAGCATGGACGGATATGACGAGTGCCTTAATTTCATTGGCCACAAATTGAAAGTGCCCGACATGCCCGCCGACGATTCGTCCGTTGACGCGTAGTTATTCCCCTTCGACTCGGTGAACCGTCGCCCAAATCTCACGCTTCGCGTCGAGGTCGCGAAACTGTTTTCGTCCGGGAACGATATCGAGGTAGATTGTGGCAATCTCATGCGCATGCATTTGCAGCTTGATGGTAGCCGCCTCGATCCCAAAAGGCTGAAGTTTGTCGGTTTCGGTGGTGAGGTGGCTTGCGTCCCCTTTGTCAACCGATAACTCTTCGATCAGTTCTCCAAGAAGATTCGTCTTGTAGGCATGGGCAATCGGCCCCGGCAAGGTCACTTCCACTTCCCCGCTTTCACCGTTATATTCGACCAATCGGAGGATATACGGATGCGAGATATTTTTTGCTGCGTAATTGGGCAAGTCACGCCCGGCGTGCGACGCTTGCTCACGGTAAAAGGCGGTCGCAAGAACATTGTCATTGTGGACGGTGACGGCGGAGAAAGAACGAGGCATTGGAAATGCACTCGTCTCCCTATGGGAATAGGGATCCTCTTCAGCCTTTCCTTCCCAAGCATCTTGTACCCGACCAAGCTGAGCAGCTCGTTTGACGCACTGTGCGTGAGATATCCCACGGTGAGGAAACAGATGGTAGCAGCCATAACCCGTCTCAGGTCGGATGTAGCCATCCCATGGATCGACGGAAAGGACAACATTCTCAATTCCGTCATCCTTTCGAAACCACTGCTGGTGTCCGTCATGCGAAATCAGCAAACCTTCGCCTTGTTCAGTGATTACGTTCACGAACGACGACGACGTAAACGCGTGTTCGACTTCTTCAAAGAATTGCGGGCTCGTCATCCAGTCACCTTCTGGATATTTCCTTCGACCTGACGAACCTTGACCAACTCGATCAACGGCATACGGCGAATCCGCATAAAGCTCGGCTGGGTTCGCAAAGGCCGGGAACTTCGCTCGGATTGAACCTGCATAACCGGGATCAATCATCTTTTCAAAGATTCCCTCGACCGAAAATCCGATCGACAGTTCTTCCGTTTCGAGAACAGGAGTCAAGGTTAGTACGGCCACACTTTCTGGCCCAACGGTAATAACTAAGGACTGGTCGTCAGCATAGTAACGAAATCCTTTATCAAGGCAATCAGCGATTCTTTGCTGACCATCAACTTGATACACAAATCGAATCGGAAAGTTCCTAAGGACTCCTCGTGGAGTTGAGAACTCGATGATCGTAATGGACTCAAGGTCAATCTCGACGCTGTAGGAGTCTTTCTCAAATTTTGCGACCGACCCTTCTACCCTCCAAGAAAGACTAACGCACACCTTTTCTTGGACTACTCGATAGCCCATTGCCCTCACAGGCTCTCCATCGACGAAGCCCTCAAACCCGAGGTGATTGACCAGGACTCTCTCCGAATGCGTTAATCCCATGCGTCGAGCAAGTTTTGCGGGATATTCGAAGTTCTGCAAACGATACTCAATGGCCCCTTCGTGCATCGTAGCCGTATCGCCACAGAGGCCCTCGCACTCATGATTATCGTGATGTTGAAAGGCTAATAGGTTCCGCCAAAGCTCTTCTAATTCCCACGTTGGATAGACATCCCAAGGATCGTACGGTCGCCCAAAAAGCCCCAAGATTGCCGCGATCGTCTCAGACCGCCGGAGCTTGTTCTCAAGTTCTATAGAAAGTTTCGGATGCCGGTCGCCGTTCTTACCGAGCGTCATGCCGTGCCAAACGTCGTCGAGTTTGTAGTTCCTCACGGAAAGGTCTTTACCATCGTATCTTGCCAGATAATCGCCAAGGGTGGTCGCAACAATTTCGAATCGAGGATCTTGTTGAAGCTCACGCAGCATCAGCGCCATCAACTCCGAACGACACATCCAGTCTTGCGTCGGCATGAGTTCCAGCCACTGAAGGACGAGAGCGGGAACGTCGCTTTCCGCCGGCGGATTTGCAGCGAGATCGTCCAACAGAATCCGAAAGTCTTCGGGCCATTGGTGGAGATTCATTCGGTTACGAGTGGCGGTTGTAATCCGGGTTCCATCCACCCCTTCCCATAACACGACGGGCGCATCTTCGAACGGAATTTCAGGGGTGTGCCAGGTCCATTGAAAGTACAGCGAAGCTCCAGTAAAACCACATCCTGCCAGCATTTGGGGGAGTTGAGGATAGAAGTCAAACTCCTCTTCCCAAAAGGTTCTTGGCCTCGTGCCGAGAGTTCGCATCGCCGTTCGGACGCCATAGATTCGTTGCCGAACGTTCGACTCGCCGCCTTGGAACAAGCCATAGGGCTGGCCATAGCTCGCTCCGACAACTTCGACGATGCCTTCCTTAATTGCTTCGCGAAGCATGGCCAAATGCTCCGGCGATTCCGCCGCCATCTTTTCGTAGCCGATGCCATCGAAGTTGACATTCCCCTTCACGCCGAGCTCTCGGCAGTATTTGAGCATGTCTTCGGTCGAGCCGGGCAAGACTTCGTAGCCCCATAGCCACTGCATATCCACCCAGTGCATATGGTTGCCAAAAGAGTAGGCAAGGGTTATTGCCATGCGTGAGGGATTGTACCGCTGAAGGGGTTATGAAGCAGGCTTGTATCCTCTCTTTGCAGCAAGGTCCTTATACTTCTTCGCCAAAGAAGCGCTCTTAGAGAATCCTCCCAAACCAGCCTCATAAATTTCTCCCATTCGGTATAGTGCCACGCCGTTCCAATATCGATTCGCGCAATTCTCGCCGAGCGCATCAATGCGCTTCTTGACTTCAGCGTAATTGCCCTTTACGTAATAAAACTCGATTAGATAAGCCGAAGCATCGGGATCTCCGATTGAGAGTGCGACTTTCGCCCAGCGAATGGCTTGGTCGAGGTCTTGCTTGGTTCCGAGGGGATAGTAATAGTAATACGCAAGATCAATTGCCGCGCTTTGATCGCCGCCTTCGGCAGCCATTTTGGCGTATCGAAACGCAGAATCATCATTCTTCGTGCATCCTTCTCCTTTGCGATACATTGTGGCGAGGCGACCAGCAACCATGGGCGACGAGGTGCGATCGACGTAGCCTTTGGCCAAATTAAAGGCCCCAACTAAATCTTCAGCGCCGCCGTAGCCAGTTTGCTTCATTCCGATTAAGCGGTAAACCGCAAATGAGTTATCCTTGGCAGCCGCCTTCTCCATCATCGAACGTGCCCGGGTTCGATCCTCAGAGACACCATAACCGTTCTGATACATATCTCCCAACATGGAAAGAGCCCAGTCGTCGTCGGGATAGGACTCAAGCCGCTTGACAACTGCATCGGCCCACATTTTTGCTTGGTCGAGGTCCTTGGTAACGCCTTGCCCCGTGGAATACATCCAGGCCAGATTTCCGCCGGCATAAGGATCTCCTTCCGCTGCCGACCTGAGGTAAAGCCGAAAGGCCTTGTTGTAAGTCGGCTCGTAGTCGTCAATGGTATCCGCCAGGAGCGATCTTGCTCTGGCCGATTGATTCTCATATTTTTCGAGAATTGGAGTCGCCTTGGTCCGATCGCCAAGCCTCCAAAGATTGACACCTTTTTCCAATTCACTCACTTGAGTCGGCGTTAGAGAACCAACCTGGGAATAGATGAATTCGCGGTATCCCTTCATCCCGAAGATGCCTGAACTGCCTAAGTTGCTGGTGGAGCTGCTACTCGTTTCACTTGGAATCCCAAGCGAAGCCTTCGAAAAGAACATATAATTCCCCTCGCGGCGAGGCATCATGCGATAAAGAGGTTTTTGTTTCCCACCCGTTTCACTTTCTACTTTCTCTTTGACGTCGTCAAACAAATGGACGGCTCGAAAGACACGACGCTGGGTCGCATACTCAGCGAGGCAATCGATCAAATGCTTTGTAAATCGCCCTGATCGGTATTGGTCAGACTGGAATGACTTATCTCGTGAACCCGTGGACGCCAATATCTCCCCAGCGGCTTGCGAAAGATTACGAGCAATCGTCACATCGTCGATTTCCATCAAAGGCACTCCCGCAGGAATGTCACCAATGACGGGTAGTGATCCAATTGCACCGGATTGGCAGTTATCGGCAATGAGCAGAAAATGCCCTACGTTCGCTTCCGTAATCTCATCGATAACTTGCGACTTGACGTTGATGGCGGTATCGCGCAATTTCGTTCGCTGGGGGCTGGCAAGGTCCAAATTCGAATCTTGAGCAAGCCAATATGGTGTGTCATCTACCGAAACTCCGTGCCCGCTGAAATAAACCAAAATCGCGTCTTCGCGCCCTAATCCGCTCAAGGACTTTTTCAGTGCGTCTAAAATCCCCTTGCGGTTTGCGGAGGATCCTTTAACCACTTCGATATCGCTGGCCGAAAAATTGTAGTAAGTCCTTAGGGTAGACGCAACCTTATCGGCATCCGATTCAGAGTAGTCGAGATTGACTGCATTACTCACTTGCGGATAGCTATTGATTCCAATAAGTAAGGCCCGAGAACGTCTATATGAACTCCCTTGTGCCAGTGCTGAGGCACAGAGAGTCAGCGCTAAACCCCAAATGACGACGAATTTATGAATTTTCATTGTTTGGTCTTTCTCCAATGAGTCATGAGGTACCAAGAATCAGTAAAGTAGCTGCCGACGGAACGCTGAACCTTGGCGAGAAACATGATGATATTCGCATAGTCGCAAGCATAGTTCGTCTCCTTTAGCTTCTCACACCGTTCCTCGATGTCATCAGGCAGGTTTGAGGCATGGGTCGCTTCATTCAAAAGCGAGTTTTTCTCATTATTGTCTGATTCCTCGTCCCGAATCCGAACTTGTAAACTTGTCTCCGCACCACTAGTGAAGGTTACTTTGAGGCTAAATCTCGCTCCATCTTCTGATTTCAGCAAATACCGAAACCACTCGCGCTCATCGCTTTGAACGTCGGCAGAAGAGAATTGACTCGAAATGGCGTTCTCTATTTCTCTTGTGGAGCTAGAGAGGTCATAACGCGTCGTGTTATCCCATTCCGCTCTCGCGATAACCTCGAAACAGTTCGACAACCTAATATTGAGTCTTCCCTTCGACTCATAAACAATGTCTACGGATTTAACTTTGCCATTTTCATTTGGTACGACGAGAAAGAAATTTTTAGAGCGAACGATACTGTCGTTCCACGGAAAAAGCAAAGGCGAGGTCTCACCTTGAGCCGTCCCTAAAATGTCGGCTTGCCCAAGCGCTTTCGAAATCGTGGCCGAGTTGTCATAGGCTTTAACTTTTCCATCCTTAAAGAAGCGGATTGAATATTCAATATCCGTCGTTACCGGTGTTGGACTAATTTGGTCGCCGGGGTAAACAACTACGGGGCTCTTTTTAGGATCATAGTTTTTGGATATGGTAATTTGTTGGGGGTTTAAACTCTTGCAATACCGGGTGATCTTGAGCGTTCCTTTGCGAACTTCAGTCAATTTGCCAACGCACTGAGGGGCATCCGGCTTTCCGGCGGAAAGAAAGAAACTAAACGAAACAAAAAGCGCAACCACAGGAAATACCCTAAAGAGTATTGTCCATTTTATCAATGTCGTTGCTGCTTGTCAACGAGGTAATTGCGTCGAAGGCGGCTTCAAGCGAAGGGGCGACATGAGGCTCCGTGAGAATAAAGAGAAAGCTTGGCACGAACCCCAGCCACAGGATTCGACTTGGCAGAATGAGCAAGAGGATCGTCAACGCAGCGCCAAGTGTAACCAGACCCCAGCGAGTGACTGACAAGATCGCTTCGCCTAAATGCTCATTTTCATCCAGCTTTTTGCGCCGATATTGCCCGATGCAGCGGAAAAAGAGGGGGAAGAACGAAAATGCCGTCGTGTAAAGAAAGATCTTGAAAGGCACGGCAAGCTGCAAAGGAGAGACCAACAATAAGGCAATTGCGATCTGAGTGATCACGAATGAGAAGAATGCGACGAAAGAACCGACCCGAGTAACGACTTTCAGAAAGGTCATTTGTCCTCGCGAGACCTTGTGAAAATGATGCTGAATCATTTCCTTTGAAAACTGGAAATTGCTCAACTTTGCCACCGAGCATGCGAATGCCAGGACCGTCAAAACAAATTCGGCGAAATTGAACCAAAGGCCATGTGCCACCTGGATCGGGTGAATCCCATAGCTGTAAAAGGCGCATCCATGAACGTAGACGCCCCGATAAATCGTAGTGCCAGCGTGGGTTTTCTGATTGTCAAACGCGACCAAATCCTCCATATTCTGGCGAGCTCGCCCGAGGATCAGGACACGATCTTTAACCGTCTTTAATTGCCGGTCGGTCATGATCATGGGCAATGCCTCAGGATCGGGCCCAATGTTTGGCTTGGTGCAGTGAATCGTCATGCCGACCAATTGGTCAAGCGCCGAATAATCAACATAGAATTCCCAAACCGTACCATCCTCTATCTTGCGCTGGGAATCGTGAGGCCCATGCCCGCCATTCGGAGACTCTCCGTGAGAGTGGCTGGCATATGCTTGCCCTAACCGGGAGGCGAGACTGTAAAGTTTTTGTGGTGGATTTGTCTTCGATGGGTCTTCGAGCGAAACTTCGGGCGATGAACGGAGAAAATAGTCTGGATACTTTTCCAACTCCGTGGAGAGTTGGGCAATCATGCCGGCCGATTCAGTAGGACTATGACCGCTCAAGTCACTTTCTAACCAAAATTCAGAACTGCGATTGTAAGTTCTCCCCACGCCAAGAATGACCGGAATCTTCGTATCTTTGGTAAATGACTCCGCTTCATCGATGAGCTTTTTATGCTCAGTAGGTTCTTCTTCCGATACACCCGGACTCAAGTCAATGTCTATACCGATCGCCGCAGGAGCATTTCCTTCTGATACGGCTTTTCGCATCGTTTGGAAAAACACTTTCAAGAATCTGGGATCGGCGGGTTTTGATGGAACGGCTCCCCGTTCAACATCCTCTCCATAAAAGGAGTCGATTCCAACGATAATCGGAAGGCGTGCCTGATCGATTTGACTGTTTCGGATCGAGGAAGTCAGATTGAGGGCAACCGGCTCAAGCTCATGCTCCAACCAAGGAATGAGTCCAAATGATCCCAAAACAAACAAGAAAAGGCCGGTCAAGACCTTGGCTCCAATAACTAACTTAAAGGAAGGCTTGCCCGACATTTGAGCCTATTATAACGAAAACGCAAAATCGGGGTGATCAAATTATTTGATCACCCCGGGCGACTACCTAAGGAGTCACGATTTCGGGCTTCGGCAAACCAAGACCCTCAATCTGCTTGAGAATCTCTGCCTTGTCGCCCACCAAGACGATCAGCGGCTTCGAACTTTGGACGTACTTACGCGACACCTCGTTAAGGCGATCCGCGGTCAATCCTTGCAGTTTCGACAATCTTGCATCGATATCTGCCAATGTGAAGCCCGTATTGAGGGTGTTTTCACCGGCTCCTGCAAGTCCATCAACCGTCGTAAAGTCGGTAACGACATCGGTCCGCATGATTTCGCCTGCCTTCTTCGCCTCGGCCTCGCTAATATCGCCTTTTTGCAACCGTTCGATTTCCTTCAAGAATTCCTTGAGCGAAGCTCCTGTCACGTCCGCTCGAACTGACGACGACATCGTAAACCAACTCAGATAGGGGTCGACGCCGAGTCGTGCGCCAGCACCATAGGTGTATCCCTTATCTTCGCGGAGGTTTTGATTGAGTCGGCTCGTAAAGCTGCCACCCGCGATCATTCGAACAGCATCGAGATCAACAAAATCGGGATCCTTATCCGTCACCGCTGGGAACAAGAAGTTCACCACAGTCTGCACCGCATTGGGACGATCGACAATGACAAGGCGGCTCGCTTGATTCGCAATTGCGGGGATCGAGAACGAAGTCTTGCCTGGATCGTTTCCAAGAGGGAGCTTGCTCAAGCTCGGCGTCAACGCGGCCGTCGCCGAGGCTGAATCCCAGCCACCAGCGGCAAAGAACTGCGGTCGGATCGCCTGAATCTTCTTCACCATGGCAACGACATCTTCGTAAGTGATCGACTTAACGCTTTCCAAGGTTCCGTTGATCGGCTGGGCGTAAGGATGATCCTTGCCCAGAAACTCTCGTTTGGCGACCTTCGCGGCGACCGCGTTGGGATTGTCGTTTTCCTGTTCGAGTTGAGCCGTCAATTCATCCTTGTACTGATCGAAGTCCTCTTTGCTTAGAGTCGGAGCACTCAAGACACCGCTGAAAAGCTCCATTGCCCGTCCGACATTGGAAGTCGGAGCCTCCACGCTAAAGGAGGTCGAACGGAAACCTGCACCTCCGCCGACCGATGCACCGATTAGTTCGAGCTGAGCCGAAAAATCAGCGGCATTCATCTTCATCGCACCACGCGTCATGAGTTCAACTGCCATCGCGGTCAGTCCAAGTTTGGGTTCGTCGATCGTGCCGAGATTATAATGAGCTCGCACTGAGAAGACGGGTACACCGGGACGACTCCAATAGGCGACCTTAGGGCCATTGCCGGTCGTCAGTTCGGTCGGCTTTGGCGTTGTAAACGAAGCTGGAGCGTCGATCGTCGGCTTTTCGTCTCGCGGATTCTTTGCTTCAGGTTTCGATTCGGGAATGACTCGGAGCGTCAAATGGTTACCCAACAAATACTTTTGAACCGCAGCCTTGACCGAAGCTGGAGTCGCCGATCGAAATGCGTCAATCTCACGTTGAAAAGAATCTGGGTCCCCGTAATAGAACTCAAATTCGTTCATCATGTCGGCCTTCTGGTCGATACTCTGCAAGGCTGCTGCGATGCGGGATTCTTCTTTCGCGGCGATGCGCTTCAATTCGTTCGTCGTCGGACCATTTTTTGCCAAATCGGCGATCACCTCGTTGGCAGCTTTCTCAAGTTCATCTTGACTCTTTCCTGCCGCCAAGGTCGCATCGACATAGAACAGCGAGCCCAAATAGCGACTCTCTTGAAACGCAGAAACGTCGGACGCCAGCCCAAGCTTATTCACGAGCTTGTCCTGAAGTCGGCTTGCGAGGCCATCGCCAAGAACACTCGCGGCGATTCGCATTTCGATATCCCCTGGTTGCTTCGACGGAGGCGTATGCCACACGAGAATCGACTTAGAAGCCGAAACCTGATCGACCATCGTCAGGTTTGCACCGTTGTAGACAAACGGTTGGACCAATTTTCGCGGAACGTCGTTTGCCCGCGGCAGAGTGCCAAAAAGTTGGTTGATCAGCGGTTTAATCTTGGCCGGGTCAAAGTCTCCCGCCACCACCAACGATGCATTGTTGGGAACATAGAACGTAGCAAAGAAGTTCTGAACATCGGCCACCGACGCCGCGGTCAAGTCTTCGTGCGAACCAATGACCGAGGTCGAATAGGGATGGCCCTTCGGGAACATCAAGCCGTTAATGGCTTCATAAGCCTTGCCGTACGGCGTGTTCTCGGTATTCTGACGACGCTCGTTCTTCACAACATCGCGTTGAAGATCGAGTTTCTTCTGGGTCATCGCCTTGCCGAGGTCTTCCAATCGATCGGCGTCCAGCCAAAGCAGGGTCGGCAAGAGATTCGATGGACCAAATGAATAATAGTTCGTTCGATCTTCGGCCGTCGAGGCATTATTCTGACCACCCGCGCTTTCCATAATCTGGTCGAATTGCCCAGTCGGCACGCGGTTGGTTCCCATGAACATCAGGTGCTCGAAAAGGTGGGCAAAGCCACTTCTTCGTTCCGGCTCATCCTTGGAACCAACATAGAACCAGGTGTTGATCGTGGCGACCGGCAGCGTCTTATCGACGTGCAAAATGACCTTCATGCCATTCGGCAAAACATATTTCTCATAGGGCACCTTGATTTTTTGATCGCCGCTCCCCACGAGCAGCGAATACAAGGCGGCTGTAGCCAGTACCGACATATCCCTTAGTTTACGGCTTTTGGCATTACCAAAGTTTCTCCGCTGAGTCCTACGATGGAGCAGTCAGGCCTTACTTGCCACCCATGCCGCTGAGGGTGATTCCTTTTAGGAAATACCTCTGACAAAGGAAGAAAATCAGAATCGTCGGCAAAATATGCACCAGAGAGGCCGCCATAACCTGCTCAAAGTTCGTTCCAAACGTATCCTGAAACATCCTCAATCCAACACTCACCGTGTACTTTTCGGGCGAATTAAGATAGATCAAGGGCCCCTCAAACGAGTCCCATTGACCGAGGAATGAGAATAATGCAACCGAGGCGATTGCGGGGCCTGATAGGGGTAACAAAATCCGCCACCAGATTCTCAAGTAGCTTGCACCGTCGATCATTGCCGCTTCGTCGATTTCGCGAGGAATCGTCAGAAAGAACTGCCGCAACAAAAAGATATTGAAGGCACCCCCACCGAAGAATGCCGGAACGATCAGCGGAAAAAACGTGTCGATTGCGTGAAATTTTCGCCAAATGAGAAAGATTGGAATCTGGGTGACTTGCGAAGGAAGCATCATCGTCGCCAGCATCAAGACAAAGAGAAAGTTTCGGCCCCGAAAGGTGAAGCGAGAGAATCCGTAGGCCACAAGCGACCCCGAGATCACTTGCGCGACCGTGCAAACGACGGTGATGAAAATAGTATTCCAGACAAAAGTAGGAAACGGAAGTGCCGTCCAAGCCTTTTGAAAATTAGAAAAATCTGGGTGTTGAGGAATCAACCCAGCAGGGTTATTTGCGTATTCGACGCTCGACTTCAGGGCAGTTGAGACCGTCCACATAAAAGGGATGGAGAACACGACTGCACCCACGATGAGCATCAGGTAAATCGGGACTTTTTTCATCGCGACTCCCCCTCGTAATAAACCCATCGCTTGGATAGGGCCATTTGAAGCAGCGTAAAGGACAGAAGGATCGCAAAGAGAATCCAGGCCAGAGCGCTGGCTTTGCCCATCTTGAAGTACTCAAAAGCGTTTCGGAAAATGTAGAGCGAGTAGAACAAGGACGCATCGTTCGGACCACCGCCCGTCATGATGTACGAACTCGTGAACACCTGAAAGGCGCCAACCAGCCCCAATACCAAATTAAAGAACATCACCGGTGAAAGCGACGGAAGGGTGATGTATCGAAACTGCTTGAGGGTTCCGGCTCCGTCGAGTCGAGCTGCCTCATAGTAACTCTCCGGGATGCCTTGAAGTCCCGCCAAGAAAATGATCATCCTCTGTCCGCCGATGCCCCAAAGCGACATGAGAATGAACGCCGGAAGCGTGTATTTTTCGTTCTGTAGCCACTCGATATTGGGCAAGCCAAACCAACCCAGGCACTGATTTAAGATTCCGTTGTCGGCATTGAATACCCATTGCCACAACAGCGCGGACGCAACCGCAGGAACTACCGAAGGTAAATAGAATAGCGTTCGAAAGAGGCGCAATCCTCGGACGCGCTGGTTGAGCAGGAGCGCGATGCAAAGGGACCCAATCACCCCAAGCGGCACGGTGAAAATCGTGTAGATGACGGTATTGGAAAGTGATTTCCAGAAGAGTGGATCTTGGGTCAAGAGTCGCCGATAGTTCTCGGCTCCCACATACTTTGCGTCGGCGAGATCGTATTTGTAAAGCGAAAGCACAAACGATGACAGCATCGGGCCCGCCGTGAAAATCAAAAAGCCGATCAACCAAGGACAAATGAAAAGGAAGCCCCAAAACTCTTGGCGATCAACCCAACGCTTTCGGCTCTTTTTCACCAACCTGGCTCCTCCGACAACACTCGATTCACCGCGTTCGAAGCTTGGTCCGCCACGGATTTGGCATCGCGATTCGTACCGTTCCATAGCCGATCAAGTTCATTATTCATGGCTTGGGTCCATTCGGCCCACCGGTCGTCAATCGGCAATTGCCGCCCCGATTCGACGGCATCGACAAAGATATGAATCTGGCTCGGGGGCAGATCGCCATTCGAAAATTCCTTGCTGTACGCCACCGACTTACGGGTGGGAAAGCATCGTCGGTTTTTGACATAAAGCAGTTGCTCGACTTCTGGACTGGTAAGAAACCGCATCAAACGCCAGGCCGCTTCAGGATGGGCGCAATTGGCGGGAGCCACAAGCTGGTTTCCTTTTACGGCCGTTTGTCCCGACTTGGGACCGGTCGGAATCGGGACGACATCCCAATCAAACGACTTGATGACGTTTCGGAAGCGAGGAGCCATCCCCATCCAGTCGAGATACATACCTAGCTTTCCGCTTTCGAACGAGAACATCGAATTCGCACCTTGGGAGGGCGTTGGTGCGCAGATATATTTGTAACGCAAGTCGGCCACAAACTGGAGGCCCCGTAAACTCCCTGGTTCAGTTAATCGAGAGGTTTTGTGTTGGGAGTCAATGATGTCGCCGCCAAAGCCCCAAACAAATGGAACCCATTGCGGAAAACCCGGCACCGAAGTTCCAAATTGCACAAAATTCCCTTTCTCATCTTTCTTCGTGAGCTTGACGCACTGCTCCACAAACTTGTCGTACGTCCACTTGCCTTCCTTCCAAAGTTGGTAGGGGTCTTCGAGACCAGCTTTTTCGATTAACGTCCGGTTGTAATAAATCACGGTCGCGCCGAATAACACGTTGAGGCCGAATAATCGCTCATTGACCTTTCCTTCATCGATCGCCTCGGGAAAGAAATCACTTTCCTTCCAAGTTGGGTCCTTGGCCGCAAAGGGAGTGAGGTCGAGAAAGAAGCGCTTTTTTTGCAGGTTGGCAAAATTATAGTGATCGACGCGCAACACGTCTGGAGCCGTATCCGAGGCCAGCATCACGACGGATTTATTTCCGTAAGCCGAGCCTGGCACCTTGAGGAACTTCACATGGATATCCGGATTTTCTAAATTGAACTTTTCGCACAATTGCTCTTCCAGCGCCAATTGCTCGGGGTTCCCCCAAGCCATATAGCGAAGCTGAATTTTCCTTGAATCAGGATCAGGGGCGCAGCTAACGAGAGAGATTGTGAGGAGGGGTAGCAGTAATCCAACAGTCCACTTCATCGTTCCCTGCCTCAAGCATTCTAACCGACTTCGAGCTGAGTTACAACGAATCAATCGTTTGGCAACCGCTTAAAAGGGGTTGAGTTGGGACTCAAGAACCGGCTACATACCCTACGGCCCTTTCGTATATAAGCAAAGTGAGCGCCGAATCAACTATAAATGTAAGTGGACTGTCCATGAAAAATCCTAATTCGACCTATGAAGATGCCAAGAAACGCCTCAATCGCATCTCGGGCCAGGTGAACGGAATCCACAAGATGCTTGATGAGGAGCGTTATTGCGTCGACATCTTGACTCAGCTCTCTGCCCTTCGTGCGGCCCTCGACCAGGTTGGCCTTCTGCTTTTGACCCACCATATTGAAGATTGCGTCTATGGCGCCGATCAGCACTATGAATCACAAGAAGACAAGGTAAAAGAGTTGAAAACCACGCTCAACCGATTCTTGAAATAGAATCTGACCTCAACACGGTCGAAGCGGGATGCAGGAAACGTCACAAAACCGTCATAATAACGATATGTCCGAAAAGCGAGAGATTCAAAAGCCTGAACTGGAAGAAGATGCCCGTTTAGCACGTTTCCTCGGCGTCGTTTTGTTATTCGTGGTTACAACATTCGGCTTCTATTACGGAACGATCTTCGGAAAGACCAACGCGCACGAAGGCAAGGCTTGGTTTTTCGACTATCAACTTTCGGACCTGAACCCGGGATTCAAGGGTGCCATCATTGGCTTCGGCATTGCCCTCGTGATGAATATCTACATCTGGGTTCGCTATAAGGCAAATACGGATAAGGACCTCGTGAACGAGTGGTACGAGCCACAATCACACAAGTCCAGCGGCCATCACTAATTCGTGTCCCGGGCAGAAGAAAAAAGCGAATCATTCGATTCGCTTTTTTTGTGCATGAAGCGTGAGCTTCCCGCCGCTCCACTACAGGGCTATGAGTGATAAGCGAACGAGAGAGCCCACGTGCATGCTTGCCTAATGATTTGAAATCGGTGGCAAATTGATGTCTTGCTCTTCGGTCGCCTTGGCCGAAGCGTTAGGGCCTGCCGGAACGGCTGCGGTTGGCTTGCTGGGATCGCTTCGTCCCACCAGCCAAAAGCCCGCCGCCGTGATGATCGCGAGCCCCAGAACGATGAACAGAATCGTTTTCCGATCCATGCTATTCGCGGTCCCAAAGCTTGGTGTCGTTGAGACGGCTGATCGGGGTCAGCTTTGCGTGAAAGTCAGCCCAAACCGTGTTGGCGGCATTGTTGTGGCGCGGCCAAACAAAGCCATATGACGATCGGGTGATGGGTGGTGCCCCCGTCCACATCGCAGGCGGATTGACGGTGTAATACCCCATGCCAATGACGCTCGGATTGGTCGAATCGCCATAGGTGCTGTCGGCAAGCATCAAAGTATTTGCTGGATCGCCGAGGCCCGTCAATGACTGGCCAACGCTTCGAGCAGTGGACGCATTCGTATAAGGCTGGCTGGAATCCCATAGGGGATCAGGAGAAAGGAAGAACCAATTGTAGCCGTAGCTCGGGAAGAGCCCCCAAAGGTAGCCGTAGTATGGATTCTTCGGATCGCGACATCCGCCTGAGCAAGAGGAAAGCGAAAGATCGGTGACGTCCGATGGCGAACGGAAAATCGCCATGTTCTTGGTGTAGGAAGTGAGCAGCCACGGCCAACGAAACGCGCCGTAGTTGTCCGGGGCCGTCTGGCCCGAGTTTCCGAAGTAATAAGTCTGAAACATCACGTCGTCGTTGTCGCCGGTGTAGAGCGCGATCGAGGTTCCGAGCTGCTTCAAATTGCTGAGACTCGCCGTCTTCTTGGCCGCTTCTTTGGCTTGGGCAAAAACCGGGAAGAGGATGCTGGCAAGAATTGCAATAATCGCAATGACGACAAGAAGCTCGATGAGGGTAAAGGCGCGACGCTTCATACTTGACTTAAAAGTATATTTTCCGACGATACGTCCATTTCGTCAAATCTACACTTTTTAGTCAAGATTGCATAGTTTTCATTACATGCGCCAAACACCCTCACGAAGCGTGATCCCCCTTGAACTCGTCACGCATTGTGGGGTTTAATATCTATTCCCTTCGGGCGGTTAGCTCAGTGGTAGAGCACTACAATGACACTGTAGGGGTCACAGGTTCAAGTCCTGTACCGCCCACCATTTTGGCCTTGGTCTCCGCTGGAGGCTAAGGCCAAAATCATTTATGCTGGTTGGTTTGACCAGTGACATCCTCGGGGTCATCCCGATTCATCGGGATACCGCCCACCATTTCCCTCGTCGCAGACAAGTCAATCGTTGGCTTACTGTGCTTGAACATATGCCATCCTCGGGGTCCATCCATCCGGATGCCACCCACTATTTTGCAAGGGCTGGAAGCCCTCGCCCCAAGCCCACCTCCAATCTCGCCGACGGCAAATTGGGGAGAGTGGTGCCGGGTGGCGCCAAGGAAATTCAAACATCGAAAGGCTTAGAACGGGTTCGTTTTCAACGACAAAAAGCAAGCAGAGACATCGACTTCGAAGCCCATCGAGATTCTTCCGGTCTCTAGGGAAAATTTGTGGGGAAGCCGAAATTCCCTCGTTCATGTAAAATCCAGGGTGCTTCGTTCTGCAACCGCAAAGCAAAGTTGGACCGCATGCCAGGCGCCGTACTCAATTCGATCGCAGCCGTTCTCCTGCTAGGAAAAGGCAGTACTATCCATCTCGTGCGGACGGAATTCATCTACGAATCAGCGCCATTTCCCTCTTGCCACGCGGCAACGATTGTTCAGACGGCGACTGGCAAAATCATGGCGTCTTGGTTTGGTGGCACTGCCGAAAGCAACCCCGATGTCGGCATCTATTTATCCGAACTTCGAGGGCAAAAATGGACGACTCCCAAAGAGGTCGCCGTCGGCAAGGCACCGAACGGCGAACGACGCCCCTGTTACAATCCCGTCCTTTTTCAACCTTCTGGTGGACCGCTCCTTCTGTTTTACAAAGTCGGCACCGGACCCCAAACGTGGTGGGGAATGCTGATGAGATCGGAAGACGATGGAAAATCTTGGTCAACACCGGAACGACTGCCCGATGGAGTCTTTGGCCCAATCAAGAACAAGCCGATGGAGTTGGCTGACCATACGCTGATCTGCCCATCGAGCACCGAAGATCACGGCTGGAGAGTGCATTTCGAATTCACCAAAGACTTCGGAAAAACTTGGTCGGTTGGGAATCCGGTCAATGACGGCATGTCGATCGGGGCCATTCAGCCATCTCTTTTGCGACTCTCGCCGAATCATCTTCGCGCCATTGGTCGCACACAACAGGGATATCTCTTTACGACCGATTCGACCGACCAAGGCAAAACTTGGGGGCCGATGACTTTGACCGACGTATTCAACCCCAATTCCGGCTGTGACGCGATCACTTTGAAAGATGGTCGGCACTTGTTGGTCTACAACAATACGAAGACCGGTCGAACCCCACTTAACGTGGCGCTATCGGCGGATGGCCGGACTTGGACACCTCTTTTAACTCTCGAAGATCAACCAGGAGAATATTCCTATCCCTCCGTCATACAAGCTCAGGACGGACTCGTGCATGTCGTTTATACATGGCAGCGAAAGCGAATTAAACATGCAGTTGTCCGGGTCCAATAGTTCTTGTTGCCGACCCAAGAAATACATATGAAGCTATCGTCCCCGCAAGTTCTACCAGCTACACCTTGGCCATAGGCTTGCTATAATTCGACTGGGGAATCAACTTAATGGGTCAATCTACACTGGCCAATCGTCTCGCATTACTTACGGCAAGCCTGATTCCGGGTCTGGCTGCGCTTGCATCCAATGAGCCCGCTCGGGCGAGCGAACCCGTTGTCAATCTTCCAAAACCTCAATACTCAAGCGATGTCATCGCTCTCGGACGCAGTCTTTTCCGTGATAAGAGTCTTTCCAATCCTTCGGGCATGGCGTGTATCAGTTGTCACGATCCGTCGACCGGCTATTCCTTTCCCGACTCCGCTGTCAACAAGACATCGGGCATGGCGCCTGGCGCCGTAAAAGGACGTTTCGGAAATCGTAAGCCTCCTTCCCTGGCCTACGCACCCTTCATGAAAACCGGCATTCCTTACTACGACAAGGATGCGATTGCGTGGGTTGGCGGCCTCTTTTGGGACGGACGAGCGAAAAATGCCTTTGAGCAAGTTCAGTTTCCGTTCTTTAATCCCAACGAAATGAATAACCAGATTCACAACGTTGGTCGGCCCGAATTGATCCTCCAAAAGTTGAAGTCTGGGCCTCTCGCCAAGTTATTCAAAAAAGCCTACGGACCAAAGGTATTCTCGCTTCCTCCCGATAAGTTGTTTGGAAAAGTCGCCGAAGCGCTCGTCGCCTATGAAGCGTCGCCGGAGGTTTCATCCTTTACGTCGAAATACGACGCTTATCTCGAAGGAAAAGCCGAGCTCACGCCGGAAGAACTGCTAGGGATGCGGCTCGCAACCGGAACGCTGAATGGTCGCCCGAACGGCTTCCCTTTCAAAAAATCGGCCCATTGCATGGATTGTCACGGCACGAGCAGCGACCTCAAAGCCGGACCTGATCTGTGGACCAATAGCTGTTACGCAAATTTGGGTGTCCCTCGCAACAGCGCCAGCCCCTATTTCGGGATGACCGATCGCCAACACAATCCGGATGGCTACAACACTCAAGGGAAGGACTATATCGATATGGGCCTGGCCGGATTCATTTACCCCTATTACGGATGGGCCGCACGAAAACCTCATGGTCCCGACCCGCTCTGCCTCATCGGCACGTTCAAAGCGCCAACTCTTCGCAATGTCGACAAGCGTCCCTATCCAGAATTTGTGAAGAGCTACATGCACAACGGCTACTTTAAGAGCCTCAAAGACGTTGTGCATTTCTACAATGCGAGAAACCTGACGACGGTTCCTGGAGAACTCATTGATTACTCCAAGCCAGACCCCTATGCCAACTTGAAGGGCAAACCGCTCTTCCCACCTCCGGAATATCTCAATCCCAATACCCTGATCAATCCGACTGGCTTGAGCGCTCCTCGCGGCGCACAGGTCGCAACCCCGGCGAATCCAATGGATCCCGACGCGATGCAAATTGGCAATCTGAGACTCACGGAGAAAGATGAAAACGCGATCGTGGCATTTCTGAAGTGCCTCTCCGACGGATATTTCAAGCGATAGTATTAGGCCATCCAGCGGCGAACCAGCGACCTTTGTACAGCAAAACGGTCTTGTGGATTTAATCCACAAGACCGTTTCTATTTCCCTCTAGGGAGATTAGCCCGCTGTCAGGCTAACCATATCCAGTCGCAAGGCGGTGACCGGTGCGTTCTGGTTTCGTCGATTCGGATTTACGGCTCGGATCAGAATCTTCGACTTGCCCTGAGCGTTCACATACTTGGCCGCATTGGTAACCGTAAAGTCAGTTGTCTTATCGGTCGAGGTCTGCGATGAGTTGGTGATGCTGTCATACACGCCCGTCGTCCAGTTATAGGCGAAGAGCAGAACTTGGCAGGGAGACGAAACGTTCGATTCGAAGGTGTACTGCAGCGAATTTGCGCCCGTTCCCGGAGTGAAGGTGACAAAAGCCGAGGCGACTTGTCCGGTCGCGCCCATATTCACTGAATTAACGGTGTAGTAGGAATTGTCGGAAGCAAGGATGCTGCTAAGGCTGCCTGCACCCGAAAGTCCTTCGTACATTCCAACTCCATCTGGCTTCAATGCATCTTTCGCGATGGTGACATTAACTGGGGCCGAGGCGATACCGTTGGTCACGACTTCGAGCGTCGCGGCTCCCGTTTCGGCGTTCGATGGAACATCGAAATTCGTCGAGACAACGGTCGTACCGGTCGCAACTCCCATCGTGCTGTGGTCGTGCGTTCGGAAGAAGGTCACGTGTTTGGAATTCTTGTACGTGATACGAACTAACGGATAGTTCGAGTTGTTCGTCGCATCGTCACCATAAGAGCTGCCGTTCGAAAGGCCGTTCAATTGCGTTCCCTTCAAAATGGCGGTCTTGCCAACCACGAGCGTACTCGGAACCGTCGTAATAGTCGGTCTCCAAGAATCTTGAGGGCCGCCAGTTGGCGTATAAAACTGGACATCACGTGACTGGTCGGTAAACATGACTTGTCCCGTCGGCAAGATCAAGAAAGTACCGACAAACGAAGGGTTGCCGCTCGAATTAGGCACATTAGCGACCTCTAGCAGCGAAGTTCCATCCCACTCGTAGAAGTGGCTTGGTGAATTAAAAACGCCAGGACTGGCATAAGCCAGCACTTTACCATTCGGCAAAAGAACGGCAGGTCCGTCGGCAATATCAAGCTGGCCTCCGATGTTTGGAAAATCGGGCATCGCTTTCCACGAACCAGGATCCATTGCGGTAGCACCCGGTGTATAGATCGCGTTGTGTCCGGTCGCGCCAAAAGCGACGACTTTACCGTCTGGCATCAGAACCATCGGACCAAGTTCTTGAGAACCTGAATCTTCAAGGCTGGCTGGCGTGTCGCCACCCGAAATCCACTTGTCAAGCCAAGGAACATATTTTTCCGCGTGTGGCGCATTGATGGCATCACAAGTAATGATCGTTCCATCCTTGAGCAAGACCCATCCTTCTTCATCGTGGCGATCCAACTTGCCCGTGCTTTGAAGCGCGGTCCAAGTCATCGTCGAAGGATTGAGCACGGACATTCGCGTATCAAAAATATTGGCGAGGATAAACCGTCCATCCGGCAACACTTGGCACTGAGCATCACCGATGTTGCCCCAGCCAGAAGGAGCGGCCAAAGTGGTCCATTTATTGGTTACCGGATTATAGTAGGCACCTTTATTTGTCCAGACTCCGCCTTGATTAAGGTTATATTCACCGCCGATGACCACCAACCGTCCGTCAGAGAGAACTGAAGAAGCGAAATAGAGGGGACCATAGTCACCTTGCATGGTCGCAATCGATGACCATGTACCATTTTGATAGCTTCCTGCCGAATTCGGAGTGAGCTTAAACCATTGATTCGTTAAAGGGCTATGACACAGGACTGTCCCGTCGGTCATCAAGACCGGCAGGCTGACAGCTCCGGGGGGAGGATTTGTAATTCGCTGCCAGGTACCGGAAGCTGGAGATTGAGGACGAAGTTTTACCTGCTGACCGCCGACTGTAGAATGAGTAACTTTTCCTTCATTCGGGGTGCGGTTTACCTTCTGTGCATTGGCAAAGCCGACTAAAAGCAGAGCTCCGCCAAGACATCCCGCTTTAAATAACAGATTACGCATTGGCGCATTATAACCCTAAAGTCCCGACTCACCGAATATGTACTGTTATTTTCTTATATGAATTTTGCAAGCATAGGAACGGCCTTAATCCGCCCAAATAAGTCATCAAATCCAAGATATTTTTATTCGTTGAATTACCCTATAAATTCCCCTCTTCGTGAGCGGCGCGCTGAAGGAAAGCAGAAAATCCTGGAGTGCTAAATCCTTAAGCAATAGACAACCGCCATCCTTACTAATGGCGGTTACGTCGACTTGGGTCCCTCAGACACATGCTCGGAAGCACTTGGCATCAGTGGCTCGATCCAAGTCGGTCAGAAAGGTCGAAAAGCATGTCTTTGGAATGGAACTTCCGACAGCTTTGTCGACTTACACCCGGATCCTTGGCGTGAGTCTTATGCGACCGGAGTCTCGGGATCGAATGTTTGTGGTTGGGTTACAAGCACACCAACCATTCCTGGCGCTAAAGCCGTGCTCTGGAGTGGAGCAAACCACACCCTAACCTACCTCGACCCATCAGGCTATCGAGGATTGGCAGCCTATGCCGTATCAGGCAATACCGAGGGCGGTACATTCACCCAGAACGATGCGTCTTCGAGCATCCATGCTTGCTCGTGGCATGGCACGGCGGACAGCGTTGTTGATCTGAACCCCTCTTTCGCAGGAGGATCTAAAGTACAGGGACTCTACGGCGATGTCGCGGTTGGCTGGTACGTTCTGCCCAACAACGACCAAATCTATCGGGCTTGCATCTGGAATGGTTCTTCGAGTCGATTTATCGACCTAAATGCGGTGCTTGAATCGAACTACACCACTGGCAGCCAAGCAGTCAGTATTTCCCCAGAACAGAGTGGATACCAAGTCGTCGGGTGGGCCAAACCTCATCACTGAGTCGCTTGATCTGGCATTTTCTCCTCGGTTACATGAATCCTGGGAAATCCCGACCCTCACTTGTTTCGAGAAAAGGTTTCGTCATGCCCCTATTGAGAAGTTAGGCGGCACGATTGATTTCAAGAGGGTGCATGATCGCTAAAAACGCAGCTACCACGCGAGGGTCAAATTGTTTTCCTGCCTGGCTTTCGATGAACTGAACAGCTTCAAAATGCGTCCAAGCCGCTTTATAGGGTCGCTCACTCGTGAGAGCATCATAAACGTCGGCAACGGCCACAATTCGTGCCGAAAGGGGAATCGCCTCGCCCTCCAGATGGTGCGGATACCCAGTACCATCCCATCTTTCGTGATGGCTCAGCGCGATCTCGCGGGCAAGCGTCATCAGGGGCGATTCGCTCTGCTCCAGAATTTTGGCACCGATAAGCGTGTGTTCCTGCATTTGCAAAAACTCATCTTCCGAATATCGCCCGGGCTTCAGCAAAATTGCGTCAGATATCCCAACCTTTCCAATGTCGTGAAGCGGAGCGGCCAGACGCAATGATTCGACGAATTCGTTCCCTTCTTCGAGTGTCCGCGCGATTTCCGAACTGAGATGTCCGACACGCTTCGTGTGGTTGCCGGTTTCATCGTCGCGAAATTCTCCCGCGAGAGCCAAAGACTGCAAGGCTTCTTGACGGGCTCGGGCGAGTTCTTCGGTCCTAACACGAACTCGGTCTTCAAGTTCGGCGTTCTGGTTCGCAACATGTAAGTGAAGTCGTCGCATTTCCAGAAAATTCCGCACTCGCAAGATAATTTCTTGGGCATCTCCAGGCTTTGTAAGGAAATCCGAAGCTCCCGCCTCAAACGCCCGTGCTTTCGCTTCAGGGGCGCTATCGGCCGTAAAGACCAAAACTGGAACCGAACTTCTTGACGACCCTTCGGCCCGAATCGCTTCCAATATTTCGTAGCCCGTCAAGCCAGGCATATGGAGATCAAGCAAAATCAAATCGGGACTAAATTCGAAGATCGCCGTCAGAGCTGTCTGCGGATTCGTCATCACTTCGACATTAAAGTATCCCGCCCATTCGAGCAGCCTCGCCGTGATCCTAACATTCTCAATGTTGTCGTCAACGACAAGAATGCGTGCGTTTGGAAATGTGTTTTTCTTTGCGGTCATTATGCGGCCTCTTTTGAACTTGTTTTGATCCTATTGATTTCAGCAAAAAGCGATGGTAAATCGATTGGTTTTGGCAGGTAAGCAGTCGCCCCGAGTTTATAGAGCCGTTCGATCGTGACGTCAGTGGCATCCGCGCTCAAAACGATCACCGGGATATCTCTGGTCGTCGGATTTGCCTTAAGTCGAGTCAGAACTTCGGCACCGGGAATGTCAGGGAGGTGAAGGTCTAGAAGGACCACGTCAGGCATTTGCTCTTGCACTAAATCGAGCCCTAAGTTCCCAAGAATTGCCGGCATCAGGTGAACACCGCCTACCTCGGCGAAGACGCGTTCCAGCAATTCCACATTAGAAAAGTTGTCTTCAATGTAGACGGCTCGGATCGTCCGCCCCCCATTGATTTGACAGAGCCGTCTCTGTTCTTCAATTTCCGCATGGTTCGCCATTTGAGGGATTGAAACCGGAAGAGTGACGGCAAATATAGAGCCCTCCTCACCGGTCGAAACCAAACGCAATTCGCCGCCCATCAATCGAGTCAATTTCTGAGAGAGCGCAAGGCCCAGTCCAGTGCCCTCAATGGCCAAGTCTCCAACACGCTCGAAAGGTTGAAACAGGCGCGTAATGCCGTCTTCCTTCAATCCGCAACCCGTATCGCTGACTTCGATTCGATATCGATTATCCTCCGTTGAAAGACACCTAATTTCTACGCGCCCGCCCTGGCGGTTGTACTTGATCGAGTTGGTGAGCAAATTGAGGATCACTTGCACCAGCCGCTGTCGGTCGGCCGATACGTAATGTCCATCGCACTCTTCCAATGAAAGACTCATCGTAATGCCTCGGTCGGAGGCTAAAGGACGGACAAGGTCGAGAGCTTGTTCAATGACAGACGAAACCTTGGTCGGTTCGATTGAAACCGACATCTTCCCGGCCTCAATTCGGGCAAGATCGAGAACTTCGTTGATCAGCGCTAAAAGGTGCCTTCCACTCTTCAAAATGGATTGCGAGGCTTCAAAAATCTTGGGTTCGTCCGACTGCATTTCAAGAAGTTGGGCATAGCCAATGACCGCGTTGAGCGGGGTTCGGAGTTCGTGGCTCATCCGTGAAAGGAATTCACTTTTCGCAGCATTGGCCCGGTCGGCTTCGCTTTTTGCCTCATTCAACGCCTTACGCGCTTCGATTTCGTCCGTTATGTCGCGACCAGTTGCGTAGCGGAATCCATTAGGCTCGTAGATGATGTTCCAAGACAACACACGGAATGACCCGTTCTTGTGAAGGTATCGAATCTCAAGCGACGTAATCGGCTCGAGTGATTGCAAGCTTTTTGTAGCTCGTTCCATCACCGGCACTCGATCGTCGGGATGAAAAAAATCAAGATAAGGCCGCGACAACATCTCGTCTTGCGTCCAACCGAGCGTAGTCGTAAAGGCGGGATTAACCCGGACGAAGTGGCCGTTCGGCCCCACAACACACAATAAATCTAGCGAAAGAGCAAAAAGACGATCGCGTTCGTTTTCTGCGGTTAATTGCTTGGCCTCGCTCCTAGCGCTTTCCCGGGCATTCAACCATGCCAGGGCGACAAAGAGGATGGTAAGGGCTGTCACCACGAGAGCAGCGTCACGCTCAGGCGAAAAGAAACCTAGCGTACCAATCAGTAGCTTTACCCCGAGGGCAAGCAACGGCGGACCCAAGACGAGAGTCGCAAGTAACCTTCGTGCCAAGCGAGCGCTAAGACTATCTGCCATCAAAACGCAGGCTAGTCCGGCGTTTCGCGACAATGAGAAGACCGCCACACTAAAGAATGCCAACGAGATTGCGGCAGGAAGCTCAATGTCGGGTGACACACCTCCGGCCTTGCCAGCCAGAATCGCAAACACATGAAGATTAATGATGGCAATCGCAACAGTCGAAGCCGTTAGGGCGCAAATTTGAGCCAAGACGACACGTGGCGTTTTTAGCGACAGGAGAAAAGCCGACGACGACGCCATCACAAAGCAAAAGTCGACGGGGCTAACTTTTCCAAGAATATCGATTCCATGGGTCGAAGCTGTCAAACGAAAAGCGTTGATAAGGAATGTGATCAAACAGAGGATCGTCAGGAGGGACCCTTTTCGGAAACAAAACTTAAAGAAAGCGAGGCATATTGCCAATAGAGTGAAGCTTAAGGCCATCGTCAAGGCATGACGCGATAGCGTCCACATCCCAACGAGCATCACCAAGCCTGCGACTGCTTCGGGCGCTTTTGATAATGGACCTCCTTGTTCTCCCACAAAGGTCTTTTCCGAATGCTTCAACTCAATCTCTTCCTCGAGTAATTCGATTATCGGCATTCTTTATCAAACCTTGAGAAACATGAGAGCATTCTCACTCGTTTTGTACGTATTTGACGGATTGTCAGTCTCTAGTGAGGCGTGCTTTGCCTGTAATGTACTGTCGCTGGGTGAGCTTTCAACCTAGGGAATTAGTTATTGGCTAGAATATGGAAATGGCGATCCCTCCTGACCAAGCTCTCATTACTGAGGTCGGCTTAGCCGCCTTTGCGGGTCGAGTCCCAGAGGATGTTCGAGATAGGATCCAAATACAATTTCGCAAAGATCGACAATCGTACATCCTGTTGGAATGTCGGCCAAAGATGTCCGATCCAAATGTTTGGTACGAAAAAGAGGTTGCAAAACTCACTTACGTTCAAACTACTAAAAAATGGAAACTTTTTCGCAAGACTCGAAACCTTCGCTGGAAGACATACGAGCGTATTCCGGAGACTCAAAATGTCGAAGTCTTGTTGAAGGAAATCGACCGAGATCCTTGGCACTTATTTTGGGGATGAACAATCTGTCAATGATCCGGCTCTTCGTTCGGATCGCCGTACTCAGTCTTTAAGGTGGGCTGAAAATTAGCAACCATAATTTCGCGAGTAAAGGGAGCGCCTAAGTTAAAGCCTTCGGCGGTTACATCGAAAATAAATTGCTCCATGGTTCTTAGTCGAACTCCACCAAGAATGATCGGTCGAATAACCTCATAAATTGGCTGCCATGGGCAGCAGAAAAAATGTCCCAAACGGGATCCGTCCTGCTTTCGCGCGTATTCGATATCTCCCCGACGAAAAGCCGCTTCTACTTCTTCATGAAGGTCAAGAGTCGCCGCCGGATCAGGATCAAGCTCCCACATCGTCTTGATCGCGTTTCGCGCCTGAGGATCACGCTTCCAGGAGTCTCGACACCATTCGGCAGTCATACACCAAGGATCAAAATTAGGATCGCCTGGCATCGAACGCTGGTTCCGCTTTTGGAGTTTCGGCTGCGTTTTCGTCACCAATTGTTTTTCTTTGGCGAGCTCGGGCATCGCAATCCATTGACCAAGCTTATAGAATTTCTCGATGCACTCCTTAATGTGAGGCTCAACTCTCTCGTGCATATCAGGAGAGGGATCCGTTCCATGAAGGTCCTCGGCATATCGTGCTTTCGTAATCGCTTCGGCATAAAGCTGCTTGATCGAGTGGTACTGACTCGCTTCGGCTTTATCCGTCGGAGCTGAATCACCCAAAAACATCATCGCCGCCGTCGCATGGTCTCGAATGCTCTTCATCGCGTAAAGCATTCCGTGCAAGTGCGAATTGGGACACGGCTCGACTTCGCTCCATGCCGGAAGTTCAGCCGGAACCTCAACGTCAAGGCGATACTCGGGATTCGAATGGGCTTGTTGTGCGCGACACAGCCAACCTTCGATTTGCGAGTAAAACCGAAGCACCTGATCGCCGGTAATGGGGGGAACATATCCGACCGTTCGAGGATCGTCACGATAGTCTGCATCCAAAAATTCATTTCCGAGATTTTGGAGAACGAAGGCGTTCCAGGCACACAACATCTCAGCTTGATGATGTTTTGCGATTGTCCACGCTGACTTATTTTCTAATTTAGCCAACGCCCGAATTTCATCGCCCTGATGAAGCAGGTCATGAACCGATAGGCTCGCCCGTCGATAAGATTCAAGCGTCGTCGCCGGAACTTCACCCTTGACACGACTTACCATTCGGACCCACATATCAGCCATATCCGATTACTTTGACATAATTTGTAACATTACGTAAGGCGGGTTTCGAAATCTCGCCTTACGGAATGTTGAGGCAACAAGTTGTCGCTATGCTGCGGCTGATTCTCGGCAGGTCGCCGCGCACATTCGACACATTTCCGCGCACTGCCGACAAAAATCCTCATCGTGGGTCGCGCATTCGCTTGCACAGCGTGTACACATTTCGGCGCAGTCTGCGCAGTTCGAATTTGAGCCGTTCTTCATCACTTCAACCGTTTGGGTGCAGAATGCCGAGCATTCTTCGCAAATTCGAACACATTCATCCATGCCCGGCATTTCCTTGCACTGATCTGCGCAGGATTGGCACTCGCTTGCGCAGCGAGTGCAAGTATCGATACATTTTTCGAGGACAGCGGTTTGTGCCATGTTTCACCTGTAATCGGCCTTGGTCGATACTCTACAGGACGACCCCTTCGAAAAATGCAGTTTGAAAGTCACCGTCAATAAGCCATTGTCCCCAAGGTCGATCATCCTTGACCGGCTTATCTTTCGATGAATGGGCGGACCTCTACCGGGGCGCGGCAGGCGATAACCGCCTTTCTTCCCCACTCAAGCGCCTCTTCATAATTGGCAACGTCGAGAATCCAAAAGCCTCCCACATGCTCTTTCGTCTCCAAGTAGGGGCCATCCGTCACGATCACTCGATTTCCTGACTGTGCCCGGAGAGACTTCGCGTCTTCCTTTGGACGGAGTCCTCCCACAAAATCCCTCACTCCCGCAGCAACCATCTCATCGTTCAGATCGTCGATATCGCGGCCCATCGACTCGTCTTCCAGCGAGCCGTCATAGTTCTCTGGATGATGAATTGCAACTAAATACTTCGCCATGATTCTCTTTCACTCTTCCTTACAGTTTCTAAACCCAGAAGTCATCCTACGGTCGGATGACGAAATCCGATTTCGACAAACCATATACAAATTTGGCTTTTTCATAACATTGGGAGCAAAACATGAACAAATGATATACGTTATATTAAATTGAATCTAAATTCATAGATAAATTTTTGATAATGCACATAAAGAACTCAAAAATGGTCTCCGACATGTACCCTATCCTCGCATTGATTCGAAGCGAAGAAGTGTGAGGCAAGGGGTTTGTCGTTGAAACACTCAAATACAATTAAGATTCTTGGCTTATCAGCTTGTGCGATCATGCTCATGCTGCCCAAGTCTTCACAGGCACAGGTCACTAATAATTTGGGGCGAGCGTCCGTTACGGTAGTTTCGCTCTTGACGGTTACGCTCGTCACCAATACCAGTTGGGGCACGGTCACGTTGCCCCCGACTGGAACGGTGACTTATACGCTCAATCCGACAACGAGCGCCGTGACCGTCTCTAGCGGAACCGGGCACTCGTTCGGCGATGGCGTCGCTGGTTCTTATCTTGTCTCGGGCGGACCATTGCTTCCCGTCTCCTACAGCGTTTCCATCGGAGCGTTCAGCGGCAGCGGAGTATCGGTTCTGAATGCCTACATTAACGGCACATCGTCAAGCGGATCAAGCACTCTCAGCCTGCTTGGTTCGCTGACCCTCAATATCGGCGGAGTGATCGAAGTCGCATCCACCGCTTCGCTTGGCGTTCAAACGGCCACCGTGACCGTGACCACCGACTACTTGTAGGAGGCCCTCATGAAACTGAATCGAATGCTTCGCGTCACCTTAGGCGTCACCTCGATTTCGCTGATTTGGGCACAAGGTGTTCAAGACGTCCGGTTAATGCCAACCCGAATTTCGCTTTCCGATGATAAAAAATCGGACTCAGTCCTTATTGCCAATCGTGGGACCAGCCCTATCCGCTACCGAGTCACTCTGGTTGACAAAGAAATGACGGACAACGGCTCGCTTGTCAATCCGACAAAGCCAATGGCCAATTCTGCGAAGGACTACATCAGGATTGCCCCAAAAGAAATCTCACTTTCTCCCGGTGCATGGCAAAAGATCAAGGTTCTTTCAACGCTTCCATCCAGCGCGCCGTCGGGCGAATATCGTGTCCATCTTGCCTTGACTCCCATTAAGATGTCGACCCCGGCTAAGGCTTCGCCAGCCGATGCCGAAGGTCCGTTAAAGATTCAACTCGAAATGCAGTCGGCGATGACGATTCCGATCTTTATCAATCATGGGCGACTTACGGCAATCGCAAAGCTGAGCGATGTCAAAATCGCTAGCGACGACGATGGAGCCAAAGTTGTGTGCCGCCTTGAGAGGAGTGGAAACAGAACCATTCGAGGAAACTGCCTCGTGACCTTTACTTCGGAGCGCGGCGGCAAGCCGATCGTGATAAGCGAAGCGCGAAGCGTTCCGCTCTACTTCCCCAACACCTCTCGACTTGTGACGATGCCGCTCAGTCGTTCGTTGGCGGCGTTGGGCGACGGAACGATCATCGTCCAATACTCGGAAACGAACGCCCAGGTCACCTCCGCAACTTTAAAGGTACGTTCATCCGTTGGTAGGTAGTCATGCTCTTGGTCGCTTCACTGGCGTACCACGTCAGGACTTTATCGCAGCATTCCGTTCCCTCATTCCTGAGGCCAGTCATAGCGATGACGAATCTTCGGAGTCATAAAAGCGATCTAAGAGTCGTTTTGGCCGACCTCGTCTATCGTCACCAGACCCTCAGCGACGGATTGACCATTCTGGAGGGTGAGGGCGGAACGCGATATGTTCCCATCGCAAAAACCGCACAAGCTTTGGGCTTCCGACTTCAAAAAGATCAAAGCGGACTTCGCTTCAAAGGCTTTTTGAGGTGCCCGAGTGAGTCGATCGAAATTGATTCGAGCAAAGGCCTGATCGCAACCAAACTAAAACACCTCGAAGCAAACGATGATATGTTTGCCGAAGAAGGTGGAGAACTTTACATCGATAGCGAGATCCTCGCGGCGGCGGCGGGCATCAAATTTGATTGGCAAGAAAACTCGCTCGAACTTTCGGTGGAATCCTCCACCGGATTGAGTCTGGATAAACAAGCCTATATTCGTTACACGAGCCCAACGCAATATGCTAAGGCAAAAGTATCGGGCGGAAAAGTGATTACCGCTCCCTATCTGCCCGTTTCTATTCCAAGCATCGAAGGCGCCTTCTCTATTGCGGGAGAAACCAGGCGGACCCCTGACGCCCAATTTTCGAGCGCATCGTTGACGGGCTACGGAGACTTGTTCTATCTCAACGCCCGCTATCAGATGCTCACAAGCAGCACCGGGCGTTCGCAGGCATACCTCACGTTGGGGCGTCGGAGCGGCTCTGCCGATCTCCTAGGCTGCCTAAAGGCAACCGAATTCGCAATCGGCGACATCGAAATTCCCCAAGTCGCACTTCTCTCCCGCAGCCGCTCCGGGTTTGGATTCACTTTCGGCAATTCGCCATTCTCGAGTTTGGGAGGCAGCGGCGAAGGATCTATTGAGCAATCGGTCGCCGACTGTGCCCAGGCTGAACTTTATCGAGGCGACGAACTGATCGACCTGGTCGTGCCACAAGAAGGCAAGATCGTTTTCGAAAATATCCCTCTCGATGAAGGTCCGAACGTGTTTCGAGTCGAGGTCGTCCAATCTGATGGAAATGTCCAGCACCGCACCGCGACCCTTTACGGGGAAGCGACATGCCCAAAGCCAGGAAGTCTTCGGTATCGCGGATCAATCGACCAGCCCCGCGAACTTCTTTTCGGAATCCCCAACAATCGGTCAGTCGGCAACTCGAAAGGGGAGGTGACACTCCAGACTCAAAAGGGCCTTCTCCCCGGAACGTGGCTGTCATTCGATGCCGTTCATGGTCAGGATCGTGAGACGACGAACGTCGCGATTGCTGGTATCCATTCTTGGCAAGGGGCGTCCCTCTGGAATTTTTCGCTCCTTCAGTCAGATCAGGGGTTTTCGGCTCTTGGCCTCGGAACCTCGATGCGAGTAGGCAAAGGTGTTCTTTCACTTGAACAGGCGACTCCACTCAGTCGCCTCAAGTCCGGGCAAGATGGTCCCTCCATTTACGGAACCAGCCTTTCTTGGAATACAACCATCGGTCGGATGGATCGGCCCTTTTCGTACGGCGTTCGATACGAGAGTGGACTTGGTTCGACTCGGGACATCCAGTTCTCGTCATATTGTTCATCGAGAATTGGAAAAATGACCTGGGGAACTCGACTCTACTATCGAGATGGCTCGGATGGTTCCGACCTTTTTGCCATGACCGACATTGGATACCAAGTTAAATCCTCATTTTTGCGTTTCAGCGGGCTTTACGGCGGTATTGGCGACTTCAGCTTCCGATCTGGTCAAGCCACTCTTAGCCGATTCATTTCTCAGGAGCACCTGCTTTCTTACGGGATCAACTACGACGCAGACCCGGGGCAGGGACTTACGCCGACTGCAAGCATCTTTCGGCTTCTTGGACCACTCGCCATCGGCGCAAATCTTAGCTATTCTCCGTCGGGTTCTCTTCGCTTTGGCCTCAATTTCTCAACCGCGCTCAATGTGGCCAATGGCCTTCGAGCGTCCCTGCCGGGCACCGCCAGTTCTGGCCGTGTGAAAGTCAGAGTCTTCTTTACTCAGGACCCTGCCGGACATTACCGTCGCGGTGACAAATTACTGGAAGGAATTGGAATTCGTGCCGGACAGCGTTCTGAGACCTTCACAACGAATGCGGAAGGTATCTGCGAAATTACGAATCTTCCCACGGATGAATCATGCACTATCGAACTTGACGATGCATCCTTGATCGATCCGCTATGGATTCCAATGGAGACGGCGGTAAGGGTCATCGCTCGACCTGGGCGCGAGGTTACGGTCGACCTGCCTCTCATCGAGGGAGCCGAAATCAATGGGATCGCCCAAGGAATCTCGCTAGATTCTCCTTACGTCGCCAGTCTTAAAACCCGAGACGGAAAGCTTGTCGCCACGAGCGCTGTCGACTCGAGCGGAGGATACGTCTTTACGACGATACGTCCGGGAAAATACATTCTCGGCCTCCAAGACGGCGACGATCGCATAATCGTCCAGCGGCCGGTGACCGTCGTCTCCGGGGTAGCGACCACGGGCTTTGACCTTGAGGCGACAAAGACCCAGACAGTGTTGAAGAGGTAATGAAATGACACGAAATCGAAAATGGGCCCTAATGGGTCTCCTTCCAACTTTTACGATGTGCACGGGAAGCGCACCTGCATCAGGAGTCCTCCTCCTAACCAGCCCAACCTGGGGTACCGTCACGGCTCCGGCATCGGGCACGACAAGCTATTCTTTGAGCACCAGCACGGGTTTGGTTTCGGTGACCAGCGGATCGGGACTCTCTCTGGGGGGAGGGATCGTGGGAATCTACTTGGCTTCAGGACTTCCCTTCGAATCAGTTTCCTATAGCGTGAGCATCGGCGCTTTCAGCGGTCATGGGGTGACGGCGACTTCGGCATTCATCAATGGCAACTCATCAAGTGGTTCTGGGAATTTGAGCGCTTTGGGCACGATGCAGCTTAAAGTTGGCGGTGTTCTCTCGCTCACGACGGAAGCCGCCCTCGGAATTCAAAACGCGACGGTCTCGGTGACGGTTGATTTTCTGTAAGTCCAGATAATCTGACCTCGACTTTCCATAGATGCCACTCTTAAAAATATGGCCCACCTTGGGGGAAAGTGGGCCAAATGCAAACTAGAGGGGGCAAGTGAACGAGGCCATACCTCGCTCGAACAGCGAATCGTGCGTCGCTGTTAGTTGATGCGGATCATTGTAAATTTAAGACTATCGATGGTGACACCACCCTGCTCGGGCAAGCCGCTCAGAATCTCGCCATCGACTCGATTGATTTGGCTCTTCGCATAGTCGATTTGTGCGACTGTCTTGAGGTGCATCGGAGTACCCGTTTTGTCGCTCGTTACTTCGACGTCGGTTGCAACCTTCAGAACATCTTTATCGATTTCAAGGATTTTGGCCTTACCTTTGACGGTGCCGGTCGCACTCTTTTCGTCGATCGGAATCTCCTTACCGACGACAAGGTCCTTTACCTTATCAAGACCGAGAATCCCAAGTTGGCTGGGATCGATTGACAAGCTCTTCTTGGAAGCATCCGATTGAACCGGCACACCGAACTTATTAACTCGCATCGTCATCGCGGGCATTTCGGGGGTCTGCATTTCTTGGCCGCCCATGGTCACAACGCCATCAACATTGGAGGCTTCGATATCAGCATCGCCATTTTCATAGACTTTGACAACTTTCTGAATCAGTTTCGATTTTTGGATAATCTCGCCAAACGAAGTTTGTGCGTTCACTTCCATCGAAAATTTTTCGACATCGCCGACTTTATAGTTCTTAGCCGCGACTTGATGAGCGAGGGCAACAGAATTCATCAATGCGAGGAAGCAACAGATGAGGATAATTCTAGGGTTTTTCATGATTTTGAGGTGTAGTCATACTCGTTTTCGATTGCAATTTTCAGATCACCGAAATTGCAACGAATTTTTACTTTCATGGGCAGTTTTGAAGCTGGATCGACATACATGTCGCAGTTCTCTGGGCTTTGTTTCAGCACGAAGTGATCCATCGTTACGCCGTTCACTTTTTCGGAAGAACGACGTTCCCAGAGATCGCTATTGGAGAGCAAACGGTCGGTATATTTCGTGCCCGAGTCGCCATTCAACAGCAACGCGCCATCCGCCGAAGATTCCAGGAGTTTCTTCAGATCTTCGACGACTTTGCGAAGCTGGTCTGTTAGCTCTTTTAAGTCTTTGACATCGATGTTTTGGGGAGAAATCGCCGTGACCGTTCCGCCGGGTGTTCCAAGCACTTGGATCGACGAAATTTGAATAGTATTTCCGAGGGCTTGGGGTTGGGAGATCGACTCAGAACTCATCCCCGCAAACTTCTCTTTCATGAGAGCGCTCACTTTTTCGAGCTCCGCCGAAAGCGGATGGCGTTCCCCGTTCGCGTCGATCATGAACACCGAGACTTTCGCTCCGTCGATACGGGTTTCGGCGACAGGAGTCCGTGATTCGCCATCAACCTGATAGGTTCGCACTGTGTAATGATCTTGTTGGGCGAACGTGTCGTGGATTTTGGGAATCGTCACCGCCGAGGCATTCTGAGCCACGATGATTCCTCCAACAAAAATGCCCACGAATGCGACTGACGTCAGGGCCCGAACGAGCTTCGAGCTTCTCTTTCCGCGTCGCGATTCGCTTAACAGCCGGTCGATGATTTGCCCTTTGAGATGAGGTGGAACCTCCTCCTTCTTCAGAGCATCGAGATGATCAAATTCCATTTGGTTCCCCCACCTTCACAAAATCTCCTGGTTCAAGAAGACTCTGAAGTTTTTGGCGTGCATAAAAGGCGCGCGATTTGAGTGTTCCTTCGGATGTTCTCAGGATGACGGCCATGTCTTCGAACGAGTGTCCGTAAATTTCATGAAGCAGAAAGACTTCACGATGTTCGGGAGTCAGTTCGTTCAGCGCATCCTGAATCAAAATGCGGGATTCAGAATCGTGAGACTCAGATTTAGCAACGTGCAGAATGTGCTCCAAGGGAGCAAGGATTCGCTGCTTTCGTCGCCAAGAAACATATTCATGGTAGGCGATGGCATGAAGCCACACCCGCATCGAACAGCGACCATCAAAGGTTCGGATCGCTCGCCAAGCTTTTACAAAGGTTTGCTGGGTCAAATCCTCGGCAACCTCTCGATTCTTGGTCAGGTGCTTCATGAGACGAAAAACATCCTCGTGAAATGTGGACACCCATTCGTTTAAGGTCGCTGGTTCCTGGGATTGCAGGCGTTCTCGCCATCGCACCTCCCGTCCAGCATCCACATTGAACACGCAAACATTGACGCACTCCGTTCTGACTGGGTTGAATGAATTTTCTTAATTTTCCTTCGGCGGGACTTATGGACCGATTTGATCTAGCTCCACAGGATTGTCTTCTGGGTAAATCCCAAGGAGAAAATTCGTTAATCTAGCGCCGGCAACTCCGTGAAGAGAACCGGCGCTAGTTAATATTGTTTTTTAAAGGTCAACTATCGATTGCTACTTCGTTTCGATCTTGAGAACCGTTACCGAATATGCAGGAAAAGTTCGCGTAAACTTTGCGCCCAATCCATCGATGGCCGACGTTTTCGGCACCACCTTCATCGGCTGTTCAATCGAATTCATGTCCTTAAGATTCGATCCGGCAAGTTGAATCTCTTGTCCCTGAGACCGCACCAACTTAGCACCGACAATCGTAAAATCGACGGCTTGTGCATTTGCTTGCGGATTGACGACCTTCAAATAGATCGTGCCAGTTTTCGAGTCCAGAGTTGCAACATGAAAAAGTGCGGGAATCGTCTGGTTGCCATTGGTCTGCGTCGGCAGTCCTTTGGCTTCCGAAATTACGGTTTGATCACCGAGATTCGCCATGAACATTTTTTGCGCGTAATAAGAAGGTGAACCAAAGCTGGACAAAGTGTCATAGCCGATCAAGTTCACCGCCCACTGGCGACCGCCAGGGTTAACGTTGACGAGTAGCGGAGCGTAGCAAGACATTTCGACGATGTCAGAATTCCGCTCCATTCCTGTCATGAAAGCGGCATCGGCCAGGGCGCAGTTTAGGTTTGGCGTTGGACCTTTTTTGCCTGCATTTGTCCATGGCTCAGGCACATCTTGAGCTGCCCACTCGCCGACAAAAATTCTCGGTCCCTTTCGGTCATAGTCGTCATACTTACTCGCCATCGACATCATCTCCCAGGTGCTGGCATAGTAATGTTCGTCCATTAGATCGGGTTTGCGGCTCTTAATCGGAAACTTCATTCCCAACCAGTCCTTGCCACCGGTGGTGGAGATCACTTTCATTCGCGGATACTTCTTTTTGATCGCGTCATAAAACTGGGCAAACCGGGCTTCATAACTGCCTGAATCGTCAAAGCCATCTTCGTTGCCAACCTCCACATACTCAAGTTCGAAGGGCTTAGGATGACCATCTTTTGCTCGTTGGGCACCCCATTTTGTATTGGGACCACCGGTGAGGTATTCGATCTCGTTCAGGGCGTCTTCAACGAATCCATTGAGTTCGGTTCCAGATTCGATCACATCGTGGTTGAGGACGTAGCCGGCAAAAACGGCAAGAACTGGCTTCGCGTTCATATCCTCGATCCAGTTCATGTATTCGAGTAATCCCAGGCCATCCGTCGATCGATAACCCCATGGCGCTTGATGTCCAGGGCGATTTTCGAGTGGGCCAAGGGTTTTCTTCCAGTCGAATCGTTCTCGGAAGGTATTCCCTTCAAGATAATTGCCTCCCGGAAATCTCAAGAAGGATGGGCGCATCTCTTGAAGCAACTTGAGAATGTCGGGACGGAATCCATTGGTGCGATCACCAAACGTTGGCGGGAAGACCGACACGAGACTTACCCAGGTCGTTCCGGTTGTGCGAATGACAAATCGCGCATCCGACGTGATTTGAGTCATCGGAACAGTTGTCAGCGTGGTTTCAAATTTCTTCCAACCTTGCCCAACACCGGTCAGCGTCCTTGAAGCGTATACCGTTTGGCCATCGCCACTCTCCAGGCTGATGATAACGGTTGAATTTTCGATTGACCGAGCATAGAAAGAAGCTCGATAGGTCGTTGAGGGACGAATCGGGAACCCCCAATAGCCATCGTTTGAAACGCCTTCCCCTTCGATCTTTAAGCTCACATCCAGCGCAGCGTTGACCGGGTTTTTGCGATCCAGACTCAATTTCGTATCCCCCAAAGGAGACCAGTGAGGAGTCGAACGATTACTGTCCTTAAAGGCTCGGTTTTGAATCAGTTCGGCATACAGGCCGCCGTCGTAAGAGTGGTTTATTTCCTCGGTCATCAATCCATAAAGCATCGGACTGACTTTGTGGCCCGGCTTCGACAAGTCCAAGGAAATCGAAGTTTGAGCCTCAAAAGCA
>JBEHXE010000024.1:0-61125 GCA_048498855.1 Armatimonadota bacterium | reverse complement strand
CAAAAGAGGACGTGAAGCTTTCGAAGGCCTATGTAGGCAAGCCGGTCGTGGTCTATCTCTGGGCGACATGGTGTGGCCCTTGCAAGCAGTTCGCGCCGACCCTGAATAAATTCGCTGACGAGTATAAAGCGAAGGGAATAGAGTTCATGGCGATATCGAGCGAAGACGCCAAGAAGGTCGAACAATCAGAAGCCCAGGAGCCGCATCGGATGACTATTTTGCTCGATCCTTACAGTTCCGCCGCCGAAGCGCTGAACGGAAACGCCCTGCCGACGTTGGTCGTATTGGACAAAGAGCATCGACCGGTGTGGGGAACTCAGGGAATCGGGCCGACCACCGCAACCGATTTCCGCACTGCCCTCGACAGCGTGCTTTAAGTCATGCTTTGGCGTCAGCGATACGACACCAAGATCCTTCGCGACCTTGCATGCCCGGCAGTCGAAATCGTCAAACTGCTCGACGATTCTCCCCCGACCTCGCCCGAAGTCTGGATTGGTGGATTTGGTTTTCAAGCGATTGCCGACCAAGGTGTATGGTGGCGTCTGTTTCAGTCTGATTTTGCCAACGACCCCCTTGTCAAAAAGGTTTTCATCTTTCCGAGTGTTCAAACCACGGAACTCGAAACGATCCGCAGCTTAGTCGCTCCGAGTGAACTTCCGCATGTCTATTTGATCGGCGACCCGGTAGGAAAGTGGCGAGATACACTCGAACCCTTCGACGACTCTACGGGATTTGCCGCCATTATCCAGGGCTCAAATATTCCGTTGGCGATGGTAGGACCACCAACGGAAGAGGCATGGGACGTGTTTCACGACGCCTGGGCGAGTGTTAGAATTTAATCGTTCGCGGCGAAGCCAAGACTCTGGATCGAGCGGGTGGCATAAACACAAAGTCGGGGCTTGTGCTGTTGTAGCTCAGCGGCGCGCCACTTTGGTCTTGGGCGATCGTGAGGTAAGTATCCGAAATTCTGGTTGACGACCCCGTTCGTTCGAGGCGATGAATCTGAATCGAGGTTAGATACCAAGTCGCGCCCGAATCGCGAGTTTCCGTGTTAAATTGAACAAACCGAGAACCATCCGGCACCTTTTGCCAAATGATGTTGTAGAGGTGGCTAGCGTCTGCCTCGTCGCCATATTGCTGCCCCTCGAATCGGATACCTCCGAGCCAGTCTCTCACGTTCGTCGTTCCGTGGATGCTGGCTTGATCCATCAAAGTGACTAAATATTGCGGATTGCCGACAACGCCCTGCTTTAAGTACGAAATGAAGTCGGATCGGTAATTCGGTGCATTTGCCCCCGATTCGACGTTATAAGCATTCACCGTGTAAGCATTTTGAGCTGGATCATACGACCAAACCCGCTTCCCATCACCGACAGTGCGTTGCATTAAGTTCGCTCCTTCGTAGAGGGTTACTTCGGCTTTCAGGACTTCCGCAGTTGGTTCTGCATTATCGTAAAGCTTCAACCATCCAGAATAGATCGAATTCTTGCCGTTCAAATTAACCGTCGTATCTAGCTTTAACGCATACGAGTAGGCGGTCGGATTGGAAGTGTCAATAACTTTAAGCCCTTCAAACGCCTTTACAAGCGTCGTATTACAATCCCCAACGGAGAGTGAAGTTTGACCCATTGCGATTCCCCCGAATCCAATGGCTAGAGCTGCTAGAACTGATCGCACGCGTGATTTGACCTTCATCTGTGTCACTTTGTTTCTTATTTTAGGACTTTCGACTCCTTTCAGCAGACCACTATCCACCGTAAACCATGTTGCCGCCGAAGTGACCGGCAATCATGACCAAAAGACCCGCCAGGGCAATGAGCCACAAATAGGTTGATTTTCCGCGCTGGAAATAAGCCCCCAAGCCAAAGATCACACTCGACGAAGCAAGGAGGAGGTGAATCAAGAGGTCTCCTTTGATCTCGTATCCTAACCGGAGCCAAGCCGCGACGCCGGTGATGATGGCTCCAACCGCAGCAATGAGCCCGATGGCGAGGTTGATAACCGAGGCGTTATGGTAGTTCGAGTCGCCTTTTCGCTTGGCGATGATCTCAAGAAGGGCAGCGACGGCGAGGAGCGCGATCGGAAAATGAACCAACGCGGGATGGAAAGAATGTTTTGGAACGAGTTCGTTTGAACCAAGTTTTGAATCGCTTGGAACTGGGGAAGGACTCGCTGTCGTCTGATCTGGTTTAGAATTCGGATCGCCAGGGCCAGTTTCGGCCTTGATTTCGTCGATGTTCGAGACGCCGTCTCCGTCCGAATCCTTCGATTCGATCGTCTTCATCAACTCTTTGGTCAAAACGCCATCGCTAGTTGTGTTGAGAGCCGCCTGGACTTCTTTTCCAAAGGGATTTCGCTTCGGAGGCTGAATGTGGCAAGTCTGGCAGTTGGCTTTTGCCTCGGGATAGATCCCCTTGAATTCCTTCAAGATGTCGGGGGTGGCAAAGGTGCAAGAAGCCACCCACGTGGCGAGAACCACGGTTGCGGTTTTTAGAAATCTCATCCTCGTCACGTGTTTTACCATTTCTTCTTCGACGGCTAAGACTTTCCCGAATTACGGATGTTCACAAACTAAAAGTGCCCCGGTTTGCGGGGCACTCTCCAAACCCATCGGACCCTTCGTGAGAAAGAACCTAAGGCTAATCCAAAGTTAAAGTATGTTGCGAGGTTTTCCTTTCGGAACATTGGTATGTTACAACGGCTTTATGCCAATCGCGCAGGATTTCACTTCGAACCCATACTAATGCTGGGGCTATTCAGGCGATATTGCCTGGAAAACGCCACTTTGAGCGTCCGTAAGATTCGTATATTCGGATTTTCCTTGCCTCAAAAAGCGATTGATCGCCTCTTGGCAATCGATGGCGCGATCACTGACCGGCTTCGAACCTTTCTTGTAGGCGCCAATCGAGACGAGGTCTTCCACGTCGTTATATGCGGCCATCAATTCTCGAAATTCGTTGGCTTTCATCATCTGCTCATCCGAAACGACGAATGGCATGGTTCGACTGAGGCTCTGAAGAATGTCGATCGGCGGATAGTGACCTCGGCTAGTCAGTCGTCGATTCAGGACAAGGTGGCCGTCGAGGATACCACGGGCCGCGTCGGCAATCGGGTCGTTTTGGTCGTCACCTTCGACCAAGACCGTATAGAGAGCCGTGATGGCTCCTTTCGGGCCCATACCAGCTCGTTCCATCAAGCGAGGAAGCAGCGCAAAGACGCTCGGCGTATAGCCTTTGGTGCTCGGTGGCTCGCCGATGGCAAGGCCAAGTTCACGTTGGGCCATGGCAAAACGCGTGACGCTATCCATCATGAGCAAGACCGATTTGCCCATGTCTCGAAATCCTTCGGCGATGGCGGTGGCCGTGAAGGCAGCTTTGATGCGCATCAATGCAGGCATATCGCCCGTCGCGCAGATGATCACACTCTTTTTAAGTCCCGCTTCGCCCAGGTCGTTTTCAATAAATTCGCGAACTTCACGGCCACGTTCACCAACGAGGCAGATGACATTGACATCGGCTTCCGCATTTCGAGCGATCATACCGAGCAACGTGCTTTTACCAACACCAGAGCCAGCGAAGATACCCATTCGCTGACCTTCGCAAAGCGTCATCAAGCCGTCGATGGCCCGGACCCCGGTTTCCATCGGTTTTTTGATCATGCGACGATCAAGCGCGTTTGGCGGATTCGCCATGGTTGGGTACTGCAAATCACAAATCGGTGCGGGCTTGTTGTCGAGAGGCTGTCCCAAGCCGTCTAGAATTCTTCCGAGAAGACTCATCCCGACCGGAACGTTTAGAAACTCTCCTGTGCCGTGGACCAGATCGCCAGCACGGATGCCGTCCAGATCGCCCAGGGGCATCAGCAGCGTTCGAGAACCGCGAAAGCCTACGACCTCAACGGGAATCTCTTTCATGTTTCCCTCTCCGTCGCGTGTCGAAACAAAGCAAAGATGACCGATGCTTGCGACGGGGCCGCTCGATTCTACGACGAGCCCAACAACTTGTTCGACTCGGCCGAAAAGCCGATATTGAGGTGCATTTTGGATCGCGACTCGCAGGCGTTCAAATCGTGGTTCTTGAAGTTTCATCAGGCGGCTTCGTTAAATTCGTTGTTGATGAGCTCGAGACGAGTCTCGACCGTGGCGTCGATCAATCCCGCTTCCGTCTCGACCATGATGCCGCTATGAATCGTGCTGTCTTCCACGATTTCGATACTCTTGAGTTCACGCGACTGTTTGACGAGCTCTTCACGGTGACTTTCGAAGAGCGCATAATCACTCGGGTTGATCAAGATTCGGGCCTGCTTTGCATGAGTGACATGCTGCAAGACTTCTTTGCAAATCGCGAGGGCGGATTGTCGATTGATTTCAAGTTCGGCGGCGAGGACGCGTCGAACGACTTCCATCGAGAGGTCGGTCAAGACCTCCTCTGAGCGTTCGAACCAATTGATGACGGCCTGCTCGAACTCTTCGCGCAAGGTTTCCCAGTCGGCGAAAAATTCCTTCGCTTCGTTGTTGCGTTGCGAACGGGCTTCGTTCATCGCCACTTCAAAGCCAGCTTTCCTGCCTTCGGCAACGCCAACTCTCATGCCATTATCCATCCCGGCTTGATAGCCGTCCTGATAGGCCTTTTCTTTGATGAGGTCGATCTGGTCCACCAATCGCGAAGGCTTGTTCTGGACTCCTTTGAGAACCGGAATTTCGCCGAAAAGGCGCTTGCCTTCGAGAAGTTGAGCGGCGGACGCCGCTTGAGCGTCAAGCCTAGACAAGCATCTCCTCCTCTCCACCACGGCTGAGGACGATCTCGCCCGATTCTTCGAGTCGTCGAATGATCGCCACAATCTTCTGCTGGGCTTCTTCGACGGCCTTTAAGCGGACTGGTCCCATGAACTCCATGTCTTCTTTGAGCATTGCCATGGCGCGTTCTGACATATTTGTATAGATCTTCTGCTGAACTTCTGGTTTCACGCCCTTGAGCGCAACGCCGAGTTCCTTCATATCGACCTCGCGAAGAATCGCCTGGATCGCGCGGTCGTCGAGCATGATGATGTCTTCGAAGATGAACATCATGCCTTTGATCGTGTCGGCGAGTTCTGGCTCGCTGTCTTCGAGGTGCTCGATAATCATCTTTTCCGTGGTTCGATCACATCGGTTCAACAGATCGACGAGTGCCTTCGGGCCACCGGCTTGGGTCAACTCTTGGGAAAGAACCGACGAAATCTTCTTTTCGAGGATCGCCTCGACCTTCTTGATGACTTCCGGAGGCGTCTGTTCCATCATCGCGATTCGAGCGGCGACATCGGCTCGCAGCTCGCCTTCTAGCTTGCCCAGAATCATGGCCGCACTGGTGATCGGCATATAAGAAAGGATAAGGGCGATGGTCTGAGGGTGCTCATCTTGGATAAAGCTGAGAACCTGTTGTGGGTCGGCTTTCTTCAAGAACTCAAATGGTACGATTTGCATCGCCGTCAAAATCTTGCCTAAGATTTCGTTCGCACGGTCGCTGCCAAATGCCGACTCAAGAACTGCTCGAGCATTCCCCACACCACCTTCGGCGATGTACTCTTGAGCGATCGCGAGCTCGTAAAACTCTTCGATGACCTGTTCGCGGACTTCAGGGAAGACTTTGTCGAGGCGAGCGACTTCGAGGGCGAGGGTTTCGATATCGGCATCGGTGAGATGCTTGACGACTTCGCCGGAAATGTCGGCCCCGATGACCATCATCAAGATGGCGGCTTTGGTTTTGTTCGGGAGTTCTTTTTGCTTCATGGTCATCTCGTTGGGGTCTCCGCAAGCCAAGTCTTGATCAACATGGCGGTCGGCTCAGGTCGGTCCTTAGCCATTTGTTTGATTGCGGCTAGGTGAACAGATTTTTTCTCTCGGATCTTTTCAACTTCGACGATTTCGTCGTTGTCGCGGTAGATCACACCATCTTCGCCGAGCTGGGCGAGTTCTTCACTGGTGTAGCGGGCTAAATTGTGGTTCATGGATTCGCCTGGGTGCATTGGATCGTGATGTCCATCTTGGACATGAGCCATCGCATAGTTCGTTGGAATATGACCATTGACGAGCGGAACCTGCAGCATTTGACCGTCTGGCGTCGTCATCGTGGTAACGGTTGGCTTGGATAGTTTGCCAATCTGTTTGACAACCATGACTCCGACGATCAGCAGGGCCGCGATGGGAAGAAGCGAGAAGATTTGTTGCATCTTCGCTGACTTATCCGCGTCGCCTTGAGCTTGGGCGATCTGAGTCTTGGTCGTGTCGTCGAATGCCATCGGAACGACCTTGGCCACGAACATTTTTTGATCCTTGTTTGCGACTTCGTTTTGAACGAAATCTTGGAGCGATTGAAGCTTTGCGGGATCGCCAAAATGCGTTTCCTTATTGTCAGCGGCGACGTTGATTACCATTGACTTAAGGGTGCCCACGGCTGGGGTGCTGTCGGTTTCGCGAGTAAGCGAGTTGGGCGCTGTTTCGGCGACCGTGCTGGAATAGTCGCTATTATTCTTATTAGGATCGGCAGCCGGAGCACCGACGCCGTTGGCTGCGGAACCTGCCGCTCCACCGGCAGTGCCATCGCCTTTCATCGTTTCGGTCATCGACTTTAGAGCTGGTCCCTTCGAATACTTTTGCTCGGTCGTCTTGACATGCTTTTCGTCCATGTCGACTTCGCACCGAACGCTGACTTTCGTGGTTCCTGCACCATAGATGCCATCGAGGATGCCCTGAAGGCGTTGCTCCTCTTTACGTGCGAGGCTTTGTTCCATGTCGAGCTTGTTCGAAGCGACCGCATCGCTTCCGTCAAGTTCGCTTCCGTTATAAAGAGCTTGACTTCGCTCGTCGAGAACGACGACATGCTTGACGTCCAGTCCGTCAACCGAGTTGGCGACCAACATTGCGATCCCCTTGGCGGATTCACGGTTGACAGAGCCCGAACCCGACGTGATCAGGTTGATTGCGGCGGTTGGTTGGCGTTGTTTGTCGGCAAATGGTGATGGGTCGCCGAGCGTGATATGGACGGTTGCGGCTCGGACTCCGGGGTTCGTTTCGATCGACTTGGCGAGTTCGCCTTCCTGGATCGCTTTAATGCGTTCGCGCTCAACGGTGGGCGTCATGGTGAGCGACATGTCGGATAGATTCTCAACCCCCATATGGGCACTCTTGGGAACCTTGCCGGCGGCGGTCAATTGCATTCGCAGTTCGGCGACTTTGTCCGAAGGGACTTCAATCTGACCAGGCACGTCGTATTTAACCGCAATGCCACGACCTTGAATTTCGGTGACCAGGGTCGCCTGATCGGTTTGTGAAAGCCCTCCATAGAGCATGTCGAACTTAGGTCGCGACGCGAAGGAATACACGCCGATAAGGAGCAGCAACGTAAGGCCAATGCCGCCAAGCGTCGTGTATCGTTGGGTTGGATTGCTTTCCAACCACCAATTCTTCAGTTTCTCTATGATTCCGCCCATGGTAATAGTCCCGAGGGGCAGAAGTTACGTTTTTAGACTTGGATGCGCGAAAGCTCTTGATAGGCTTCGAGCAACTTATTTCGCACCGCGAGGGTCAGTTGCATCGAAGTGGAAGCTTTCTCCATTGCGATCATAACGTCGTGAACTTCTACCGGTCGTCGACCCGTCATGAAATCGTTCTGAATCTCAGTAGCTTTGCTCTGAGAGTCGTTGACTTCTTTCATGACGTCCATCAACATTTGAGCGAAATCGCCCTTCTTGCCAGCGGACTGAGTCGCAGTCCCAACTTGACCCTGTTCAAGAGCCTGTTGAATCGCTGGGTTGGCAGAAATTCTCATTTACTTTGTTAGGTTTCGGCTAGATCTTGCCGATCTGTAGGGCGGAATTGATCATTCCTTTTGCCGTATTAAAAGCGGAGACGTTGGCCTCATAGGCTCGGCTTGCGCCGATCATATCGACCATTTCCATCGTGGGGTCGACATTGCTCATGGTGACGAGACCTGTATTGGGATCATGAAAGGGATTCGACCAATCGACCTTTTGAAGACAAGGGCGCTGTCGATCTTCTTCGATACCGCCAATCTCGACTCCGCCACCGGTTGAGTTGAGCACGACCGAACGACGGCGATATCCGTCTTGGCCCGGCTTAGCCACAGTATTGGCGTTGGCGATGTTGCCCGAAATCACATCCATGCGAAAACGCTCAGCGGCGAGTCCACTGGTGCTGTATTGCAAGGCGTTGGCGAGTGATCCAATTCTCATTTACTAGTGTCCCTCTCGGATGACATTCTTGAGGCCGGAGAAGTACCGACCGGTTAATTCGGTGAGCGTGTTATAGCGCGTTTCGGTATTGGCGATCGACATGACTTCGTACTCCATGTCCACGTTATTGCCATCGAGACGCAGCGAAGATTTATTGCTGCGGAGCGTGCTCATGCGACGGCTTGCGACGGTTTCGTCGAAGTCGCTGACCTTGTCTTCAAGCAGGATGTTGAAATCAGAATCTTGTCGCTTATAGCCTGGCGTATTGACGTTCGCCAAGTTATTCATCAACAATGACTGCCGTTCCGCGGTGCGATCGAGCGCCCGGTTGAAACGGTTTGCCTGAGGTCCAAACAGATTATCTAAATATGCCACGGTCGTTTTCCACGATCCGCGCTTCCGTGTGCTGACTTGGTCCGATCCTTGGCCCAAGAGGCGTTCGCCGCCTAATCTGGTTATCGGATTGAATTCCTAAAAGAAGAGGCCCGCTAGAATTATTGGGTTTTTGACGCAGTCAGGCCGACTTCCTTATCGAAGCCATAAAAGTGATTGGCGGCCACATGCTTCCCGCTTTGGCCAAGGAAAAACGCATAGTTGATGTCGTCTTGCTTGGCCATTGACGAACCGTAACGCGCTGTATATTGGACCAACAACCTTCGCGACACCTGACTTAACTGTTCCGTACGTTCGCTCCGTAGGGTGGGATCCTGGCTGCTCCGGAGGCGTGCGATAAGGTCAGGCGTCAGTTTCGAAAGATTTCTTTTCAGAATTTTCGAAGGTCGTCGCAAATATGCGCTGGCCGTAAAGAGGGTTTCGTAGTTGCCAAATCGGACGATGTTGATCAGCTCAATCGATGTCAGGGCGTCCTCATATGCCAACGGGTTGTGAGCCGCTTCTTCTTTTTCGGCGATTTCGGATAGTCGATTGGCGACGCTGGAGCAGGAACTGAAAATGTCGCTCTTGGGGCCATCGATCAATGATTCGCCGCAGTAGCCGGGATAGATTTGTTGAATTTTGCCAGAACGTGCGGCGTCGCTCCACAGTTTTGCCAACCATCGAACGGTCCTTGGGTCGTTATGCGAAATCTTGAGATGTTCTTTAGTTGCCTTGACCAGTGGAACGTAGGCGTTGACACGCGAGTCGAGCTGCGCATCGATCACGATAGGATTGAACGAATCGTGGCAGCGAATTCGATCGACGGCTCCTACCGTACAGACAAAAACAAACCCTAACGCTCCTACCTTCGGCAGGAGTCCCCATACTCCCCGCATATATACGATCATCGGCAGGCGAGTACCCGGTTCCATAGGGAAGAGTGGAAAAGTTCGAAAGACCCAGCAAATTTTAAAAAATCTAAAGACTGTTTAAGATTTTCTGATATAATCATTGCAGGGTAATCAAGATTACTCAAGGGAAATACGGAGAATCCGAAAATGAATACTACTTGTCAGAGCTGGGAGTCCCACCTTATCGAGCAAATTCGAAAAGGTGATGAGGTCGCATTTGATCTCTTCATGGACACTTACCGACCAATGCTTACGGGCCTTGCTCTGCGGAAGCTACACAACACCGAGGACGCCAACGATGTTGTCCAGGAAACGTTCGTCAAAGCTTATCGAAGCTTGAAGGACTTCGATACGACTCGCCCAGTCCGACCGTGGCTCACGAGAATCTGCTTAAACTGCATCGTGGACCTGGCTCGACAGCGAAAGAACAATGCCGAATCCATTGATAACGTGGAGTATTCGCTCTCTGATGGTGGAGCAGCGACGGAAAGAGCCGATGGGGCGCTCATCCGGGGCCAGGTCATGGAAGCGGTGAAGCGACTGCCATGGCGATATCGACAGATCATCATGATGCGACACTTCGATCACCTTGATGTGAGCGAAATCGCCGATCAGCTTCACAAGCCGGAAGGAACGATCAAGAGCTGGTTGTTCCGAGCCCGTGCGATGCTTCAGCGCGATCTGAACCCGATCTTCGGCTAAGATTCGCTTTCGTTGGAAACGCCTCGGCCCGTGCCGGGGCGTTCTTGTTTTTTTGAGAGATCGTTTTCTCAATTTCTTTGCGAGATGGGTGGTCGATGAGCGATGGCGAAAAAGACGAAGAAACAGGCGAGGACGCCTGTCGTCCGACGCGATGAAGAAACAGGCGAGGACGCCTGTCGTCCGACTTCCCTCACGGGCAAGGGAACGAACCACGCTATGTCCCTGGGGAGTCGATGAGCGAAGCGAATCGGAGGGGGTGGACCGTAGATTTGGAGCCAGCTAGCCCGCTTGACCTTACTTGAAAGACGAAGAAACAGACGCGGACGCCTGTCGTCCGACACGAGTAAGAAACAGGCGAGGACGCCTGTCGGCCGACGTCCCTCATTGGCAACAGAACAAACCACGCTACGCCCCTGGGGGAGTCGATGAGCGAAGCGAATCGGAGGGGGTGGACAGCCTATCCCAAGGCTAGAAGCTCCAGCGTTCAAGGCGGCACAACACTTTCTGATCGCCCGAAATCTTCGCGCTGAGCTCTGGAAGAAGCATATAATGAAATAAAGATGGGCAAGCCGATCACGTCGAGGTTCTGGACAACCTTCCTGCGCGTGTGGATCATCGTGCCACCGCTGATTTGGGTGCCGTTCGTCGTCGGATTCTTCTTCCCCTTGCGCCCGTCCGAAGCTCACCTTTCTTACTGGGCAATCGTGGGAGCCGTCGAAATCGGCGTACTCTTTGGAATTGTCATCCCCGCAGCCAAAGAGAAGTTCTTCACTCCAACATTGTCTTCTTGGGCATATTTGGCCCTTTTCGGGCTGATGATCTGGCCAGGCGGCATCCGAAAAAACTATCTATCCGATGCTGACAATTGGGACAATTTGGTATTGACCATGACCTTGTTTGCGACCATTATCCCATCTCTACTCTTCCGCAGCGGATCAAAGAAGCTGTCCAGTAGTTGTTCTTCCGTGCCAGCAACGAAGTAACTGGCCACAGTTCATGTACAATTTTTGTACAAACGACGATGTTCTTAAAACGCTTTTATGACGACCAACTCGCTCACGCGAGCTACCTCATCGGATGCTATGCGACCGGAGAAGCGTTTGTCGTCGATCCAAATCGCACGATTGAGCAGTACGTAGCCGCCGCTGAAGATGAGGGGATGCGCATCGTCGGGGTGACCGAGACGCATATCCATGCCGACTTTCTTTCTGGCAGTCGCGAACTCGCAAAAACGACCGGAGCGATGCTGTACCTTTCCGACGAAGGGGACGCAGAATGGAAGTACGGATTTGCCAACGAACCAAACGTCCAACTGCTTCATCACGGTGATGTGATTAAGATTGGCAATATTCGCCTCGACGTGTGGCACACGCCCGGCCATACTCCTGAACATCTTTCGTTTGTGATGACCGACGGAGCCGAGTCGGACGAGCCGCTTGGCGCCTTTACCGGCGACTTTATTTTCGTAGGCGATGTGGGACGTCCTGATCTGCTGGATCGTGTGGCTGGGTTCCGCGACACAATGGAAAATGGCGCCCGCGCACTATACCAAAGCCTTCAAAAATTTGTCGATGCCATGCCTGACCATCTCATGCTCTTTCCGGCGCACGGTGCGGGTTCGGCTTGTGGCAAGGCGCTTGGTGGTGTTCCTTTTTCCGTTTTGGGCTACCAAAAGAAGGTGAACTGGGCGTTTAAGGTTGCCAGCGAACAAGAATTTGTCGACAATGTTTTAGAAGGCCAACCCGAGCCGCCGCTTTATTTTAAGGAGATGAAGCGGATGAATAAGCAAGGCCCCGCGTTCCTCGGCTCCATCAAGGGTTTGGCGAAGTTTGGGCCGGACATCCTGAAGGATGAAACCAAGTTCGTTATCGATATTCGTCATCATAGCGCGTTGCGTGAAGGCTTCGTCCCTGGTTCAATTGGCGTCTCATGGTGCCGCATGTGTCGCAACTTTGCGACCTGGACCGGCTGGCAGGCACCGTATGACATGGATATCGTGCTGATTGGTGACAATGAGCATGAAGTTCAGCAAGCCAAGAAGTCGATGGAGGGAATCGGCCTTGACCGCGTCATAGGTTGGGTCGAGTTTTCGACCATTCCTGACGACATGATCGAACCAATGAACCTGATCACCGTCGGCGACACGGTTGGAAGAAAGGCTCTGGGCGAGGTGAACGTTCTCGATGTCCGTGGCCGAAGCGAATACGAATCGGGCCATATTCCGGGCGTAACGTGGATCCCGTTTGGCTACCTCCAAGGGCGACTCGAAGAAGTTCCGAACGACAAGCCTCTAGTCATTCACTGTGCCGGTGGCAACCGCTCGCCCATCGCCTATACGCTTTTGCGTAAGTATGGATACAAAAAACTGTACGAAATGAACGCGGGCTACAAAGGCTACGACGGCCCAGTTGAGACCGGTTTGGTCGTAATAAGTTGCTAGTAATTATCTCAGTACCGGACACAAAGCTGCTCAGACCGAAAATAGGTCATCGAAGCTCTTTGAGGCAAGCTCCTGGCATTTTAGGGCGTCTTTGAATCTGCTACACATCTCCGGAAAAGCATTCCAAGGCATGGACGGGAAAAGATCAATCGCTGTCTTTCGATTCGCCGGCTCAAGGTCTGCTAATTTAACCTCAGACTCACCTTCCGGCCAGTTAGTTGGCCACTTATAGCGATTCATTTCAAAGGAGTCGTACCAGGTAGATAGTTCTTTGTTATGAGTATCGTCATACCCCGTATAAAGACTCTTTGCCACCGACAGCATATCCGATCCCTTCGTGTCTATAAAGTAAATGCTTGTTCTTCCGCCTGACTTGGATCTGTAAGATCGTATGCCTCCCAAGACTTGCGTCACTATTCGTTCAAACTGGTTGTATGAAGGATTTTTAATGTCCAGGTCAAAATGTCGAATTATGGGCTTAATTATATAATTTGTCGCGGCATCGCTATCAATACCAGCGAAATGTAAATAAAAGTTTTCCCACTTTGGATTTATGGGATAAGCATTAAAGAATTTTTCTTTCTTTTCATCCGCTATTTTCGAAATATAGAGTGCAGCCAAAAAATCCTGAAAACTTCTGTGGGTGAACCTGAATTTCAAGCCATCTTTCTGAATGAGGCAAGTACACTTCTCAATATCTAAACAAAGGTTATGCTCGTCCTCTTCAATACCCGAAATTCTGCATGCCTTTTTGATTAGATCAGACAACTCTTGGGGTGAAAATGAGTAATTTTCACTCATTAAGGAAATCGCACAAAATGCTCCGCAAACAAATTCGTAGTCAGTGAGTGCTAATTTTGAAAATCTTTCGCGTTGAAAAATAGATTTTTGGGCATCATGAACGCTAAACATTGCTGAGAAAGCAGTTCTGTAGAAGTCATGTGGCGTTGATGGAACATCGGGGTTCGCGCCATATGCAAGAATAAAAATCGTCAAAAATAGAGGTACCGCGAAGAAATCTTCATACGTACTTGCTAACTTTTCAAAGTTAGCAAGTATTCCCATAACTGCAATTTCGTTTGATGGGCATCGGGTTACTAAAGACCTTGCATCTTCATGAGTCAATTGTTCGATTGTAGCTACAGGAAGCCAACTAATCGCTCTTACTGCATCCTCTGGTCTGGTTGTAAGCAGAATTCTAGTATCCGAATACTTCGTTACTATATCGCTTATCTCCATTATTAGTTTTGGTCGTCTTGTTTCCGCAACTTCATCGAAGCCATCCAGTAATAGAATAATTGGATAGTGATCGAAGACAGTAGCGGTATCTGACTTCGGATCCTTGGTGGAATCGAGAAATAGCTTTTCAGCTATTAGGTCTATCAGCGACGCGTCTGAATTATTAAGCTCTCGAAGCTCGACGAATATGGGTAATGTTTTCCCTTCCGTAAGTAGTTGAGTGGCAAGATACTTTAGTGCCGTGCTTTTGCCCATACCAAGGCTACCCTCAATGCATAGCACCCTTGGTAGCATACTAAGATTGCTTTCCGACAAAACTTTAACCTTTTTATCGAAGGATATCCTAGCTGGTACCGCCGTCGCAAGAATAAGTCTTGGCTCGTTTGGAGTCAAGAATGTCTTTTGGAATGCAATTCTATTAAATGTTTGAATGCAGAAATGCTCGGCCCAAACAGTATTCGGAGCACAAGCTTTGTCAGCTGGAAGCCCTGACCAATTTAAAGAGGGCAAGGCTTCAAGGCTTTTGGTAAACGTAGCTAAAGCGGTGTAAGTTTCAAGGAGTTCTTTTATATCCTTAAATTCCATTCTTAACTCACATTATTCTTCTGTTTCAGATGGTGCCGTTTCTTGCGTCTCAAGCTCGTCGCCTTCGCCGTCGTCAGTGCCCTTCACGATTCGCGCAATCGAAGCGACCGAGTCGCCGCCGCTTAGATTGACCAGTCGCACACCCTGAGCCACGCGGCCCGTCGCACGAATCTCCTTGATTCGCATTCGGATGCCCTTGCCCTTGGTGGTCATCAACAACAGCTTGTCGTCATCTTCGACGACCTCGGCACCGACGACCAATCCAGTCTTGTCGGTACAGTTCATTGTGAGGATGCCCGAACCGCCTCGGCTCTGCACGCGATATTCGTCGAGCTTCGTTCGCTTGCCATAACCATTTTCCGAAACGACGAGGAGCGAAAGCTCTTCGTCAACGACGGCCGCCGTGACGACTTGATCCTCAGGGTTTCCTTCCTTAAATTGGATAGCGCGGACACCGCCAGCGGCTCGGCTTCGCGAGGTCGCTTGAGTTTCACTAAAGCGGATCGATTGGCCCTCTCGGGTGACGAGAATGACATCGTCATTTCCACGGGTTCGAAGCGCCCAGCCGAGTTCGTCACCTTCTTCGATGTCGAAGGCAATGAGGCCGTTGTTGCGGATATTGGCAAAGGCAGAAAGCGGGGTTCGCTTGATTTCGGCGCTATCCTTCGCACCCGTTCCACGAGTGATCATGGTCAAGAAGCCATCGCTATTGAGGTCCTTCACGCTGACCGTCGCGGTCACTCGCTCACCACCAACGATGTTGATGTAGTTAATGACCGGCATACCCTTGGCGTAGCGTCCCGTTTCGGGAATCTCGTAGCCTTTCAGCTTATAAACTCGTCCACGGTCGGTGAAGAAGAGGATCGTGTGGTGGGTGCTCACCTGGAAGAGGTGGGCTGGCTCGTCGTCGGCCTTCAGCGTGTTGTTGACGCCCTTACCGCCGCGCTTCTGCTGGCGATAGGCGTCGATGCTGACCCGCTTGATGTAGCCATCACGCGAGATCGAAATGATCGCTTCTTCGTCCGGAATCAGATCTTCTTCGGTGAACTCGCCAGCTTCGCGAGCTTGAATTCTGGTGCGTCGCTCGTCGCCATGCTTATCGCGCATTGCGATGATCTCATCCTTCATGACCTTGGTCATGCGTTCCTCGCTGTTGAGGATATCGAGAAGGTCTTGAGTCTTCTTAAGGGCGTCCTTGTAGGTTTCTTCCAGCTTTTGCTGCTCAAGCTGCGTCAATTGGCGCAGCGGCATGTTCAAGATTGCATTGGCTTGAAGGGCCGAAAGGTCAAATTCGCGGACTAATTCAGCCCGAGCGACACCAGCGTCCGGCGATCGGCGAATGATTGCGATGACATCGTCGAGGAAGCGCCGTGCAATCTGGAAGCCTTCCGAAAGATGGACTTCTTCGAGCGCTCGGTACAGTTCATATTTCGTTCGTCGTTCGATGACGTCGCGTCGGTGGGCGATGTACTGATCGAGCATCAGCATCAACGGAGCCGTTCTCGGCGCGCCTTCAACGAGCGAAAGCATGATCACGCCAAACGACGTGCGAAGATTGGTGTGCTTGAGAAGATAGTTTAGAGCCTTATTCGGGTTGACGTCGCGTCGAATCTCGACTTCGATTCGCATTCCGCGCTTGTCTGAATAGTCCTGTACGTTGAGAATGCCATCGAACTTGCGCTCCTTGGCGATCTTGGCGATGTTCTCGATAAGCGTCTTTTTGTTGACCTGATAAGGAATTTCGGTAACAACGATGACGGATTTTCCAGCATCGCCGGGCTCAATCATCGTCTTGGCCTGCATGACGATCGAGCCTCGTCCAGTTTCATAGGCTTGGCGGATACCCTTGGTGCCCATGATGATTCCGTAAGTAGGGAAGTCAGGTCCGGGCAGAAGTTCCATCACTTCGTCCAGCGAACACGAGGGATTGTCGATTCGGTGGAGAGCGGCGTTACAGACCTCGGTAAGGTTGTGCGGTGGTAGGTTGGTCGCCATACCAACCGCGATGCCCTGAGAGCCATTGCAGAGCAGGTTCGGGAACTTGCCTGGAAGTACCGTTGGTTCGGGGTCGCTTTGGAGATAGTTAAGATCGAAGTTGACCGTTTCGCGATCGAGGTCTTCGAGCAATTCCATTGCGATGGGCGTTAAGCGACATTCCGTATATCGCATGGCCGCCGCACCGTCGCCATCGATCGAACCGAAGTTACCCTGACCATCGATCAACGGGTATCGAAGCGACCAAGGCTGAGCCATACGAACCATCGTGGGGTAAACGACTTCGTTACCGTGGGGGTGGTAGTTCGCGGTGGTCTCACCGGTAACTTTCGCGCACTTGGTATGCGGATTGCTGGGCGTGAGGTTCAACTCGCGCATCGCATAAAGAATTCGACGTTGGACGGGTTTCAGTCCATCGCGAACATCGGGCAATGCGCGGGCGATAATAACGGACATCGCATAGCTGACGTAACTCTTCCCGAGTTCTTCGTCAACATTAACAATGGAATAGTTTGGTGTGTCTTCAGGCACGGGTGGAATTCCAGACGTTTTAGAGGGTCTTTTGGACTCTCTTGAATCTAGCAAGTGTACCTGTTTGACTCTGAGCTTTGCTTAGAGCTATAGTCATGGGGAGGGATTATTGTTATGAGCTCAGATACATCAAGTAAAAAACTCACAGCCGGCATTTGCGGCATTCTTCTCGGTGCCTGGGGTGTTCACAAATTCATCCTTGGCTACAACAAGGAAGGGATCATTCAAATCGTCATTACGCTTGTTACATGTGGAATTGGCGGTATCGTCGGACTCATCGAAGGCATCATCTACCTAACGAAATCAGACGAAGACTTCTACAACACGTACATCGCCAACCAGAAGCCCTGGTTCTAAGACCTAGAGGAGCATTTTTCGCAAGCCGTCGGCACGTTTGCCGTCGGCATGCTCCTCATTTTCAATCGATAGCAGATTGATCGTCGCGAGTGCGCGATCCAATTTATGAACGTCGCCTGGGTATCCACTTAATCCTGCGCTTGCTGCCCAACGAAGGGAACCGATGACGCGAAATGCATCGAGAAGTGAAATCTTGGGCGACGAATTCAAAAACAAAAGAGCCTGCTTGGCTTTATCTTCTAACACAGACTCGCCAAGTTCTCGGCGGGCCTTCCGTTCACGTTCGATCAAATATTCGCAAGTGCCTACGAACTTGGCCAACGAAGCGCTGGTCGTCGAAACTTGAGCATACGCCCCAACGGGGCGCGATCCTTCCCCATACAATCCGCGAATGGTGATGCCGTCGTCAACGAGAGCTTGAAGGATTTCGGGCAGCTTATTGTCATAGCCCAGAGCTACCAGGTGAAGCATGACCGAATGGCGCGTGCCACGACCCGTATTGAACAAACTGCTCGCAAGGTAACCAAAATCCTTACGAAACGCAAATCGAAGGTGCTCGGAAAGCTGGTGGAGAAAATCGGCGAGTTTGCGTGCCATGGCGTCGGAACAAAATCCAGCGCCGAGAACCTGAACCCTGAGATGGTCTTCCTCGTTGATCATGACGCTGAGACTCTCGTCACGCGAGATTGTCACGGCCCGACCCGGGAGAGTCCAATGATAGTTGGTCGAAATCAGACGTTTCGCAACGAGTTGTTCACGCTCGCGTAAGGTCATGCTCTTGTAGATTTCGGTGGTTGGGTCGATTTGCTGAATCGTCCCAACCACTTCTTGCATGATTTCAAGCAGTTCTTGAGTGTTGCAAAGATGCGGAAACTTGCGACCATCGAGATTTCGCATGGCCCGAGCCCTGGTCGAAATCGCGACGTCGCTGAGTTCCGTCGAGGTCGTCATGGAGGCTCTTAAGCGTATGCGAGTTCGACGATCTTCTTGGCGGCTTCTTCAACGGTCGCCGCAGGAATGATTCGCGAACCTTCCAAAATCTTTCGACCTTCTTCGACCGCAGTGCCTTCGATTCGGGCTACGACCGGAATCTTGACATCCAGTTGGTCGAATGCTTCAAGAACACCTTTCGCCACTTCATCCACTCGCGTAATGCCGCCAAAGATATTGATCAGCAGTCCCTTGACGTTCGGGTCCATCATGATCAGTTCGACGCAACTCTTGACCCGGTCCGCCTTTGCGCCTCCTCCTACGTCGAGGAAGTTTGCTGGCTTGCCGCCCGCTGCATTGATCTCATCGAGCGACTGCATCGTCAAGCCCGCACCGTTGGCCATGATTCCAACTTCGCCGCCGAGGTTGACGTAGGCAATGCCACGGCGCATGGCTTCAGCCTCAATTTCATTGTCCGCTGCGTCCGAAGAGGTTTCTTCGTACTCTTTCTTGCGGAACAAGGCGTTTTCGTCGATGGAAACTTTCGCGTCTGCGGCGATTAACTTGCCGTCTGGCGTCAGGGCGACCGGATTGATTTCGATCATGTCCGCGTCTTCTTCAATGTAGGCCTTGACCAGTTTTTTGATCATGCTTGCCATTTGTCCGGCGGCTTCTTTCGGAATGTTCGCTTGCTTGATTGCGTCGCGAACTTCAAAATCGCAGAGCCCCCAAGCCGGATCGACGACTAATTTGACGATCGCGTCAGGATTGTGCTCCGCAACTTCTTCGATCTCCATGCCGCCTTCCTTCGAGATCATGACGATGTTCTTCTGGATATTTCGGTCGAGAAGCACCGACAGGTAATACTCTTGCGCGATATCGATGGTCTTTCCGACTAGGATTTTCTCGACGACCATGCCATCCGGATTTTGGATGCTGATCAAGCGTTTGCCAATGAGTTCCTTGGCAAATGTTGCGGCATCGTCGGCATTCGTGAAGAGCTTCACGCCGCCCGCTTTTCCGCGACCGCCCATAAGAACCTGGGCTTTGACGACAACGTTGCCTCCTAACTTTTCGGCAATGGCGCGTGCGCCTTCCGGATTGTCGGTTACTTCGCCCTCGGGAACCGGGACGTTGTATTTTGCGAGAAGGTCTTTGGACTGATACTCGTGAAGCTTCATGAGCTAGACAAAAGGGTACCCAAAACAAAGCCCCCCGCTAAAGCGCGAGGGGCAAATGGTGGCGGATTCTCTCGAATCTATGGGGAAACTTTGTAGTTTCCGGTGACGTTCAGCTGATCGACCACGAGTCGATAGTTGGCCAAGGATGCCAATCGCTGAGGAAGGACGTTACGGGCCATGATTCGGAACATGTTGCTTCCGTTCATATACTTCGACAGGGAACTCAACGGGATCGTCCACGTCGAGGTCTTATTCGTCGACGACATGCTGGTGGAACCAAATTGATCCCAAGTACCGGTCGAGTAGTTATAAAGGAAGATTAGGCAGCTTGATCGATCGACCGAACGGGCCGTCATCGTAATGTTCGCCGACAGGAGGTCGGAAGTTGGCACGTTCAATTGAACGAAGGTATCGATACCTGCCGTGGTTCCGAGTCGAGGGCGAACGACCGAGCTAACCGTAAAGACGCTTCCGTCAACTTCTCGAAGGGTGCTTCCCGCCAACGATGGCGTTGCATAAGTGCCTTGCTGGATTCCTTCGTTTTGTCGATCGATCACAGCGACTTGCGCGCTGATCGGCGTCGAAACGTAAGGAACTGGTTGGGAAACCTGCTGAATGGCTTTGTATGCGTTGACGCGACCATTAACAACCCATGTTCCAACATCGTCGGCGGTCGTGAAAAGAATATCTCGAAGTTGAGCGTTGGTAATGCCTGGGTTATATCCAATCAAGAGACCAGCAACACTGGCGGCAAAAGGACAGGCCATCGACGTTCCGCTATCAAGCTGGTACGCGTTCGACGCACTAAACCAGGTCGACAGGATGTCGACGCCCGGAGCCGCAATTTTCACCCAGTCTCCGTAGTTCGAGAAGTCTGCCTTTTGATCCAAGCTATTGGTTGCACCAACAGAGATCACGTTGTCGAGGCCGGCAGGATAGGATATGTTCGAAATGTTGTCGTTACCTGCGGCCGCAAAAAGGATGACACCTTTGTTCCAAGCGTAGTTGACTGCGTCTTGCTCGGTTTGACTGAAATTGTATTGGCCATACGACATCGAGATAACGCGGGCACCCTTATCCGCAGCATCCATGATGGCACTTGCCGAAGTTGATGCATACGAGTTCGGGAATATCTTCATGTGCAACAGGCGACCGCTATAACATGCACTCGCGACGCCCTTGCCGTTATTGGTGGCGGCGACCGCGATTCCCGAAGTGTGAGTTCCGTGACCGCTGCCGGTGTCATCGTTTACGTCGGAGTCACCATCGGACCAGTCATAGGAACCCGGAGCAAATCGGCCTACGAATTCCTCGTGGTCGGTTCGAACGCCCGTGTCTATGACGCAGACAATCGTGTTGTCGCTACCATGAGAGATATCCCATGCCTGCTTGGCGTGGACTTGATCAATGCCATATTGTTCGCTAAGACGAGGATCGTTTGGAATGTCAAACAAGTCTCGCTTAGGGTTCAATTCGGCATAGACGACATTTCGGTCCTGGCGGAAAACCTTGAGCGCATTTTGCGCGGGCATGCTGTTCAATCGGATTCGTTCGACGTTAATATGCTTAAGCGTCTCAACCGTTGTGCCTCCCACCGCAAGTTTGGTCACGAGCGAAACGCCCCCGGTTCGATACTTCACCAGAATCTCTCGTGAAGCATATTGATTTGACTGCGAGTATGCAAGCACCGGCAACGCCGCCGCAAAAAGAATTACTGAGCGAATACTCCTTTTCATAAGAACTTCCTCGAAGCTTTATTGAAGCCCATCTTACTTCAAATTCTTTATGAATAGGCCGATTAGTCTAGCTTTGAGACCTAAATCATTACATAGGTAACTGAATACTATGAATGCATAGTAGTATCGTACGAAAGGGGTACGAAAGGTGGATTCCGGTTCAGCGTCGAACCGGAGAAATGAGTAGCCTTTCGCGAAAAAGGCCCATTCATCGCGTTTATACCACGATTCCCGACGCCATGTCTAAAGAAAAAAGCTAAAGTGCCGACTCAAGTTATTGGTATGCCATCGGCAATTTCTGTTGAGCACTTATACGTTCGCTACAAATCTAAAAAGGGAGATTCGGTCGAAGCCGTCAAGGACTTGTCATTTTCGGTCGAAGAAGGCGAGGTCGTGGGCTTTTTGGGGCCAAATGGAGCGGGGAAATCATCAACGCTCAAAACATTGATGGGCTTTGTAACCCCTGCTTCGGGTCAAGCAACGGTCTTCGGCGAGGACGCAGGAACACCGGAATCTCGTCGGATGATCGGCTATTTGCCTGAAGTGGCCATGTATTATCCATTCCTTTCACCCATCGAAACGCTCACGATGTACGGCGAATTACAAGGTCTTAAGGGACCATCGCTCCGCAAAGAGATTCTTGAACTACTCGATTTGCTTGGCATCGGTCCTGTAGGTAAGAAACTCAATCGCAGCATGAGTAAGGGAATGCTGCAACGGGTAGGAATTGCTCAAGCCTTATTAGGAAATTCTAAACTCCTCGTTCTCGACGAGGTTACCAGTGGCCTTGACCCGGTGGGAAGAAAGGAACTTCGCAACCTCCTCAAGGAGCGTCAACGTCAAGGATCGACCCTCTTTTTTAGCAGCCACGAACTGGCCGAGGTTGACATGCTTTGCGACCGGATCATTTTGATCAATAAAGGCACGTTCGTTGAAGAAAGGATTGTGGCCAGCCTTAAAGAGGACTTGCGAATGTTCAGCATCCAGTATCGAGGAGCCACGTCGATGGTGGGCCTTACCGATCAGATATCTGAACGCGGCAGGGGGCTTTTCGAAGCTGACTTTCACGACAAAGCTTCGATGATCCAAGCGATTGAACGTGTGCAAAAGAACGGAGGGACGATCGTCGACATCGTTTCTCAAGAAGGATCTCTCGAAAACTACTTTGTCGATACTGTTGGAGCCGCCGCATGAATTTCACTGCCTACAAAGCCCTTGCTCGTTCTGTCGTTCTAGAATCGCTTCGGCGAAAAGACCTTTGGGTGGTCGCGATTCTAGGATTTCTTATTATCCTTGCTGCCGGGACTCTTGGATTTTTTGGCTTTGATGGCCTCGAAGTCTTCGCCAAGGATCTTGCCGTCACGGTGCTCGGGCTCTTTTCGACGATCATCGCCGTTCTCACTTCATTCCGATTGATTCCTGATGAAATGAAGAACCGAACGCTCTATCCGCTGTTGGCTCGTCCCATCACCCGGTTTGAACTCCTGGTCGGAAAGTTGCTTGGCGCGATTGTGGTGACGTGGATTTCTTTCCTTATCTTATGTGGACTCACGGCGATTGCGCTTTCGGTCTTCCATGTCCAATTCAGCGTGATCATGGCGCAATACGTCTTGGCGAAAATGCTCGGGCTCACCGTGATTTGTGCACTTTCGATGACATTGAGCATCTATCTCACTTCGAATGCTGCGGCGACAATCTCGTTTGTCTTAGCCTTTGGCAGTCCGATGATCGTTCGAGGGCTCACGATGAGTGCAGGAACGGTCAGTCCAGCGACGAAGACACTTTATGCGGTTCTTAATGGCATCTTGCCTCAAGTTCAACTCTTTGATATTGGCGGTCGGGCCGTCTACCCAAATTGGACGCCAGTTCCTCTGTGGGTCATCGGTTTTCTTGCCGCTTATGGTGTCGTCTATTCCTTTGCCATGCTTGGATTAGGCTGGATGAAGTTTAGGAAGCAGGCGGTTTAAGAGTGAAGACGATCTTCTTTGCGGCCACGTTGGCGGGTGCGGTTGCCATTGGATCACAGTCCGACCGAATCCGACCGATTACCAATCCGCCGCAACAGTTGGCGGGATTGGAAGCACAAGACACTCATGCGGCGGCATCGCTCTTAGGACAATTTCGAACCAGCATTTCCTCATTTCTTTTTCTTCGTGCCGATTTGTACTTGCATGGTGGGGTCGAGATGCGCCCGCTTTCAAAGCAAGAAGAAGATGCGGGGAAGAAAGGTGTTGGACATGCGGCCGAAGAATCGGAAGAACTGATGAATGATGATCATATTGTCACGGTTATCCCCTCAAAACAGGATGATTTCCGCGGCATCTTTGGCGACGTCGAGCGGGCCGTTGCAAGCTACAAGGATATGAAAGGTCACCACCATCAGTCGCCCTCCCAAACGCTGCCGTTGTTTCGTTTGATGACTTGGATCGATCCCCAGTTCACTGACGGTTGGACGACGGCAGGTTACGTCATCATGTTTGACAAGAAGCCCGGCTGCGTCAAGAAGTCACTCGACTTGCTTCAACAGGGACTCGTCGCCAATCCTGAGAGCATCGCTATTCTTGGGCAGATTTCCTATTGCTACCTGCGAAATATCGATGAGATCGGTTGGAAAGGCAAAGATTACGAGAAGGCGTTGCCGTACCTCGAAAAGGCTCGGATCATTGGTCTGAACAACTACAAGATTCTCTCGGATAAAGAGAAAGAAGCGCTGGAAGAAAACTACCGCCGAATTTCGGTCTGTTACCGCGAATTGGGCCGCTATCAAGCGATGAAGCAAGTTTCCGAAGAAGGTCTGCAACTCTTTGGACAGGACGCCTCGCTACGCTTGCATGTGCAAGAAGCCGAAGGTCTGTTGAAGGGGCAAAAGGTTCAAAAGTCAAAACTCGAACTGGCTGATCCCCAAGAAGAATAGAGCGATCCGAATCCTTTGGCGGAATCAATCCGTATCAATGAGCAATGTTCATTGCTCCCTTGTTGTGTGGATTTTTGTTCCATCAGACCAAAGCCATCGATAGTGATTTTTATTTTGCCGATGCGAAGGCGGGAACGAACCTTTTTGAGAATTCGGGAACGCACATCGATTCCGTATCTCATTTAACCCTTCAAGGGCTCGATATCAATTCCCACTTGACCGTTGATTTTGTGAATGGAAAGCCGACCGGACTGACTTTCGAAGAAACCATGAAACAGGGGGACAAGACCCTGAGATCAGGTTCGGTGACCGTAAAGGACGGCAAGGCCAAGATTGTGGCCTCCGTCGGGGCCAAGCCCATTGAATCAAACGTCACCCTCGGCTGGCCGATGTTCACAAATTTTCACCCCCAAGTGAGCAGTGAGTTATTCGCGTCGATCAAATGGGATCAAAAGACCAAGCAAGAAGCCAATGCTTTCATGCCCGAAGCATTGAAAAATCTTCCACTGTCCGTCACGCCGATTGATTCAAAAACGGTAACGCTTGACCAAGGCACGATCAATGTTCGCACCGCCGAAATTGCGCTCGGCGCGGTGAAATTCAATATGAGCTTTACCGACAAGGGCGAGTACCTGGGAATGGACGTTCCTTCCCAAAAATTTCGAATCGTCCGTCGAGGATACGAAAAGATTTTTGAAGATCCGCTGGCTCAATTTAAGGAGCTAAGCCAGCCCAATTTCGAGTCTGAAATGGCTGAGGTCGATATTCCTATGCGTGACGGCGTGGTGACCAAGGCGACATTGATTCGCCCAAACAAACCGGGCAAATATCCCGTCATTTTGCAACGAACCCCCTATAACCGCAAGATGGCGCTCGACGGTGGACATGTTTATGCTCGCCGCGGCTATGTTGTGGTCGTTCAAGACGTTCGCGGAACGGGTGAGAGTCAAGGAACATTTGATCCGATGATGACCGAACGAAAGGACGGTTATGACACGATCGATTGGATCAGCAAGCAAGACTGGTGCGATGGAAACGTCGGCATGATCGGTGCAAGTTATGGTGGCTTTGTTCAGTGGGCTGCGGCCGTCGAGCATCATCCCGCGCTCAAATGCATCGTTCCTCAAGTGTCGCCTCCATCCAGCGCGATGTGGAATCTGCCGTATGAAAATGGGGTCTTCACCTTGCTATCCGACTTGTGGTGGCTCCGCATCGTCGATAACCCAGAGGGGCAAGACCTTCTTGGAGCCCTCGGCGAAATCAAAAACATGAAGGCGTTGGCGACTTTGCCACTCGATAAAGCCGACGATAAGCTGCTGGGTTTTAACAGCAAGATTTTTTCAACCTGGCTCAAGCGAGATACGTTGACTCAGTGGTCAATGTGGAACTTTGACGACCTGATGAGCACCGTTAAGATTCCTGCGCTTCATATCAGCGGATGGTTTGATGGCGACGAAATCGGGACTCAGCGAAACTGGAAATTCGTCACCGACGGTGGCAACGACAAGCAGTGGCTGATCTATGGACCGTGGACGCACTTTTTTAACACGACGAGCAAACTCGGCAACATGGATTTTGGAAAGGACGCGATCTTAGAGCTCGATTCTCTCTATTTGCGATGGTTTGACACCTGGTTGAAAGGTAAGAGCGTTGGGATCGACGACGTGCCGCGAGTTCGCTATTTCGTTATGAGCGAAAATAAGTGGCATACGTCGACCGCTTGGCCACCAGCCGAATCGAAGACGGAGGAACTCAAATTTGAGTTTGGAAAGGTGAATGTCGGTTCGAAGTCGGTTGCAAAATTAGTGCCGACGCTCAAGAAGGATTCACTCAATGTTCTGACCTACGATCCGAGCAAGGACAAGGTCGCTATGGAATCCCTTACTCCAGGTGACACAGGCGGTGATGCATACACGCGGCGCTCAGACTTGAAGACTAGCCAAATTGTGCTGCGAAGCGAACCATTTGACCGTGATCGAATCGTGACCGGTCCGGTCACCGTCGAGTTTGATTTCAAGACGTCGGCCAAAGACACGGACTTTTATGCGGCGGTTTTCGATGAGGATCCGGCTCGGGGGCTCTTTCCCGTTTTTCGCCCCGGGAAGCTGAAGGCTTCTTATCTGGAAGGACTTGATAAGCAGCGATTTTTGACTCCTGGTAAAACCTATCACGCCAAGCTGCAGCTTTGGGACGGAGCGAATCAGTTCAAGAAAGGTCACCGAATGGTTGTCTTTATCGTCAATAGTCTCTTCCCGGCGACGGCTCGAAATTTAGGAACTTCCGAACCGATCTTGTCGGGCACAAAGATGGTGAGTCAGCGAAACGTCATTTTCTCGACCGTCAAAGGTCCTGGTTTGGTCCGGTTCCGGGTGATTGATTAAGGGTCTTAACAATCTTTGGTACGTTCTCCTTCTATCATGAAGCGAAGAGGGAGAACGTCATGATTTGCAATATCGGCCGCCGTGATCGAATATTCCGCCTGGTTTTGGGCCTGGGAATATTGGTTCTGTTGAGTACCTCAGGAATCCTTTTCTGGTTGGTTGGACTTTATTTGTTGGTCACTGGCTATTTGCGCTGGTGTCCGCTTTACACCCCTTTCAAGCGGAACACGAATCCTCATTAAGAAAATTACGGTTTTGGTCCAGGCAAAAATGCTAGTTTGCTTCTGATTTAGACCATTTGGTGCCTGCTGGACAATAGACTTGCAGTTGGCCTCGGGCACTTTGAAGGCCATTTTTTTACTATTCCCGGTCGTTATGCGATGCTGGGTTTAGGGACTAACCATGAGAGCATTTTTTATCCTAACATTAGGCGTAGGCTTGGCGTCGGCTTCTTTCGCCAGCCCCTTTCTTCTCGATGCATCAGACTTTAATGTCTTCGTTCGAAATGGCTTTACCGGGCTCAACTCCGACGTTCAGGGCAAACTCGCGGCAGGAGGAGATTTGTCGGTTCAAAACTACTCAATCGGGACTGGTCTTTCCGGTTTTACCGGTGACTCCGTGTTGGTTGGTGGCAATTTTAGCTATACCAACGGTCAAGTTTTTAATGGCAACGTCGTGACGGCGGATACGACGCCGACCACTTCGGGTTTTAACGTTCTGAATGGAACGTTTCAGTCGTCTACCGCACCGAGCATCTACATTCCGACCCTCATGACCGAGCTGGTCGCGCGATCGGGCTTCCTTGGTTCGCAAGCGGCCAATGGGACGACGAATTTCAGCTTTGGCTCTTTGACCCTTTCGGGAGGCACCGGATCGACTCGAATCTTTAATGTGACTACGGCGCAACTGTCGGCCACGAACAACTTCGTGATCGATGCCCCGAGCGGAACGACGGTCGTGGTCAATATCGACGGATCGAATGCGTCCTTCCAGAATGCCGGCTTCTCGCTGTCGGGTGGCATCACCAGCGATAAGGTGATGCTGAACTTTTGGAATGCGACCTCACTCTCGATGAGTGGCGTTGGTCTTTACGGGACCGTATTTGCTCCTCAAGCGGATGTCAATTTTGCCAACGGTCAGTTAAACGGCCAGCTGATTGCCAACAGCTTTACGGGTGGCGGTGAAATGCATATTTCGAATTTCTCGGGAACGGTCCCAGTACCGGAACCCGCCTCGATCGCCGCTATTTCGGTTGGAGCGTTAAGTCTCCTTCGTCGCCGCCGAAAGTAAGCCACGCCCGCATCAAAAGCTCTTTCTGTGGCGCGGAAAGGGCTTTTTCCCGGTTATTCCGGGTTCAATGGATGGGTGAAGCCCCGAACAACCGAAGTCGCACTTCTGATTGCGGTTTTTCTGGATATGGTCGGCTTCACGATGTTGATCCCCGACGTTCAGCTTCGTGCCGAAACGATGCTGGGCGGCTTCGCCTTCAAGGGGCCGATTATTGGCGCGCTTTTGCAGATGACATTCGTCGTCCAACTTTTCGCTTCGCCTCGATGGGGAAGGTGGGCGGACAAAACCGGTCGTCGTCGGATCTTTGTTATTTGTCAATGGATTTCGTCGGTTGCGATGTTGGTATATGGCCTTGCCCATTCCATCGCCCCTCTTTTCATTAGCCGCATTCTCGCGGGTTTTGGCGGAGCAAACGTTTCCATCGCTCAGGCGATGGCGGCGGTTTCGGCGGGTGAGGATCGCAAAAGAGTGCTGGGTTGGGTCAGCGCGACGCTCTCGGCAGGCATGATCTTCGGACCAGCGGTCGGCGGACTTGCCGCCGAGCAATTCGGGCCGCACTTTATTGGGTATCTCGGAGCGGCGATCTCCTTTGCGGGTGGCATCATCGTGCTTCTCTTCGTGCCAAAAGATTCGGGAAATCACGAAGAACAGCCACGCTCCAATCCGATTTTCGATTTCACGATTTTCAGGACTTATCCGAACCTGCTGCCGTTCTTCTGGATTGCGGTTACCGCATCATTTGCTCTGGCGACGTTAGAAGGAACATTTGGAAGGTTGATTCACGCCATGCTTGGTTACGGGCAGCGCGAATTTGGTGTCATTTTTAGCTACGAAGCGTTGCTGGGAATTTTCGTTTCTGTGGTGGCCCTCGCCTGGCTTGGGAAGCGTTTTTGCGACACGACGCTGCTCAGAATGGGTTATGTTGTTCAAGGTATCGGGCTTGGCCTCAATCCGCTTGCAGGAGTGTTGGCCCCATTTGCCCCCGGAATGGTGTGGCTATTGATTGCCTCGACTCTCTACGCGTTCGGCTCTGGCGTTGTTGGACCGACTTTGAGCACCTTGGCGAGCAACACCGTGCCCGAAAAAATCCAGGGTGAACTTTTTGGCACGATGCAGTCCGCGCGGACGGTTGGTTTTATTATTGGACCAATCCTTGGCGGATTTCTGTTCGACATCTGGCATCCCGGGCCTTATGTTTTGGCCGCAATGGTCTGCTTGGTGGTGGCCATCGCCTTACCGGCGATATGTGCCTGTCATGCTGGACCCGCTTCGAATTCGAGAGCCTGATATTTTCACGGGGGCACAAATGCACAAAAGTTGCTGTAAACTGGAAGGCAGGAGTTCTGATCTCCGCTTAGGGGAACATTTAGACTTATGGTTGCATGTCCGAAATGCGTGACGAATAATACGCTCGATAGCACATTCTGCAAGAAATGCGGCGCGGTTTTGCCGGTGTCCGTCATCGAAGAAGAGCAGGAAAAGCTGAAGGAAATTGTTGCCAAGGGAATGGAAAGCTACCAAACTGGCAATTTGGAAGAATCGATGGCAATCGCTGAGCACTCGATCCTTGCGAATCCAAGTTACGGTGAGGCCTATGCACTCAAAGGATTGGTGCACGAACGAAAGGGTGAATATGCCGAAGCTCTCGACAGCTATGAGACGGTCGTTGCCTTGAATCCCGATTCAACAATCGACAAGATCAAGCTGAACCAACTCCGCAACGCTTTTGCCCAACGTCAAGCGGGCGATCCCAAGCCGGATCGCAAGAATGCAGCCCTTATCGCTGTTGCGGCAACTTTCTTGGTCGCGGCGATGGGCGCGGTGACATATGGCGTCATCCAAAGCTCTCGTGAGACGAAACAAAGTCCAATCGTTAATAATCCGCTTCAAACGACTCCGGCCGCGATTGATGGCGGCAAGACGAACCCAGGTCCACAGAATGTGAATGACGGTAACCGTCCAAACCAAGGAACGAATCCGGGTGATGTGCCTCCTCTCGGCGGAAATGCAGACAACAATCCCCAAGCGGATTCAAATCCGCGGATGGCCAATCGGTCCAGCAATCGCGATCGCTACAAACCAGGTTACGAAGAGGATGGTGGAGGCTATGTTCCTATGCAGGTGGGCGACCTTGGCGGTGGATCAATCGGAACCGGACTACCCCCTGGTAATGGTGCCGGTAACGGCAATGGCAATGGCGGTGGAGGTACGAAGACTCCTCCTACCAAACCGAATAATCCTCCGGTCACCACTCCTCCTGATGGCGGCGGCGACCCTCCTGTTGTGGCGAAGGAAGGTACCATCGATATTTCGATTTCGACAAAGGGAAGTGGAAGCGCCACCTCGCGAAATGGCTCGGGTGGTAGTTCGAGCAACGGAAAGAAGTATCAACGTGACGCGCAGGGATATGGCCGACAAGGCAAGAACTCCCAGGCACGTGAGGCTTACCAAAAGGCCATCGACGCCTATCAGGAAGAAATTAGTAGTGGCAAGGGAGATGCCGACGCCGCTCAGGCTGGCATCAATAGCTGCCGACAAGCCTTAAAGAACCTGAAGAATTAATGCGAACACTCATCTGCTTTGGGCTTCTGGTCGGGGCGATATCTGCTCGTGCGCAAGCACCGCTTTGCGTCATCGGCCAACCGGCGGCTGTGAATGGTTCACCGATGATCGATTTGGTGAACCCTCTCGCCAACGAGTTGGACGCAGTGGCCCAGCTTCACCCCGTAACCTATGCGATCGATGATCCGATTTTGCGTCAGGCGTTTCTCGACGGGAAAGTGAAGAAGCCCGAGGCATTTTACAAACTTGGTGACGTGTTTGCTGCGGCCAAGGCGCTCAATGCAGAATATGCGATTTGGGTTGAAGCCGAGAATCTGCCGATTGCTGTAAAAGTCAACAAAAGCGTCAAAGGTGCCACCGGCAATTCTCAGAAGGTGCTGAATTGCCACCTTGTTCTTTATAAACGCGAACGCAAGATTTGGGAGGAGACAGAAAATCTTGCCGTTTCGATTTCATCGGAACGGAGCGCGGACGAAACCATTCGTTCGATCATGAGTTCGCTCAATTCGAAAATGCAGACCGGACCGCTGAAGGGGATGCCCAAATATCCGCGAGGGGCAGTGCCCAACCAAGGCGAAGTCGGGAAGGGACAGGCCCCCATCATTCCCGAATCGAGCGACGACGATCCCACGCTTAACGATTGGACCGCGATCCAGGGAAGTGTTAAAGATTTGGTCAGCCAAGGCAAGATGGCGGCGGCGGAAATGCTCCTTAGAGATGCGGTCGATGCGGCGCCTAACGATGCCGCTCGCCGGATTGCGCTGATCGAATTTTTGAGAAAAGACGCGTCACGGGTCGATTCTGCCGTTGAAGCGACCATCGCCGCAGCCGAAGCGCTTGGCGACCCGACGCTCATCTCCAAAGCCGCTCGGATTCTTCTCGATAACAACCGCATCGATCGAGCCAACGAAATTGTGAAGGATGCGATCGCCAGCGATCCTAACAATCCTGACGTGCAGTTGCTTCAGGGCGAGTTGCAAATGCGCTCCGCTTTGCCGGATCAAGCCCTCAAACATCTTGAAAATGCGCTGAAAGTCAAGCCCACCGCCGAAGGCTTTTTACTCCGCGCCGTATGCCGTGCGCTCCTCGGTGCAGAGGATGGCGTCAAACTCGACCTCGAGCGAGCGACCAAAGAAGATCCACAAATCCTTCATGTCCAATATGCCCGAGTTGCCGCGATCCTCGATTCGGCTTGGGAGGTCGCCGGACCCGACATGAGAGCATTACTTCAGAAGGCAGAGTTAAAGCCTTCTTCGGACGAGGTCACCGATGGAGTGGATGCTCAGGACCGGATGGCGAAGGCTTGCCTTGCCCTTCTCGGCGAAAATGTGCCGAATGCGCAATACGAGAAATCCCACGGAATTCGACTTTTGGCCCTTAATTTGCTTGTACAAACCGTAGCAGAACTTCGACATTTCGTCACGAAAGGCGATAAGCAGTCACTCACCGACGCAAGGAATGACCTCGGTGAAACGCTCAAAACCTTTGCAGATGCGAAAGAAGCGATCAAGAAGGAAGGCACGGATGCAAGAAATATTGACTCTCCTCGCAGGCTTTAGCGCGGTTTTTGCCGCCGGATATTTGGCGGCACGACTCTTTTCGGGTGGTAAGTCGTTATTCCGAAAGAATGATTTCGAACCGGTCGAAAATGCAAAGGTTCGGATGAAGTCCGCATCGGCTCTTTATCGTTGCCGACTGATTTCTCATGGACCCGATGGTTGGACCTTTTCGGCGCCCATGCAGCGGGACGCCTATGTGCCGATTCCAGTTGGCGAAGTGATGACGTGTGAAGTGATCGGCAAGTCTGGACTCCTGACTTTTCAAACGGCCGTTATTGCTCGACGGTCGAAAGAAGGCGTAATCGTCGTTTCGGCTCCTAAGAACGTCAATGTTCAAAACCGCCGCGAAGGAAATCGGCGTGAAGGGCTTCCCATGGAGGTCATGGTCGGCGGCAAAAGCGGATCGGTCATGGACCTATCGCCGGGTGGCGCCCGCGTAAAGATTAAAGGCTTTGAGAAAGAAGGGAATTCGGTTCGGATCGATTTGCCGTCGGGAGAATCGCGAGGAGCCACCGTCGTCGATGCCCGCAATGATTTTGAAGGAAGCGTCATTCGGCTCCGATTTGACGAACCCATTCGCGTACCAAGCGAATAAACTAAGAGCAACCAAAGTCCCGGTAGCCGTTCCGATTCGCATATCGACACGTCGAATAGCGTAAGAATGGTTACGCGGAGCCGATATCGAAGCGGTTCGGGTTTTATTAAGGAGATTCTATGAAGTTACTCAATACGATCGTCGTTGGTTCGCTGGCACTTGCCTCGGTGGCGAATGCCCAAGAGAAGCTCAATCTTGGATTGCTTGGAAATCTGGTTAAGAATAATGCCGAGGGAGACTACAAGTTCCCGGGCGTTTCCGCTTTTCTTCACAATGGGACCAGGGCTCACGTCAATCACTTTGCGAAGATGCTTGGCAGCAATCCATCGGACGTTGAGCAGTACGAACAAGTCATGATGCAAGGCATTACGTCCTGGGAAGACGAAATGAATGAAAAGGGATTCAAGAACGACGTTGCCAGTGCCCTCGCGTACTTTACAGTCGTCAACGTGTCGCTTTACAAGCATAACGACTATAAGGACTACTTGTTGCCGAATTTGGTGAGCCAATATCGAAAAGCGCTTGCTTCGAAAGATTTAGGCACGATGTCGAATGCTAAGAAACAAGACTACTACGACTACCTAGTCGCGGAGACCGTTTATGTGCAAACGCTCGCGTCGATTGGGCGCGATATGGACGAGGGCGTCGCAGAAAAGATGATCCGTTCGACGGTCACCATGAACCTCAAGCAAACCTTTGGCGTTGATCCCGCGAGGTTGAGCATCAGCGAGTCTGGCTTGAAGATTAGCAACTGATATTCACTTTTGGTCGTGCTTTGGGTTTTTCTCTTCACGTGAGAAGATGGTCCAGAACATCCAAAGCACGACCAAGATTCCGATGACTGAAAAGGCGTCCATGACGCTTTTTATTGTTTGCTTTAGCTCTGTCGAGCGTGAATCAAGGTTTGGAACGGGGCGTCAAGAATGTCTCAAATCGGCTTTTCAGGGTGCTCTTCCTTCCATTTCTTGAGCGCGGCGACTCCCTCCGGCCATTCTTTCAGCGGCCAAGGACCGAACTGGCCCTCGAGAACGGCTTCGACATTCGAATCGACGAACGGTTTCTTCCTTGTATCATGATCTTCCAAACCTTTCAGAAGGATGGGAATAGCTTCTGGTTTTCGTTCCCAGCCGATCGCCTGATATCCCGCGATTCTAACCATTGGGTCGTTGCTGTGAATGAAGCGCTGACCGTAATCCATGATTTTTGGCGCCTTCACGACTTTAAGGATATGGATTGCGCTGATCTTCACGATATTTGATTTGGCCCAAAGCTTGGGTTCGACATAAGGAATTATCGCTGCACCGAAACGTCCCAATGCTTGTTCGGCACCGTCCTCGCCGCCCATCATGACGGGCACCGAGTACAAATGAGATTTTCCCACGAACTCGGCAAGCACGGGAATGGAATCAGGTTGGTGGTTGTAAGCGAGTGAAAGCGCCGCCTGGAGTCGCACTTGGGGGATTCGGTCACGCATCATCACATCGAGAGTGTGTTTGTAATCCGGGAAGCCCCAGCGGAGTCCTTTGGCTACGATAGCCCGAACTATCATGGATGGATCCTTTCGCATCGAGAAGAGAAGCGGATTTCGTTTGGTGACATCGGGTCCGACGGTGATGCGCGCGAGGATAGTTGCGGTCATCACACGAAGGTCTTCGGGCTTGTCCTTTGCCGAGATCGGTAGCAAGTCGCTGAAAGAGCCAGCGTCGCCGTGGACGGCCGCCAGAATTCGCGAGCGGACACACCCGTTGGAGCGCTTATAGTTCCATACGACGCGTGGCATGTTCTTCCACGCGATCGCTTTGAGATAGTCGATTTCCTTCGGGTCTGTCGCAAGGTGCCGAATGACGGCGTCAATATCGGAGTTCGACACCGCCTGATTGTCCTGTCGAGTCAAGGCGACGACAAGAAGCGCGAGCCCGTATCCCATGTCTTAGTTAACGAAAAGTAAACCGGAGCCGTTCCGGGTAGGATTTCGATTACCAACCTTAGCCCAGTCGGACGTGAGGATTTCTTCAAAAGACTCGACTGATGAGAAGATTCGGGATCGCGGTGTCCTTGCGTGACTGCGATCATAACATGGAAGGACGACCTTTTCGATAAGGACGCGGAACGGGGAACACGAAACGTAGTTCAAACCGATCTTGCTACAGAAAGCGATCAAGCGAGGCTCACCGCCATGCTCGCCGCAGATACCGAGCTTGAGTTTCGGTTTGACTAAACGACCCTACCGAACGGCGATTTCCATCAGCATTCCGACACCCGTCTGGTCGATCGACTCGAACGGATCGCCAGGAAGAAACTAGGTCTTAGTCGCATAGCTTAGGCATTAAGAAATCCTCATGACATTCGACCAACTCATGGCTACCCAGGTCTACCTCTGCCGAATCCGGTACCGCTCTTCATTTGTGCCTTGTGTGGAGAATGTTGAAAAGCGATAGTCTCCATTGACTACAATCCCGTCCGACGCGTCTACGGTCATTGTGTCATTCTCTTGGATGTCCCACAAATAACGCATGTCTACTGGCATGGCGTAGCCTTTCACTTTGGCATCAACTTTTCTTTCGATATCGACAAGTGTTTTGTTGCCAATATGGCGAATGTCCACCACTCGGTACCGATAAGTGACAGACTGGCGCTCCTCGGTTCTGATCATTTCTCCATTGGGCACATAGGTCATTGCGTTGACCTGAACCGTCCATGTGGAGCCCTTTTTGATCGAGGATTTCGGGTAATTCATACCCATGAAGTCGCTTCGATTGAATGTCGAATCGTAAAGTCCTGCATATCCAAGATTGGCGCTTTTGAGGCTGCGGACCGACAGATAGCCGATTCGCTGGCCAGTGAAGCCGAATCGGGCTTCTACTGTGACGTCATCTAGCGGCGACGAAGTTGGCGATGTCTCTTCAAATGTTTGCCTTGTTTGCTTACCACCCGATCTACCGTGGACCGCAAATCCGAACTTCGCTCTCTCAAATCTTAACGCAGTTTCTGTCGTCATTGCAATCAAGCTTGTTCGCATCGGCTTGGATGATGGATTCACACTTGAATGTGGAGGCGAATACAATTCCAACGTGAGATCTGAATCGAAAGTGTAGACCTTGGATGGAGCCGGACGAAAGCTGATCCTTGTGCTTTCCAGACTCACGAATCCAATAGCTACCAGTACCATCCCTCATTTGGATTAAAAAACGCTTACCGTGGTTTGGTTCCAGACAAATTTAAAAGCCCCGATCTTTCGACCGGGGCTTCTCAAAGCTAAAACCTAAAAGCTGATAGCTAACTTTACTTATCTCGCGTATGCACGCCAGATTTCTCTTGAATCGCAGCCTGTGCGGCAGCGAGACGAGCGATCGGGACGCGGAACGGGGAACACGACACGTAGTTGAGGCCGATCTTGCTGCAGAAGGCGATGGAGCGAGGTTCGCCACCATGTTCACCGCAGATGCCGAGCTTCAGACCAGGCTTGACGCCTCGTCCCTTCTGAACGGCAATCTCCATCAACACACCGACACCCGTCTGGTCGATCGATTCGAACGGATCGCCCGGCAGGATCTTGTTCTCAACGTACGGCTTCAGGAACTTGTCTGAGTCGTCTCGCGAGAAGCCAAAGGTCATCTGCGTAAGGTCGTTGGTACCGAAGCTGAAGAAGCTGGTCTCCGCCGCGATTTCGTCGGCCGTAAGGGCTCCTCGGGGAACTTCGATCATCGTGCCGAATTCGTAAGGAATCTCGATGCCTTGTTCGGCAACGACTTTCTTCGCCGTTGCTTCCAGTCGGTCGCGGACGAACTTGAGTTCGTTAACGTGGCCGACGAGAGGAATCATGATTTCCGGCTTGGCTTGACCGCCACTCTTGATGACCTTCGCCGCACCTTCGAGGATGGCTCGGGTCTGCATTTCAACGATCTGTGGGAACACAATCGAGAGTCGGCAGCCACGGAGGCCCATCATCGGGTTGATTTCGTGCATCGATTCCACCGTCTTCAGGAGTTCTTCCTTGGCGGTATCGGTGATGCCCTTCGAACGATTCACAGCAACCTCTTCGATCAGCGAGTCGAGCGAAGGCAGGAACTCGTGAAGCGGAGGATCGATCAATCGGATCGTTGCCGGAAGACCCTTGAGAGCGGTGAAGATGCCCACGAAATCTTCGCGTTGGAAAACGAGAAGCTCATCGAGAGCCGCTTGTCGCTCGGCATCGTCGTCGCTGAGGATCATGCGCTGGACGACTGGTCGTCGCTCGCCTTCGAAGAACATGTGCTCGGTTCGGCAGAGGCCGATACCTTCGGCGCCAAACTTGATTGCGAGTTCCGTGTCTTCTGGAGTGTCGGCGTTGGTGCGAATGCCAAGCTTTCGTGCTTCGTCGGCCCAACCGAGGAAGGTTCCAAATTCGCCCGTCATTTGCGGTTCTTCGACCGGGACGCCGCCTTCGATGACTTCACCGAGGGTGCCATTCAGCGAAATGAGATCGCCTTCCTTAATGACTCCACCGGCGTAGGTGAACTGTTTAGCATGTGCGTCGACCGAGATGTCCGAACATCCGGCAACCGTTGGGATACCAAAACCACGAGCGACGAGCGCGGCGTGGGAGGTCATTCCACCCTTTTCGGTGAGAACGCCCTGAGCGGCGAGCATGCCCTTCAGGTCGTCGGGCGACGTTTCGGCGCGAACGAGGATGACGTTTTGACCCTTTCCACCCTTACCGAGTTCGGCGGCGGTGTGGGCGTCAAAAATAGCGATTCCCGTCGCAGCACCCGGACCCGCAGGAAGACCCTTCGCGATGGCGTTGTACTTGGTACCGGGAGCAATGACCGGAAGAAGACAGTGGTTGAGCAACTCAGGATCGACGCGGAGCAAAGCTTGCTCTTTGTTGATCAGTCCTTCATTGACGTTGTCAACCGCAATCTTGATGGCGGCCTGACCCGTTCGCTTGCCTGATCGGCACTGAAGAATGAAAAGCTTGCCGTGTTCGATGGTGAACTCGATATCCTGCATGTCTTTGTAGTGAGCCTCAAGCTTCTTACAGACATCATCGAATTCTTTATAGATGGCAGGATTTTGCTGCTCTAATTCGGAGATCGGCACTGGGGTTCGAACACCAGCAACGACGTCTTCACCTTGAGCATTCATCAGGTATTCGCCGAAGACATGATTTTCACCCGTGGAGGCGTTTCGAGTGAAAGCAACGCCGGTTCCGCAGTCATCGCCACGGTTGCCGAAGACCATCGCCTGAACGTTAACCGCAGTTCCGATATCGTCGGAAATCTTTTCTTTGCGTCGGTAAACGATAGCTCGGTCGTTGTTCCAAGATCGGAAAACGGCTTCGACAGCGGCTTTAAGCTGCTCGGTTGGATCTTGTGGAAATTCGCTGCCCGTCTGCGCAATGACGTGCTTCTTGTATCGTTCGCAAAGTTCCTTAAGTCCCTCGGCATTGACGTCGAGGTCCTCGGTTACACCGAGTTCTTTCTTGACATCGGCAAAAATGTGCTCGAAGTCATGCTTTGAAATGTGATCGAACTTGTCGGAATAAGCGACGTCCGAAAGCATCATGATGAATCGGCGATAGCTGTCGTAAACAAATCGGGGATCGGTAACCTTCACGAGGGCATCGACGATTTCATCGTTCAAGCCAAGGTTCAAAACCGTATCCATCATGCCGGGCATCGAGAACTTTGCGCCCGAACGAACAGAAAGAAGAAGCGGATTGCTTGGGTCGCCAAACTTCTTGCCAAGGGCATTTTCGACGTGGGCGAGAGCGGTCTTCATCTCTTCGATAAGACCAGAAGGAAGTTGCTTTCCGCCTTCGTTGTAGGCAGTACAGACTTCGGTAGTGATGGTGAATCCGGGGGGGACAGGAAGGCCGATGTTCGTCATTTCGGCGAGGTTTGCACCTTTTCCGCCGAGGAGGTCACGCATGGTAGCGTTGCCCTCATGAAACAGCCAAACGCGTTTGTTGCTCATAAGCTGAATGTTTTGCTCCGTAAAGTTCACAACCAAGCGGCGTCATTGGCGCATGGACAGATCAGTTTCGAAGCCAAAGTTTACCCGGGAGCGCTTTGGTTATTGCCGGTACATTGTCCACACGATGTTCGTGTTACAGTCTTAACAAGCCAGGTTCTAAAGACGTCCAGGACTTCACTCATGGGTGCCCAAGGGTGAAATCGGTAGAAAAACTTTCGTGAAGTGAGACCATACTTAAATCAATATGCTGCAATGGGAGAATACGGATCAGTTTGGGAACCTGAAGGTTGCGGAGTCATCGGCGACCAATCTTGACGATGTTGCAGATGACTTGCGCGATCTTGCCCGCACGGTGCTTGATGAACATTCCGATTGTCCAACCTTCAGCGTGGATGTCGCCTACGCTGAGATATCCGCCCCCCGAGGCGACCAAGTTTCGCATATTCTGAATCTTCCCTTTATTTCCGGTTTGGTTTCAGGTGGAATGGACAAGCATGAGATCCAGCATAACTTGGTAGAGCAGCTTCGAGCGATCGTGGGTGACGATGCAAAAGTTCAAGGTCCTTGGGATTGAGGGAAAACATGCTCAACCACTTTCGACGACCGACCGAATATTCTTGGTGGTGAAGCTGTTCATGGGTCTTCTTCTATGTGCCATGTCTCTGTCCGGGTGTCAATCTCCCGCATCGAAACTTAGGCTGCCATCAAAACCGACGCCAGCCGGGTACGAACGGTGGGTGATTCGCGTGGAACGCAGGGAGACCGATACGGGCGAAAAGTTCTTTACGGCATGCGTGCCCACGGGGTGGGAACCAGAACAGGTTATCGCCGATCATCGCCTTTCCGAAGGATATTTCAAAAAGCAGGAGGGCGAAGAACTCACTGTGCTCTACCTGCCGAATGCCCCCAAAGATATGTGGGACTACATGCTGGAAAAGCCTGGTCCAGATGTTGTGAAGAAGACTTCAACCTTGCGCCGACGAACAGTGAATCGAAATGGATGGACTGGACAGACCGTTGCGTTTCACCTCAAGACCCGCAAAGCGTTCTTCGACCAAGATAGTGTGGCGATTCTCCTTACGAACAAGCGCGATACGATTGTCGTCGAGGACAAATCGAAAAACGGCAAGGTTTCTCTCACGTTGGATGACCTTTGGAAAATTGTCGATAGCATCGAACCGCAATAACGTTTGCGTGCTGGAGGTGATTCCGGCTAAAGTATCGCTATGCTCTCGCTTCTTGTCGCCGCATCGATGCCGACCGCGTTGGCCGTTCCCAATCCGCGTGTGCTTGTCTTCTCCAAGACGACTGGATTTCGGCATGACAATATTCCCAGCGCCATCGAGGCGATTAAGAAAATGGGCGAGGAGCACCACTTTCCCGTCGATGCGACCGAGGACGCCTCGGTCTTCACTGACGAGAATCTGAAGAAATACGATCTTGTCTGCTTTGCCTCCACAACCGGCGACATTCTCGACGAGAACCAACAGAAGGCGCTCGAACGCTTTGTCGACGGCGGTAAAGGGTGGATGGGCATCCACTCGGCATCCGACACGGAATACGATTGGCCGTGGTACGCCGAACTTGTGGGAGCCTACTTCAAGAGTCACCCGCCAGGAGGCCAGCATGTGCTCGTCAATATTGAGAATCGAGGCAATCCGAGTACGAATTCTTTGCCCCGATTTTGGGTCCGACCCGATGAATGGTACGACTGGCGCGTCAACCCGCGTGGCAAGGTAACCGTTCTCGCCTCAATTGACGAAGGTTACTATCGCACGAACCCCCAAGATCACCCCATCGCGTGGTGTCACTGGCAAGGAAAGGGGCGATCTTGGTACACCGAAATGGGACACTTCAAAGAGGCTTACACCGAGAAATGGTATCTCGAACATCTCTATGGGGGACTGATGTGGGCCGCTCAAGGCGGAGCAAAGCCCGAAGGTGCTCAAGAACCGGATTGGAATGGCAGTCTAAACGCCTCCGCCAGCCAAGCATCAATCTCATTTTCAACCAAACAGTCTTATGGCGACTGCTATGTTCATGCTGAATTCAAGACGAGCTCAGGTTCAAATGCGACTCTATTTTTGGGCGGACGATATGGCGTCACCCTGGGCGAGAAGAATGCTGGTGGGCTCCTGGGATCCGACGGAATGGTGAAACCATCGACCGATGCGACGATTGGTGATAGCGATTGGAACGTGCTCGATGTCGTATATCGATCTCCGCGGTTCAGCAACGGGCGCAAAGTCAAGAATGCGGAAGTCGTTGAGTTGAGGATCAATGGAGTCGTCGTCCAACATGACCAAGAATTTGAGGGCTGTTCTCCTGATGCCCCGTTCCGCACCGAGTCCGCCAACGGACCTATTTCCGGAAAACTTATTTCGGGTTCAACGACCGTGCGTGAAGCATGGGTGAAGAAGCTCGCTTTGTAGAAACACGTAAGAAGAGAAAACGTCTATAAGAACATGATTCCCGTTATTGCTGCGTTATTGATTTCTGATACTGGTCAAAAGACGAAGACCTTGAACGATCTTGTAAAGTCGGTTGCCACTATTACCAAACGGTCCTCGATTGCGGTCTTGCCGACTTTCGACAAAGTTTCGGTGCCCGACGATGCGAAAGAGGTTGAGGATATTGTCAGTCCGATGCGCAAAGAGGGTTTTGCGAGCCTTGTTTCCGACGTTGCCGTCGTGTATCAGCAAGGCATCCCAAAATCGCACTGGGGAGTTCTTGCTGGCCTCATTCAGTCGACAAATTCTCCTGCCGGGGCATTTCAGGCCGTGACAATTCCGCAAACTGCCGTCAAGGATAATCTAATAACCTTTGAGACCAAAGGGAACGAGGCGGTAAAAATCGGCTCGCTGATGAATCTTGACCTACCCAAGCGGATCATGATTTCGCCGTATTTCAACTTTGAAAACAACAGCGATTTCCCTCTGGCGATATCGGCTAAAGACATGGCAGCTGCTGATTTTGTGAAAGCCTTAAGCCGAGGCCTAGGCGGAAAGCTCGTCATCGATAACAAGAGCTACACCATCGCCTTTGACGCCCAGGCGTTCCGTACCAGCCTCACAAAACTGCTTGGCCTTGCTCAGCAAGGTGTCAATGCCGGAAAAGTTCCTTCGGGTGCCAGCGCGCAGTTCAATGGTGGCTCCTATTCGGAATATCAAGAATATCAGGACGCGACCCAAGCGCCACAAGCGACAACCAAGCCCGCACTCAATGCGGCGTTGAATTTGCTCGGCGAGTCGATTCGCCAAATGAATGACCAGCTTTTGGAACAGACGTTTGCTTATAAAGGGACCTCGACCCGATTGAATCTGGCTACCTTTGCCAATCTTCAAAATTCGGTCATCAGTTATCTCCAGGCGGCAAGTAATGTTTCGAACGAGCAGGCGGGTGCCGACGTCCAACGTCGCCAACGTGGTGGAGGAGCGCAGGAAAATCTGGCGAATTTGATTCGTCGGGTTAATCCGCGAGATCCAGGAAAGTTGAGTATCACGACCGATTTTCGCGTCTCGCTAGAATTAAACCTAGCCCAGAATCGCCGTCGAAATAACAATAACGCCAATAATCCGCCAGAAGCAACTGGTGAGGCGAACACCGTCACGATTCAGGTCTTGTAATACAAAGCCAAGGCTTTTCGATGCGGTGCCGGAATCGGTACCGCATCAAGCTCATTCGGAGTGACCCAGGTCAAGTTTTCAAGAGGGGCTTCCACTCGAATGAGACTAACCTTAGCGGTGATACGGTGATGGGTTACCGTGTAACGGACTTCTCCTAAATTTTCTATCCAGAGCTTGTCGTGATCGAGTTGATAGGTTGAAGAGAGAGGTAATAAACTCATACCTTTCCACCAATCAAGATCATGGCGAGGTTGGTACCCAATAAGATTGTCGAACACTAAAACATAAATCTCCTCTTCATACCGAACGGTCGAGGGTCTCTGTTTTGGAGTTGGAAAGTCGGCCGTCCGATCCGTCTGAAACGCGATGCAACTTTGAGAAATCGGACAGCGGGCGCATTGTGGCTGGACTGGCTTACAGACCGTTGCGCCGAGTTCCATCACGGCTTGATTCCACTCTCCCGGCTCCTGTCGATAGAGATGTTGGTCTGCCCAAAGCCAAGTATTGTTTTTAAGCGCTGTGCTGGTGGCCGGGTCGCAAGTAAGTCGAGCATAGACCCGCTCGACATTACCGTCGACTACTGCCTGAGGCTCTTCATAACAGATACTGGCAATCGCCGCCGCCGTGTAGCGTCCAACTCCCGGAACCTTGAGCCACTCCGCAAAATTTGTGGGCATACCATTCAGAACCACCTGCCGCGCCGCTGTGTGAAGCATTCGGCAGCGACGATAGTATCCGAGACCTTGCCAGAGCGCGAGTGCTTCTTGCTCGTCCGCTTTAGCCAAGGCTTCAACAGTGGGGAAGCGTTCCATCCACCGAAGGTAGTAAGGGAGAGCCGTGACAATCTGGGTTTGCTGCAGCATGATTTCGCTGATCCAAATTGAGTAGGGGTCTTTGGTTCGACGCCACGGCAAATCGCGTTTATTTTTCTGATACCAGGAGAGGAGTTCGGTTTGAATGGATTATTTTAGCCTTTGAAGGTGACGGTAGACCTCATTGGTCTTGGCATACATGCTTTCAACACTGAAGAGGTCACGAGCACGCTGACGGGCATTTGTTGAAAAGACCTCTCGATTTCCGTTGGCGATGGCGATCGCCTCGCGCGCCATGGCTTCTGCATCTTCGGGCGGAACGAGCGAGCCCACCTCGGAAGTCACGACTTCGGGAAGCCCACCGACGTTGGTTGACACGACAGGAAGTCCCATCGCGAGCGCTTCGACGACCGAGATGCCCATCGCTTCTTTGAGACTAGGGAAGAGAAACAGATCCATCGCGGCGAGAGGTTCGAAGACTTGGCTTTGATAGCCGAGAAACTTCACCCACGGTTGGATTCCCAAATTCACGGTCAGCTCTTGATAGGTGCGGAGCGAATCGCCATCACCGACGAGCGCGTAAATCGAATTGGGAACATGCGGACGAATCTCTGCGAATGCGCGAATGGAATATTCGATTCCTTTGAGAGGAGTCAAGCGGCTGACGGTTCCAAAGATGAAAGCATCCTCAGGAAGGTGAAACTGTTTTCGAGCTTCGAGCTTGGTCGGTAAGGAACTCGGAACCGCAACGCCGTTGTAGACGGCGGTCACGCGTTCGGGTTTGATCCCTTGCTCGATCAAGTGATGACGGACGCCTTCCGACACTCCAATCATGTGGTCGGCAAAGACGAAACTCAATTTTCCGCTCATGCCGTGAACCGTCGCCACGCAAGGAATTTTTGCAAGTTTGGCGGCTAAACATCCATTGATCGACGATGTCGAAAGATGCGTATGGACGATTTCGATTTTCTCACGTCGAAAGTGCCGCGCCATTTTGACCACGGCAAAGGGATCGATTTTTGTGCGGACACGAAAGGATGTATTCTTCCAACCCAAGCGGTCAAGATCTTTCGCAAAGGGTTTTCCGGCAAAGGCCGCGAACTGAACGTCATCGCCCGCTTGCTTCTGGGCTTCGGCCAGCGTCATCATGCTGTGGACCGCGCCGTAGATCATGTTCGTCGCGCTGGTGACATGAATAACTCTAACGGCCAAGTCGGAAGGCCCTCCACATCTTGTAGATGAAAACGGGAAGCGACGTGTCGTTGCGAATGGCAATGCGTTTCAGCAGTAAAGGATCCTCGGTGCCATCGTTCAGGCCCTTGTTGCAACTGGTCGCGAAGCGATAACCCGCCTCGCGGACGGCCGTGACGCTGGACTCGTTATAGCTCCCATAAGGATAACAAAAGGTGTCGATGGGGAAGCCTAGGCGCTCTTCAAGGTCCTGTTTGCTAAAGATGATCTCGTCTTCTTGAGATGGAGTGTCGAGATTCGAAAGGCGCGCGTGGGTCCTCGTATGAGAACCGAATTCAACCCCCTCGCCATGAAGCTTTCGAATCGAATTCGGCGACATTAACGGATAGGCCACATCGCCGACGGCAATATCCCACTGATTTTTTAAGCCCAGAAATTCGGAAACTAAAAAGACGGTGCCGGTCATTCCAAATTTTTTGAGGATTGGCCAAGCCGCGTCCTCAAAGTCCTGAAAGCCATCGTCAAAGGTGAGCACGATGGGCTTGGATGGCATCGCCGAAGAGAAAAGCGATTGAAGCAGTGTGGACTGAAATCCACGTCGGGCCAGATGTCGAACCTGGCTCTCAAAGAGCTTCGGGGGCACGAACGTGCCGGGATAGATGGAATTCGCGTTGACAGGCGATATCTTGTGATAAGTTAAGATAGGTACCTGCGTCGCCACGCGGGATAGTTTATTCCATTTAGAAATTCTGTCGGCAAGTCACTTTTTTCCAACTATTCACCATTCGAATCACACTCAGTGTATTTGAGCTACGATGAAGAATCCTCGTTCGTCACCTTTTGAGTTTGCAGAACTCTACGCCGAATACGGTCAGACGCTTTACCGGTTTTGCTATCGCCTCACGGGTAACCGTACTGAGGCGGAAGACTTAACCCAGGATGTCTTTGTTGTCGCCCTTCGAGATGCTCATCGCTTTCGTGGCGAGGCAAACGTTCGAACTTGGCTGTATCAAATCGCAATCTATCAGGCTCGTTCATGGCGAGCAAAGCGCCGCCGAGAGCGGACGATCCGAACGGAACAGGCGACAAGTACGAGCGGTATGGAGACCCGTCTTGCGATCGAGCAAGCCTTAGACTCCTTGCCGCCAAAACTCAAGCATGCTTTCCTCCTGGTCAAGGTCGAACAATTCACTTCACTTGAGGCTGCCGATATTTTAAAGCTGCCCGAAGGGACGGTCAAATTCCACGTCTACGAAGCGATCAAACAACTCAAAGCCTTTCTTGAAGACAGAAATGCAATCGAAGGATACGAAATCGCACCGACTCAGTCGGATGCAGGAGTGACCAATGCACTGTGAACAAATTCAAATCCAAATCAGCTCGGCAAATGTCCTTGACGCTCAAGTCGAAGAACACCTTCAGTCTTGCGCTAACTGTCGCGAATTTCATCGTTTCAGTAATGAAATGATGTCGAAAGTTGGCAATATCGACATTCCGGCGATGTCTCCACGAGTCTATGAACAAGTAAAAGCAAGACGGTCAAAACCGCGCACCAAAGTTGTCGAATTTGGTCTCGGACTAGCCAGTGTTAGCCTCGCCGTTCTCGTCATCGGTGCGATGCTGAGTGGCGGAAAAGCGGAAGCTGCTTATCGGCAAATGCGGACGCAAATGACGAAAGTGACCTCGGTCCACATGACAATCTACTGGCGACCTGGCCAAGGAAATGTCGAAGACGGACCCCTTCAGCGGATCTATGATCTCTGGTGGCAGCCAAGCGCATGGCGTGAGAAAGCGTCACGACGCGAGGGTGGTGATCGGCTCCAGGTCGCTGAGGGAACCGGGATCAAGTTCTATCGGTACGATGAGACTTCGAAGAAAGTCGAGTCTTCGGAAGAAGCCAATATGAATCCGAGTGATTTTTCGCTCGAAATGGTCGCGAAGCAATACATGGACACTCCAGCGAAATTCGAGGAGTCACCCCTCGACGACAAAACGAATCTGATCATCGCAATCAACAAAGGGGGATGGAGCCGAATGAAATTCTATGTTGACCCAAGTACCAATCTGCCCTACAAAGCCGATAAGGAGTATCAAACCAATGGCACCTGGAAAATCTCTGGACATTTCGACTTTGAATTCAATCGACCGATCCCAAAGTCGATGTTCGATCCGAGCGACCTTGTTCCACGGCCCTAAAGGAAACTAAACGTCCCAAGCAAGCTGCAATGGTCGGACCCGAACGATGGGCCGACCATTGCGGCCATCGGCACCAGAGGCTTTGTACTGAACAAGTGATCGATGCGAGTGATGGGGCGTGAAGCGGGAAAAGTCCAACCTACGCCAAAGCCGGTCGTTGAATATGCGTCGATCAGTCGGTTTGAAAGAGCGCGACTAAAAGCATGCCGGGGAGGATTGTTGAAGTCTCCTCCCAAAATGGTGGGCAAAGATGATTGGTTAAGCTCATTTAAGGTGTCTTCATAGTCATATCGTTGCGCCTCAATCGAACGAGTGAGTTTTCCTAAACCATGAGTGATTTGTGGGACCGACCAGTGAATTGTCATGGCTCGAAACGGATGAGGCGAACCGACCGTTGCTGAGAGAATGATGCGACCTGGGAGGCTCCGCATTTTTCGAACTTTACGCTCGAAAAGGGGCCAACGTGAAAGGATTGCTAGTTCGCCTTCGGTTTCCACATGCCATTCGGGAAACTCTTTCGCCAACACTGAGGCTGGACTTTGGTTGCCGCCCTTGTTTTCCTGCAAAAGAACGAGATCGATTTTGTGCTCGCGAATATAGTCGGCTAATCCCGGCACCGTTCGATTATTCAATTCGACGTTCAATGTCATGACCCGAACATCTGCATGATGTCCACCTTGATCGACCGGAATCTGATATCCGACAATGAAGAACGTGGCGACGCACGCCAGGCAAGTCATCATGAAGAATCCGTAGACCCACTTCTTTTTGAATGCCAAAACGAGGAAGATGAGAACCGAGAGGAGGGTCGGCGTGGTGAGCACCACCGGTGGGGCATAAGTGAAGATCGAAGACAGGAGCCAACCCGAAGGGAAGAATGGCGCGAAAACGCAGAGCCCGATCCAAGTCGACGTAAGAAGCACCAAGCACCAGTACCATCGCCTCCGTTTCACAGTTTTGCTAACTCTGTTGCGAAGTGGGAAGTTCCTTACGGGCGAATCGGACCGCTTTGCTTGTACCACTTACCATCGAAAGCGCTTCCACCCATAAAATAGCTGTCGAGTTGACCCAGCAATGACAAGCAGCAATCGGGTGTTAAATGGAGGAGTTGGGCAGGCGTAATCGCTCCCAGATACCATCGGCCCGAAGCCGTGAATCCTTCATTTTCGATAAGGTAACGAACCCAAAGCTGGGCACATTCTGGACAGCGAAGCACCGACACTTCGCCAAAGTGTGAATCCTCTCCGATTTGCCTCACCGTCAGGAGTTTGTCGCATGGTTCTGACAAGCAAAGACACTCTGCCCTCGCAGCCATCGCGGCATCGAATCGATCGGCCAACCGACAAAATTCATCGCCCCAACCACTACTGAGACTCAATTCTTGAAGGGGACCTGTGGGCGCAAACAGGATCGAAAGACCGTACTGAGGCAATTCGCCGCGCCGTAATTTCGCGAGAATCGGTTCGATTTCATTGAGCGCCTCAGGTGCGTTGTCCCATCCCGAGTAGCTAAAGTCGTTTTCTGGTCTCACCACCAGGGCCTGCGCTTCTTCGAAAACTGTAACAAGCTCTCGAACGTTGGCCATCACTCGGTGCGCGAGGCTTCAGTTTGCTTGGCCTTCATCTGCTCTTCGCGAAACTTCTTTCGCGCGGCCGAATCTTGCTCCATCATCTTTTTGGCGTGAAGGGCGCCCCAAATGAGCAAAGCGATGAAGATGAAGGTCAGGGCTCCGGTGAAAAGAAAGCCCAAGAGCTTATTCTGGAAAATGACATCGTAGCCGCGAACCATTCCTTGAGTGTACTATGGTCTAGAGATTTTGAAGCAGATTCGTTCGAAGACTGGCATCCGTAAAGTGTTTAAGGAGTTTTCCGATCAGCGGAATCCCATCGACTTGGTGATTCTTTTGCAAGATTGGGACGACCCATATAACGTGGGCGGCATGTTTCGAGTTGCCGACGCGTGTGGGGTCACCGAACTCATCTTTACGGGCAAAACGCCAGTCGTTGGCGACAATCCAGCGATTGGTGTCACTTCGATGGGTGCGCACCGAAGAGTGCCTTGGCGGCAGATTGTTCGCTATGACGAGGCTTGCCGAATTATGAAAGAGGCGGGCTATACGCTCGTTGCGATCGAGGTCGCCGAAGACGCCCAACACTACATGGAATTCGAGTATCCAGACAAATGTTGTCTGATTCTCGGAAACGAAGGTGGAGGCGTCTATGGCAGCGTGATGAAACAATGCGACGCGGCAGTCTTTATTCCGATGGCGGGCAAGGGACGCTCCCTCAACGTTCATGTCGCGGGAGCGATTGTGGCTTTTGAAGCTCGCCTCAGGATGAAATCTACTTCAGGCGAATCTGAATGACCGCTTTGCCGGCCAAGCCGCTTGGAAGTCGAGTCGCGGAAACAGCACGCGTCTCAAAATCGATCGCTTCGTTAATCTGCTTCACCACCGGCGCGTCGTCAAGGAAGTCGACCAGAAGGTCCTTTCGCTTGTCACGAAGCTTGGCCAGACGTGTAATGTAGGGCGATTGGATTCGATTCTGCTGATCGGAAGCGTTCCCTTCGAAGGTTGCATCGACTGACGCGCCACCAAGAGCATCAATCTTTGCCTTAGCGTCGTTAAATTTGTTTGCCGGCACAATCACGAGAATGCACTGAGCTTCCACCGTTCCGTCTTCGGCCATGTGGGTAAAGGTGCGAGATGTTCCACCGAGCGATGAGGCAATTCCTTCGATGGCGGCTTGGCCTTTGGTCGGTTCGGGACCGTTCATCGAAATCGAGACATACCGTTCTTGACCACCCGTCTGAGCTGGCGTTGTGGTCTTGCCGTTATTGCCCTTATCTGCGCTGTTGGGAACGTCGCCTGTGGCGGACGGAAGTTCTCCGCCGTTCACGTTTGGCAATGGACCGCCGATTTCTCCCGGATCCATGGGCGTGATGCGTCCCGAAAGGCCGGTTGGAATTTCGCCGCCACCACTTGGTACGGGACTACCCGATCGACCGACGATTTTGGCCTGAGTATCTTTCGGCGGAAGCGGAAAGCCACCGTTCATCGGCTGCCAAGGGTCGAAATCACCCAAAGTCGTAAAATCACGAAAGGGCTTATCGACTTTCGGAAGCTCCGGCGCTTTGGTCGGCTCTGGCGTAGGTGTGGTCACCGTCGCAACAGGCTTGTCTTTTTCGACCACGACTTTTTCGATCTTGGGCGGAGTTGTCAGGCGTCCGGCAAGGATTCCGGCGACCAAACAAACAACCCCGATGAAGGCGCGATTTTTGTAAGGCGGCGCTTCGGTCTCGACATATTTGCGTTCTTCCTCGACTTTTTCGAGTACAGATTCAAATGCTCCGGGCACGGCTAACTCACCCGAATGATCGTCTTTAACGTCGCCTTCGACGACTTCCAAGACGGGCTCGGATTGAGAAATTTCGTGCTTAGGATCGAGATCAGATTCCATGAAAACGTGTGCGCCTCACTATTTTATCGGGAGATTGTGTGAGAAACCTCAACAAAGCTCTCGCGAACCTCGACAACTGAGGCTAACAGTCCAGTAATACCAACAAATTTAGACGAATTGAGTTCCCGAAGAGTCTTTCAGTTTTTCGCCTCGTTGGCTGGCTTCGAAAGCCAGTGTCAGAAAGTTTGCGAAGGATTCAACAGAAGCCAGGTCATCGAAAATCTCGCGACTCGCCTGTTCAATTCGCTGAGCGCCATCGCGCCGAAAGTCGGGATCGTTGGCAAGACGATTCGCGATATCGGTATATTCGTCGACAGAATTTGCGACAAAACCTTCGACTCCCATCTGCCGATACAACCCAGTCGTCATTCGACCTCTGAGAAATTCACCCGGCATGGTGACGATGGGGCTCCCGGTCGAGAAGGCTAAATAAGACGTGTAGCCACCTGTAAAGTGCATTGGGTCGATTATTGCGTCTGCGGACGCGAGATAGCTCTGAAACCGATTGGCGGCAATTCGCGGAATGAACTTGATCCGCGAGTGGGTATCAGGACAAGATTTGGCGAGTCTACGCTGGAGGCGTTGAGCCCAATAGGGTTCTGGCCCTTCGGGAATACATATAATCCCCTTGGAGTCTTTCTTCAAAATTTGGTCGAACAAAACGTCCGTGTCGGGGTGGAGTTTGAACAGGCTTTGCGGGCAGAAGTAGACCTTCTGGTCCTGCAAAGCATGAAACGCCTCCTTGTTGATTTTTGTGTCGGATGCGGCTGGCTTTTCGAGGCAGATGTAATGCCGTGGGAGTTGAATGAGGTTCTCAGAATAGGCACTCTGAGCGTCTTCCGGTTCAAAGGAGTGAGTGGAAACGTAGTAATCGAGATTGGGAATTCCGGTTGTGTCGGGATGACCCCATAAGACGGCTTGGACTGGCGCAAGTCGTGAAAAAGCCAGATAATAGCTAAGGGGCTCCATGCCGACATCCGTAAAAAGCAGAATATCGAGTTCGGCTCGCTCAATTTCCTCCCGAGCTAATTCCAAGACCGGCGGTACGACGAGTGCCTTGTCCGCTGTCGCTTGAATTTGGCGTGTCACGTCGTCCGAAACGCCATGAGGACGGATAACGATGACCTCGAATCGATCACGAGGCAAATGCTTGATGAGTCCGAGGTTCACCCGTCCTACGGTATGTTCGTAAAAGTGGGCCGAGAAGAATCCAACGCGAATTTTGTCCTTAGGGCTGCGTTTCGAAAAATCGGCTCGATAGCGAAGCGAGGGGCAGGCTTTCAGGAGCAAAGAGGCAATTTCGCTCTGAATTTCACGGTTATTGGCACCTTGATACGCGAGGAAAAAGCCAGGGTTGCCAACCTCGTCTTGAGGATTTCGTAAGGAGAGTTTTATCGCGGCAAGTTTCTTTACCGACTTCGTTAAGCGGCTTCGCTCATCGATGGCAGATTGGCGAGAATCGAGAATAACGGGTTGAAGAAATGCCTTCCTGAGTTCGTATGGGGCGAAGAAGTTTTTTTCAAGTTTAATGGCCAAATCATAGGCGGATCGAGCTTCCTCGATTCGCCCCATTTCTGCCAGCACAACCCCAAGGTTTGCCGGAATCGCTGGTTGCTTTGGCTCTAATTGAGCTGCCTTCTGATAGGCTTCTAGCGCGTCTCCGGTTCGGTGTTGTGCAAGATATTGATTCCCCCGATCAAATAGCTCTCGCCCGGTCATGGCCCCCCAGTGATAAATTATCCTCCCTGGTGGCGGGCATTTGCCGATTCTGGTAAAATTCATATGCGCGAAGGGCGCAACCGGATCCGCGGAAAGGGCTGAGTCCACCTTAACCAACATTGCTTCAGAAAGAAACCGAAGCGCCACCAGTTTGCGGATCGCTGGTTATGGCACCGAGGTTATATGAAAAAAGAAACATCAGCGCACCCTTATTTGGTGCAGCTTCGCAAGCAAGCGAAGGAACTCAAGCAATCCCGTGGCTTTGCCAAGTTGACCGAAGCTCAATTTGAACTTGCAACATCATTGGGCTTTCCCAGTTGGCCCAAACTCGTTCTCTCGATCCAACAAAAAGATCTTGCCGCATCGATTCGGGATGGCGATCAGGCTCGGTTCGAAGCCATCCTTGACGAGACTCCGAAATTAGCGCTGGCTCCCTTTGAAGATGGCAGTACGCCGCTGATCATGGCGATCGAGTTCGACGATCCGAACATGATCTCCGTCCTCCACCGAAAGGGATCGACCATGCGAGATCGCTACGAGGGATCGGCTCATTCACCATTGTCTTGGGCTCTGACGTACGGCTCCAATCATGCGGCGGTTCGCTTGGTTGAACTAGGTGAAGTTCCCGACTTATTCTGCGCGGCAGGCTTGGGCAGTGTTGAGCTTCTCAAGCGGTTTTGGCCAGACGGAAAGCTGATTGATAACCCGAGTCACACGGGTTCTTCGAGAACGGATGCCGAGGGGAATCGCCTGCCACGTCCTCCAGCTTCCCCTCAAGACCAAGTATCTGATGCCCTGTATCTTGCCTGTCGTTGTGGAAGAGTCGAGGCCGCCGAGTGGCTGCTCGAACACGGAACTGATCCCAATTGGCTGGCCTACGCCGGGGCGACTTCGTTGCATTGGGCTGAGTTTTCGGGCGTGACCGGGCTCGCCGACCTTCTCCGGCGCTATGGGGGAGATGATTCCATCCTCGATCCCGTCTTCCTGGCGGCCCCAAGAGCGTTTGGAATTCTGGTTTTGATCGGTTGGGGACTGCCAATTTGGCGGTTGAGGGCAAGGCTGAAGGCCGATCCATCGCTCGCGAATATTCGCGGAGGGCACGGAACGGTGCTTCATGTCGCGATTTTTAACAACAACGCCGAAGCGGTCGATGCGCTTTTAGAATATGGCGCCGACCTCGCCGCCTTGAATGCGGTGGGCAAGACCCCTCTCGAACAAGCCCGACTGCTTGGTCGGACCCAAATCATCGAAACGCTCACTCGCTAGGAAATCGAGATAAGGGACGATTAGTTTCCGCTCAATCGTCCCTCGACTCCGATCAAGATTCCCGTGAGGCAAAGGAGGACGAGAACAATATAAAGGAACACTCCGGTAAACAGGATAAGGGGAAACCAAAGCAGCGCGAGCACGGCAAGCATTAAGGCGCACCAAGTGATTGAGAGGGTCCGCAGGGGGTTGTTTCCGAATTCCTTTCGCATCGGGCGGCGACAATGAACACAAATGGCAACATCTTCAGAAACCCATTGCTTGCAATGAGGACAAGGTTCGAGAAGAACATGCCGCTTAAGCTCCATAGATTTCTACTACGAATGAACAGAGCCATTTGGCAGAGAATGACTCGCCATACAAAAAGCTCGCTGTTGTCGGGATCGAGCAAAGCAGGAAGCAATATGCCTCAACACTTACGTGGTCGAGGCATATTGCAGCTTTGAAAGAGTTTCTAGTCCTTCAACGTAGCTTTCCACTGATCGTTGAGTTCGTCCAGTGTGCTGCCCGTATAGTCCTTCCACAGCGATTCCTTATAAAAGTCGTCGTGGAGCGCTTTGTTGAGCTTGACGACGATGTCCTTATCCTTGGTTCGAAGAACCCAATCGAGGAACGCGCCGGTCGTTCGATAGCTTGCTCGGGCATCCGCCTTCGATTTCTTGACGATCGGGCGCTTGTTAAGCGGCTCGAATGCAAACCAGCGGACATAGTCGGCGATCCCTTCGACGAGCCAGACCGGATCGTACTTCGGATAGTGCTGAGCCACGTGACAAAGTTCGTGGACCACCAATCCCGTATCGTCCGGATGCTGCGACGCATATTTTGCTGCGACGTGGATGGTGAGGCCGTCGGCATAAGCAACGCCGTCGGCGTTGAAATCGATGATGATTTTGACGTCGGCGAGACTGCTTCTCGGAATCCCAAGTACGTCGGCGGTCTTCGGATATTCCTTCTTGGCGAGAGCTTCAGCTTCCTTGGTGAACTTTGCCAGGTTGTCGAGTTGTTTGGTGTCGAAGGTGATCTTCGGGCCCTGGAAGGCCAGCGCACACGCGAGAGAAAGGCCAGGGAGCATAAGCCGAGTATATCAAATTCCCAACCCCTGCCTGCCATTAGCTCAACGTAGGAATTTGCTAGGGATGTAACCATGTCCACCCGGGCACGAGACCGGGAAAGATTTTCATCGTTATCCAGAAGGCAAACACGAGAATCCAAAACCCAGCGGCAAGCAACGGATATCGAAGATAGCACCGTGTATCTCGCTTACCCTGAATGTATCCCACGATGAAAAAGGTCGCTGACAGTAAGGCCGCGAGCGGGAGAGCAAACTTTCCGGCAAGCAATGAAAAGGTCGCAATCTTGCAATATGCGAATCCCAAGCGTCCGGCACGATTGTCTGGTTGAGAAGGATTCATTGGCGACCTCGAATGAAATTCGAAATGAAAAGGGTCAGCCCGATGATCAAGCTGAGCACCATCACCAAAGAGGAAAGTCCGGCGAGGCGATAGTCCATGAAGCATCCTCCACAACATATGAGGGGTATGAGCAAAAACAGCCAGAGGAACCACCGCCAATCGTAGGGATACTTGCCGCTCTTGACCGGGATGTTACGGCCGTAATGGGTGTCTCTTAGGACTCCTGTTCCGCAGTGGGGACACCACGTCGAACCCGACAGAACGGGCTTTCCACAGTGAGGACAAAGGGTGGTCCGTTGAGGGGGAGCCTGAATATCATCGGACAATGAGTTTTCTGGCTTGTCGCTCGGCGGGCGGTAGAGAATGGAGACGCCAGAACCGGGAGCATTTTGGTTCGGTTCACCGATGCCGCATCCTTCGCAATATGTCTGACCGATTGGGATTGCATGTCCGCAGTTTGGGCAGGGTATCGACGTGATCTCAATCGGTTCGTCGCTCATGGCCGTCCTTTAGCAAATTGTAGACCGACTTCGTGAATGCATGCGCTCATGGCACCTCAGGTCCCCTCAGTCGAATCACGATAAGGACAATTGCGACCAGTATCGAAAGGAGTTGAACGGCGACCGCTACCGAGATACCCTCGTAAGTGTCATGGACCATGCATCCACCGCAAGCAACCAAAGGAACCATGATCAGAAAGATCAATATCCATACGAGGCTGATCTTTTTGGGTGGAGGAGGAAGCACCGGTTCGCGACCGCAATAGGGACAAAACGTCGCTCCTGCCGCCAACTCGTGAAGGCAATGGGGGCAACGGTTTGTTTCGAATTCGCTCATCTTGGGCCACTACCAGGTTGGAGCAGGAATACATAAATAAAGCAGCCTCCACAGCACAAGAGAGGGAGCGCAAAAAGCGCAATGAGGACCCAAACCCACACCGGAGTCTTGCGATTTCGATGATCGTCCCAGTCGTTGACAGAGCTGAATTCTTGTCCGCAGTGGGCACAGTCGGCAGCTCCGACGGCGACGTTTCGACCGCACTTCGGACAGGGTTCAGTGGAAGAATGGTTCATGGGATGCTCTTCCTGCGAGGCTTGATAAAGATGCTGATGGCTCCAAGAGCCAAGGCAACAAAGAGGACGAAAAGTGCGGTTTGGAAGTCCGGAAACTTATTGGAAGCCTCTACCTTCATCGACGCAAGCCCGGCAACAATAAAACTTACCACGGGAAGGTATTTCATACTATCGCCTCGGCAGATTTAGTTCGCAGCAGACTAACACTGCACCAGACAATAATGGCAAGGCACGCGATTTGGGCAAGAGATAATAGGGCAGGCTTTCCGGCGGGTTCGCGAAAGAACTCGATAACGAATCGACTTCCCGCCCAAAGAATCATGTAGATGGGGAAGATTTTGGGATGATCGCGCAGCGTCCACGAGATCGCAAAGATTGCAAGGGATGCACCGGCCATGTAAAGCTGAGTCGGGTGACGCATTTCGCCATGCTGATAGATAGCCCACGGCAAGGAGCATGTTTTCCCAAAACAGCAACCGTTGAAGTAGCAGCCGATGCGGCCAAAGAACTCGCCGATCGGCATCGCTAAAGCCCATAGCGGGCCGGTCGAAACTCGAATTCCCATACGTCGCTTCGTGACTTCGACGGCAATCCATCCACCAAGAACACCGCCGAGGATGGTTCGGCCTCCGATGAGGGGATTCATCATCGACCCGAAGTCGGCACCTTCGGCAATCCGCTCGATCAGTCGGGCGGCGAGGATGCCACAGATTATGCCGATGATCGCGACTTTCGCCATGCCGTCGGTATTGAGTTTTCTTCGGCGAGATTCGAACCAATAGACCAAGAGCCCGACGGCAACGCCAATGCCGTTAAACAGGGTGCCAATGACCGAGGTGAGTTCGGGCTTCATGACAAAACTCTCAGTTCGGAGACTCGGGCGGGGAAGTCTTGAGCGTCTTCGAACAGCCATCGCCAACAAAACGAATAACGGCGGGGATCAGGTTCAAATGTTCCAACGTGGACGCAGCATTGACGGATGCGGGCTTCATGAAACGTGTGCGCATCCATAAACATTTTCACCGTAACTCGGAAGGTTCGCATCGCCATTTTTTCGAGCAAGCGTTCCTCACCGCCAAACGCTTTCCAAACACCACCGAGCAGGTCGGTCAGTCCCGGAACGCAGTCGCACATCCGGAATAGATCGCCCGCCACCCGCAGAGAGGAAGCTCGCTGCTGCTCGCTAAGAAGCCGCTGAAGGGTGCCTTCGCGAATCATCGAACGTAGAGAATCTTGCACGTTCTCAAACGATATGGTATTGCTGGCGAGGTGAATCCACTTCTTTAGTTCCTCACGACCGATGAGTGACACGAGCGAGTTCCAGGCGCCGTTTTCGCTTTGGATGAAGTAGGCAATGTCGCAACAGTCTTTGTGGGAACACGGCAGAGGAATGAAGTCGTCGCCCCGTCCGAGCGCTTTGAGGATTCCCGTCGGGGTCGCACGGTTCACGGGGTCGATTCCGCTGTTTCGACCAGAACCAAAAACTGGCTGGATCGCCAATCCAGAGCAGTACGGTGTGGACATTCCCAACTCTAACAGACCATGAATTTCATCCTCGTTGATGCCGCGTTTCACTGTTGCGACCAAGGTTGTAAACACTTTGGCATCATCGAGTTTGGCGAGGATTTCTTGCTTCTCTCTCGCTAAACGTTCACCTCTTAAATGCTCGTAGGTCGAGTCACTCAAACCATCGAACTGAAGATACACCTCAACCTTTTGTCGATGCTCAGAAAGGAATTTGAGGAACGCCTTATCCCGATGAATACGGCGTCCATTCGTATTGAGCAAGATTCTTGTGATTGGCCTGTGTTCCAATTCGAGAATGAGGGTTTCCAGGTCACGGCGGAGGGTTGGCTCGCCACCGCTCAGCATGACGACACTGAGCTTGCCGCCCTCCCGCTCAATCATCGTATCGACGGTGTGAAGGAGTTCGCGAAGGGTCGGCTTTTCTTCAGCTTCAAGGGGAGTTCCCGGTTCGAGAGCCGAGGCGTAGCATGTTGGGCAACGGTAATTGCAGTGCTCCGTGAGATTGAGCAGAAGAATGCAGGAGTGTTGCCCGTGTCCCGCCGGGAGCCCATCACGGTATCCGTCGGGGAAGCCGCGATAGTTGTCCGCACGATCGGGAGTGACGGTCAACGTAGGCGTTTGCCATCCGGCTCGGGCGCGCCACAGGTTGGCGTCTTCTTCATAAAGGCTTTCGGTCTCGCCGTGCTCTTGGCAGAACCGACGCATCCATATCGATCCGGAATGCGAAACCAGCATCGCATCCACGAACACATTCGGATCGTCTGAACGCACACCTCCTCTTTCGATACATGCAGGGCACACGCTACGCGTATATTCTTCAATCGTATAAGGACGGGGAGCAATGACCATCGGACCTGTAAAAATGATAACCGGATCGTGGTTCCCTTGAGGGTCTTGGTTTTTTCGGACCCTCCTGACGATTGATCAAGTGCAACCCGCCGCAACCAAAACTTGTACTCATTTATGTGGATGCAAGAAGCAGACACATGACTTGCAACGGCGCAGGCTATGGCCCGAGCTTTTTGCAATGAAACATGTTATACGCACAATTGAATAACTCTGCGGATCAAATTCTCCGCTTTTGGTGGGTTCTCATTCCCATAGTCGGAATCGTTTTCTTCAAGCCAATTCTGCGACTCTTCCTTGGCATGGTCATTGTCCCCGAGGACAAGATCGGCCTGGTGACGAAGAAATTTGTCCTTATCGGTTCACACCGAAAACTCCCTGATGGTCGCATCCTTGCGACGAACGGCGAAGCCGGTATCCAGGCTGCGACCCTCGCCCCTGGTCTTTACTGGATGATGTGGCCGTGGCAGTACTCGGTCACTATGGAATCGTTCACCGTGATTCCACAGGGCAAAGTTGGCCTCATCTTGGCGAACGACGGTTACGAACTTCCGACCGGTAATATCTTGGCCCGAAAGGTCGAATGCGACAACTTCCAAGACGCAACCATGTTCTTGGAGCGACGTGGCCAAAAGGGTCGTCAGACTCACATCTTGACTTCGGGTACCTACCGAATCAACACCTTGGCGTTCACCATTACGATGGCCGATATGACGATCATCCACGAAAACATGGTGGGAATCGTAACCGCGCTCGACGGCCAACCGATTAAGCATGGCCAGATCGCTGGTGAACATATCGAAGGACACAATAACTTCCAAGACGCTGACCAATTTTTGGAGCGTGGCGGTAACCGTGGTCTTCAGCCCCAGGTCATCTTGGCCGGTAGCTACTTCATCAATCCTTGGGCAATCCAGATCGAAGAGATTCCGATGACCGACGTTCCGATTGGTTACGTTGGCGTTGTGATCTCGTATATCGGTGAAGACGGCGAGGACGTGACGGGTGAGCACTTTAAGCACGGAAACATCGTGAAGAAGGGCTTCCGAGGTGTTTGGCTCGAGCCACTTGGACCAGGTAAGTACCCGATCAACACCTACACCATGAAGGTGGAGTTGGTACCGACCACGAACCTCGTTCTCAACTGGGCCAATGCCCGTACCGAAGCTCACGCGCTTGATAAGCATCTGTGTACGATTACGGTCCGAAGTAAGGATGGCTTCCCATTCAACCTCGACGTCTCGCAGATCATCCATATCCCGGCGACCGAGGCTCCGAAGGTCATCGCTCGATTTGGCAGCATGAACAACCTTGTCTCGCAGGTACTGGAACCGACGATTGGTAACTACTTCCGAAACTCGGCTCAGGATAGCGACGTCATCAGCTTCCTGAGCACCCGAAAGGAGCGCCAAGCGTCGGCCAAAGAGCATATTAAGGAAGTTCTGGATGAATACAACGTCAACGCCGTCGATACGCTGATCGGTGACATCGTTCCGCCAGAGGCTCTTATGAAGACGCTGACCGATCGAAAGATCGCCGAAGAAGCGGAGAAGACCTACGAGACCCAGCGAATGGCGCAGGAAAAGCGGCAGGGTATGGAGAAGGAAACCGCGATTGCGGATATGCAAGCCGAAATCGTTCGAGCTCAGCAGAGCGTCGAAATTGCCCAACGCACGGCCGACGCGACGGTTAAGAAGGCCGAAGGTGACGCGACAAGCCTGAAGCTGCAGGTCAACGCCGAAGCTGAAGCAACCAAGATGCGGGCGAATGCCGAAGCCGAGGCGACCAAGGCCAAGGGTGGAGCCCAGGCCGAGTTCACCAAGATGAACGCCGTAGCCGATGCCGAGCGGATCGCCAAGACCGGTCTCGCTGAAGCTGAGAAGATCATGGCTGTCGGTAAGTCAACAGCAGAGGCCTATGAGCTTCAGGTGAAGGCGATGGGTGAAGAGAACTTTACCAAGTTTAAGATCACCGAAGAAATCGCCAAGGGACATATTAAGATCATTCCTGACTTGATTGTCAGTGGCAATGGAAGCGCAAGTGAAGGAGGCTTGAGCGGCCTCATGGGGTTACAGCTCTTGAATATGCTCAAGGAGAAAGAGGTTGCTCCTAGTGGAAAAGCTAGCGAGTGACACAACGATTCCCGGTCCCTTAACGGACCGGGAATCCGTTCCTCTGTTATCATGGGTTATGGGGCCGATTTTGAAAACCGAAAGACTGGAATTGCGACCTCTTAGTCGCGAGGACGGCCCGCGAATCCAGAGCGTTTTTCCTGACATCGAAGTCACTCGTTACCTTGCGGCCGCAATTCCCTGGCCGTACCCTAACAATGGCGCAACTGAATTTCTAGAAGGAGTCTTGCCTGAAATGGAGGCCGGAAGGCGCTTCGTTTGGGCGATCACCGAACGCGATGTTTCGGATGAGCTGATTGGCCTGATCGATTTGGCGTTGGATGGTCCATTCCACCGAGGCTTTTGGCTCGTTCCCGAGCATCACCGTAAAGGATTTATGACAGAAGCCGTTGCGGCGGTGAACGATTTTGCGTTTGAAGTCGTTGGACTGGAGAAGATGCGATTAAGCAACGCTGAACCGAACGTAGGCTCTCATAAGCTGAAGTCGAAGTCCGGCGCCATCTTGATCGAAGTGAACGACGATGTTCCGTATGTCGGTGGGCGCTTCCGTGAGGAAGTTTGGGAACTCACCGCCGATCAGTGGCGTCGCAATCGAATTCGATTTATGAACCGGGAACGAGCATGAGCGAGATGCCGATCCTTGAGACTCCGCGACTGATCTTGCGTCCGTTGCGACGCGAGGATGCTCCTCGTATTCAGGGGCTCTTCCCGGACTTCGAGGTTGTTCGGCATCTCTATTCGTTCGTCCCCTGGCCCTATCCCGAAAATGGAGCCAATGAGTTCCTCGATATGTGCCTGCCTCAAATCGAGGCAGGTGAGCGGATGATTTGGGCGATGACGCTTCGGGAGGCTGCGGACGACCTGTTGATTGGGGTCGTCTACATGAATCCCGGCGGACCTCATCATCGGTCGTTTTGGCTTGCTCCTCGCTATCATCGACAGGGGTTGATGACCGAAGCGGTGACGGCCTTTAACGATTACTTCTTTGATGTGCTCGGGCAACCCGTGATTCGAAGCGGAAACGCGGTGCCGAATCTCGGTTCTCGTCGGATCAAGGAGAAGACGGGCGCTCGGCTGGTGGAGATTAAAAAGGACATGTCCTTCGTCGAGGGCACCTTCGATGAAGAGGTTTGGGAGCTTACGGCGGACGATTGGCGAGCACATCGGGCGAAATTTGTCGGCTGAAGGTTAGCTCCCTCAACCCTTGCAGGGTTGAGGGTACTTATTTGAACGCACAACGCGGAGCGCATTGAGGGAGCGCGGTATCGCAAGTTTGTGCCACACGCCGTAAGGCTCTGGCGGTTAGCTCCCTCAACCCTCTCAGGGTTGAGGGTACTTATTTGAACCCTCAACGCGGAGCGCATTGAGGGAGCGCGGTATCGCAAGTTTGTGCCACACGC
>JBEHXE010000023.1:0-61583 GCA_048498855.1 Armatimonadota bacterium | reverse complement strand
TGGTTTATTTCCTCGGTCATCAATCCATAAAGCATCGGACTGACTTTGTGGCCCGGCTTCGACAAGTCCAAGGAAATCGAAGTTTGAGCCTCAAAAGCAGCGGTCACCGATAGCACTGCTACGACACCAAATGATTTAAGGTTAAATGGCATTTCCACCATCGTACCGCTTATCGCCTTCTGGAGCAATATGTCCAATTCTGAGATTCGCGGGGCAACATTGCCGTCCTCGCCGCCATTCGTATCGTTTGATAAAAGTGGCGCGTTATACTTCGAAGGTAGCGCAAGCAAGGATTTGACATGAACCGTTCCACCAAGGCGACTCTCAGCATTGTGGCCATTGCCGCAACAACCGCAACCGTCATCGGAACCACGACGGCTTGTTCAAGTTCACCGATCAAGGATGGTCAAGTGAGAAGCGGGACCACTGCGATCTCGGACGATTGGTCAAGCGACGCTCCAGGTGTGAGGCGAAAGATCACCTCCGCCGATCTCCCGGCTCCGTATGAATCGAAAAGTGTCGACAATGGTCCCCACATGGTTCGCCGTCCCGAAGGAGCGTGGCCCAAGGCGCCAGCCGGGTTCAAGGTCACCCAATACGCGACGGGACTCAACAACCCCCGCGAGATCGTTACGGCACCAAATGGCGATCTCTTCATCGCCGAAAGTGGACCGGGTCGGATTCGAATTTTACGGGGACGCAACGCGGACGGTCAGCCCGAGACCAACGAAGTTTTTGCCGCCAATCTTCATCAGCCATTTGGTATCGCGTTCTATCCTCCGGGGCCGAATCCCCAATATGTTTACATCGGCAACACTGATGCGGTCGTCCGTTTCGCATATAAGAACGGAGACCTTCATGCCTCGGGCGAGATGGAAACGGTTGCCGAACTGCCAGGTGGTGGACGACTTCGAGGAGGCGGACACTGGACCCGCGACGTCCGTTTCCGACCGGATGGGAAAAAGATGTTCGTTTCGGTAGGGTCACTTACGAACGACCACGAGGGCGGACGAGCCGATGAGACGCATCGAGCTGACATCCTCGAATTCGATCCCGATGGAAAAAATGAACGTGTGTACGCTTCGGGCATCCGCAACGCGGTGGGACTCGCCATTCACCCCAAAACTGGCGCGTTGTGGTGCTCGGTCAACGAGCGCGACGGGTTGGGCGATAACCTCGTTCCCGATTACATCACACGTGTGAAGGAGGGTGGTTTTTACGGATGGCCGTGGTTCTACCTTGGAGGTCACCAAGACCCTCGCCACCCAAATGAAAAACCAGAATTGAAGGACAAAGTTCTGATGCCCGAGGTCTTGCTCCAGTCGCACATGGCTTCCCTTTGCATGACCTTCTACACCGGTTCATCTTTCCCCTCAACCTATCGATTCGATGGCTTCGCCGCCGAACACGGTTCTTGGAATCGAGCAAAACGCGTGGGCTACAAAGTGATCCGAGTCCCACTCAAGAATGGAGCCCCGACGGGAGAATTTGAAGATTTCTTGACGGGATTTGTGACTCCAAACGGAGATGTATGGGGTCGTCCCGTCGGAGTTGCGGTTGCCGCTGACGGGGCGCTGATGGTCTCTGACGACGGGTCGGGCACCATTTGGCGCGTCCAGCACGAAAAGTAAGTATTTGGTTGGTTAAAGAACCTTGGCTGGCAACTCCGTTCAAGGCTCTTTACCAGCTTTTACATTTCCAATCTAAACTTTTCTGAGGCGCCAGCGTTTAATACGCTTATGCTTATCACCGCTATCGCGGCAGTCGTCTTCGTGCAAACCAAACAGAGCACGGTTACGCCCTTCCCTCAAGTCGTTCTGCGAAATTTCGAGAATTGGGATGCCGATCGGAGCGGAGACCTTTCGCAAATCGAGGTCGACAAGGCAGTACTCGACTCGCGGTTCCATGGTGAAGACGCAGCCGCGCTCGCTGCGCTTCACGGATGGTTGGCCGTTGAAACGGATGCCGTGAAACTCGACAAGAGTTGGTTTCAAAACTACAAATCTGTCAAGCTGACGATCCCAAAGGGTACGCCTGCCCTCCAGGCCAAGGAGCAGCGAAGGGCCTTTGCCAAGACGCCTGGCTCACTTGAATCAAGTTATCGAACCGGACTTCGACGAATCACCAAGAAAGGCGCAACAAGCCTCTATGAAGCAACCGGCCCAGAACTCAATGATATCAAACAAGGAGCGCTCGGGGACTGCTTTATGTTGGCTCCTTTGGGGGCAATGGTCCACCGTAATCCCAAATCGATTGAAGGCATGATTCGGCCCCAAGATGGCGGATATACCGTTCATTTTTCGGATGGCAAAGAAGTCCACGTGGCCGCTTTGACCGACGCCGAACTGGCGATGGGAGGCTCCAGTACCGCCGAAGGTCTCTGGATTCGGGTGATGGAGAAGGCGTATGGCAACCGCAAAATCGATGAAGGCGACGTCAAAATTGCCCGTGACGGCATGAACGGCGGCAGCAGCGCAACGGCAGGATTAGCCTTTACCGGTCATAAGTTCACCAACATCAAACTCGTCGGCGACTTTAAGGCCGAGATTGCGGACAATCAGATGAAGCAGAAGCTCGATCAGATTCGAGAAACGCTTCCTGGAGTGCTTACCGAAAACCGCCTCGTCCTCGCGGTTACCGCCAAAAAAGATATGCCTACAAGCATCAGCCCAAACCATGCCTATGCGGTTTTTGGCTATGATGAGAAATCCGACAAAGTCACGATTTGGAACCCCCACGGGAACGATTTCAAACCGAAAGGCCCCGAAGGATTTCAGTACGGATACGCCCGTCAGAACGGTGTCTTCACCATGCCGCTCAGCGAGTTTGCCCACACCTTCAGCCGCATTCTGTTTGAATCTAAAGAGTAATTAGAACCTCAATTGGACACCCAAATACGAGGTCCACGAAAGGCTTTCGGAGTTGTGCGAGGTAACGGTTCTTCCAAACGCAAAAAGGAGGGTTGAACGCTCGGACAGATCCCTCCGAAAGCCCAGTTGTGCGATCCAGTTTTCTTCTCCCGTCGCAAAAACTCCTTGTCCATGAATTTCGGCGAGGACCTCGGTTCCGCGGATTTCCTTGCCAATGGCAACGCCCTCAATCCATCCGGGAGGGCCGCCGGGTTGAAACACTAAACCCGAATCCTCGTTGATGCTGTAGCCCTTAAGGTCCCACTGAATTTCAATTGGCATCAAAATACTTGTTCCTGAATCTGCAAGCCCGAGTCGGACGGCACGAGGCTCGATACTAAACCCTACTTGTGGATAGGTCGAAATAGAGGGTCGTCCACCTTCTCCATCGATAAAGCGATACTTCACGCCAACCGAGCCACCACCATCTCCGTCGATACTTGAGTGTCCACTTGACGAAAAAACCCAAGGCACCTCAAGCTTGATATGCGCCTTGTCGCTGATGCCACGATTCATATCGAAATGCGGTAATTCATTTTCAATCGATTGCGGCAAGCTTCGGTGAATCCAGGCGAGGTTAAGCTCCCACTTACCCTTCTCGACGGTCCCCGGATCATCTGTAATCAAAGGTGGGCCACCTTGAGCAAATACTTTGGAAAACCCAAACCCGATTCCGAGGGCCACGATGAACTTCATCGCCAAAGAATACTCTCGTTAAAGTTAAACATTCGATGTCGTTGAATCCATTGACGACGGTCATCCTCACTGCCAAATGGGCGTCAATATGGTTGAAGAGCTCTCACTATGAACATTGTTGTTGGAGTCGATCTTGGGCGTCACTATGAATCTGCCCTGAATCTCGCAAATCGATTGCAATTCAATCATCCCCATTGGATTCTCGCACACTCGGTTGATGTCGCCATGGCATTCAGCGGATACAGTGTTATTTCGGAAGCTCCGTTGGCCTATGATTTCTTCAAGTCGGCCAGCGAGGGTGCGCAAAAGGTGCTTGACGATGGTAAGGCCGACAATCCTGACTTTGACATCGAGACTCGACTATTGACGGGAAGCGCGGTAAACGAACTCATTCGACTCACCGAAGAAACCAAGTCGGAATTGATATGCGTTCATTCGGAACGCAAGGGCTCCCTCGGATCGCTTTTTCTTGGCAGCGTCAGTCGAGGCATCGCCATCGCGGCCCACCAGTCCATCCTCATCTCGAAGGGTGAAATCGATCCAACCGGGCCAGTCCGCGCTGTCCTCGCCACGGATCATTCCGACTATGCCAATCGAGCGATCACTCGCTTCCTCGAGATGAAGCCCGCCGGAATCCACCATATTCATGTGATTTCTGCTCTCCATATCAGTGGTCAAAATCCGACGGACACGGATACGGGAGTCGTACGAACCCTATTTGACGAGGCAAGGGCGAAAACGAATCAAGTGGTTGAGAGGCTTTCGAACGCGGGATACTGCGCAACGGGTGAAGTCATCAATCGCCCTGTCCATGAAGCGATCAATGTTGCGATGGAGTCCGTCAAGGCAGATCTGTTGATTATTGGTGGGCAAGGGCACGGCTTTGTTCATCGCGCCCTGCTCGGAAGTACGTCGCTACATCAAGTCGTCGCAGAACCTTACTCGGTTCTGGTCATTCGACCTTAATGGTCCTTGACAGTCGATGAGATCGTAGTGAGGCCATGTCCCTCGCTTCCGTCGGCGAGAGTGAACAAGGTGGTCGAGAATTGCGTTAAAGCCAGAAAGACAGCCAGACCAAAGAAAGTAGTTTTCATTTTTTCCTGCGGGTTCGATCGTGTCGAACACTGCATTGACGACTGGATGACTTCAGTACTTACAAACCGAGCTTTCGAAACCACTCGGGTAGGTCTCTAGGCCTGAGAGCCTGAAAATTCCCCAGTTTCGCATCGGCCTTTGCTGGCGACTTTACATCATTGCCCGTTCCGTTTTGCCAATCGGCAAGCGTTTTATAGACCTTCTCGCCTTTTGCGCCCTCAATGAAGGTCGGTTGGAGCGTTGAGCGATAGGAATTTCCGCGAAAGACGACATCGTTTGGGAAACGATTGGGAAAGTTGTTGCGCACATAAGACACACCCTTGCCTGAGATTTGCACCGAGTTACCCACGAACTGCGCGCCGTCTAAACGTTGCTTCTCAAGGGGAACCTCTTCCATTCGGATGAAGGTCGCGAACAGCGCTCCATTTTCCCGGTTGAGCGTGTCGTCTTTGGTAACCACGGCGAGATTTTTTTCGATACGACAGTCATAAAGCCCAGTTCCCCACACGACGTAGCCAAATCCGTAGGGTTCCCCTTTTGCCTTGCGTCCATCGTCGATGCTCACCGATCGGCGAATGACGTTTCTTTGGGTCTTGGGGGCGGAAGGAAAATCGCAATGCATGTACCCCGGACCGTCGTTATCGAAGGAAAGACAATGGTCGACGACGCAATCGATGGTTCCTCCATCGAGGTCGTACCCGCCCCCGTCGCCTTTGCCTCGGGTTCCGTTGGCAATGTTATAGCGAAAGACGATATTTTTCGCGCACCAGGCCCACATCCCTAGCGCGCCCTCCGTACTACGGTTTCCGGTCGAACGGCAATATTCGATGACACCATCTTCGACCCCGGAGATGATGATGCCGTTGCCACCGAGATTGTCGAAGACATCGCAATCGGTAATCAGAAGGCGATGATGAGCGTACACACCAAGATCGAATGCGACCCCGTCTTCAGTAAGGATTCCCGTTCCAAAATTTCCGTGAACCCGCGCTTTCGAAATCTTCACATCTCGGAATCCATTTCGGTTTCCTTTTTCGGAAGTCATCACGATGCCCGACCCGCCAAAACCAGAGACTTCAATGTTTTCGATGCGGACATAGTCTGCAGGCTCACTTTTGGGAGCGATCAATCGAATCCCGTCGTGCTTTTCTTTCGCTTGACTAGCCTTGCCGACGAGGGCAAGATTGCGGATTTCGATGCCTCCCGTCTCGATTGTAATTGCGGAAGCGTTTGGCGAGATGATTGTTGCGATCGTCCCATCAGAGGTGATAACCAAGGGCTTTTCTTTCGTTCCACCTCGCGTGATTTTGAGGCTGCCCACGAAGGAATTTCCGCCTGCCAATAAGAGGCGATCACCCGGTTGAAACGAAGCTTTTGACACCCGTTCGAGGCTTTTCCAGGCATGGGCTTTTGATAAGCCATCGGCTGAATCGTCGCCGTTGGGCGACACAAAATAAGTCTTCCCAATCGCCAAGGCCGTGAATAGTTCAATCATGGTTTCAATAAAGAGGCGACCACGCCTTGAGCATAGATGCGGGCAAAAAAGTCATCCGGATGCATCGGATCGGTCGCTAAATCCTTCTGACTCTTCGCATGGTAAAGCGAGTCGCTGAGTTCGGTCATATCAAACATTCCGATCCCTTTTCCGACCAGAGAACGAAGCACGGCCGGATATCCCGCGAGGTTTCCGACGTAGGGTTCCTCCGTTGTGTAAATCGGATCGAATTTCATCGACCCGATCAAGAGAAATTCACAATTAGGATTTGTCTTTCGGATCGTCTCGATCGCCGCTTTCATATTGGCAAGGAAGTACTTGGGTTCAAGCGACCAAAAGTCATTCATTCCAAAAGCCAAGAGCACCAGGTCGGGCTTGAGGGTTGCAACCGCATCGTGAGCATTGTCTTTTGCCCATTGCGAGGTCATGCCACCGAGAGCCGTGTTGTACAAGGTGATCTTCGATCCCGTCCTTCGCTCAAGTTCATGGGCAACGAGGGTAGGCCAAGGTGGGAGATAAGGTGGGACTCCACGAAAACCGGAAACATTGATGCCGAGCGTGATACTGTCTCCAAAAGCGACGATTCGAAGAGGCTTCTTCTTTGTCAATTTCTCGACCGTTTTTGGCAGGAATTCGCCCTGGAAAGTTGGCACAGGACCCGACCAATGGCCTTGATGGCGATAGGTGACGAAGACATGATGCCCTTGCAATTCCGTCCATGGGTACTGCCCTTTCGCGAACTCCGAGTCCTTCATCGTGGGAATCGAGGAATCCTTGAGCGCAATCAGGCGTCGACCGTCGACGCGAAAATCACGATCTTTCACATAGTCTTTCCCCAAGCTCGAATCTTTCACCGAGACGATCTCGCTAGGTTCAAAAAGGAGTTTTCCATTGGGCTCATCGCCGCCAGTAGACAAGAGAAGCACCGATTCATTGCGGACGACATCGCCTTGCCAAAACGGAATCATTGCCTCCGTCAAATCGACTTGAGGAGGGTGTTCCATCCGATCTTTGTCGTCATCGGTCAACCAAATGTCGTCGGCCTCGACGGTGCCTTGAGTACCTTTTTCAATGCTAATTTCGACGGAAGCGGTGTATGCATGAGTCTTGAGATAGATTCCCGCTTGCCCCTCTTTGTTTGGTCCTCCCGTCTGATCCATCAGGGTTCGCCCTTTCGCATCAAGGCATCGCAATCGAATCTGGGCGAGGACATCTTTGCCACCCGTATTGATCGAGACTCCGGCCGAAAGGATGTGCAGCCCCTTCATGGGGATGCGCTGACTCACACTCGCTTTGTCCGTATCGAAGTGGAGTTTGCCACCGCTAACCTTGGCGCTGCCATGAGTGGTCCAGCCGGCTAGATTCTGATCAAAGGCTCCGTTCGTGATCAGGGATGGTTTGGATTGCATACAAAGAGCCGCGAGACAAATCGTCAACATCGTTGTTCAAGGCTGTCTCGGCCACAAGCGCCGAAAAACGAACTAAACGGATGTTACCGCCGACTATTCCAGCGCTCCAATGGGTTAATGGTGTTAATCAAATCGCCCGACCAACGTCTATCCATTTGGATGCGTGGACAAATTTCTGTACTCATTTGAACTTACAAGGCCTAAATTTCAACTCGAGACCTGCCAACAACTTGAAACAGGGTTAAAAGCATAGTTATGTCGCAGAATTTGGATCAAGATGTATCTTTTTACATGGCTCGGCAGCCAATCTACGACCGGAACATGCAACTGGTGGCCTATGAGCTGCTTTACCGCAGAAGCGGTACAACCGCCGGTGCGGAGATCACTTCGGTCGATGAGATCACGGCCCTCGCGAACGTCCTCATGGAAGTTGGCCTGGATCGACTTGCAGGTTCGAATCGTGCCTTTGTCAATGTGCCCCAATCGATGCTATCTAACGAAGCGTTGCGACTTTTGCCACCCAAGCGCGTGGTGCTAGAGATTCTTGAGGACACGGAGTGGACCCCGGAAGTCGAAGCGAGCCTCAAAGAACTCAAAGAGCTTGGCTACGAACTAGCGCTGGACGATTATATTTTTGAGCGACGCCACGAGCCATTTCTGTCCGTCGTCGATCTGGTCAAAGTCGACATTCTCGGCGTTCCCGAAGGCGACCTTAAGACCATGATCATGAAGGCTCGGCGTCCGAAGCAGCAGTTCCTCGCAGAAAAAGTCGAGACTCATGAGCAGTACCAGTTCTGCCTCGGCGCAGGCTTCAATCTCTTCCAAGGCTACTTTTTCTCGAAGCCAAAGACGATTCGAGGGTCTGGTGTTCGAACCAACCAATCGATGTCGATTAGCCTCTTGGCAAAAATCCAAGACCCGAATACGACCATGCAAGAGCTTGAGACGCTCATTGTTACAAACGTAGCCCTTTGCCACAAGGTTTTAAGACTCGTCAACTGTGTTGCAAACGGTCTGACGAAGAAGGTCAATTCCATTCAACAAGCCCTGATGTTCCTTGGTACCGCAAAAATCAGAACCATGGCATCGCTTGCGGTTATCACCAGCATTCCCGGCAAGCCATCCGAGCTTTACCGACTGGCGATGATTAGAGCTAAATTCTGTGAGTTGGTCGCAAAGTCCTCCGGGCTTGCTGACCCAGAAAAACATTTTACAGTTGGACTCTTCTCTGTCCTCGATGCGTTGACCGACATGCCCATGAAGGAAGTCATCGGTGAGTTGCCATTGGCACCGGATGTTGTCGATGCCCTGATTGGCGAAGGTAAAAATTCCCCTTGTGAAAAGACTCTCACATACGCATTGCAAGTCGAACATGGCGGCTGGAAAGAGGCTTCGGGAGAGTTGCAAACGGTTCCCGTCTCCACATTCCCCGATGCCGTCGATTGGGCACGAGAACAAGAGATGTCATTGGCCGCATAGAAGCGGTATCTTAAAATAGACCTCTTCGGGGCGAATATACGCTCGAAATCCAGCCATAAGTACTCCGAGGCTGATACGATAGATTTGTGGAGTATTGGTCCCAATCGCCGGAAGAGGTCGCAAAGAGCATTGGTGCCGATCTTTCCCGAGGGGTGCCCGCCGAAAGAAGGGCATCGCTTTTAGCCCAAAGTCAACCCAAAACCAAGAAAACCCATCCCGCAATTCGGATTTTCCTCGGCCAGTTTAAGAGTCCAATTCTTCTCCTGCTAATCGCGGCGGCATGTCTTTCCTTTTCGCTTCATCAGCCAGTCGATGGAACCGTCGTTCTATTGATCATTTTCGGCAGCGCAATCATTAGTTTTCAACACGAATATCGAGCCGATCAGGCCGTACAGAAACTCCTTTCGCTTGTCGAAACCAAAATCACGGTTCTTCAGGAGGGCCAGGAAATTTCGATTTCAAGTCAAGACGTCGTCGTGGGCGACCTCGTTTTGGTCAGTGCAGGGAGCATTGTTCCCGCCGACGGCATTTTGCTTCAAGCGACGAATCTTTTTGCTGATGAAGCCGCACTCACGGGCGAAACGTTCCCTGTCGAGAAGCAGGTTGGCACCGTTGCCTTCGACGCCCCTTTGTCCCAGCGCAAAAATATGCTCTTTTCGGGAAGTCACATTTCGAGTGGCTCGGGCAAGTTTTTAGTGGTCAAAACTGGGGCCGAAACTCAATTGGGCGATATCGCCAAGGGATTGACTTTCCAACGCCCTGAGGCTGAATTCGAAAAGGGCATCCGACATTTCGGAATGTTGCTTGTCAACCTCACCCTGTTGCTCACCCTAGGGGTTTTTGCCATCAACACCCTCTTCGGACGTCCGGTCCTTGATTCCTTTCTCTTCGCTCTGGCGCTCGCAGTCGGGCTCACACCGCAGTTACTTCCTGCCATCGTAAGCGTCAACCTCTCACGGGGGGCGGTCGAAATGTCGAAGCGACAGGTCATCGTCAAACGACTTTCGGCCATCGAGAACCTCGGCAGTATGAACGTGCTGTGTTCAGACAAAACTGGAACTCTAACCCTCGGCATCGTGCGGATTCACGGCGCGTACGATCTGGATGGCAACGACTCAGCTGAAGTATTACGTCTCGCCCAGCTCAACGCGGTTCTTCAATCAGGATTTCGAAATCCTATCGACGAAGCGCTCGCCGCCTCAGCACCCGCAAATCTCACTCAGAATGTTGCCCTCCTCGGCGAAATTCCCTACGATTTCATCCGCAAGCGCCTGAGTGTGCTCGTCAATGACAGCTCACCAGTCCTGATCTCGAAAGGTGCATTGGACCCAATCCGGTCCGTTTGTTCCATGTCCTCGCCCAAGTCGGACGATGCGATTCAACAACTCTTTCGCCACTACAGCGAACAGGGCTATCGGGTGCTTGGAGTTGCGACGCGATCCATGCCTGTCGGCACAACCGGCGTCACAATTGACGATGAATCTGGCTTGACCCTCAAAGGGCTGATCGTTCTTGAAGACCCTTTACGACCTGAGATCGCGGCAACGGTGTCACGTCTCAACACTCTCGGAGTTGAACTAAAGGTCATCACGGGTGACAACCACCTCGTAGCCCAAACCCTAGGGAAGAGTCTTGAGCTTCGCAATCCAGAACCCCTGACCGGAAAAGAGATTCAAAAACTAAGCGATACGGCTTTAGTTCGTCAGGCTCAGGAACATCAAGTCTTTGCCGAAATTGAACCGAACCAGAAGGCCCGCCTGATTGTCGCCCTCAAGCGAGGCGGGGCAGTGGTTGGCTATATTGGCGATGGAATCAACGATGGCAGCGCACTGCACGCGGCCGACGCAGGTATCTCGGTCGCCAACGCCGTTGATGTCGCCAAAGAGGCTGCCGATTTTGTCATGCTCGAACCAGGACTCGATGTTCTTACAAACGCAGTAATCGAAGGACGGAGAACCTTTGCCAATACGATGAAATACATTTTCATGGCGACGAGCGCCAATTTTGGCAATATGTTTAGCCTCGCGGGAGCATCCCTTCTGATTCCATTTTTGCCGTTGCTGCCAAAGCAAGTCTTAATGATGAACTTTCTCACTGACATACCTGAGATGTTCATTGCCAGTGACACGGTTGACGAAGAACAACTTCAGTCACCTCAACGCTGGAACATTCATTTCTTGAGAAAATTCATGGTGGTCTTTGGCATTCTCAGTTCTGCTTTTGACTTTGCGACATTTGGCCTTTTGCTGAAGCTTCGCGTTCCGCAAGATACCTTTCGAACGGGATGGTTTGTCGAGTCGATCGTTTCTGCCGCTTTGATCGTTCTCGTCATTCGGTCGCGTCGCCCCATTTACCAATCTCGGCCCGGCAAATCGCTTTTGATCGCGACGTTAGCCATTGTTCTTGCCGTCCTTGTTCTTCCCTTTTCGCCACTCGCTTCACCTCTCGGGCTTCAGCCTCTGTCGCCAAGGCTTCTTGCGGTTATCGGGGTCATCGTCTTGGCTTATGTGGCGTCCGCTGAAATTGTGAAGCGTAGTTTCTATCGACATACGAAATCCTAGCCCCGCAATACGGGGCTAGTTGAGTGAGTGGTTGATCGAGGAAAAGCTACTTGATGTTCCAAAGAGCTTTGACTTCGCTAAGCGTCAGGCGATAGTCAGCCCATGGGTTGTATGAATTGACGTTATTCGAAGCGTCGGCGCCGAGGCCGGTTTCGAGGCGAGGATCGTTGTAATACCCACCCCACCAATAGATGCGACCGAGGTTGGGATTGAGCGTCTTGGCCATATCGCGATTGTAGAGTTCAGTTCGAATGGCCGCCAGGATATTCTCCCGGCTTTCTGGAAGTTGCTGAAGCGGTTTGAGGACATTGCCATCGTTGTAGGTTGTTCGAGCAAGGTTTCGAAGCTGATCGAACGACATCGTTCCGTAACTCACCAACTTTCCGTTGATAGTGGTGGCCGAGTCCATCCAGGTCGCGGCCGATTGGCCTCCACCGAAATAGCATTCCGTCACATCAACCATCCGTATCTTCGTCGGCATACTCAGGTTGGCGACGATGTTTACTTGCTTATCGAGTTCATCGACCCATCGCTTGGCATATTCGGCGGCGGTTTCCCATCGCCCTTGAGACGGATCAAAGGGACGGCTCGCCAACAGGTCATTCGGTTGAACGGAACTGTAAGTCGAACTCGCATTGAATTTCCAACGATATACCGGTGAATTGAAGTGCAAGGAACGTCGGCGGCACTTACCCGGCCAAGTGTAGTTATTCATTTCGTCGCTGTAGGTGGCGAGTTCATTCAGTGCAGGAGCGACATTTCCACCCCATTGAATATTTCGGAGCTGACCCTTTACATAGTTGACTCGGTAAGAATCCACCGTCTCAGAGAACATTGAGAACGCTGGCATCGCCAACGGATTCGCCCCAAAGGTGGCGGGGACTTTGTCCGCCGCGATGGTTGCAGCCGATGGTCGGTAATCCACCGAAGCCATCGTTTGTTCGAGGATCTTTCCAACGCCCGTCCAGCTTCCGACCGCCCCATCGATCGAGCCGCCGGGATGACCAGCCGCCGGTTCGTTGCCCATTTGAAAACCCATGCGAGCCACAAAATTCTCGGTCATCGTTCCGCCGCCGGTTCGTTGCCGAACGATATCCGCAGCCGCGTTGTTTGCGTCGTAGACGAAAGATTGAACGTGATTCTTCAGATACGGCAAAAATTCATCTGACGGTCGCCACCAATCGCGACGTGCGGGATCACCGAGCGCAATCAGATTGGTGACGACGTTTCCGTTTGGATCGACGCCGATCGATGACCAAGCATCGGCGGGCGCCGAGTTCGGGTAAACGCCAGGAGTGATGTTCCAAAGAATATTCAGTCCGTTGCTGAGGTCAGTTCCCCGAAACATAATTCGCCCCACAATCGCCTGCAAATTCCTTTCCCGATTGACTTGTCCTTTGGGGTTGTAAGGACTGGGAAAATGATTTCCCAAATTGCCCGTTACGCGAACCCAAGTATTTTTGGGCAAGAGATCGGTCATCTCAAAGAGGTCGCTCCAAAGATGGTTTCCAGAATCGCTCCAGGTCATTCCTTTCGAAACGGTCTGAACACCGGAGCCTAGCATCATCGCGGACGAATTATTCCATCGGGCGGAACTGAGACCGCTGTTGAAAACAAAGTTCTGATAGTCGGAAGAAGATTGATTGGAAAAGAGATCGGCGGCAGGAGCATTAAATCCAAAGCGGGCAGCATACCAATCGGCGCTTTGGGCAAAAGAAGCCGCGCCGAGCAGGAAAAGCGCTGCTGTAGTAAGGGTTTTCATACTGCCATTCGTGCCTTACTACCGACCACCACATTTCACGAAAATTACTAGCTCTTAATAAACCGTTTCATTTGCGTGGTCAATTGGCATGACAGCCATATTTTGAACCTAAAGTTCCTTTATCCACAGGCAATTCGACTCAAATAATACGCGAGTCAAAAAGCCGTTTTATTGAAATTATTGCAAAAATAACGACTTATCAAAGTGGTTGAAAAATTACTTGGTTCCCCTGCGAGCGAGTATGGAAAGAGAGCTAATTCGCCAACATTTGTTCGGCTTTTTCGACAAAGCGGGGCAACGCATTTGGGTTTTGTCGGAAGAAGAGCGAGGGCTCAATCATTTCCAATTCGGAGAGAACCCATTGGCCGTCGTCATTCATCATGAGATCGACTCGCGCATAGAGAAGGCGATCTGCGAGTGGTTCAAGAATGGATCGCGCAAGCCGATCAAATTCTTTTGAGACCTCGAAAGGACCTTCGACACGTTCATGTCCGTCAGCAAAGCGAGGATGTTTGTGAATTCGATGTTGAGGTTCTCCGCCAATGACAATGATCGACTGTTCGCCCACCGTTGTGACCGAATTCAAAAAGGGTTGAATCATGAATGTCCGGCTGGGATCCATCTTTTCAAGCCAAGCCTTCGCTTCACTCGCTTCGTCCTTCTCAAAGACCTTCGTATCCATTGAGCCAGCCCCCACCGTCGGCTTGATAACCGATTTGACGGTCAGCAAGTTGTCAAGAAGATGTGCGTCGCTCGCGAGAAACCAAGCGCTTGGGACGACATCGACGCCTCGGCCCGCTAAGTCATTTAAATATCGCTTATCCAGATTTCCCAACATAATCTCGGGCGGATTGAGCATTGTCGTTTGCTGAGAAGTCTCCTGAATCCACGTCGAAAACTCCTTGATGTGAAGCGGATAATTCCAGGTCGAACGAATGATCACGCCGTCAAAATCGGCCAATCGTTCAGGCCCGTCTTCCCAAGGCACCAACGTAACTTCGTGTCCCCGGTCCCGAAAAGCGGCCAATGTGATCGCCTCGTCAACGTCCTCCTCGGGCAAGGTTTGGCAGGTCGCAATGGCGATCTTCATGATTGCTTATAGTGAACCGTCGGAAGTTCGCGCAATCGTGTCGCGGCTTGTTCTGGGGTCAAATCTCGTTGAGCTTCCGCGAGCATTTCGTAGCCCACCATGAATTTTTTCACGCTCGCCGAGCGTAGCAGCGGAGGATAAAAATGAGCGTGGAGGGTCCACGCGTCTGGCTGTTCGAACGTCGAAGGCGCATTGTGCCACCCCATGCTATATGGGAAGCTCGTTTCGAACAAATTATCGTATCGAATCAAGAGTTTTGACATTGCTTCGGGAAGGTCCGACTGCTGTTCCTGACTCATCGCAGAAAAATTTGGAACGGATTGCTTGGGTAGCAAAAGAATCTCGAACGGCCAAACCGCCCAAAATGGAACGATCGCTAACCAATGCTCGGTCTCCTGAACAATTCGCTCACCCCGGTCGAGTTCTTCGTTGACGACAGCCTGCAACAAGGGTTGACCGGATTTTTCAAAGTACTCCAACTGCGATTTCGCCTCTTTTTGAGCCAGAGTTGGCACCACATCGCTGGCCCAAATTTGCCCATGAGGATGGGGATTCGAGCAACCCATCACTGCACCCTTATTTTCAAAAATCTGAACCCACTCGTATCGGGCCGAAAGCTCCCGGTATTGTTCGCCCCACAAATCTACAACCTTTGCAATGTCGGTCGGAGCCATTTCGGCGAGGGTCAAGTCATGCCGAGGCGAAAAACAGATGACGCGGCATTCCCCTTTCACCGGCTGTACATTGAAAAGGGGATGACCGCCCGATTCGGGCTCAAAGGATTCGGGAAGAAGGGCGGAATAATCGTTACGAAAGACAAATGTAGATTCGTACACAGGATTTTTGTCGCCGCTCGCGCGGGTATTTCCTGGGCAAAGATAGCACGTCGGATCATAGGATGGCCGTTCGTCAGCGCTTGCTTCGCGTTGGCCTTGCCACGGACGCTGGGTGCGGTGCGGCGAAACGAGAACCCACTCATCAAGAAGGGGATTGAAGCGACGATGGGGAAAGCTATCGAGATTTGTCACGCCAATCGAAAAGCGTACCTAAACTCATTTTGGTGCGACCGGCTTTCCCTTCGCGAGCTCCCAATCAGGAAGGAGCGACATGCGAATCATGGAAACATGAAGCGTCGTTGTAAAAACCTTCGCCTCGAAATCAAAAAAGCGCCTTGCAACATCGACCAGCGAAGGAACGACTTCAACTTCGACTCCAGCAACTTGCGCCGCCTCAGGCAAATCGGTAATCAGTTCTTCGGCGACTGGTCGAAGTGTATCTCGGCTCACCCACACGCCGTGATCGTGGCAATCAGTGAAATCTGCCTTCGAGTCAAATTCGTATCGGTAGATGCTCCCATTGTGCCAAGCCGATTCGAACTTGGCATCAATCCAGAATTTCATCCTTCCTGTGGAGAAAGCTTGAAAAGCAGCCTGGTCGTCGTTTGAGGTCGTCTCGACGGGCCACACGCCAATACGGGGGCAATCACGCAGAAAAAGGTAATTCGGCGAATGCCATTCGTCGATGGCGTACACGAACGCCTCAGCATCTGGATGACGTTCGGGAGGACGTGGAGAAAAGAGCTCGAAGCCGCCACGATCGCTAAAATGAAAGAGCCTCACAGGTGCGTTTTACCCGGAGCTTATGCGCTTGCAGCTTCGACCGGAGCATCCAGTTCGAGCCAGTCTTCGACATCCTGTTCAAGCTGATGGAGTTCAACGAACTCCCAATTGATCTGCTCTCGAATCAGTTCGAGAGATTGACCTCGGAATTCGCTTTTGACATCCGCCACGTGGATCGCAGCAATGACGAAAGGATCAACGGTCGAATCTTCGACCGCATGGTGGCAAGCGACAGCCTCGACGATCATCATTGGCAAACCCCACAGTGAGAGAAGATGTCCCCCAATGTCAGCGTGGGTCGTGCTGAGGCACCCCAATTCGGTCTTCACAATATCCTCAGAGGACGACGTCGAGTCCGAGGCAATTTTATACACCCTCGGATTCGCGCTGGCGCTCACGATCAACCCAATATCACGCAAGAGCGCCGCCGTCATCGCCGCGGCAGCGTTTGATTTCTCGGCGAGATATTGACCTACCAAAGTCGCTCCGTAGAATGCTTTGTCGTAGGTACGCTCTACCAGTCGAGCCAGATGAGGGAAATCTTTACCAACCGCAAAAACTTCGTGGGCCAAGGTAAGAGCTTGGACAAATTCCAGCCCTATGCGCGAGATCGCGTCCTCTACCACCAAAACTTCACGTGATCGACCAAACGCCGCCGAATTTGCCACCTGAAGAACGCGAGAAGTGAGTCCCGGATCACGTTCGATCAGTTTGGCGATTTCGCCCATCGACGAATGCCCACCTTTCGCCAACTCAGCAATCTTTCGCGATGTCGACGGCGAACTGGGTACCGCCTTTGTGCCACTCACAATGGTTCGAACTTCATGACTCTGAATGCGCTCGAAAAGCCCACAAGTACGTTCGAGAAGAGAAAGGAGATCGCCAGGGCTAATCGGTTTGTAGATAAATTGGTGCGTCACGGGAATGGCCCGCAAAATGGAGTTTCGGTCGGCATGGCCCGTAAGAATGAACCGAGCCATATGTGGGTGCCGATCTTGAATTCTTGACAAGAGCGTCGCCCCGTCCATGCCGGGCATGCGCATATCGGAAACCACGATATCAAACGTTTCGCTCGACAGAACTTCAAGGGCCTCGTCACCCGACTTGGCAAAAGCTAAGTTCCATTCGCCCAACTTCTTTCGGAGCGCGTCGCGAATCCCTTCGAGGATGTTGACCTCGTCATCAACGAACAGAATTGAAATCATGATGCCGCTTCCCGCTCAAATGGGAATGCCCTTCCACCCCACACCAAGATTATCGGCAGTTGGTTTTGTGATGTTTAGTTTTGTGAGCGGCCCTGTCATGAAAGACAAGAAAGCCTCGGCTGATGAGCCGAGGCTTCATGAAGATTGTCGAGACTAGAAAATCTCGATTCCGCTGATCTTTGCGTTTTGATCTGGGCTATTTGGCGCGGCCTGGATTCGGATTGTGATCGTGCCATCTTTGTTCGGCTTCACATCCGTAAACTCCTTTACCACTGCCTTGTTCTTTCCTGCAATCGCAAAGATGTCGAAGTTCGGCAACACTAACTTACCGTTCAGCGAAATATTTTCGACCCGCATACCAGCGCCTTCGTCGAAAATTTCCGCGAAGTGCAGCCTTACCGTAAACGTTCGGTCCTTGGGAACCGGGAAGCGGTATGTAAAGTCGCTACCGTATCGTTCGCTCATGTAGATGCGAGCCGGAGCGGCATTTGGCGCGCTGGTGTCGATTCGAACCCGACCGCGATTCGTCGAACCGTCAAGCATGTTCGGATCTGGAACAAACTCACCAACCGGATCATCTTCACCGCACACAATTTTCAGCGGCAAAGGCAGCACCACAGGCTTGTCAGAGGCCGGAGTGGGCAAGGCGGCATACCGATAACCCGCGGGCATTGTGGCCTTTGGTCGATCGGCAACCTTTACGCCCCAACTTTGATTGGGCTTAGGCCCCATCACGAATTTCAAGGTTCCCCCCGCCATGATTTGCTTATGGGTAATCCAATTTTGCGTCAGGCGTTTTCCATTAAGGGTTACCGACTGGATATAAACGTTCTTAGGCGAGTTTGAAACGGCCTCGACCTTAAACGACTTGCCACCCGGGACTTTGATTTCCGCCTTATCGACGGCAGGGCTGCCAAAGACGTAGACTCCGTTCGCCGGGTTCACCGGATAGAAGCCCAGCGCGCTAAACACATACCAGGCCGACATCTGACCGCAGTCATTGTTGCCCACTTGGCCATCGGCCGTGTCATTGTAGAACGACGACATAATCTGACGAATTTTCTGCTGCGTCTTCCATGGCTGTCCAGCAAAATCGTACAGGTAAGCCTGGTGATGACATTGCTCGTTGCCTTGGGCGTACTGGCCAATCATGCCCGTGATGTCGGGGATGTTGGTGTGAATTTTCGCCGTGTTCGCAAACATTTCATCCATTCGTTTTGCAAAAGCCTTCTCGCCTCCATAAAGGTCGATCACGCCCGGAATGTCGTGCTGAGCCGCGAAGGCATATTGCCAAGCACACGCTTCGGTGTACTCATCACCAACTAATCCAAGCGTATCGAATGGCGCTCGCCAGTTGCCGTTATCCTTTCGTCCACGTATGAATCGAGTCGTCTGATCAAAGAGGTTTCGGTAGTTGCTCGACCGCTTGAAGAAGATTTCAGCATCTTCTTTGTGCCCGAGAGCCTGAGCCATCGTCGCGATGCACCAGTCATCCACCGAGTACTCCACCGTCTTCGAGGCGGCTTGCTCTCCGCCCTGCGAAGCGACATAACCAAGTTCGCGATAGGAGGTCAGCCCATTGTGGTCTCCCATGGCGGTAGCCCGAAGCGCCTGGTAAGCCTTTTCGGCATCAGGGCCCAAAAGACCCTTGAAGTAAGCATCCACAATGACCGGAGCGGTGTGATAACCGATCATGCACCACGTTTCATTGCCACAAAGCGGCCAGATCGGTGTGGTCTTCAATCCATTTTCGTCATATTCGGCGATCAGCGAGCGGGTCAGATCTGCAACTCTTTTCGGTTGGGTAATCGTGAGAAGCGGGTGTAAGGCACGGTAGGTGTCCCACAGCGAGAAGGTCGTGTAGTTTTGGAATCCAGCGTTCTTGTGAACCTTGTGGTCCATTCCGTAATACGAACCGTCCACATCGTTGAACAGGCTCGGAGCGATGTAGGAAAGATATGCGTTCGAATAGAACGTTCGCATCGTCGATTTATTCGAGGACTGAACGGTAATCGCGCCGAGCGCCTCGTTCCAACCTTTTTCAGCGGCCTTCTTTACGCCATTGAAGTCCCAGCCAGGAACTTCGGTTTCGAGATTCTTTTTCGCGCCATCGATGCCGGTCGCCGAAATTCCAACTTTCACCAAAATGGCTTCGCCCGATCGAGTCTCGTAGTTAGCCCAGGCGCGAATCTTGCCCTTTGCTTCGTCCAGGCCATCCTGTTTGGATCCATTTTTTTCGATGGTGACGCTGTCGAACGGGCGGGAAAATTGCATGGCAAAGTAAACCGTTCGGTCGCCGCCCCATCCCCCAGACTTTCGGGATCCGACAATCATGTCTTTGCCCACAACCTGAATGGTCATTTCCTTTGGATCATTTGAAATGCCATGGATCAGATCGATGAGAATGTGGGCGTCGTTACTCGCCGGAAAAGTGTATTTGTGCAGACCAACTCGGGCCGTCGCCGTCAATTCGGCGGTGACTTTGGGGTCTTTCAGATAGACCTTGTAATAGCCTGGATGGGCTACTTCCTGGCGATGGTCGAATGCCGAAGACGATCCGTCGCCGATCGTCGGCATCACCATAATGTCGCCCAGACAACCCACGCCGGTTCCCGACAAGTGGGTATGGCTGAATCCGAGGATTTTCTTATCGCTGTAGTGGTAGCCCGACGAACCATCCCAGGTATCAGTTCGTGTGTCGGGGCTTAATTGGACCATTCCAAAAGGAACGGTCGCACCGGGAAATGTGTGGCCGTGGCCAGCGCTGCCCACGAACGGATTGACAAAGTCGATTGGTTGAGATTTTTGAGCTCCAGGGAGCACAGTGCAAGCGGCAAACAAAGCGCCTAATAACGCGGCCATCGACCGGATTTTACCTATCTAACAGGACTTTTGATCATCGGAAACAGATCAATTACTATGTGCGTATAGTAAAATGATACAGACATGTCCGACGCTAATAATAACTCTCAACTTTCCGAGGCGGCGGACGCCCAAGGAAAGCAAGAAACGCCAAACGGTAAGAAACCCAAGAGTCCGTTGCGAATCATCGCGCTGGCCATCATCGCCATTGCAGGTGTTGCCTATGGTTTCCACACTTGGCAATACAATTCCGTGCATGTTGCGACCGACGACGCTTATGTAACATCCGATCTCGTCCCCGTCAATGCAACGATTTCTGGCTCCGTCGCCAAAGTAAATGTTATCGACAACCAACACGTCAATGTGGGTGAAACGTTGGTAGAACTCGACCACGATTCTCGCCAAGCCGATGTTGACCAAGCTGAAGCAAACCTCGCTGCCGCCAAAGCCGCCGCAGGGGGAGCTTCGGCTGACGTCCTTCTCGCCGAACAGACAGGCTATGCGCAGGTCAGCCAGGCACAGCAAGCCATCATTTTAGGTTCGAGCGACATTACGGTTGCCCAAGCCAATGCCCAAAAGGCTTCTTCAAATGTGACGACGGCCAAGGTTAATATTTCTAAATCGCAGTCTGATGTAGCGGCTGCACAAGCCGTCGTGGAAGCACGAAAGTCAACCGCTCGACGCGCCAAGGAGCAACTCACTTCTGTTAAAGCTCAAATTGCGAGCGCCGAAGCTGGGCTCAAAGCCGCTGAGGCTAATGTCGTTAGCGCTAAGGCCATCAGCGAAAATGCCGCTCGCGACGCTCAACGTGCCGAGAACCTGAATCATGAGGGCGCAACCTCTGCTGCCGAGGCCGATTCGAGAGCAACTTCTGCCGAAACATCAAAGGCCGCCGTCGAAGCAGCCAAGCAGCAAGTTGATGCCGCCAAAGCCCTTGTGACCCAAAGGAAAGCCGACCTGACCACCGCCCAAGAGCAAGTCAAAGAAGCTGAAGCTGGGGTCGCCCAGGCTCAAGCCCAACTCGCCTCCTTCGTAAATAGCGTGTCGGCCAGCCGAGCGCAAATGCAGGAAGCCCAAAGCAATTTGGTCGCCGCCAAGGAAGCGATTTCGGCAGCTCAAATTCGGAAGACGCAAGCCGAAGGCAAACTGCAGGAAACTCAAGCATCGCTGAAGAAGATCAGCGTCAGTCAAAATAATCGCGAAAGCGCCCTGGCAAAAATCAAGCAAGCAGCGGCGGCTTTGCAAACGGCTCGCATCAATCTCGACAGCACCCGCATCAAAGCGCTGGTAGCCGGAAACATCAGCATGAAGACGGTCCAACTGGGTCAGCAAATCGCCCCCGGTCAGCAAATGATGGCGATTATCCCGGCGACCGAACCGTGGGTTGTGGCGAATTTCAAGGAAACTCAGCTCGCGCAAATTCGTCCAGGCTTACCGGTAGAAATCGAAATCGATGCGCTTCCGGGTATCACGTACAAGGGACATGTCGATTCGATTTCTCGGGGAACCGGTGCAACCTTCGCACTTTTGCCTCCCGACAACGCAACCGGAAACTTTACGAAAGTCGTTCAGCGTGTTCCGGTTAAAATTGTCTTCGAAGCAAATCAGCCGAACTTGGAAAAGCTTCGGGCCGGACTTTCCTCGAAAGTCTCAATCTCACTTCGAGAATAGTTTCCTCGAAGTGAGTAAGGAGTAGATCGATTCAGCAAGCGGAAATAGCCCAAAGATATATCGACCCGGCGGCAAGCCCAGCCTATCAACTATGGCTGGTGACCAACGCTTGGCAACGGACCATTCGAAAAATTCTCGAACCATTTGACATCACTCACTGTCAATTCGTAATTTTGTCGTCAGTCAACATCTTGACTCAACGCGACGAGGTACCAACCCAGGTCGCGGTTCATCGCTTCGCCGACATCGATGAAAACATGACATCCCAAGTCGTCAAGACCCTCGTCAGCAAGGGCCTCCTTCAACGGAATCCACACCCTACCGATGGCCGGGGACACATTTTGGCCCTCACCGAGGCGGGCGCAGACCTCATCGCCGAGGTCAAGACCGTCATCCGGCCCGCAGCGGATGAATTCTTTTCTCCACTCGGTGAAGACGTCCAGCAACTCACCGCAATGCTCCGCAAAATCAACACGAGCCGCGCCAAGGAATAGCAAGAACATGGTTCGCGAACCTTGGTTCCGACTCATGGCCCTGGCGATCGCCTTTGGTCTGCTCGGCATTGGATTTAAGGCGATACCCGTAGCTATGCAAACCTGCGTGGCAATCGGTTTCCTTTCTTTACTTGCGTCGATCTGTCTTGGTCTCCGCAAGCGTTTTTCACGCGACCCATACAGTCTCGAAAGCCTGCGAGAAATGGTCATCGAAGGGACTTACAACGAGGAAGATGTGCCCGAAGCCGACAAGGATGGGGACATCTACTGCATGTATTGTCATCACGTCTACGGCGCTCAATTCAAAGTCTGCCCTCGCTGCGGACGATAATCTTAAACCTTCTGCGTGAGTTCGCGTTATACTGCCTATAAGGGCTCACCGTGGCGTCCATTCGTCCCAAACGAACGATATCGGTTCTTGTTGCGTCAGGTCTGATCCTGATGTTGGGCATTGCACTGCCGGCCGATGCTCACCAAAAGAAGCAGACTAAGTCTACAAAGTCCGCTCCGAAGGCCTTGGATGGGGCAGCTCTTTTCAAAAATCAATGTGCGCCCTGCCACGGAGATAAGGGTCAGGGCGGAGACGGGTATTCAAAACCCTTGATCGGCAAACTTTCTGCTCCGGAACTTGCTAATTTCATCAAGAAATCGATGCCGCCGGGACCCAAAAAATGCCCCGCACCTGACGCCGACAAAGTCGCTCAGTTCATGTTCGATGCGTTCTACTCGCCCATCGCACAAGAACGGAATCGCCCGGCGCGAGTGTCTTTGGCTCGGCTGACGGTCAGCCAATATCGGAATGCAGTTGCCGACCTCGTCGGCAACTATCACGAAGCGGTTCCGAACCTTAAACCCAAAGGTTTAAGGGGTCAGTACTACAAGGCCCGCAATTTCGATGAGAAAACTCGGGTGACTGACCGACTAGACCCCACGATACAATATGACTTCGGAACGGACGGTCCAGTTCCCGGACAATTCGATCCACGAAACTTTTCGATTGTTTGGCAAGGCAGTATTCTCGCTCCTGATACGGGCGAATATGAGTTCGTCATCAAGTCCGATCAAGCCACCCGTTTGTTCATCAATGGTTCAAAGCCAATCATTGACGCTTTCATTCGGTCCAGCAACGACAACGAATTCCATGCTTCGATAACCCTTCTGGGGGGCCGGGCCTATCCAATTCGTCTGGAATTTGCTAAGGCGACCCAAGGTGTTCAGGACGACAAGAAAGAGAAAGAAAAGCCAGTTCCTCATGCCGAAGTAACCCTTCTTTGGCGTCGTCCGAAACAAGCGGTTGAGTTTATTCCCACTCGTTTCCTTTTCGCCCAAGGTATGGCTCCCACCTTCGTCGTGACCACGCCGTTTCCTCCCGACGACCGAAGTATGGGCTATGAGCGCGGAAATGCCGTGAACAAAGAATGGGAAGACGCGACTACATCGGCCGCGATTGAAACCGCAACGTATGTTTCAGAAAATATGTACGCACTGGCCGGCACGCGTGAAGAAGACGCTCAAGCCAAGGACAAGCTGCAGCGATTCTGTCGGCAATTTGTCCAACGGGCCTTTCGGGTTCCGATGACGCCAGAGTTCGAACAGACCTACGTCACGAAGCAGTTCGAAAAATCGCCCAACCTCGAGACCGCCGTGAAGCGTTCGGTCATGCTCACGCTGATGTCGCCACGTTTTCTCTATCGCGAGGTAGGCACGGGTCGGAAGGATGCCTATCGCATAGCCGCCGATCTTTCGTTTGGACTTTGGGATTCCCTGCCTGATCCCGCTCTCGAAAAAGCCGCAGCCGACGGCATGCTGACCACTCCCGAGCAGGTCGAGCAACAAGCCGAACGCATGGTGGCCAATCCGCGTTCGTGGTCCAAATTAAAGGAATTTCTTTGGCGATGGCTTAAGGTGGACGATGTTCCCGAAATCGCCAAGAGTTCAAAGCTCTATCCTGGGTTCGATGCGTCCATCACAACGGATTTGCGATCTTCTCTAGAGCTTTACTTAGAAAATACGGCTTGGTCAGAGACCTCCGACTATCGCGACATGATGCTCAATCAGAGCGTGTATCTGAATGGTCGCCTCGCCCCCCTTTATGGATTTAGCCTGCCGAAGAATGCGCCATTCCAACCCGTCTCACTCGATAGCGGAAAACGATATGGCGTCATCACCCAACCTTATCTTCTGTCTCGATTTGGGTATCTCGAAACGAGTTCGCCGATTCATCGCGGAGTCCTCATCGTTCGCAATCTGTTTGGCAAAACTCTTAACCCGCCACCATCTGCTTTTGCTCCTGATCCAGCGAGCTTGCACCCTGGCTTAACCACTCGTGAGCGTGTCGCACTTCAAACCAAACCAGACATGTGCAATCAATGTCACGGCATTATCAATCCCATTGGGTTCACGTTAGAGAACTATGATGCGATCGGTAAATGGCGTGCGCAGGAGAACGGAAAACCGATTGACGACTCGGGAAGTTACCGTTCGCGGACAGGAAATGTGGTCAAGTTTTCCGGCCCTCAAGCCTTGGCGCAGTATCTCGCCGACAGTGACGAATCACACGACGCCTTTATCGAAAAGCTATTCCTTCACCTTGTGAAGCAGCCGGTTTTGGCGTACGGAACCAACACGCTACCCAACCTCGAACAATCGTTTTCACAAAACCGTTATAGTATTCGTAAGCTGATGGCCCGGATCATGGTGACCACGACAACCAAAGATATGAATTAGGAGAAGATGACATGAGCAACGCACGGTCTCGTCGAGAGTTTTTAAGAGATATGGGACTTGGTGCGGCCATGATCCCCTTCGTCAATAATCTGCCGAGCCTAATCGTGCCTCCTTACACTCAGCGTAAGCAAAGATTGGTCATCATCTTTAGCCCTGACGGCGTCATCCCCGAAAATTTTTGGCCCGATACCGAAGGTGCCGATTTTGCTTTCAAGCGTAGTCTTGCTCCATTGGAAGCCTTTAAAAATCGCACGCTCGTTTTGAAGGGAGTTTCGGATCGCGTACGTGGTGACGGCGATAACCATATGCGCGGCATTGGATGCCTCCTCACCGGAACCGAGCTCTTTCCGGGAAACGTGCAAGGTGGGTCGGACACCCCAGCCGGATGGTCGAGCGGAATTTCGATCGATCAAGAAATCGCAAATTACCTTCAATCCAAGGCCGCAACCCGTACTCGTTTTGGCTCACTTGAGTTCGGTGTGATGGTCCCCGAGCGAGCAGACACTTGGACGCGAATGTGCTATTCGGGTCCCAATAAGCCCGTCGCGCCGATCGACGATCCGTACCAGATGTTTAACAAGCTCTACGGACAACTCAAAGATCAAGAGTCGCTAAAGAGCGTTCTGGATGACTTAAAGGACGATCTTAATCGGGTCCGCGCTCAAGTCGGCACCCAAGATCGACAAATTCTGGACGAACATACGACGCTTGTGCGCCAAATGGAACAAGAAATCCTTTCGGCGCGCACATCCAATGTTGGCCATGCGGTCCCGGTTATCGAGCCAGGCGTCCGCAAGCAAAATGACAATATTCCCAAGATCAGCAAGCTGCAAATCGATCTCATGGTCAGTTCATTTTTGGCCGACACCACTCGAGTTGCGACCTTGCAGTACACGAATTCAGTGGGCCAAGCCCGATTTACGTGGCTCGGAATCAATGAGGGACAACATGATCTCTCGCATGAGCCCGATACCAACGCCGAAGCCGTCGAGAAATTGACAAAAATTAACGAATGGTATTGCTCGCAAGTGGCCTACCTTGCGAAGCGCCTCGCCGAGACGAAAGAGCCGGATGGTTCGGGTTCGTTGCTTGACAACACGATAATCTTGTGGACCAACGAACTTGGAAAAGGAAATTCGCACACACTCGAAGACATTCCGTTTGTACTCGTCGGGAATGGCCTCGACTTCAAGATGGGACGATCACTGAAATACAATCACGTGCCCCACAACCGACTGCTGATGGCACTCGCTCACGGATTTGGGCACCGAATCGACAAGTTCGGCGATCCGAACTTCTGCGGTACTGGGGTCTTGGACCGGCTTACTTAAAGAACCGAACCGACCCCACCGTGCCAACGACAAGTTGGTGATCAATTTCGCTTAGAAACGTGATCTCCATCTTCGAAAGCAAGGTCCAAGACTCCCCATGTTGAATCCAGGCACCGTGCAATGAGCCTACAACCAGTTTTCCTCTCCAAATCAGCAAATGTCGAATGGCCCGATTGGGAACTTCAAAAGGAATAGCCTTCCCATTTTCGACAAGATAGACGCCACCGGTATAGGTACCAACAAGAACTTTTGAACCATACTGAACAATATCGGTGATCCAGGTATCGGCGAGTCCACTGCCAAAGCCAAGTCGTTGGTTACCCTTGGGTGAAAATAGGAAGAGCCCATCCTGAGTTCCGACATAGCGATTCGAGCCGACGACGCATTGCGCCGTGACTTCACGTTTACCCAGGATATCAGGATAGATTTCCTTGACCGGCTTCGTGCCGACACGGTCAAACCATCCGCCATGTCCGCCAAAAGTCAAACCCGACCTAAGCGGGGATATGGATGCCGCCCAGGGACGCTTGACCGCACCCTGAAAAACGTCGTAATAAAGGCGATCGGCACCGATATTGAGCTTATCCACGGAGCCATTTCCGTACAGCACCCATGCATCGCCGCCACTGGTCAAGACTTGACGTACCGACTGTTTACTTACGTTTTTCCAAGTTCCGTCGGGGCTCCCTAAGGAAAGTCCGCGAATGCCTCCCGCCAACCACTTATTTCCTGCGACGGCCAGCCCTGAAACTCGTTCACAAGGGAATGTCTCAGATGGAATATCGCGGACCAAGGTTGGAGCCGAGTCGGCTCCGACCATGATCAAGATTCCTAGTGCGACCATCGAAGCTCGCCGATATTGTGCGCCTGATCCACAAGCACGACTTTGATGAGCCGTCCCTTCTTTGTCGGCAATTCAAATCGCCCATCGCCCATCGGAATCAGGTCCGTCTCTTCCCCACTGCCAAAGACGGCGACCGCCCGAGCGATCGTCTCGCTCGGCTTAACGATATAGAACCCTTTCTCAACCGAGATTTCTCCCGTCGGATTGGTTCGGTCTACCGTGTAGTGCAAGACCTCTTCGGTGGTCGTTCCGTCGACTTTGGTTCCGACAATTCGAACGTTATATTCACCTTCGGCTGCATCGGCAGGAATATCGAAATTGCCACCCCAGAAGCCTTTGCTATCTTTGATTAGCATGATCTCACGTCCATCGGGTAAGATCGCCTTCGCCGAAATCGCAAGAGGCATCTTGATCCGAATTTCTGGGTCTCCACCCGCCGAATTATTCCAGTTCATATTTCGGTTCTTTTGCCAGTCGCGTTGTTTGCGGGCCTCTTCTCGTTGTTGGCGCTCATACTCGGCGGCTTTCTTCCGAAAGAGCTTCATCTCCTCTTGTGGAACCGCCAGCAAAGCCGTCTGAGATGACGGTATTTGATACTTCATGCTGAATTTCAGGATTTCGGATGGCTTCGCACCACCCAGATCGACAAGCCTCTGTTGCGCCCAAAGCTTGGCTGTGTCGTTACCGCGCTCGTTCGCATGAATGACACCTTTAAGAATTTCAGTGCGATGCTCAGTGTCGCTGACGACCTGAATCCGTCCGGCTCCGTTGCGGCGACCCATGAAAAGCTTTACGGAACCATCTTGAGGCCCCTTTTCCGGCAGAGCCCAATACACGCTCGTCAACCCTTTGATTTCGAACGGAGCATTTGGACGATCCGTATGAATCATTCCGACAACGTAGGTGTGCCCGTCTTTGTGCCGTTGCGCATAGTATTGCAGCCACGTCGAATCCGATGACGGTTTCGAGATAGCTGTTCGCTTTTTGCCGTCCACCGTGACTTCATACTTGGTTTGCGGCTGAACCACCTTCACCGTATTCGTGAATTTGCCGTGATCTCCCTCGATTTGATCAACATTCGGCTCGGGCACCAGCAGTCCTTGGGCATTGTCTTCGAGAAAGCCAAGGCTCGTCAGCTCAACCCGTAGGTCATAGCCGATGGCTAGCGGGAAAATCTGAGCGTGATAGCTGGATGGCGTGGTTTGCACCATAATGCCAGGATCTTCATTGCGACTCGTAATGGCAGTGTAGATGAACCAAGCTTTGTTTTTGTCCATCAAGACGCCTGGCACGTATTCGTTTTTATACCAATAAGCAAAGCCACCGAGGACTCCCGGTTGAGGCAACGAGAACCAATACGACGCCTCACTGAGCTTGTTTACCGGATTGTCATAAACGAACAAGCTCTTTTGCTTGACCATCGGCCCCTTGACCACGGTGTCGGTGTGATACGACTTGAGCTTGAAAGAGTCGTGAGTGTCGGGGTCATAAACTTGCTCGATGGTTTGAGCGAATGCGGACAACGAAAGTGACGAGAGTAGAACCCCAGAGATAATGCGCTTCATAGCTTCCCCTTGTCTGAGGTGAACCTTTGGAGCCCAGGTTTGGTTCCAAAGTATTTTTGACAGAGATTGCACCGACAAGTAAGTTAAGCGATTCTGTCCAACTCGCAATTGAAGAATATGCAACCATGATATTGATGTCTCTTGGGATCATCGCCGTCAGCTCAGAATGGATTCGCGCAGGAGGAATCTTCGTTTTCTTCCTGGTCTTTGCGATGATTGTCGCCGCCCTTTGGAAGCCTATCCTCGGTCGGCTCGTCGCCAAAACGACATCGACCCTGGACGACATGATCGTCGCTAGGATCCGCGGACCGGTGATCTGGGCGCTCATCGTCGCCGGAGCTTATAACGCCTTTCTCGAAGTCTCAAATACGCAAAAGCAGACGGTTATTTGGTCCATGCTCGGCAAGGCTTTCACTATCGTGTGGATTCTGCTGGCGGTCATTTCGATTAACCGAATCTTCAACATCCTCTCGCGATGGAAGATCGAACAGGCGGCTGAACTGGAGGGGCAGGCTTATCGCGATGCCGCAACCCGAATCAATTTCTTTCGGAAACTGCTCACGGGAATCGCATTCTTCATCGGCGGACTCTGTGTGCTATCGGCTGCGGGCGTGAACACCAGTCCCCTTGTCGCCGGCGGCGCCATCGGCGGAATCGTCATTGGTATTGCCCTCCAGGACACCCTGTCAAACGTCTTCGCTGGATTCTTCCTCAACATCGACCGTCCGGTCAAGATTGGCGATTTTGTGCGACTTGAAAACAATCAGGAAGGCTTTATCGAGGAGGTTGGATGGCGTTACACGAAGGTTCGACTTTATGCCAATAACTTGATCATTATTCCGAACAATAAGTTCAGCCAAAGCACGATCACGAACTTTAATTTGCCCAGCGAGGCGCTCTCGATTTACATTCCATGCGGCGTCGCCTACGGCAGTGATCTCGAGCATGTGGAAGCGGTCGCGATCCGTATCGCAACTCAGGTTCAGGAATCCGTCAGTGGCGGCGATACGTCTTGGCAACCGCTCGTAAGGTTTAAGGAATTTGGTCCTTACGCGATCTTGTTTACTACGACCCTTCGGGCCGTCGAGGTCGACGCACAATATCGCGTGCAACACCAATTTATCAAGGAACTGCACCGTGCGTTCCAAGAGGAGGGGATCGAAATTCCCTATCCGATTCAAACGGTTCAACTCAAAAAACTGGACACTCCATCACAAGGTTGATGGCTCATTGATATCGATTTGGAGATCGCCGTTCACGCTAATTGCCTTGCCATTGGTTCTTATTTGCACCGGCTTGGTCGATTGAAATCGCGCATGGATTTTATGTCCGCTGCGGGTCCACTCGACCTTCAGCAGGTCCCCGTTCGGCAGAGGAAGAACTCCAGAAAGTTTCCTCAGTGAACTCATCACCGGCTTAAATTCGACAACATTTCCAAGATCGAATCGAGCATGAAGTCCCAGGTAGTAGCGGGTCAACTGCCAAGTGGGACAGCCGGACCATTCGTGGCAGTGCGACCAACGCGGGTCGAAGACTTCCATCCATGTCGTCTGACCATCCTTCAACGCCCACCCCCAGCACTTTCGATATTGCCCCAGAACGAAGTCAGCCTCCCCATGTTCAATCAAGGCGGGCATCGCCCAATGACCAAAGTAAGGTGTCATGACCCTTGGATTGCTCACCGATGGATCGCTGAGCCTCGGTCCGTTAGGATCATTGGGGAAGCATGACAAAAGGTGCGCCTTGATCATAGCGATACATTCGGCTTGGGAGACAGTTGAAACGAGCCCCGCATGAAGTGCCAAAACCGCCCGTTGATAGCCAACATTTTGCCAGCCGCCTGGCTTTGAGACTTGACCCTCTAGCCATCGATGAACGATTGACGAAATCTTCGCTAAGGTCTCTTGATCGCGACTGATCGAGTCCCGGTCGCCCATGATTTCATCCCACCGAGTCATCGCCCTGAGCGCCTCGATATAGTGTAGATTGAGCGCCATATCGCTTGGACCTTCGTTGCCGACATATCCCCAATCGACAAAGCCCCAACCAAGACCTCCATCTAAACCATCGGCGGTCAAGTGACGCTCGAAAGCCCCCATATTCTTCCGCGCTGCCCGATAGAGTTCTTCGAGTAATGAGCGGTCGCCGGTTAATTCCCAATAGTGGACGCAAGCAGTCGTCCACTGAGCTGCATATGTCGAAAGATATCCCGGGTCACCTGGACCAACACCCGCGACAAGACCATCATCGCGGGCGACTTGCGACGCCTGAACCAGGGCTCGACGCGATAACGACAAGTCGCCGAAGGCCACGGCCGCGATGTCGGTTGCCACCGAAGCCACATCGCCTGTCCATTCTCCCCGCTCACGCGTGGGACAATCAACCAACGAATCGTCCGAACAAACTTGAACGGTTTCGACGCCAACTCGCCAAATCTTATCGAGGAGGTCATCGCCGGAAGAAAACTCGCCTAGGCGATGGTCGTAATAGGTCCTTTCGAGAAATTCCTCGTTAACAAACCGAACGGGGCCGTCACTTTTGACGTGAACTTCGAGATAACGCCCACCTTTCGGCGTGAAGGGCATGAATTCTTGCGGACCTCCGCGTGCTACGAAGTGGTCGAAGTTGCACGTCGTCGAACCCGAAAGCGTGATCCAGGGTGCGACGCGCTCATGGCGGAGTTGCTCGCTCATGCCATATTCGATGATCGAACCAGCAGGTGCGTCGATCGTGAGTTTAGGCCTCCCCAGTCGGACCCGACCAAGATCATATCGTCGCCAAACCCCTTGCGGCGGAATCCCTTTGGGCGCGAGATCGTCGAGAAAGAATCTGGTTGCCGGCTCATCTGTATCGTATCCATATGCGTTCGCAAGCTTGCCCTGCGCTATCGGTGCGATCAGACGCCGAACCAGTTTCACTGGTCGCGTTTTGGCGGCCGTGATCGCTCCGACTCCAGGATCGACCGAAACTGGGGTCTTCCAACCTGTCGCCTGAAAATTTGGTACCGTCCAGTCGGGCCAGCCTTGCCTCGTATCGCACCAATCGATCCAGCCAAGGATATCGCTGATGCGGTGAACACGAGGACGATATTCAGGCATCCTTGCACATTTCCAGTCGAGGGGTATTTCATCTGTACCAGAGTGAAGGCGGCACCAAAGAAAGGCGGGCATCGCGCTCAAGATTCGCGTCGTAACCCCTTCATTGTGAACCTGGACCGCCAATGTATGATCGCCTTTTGCAAGCTTCAAAGGCACCGTTTGATACTCGGGAAACGCCCGAGCAAACCGGGCCGGACCGTCGTGGATAAGCTTGCCATCCACCCAGACGAGATACTCGGCGGCCCCAAGGATATCGAGATTGCAAGAATCACCCGACGATCGAAAAGAGGATCGGAACGCAACGTACGAGTCCGCATCGTCCGCGATTCCCCTCGGAGCCCATAGTGGAGTCGTCTCAGAAGTAAGTCCGCTTATGGCGAAGAGAAACGCGCCGTACATGGCAACCAGTATAAAGGATCGCCTTTAGGCAGGTTGCCAAGTTAATCGATCGGCCGCTTGGTTGATCCTTCCAGTTCCAAAATCCGGCGAGTGCGGCACCGCCACCAGCCAACCTTTTTCGGCTGCATCACGAACAACCTTTCGTCGAGTTTCGACCGCCTGGTCAGGATCTCCGTCAAACTTAATTTTCCAATCAGGGTGCCATACCTGAAAGGGACAATGCCACACATCAGCCGCGAGAAGAGCCTCGTCACCCACAATTACACTCGTAACCCCCGAGCGATGCCCAGGCGTGAGCCAGAGGCGGATATCAGGCGCGACTTCGGCATCATCCGACACAACCTCGAACACCCCGGCAGACTCAAGAGGCTGGATGTACGGGGCATAATTTGCCCGGACCGTATCGACTTTACAGTCTTCATATTCGGTGCGACCCATCACATATTTTGCGTTGGCAAAGGTCGGCCTTCCTTCGTTAAGATTGCCGCCAAGATGATCAAGATCGCGATGAGTCAGGATCACCAAATTGACATCATCTGGTTCGATTCCTGCCTCTGACAAACCTGAGATGAGAGTTGTCACCGGATTATCGAGCGGCATCCCCGTATCGACCAGGATCGTTTGTCCGTGACCTTGAATCACACAAATCGTCTGCCCGAATCTCAATTCTCTGGCCGATCCGGCAAAGTACTGCGGGCTCATTTCAAATTCAGCCTGAAAATCGCTTTCGGAAACTTCCGGAAAGAGCATCGCAGCTTCGATCGTTCGATTCGGTTGAGCTTGAATCGCGATCAATTCATACTCGCCAAGGGGAAAGCGGCGATAGGGCATGCTCCGAGATTACTTCAGCCTTCCTATAATACGTTGAACGATTAGTATAAGAGTTGTCACTCATTGAACAAATGGATTGATGATCGAAGCTCCTCCCCTCAATGGAGCCTTTGGTAGGCCCGACGGGGGCCTACCACGAAAGCACCCCTCCGGTTCGCTTCGCGTACCGACTCCCCATCAGGGGAGTAGCTTGTTCTGTCGTCCACACTTAGTGAGGCATTTAAAAAGTCATTTGAACCGTCCTTCGCAGCCGAACCAATCTCAATTCTAAAAAGCGATCGACTGCTCCAAGACGATAGCTCCTCCACTCATGGGGAGGTGTCGCGCCGATCCGGCTAATTCCCTGAAGTATGGAGCCTTTGGTAGGCGTGACGGAGGGGTGCTCGATATCTAGTAAAGCCTAAAGCGGTCCGCTTCCAATTGGAACACCAATCACCGTTGAGAGCATGTCGGCCAAGGAGATCGAATGGTGTTCCATATCGTGAGTGACCACCTTACCGGGGATGATTTCCTCTAAATACATCCAGTCGGGAAAGATCGAATTATTGACAAACTCGCCCTGCCCGTAAAAACGAAAGAGAATGATTTCCTTTCCGTCGACGAGCCACAATCCAACTCGATAAAGGTCCTCTTCGGTGTGCGAAATCCAATTGCTATCCATTATGTCGGAATAGGCGTAGATGATTTCTTTCACCCGATCGAAGGCGATGACCTGGTTCTTAGTAATGGCCCAAAAGGTTCGGTCCTGGATTCTCAAAATTCGATTTCGCGCATCGATGCTCACGCGGCGCTTTCGTCCCCCGAGCGTGAGGGCAGCAGTGCGCCAATCAGACTCGATGATGAGTAAAGCGCCTTCTTGATGAACTTTTGGACGTGGAGCTAAGGCTCTCGTTGCCAACCTTGACAAAATCGAATCCGCAATCTCGCTCACATCCACAAGCATAAACGAAATGCGATTAAGAATTCACAAGGGAATTCGTCCTAATTTCACACTTTTGTCACACAACTACGTAAGATTACGAGTAGGAGAAATTTATGTCGAAGTCACCGAAAGACCTCATCGAACGTTCATTTGCCGTCGTCAGCGACGCCCAACGCGAAGAAAACGGAAAGGTGTTGCAACCTGTCCTGACCGATCTGATCGCGTTCAGTTTGACGGTGAAGCAGTTGCATTGGAATGTAGTAGGACCTCATTTTCGATCGATCCACCTTCAACTCGACGAAATCTATGCCGACGTTCTCGAAGCGGTCGACACGGTTGCCGAGCGAATGACCGCTTGCAGCCATAGCCCGAATGGACGCCTCAAATCAGTCACCGCTGATACGGAACTCACGGATGTTCCCGAGGGCTTTCTTCGCGACGAAGAGGTTCTTCGACTTGCGAGTCATCAAATTCAAGAACTTTCGGGGCTTATCCGGTCGCGAATGGCTTCCATTGAAGACGTTGACACCGTTACCGCCGACCTGCTGCACCAAATCGTGCAGACCCTTGAAAAGCACCATTGGATGCTTTCCGCTCAAATGGCCTAACGATGTCGATTCGACCCTTTCAAAAAATCGTTAAAGCCAAACCAACCCTTGAAGGCGCCGGAGTTCATCTCCGGCGTGCTTTTGGCTTTGAAAACCCTCAGGAATTCGACCCATTCTTGTTGCTTGACGACTTCCGCAACGACATTCCCGAAGACTATCTCGCCGGATTTCCTTGGCACCCTCATCGAGGAATCGAAACCATCACCTATGTATTGGCGGGCTCTGTCGAACATGCCGATAGCCTCGGCAACGAAGGTGTCATTCAACCCGGCGAAGTGCAATGGATGACGGCAGGACGGGGGATTATCCACCAGGAGATGCCGCGCGGCGATCAGCTCGGTCAAATGCATGGCTTTCAACTCTGGGCTAATCTGCCATCCTCGCTCAAGATGACGGCTCCTCGTTATCAAGAAATCAAATCGAACGAAATTGCCTCCGTCATTGACGACGATGGCACTCACGTCCGAGTGATTTGTGGCGAATTTTGGGGCAAACGAGGTCCGGTTGATGGCATCGCCGCCGACCCCATTTATCTCGATGTCTCTGTCCCTCCTGGCAAGCGTAAAGTCTTGCCCATGGATACACGACGCCAAGCGTTCGCCTACGTCTTTGCGGGTTCAGGACATTTCAGCAATGCCTCGGAGCCGTTGGCCGTTCCGACCGAAGGGGTCCAGTGGCTCGAAACGTCGGCCCCTCCAACCGAAGCCGAAAATCGAACACTGATCTTGTTTTCAAGTGGAGACGAGGTCGAAGTTCAGGCAGGAGAAGAAGGCATTCGGTTCCTGCTGATCTCTGGAAAGCCGCTTCAAGAGCCCGTCGCCTGGTACGGACCGATTGTCATGAATACTCAGGAAGAACTTCAAGAGGCTTTTACGGAACTTCGCGAAGGAACCTTCCTCAACCACGCCTAGTGAGCTTCTGCTGCTGCAGCCGATGGCGGACCTGCTTTCGGCTTGCGCAGTAAGAAGATCGCCGGAACCGTCACGACGAACGCCACCAAAATCAGCATCCACGAATCGTTAAAGGCCAGCATCGCCGCTTGGCGTTGTGTCAGACCGTTGACCACCGACAGACTCGCCTTTTCCGCTGCCGCCGAGCTGAAACCTTTTGCCGACATACCTCCCGCAATCATATCGAGACGATGCTGAACGACAGGGCTCGTGGCCACCAAGTGCTCGTCCAACATCGCTTTGTGAAAATTTGAGCGGTTCGTGACGAATGTTCCTAACATTGCAATGCCGAATGAACCGCCCAACTGACGGGCAAGATTGATAAGTCCCGACGCCTGTTGAGCTTGTCGTGGATCGATGTTCGCATAGGCGACACTGTTGATCGGGGCGAACAAGAAACCAAGCGCGAAGCCTCGAAAAAGCAGAGGAACGCGCACATCGTCGAAGCCCGCGAGGACCGAAAGGTGACCCAATTCCCACATCGAGAACACAAAGAGCACCACTCCGAAACAAATCAACGCTCGGGGATCGATCTTGCCTTTAGCCAAAAGACGCCCGCAGATCATTGAAGAGGCCGCCGTCGCAAGGCCACCCGGCAGGAGCGCGAGGCCCGTCTCCGTTGGATTAAAGCCAAGAATGCCCTGGGCAAAGAGCGGAAAGATAAAGACACCGCCGTAAAGACCAAAGCCCATTGCCACAAAGAGGAGGATCGCCGACGAAAGATCGCGATTTTTCAGAACTCGAAAGTCAACGACCGGCTGCTTATTTTTGGGCGACATCTGCCACCAAAGCATCGTGATCAAACACGCACCGGAAACAATCGCCAGTTTCGTAATCGTTTCATCCTGGAACCAATCGTCCTGGTTCCCTTCTTCGAGGACGTACTGCAGACACCCTAGCCCGACAGCTAGCAATCCTATCCCAAACCAGTCCGCCTTACGGCTCGGATCGCGCATATTCGGCGGATCTTGTAAGTAGTTTGCGACAAGGAAGAAGGACAAAATGCCAATGGGAACATTGATGAAGAAGCACCAATTCCACGCATAGTTATCCGTAATCCAGCCACCAAGCGTCGGTCCTAAGGTCGGAGCGACGATGATGCCAAGCAGAAAGACAGTCTGAACGAGCGCCTGCTGCTCCTTTGGAAAGATCTGTCGGATTGTCGCCTGAGCCGTCGAAAGCAACGCTGCACCGCCGATACCCTGGCAGATACGCCAAATGACAAGTTCGATCAGCGTGTGACTGATGCCGCACAAAAACGACGAGATAATGAAGATGAGAACCGACGCCGCCAAGTAATTGCGCCTACCAAAGACACTGGTGAGATAGGCCGTCATCGGCAACACAATGACGTTCGACAAAATATAGCCGGTCGAAATCCAGGCGACTTCGGTTGTGGTCGCACTGAGGTTGCCTGCCATCGTGGGCAGCGCGACGTTGATGATGGTGGTATCGAGAACCTCCATAATCGCCGCCGTCATCAATCCAAAGAGGATGAGCCATCGGTATCGATAGTTAATATCCAAGTTGGGAAGCAGTTGTGAATTGGTCAAAGTTGCAGCCAAGGAATCACTCGTTTGTCATTAGGAATTGGGCGACGTTGCCGGGAGATAGTTAGAAGCTACCACCTAGTTATACGAAAAATCGCGCAAAACTACTCACTGCGTATAGTATTTTTTCAAGAAGTTTCCCAAATTCCCGTTTCAGGTTAAAATGCACACATGAAGTGGATCATTCTCTGTGCCCTTTTGCTGCCATTGGTGGTCGCCTCACCCAGGCCGAAAGTCATCATCGAAACCAGCATGGGCGACATCACGGTCGAGCTTGAGCCGATCAAAGCCCCAGAAACGACCAAAAACTTTCTCCGTTACGTCGATGCCGGACATTATAAGGGCGGGCGCTTCCATCGCACGGTCACGATGGATAATCAGCCGGACAAGAAGGTTAAAATCGAGGTGATTCAAGGCGGAGTGAATCCCAAATCTGAAAAACTGGACTATCCTCCCATCAAACTCGAACGGACAAACAAGACTGGCCTTCTCCACCTTGACGGAACGATTTCGATGGCCCGCGATGGAGCCGATACCGCGACTTCAGACTTCTTCATCTGCATCGGCGACCAACCCTCACTCGACTTTGGCGGCAAACGCAATCCCGACGGACAGGGATTTGCCGCGTTTGGTCACGTGATCAAAGGGATGGAGATTGTGCACAAGATCCAGCAGCAACCTGCGAAAGACCAATCGCTGACGCCCCCCATCGAAATCAAGAACATCCGGCGAGGCTAAGCCATCGCCGGATCGGAGGTCGTCCAGGTCCCATCCTCGATCCGCCCAGCGAATCGGTAGCGGGTTTGGCCATCGCTTGCTGTGAGGTCGTACCAATGCTGGCTAGACTTGGTCGAAATCGTTACTTTCTTCGCTTCACCTTTGCTCAGCTTGATCGACTCCGGCTTTCGTCCGTACGACTCGTCTCGCAACGAGATTTCGATGACGCTCTGAGACAGGTTTTGCAGCGTCAAAATCAAGTCAGAACCTTTACTTTGGGCACTAGCCGAGAATGCGGCACGCTTTCCAGCATTCAGTTCACGCATAAATCCATTCGGGCCATCGATTCGCACGTGGCACGTTTCTCCCGCCGGCAAGGTGTCCGTGATCGAATCGCCAGGAGTCACGGCGTAGGCTCGACAGACAAATTCAGGCTCATAGGAATAGACGTTGAAGGCCCCACCGGCCGCTAGCTTTTTGAATCTAGAATTACCCGCCGATAGCTTGATTTGAGCACCTTGATCCGACAATGCGATGCTGGCTTCGAGTTCATAAGGAATTGGACATGCGGGCCGAGTTCCCTTCTCTTGAAATGCCTTAACGTCAAAAGTCGTCGTGTGGGCAGGATCGATTTTCTTGGCTGGGGTCGGCTTCTCTTTGAAACTCGCCTTGTGAATTCGTTCGATGTAAGAGTCACGGTTCAAATACTCAGGCAGCGTGAGTTTTTCGCCCTTGTATGGACGGAAGTTCGAGGTGAGGTCGCCACAAACAGTTCGCCGCCAATCGCTGATGTTCGATTCTTTGACCGACTTGCCTTTGCCATTGAGCCAGGTTTCAATGAGCATAATGATCGACGTGTGATCGCAAACCTGCGAATTGACATTGCCCCCGCGAGTCCACGGTGAGGCAATCACGAGTGGGCATCGATAGCCCAAGCCGATCGAATGGTCACGACCGTGATCCTTTGAAACATCCAAACTCGTGTCGATCCCCTCAGAAGTCATTCCTGTTTCGGGACGCCCAGGGTGCGGCGCGATAAACGGCGGCACGTGGTCGAAGTATCCGTCATTTTCATCGTAGCAAAGAATGAAAATCGTTTTCTTCCAAACTTCGGGATTAGCGGTGAGGATATTCATCGCTTCGCTGAGATACCAAGCGCCAAACCAAGCCGAACCCGGGTGATCCGAGAAGTGCTCGGGCGCGACCAACCAGGAAACGGCGGGCAAGTGCCCGTTCTCGACATCCCATCGGAATTGAGCCAACACATCACCTTTCGGAACGCTAATCTCTCGGGTCTTACCGTTGTCATCGTACGTGTGCTTGACGAGTTCGCGGTAATGAGAATCGCGCCGGTTATCGGCAAAGGCTTTCTCATGAAGCGCTCTTTCGCGCGGCGTCAGAGCCTCCCATGCTGCATCTGTGTACTTAGACTGCTCATCGCGAAGTGACTCGAGGTAATCAGTGAGGTCCTTGAGTTGCTTTTGCAGCTTCTCGTGTTCTGCTCCTGTCGCGGCCTTAAGTTGATCGTTAATCTCAACTTTTTTCTTTTCAAGATCAGGGATCAGTTTCGCAACGCGAGCGCGTCGCGTCTTCGAAAAGCGAACGCGATATTGCGAAAACCACTCGATCGGGTTGTCGGTGAAGTTTGACAGCCAAGCGTCATGTTCGCCCTCGAGTCCACTGTCGAGCGAGATTTCGTTTTGGTAAATCTTCCACGAAACATTGGCGTCTTCAAGACGCTCAGGGAACGTGGTCCATGCCGCCTCTGCATCATAATCCGTATCGCCATTTTGCACCCGAGCCGGATGGTTGGCGCTTTCGCGGATCGTTCCTGTCCACAGGTGAAGGCGGTTGGGAGTCGTGCCCGTCAGCGACGAACAGAACGCTTGATCGCAAATTGTAAAAGCATCGGCCAGTGTGTAATAGAACGGAATATCTTCGCGAGTGAAGAAGCCCATCGTCATTGGGAACTTATCGCCACGTCGTTTGGCCGCAAGCCAGTTATCGTACCGCCCATGGTTCCGGGCATCCACTTGGTCCGTCCACGAGTGCGGCGTTCCACCGATCCAAGTAACGTTCGATCCGTCCATATCAAGTCGAAATGGCGGCACGATCTGCCCATCCGAGTCTGGCTGGAACCATGCGGCCAAACCAGATGGCATCTTATGGATTCGCGGGTCTCGAAAGCCACGAACTCCTCGGAGAGCCCCGAAGGCATGGTCGAACGACCGATTCTCTTGCATGAGGATCACCACATGTTCCGCATCGAGAAATGTTGAACCTTCCTCTGGATCAATCGCAAACGCCCGAGTGATCGCCTCGGGAACTGCGCTCCAAACCAATGCCGAAGAACCAAGCGCCGATGCGGTTTTAAGGAAGTCCCGTCGTGTGACCATAGAGTTCTTATTTTAAGCCAAGCGAGTATTAACGGGTGGTTATTATCACAAAGGAATTGTCAACGATCGCCGAAGAAGGCGAATTGAAAACCAGGGAAGCTCGCCAAAGCAAAGCCTCCCTATTCGATCGTTTACCAGGTTCGGTCGCCGTAGATGGTCTGCACGTACTCTAACTGCGATAAATGAGTTCGAGTGTGGAGCGCAGGAATCGATACCATATAGCTCATCGGAGCTTGCCCCATCTTAAATGGGAGGTCCACCATTCGGGCCAGGTCATCCACCGACAGGCCCTTAAGATAGTCGATCATCGCATCGCACTTCTCGGTGAAGAGATTGACCGCTTCTTCACGGGTGTGAACCCCCGAATCCATTTCGAGAAATTCTCGATCGGCTTGTTCGGTCGTCGCCGCGCCATAAGGAGTGCCCGCCAACATTTCGCGGATGAACCCAAGCGAATAAGCCGAATGCGCCACCAATTGCAACGGGGTTCGTGCCGTTGACGAAGGAGACCAGTCCAACTTATCGTCGGGCGTTTTTTCGAGAGAACGAAGAAAGAGCGATTTCACTTGCTCCATTTCGCCAATTGCCATTCCGAGGACATCGCTCATGCGTTTACCTCCACTGCTGCTTTCATTTGATCCATTAACATTTCCGTTCCTGTAAATCGACTTTCGTGGCCATATTCCGACTGATAGTAGGCCGCCTGTTCTGTATATTTCACTTCGCATCCCGCTTCGTTGGCAATGAACTCTACCGTCGAAAGTGAGACGGAAATAATCTCATCATCCACGGACATCCGGTAGACATACACGATTCGTTCGTTTGGGACAATGTCGAGGTAGGTGGAGTCGAAATAGGATGTGCCGCCCTCGGCAAAACCTCCCCGACAAGTCTCCTTGCCGCCAACGCGAAAGTCGAATGAGCGCTCCAAAAGCGTCCATCGACCTTGGGGACCAACGAACCATTGGCTCTTCAGGGCCACGTCGGACCAAGTTTTATAAGCGGTTGCCACACTGGCTCGAACCTGTCGAGTCAGAACAAATGAACTATGATTGACCATGCTGAGTTTCCTGTGCTTCGGCGATCTCTACCATCCGGTCCAGCATTGATTCCCACGTTTTTCGCCGATCGACGAACCATGCCTCGGCTTTGACGAACGTTTCACGATTCAATGAGCACGTTCGCACCCGTCCAGTTTTTTGGGAGACCACCAGGCTCGACGCTTCGAGCGCTTGGAGATGCTGCATGATGGCTGGAAGCGACATTGAGAACGGTTCAGCAAGCTGCTTTACCGTCGCATTCCCTCTTGCCAGCCGCTCGACCATCGCCCGCCGAGTCGGATCGGCGAGGCAGTGGAACATGTCATCCAGCGGCAGAGTATAGTTAAGCACTTACTTAACTATACTCAAACGGGCTGAGAACAAAGTCAATTTTTAAGGTTTAGATGTGTTATTTTCGTTTTCGTCGCTTTAAGAGCGTCAGTGCGCCGATGCCCAGCGCCGCCATTGAGGCTGGTTCGGGAACGGTTTGAACATTGGTTTGGAACGAATTCGTGCCACTGCCAATGATTTGTCCATCGGAAAAGGTGACGATGCTGAACGCGCCGGGAGCAAACCAAGCCGAACCTTCGGTGCCGTTGACTCCCAAGTTTGCGTGCTGGGTCATCTCATTGCGAAAAAGATCGAGTTGGTCATAGTAGCCAACCTTTTCTTCATCGCTCAGATCGTCGCGGTGAACCTGCTCGGTTGCGAAGATAATCTGTTCCTCGGTCAGCGGATTGCCTTGTACCGAAGTACCGAAAATGGTGCCAAAAGAGACTCCTGATGTTCGAGCGGCCGCGAGCGGATCCATGAAGATAACCAAATGCTTTTGGGTCTGTCCGTCGGTCGGCAATGTATCGAGTACGCCGAAGAGCAATGATTGCTGAAGAACAGGCTCGGCCGAGTTCGTTCCGAAAAACGGATAGGTGTCCATCGAGAGTGTGGTCGTTCCGCTGTTGCCTCCGGCAAAGCTGCTGCTGACGCCCCATCCGTACGAGTTGTCGACGGTGCCACCTTGCATAACTTCTTCGACGTCTCTGAGAACCGCCTGTCCAAGGTTCCCAGTGATCGAGTAAGTGTAAGTACTCTCTAAATGCCAATTAATATCCGCGTTTGCGAAAGCCGACACAAGCGCTGCCAGGCTGATCAATCCAAGTCGTAATTTCATCTTTCCTCCTAACTTGTAGGTGATGTGAGGTTACAACGCGAGCGTGACGAGTGCGTGACGGACAATCCAGCACAGGACAGCCGATGGGCCTGCCATCCAATTTATATGCTAGGCAAGATGCGGGGAAGCATTGATACATATTGCTCCTACGGCGAACTGAGGCGCGAAGAATGACAACTCATCTCGTATTTCAGCGCAGCAGTATTGAAGCCAGAAACTTCTCGGAGGTCGCCAACGCGTGCGCCAATAACGAACTGGCCATAAAAATCCTGACTTTTGGATGATGGGAATGCCCGCGGTTCTCCCAAATCCACTCAATCCACAAGTTCAAAGCCCCCACCATCTGCACTTCTCCTTCACTCGTTAGCCCTGTCAGGGCGTCATAAGTCAGCCCAGCCTTAGCCGCTAAACGGCGCAGGGCTGGGATTGGGTTATCCCTTCCATCAGCGGCCCGAAGGGCAGCGCTAGTTTTTTCTTTTGCCTAAACAACTTATTGAAAAGTTCGTTCATGGCTGGTTGGCGAGACAAGTATTGGCAACCGAAGCGCGGACAAGTCCAGGCACACTACATATCCATTTCCCCTTGGGCCGAGTCGAGTGATGCGCGTAACCCAAAGACCATTCGGACGACATAGAAGCGTAACCGATGTGTCCGGTACGGACATTTAGAGGTTTGGTGGAGGCAAGGGGATACCGCTTCATTGTATCATCGTCGGGATTTCGCCTTACATGACGCGGCGCTTCACTAACGAGCCCAAGTGAGTTCTCACTCACTCACTGCAAGCCAAACTAAAAGAGGATATCGAGCTCATCGCATCGATATCCTCTTTTAGTTTGGTGGAGGCTAAGGGAGTCTACCAACTAGTTTTAGTCTGCAAACAGGTAGAAATTCCGCCTTGAGCGGGACTAATCTCCAGGTTCAACGGAGAAAATGTCCTACAGATGGACTACCGCAAGGACCAAGTACGAATGGTACTCTCATGACTTGGCGATCTCTCCAAAGGTCAAGCGTCGCATTGTGGACGATATGAAACTTTCGCTCAGTAGAGCGAGAGTCTTGTATGACCGCGCTGTTCTAAATGGTGGAACTGCGGCTGCTGGAACATATTCACCTTTTGCGAATTCGGATAAACGCGATTTGGCAGCGTTCATATTTTTCGAAGTCGCTGCGAAGTTTGAAGACTTTTGTGCTGAGGCCCTTTTATACGAAGTGAGACTGAAGTATGAGGTCCAACCTGGAAAGGCAAGATACATATTAGGCAGTTCGGACAAAGGCCTGACAGGATTCATGGGTTGGGGTTCTCCGAATATGCTCTCAAATCGTGCCGAGCATCTCTTTGGAAAAGTTGGCTATTTCGCCAGAATCCAGCAAATTGTTGGAGCTACGACCTATCTGCACCTTACGCATGCCCACAAGGTACGAAATAGGGTGGCTCACAGTGGAGCGAAAGCAAGCGGTGAGTTCTCTAAGATTCTAGGGGCACTCACAGTTCCAGTGGGTTCAAGAAAGGGTCTGAGTGTCGGACGTTTGCTTTGTGAATATCCAGCTACAGCGGCAACAAATGACAAATGGTTTTACCGCTTCTTGAAAGCGTATGAGAAAGTAGTAACCGAGTTTGACAGCAGAGTTACTTAGGATTTCAAAAACATCCCGGAGCTTTCATTTGGCTTTGCGTGAACATAGCGCGAGGTTGTCGTAAGGCTGGCATGACCAAGAGTTGCTTGGACCAGATGAATAGGAGCACCATTGTCTAGGCTGTGAGAAGCATGAGCATGGCGCAACCAGTGAGCTGAGACATTTCGGTCAATCCCGGCTCTCTTCGCAGCCTTGGCTACGACATGGTGAACCATCTCGGGAGAGATTTGCTTTTTGAGCCGTGAAGCGAAGATTGGACCACTGGAGCACTCTTGCTCACGAAGAGACAGCAACCGCTTGTAAACGCGCTCAGGGAGCCGAATAACGCGCGTTTTGCCGCCTTTACCAAAGACCGTGATCTGTCCTGAATCTTTGTTTGGCTGAAGGTCTTTCCAAGAAAGGCCAACCACCTCGGAAATTCGACAACCGCCATAGTAGAGGACTTCCAAAATCGCCTTATTACGATTTGATTGTTCTAGCTCGATCATAAGAATGACTTCACGCTCCTCCATGAGCCGATTGGCAAGCTCATTCTTGACTTTGGGAAGTTGAATAACTGCTCCCACATTGAACGGAATGTATCCAATTCGATGAGCAAACGCTAGGAGAGACTTTACAGACGAAAGGACTCGGGCTCTTGAAGAAGCAGCCAATGTCTCATTTGAAACTTCAAACGCTTGGATATCTGAAACGGTAACCAAGCTCAACGTTTTCTGGGCGAAAGCCCGAAATCGCTCAACGTCGGCTAGATAGGCGCGTTGAGTATGGACGCTCTTCTGATGAAGCCATAGCTTTATCAGGTGATCGTCATTAGTCGCTCCGCTCTGAAGAGAAGGAGAGGCACCGACCAAAGATGAAGAGACCATACATGAACAAGTATAACTTCGAATTGCAGATAATGTTTCTTATCAGTATAAACACTTGGCAGCATTCAGACTCAGTGGCAAGACTTGGGGGGTACCTCAAAAACTGGTACATACCCCTTCAAAAAAGCCCCAGGGATTTTTGGCAAACTCGGGAAACCCGTAAAAACTTGCACTGCTGTTTGGCGCGAAGGGCATGTCCTTGCCATCGGCTTTAGCCTTTCTTGGTTAAAGTAATAAACCACGACAAATGAACGAATTAGAAAATGAAAAGAGAAAAAGAAATCAGACTCGAAGAAAGAAAACCGCACTTAGCATTAGATGGAAAGGAGGCTCACAGTAAGAGACCTTCAAGGATTGAAACGTACCGAAATGCCGTAAAGGTCACCAAATCAGTGATCGGAGGAGAACGTTCCTTAAGCTATCTGACACGAAAGCCAAGAAGCAAGTCTTCTCAGTATTCAAAAGCAAGCCAAAGGAATCTCATGTTCAAACTGAACAATGTTTCTGGCCTTGAGACATTTGTCACCTTAACATATCCAACGTTAATTGCTCCGGCATCAACTGAAGATTTAAAGCGTCACCGCTCAAAGTTGATTCGAGCACTAACAAAGCGAAAAATTTCTGGACTCATAGTTGCGGAGAATCATGAATCCCGTAGTTTGCATCACTACCATTTGGCGATTGATACAAGGATGACTAAAGACGACATGTTTGAAATTTGGTGCCGAGCATCGGAACAGAACTGCAACGACATTTTCTTCATGCTTCGTGGAGTTCGATCTACGCCAATCTATGATACTGAAACTCTAGCAGCGTATATGTCGAAAGAGAAACAAAAAGAAGCCCCCTTGCCAGTCAGAACATGGGCCGCTTTTGGCAAGTATCGTGGCAAAGTTGAACCTATTCAGACAATCGAGGGAACAGCCAAGGAACTGGCTGAGCCAATCAGGCTTCTAAAGAAGCTTGCACAATCTGAGCGAAGGAAGCAAAGTCGCAAGTATGGAGGTAGACAAAGAAGGTTCAAAGATTCAGGAAAACGTGGATTTTCTCTCTACGGTGACGGAGCAAGGGCTTTCCAGGCTTTTATGAGCACAACTGTCAAAAGACTGTAGGTGTAGCTACATAGCACTCACGTTTTTTGACACTCTTTGGGAGTCATTGGGAGAGACTCTCAGAAAGAGTATTGAGAACTTCAAAAAAGCCTATTAGTCTTTTGCCATTTCTCAGGTCAGAAAGAGCCATTTAATGGCAAGTCTTACGTTTCACTTTCTCTTTTTAGAACCTTTGCTCTTTGCTCGTGAACTGAGAGGCTTACATTTCTCGCACTCTTCTAATCCCATGTCGAGAGCAGTTATGAGGGGAATTGAAAAGCCATTTGGATGCTCAATAACTTTCTTTTTCTGATCAAAAATATCCATATATCTATAAAAATTGGACCTTCCAAAAGTCGGGTTAACCGCACCACCTAGGAACTTAATTTTGGATTGCGAGCTCTCAAGTTCTAGTTTTACGAACTCTAAATCCTTGGAAAGCTCTCGACAGTTTTGCTTGTGAAACTTGGGCTTTTGCGACATGTCCTCGATTTGTTCTTCGCTCAAGACACTTCCAAAGGTGAAAACGTTGCCTTTCATCGCCGAATATCTCGAAATTGAAGCTTGCGCCCATAGTTGGACAGATTTCAAAAAGCGATTTGCATCATCTAAAGCAGAGAAGCCTATTCTTGCGTCATGAGTGGTTAGAGTTTCAAGCGATTTATATGGGCTTGAATCCGTCGAGTTCAGCGAAGTGTCAATTTCGCAAATTCTCACCTTGCTCTTTCGGGTCTCAGTACCGGAGCTGATCTTTCTTGGAGAAGCAAACTTAAGCACCACGAATTGTCTTGGCCACGGAACTTCGCCCCTCATAGAACCCGAGATGAGCAGGACACTCTTAATATTGCTTCTCTCGACTTGCAGTTCCTGGACAGCCTGAACAACATCAAATTCGGCGTCATTTGGCGAGGAATGAACGGTTCGCGTTACGAGTGTGACGCCTTCTCTGTTTGACGGTCGAAATTCGAACGACTGCTTTTCAAATTCCCCGCTTCCTCCAGCATCGAAAACTAGCCCCGACTTTTGAAGTTTTGGGGGAACTTCTGCCTTTGCGGGCGTCATCTGGCAAAATGCAAGCATAGCGATCCAGGTCATAGCTATATATTAACTTAGTATGCGACCACATATGCAAGCTGTTGTCGTTGGGCAAAGAATCGGTTGCTTCTCTTCAAAGGGAAGAATATTGGAAGTTCATTCAACTTCTCCGCAAAGAGCGGGAGTCAAAGAATGTAACGCAAGGCGAATTGGCTCGAAGGCTTGGTTGGCCCCAACCTAGAATTTCCCAGATCGAGAGTTCAACTCGTCGCCTAGATTTCATCGAGCTGCTTGACATCTTAAAGGTTCTTGAACTCAATCCTTTAGATTTTTTTACTAAGGCTACTTTGCACCTCAATTCATAAAAGCGAGTGTCCACGATGACCGAAATTTCTAACGATCAGATATTCTGGTCGGTAAATGAGCCAAGCAGAACAAATGCCTAAACCACCAAAAGAAGTCTTCTCTTCTCTCTGGGTGTCGTTGTCTGATCCTGATCCAACTAAGCTGTACGAGCAAATTTCCATCCTCGAACAATTCGCGGACTACGCCATTGACCTCTGTGATGTAGAGGCACTTTCCAAAGCGACTGTGGGTTGGGAATCGCTCTTGGAATGGTCCATCGAAGAAAAGAACCTTGACTTACACGCAAGGTGCCTCTATTGTCAGTCAAACATCCACCAGGGGCTCGGTGATTATTACCGGAACAAGATGAATTTGCTGAAATCGGCTTATGAAGCACAGCCAAACTTAACGCCACCAGAAGGTGCAACGAATCCGATTCCTGAAATAATTGAACAGTTCCGATCTGAAGCTAGATCGGCTTGGAAGAAGGAGCGTGAACTCCTTTATCGACTTAGTACATTGGACGTAGAGCATGACCCTAAATTTGAGTCAGCTTTCCTATGTAATTATGGAAACTGCCTTAGTCACGTTGGTAGAACTGCCGAGGCAATGCATCGTTGGTGGACAGCAATTCAAATTGATCCAGATAATATGGCCGCCCTCGTTTCTTACGGCCAAGGCTGTTTAAAATTTGCACGGTACTTTCCCCGCCATTGCACATTGCTTTTAGATGAAGCTTATTTATCCTTCAAGTACGCACTTTCAAGGGAAAACCAGCTTGTCCAATATTGGGGTCCACAAGTATATGTAGCTGCCTCAAAAAGTCTAGATGAAGTACTCGTTTGGTGGAAAGCTCAAGGGGTTGACGAAGAGGAAATTCAAAAACGAATCACCGCCAGAGATGATGGCCATAAAGGGTATGAACCCGCTAAACACCTTAAGCAAATTAATTCATTTGGACTATTGTTAACCGTAGCACCTAGGCCCCTGGCATGTCCCAACACTTCCCGTGACGAAGCTTTTCCAGAAGCTACAGGCAAACGTACTCTCAAGGAACAGCAACGGTTGATGAATCTTCTCAATACGATCAAAGAAGATTTTTCACTAAGCAGATTCTTACTTTTTCAATATATGCGCGATTCGCGACCGCAAGTGGTTTACAGTGCTTTGACAGACTATGTAACCAAGCCCTCCTTGAACGAATTTGGTCTTCGGCCCGGATTGATTAAATCTGTGGTTCGCACCAATATTGACGCTCTTGAAAAGGTTGCAAAGGTTATGGAAATCCTCATCGAGCTGCCAGCTCAAAATCCTGGTCGAGACCTTAGTTTTAACAATATTTGGTATAAAAACAGAGACAGGAAGCTTGGTCTTCGGGAGGATATTCACCAAAGGTTAGAATTTGGGAGTCCACTATTCGGACTGTATGACATACACCTTGCATGGGACGTTGAGGACGGCCCTCTAAAAAGTCTCCGGGACCTCTTTGTTCATGACGTAGGGGAAGTCACGGGATACGCAAAGTATCTGAAAGTTCGCAAACCCAATGGCAAAACTGATGAAGAGCTTGACCTTCTGAATCTCGCTTTGGAATCTCTCCGGCTGTTAAGAGGTGCCTTTATAATTCTTTGCCAAATAGCAAATGCTGAGCACTATGGAAAAGGAGAGCAACCAGGAAAGGAAGCACATTTTCACCTGGGACGTTCCTTGTCAGATGTAATCGACTTGGGTGAAGAAATCGAATAATTTTCGATTTTCTCTGCTCTGGGGGGTTGACAGAATCAAGTTTGGGAACACGATAATATAGATAATGAGCACAGCCGTTACAAGGCTGGGGCTCGAAACCCAACTTATAAGGCGAAGAGAAGACTCTTCGCCTTTGCCATTTCAGGCCGAGGGGGTTTCGACTCCCGGTCCAGAAGCCACCAACATTAGCCCACAGGATGTGGGCTTTTTCATGCCTGAATTTCTTCAGAGCATGGTGGCGGCAATGCTTCAAGCGAATCGTCCCCAGGTTGAACCAATCGGCTGCAACCGAGAAGAAGCGATTCGGTTCCTTGGATGCTCTGAGAGTATGTTCGAAGAGCTTCACGCTCGAAAGATCATTCGAAGCCTGAGAAAGGGTTGGTATACATACGACGATCTCCGCAAGGCTGTTAAGGACTTGGAAGGAGAACGGAAAAGTGAAATGAACCATGAAATCAATCAAAAAACCAAAGGCACACGAAGTAAAAGGGCGTCCGGGGCTCTACGCAGCGAAGGGAGTCGATCCTATAAAGGGAATTCGGAAGAATTTTTACGGAAGCACAATGGCAGAAGCCTCAGAGCTGGCGTATAGGTCGTTCGGGATCAATGAAGACTCCACTCTCCACGGCTATTACCTTTACGCTTACCTTCCATCGGTCGCTCACCTTTCTGGAAACTATTTAAGACAAATAGCTTGGGCAATGGAGACTCACGTCCTGCCAGAATTCGGGCACCGCGACGTATGCGACATTTGTAGAGCTGACGTTCAAAACCACTTCAATAAGCTTGGCCGAACACTTGCCCCAAAGACCCTCCAACTTGTAAAGAACATTTTCGGCGCGGTTATGAACTTGGCTGAATACGACGAGAAGGTTCAAAAGAATCCTCTTCGTTCAATTCGCTTGCCAAAGCTTAAGGCTCCAGACAAAGAAGCTCTTACTGTTGACGAACTTCGGGCTCTGATCAATGCTTCCCACGACCTCATAAAACCATTCGTGATCCTTGCGGGTTGCTGTGGATTACGACGCGGAGAAGCTCTTGGAGTTATGCGGTCCTCAATCAAAAACGGAATTCTAAGCGTTGAGGGACAAGTCGAGCACTTGCCCGGTGGTGCCAATTATAAGACGGACCTTAAGACTGCCACAAGCTATCGAAGCATCCCTCTCCCAGAAGGACTTCGCCAAGCGTTAGAGTGCAACCAGATATCAGACATTTGGGTTGTCTCGAATACCAAAGGCGGGTATCTCTTTCCTAAAAATGTTCTACGAGAGCTTCACATTGCTTGCGAAAGAGCAAAGGTTAAGAAAATCAGTCCTCATGAACTACGCCATACCTTTACGACAATTATGGAAGCTGAATTGGAAGCTCCACGGTCGGTCGTCATGGCTCTTGCCGGACACAGCGCGAAGTCCGTAACCGACAGATATATTCACCCTAAAATGGATCAGTTGGAACGATGGATGGACAAACTCTGGAACCAGGTGTCTACTGATTGTAGGCCAAAACAATGGACTACAGAAGAGAAAAAGGTAGGTTGAAATGAACCTAAAGAAAAGTTTGGTGGAGGCAAGGGGATTCGAACCCCTGACCCTCTGCTTGCAAAGTAGGTGGTACTTAGTTTCCTATCGTCTACTACCGTCAAGGCCAGGCTATTTCTAAGTTCAAATATTGAAGATTTTGCCACTATCGTCCGCTATTGTCGCGTCAATAAACTGCAGTTGAACTGCGAATTTCCGCAGTTTAAACACAAGAAATCGCAGTACAATGAGAGTAAGAGAATGGCAACGAAAACGAGGAGAGACAAGGGAGGTGGCAGTATTTTCGAGCGCGACGGCAAGTGGATCGCCCAAGTGCATGACGGCTACCACGAGAGCGGCAGACCGAAGTACAAACAGGCGCGGTTCAAGACGAAGACCGAAGCGCAAACCGCCGTCCGCCGCATGACCAGCCTCAAAGAGCAAGGCAAGTCTCTCAGTGCCAATGGCAAGTACCTAGTCGATACATGGCTCAATGAATGGCTAGAGACGGAAGTGAAGCCGAAGCGCGCATACAAGACCTACGAGACGTACCAAATCATGTCGGACAAAGCCAGGCCGCATCTCGGGCGGATGCCGCTAGACAAAATCACTCCAAGGAATATCGACGGCATGTTCAACAATCTCGAAGGGACTGGCGCAACGTCGAACACGCTTGATGGCGTTCGGCGTACCCTCCGCAACGCCTTCAACCTCGCCGTGAAGTTCGGCTACATGCGGGAGAACCCGATCCTCAAGACGACGCCGAGGAAGGTCGTCACGAAGCCAAAGGTCTACTTCACCGCTGAGCAGGTCGGGAAACTGCTTGAACATCTCGTCGGCTCTCCTATTGAGAACCTCGTCAAGTTCACCTTGGCAACCGGCATGCGTTCGGGTGAGGCGCGAGGCTTGACCTGGGATTGTGTCAACCTCGAAACCAAGTGCGTGTTCCTTCAGCACCAAATCCAGCGGATCGATTCCAAGCTCACGCTCGTGCCGCTCAAAACCGACAAGAGCCGCCGCATGATGCCGCTCTTCGGCCACTCGTTGCAATCCATCGTCGCAGAGCGAGAACTCCTCGATTCGAAACCTGACACCAATCCGCTTAACGTCGTGTTCACCAATCCTGAAGGTCGCCCGTTCGACCCCAAGTACGTGAACGAGCACTTTCATGTCATTTTGGAGCGAGCGGGACTTCCGATCACAGGATTACATTCCCTACGTCACTCAGCGGCAACATTCATGCTGATGTCGGGTTTGAACCTGCATGTAGTGAGTCGCTTCCTGGGGCACTCTCAAGTAGGCTTGACATCAAACCTCTACGGCCACGTACTCGACGACGGAATGCGGCTGGCGGCGGAGCAACTGCATCGAGCATTTTCGGCTCAGACTATTGCGGAAAATGCTTCGACTTAATACCTTGCGACCTCCTAAAACCTAAAACGGCGGCAAGTGCTTAGACTTGCCACCGTTTCGCTTCCAGTTACGCCCTGGAATTCTCGCCCTAAAGATTGAGGATTCCAAAATCGAACGTCGTGTTCGACTGATACACCGGCGACCATCCGGAGGATGCGTACACATTTGTGTAGTTGTTGCGTCCCCAAAGTTGGTACTTTCGCCCAACTGGGAGGTTAAGAACCGTGAACCGGAATTGAATCCTTGATCCGACGATTGTCGCTTGGCAATAGGTCGGATACGCTGGATTGTAGTTGTACGAGTAGCGACTCGAATCTCCCCATAAGCGGATGTTCGTGTTAAACGAAGGGGTTCCGTTCATGGAGATGGTGCAGTCATAGGTTCCCTTCTGCACGGTGATGGTGAACCGCGAGATGGGATCGGCCGACGAAATAGAGGCGGCGCAGATAAAAGCGCATGCCATAAGTAGGTTTTTCATGATTAGGTGGCCAGTGTTTTCACAACTGGCCTGTGTTTTGATCTTGCTTGAAGCCTTTCTCTTTCGAGAGTCTCTTACGAGAGTGGTAAGACGACAAAGCGTTTCATTGTACACAAAATCAGCCCGCAATCATGCGAGCTGTGAAAAAAATTTTATTTTTTGTGGCGGGTGCAGTTACCACACTACACCCGACCAAGATCAAAACCACGGAAAAACCGGGTAATTGACGACAACATTTACCTTTTAAAAAGGGGGTTGCGCGAAATGAGTATAGCACGGCAAGTGTGGACTTTTCGCAAATGTCAAGTAGTTTGGAGAGTTTTTTGTCTACTCAGGGGATTCCGCTATAGGTCGAGACACCACCTTGCCATCGAACGGATAGCGAAGCCGTGGTAGAGAGCTTGGGTTGAGGAGCCGACGCCATCATCAATGCAGAAAGCCGTTTTCCCACCCGAAGAGACCTTGTACGCGAAAGCTTGCGCACCTCCAGAGGTTGAAATGATGATGTCTGCCGATCCACCGACGCCTGTCATGCCCCTGGCTCCGCCTCCATCGAGGGTGATCTTCTGGTTCCTGAATTTGATCGAGATCGGCACGATCCCGTCTGCTGCGCGGGTCTTTTCGGTCGGCAGGATTCCGTTCGAGAAGCCTGTCCCGCCACCAAGGTAACCACCAATAGAGGAGACGTTGTTGTTAGCGAGCTTCTTCACCAAATCTTCTCCGATCAGCATGACGCTCTTTCCCGAGTTTAGCCACGGGACAACCACGTTCTGCCAGGTAAGCGCGTCGATCTTCGGTAGAAGCGAGCTGTGCAGAACGATGAGGTCTTCGGTGACCGGGGCAGTACCCGACGCATCGTCCACCCGGACGGTTCCCGTGGTAACCGTTTGCAGGTAGTCCTTCATCTGGTTCGGTCCGGCAACAGCTGGGTCGCCGAAGATGACGATGTTTTTCGTGCTCGGAATGACGGTCGCCGTCGCGGTCGCGTCGAGCTGGATTTCGGGATTATCACCGTTCTTGCCGTACATTGAGATGTGGTAATCGATATCGACCGCTGTCCTATCTTGAATCGATCCGCTCAAAAGCGAGGTATCGGCCCCGAAATCGTTCGACTTGCCACGGGTTAAGCGATGGCCGCCCCAGGTGACCGTGATCGGCTGTCCGATTCCCACTGGAGAAGGGGTGGCAGTGAGTGTCGCTTCCGCACCTGAGACTAGGTCGCCCGCGCCACCGCAGGCGAGAAGGGTTGATAGGGTGGTTAGAAAAGCTAAAGTCCGAAATCTATGCATGTCATCCTCTGATAATCAGTGCTAGTTTAGCACTGATTAACTGAATACAGTCTCGGTGTGGACGGGAATTCAGAAGAGAAGGTAGTGCGCTCCCGTCAGCGTTCGTTAGATGCGCGGGCAGAGTACGCAGAACTTGGACGGTGGATTCGGGCTTTTCGAGAATCCAGGGGGTTGGAGCAGCGCCCATTATCACGGAAGTTAGGAAAGCCAGAGCAATACCTCACGAAAGTCGAAGCAGGAAAACAACGGATTGACATTGTCGAGTTTGTTGACCTTATGAAGGCAATGGGAATCGAGCCGAACCAATCGCTTTCTGCTTGGCTTAAGCGCATAACCGATTAGTCCGCTACGTAGGGGTACTGAATTTTCGATCAGCACGTTTTCAACCGATATGGTTAAGCAATGCCAAACTGCTTCAAGTGCGGGTGTCGCCTGCCTTCCCGGCTCCTCCTACGCCGCAAGGTGGTTACCGGCGAATCGTCCGTAACTTCGTACCGGAGTAAAAAACTAGAACGGCTAAGAAAGCACTACGGCTATCGGATTGTCTGTCCGCAATGTGCGAAGCATATCGACATGCTGAGGCATCAGGGCGAAATCAGGGAACTGGTCATCTCCTTGCTAGTGCTTGTCGCTATCGGTAGCATGATCATTTGGCAGGTACTAAGCACGCCGTAAAAAGACCCTCGCGACAGCGAGGGCAAGAGATTGGACATCATGAGTAGACGATGCCCCGGATGTAGTCTGCGGCGCGTTGCGCCTGGGAAGCGGCGAAGACGAGCATCCTAGGGTCAGACCGGAGAACGTCTAGCCATGAGGCGATATACGATGCCGATCCTTCTATAAAGGAGTTATCCAGCCCGATAGTCGCGCAACAGTATGCCGACGTCAGTTCGGCCACAAGCTCTTCTTGCCCATAATCTGCCGATCCGAAGCTCTGGTTTTCTGATACGCCTTTCCGATTGAGACGTTTCGCGTGCCCGGTGGCATGCCCAAATTCGTGGAAAAGCGTCGCCAGGTAGTCATCGACGAGACCGAATCTGTATTGCTCGGGAATCTGTATGAGGTCTTGGGACGGGGAGTACCAAGCGGCGTTGCCGTGGTGAACCACGGTAGGTTTGTCGGGCATCCCGTCGAGGAGAAGGGTTGCTCGCGTTAGCCGTTCGTCCTGATCCATATTCCATCGAGGCGGAATCTCCGGCAAGTTCAACCCATCGCACTGCTCCGCGTTGAACACGCGGTGGAGCCTCAGGATTGGTGGGCGACGGGAGCGATTTCCCACATCGTCTTCTTCGTCTTCAAAGTATTTCCAAAAGACGACCTGGCTCGATTGTTCGCCTTGTCGGACATGTCCTCCCAATTCCTGAGCCTGGCGGTAGGTTAGCCAGCGGTGATCCTCGAACCGCTCAAGCCCAAGGAGAAAGGTATTCACACCTCGATAAGGCCTCTGAGTGATTGCGTTTATGGGAAGAGAAGCGGTGTTGTTCCATGGCTTCCGCCACGGCACGACGCCTCGCTCAAGCGCAGAAGCGATTTTGATTGTCACTGATTCGTAGAGAGATTGATTTTGCATGGAAGCTCCAGAGCAGATGCTCTGGAGCTAGTGTCAAATGACTAGCGCAACCTGGGCAAAAAGCGGTATCTCTGGGAATCTTCTCATGTTCGAGTTACGGCAAGTCCAACCTGCTAGAATCTATAGGCAAGCCTTTTTATCAGGTTTATTTACCGTGGGGATACGACATATATGGCCTTAACGACGATACAGGCATTCGCCAAATTTCTAGAGAACATTTCTCCGACTGACTATCAGCAACAGACCTTGATTCCTGCGCGCAAGCGCAACGCGACCTCTAATCTGGAATCTGCGTTTCCCTCATCATCTGACATGCCCTTTCATAGTGCCTCACTGATCGGATCGGCGGCCAAAGGAACCCTCATACGGCCTATCGACGATGTGGACGTGATGGCCATTTTTAGTAACGACAAGGATGCGTGGAGTAAATATTGGAACGACTCGAAAAGCTTCCTATACCGAATTCGACAAGCCTATAACGGCTCATCGATCCAGCAAGTTGGAGCGCGAGGACAGGCCGTCCGGGTGTTTTTCGATCAGGGCGGCCACGTTGACGTCGCTCCGATGTTCTATGCAGGAGGGGATGACTATTGGCTTCCGTCAGGCAATGGCGGTTGGATCAAAACCGCTCCACTGAAGGCAAATAGTTGGTTCAAAGGCAAGAACAAAGACCTCAGTTACAACTTAGCTCCACTCGTGCGAATCCTGAAGCAGTGGAACAAAGTCCATTCGAAACGCCTCCGCTCTTTCCATCTTGAAACGATGGCTGGGAGTACTTTTAGCTCCCTTAATGCTAACCGTCAGGATGCAATTCACAAATTCTTCCAATGGGCACCGTCTCATCTCGACGTATCTGATCCGGGCGGGCACTCTGGGATTCTCAGCGGGTATTTGACTTCTACGGCACGCCAAGAAGTATTGAAGTCCTTTTCTTCAGCAGAAAACCGCGTGGCAAGCGCACTGAAAGCTGAGGCTAACGGAGACCACGCAGAAGCGAAGCGATTGTGGGCGATACTCTTAGGTTCAGATTTTCCTCTCTCATAGTAAGCAGCTAAGGATTCTTTCGGTAGCTGTCCCAAAGTTCATTCAGGGAGTTTCTTCGAATTCGCCACAAAATGTTTGGCACGAGCGGCGCACCTGCCCGAGCAATTTGGTAATCATGGAGGAGCTTAATTGCATCCATCTCACTTGGCTCCGTGCTTATGGCAAGAAGTGGAAGCGTGGCTTTTTCGATCTGTTCCGATTTCCTACTGAACGAAAAGTAGCCTACGAACTGTTTCAGCAGACCTAAGGTTATGGCAATCGCAACGATGGAGGAGGTGAGCCTGTTGACGTTCTCAAGCAGCGTAAAGCTCTCCGCTTTCTCGAACGTTGTTGCAAACGTTCCAATTGAACCCGCCAGAAGCAATAGCACAAGCACTCCAATCACTCCTGTCATATTTCCCGCAAGCTCCTTGCTCCACCATGCACTTTCTTGAAGGTTCTCTAGGAGATGCCTTGCGCCCGCTTCCCGGTCGCTGGCAAAGTAATTCTCCTTAGCTGTCGCCTCGATCTGACGTCGCTTCTTGGGCATTAACTTCACGAGGTAGTCGGAAAGCTCGGCTCCAGAAATTGGCCATCCCAAGCCTTGATCGAGTTCAATCTTTCGTTGAAGCGATTCGGCGCGCGACTTACAGTAATCGGATCGTAGCTGAAAACCTTCGGCGATCAGCGCGAGGACTACCATGAGCCAAGGGTTCGGAGCAGAAAGCCCCTTAACTATGACGCTAATACCCACGATAGCGGCCAAGCACTTAAGAACCAGCGAAGCGGCAAGGTACTGTTTCGCACCGTCGTAAAGACACCGGGCAATTGTCCGGGGGTTATGAGTATATGTAGGCTTGTTATCCATAGGCCGGGAATTTATCTCCAAAGATTTCTCGCCAGGTACTCATCGCTGATTTGTGATCCAAATTGGTTCCATAGGTGTTGTACCAAGCAGTCAAAGACTTCGACTTAGCAGTATTGAGCCTCTTCTTGGCCTCATGCCTGGCATTGCTCGTCAGATAGCTGTCAGCATACGCGCCCTCGTACCACAGGCTAGAGCCGATCAAGTCATGAGCCTTCTCGAAGAACCGGCACATATCCCAAGGATAATCTCCGGTATCCCAATTAACGGCTTGGAGGGCCATTGCCTCAATGTGGTAAGAGGTTAGGTAGCTGCTGTGTTGCTCGTTCCACCACTTAGCCATTCTAACAATATTCCTGAATCCTTCGCCGCAGAGGCTAACCCGACCTGCAATATTTGAGGCATGCCTGCGTGGGCGGGAATCCAGCCAGGATTCCGTATTCATATCGGGTACCTCGTAGTGGGAAGTGCTCCCATCGTCATTGGTAACGCGGGCGACGGGCACGATATCTACGTTCGGCCAGGTTTTGTAGTAGAGCGTAACCGCTTGACCGTTTTTCCTGACCTGGTTTTTGTACTCACTTAAAAGGTCTCGAACGAGTTGGAGTACTTCGGAAGGCTTCTTATCCTTTATGTGCTTACCATAGTGTAGGACGACCATAATATCGAGGTCTGCAAAGCCTGTCACCGCTGTCCCGTTGGCAAGGGAACCTGTAGGAAACGAGTCGATCACCGTCAAGTTTGCCTCTAGAATCTTTACGATATCGGCGCGTCTCGCCTCACTTGCATCGGCTTGAATCGGGGTGACAGTGATCCTCTCGAGAAACTGATTAAATGCGAACGGAATTGTGTAGGCCATAAAGTTCTGATCTTCTGAGCGAATCCTACCAGAACCAATGATAAAAAGCTTGTGCAACTCATTTCGCCGCGACTGCGACGAATCTGCATATAAGCTTCAATAATTACATTGTCTGTAAACTTGTCGTTATAAAATTATAGATATCGGGTTCTGGCAATCTTAAAAGAGGCGTACGTTCCCATGAACTAGGCACATGACAACATTAGAAGCGATTCTCTTAGCCTTGAAAATAGTTGCGGCAGGTATAGCTGGTTGGCTTGCACACCGCGCTCTTGAGCCTGAACCCAAGAAAAAAACTAAGGCTCACGATGCCTATGAGCGAAAGCGCGTGATGGCTAGGAAGTTCCTAATTTATTCGACGGTATTCGTCTTGGTTTGCCAAGGGCTGGAAGTTTGGGTAAACAAAGCGAACGGTCAGTCCTCGCTGTCGCTTGTCAATAAACGGCATGAAGAGGAAATGCATGAGCTCCGAAGAATCCTCACGCCTCTGCCCACCCTGACCATCTCTACGAGAGTGACCTACCCAGCTGTCGATCCTTCTCATAACGTGGTATCGCAGATAAAGGACACGGTGCATTTCATCAAAAATGATGGCTGGTTCTATATTGATGGGGGCGGAGACCCTTCGCAAGCCATCCTAGGCCGTCAAATTGAGAATCCTATCGCACCTCCTTACAGTGCCGCACCACAAATTATGGATAGTCGAAATGGAAAATCCTACTATTTTGACGATAAGGAAGCAGCAAAGGAGGCAAAGGAAATTAATTCAAAGAATGCAGGCAAAGGTGGAATCCTCGTCACCGAGCTTAACGAGAAAGTTCACGAGAAATATCCCTATTACGATGGAATATGCCTTAGAGTCGAAAATATTGATGTCCTCCGAAATAAAGACGACGAGGACGGGCTGCAATTGAGAACGAAGTATTCAAACCCACTGCCACTCGTCTCAGTTGAAAAGGAGGGAGTGATATTTTCCTTTAACGGAATTCAGACCGAAGTCATTTCAAAGACAGCTTCGGTCGCAAGCATAGAAGACCTTTCAGGGGCATATGTCCAGATTTTCTCTTCGGGATTTCTCTCAAAGGATGCTCGCCTTGAAATCGGCTTTCACGTAGAGGGCGGGTTGGAAATGTATGTTGAAATGAAACCCCTGGAGTTAGATAAGGATCGAGTAATTTGGGAAGGAACCATTCCTAGGATCAAAACCTCTGGGAAGTAGAAGGCTATTCTCAATCAATAGCATGGCTAAGCTCGCTCTGACTTGGAAGCCTCCCTCTCGAAATACTTCACGATCTCTCGAAAACGCTACCCAAAGGGATGGGTAGAAACACCTCGGCACAAATCAACTCCTCTAGGGCTAACAAAGCTACACACTGTCAGCTCCTAGAGTCCGAAACTCATCCCACGCAGCCAGCCAACTAGGACGACCAACCCCCAAAGGTTGGTCTTTCTTGTTTCCAGAGCCTAAAACAACGGTTTCGAAATTCGGTTCTTGTGAAAGGATGTTTTTCGCCGTTTTCGAATCGTTAGTCTGTTGGATGGCGTTAGCAAGTAGCATATAGCGTTCTGCATATGCGGGCGTAAGCTTGGTATCGGTGGCAGCTATACTGGTGAATAGCTCCCGGACAATCAACCTTTTTTTGTCCGGCTCACAGCCTGGGAATGTTGTCGCGAAGTTGCGTGCTGACTCATAGACCCTGAGCGGTGTGACCTCCTCATCCGAGACGTTGCTTTCCAAGTTCTTCAGAGTCGTGTCAATTCTGAACTTCAAATCTTCAATCTCATTCCTCTTCGCCTGGAACTCTTCACTGCTAAGTAAGTCGTCCAGCCGAAGGTCAATGAGACGGGTCGATTTCTCTCGTAAGGTCTTCTGTTGTTCAATGAGCGTGCGCCGTACGTCTGTAGCTTTTATAGATGCGTTCGCTCCATCAGCCACGAGTGCCCGGTAAATCCAGGCGGCAACCTTAGCATTCTTGATTTCTAACCCCGTGATGAACGGGGTCAGCCAAGCCTCGGTACTGCCCTCTTTCAGTGAAATTGGACTGAGGCATGTGCCTTTCTGACGACAGTAGGCATAGGTGTACTTGCCGTGGACTTCCCAGGTGACCCTGCGCCCGCAATGAGCACACGTAACGAGCCCTCTGAGCATATGCTCATGAGATCGGTAAGGGATTACTTTCTCCGTATTCGTGCGCTTGAGGAGCTTCTGCACGCGGTCAAAGGTATTGAACGATGTGAGCGGGGAATGAGCACCCGGATACTCTCTCCCGCGAAAGCGCATCTTTCCGACGTAGAAGGGGTCTTGGAGCATGAGGTGGATGCGGCTCGCCATTACTTTATGCCCGAGCTTGTTCCTTAGCCCATGCTCGTACATGTGGTTTGCCAAGCGGTGCACCGACCACTCTCCGGTCACGTAGAGCGAGAAGAGCGATGACACAAGGTGTCCGCAAGTTGGGTCAGGCTGGATAGGGCTTACGGAATTTGCCCGGTCACGGATATAGCCGATGGGTGCTTTCGTAGGCCATATTCCTTTGCCAAGCATCACGTTGGCCGCCTTGATGACCTCTTCGCTGAGGTTGTCTGCCGTGTGTTTGGCGACGGCCACGTGCATATTCCAGACGAACTTTGCCGTCGAAGGGGCGTGCTTGTGAATGTCGAGAGACTGCTTGACGAGGTGGACGTGCCGGTTGGTATCAGCTTCGATCCATTCGTCGATGAGGACAGAATCTCGGCTCCCGGAACGTGAAATCCGGTCAACCTTCTCGGCAACGATGTGGCAGACCTTTGTCCGCTTCACCTCCTGGACGAACTCCCGGAACTTCTTCCGCTGCTCGTACTTTGAAGCCGTTTCGCTGAATGACCAGGCGAACTTCACCGTCAGGCCATGCCGTAGGCAATGCTCGCGGAGTAGGCTCTCCTGGGCTTCTAAGCTGTACCCTTGCTCTTGCTCACGGGAACTGACGCGGCAAATGAGCGCGGCACTGTTGTGGGTTTCCATCTGGATGGGGTTAGGGAAATACGAAAAGGCGGACAGCCCTGTTGCTTCCCAGTTCCATACCTAATAGGCACTTTTCTGGCAGGACTGCCCGCCTCGGGGCAGAATGAGCCTATTGTTCGGTATTGGAATGGGAAGCTAGGGCATCGTATCAAACCGGCGGAGGTTTGCAACCGAGAAGCGCCCGGTAGACCCTGACGAGCGACTCGGCCAAGTCCCGGGATTGCTCTTCATCAAGGTCAAGCCGGTATTCAATTACAAGCAATTCACGGAATTCTACGACGAGCGGGTCGGGCAAGGGCATAGCGATTGGGTTCTATGGGTATCGATGAGCTGGCACGCGGGCAGGGTTAGTGATAGGTG
>JBEHXE010000022.1:0-65860 GCA_048498855.1 Armatimonadota bacterium | reverse complement strand
GTCTCAAATTTATTCCCTGGTTCGACCGTGATGAAGGACCTGGATGGCAACGATCGCGTGGTTCGCTACACGAAGACCGTCTAAAGACGTCCCTCCTCAGACTGAAGTCAAGGCACGCACCGTAACCGTAACATCCATCTTCTGGGTTCCGTAACCGACGAACACACCCTTGATCGGCGTCACATCACTGTAATCTCGCCCGACATGCACCTTGACGTATCGGTCGTCCGCCAAGATGTTATTCGTCGGATCCACTCCCAGCCATTGCCCATTGGGCAGCAAGACCTCCACCCACGCGTGAGTCGCTTGCGTTCCCCTCAATTCGTCGTGTTCACCGAGATAGAGATAGCCGCTTACATATCGAGCGGGAAGCCCAGCCTGGCGACAACAAGCGATCATCAAGTGGGAGAAGTCTTGGCAGACACCGGCTGAAAGATCAAGCACTTCACGCAAGGTGCTATGCACGTTCGTCAGGTTGGCCTGATAGGTGAAGTTCTTAAAAATCTTCTCCTTAAGGTTGAGAATAAATTGAGCGGTATTGCCAATACTAGTCTTCAAAACCGCATCGGTAAATGCCTTGACCTCAGGGAGTAATTGAACATAGGGACTTTCGCAAAGGAACTCAGCGTACGCCTTGAGATATTCCTTCGAGGGCTTCAACACCAAATCTTGTACAACAAGGTCTAGAGTCGAAAACACATTTCTATCCTGAGTTTCGACGACCGACTCGACCGTGACGTCAAGCTCATGGTGCGGTTCCATGATCGCAAAGTGATTCACGAATCCACCAATCGTCTCATATTCGTAGTAGCGAGCGCTGGGCCGAATTTTGACTTTGTACTCCAAACATCGCTGAACTTCGTTTGTGATGGGCTTGAGGCGAATCTCGTTGTGACTCGATGACGCCTCGCCCACATAGGTGTAGTGCGTATTGTGGTGAACAGAAAGCCTCATTAGAACGAAAGATAAGTAGAGAAAACCGCATCCCCGATCCGATTACAACGCTCCTGGACACCTTCCAAAAATTCGTGCAGTCCCTGAGCGATAATTTCCTCTCCGTGCATGTAATTCAGATCGTTGTAGAGTTTGCCAATTTCTCTCTCCGCCAGATTTGAGGGAGCAACATCGCTATTGCCCGATATCCGCCGAATGCTTTTCTCGACCTGTCGCATCGAATAGCGGACGCTCGCCGGAAAGTTCGGGTTGAGGATCAAGAATTGGGCGACCGCGTCGGGCGAAACCGCCTTCGAACTGGTCTTACGAAAAGCCTCGAAAGCGCCGACCGACTTCAAAACCGCAGTCCAACCGTGGGTGTCGATGGGTCCGCCAATGCTAAGGGGGTCGAGTTCTTCTTCTCCTTCAATGGGAACCGGATCGGCAGAAAACCTTGGGAGTAGATCATGGTATTTCACATCCAGAATCCTCGCTGTTTGGTCAGCGCGCTCTAAAAATCTTCCACATTGAAAGAAGTCGCGAGTCTCTCCCGTCATCAAAGTTCTGTCCGCGATTCCTTGAAAAAGGTGCGAACTCTCTTTCACGAGTTGGAAGAAAACGTGCGGGCTTCGCTTCAAAACCTTATCGACCGTCCAGGATCGATAGTCAAGGTAGATTCGATTGACGCACTCCCACATTTCGCTGCTGATCTGATCCCGAATCGACCGCGCGTTCTCACGTGCGGCATTGATGCACGAGGATACAGACGAAAAATTATTGGGATCAAACGCGAAAAAGTACAGAATGTTGCGTTCGTTCAATTGGTCGTAGCGCTCGTGAAATTCATCATCGTTCCCGCTGATCGCCAAGATCGAAGACCAGCGAAGGACCTCACCAACGTATCGACTTTCTAAACCGAAATGGTAGTGAACGTCGATCATGCGCGCCGTTGCTTCGGCACGCTCCATATAACGCCCCAACCAGTAGGCGCAGTCGGCGTGACGGCTAAGCATTGCCGCCTCCTTGAGCCTGCATCTGAATCACTGCGTTCTGCGATTGAACCTGCGATTGACCTGGTTTAGGATCATCAAAGAGCACCCACGTATCCTTGCTCCCACCGCCCTGGCTGCTATTCACAACGTACGAACCTTTGCGCAAGGCGACTCGCGTCAAACCTCCGGGTGTGATGGTGACCTTGTTTTTGCCAACCAAAATATACGGACGAAGGTCGATATGTCGCCCCTCGAAATGATCTTCAAAGAAGCAAGGAGCCCGCGACAAGCCGATCAATGGCTGAGCAATGTAATTGCGCGGATTCTCGCGGACTCGCACTTGAAAGTCAGCAATCTCTTCTTGGGTTGCTTGTGGACCGATAAGCATTCCGTATCCACCCGATTCGTTTGCGGCTTTGATGACCAACTCACCCGTTCGGGTCAACATTTCATTCAGATCGTCTTCTCGCCAGCCAAGATAGGTGGGAATCTGGGCGAGGATCGGTTCTTCGTTGAGATAGAACCGAATCATGTCGGGAACATACGGGTAAATCGCCTTGTCGTCGGCCACACCGGTGCCGATGCCATTTGCAATGGCCACATTTCCCGCGCGGTAAGCATTTACAAGCCCAGCACAGCCAAGCACACTCTCGGACCGAAACGTCAATGGATCCAAGAAGTCGTCGTCAACTCGGCGGTAAATCACGTCGACCCGTTTCTTGCCCTTCGTTGTCTTCATATAGACGAAGTTGTCTTCGGTAAAGAGGTCTCGTCCTTCCACAAGTTCGATCCCCATTTGCTGAGCCAAGAAGGCGTGCTCGAAATAGGCCGAATTGTAAACGCCCGGCGTGAGCAAAACGACTGTGGGATTCGAGTCGTTACCCGTGTAAAGCTCCCGAAGATTGGCCACCAATTGGGCCGGATAACCATCGATCGGCCGAACCTTATTTTCGCTGAACAAGCTCGAAAAGACCTTCATCAACAAGAGTCGATTTTCAAGCATGTAACTGACGCCGCTAGGAGTTCGGCAATTATCTTCCAGCACGCAATACGTTCCCTTTTCGTCTCGGATCAGGTCGGTTCCGCAGATATGAACATAAATGTCATGCGGAGGCTTTGCTCCGATAAACTCTCGGCGGAAGTTTGGCGCATTGACGACAAGTTCGGTTGGGATGATTCCGGCTTTGAGAATCTCTTGGTCGTGATAGACATCGTAAAGAAACAGGTTGAGGGCTTTGACCCGCTGCTCGAGACCAGCCTCGATATGGTCCCATTCGGCAGCCGGAACCACTCGCGGGACTAAATCGACCGGAAAGGGCTTTTCGGTTCCTTGTTCGTTGCCGTACACCGTAAAGGTGATGCCCTGATTAACCAAAGTCAAGTCGGCGAGTTCGCACCGAGCTCGAAATTCCTCTGGGCTCAGAGAGGCAAGTCGCGCCACAAGACCCGCATAATGCGATCGTGGCGATCCCTCGCAGAAGGCTTCGTCGAAAAAGCCATCTTCGGAATAGTGATTGAATAATGATGGTGTAATAATTTCTGACTCAGCCATGACCCTGACCTTGGGCACCCTTGACCAAAGCCGAATTATAACAATCGCTTAATTTAACGTCAAGGTTCTAGGACTTGTACTTTTGAATTGCCATGTCAATCCATTGTTGAACCGCGGGATTTGACCCTTTTCCGCTGATTTTTTGCAGGTATTTTTTCGCAATCGACACCTTTGCCTCTCCCAGTGACTTTGCAATGTCGCATTGCATCATCCAACCGACCTTAGGAAACATGTCGGCCAGAATTCGCACCGCTCGTTCGCGAGCTTTCGAATCGGGCGATGCCGCCGCATGGGTTCGAATGATTTCAAATTGAACCTTCGGATCCTTGCGATCCTGATATTCCTTTGCCAACTTCATCGCATCGGTGGGACTTAGTTTGCGCATCGATACCATCAACTCGGCCAAATACGAGTCTTTAGCCGTCTTGGCCTCGTTGGCGATGATGTCCACCGCTTCAGGATTCTGACAATTGCCGAGAATCTTTTGGAACGTATCATTGCCGATAACCCCCTTTCGCTTGGCCGCCAAAGCGTAGTGCATGGACGCGGGATGGTGGCTGGAGGCTAAGACTTCCGCAAGCGCTCGTTGGAACATTTTGGGAAGTCGCTCTTTCGTGGGTTCGGTCGATAACAAAAGGTTTCCCGTTCGACGAACGAGATCATCGCCTTTCGTCCCATTAAGACAGAAAGCGGCCTCCGTTCGAATTTCAATTGCCTGATTGGATTCGGCAATATCGAGCAATTCGCCTTTAAGGCTATATCTGAGATCAAAAATTTGGTCCCATAGTTTATAGGGAAGCGTGAACTCGACCTCATGAGTGATGTCCCCATCCATCATATGAGACGTTTGCTGAAGCGCGTCGACAAGTTTCATGGTCGGCTCCCGTCGAAAGGTTAAGCTGGACTTCATCACCATTCCCTTCGATGGCTTCAAGACAAGGTCACCAGAGGGCAATACGTCCATCGCCAAACCTTGCAGGAAAGTCTCGCTACTAAATTTGCGATCTGGCGGAAACTCAAGCGATCCAAATTGACCGATTTTGAGGTTGAGGCGATCACCGGTCCGGGTCCACGTTCCGCTGAACAAGGAAACACTAAACTCCTTAGAAGTGATGGAGAGGTACCCAGGAAAAATTGCTTGGTAGAGATCACAATCTGCAGCATCGCATGTAGTGACATCCGGTTTATAAATTCCGCGGGGCGTCGGAATATTGAGCATTGGCTGCTGGACAGACTGAAGAATCACAAGGCTAGGTATGAGAACCATCGTTATTCCTCATAAACAAATTCGGTCGTTACGGATCAATCCGTTGCAATCTACTTTGAACCTTTCCGTTTGTTCTTGGATTTGGCCTTGCGTTGGGCATTCCAATTCCTTATTCGCAACCAATAATTTCGCAACGTCTTACGCTCTGGAGTCGCAACATCCTGAATTTCTAGGTTCGATAAGTACCAGGAGCCATACTTCAAAATCTCTTTTGGACCCGGAACAATTTCGGCACGGGAGCGGTGCATATGAGGAAAATCCACTCGGACATCCCCTTCGACGAATCCTTCGGCAAGGAGTTTTTGGCGAGCTTCTTCGGCTTTTACATAGATGAAAAAGTAGTCGTGTTGGTCGTAAACGATGATGCCATCGGTCGATTCACAAGTGATCCACAAATGATGAAATCCGTCGTACGAAATGAAGTCGTGGAAATAATCGAGGAAGTAATCGATTTGAAGCCTCGTCTTATCCCGCTCACTGTAATAGCGTCCCGCTTGTTGGAACGCCCCAAAGGGCTCCTGAATCACTAACGTGATGAAATAGGGCCCGGGGAAGAGATCGATGATCGATTTGAAAAAATCAATCCGGTCTTGACTCGTTGAAACAATAAGCCGACTTCCAGAATCCTGCGACTGAAACTCGACCCTATTTTCGGGCTGAAACGGAAAAATCTTTTCTTCCGAATCAGCCCGATAGAGTTTCGCATCTGGCCAAGTTTCAGGCGAATTCAATTCTCGTGCAGAATACCTTTCTCAATCTTCGTCTTCAAACATGCCCGGACGCTCGTTCGGTCGCCCAGGATAAGGTCGCGAACCCTTATAGATCGAAAACCATTCGATTCGATTCAGCCAATACGGGTCGGCTCGATCCATCGATGACCAATCGAGGGCCATCGTCTTTTCGTACCAATATCGCTCCTCTTTCGTCATTTCTTTCTTGCGACCGGGGTTGGGCTCGTCGAACGGAATATTGTTCGGCGCAATCTCGTAGGGCGTCAAGTCAGGTGTATCAGTAAAGCAATCGGTTGCCGGACGTGCGATCGCGTCGAAGCGAGACAGCGGACCAAAGCCGAGCATCATTCCCATCGTTTTGTGAAGCGACAACTGCGTCAAAAACTCACTGCTGACGTACTTCCGCTTGGTGTATGGACTGACAATCAACGTGCTGGTCCGGTGTCCATCAACGTGATCAGGTCCTGACTGAGAGTCATCCTCGGTCACAACGATAGCCGTATCTTTGAAGTACTTCGAGTGGGATACCAGCGCGATCAACCTTCCCAGGGCGTAATCGTTGTCGGCTTGCATCGCTCTTGGCGTAGGATAGGCGGGGTTAGTTCCCTCGGTGTGATCGCAAGGAAGCGTCATGATCATCAGATTCGGCAACTTACCATTGGCTTCAAACTCCTTAAATTCCTTCTCAAAGGTATCCATTCGATGCTGATCGCTTTGGACTAGCGGCCAATAGTGATAGCCCGGCGCGAGCAGCGGCTTTAACGACGGAATCTCTGTCGTTGGAAGATACGTAAACTTGTTGGTTCCCGATACTCGATCGTCCCACGCTTCGAACCAGTCCTTCGGACGGTAGGGTTTATAGATCGGGTGTTCATCGTCAGCCCATTCGCCATACACGCGAACCGAAAGCCCCTTCTTGAGCGCGGCGTCCCAAATTCGATCACCACTATTCAGAGAAAGCGCGTCGGTCCCATCGTCAGGATAGGTTCGCGAATAACCAACATAGAAATGCTCCAGATAGTCGTTCGCCATGGCCTCGTCGCACCAGTGATGCCCGTCAGCGCTATTCGTCCCACTCGTGTAAGCATTATCGAAAAGCGTAAAGGTTCGGGCGATCTTTTGGTGATTGGGCATGATCTTCGCACCGAGACTGCATAACGATGGGTCGCCGTTACCCTCCGGCATATCGCCATAAATGTCGTCGTAGGTTCGATTCTCCTTGATGACATAGATGACATGCTTGATCGCACCCTGGTAGACCTTCAGTTTGGGCTTTTGCGAACTCGCGGGGTCATTCCAACTGTTATATTGGGCGACCTTCTCAGTTTCGGCGACAATATCCTTGGTTAAATCGACGACGGAAACCGTTCCCACAAAATCATGGGTATTGCGTCGATTACTTCCCTTCATGGTTTGACGAACCGAACCATTGCCTTTTGTGTTGACGACAAAAGCCTTCTTTCCGTCGGAAGAAAGGTGAACCGCCGTCGGATAATATCCTGCGGCTCGAAATCCCTTGACTTTGCCGCTTTTCGCATCCAATTCGCAAACCGCGTTATCGCCACCGTCGGCAACGTAGAGCGTATTCCCTTGTTTGGCCAAAGCATTCGGCATAGAACCGATGAGGCGATATTTGGAGGTTCGAATCGGCCACGACGCCGTACGCTTCTTTGTACCAAGATTGACGACATCAACCGTATCGCTCATTGCACACGCGATATAAGCCTTATCGCCGTCGCACAGAATTTCCGTCGGATGAAATCCGGTCGTGATCTCGGTCGATTCGCCAGATTCAAGGCTGGCCATCGTGACGGTTCCCGAAGCAACCGAACCCTGATGGTTGATGGCCAGGCGGGTTTCACCGCTCGCCATCGTTTCATCGTCTTCGTCGGGAGCCGCACCGCCCCAATTGCTGATCAAGATCGACTTTTCGTCCGGCGTTAAGGCACACCCAAACGGAACCTTGCCCGAAGCAATGAATTTCGTGGACTGGTAGTTGGCTAAATCCAGTTCGACGACGCCATCCCAGTCGGCGCAGGCGACGTAAAGTTTGGTACCCGCCTTATTGATACAAAGTCCACCGGGAACGGGGTTTCCTTTCTTACCAGGAGCCTTGAGTTCGATTTTTTGTCCTTTCTGGAGCAGATCACCATCGTAGGTAAATTCCTGCAGATTGCCAGCGTCAGTCGTCACCAACAGACGCTTTCCGTCGGGGGTCCAGGCAATGCCGTGAAAACCAGAACTCGCCCCAATATCGACCGCCGAGTCGGGCAAAACGTGCGTTTCGTCGCAAAGGAAAATCTTGCTCTTGGCTGCAACGGCCACAACCTTACCATTGGGATGAATCGCCAAATCCGAAAGGCGTTGCTCGTATGGGATCGTTCCCGCGTCGATGGTCTGGCCAGATGAGACAATGAATTTGCCGTTCGGCTGAGGGCCCATTTGTACTCGCGCATTAACAAAGGCTCGGTACGTAAGCGCCGTCGCTGAAATTCCGCCCACGACCGCAAGAGCGATCCACTTTTTCATGGAACATAGCTTACGCTTATGATCAGGGCGAGGGCTAGGGCAAAGGGAGAGAATCAGTTCGTGAAGGTGGCGCAATGGCGAGATTTAACGAAGTGAAATTGCAGATTAAAAGACTCTTCGCAACTCCCAGCAGCACTTCGTTCGATGCAGGCGTCGTTGACAGTATCTCCATCCATACTAGGGAATCTATATAACTCACGTCTTCCCCAGCTCGTTCCTGCGGCAAAGGTCCTCTCCGACGAGGAGAGGAAAAGCTGGGCCTATCTTCTTTCCCTTCTTTCGCTATCTTTCAACTCGCGGCCCAAAGGAAACCGCGACGCATGATCTCTCGTGGCGTTTCCGCTTCAAGCACATCCGCGTGATGCCCAAGTGCGTTATAAAACACGCGTCCTTTGCCGTACATTTTCGTGTAGATCTGGGGCATCTTGCACAGATTTGCCGTGTGCGGCCCTTCGACTCCCGGAGTCGGAAAATCACATGTCGCAAGCACGTTCACGCCTGGATCGACATGAAGGTAATACTGCTCGGACACGACCTCAAAATCGGAAAGCCCAGCCGTGATCTCATGTGGGTTCGCCGAATTGATGTTGATCATGTACTTCACCCCATCATTTCCGGGATGTGACACCCATTGAGAACCGGTCATAAACTGCCATTCCGTATTGGTTCGAAAGGCATCGCACATGCCGCCATGACAACCCGCCATTCCGATCCCATGCTCGGCGACCGCCTCGCGGACTGGCTCAAACTGCTCGTTCGTGATCTCGCTCATCGTATAAACGGGAATCAAGAGACTTTGAGCGAATACCAGGTCACGATTGGCAAACGAATCGAGTGTGTTCGAAATGGTCACGTCGAAACCTTCGCCCTCCAAAATTTCGCCAAAGAGATTGGATACTTTTTCGGGCTCGTGGCCATCCCAACCACCCCAAACGATGAGTGCGCTCTTTTTCGACATGATTGGGAATTATGATCCCTGTCGCAACTTTTCTGAAACGGTAGCCGGTAATTTAACAGGAAACCCCCAATAGGGGACTGTGTTCTTATGACTTCATTATCTGTTTTGGCGCTAGCCACAACGCTCATGCACGCGCAAGGTCAAATGATCGAGCCGCGCATGATGCGACAACCCGACATCCACGGGAATACCGTCGTTTTTGAATATGCAGGGGATCTTTGGGCATCCACGACCGATAACGGTTCGGTGGCGCGACGCATCGCTTCGAACGTCGGCGCTCGAGTCGGCAACCCCGCGACCAAGCCATTTGCCACTCCGCACATTTCTCCCGATGGCAAATGGGTTGCTTTCGTCGGCACCTATGACGGAACAAACGGAATTTACGTTGTTTCCATCGATGGCGGCGAACCTAAGCGAATCACCTACGGAAACGGTATTGAGCAGCCTCTCGGGTGGACCCCTGATGGCAAAATCGCCTATGCGACTTCAGAAGGAGTCCCTTATCTCGGACGCCAGTCGAAGCTGATGATTGTGGGTGCCAACGGCGGAGTGCCGATGGACACGCCAATTAAGGAAATTGCCAATATTTCATTCTTTGGCAACGGTGACAAGATCGCTTACAACCGCGTCAACAGCTTCAACTTTAACTGGCGACGGTATCGGGGTGGAACTCAGGGTCGAATTTCGATTTATGACCTGAAGACCAATAAGTATGAAGAGCTTCCCGCCAAGCGTGAGCAATCTTACTGGCCGATGGTCGTTGGCAACTCGATCTATTACATTTCGGACCGAGCCAACGGAACACTGAATCTTTACAAGAACGAAGGTGGACGCGACACCCAGCTCACCAAGTTCTCCGATGCCGATATTCGCTGGCCAAACACGGACGGCGACAATATCGTCTACGAGCGCGATGGCTATCTCTTCGAATACAACATCAAGTCAAATTCGGACAAGAAACTGAGCATCAAGATTCCATCTGAGAACTTGGCCACCCGCCCTGCTCTCAAAAATCTCACTCCGTACATCACCGACTTTGCGTTGTCTCCGTCGGGAGTTCGAGTCGCGATTGCGGCTCGAGGTGAAGTGTTCTCGGTTCCAGTTAAAAGCGGCGAAACCCGCAACATGACGAATTCGAGCGGTTCACGCGAGATGAATGTCGATTGGTCGCCAGACGGCAAATGGACGACTTACCTCAGCGACAGCTCAGGTGAGTGGGAACTTTATGGCCAACCAACCACCGGCGGAGATCCGGTCAAGCTCACGAACGGCAGTGTTAAGCTGTCCGGCTATGTTTGGTCACCCGACAGCAAGAAAATAGCTCTCTTTGGCCCCGGCACCAAGATCTACATGCTGGATGTCGATACCAAGAAGACGACCGAGATTGATGATCTGCCCGATGGCGCCGGAAGTTTCTCGTTCTCTGGCGACGGCAAATGGTTTACCTACTGCCGCGGGCGAAGCGGAGGATTCCGAGGCATCTACCTTTATGAGGTTGCAACGGGCAAGAAGTCCAAGGTCACCGAAGGTTTCTTCGATGATGCCGACGTCTGTTTTGACAAGGCAGGCAAGTGGTTATTCTTCTCCTCCAGCCGCGTTTTCACTCCGACCTACGGTCGAAACGAATTCAGCCTCAAGGTTGACGATACCGAGCGACTCTACGCCGTGGCCCTGAGCCCAGATACGCCAAATCCTTACCTCGAAAAGAACGAAGAGGAGCCCGACACAACCGTCAAGAAAGACGAAAAGAAGGAAGAAGAAAAGAAAGATTCTGGAGTGGACCTCCGCGGAATCGAAAGCCGCATCATGGTTCTCCCGATGGGAGTGGATACCTACGGCGGACTCGCAAGCGCCGACAATGGCTTCTTCTATGTCGCCGGCGGGACTCTCTTCCAATACACCCTCGGCGCAAAGGCTCCAACCCCAATCTACGAAGGTATTGGTGCGTTCTCATTTAATGCCTCACATACGAAGATCGCGGTCTTCGGTCCGGCCGGACTCCAAGTCCTCCCGGTCCAACCTGGACTCAATGCCCAAGGTCCGAAGGTCGATCTTTCGAACATTGAAGCCGTCATCGACCCTCGCCAGGAATGGCACGAAATTTTGGTCGACGCATGGCGATACGAACGAGATAACTTCTACGACCCGAATATGGCGGGCACGGATTGGAATGCCATCCTGAAGAAGTACGAAGGCTATCTGCAATGGGTCAACCACCGAACCGACCTCAACTACATCCTTGGAATGATGATCGGCGAACTCGGGACGGGTCACGCCTACGTTCAGGCTCCGGGTGATGTTGGCGTCGTACCGGGTCCTCGAGTCAGCGTTGGCTCTTTGGCGGCAGACTATGAAGTCAAAAATGGCGGCGTGATTTTCAAGAAAATCTGCCGCGGTTCGAACGACTTCGAGCAATATCAAACCCCACTCGGCGCACCAGGAATTGACGTGAAAGAAGGCGACTACCTTGTCGCAATTGATGGCAAGCCCGTCACGTCGGAGACCAATCCAAGCCAATTCTTACAAGGCAAAATCAACAAATATGTCACGTTGAGCATCAACTCGACCCCGTCGATCGAAGGATCACGTGAGGTTCGGGTCAAGCCAATCGCGACTGACGTGCCTGCCCGGTACTACGAGTTCATTGAAAACAATCGCAAGATGGTCGATAAGCTCTCGGGTGGAAAGATTGGCTACATGCACATCCAAAACACAGCCGCTGAAGGTTCCAGTGATTTCGTTCGCGGATTCTATTCGCAAACCGATAAGGAAGCTATGGTCGTGGATGAGCGTTGGAACGGCGGTGGTTATATCCAGCCGTGGTTCGTCGACACCTTGTCACGAAAGAAGAAGGCCCTGATTCAACCGCGGTATGGCTCGCATCAACCCGAGGCTCCGGTTATCGAAGGCCCCATGGTCCTCATGATCAACCAGTATGCGGGTTCGGGCGGCGACTTCTTCCCTTACATGTTCCGACAAGCCAAACGGGGTCCGCTCCTCGGCAAGAGAACATGGGGTGGACTCGTCGGCATCAACGGCGGCTATAACCTCGTCGATGGCGGAAACCTGACGGCTCCAGCATTCTCGATCTATAACCCAGAAACGGGCGAGATCATTGCTGAGAACCAAGGTATCGATCCCGACATCGATGTCGACATGCGCCCTGACCTCGTCGCTGAAGGTCACGATCCTCAGCTTGAAGCTGCGGTCAAGTACCTGATGGATCAACTCGCCAAGAATCCGCCGAAGAAGGACAACATCACCGTCCCGAAAGTCGGCAAGAACGGCAAAATCGACCAGTAATCGCCAATACGCCTCACTGCATCACGCGATGTAGTGAGGCGTATCTATTTCTTTAGCTCTGCACGAGTTTTGAAACGCGGCGCTGAGCTATTTCCGAAATTACGGTGTGACTACCCCTTCCCGAGGTTCAAGCCATTTGCGACCAATTGCCATCAAGTGGGCTGAAGTCCCGACGATCGAAGGCTCTTGCTCGATAGCCCGCAAGCGCTCAAACAGATTCTCTTGTGCTTCGCCTTCAAGATAGGTCGCCAAATCGGGAAGTAACCAAGCAAAACCTTCGACTCCAAGGAGCGAAATGTCGAGAAATCCTGCATGCTGAAGCTCCCCTTTGAGTTCAGCGGGTTCATGAAATTTGGTGGTTGTGAAGTAATGAGGATGATTATTGGGATTTCGATGCTGGCCATCAACTAGGTCCTGATCGAGAATCTTAGCAAACTCGGGATCGCCAACAAACCCTCGAAAATAGCCGTCATGCAGCGAAGCGAATTTCGAAATCGCGGCAACAAAGATTTTTCCGCCTGGCTTTAAGACTCGATTCGCTTCTTCAAGAGCTGCAATACGATCTCGACGCTCAACCAGATGATAGAGCGGGCCAAACAGAAGCACCACATCGAAAGTCTCGTCACCAAATCGAGTTCCCCGGGCGTCGCCGACCGAAATCGAGGCCAGCGTGTAGCTTTGAACCATCTTTTTCGCGGTTTCGATATGCGAATCCATTGCGTCCACTAAGTGAACTTCGAAACCCTGATTCGCCAGCCAGAAGGAGTAGTGCCCTGTTCCCCCGCCGAGGTCCAGGATCTTCGCTGGTGTAGGGAAAAGGTGTCGGCGTAAAATATCCTTCGAACGCTCGAATTCGAGCTTTCCGTGAGGCGTGAAAAGTCGCTCGTGCTCCCTTCCCTCGCCATAATGTGCGGTCGCTTCCGGGGACAGGATATCCATTTCCTATTTCTATACGTTGGCATTTTTCAGCGCTTATAAAGGGACTTCGTCACCAATTCGCCGAACTTTGGGGTGTTTGCCCCAGGACTCAACCAGTTTATTGAGCTGGAGCCGATAATTCAGCGCCCAAAAGCGACTCTATCGCGTCGGAGTCCTCGGGCCTGATCCCAATGATTTCGCCCTCTCCTATTCGTATCTCGCGACAAGAAAAGCAGAAATCTATTTTCATTTCACGTGCTCCTTTTATCATCTTGAGAAAGTAATGCGGATCGAAGGTGGATGAGGATTTTGCTCGTTGGGGTAACGCAAGATTTCGGATGGACACGGCAATCCGAGCGCGACTGACAAAATCAAGCGTGCGTTGAAATTCGACATGATCAGGCGAATCGATGGCTGAACCAGGTGTTGGAACCCTGGTTGCCCCAGATGGGTTCTGAGGGGACTCCGGCGTTACAATGAGTTCAACTGAGTCAGCACTATTCAAAAAACTGACGCACGTCTCGATTTGACCTCGTGGTGTCGTTAAGAAGTATTGACGATAAGCAACAAAGCCGACGATTGCGACGATCCAGGCGGTTACCGCCCATCTTATGTGATAGCCCCGAATCGGCCACATCCCCCTTCATCTTCGACCAATATCCAATTCAAATGTTCCAATTGGGTGTCCCAAAATGGGTTCCCGGTGAAAAAAGGGGGACAAATGATAAATCGATTGACCGAATATACTGATTAGGAGATGAGCTTGGTGTCAGAACAATTCCAGACCTTTGCAAACGAAGTTGATGAAACGAGCGAACTGTACAAAAACCTCTCACTCAAGGTCGCTCAAGATCAAGAAATTCTTGCCCTTGCTGAGGGTGCGCGTGGCGGGCAACCACGACCCAATCTCCTCTTCGGCGCAGTCCATTACCTCTTGCTGGGCGGTAAACCAAACCCACTTAGCCGATACTACCCAAGCATCACAATGGAACCCGAAAGTCCGGAATTTGCCTTTCCGGCGTTTCGAAAATTTGTGCTCACCCACGAGGGAGAGATTTTGCCACTCCTCGCCGAGCGACTCGTTCAGACGAACGAGGTGCAGCGATCCGCTTACCTCTATCCCGCGATTGCGACCACCTATCGTCTCTTCGATGATCGCCCTATTTCACTCATCGAGCTTGGCGCAAGCGCCGGGTTCAATCTCCTCTGGGACCAATACCTCTATCAGTTCGATGACGCCGAGCCAATTGGTCTGAAGGGTTCGAGTCTAACACTAACGAGCCATTTTCGCGGGCCCAATCGTCCCGATCTCTCGGGAGGATTTCCGCCTGTGGCCAGCCGCATCGGAATCGATCTTCATCCGGTCGATCTGATGGATAAGGACCAGGTCTTATGGCTCCAGGCCCTCATTTGGCCAGAACATTTTGAGCGGAAAGCTCGCCTCAATAAGGCGATCCGAATCGCGATGGTGAATCCAGTTGAGATTATCCAGGGAAATGCAATCGAAACTTTGCAGGACCTTCTCGGTAAGATTCCTTCGTCACAAATCGCCTACGTCTATCACACTCATGTCGCCAACCAAATGAGCCAAGAGGAACGCGACCGACTGATTTGGATGATTGATGAATTTGGCAAACGCCAGGATGTAGTCCACATCCACAACAATATCGAACCGCATATCCACGCTACGGTCTACCGAAATGGAGAACGAATCGACATGCCCCTCGCACAATCCGACGGACACGCCAACTGGATTGAGTGGCTGGGGTAGCTTGAAGCGTTTAGCGCGTAGCTAGAAGAATGCCCAATTGCGGAAGCCGATTGGGAGTTGTGGGCATCTTGCCCACAAAACGAGCGGATCGACCGCCCACAATATCTTAGGAACACACCAGTTGGATCAAGTCGATGCCATAGCTTTTAGCGCTTAGATATTAGCAAGAAGAGTGCCCGATTGAGGAAGCCGATTGGGAGTTGTGGGCATCTTGCCCACAAAAATACCGTCTCGTGGATCAAGGTAAAACGCTATGAATGTCCGCCTGGAATCTGTCATCCGCCCAAACCGCTCATAGTCAGGGAAGAATTCAAGAGTGGATCGAGGCGTATTTGCAGGTTCCCGCCTGGGCGAATTTGGGGTTATTACAGCGCGTGCAGAAATTTTCAGTAGAGTGGCCCGCGCCTCAACTCATTAGATTAGATCAACTATGGAGTCCAGCCGGCCCCGGAGAGGGCTACATGTTTCCCAAAGATCCGATCGAATGGGAGCGCGATGTTTCTGCAATAGCTGCGAGAAGTCCTTCACCTGACGACTTACCACCCATGATTGCTTGGATCAATCCAGACGGAATCTACAATTTAGCGGACGGAAACCACCGGAAAGATGCTCTTATCCGGATGGGCTATCCAGAAGGATGGGTTTTGCTACACCACCAACCGCTGTTAAGCCAGGAGGAAATCCGAAAGCGCCTAGGAAACTAGTGCAACCGAGCTCGACGACGCTTGAGTAAGGACCTACCTGCAACGCCGACCGCGATAATCGAAATTCCGATAACAATTACTTCATACTGGTGGACAAAGTCGGCTCCCCAGTTTCCGCTCCCGTCACCAACATGCACTCCACTAGGCCCAATCTTAATGTGGCTCCAAACTCCACCGCTTGATGCAGATTCCATGCTGACGGGAAGTTGATCAGGTTTAAAATTGACCTCATGAGTCGCTTTCCCATCAGTATAAGAGACCTCGATAGCGCTCACTTTTGCGGCGAAATACTTGATGGTCTCCGCAACTTCATTGGGCTTTAGAGTTCCTTCGCTTTGCTCAGGTTTCTCAAGTGGGTCATCAAAAGTCGCTTTGATCGTGTAATCGAATGCCGTTCCGGTGTCGTTATGAAGATAGATGACGCTTAATGCGCTACATGAAAGTAGCGAAAAGGAGAGGACCAACAGAAGGATCCTCACCAGCCATTTCATAACTAAAGTATACAAAACGGTAGGTCTAAAAACAAAAAAGACCCCCAAAAGGGAGCCTCAAATGTTTTTGCATTTACGAAAGCGGAGAAGAAGACAGTTTCGACCTAGATATGTCGGGTTCTGCAGTGCAGAACCGAGTGCTTATCTTTTAAGGAGGTGATCCACCCACACCTTCCGGTACGGGTACCTTGTTACGACTTAGTCCCCCTTACTCCCCTCACCTTCGGCCGCTCCCTCCTTACGGTTAGGCCACGGACTTCGGGTGAAGACAATTCAGGTGACTTGACGGGCGGTGTGTACAAGACCCGGGAACGTATTCAACGCAGTATAGCTGACCTGCGTTTACTAGCGATTCCGCCTTTATGTAGTCGAGTTGCAGACTACAATCTGAACTGGGGGCGTATTTTTGGGATTGGCTCCACCTCGCGGTATTGCTGCCCTTTGTTGCGCCCATTGTAGCATGTGTGTAGCCCCAGGCGTAAGAGCCATGCTGACTTGACGTCATCCACACCTTCCTCCGGCTTACACCGGCGGTCTCTTGTGAGTGCCCGACTTTACTCGCTGGTAACACAAGACGTGGGTTGCGCTCGTTGGCGGACTTAACCGTACACCTCACGGCACGAGCTGACGACAGCCATGCAACATCTGTCTTCACGTCTCCTTGTGGGAGAGGAGCCCCTTTCAGGGCTTTGCGATCGATGTCAAACCTGGGTAAGGTTCTTCGGTTAGTATCGAATTAAACCACATGCTCCACCGCTTGTGCGGGTCCCCGTCAATTCATTTGAGTTTCAACCTTGCGGCCGTAGTCCCCAGGCGGGATACTTAACGCGTTAGCTACGGTCACGAGAGGGGTCGATACCTCTCACGACTAGTATCCATCGTTTAGGGCGTGGACTACCAGGGTATCTAATCCTGTTTGCTACCCACGCTTTCGCTCCTCAGCGTCAGATAAAGCCCAGTAACCTGCCTTCGCCATGGGTGTTCCTCCTGATATCAACGCATTTCACCGCTACACCAGGAATTCCAGTTACCTCTGCTTTCCTCAAGTCTGCCAGTATGTAAAGCAGTTTCCGTGTTGAGCACTGGAGATTTCACTTCACACTTAACAGACCGCCTACGAGCTCTTTACGCCCAGTAAATCCGGACAACGCTTGCTCCCTACGTCTTACCGCGGCTGCTGGCACGTAGTTAGCCGGAGCTTATTCTTCAGGTACCGTCCTAAGTCTTTCCTGAAAAAAGGACTTTACAACCCTAAGGCCTTCATCGTCCACGCGGCGTCGCTGCATCAGGGTTTCCCCCATTGTGCAAGATTCCCAACTGCTGCCACCCGTAGGTGTGTGGGCCGTGTCCCAGTCCCACTCGTGCGGATCATCCTCTCAGACCCGCTACCCGTCGTCGGCTTGGTGAGCCTTTACCTCACCAACTACCTGATAGGCCATGAGACGCTCCTTAAGCGAAAAACCATTTAATGGAATGATGATGCCACCACTCCGCCACATCTGGTATTACGCCGGGTTTCCCCGGTATATCCCAGTCTTAAGGGCACGTTTCTCATGTATTACTACGCCGTTCGCCACTACCCCGAAGGGTCGTTCGACTTGCATGTTTTAGGCACGCCGCCAGCGTTCGTCCTGAGCCATGATCAAACTCTCCGTAGAAATGTTTGACCAAAATACCTACCTAAGTAGGATTTGATTCTTTTTTACTCATTTGAACTTGCTCTCAACTTCTTCTCTATTGCTAGATGGAAGGAGAGCATGACAGGTTGATTCTAGAGTATAATTTTCGAATTCAACCGTCAAATCTGACTGTTCTTCTTCTTTATTCCGCTTTCAAAGTGCTGCGTCCTTAACTGGGCGCAAGGAATATTGTTCCGCATTCGCACCTCCAGTGTCAACCCTAAAATTAAAAAATGTGGAAAAAGTCGAATCTTTAGTTCAAAACAGGGCGTCTTGAACTCTTTGCGGGTGTCTCTTTTTTCATTTCCCGCTGATCTTTCCCAGGCGCTGGCCGACGTCTCGTCCGGTTTTTTCGCCCTTCGATAGGCGCATCCATGCCTTTCTGGGCACCAACTTTTTTTAAGATTTTGCTGGAGCGACCAGTTTTGGCGCCTTCATTTCCCGTTCGCCTTTGACAATGAACTCTTCCCAAGTCTTACAGGGGCTGTAGATATTTTGCGGAGAAAGGCCCATTGCTTTGAGATGTTCCTTCTCTTGCTGGACAAATTGCAGCGCCGACCGGAACCGCTCTTCCTTCTTCAATGGCGGAAAGAGCTCGTAGGCCACCCGGTAGAACGTCAGGAAGAAAGACGCCGATATCCGCTTTCCTTGAAAAATCCCTAACTGCCGTCCGTGAATAGGCAAAGGAATCCACAAAACGTCGTCGGTGTACGTAACTTGCAGGAACTTATATTTGCGCCCGTCGAGGCGCCTAAAAACCAGTGACGCTTCTTCATTGGGGATTGGCACCATCGTCGAAGACCACTGCCGTTTCTCGAAAATCGGAGGCTTCTTCTGCACAAGTGGCTTGACATAGGTTTGAAGAAAAGCCAAAATCGCTCCCCGAGAAGGCATATGACGGGATGGAGATTCGCTCATAGTCTCGGCAAATCGATCCCAATCATAGGTCTTGAGGGCATCCTCGGCCTCTTCATATTGAGTCCGCGCTCGCTTTTGTTCGTAGCCAAAGCCGCACGTCGCTGAGATCAGAAGAACACCGAGAACAAGAAAAGCCCATTTCCAGCGTCCTTTCATATGGACATTGTAACGTCGATTTTGAGTTTTGCTGGCTCTAATCTGCTCGACTCGGCAGACGGACAAGCTGCGTCATGACAAAGGCGGCCCGGCCATAAGCCAGACCGCCCTGTGTGTACTCAAAATCCTATTTGAGTCGCTCGAGATACTTATCGCGCAGCATCGTGTGCTTACTGACCAACTTCCTCGGCTGGCCGTCGATGAACACATAACGCATGGTCGTCGTGAGTTCAAATGGATCGCCATCGGTCACGATGACATTGCCCATTTTTCCGGGTTCGATCGATCCGAGCTTGTCTGCAACGCCAAAAATCTGCGCTGGATTGATGGTCAACGCCTTGAGCGCATCTTCTCGTGAAAGGCCATACGCACATTGCTCGCCAACCTTAAATGGCAGCATCATCGTTTCGGGACCTTCCCCGCTCTGGAAGCAGAATTTGACGCCTGCCCGCGCCAAGATTCCAGCACGAACATATGGTGTATCGTACGGATCCCACGGGTTATCCGTCGTATTCGCGCCAAGGGTACTGGCTCCCGCTGGGGTAATGATCACCGGGATTCCCGATTTCTTAAGAAGATCGGTCTCCTTCCATGCCTCATTCGCGCCGGAGATGACGGCCTTCAGTCGCCACTTTTGGGCAAAGGCCACCGCGGATCGAATTTGAGACGCCGTGCGAGCCGAAAGAACGACAACTTTTTCACCCTTTAAGTAAGGAATCATCGCCTCGAATCCAAGATCGACCGGCATCGAAGGATCAGCCTTTCGATCAGTCATATATTGCGATGCCTTCTTGAAGTAGCCTTCCACCGAGCGATCCGTCCCCCCTTCGTCTTGGGCAAAGAATCCACCATCTTGATAAGGAGTCCGCCCTCCCAAGAAATCGTAAAACTCCTCAAGTTGCTGAAGGCTCAGGTTTGCATCGCCGACCGAACCATCCATCACGCCCGTCTTCCCGTTTCCACCTCCAAAGAGGATGGAGGTATCCACCATATCGCACATGTCGAAATTCGGCCGACCGCGACCACTCGCAAAATTGACGACTAGGCCCGCCTTGCGCGCCACGCCGAACTGCTCCGTGGTATATCCATCGGTGTTGATCACCGCACCTTGACCCGAGATCGTGCCGCCCGATGGAGCCGAGAAGGCATTGGTCACGCCATTGAATCGAGCGGGACCGAAGTGAACGCTCTCGCACCAGATGTTTGTCATCGAGTCAAGATCGGCATTGAAAGAACCAAACTCCCGATTGTCGTTCATCACGGGGATCGGGCTAATTTCCATCAAACCAATCGATGATTGACCGTCGAAGAATCCTGGGTAAACGTGCAATCCGCGACCATTGACCACTGACGCTCCGCCTGGCACCGCAATCTCCTTACCGACGGCGACAATCTTTCCGTCCTTGATGATGACCGTTCCATCCTTAATGTCCGGACCCGTGATGGGGTGCACCATCGCACCGACGATCGCATACGTGTTGGACTTTGCCGGAAGTCGGTCGTTTTCGGCACGATTGACCTTTCGGTCAAGTTTCATTTTCGTCGTTGACAACTTGTCGATGCCAAACGCGTCTCGACGCTCGAAATACACCTTGCCTTCGATGATCGTCATGTCGCACTTCGAATAAACGCTCAACGGATGGCCATCCCAAATCGCCAGGTCGGCATCCTTTCCAACGTCGATGCTTCCCGTGCGCTTATCGATTCCCAATTCCTTCGCCGGATTGATCGTGATCGTCTGCAGTGCTTCTTCTTCCGAAAATCCGCCGAAGCGCATCGTTTTCGCCGCATCGATATTCAGGGCCGTCGTTCCGCTCAGTCCGTCCGTGTTGATCGAGACATTCACACCTGCCTTCTTACAGATCATCGCATTCCACGGAATCGCGTCATAGCCCTCTTGCTTAAACGACCACTCATCCTCGAAGATCGATATGCCGATTCCAGCCTTTGCGAGTTCGGGAGCGATCTTATAAGCTTCAAGTGCGTGCTGAAGGGCGCCGATTTTGAATCCAAATTCTTGACTCAGTCGGACCATCATCAGCATTTCGTCACTTCGGTAGCAGTGACATTGCACCCAAACCTTCTTCTGCAAAATATCGCTAAGCGTCTCCAACCTCAGGTCACGGCGAGGACGAACCTTCGTCTTGCCCGAGTTAAAGTCATCCCAAGACTTCTTGTATTCGATCGCCTGGGTGAAAGCATGTCGGTAGACCGACTCGACGCCCATTCGAGTCGTTGGGAATCGGGTGTTGTTCGTGCTGCTCTTACGCGTGACATTCTCACCCAGCGCAAACTTAACCATTCGTGGCGCATCCGATATCCGCGCTTCGTCTCCCGAAGTGCCGTACTTGTACTTAATGACCACACTCTCCCCGCCGATCGCGTTCGCGCTGCCGTGCAGGATCATCGCCGAGGTGTGACCACTTGCCAACGCCTGCCAAACGGAGAGGGCGTTTAGGTTGAGAATGTCTTTCATTCTCACTTCATCGGTCACGCTTTCGGCGCCTTCGTTCGTGCCATCGGCCGCTCGGTGGGAGTGACCGTCGACGATGCCTGGCATCACGACCTTTCCTTTGGCGTCGATAACGACCGTACCGGACGGAGCGACGAGGTTACGTCCAATCTTGGCGATCTTGCCGTTTTGAACGAGGATGTCCCCATCTTCGATCGTGCCGTGAGTGGCCGTTAGGATTCGAGCCGATTTGATCAAGCAGTTTCCGTTCGTCACCGTCTTTGGCGCTCGATCTGCCTCAAGTTCAAAAGGAAATTGGGCTTGGGCAAACCCAGAAAAGCCAACGATTAGGAGCGCAAGCCGCTTCACTTCGATGCCTCCTTCTTCGGTTCGAGGACCGGTTTTCCGGCTACCCAGACCCTTTCGACCTTGCTATCACCTTCAGTGAACTCCTTAGACATCAGCACTAAATTTGCCATCTTTCCTGCCTCGACCGTGCCCAGTTGTTGGCTAACGCCAAGAATCTCGGCGGCCGATGAAGTCATCGCCTTCAGCGCCACATCTTTATCCAATCCGTATTTCACATATTTGCGAATATTTTCGAGGTACTGACTGATGCTTCCTCCCGCGCTAAAAGCGAATTTCACCCCACCTTTTGCCATGACCGAAACGCCACCCATTTGCTCTTCCCAGCGAGTATGACGCTCCTTCTTATAGTCCAAAGGGGTCTGATCCGCCGGTGCAACTGATGCTTTGTCGGGCTCGACCGATGGTTCGGTCAGGTTATCCACCGCATAGAGGACCGGAATCTTTGATTCGGCTAAGGTCTGGGTGAGTTTATAGGCGTCTCTCCCGCCCGCAACGATTGGCGAAAACCCAAATTCCGTCGCCATCTTCATCGACCGGTCGATCTCGCGATCCATATTGACCTCAAAGATTCCTGGCTTTTGTCCTGTTACCAGCGGCTTCAAATCCTGCAGCGACTTGAGCCAGTAAGGTTTCTCGTTCGGTTTCGTGAGTTCAGACCCCTCGGCGAGCGATTTGGCATCGGCCAAGACCTGCCTCATCAAAGCGATCACACCAAGAATGTTCGACGGATAGCCTTCGCCGCCCCCGTTTCGATAGCTTAATCCGAATCCAAACAGATTGTCGAGAACCCGAGACTTCTCCGTCGAAGGTAGAAGATTGACCACCGCAGCGCTTCCGCGAATGCTGCCCTTGTTCGGAACAAGCAGCGCCGTCGTGATGCCGTTTTCCCATGCACTTGTATCCTTTTCGAAATCAAGGTTATCGGCAGCTCCAAAATCGGAATAGATGCCCTTTCGGTTGCCGATCCACATATATGGTGGAGCTGAGGAATTCAAATCGGGCTTGCCCTCTGTTTTTGGGTCGGGAGCCGACTTGGTGAGTCGAGTCGAATAGGCGTCGAAGAAGCCAGGATAGAGCACTTTGCCCTTTCCGTCGATGATCGCCATTCCCGAAGGTACAGATTCGGTTCCCACCGAGTCGATCTTCCCTTCCTTGACAACCACGGTCGCGTTTTCGATAACCCGACCATCTCCGACAAAAACCTTCGCACCCGAAATTGCAAAATCGCCGGCCTGAGCTGACGCTACCGATGCAGCGAAAAGCGCAAGGACCGCGAGTAGATAAGTACGCATGGATACGGCGTTTTACCACGTTATCTGCTGCGGTCGCCATTTGTTTTTTTCGTTGCTTAAGTGCCCTTTGTGTCGCCAAAGAGATCGATTTGCAACCGAGGAGCCAAGCGCCAATTTCTGGCCATGCAAATCGGAACGAGTTTTCGAGCTGTGGCCCACAAAACTTGGGCATCGCGTCCCTCGGGCATCAGCATGACTCGGTTTGGCTCTACGCTGCCAATTTCGTTAAGCAGGTTTTCGATTTCACTCAATTCTTCGTCGGCTCCGTGTTGGACGACGAACTTAAGCTGATAAGGATATTTTTGAATCAGGCTCCTTAGAGTATCCGGCTGTAAACGCAACGCGTTATGGCGCGCTTCCCACTCCTCGTTACCAACCGGTGCTGAGTTCGCAAGTTTTGGGCTGATGGAAATGAGATCGCACGGCAAGTCCCGGTCGATGGTTCCCGCCGTTTCGATGGTGATGGTCTTCCCTCTTTCTTTGAGGGCTTGCGCCAAATCCACGATAGGTTCAAATAGCATCGGCTCCCCTCCGGTGAGTACCACATGATGGAGATTCTGTTGATCGACTTGACTCAAAATGTCGTCGATGCTCAAGACTGGACCTTCCGGATTCCAAGAAGCGTAAGGCGTGTCGCACCACACGCATCGCAGATTGCATCCGCTGACCCGAATGAAGGTCGACGGAACTCCCGCCCACTGACCCTCGCCTTGCACGGAGTGAAAAATCTCAGCAATGCGAAGCTTCATGGGTGATGAAAGTTTACTTGGGATTCAAATGAATCTCACTTGACCGGTCCCAATGAGATTTGGGAGCGTCGTTTCCCGCCCCCGGGCCCTTTATTCCTTTGATTTGACTTCCAGACCATAATGCTTGGTCCAAATATCAAGCATTTCTTGAGGCCTCTTCCCAGCAAACTGCAGCACCCGGCGATGTGAAAGCGCATATTCAACTGCTTGGATTGGCGTCTGGACAGATGTGACAAGGGGATAAAAGACATTTGAAACCAGCTCGTCGAGGTAATCGCTTACGACTTGGCTATCATAATCCCCTAGGTCAAACATATTGTCGGATTTCCCCATCACAAGCGGTAACGAATAGCCATAGATAACCCATCGCCATTTACGGGCTTCTTCTATAGACTTGAAATCGCTCACAGGTGGCTGTGGCAATAAATCAGAAAGCTCCTTGCAATACATGCATCCATTCACTCGAAGAACGTTTTCAAGTTTTCGATACCCATGAGTAATGCTATGTTGAACGAGCCCGTTGTCCATCATTTTGCCGGTTATTCCGTGCCTCCGCAGAGTTTCCCGCAGTATTTTCGACACTTCCTTACCGTGGTTCGGCAGGGCTTTCATAAGTTCAATCGCTTCGGAATTAGTCATGTAGTGTCCCTCTACTTTCTGCAGATCTGGCTCCGCCTAACGCAATTCTTCTTTGACCAAGCCTTTCCCATTCAAATGTAGGAATACGGTTACCGTGGGCTTCATTATACATATCTTTCGCAACTTGCATTGAACTTCTCGCCGCATCGCCACACTTACATTCAACGTAAAAAAGTATATCATCGCACATTGGCTTAAGTACGGCGATATCCGGAAACCTCCAGCCGTAAGGTGTATCGAATCCCTTAGGACGTCGAATTATATTAAAGCCCATATCTTTTAGAAGTTCGGCAACATCTTGCTCATGAAGAATGCCATTTCCAAGATTTTTCCATATTTGTGGAACAACAGATGGTAGCTGATCTAACATCGGAGCCGTTTCTGCGATAGCAGCTTCACCCTCATTTTCGGCGGCATTCAATACGGCTTCACCTTGTTCAAGAAGTTCGTGGAAATGGGCCATCGTCCAGCCTAGACTAGACAAAATCAAGTTTTGCAACCATACAGGCAATCGCGCGATCTGCAGGAGCATCCCATAGGGAAGTACGAATGCAGTATCGTCATCGAGCCCACTAGGGTCTATCGCCTTCAGCGGATTATTCTTGCAGTAAGCATACCAATTCTTCCCAGCCCTGATGGGGTCTCTAGAGATAAACCGGCCCGTCTCGGGATCGTAGTAGCGGTGTCCAAGCAGCTTCAGACCTGACTCGCCATCCTCTTGGTAGCCATAGCTGGCGGCAAAGCCCTTCTGCGTCAGCGATGAACCCGTTCGAGACAGCACATTGCCAAACGCATCGTATTCAGCGGTATCCGTCACCGAACCGGAGGAAGACATTGCCTTCATCGAGCCCAGCCGGTCGGTATGCACTGTCGAGGTTCCCGAACTCGTCTTCTCCGAGATGCCCGGAACCATCGTCGCGATGCCATCACTCAGGACCGGAGCGGTGACGCCGACGCCGTCTCGCTTATAGGTGCGGCTTCCATAAGGACCACTCTTCGCCGTTCGCGTCCCCACCCCGTTATAGGTGTAGTTCGTTGCCGTGGTTCCGTAGACGGTGCCCGAAGTCATCCTGTCTTCGTAATCCCACGTGAACGAGCGTGTGTAGAGTCCCGAAACCGAAGTCAGACGTCCACAGTTGTCGTAGCTATACGTCGCCGTACCGCTCGGCTTCGTCATCGACGTCAGCTTGTCGGCGTCGTCGTAAACGTAAGTATCGACGTTAAGACCGTAGGTCTTGCTGGTGCGGTTTCCGTTGGCGTCACATCAGTAATATTCAGAAGAAATCTACTTGAATTACTTTAAAATAAGTATTGTACTTTTCACTATTTAATTGGCTTTTCCTGACATTTCATCTTCAAGCCAGCGCCAATCATATTGTGCGCTTTTACTCGCACACTTTAATTCTTGTTTAACAATAGCAATCAATTCATCCTTAGAACCGTATTCGTGAAGATAACGATTATAAATCCATAAGGATTTCTTAAATGAAGACTTAATTCGAGAGTATGGTAAATTTAGAAACGAAATCGAATCAGGATCAAGTTCGATCAAGTTTCTGATAGCATAATATTTCACAAGGCTATTTCTTTTTATTTGAGCAATACTTCTCAAAAATAATCTTGATTGAAAAGTATTGATTTTTGACATGCATTCCACAACTTCAATTTGATCTGCAAATCTTTTTTTTTCAACGAACAAATTTACCAAAAATAAATAATCTGCTGGTTCTACAATTTTATACAGTAAATCTATAGCTGCATTTGAAATATATCTCTTCTTAGAAAAACAATGTTTTCTAATCTGAGCTTTTTGATCCTCGTTAAAATTGATCTGCTTACTAAATTCAAATATTGCCTGCAATGTTCGATCCATTTTCATAAAGTACTACTAGAGGATTTATCCTCCAAATGAGGATTACGTTTGTAGAAGTCCTCGTCAGGCATCGGTCCAATAAATCTCGGATACGGCCTCTTCAGTTCTCCAGGCATTTTACTTCTCTTTTTATTTCCGCTTCTTGAACCACGCAATAATTTCTTTTTTGCATTTCTAAGATTATTGGCTCTTGCATGGTTACCACTTCGCTGAGCTTCATTAATAGCATCATTATATTCTTGCTCCGTATTATATTTGAGAGTTGGGTCATCAAATCGCCCTTTATCTTGTTGCTTACCCCGTCCACGCCGCTTATCTCCGGACGTAATTGATATCGTTCCGTCAGAATTATATTCATATTCGGGGTATCTACAATCTACATTGTGATAGTTCTGCCCGGCATTAGATGGTGTAAATAAAAGAGCTAAGCCAGTAAACGCCCTTGCCGCGGCTCCGCGCAATAATTGCCAGCCACCATCTGCAGCAGCACTTAACCCTCCTTGTACGAGCCGTAAGAAAGGTTCTTCCTGCTTTGGAAGCGCATAGAATCCATCTCGGTCGAAATTCTTAATCGGATTGTTGTTGCAGTAGGCATACCAATTGCCGCCATCTAGAGACGGATCACGACTCAAGAATCGACCAGAGTCGGCATCGTAGTAACGACACCCTACAAGCTTATAGCCGGACTCACCATCCTCTTGGTAACCATATGAGCTGTTGAAGCCTCCTTGGGTTGCGGTACTACCGGTTCTAGACACAACTCTCCCAAAGGCATCATAGTCCATTGTGTCGCTTGCGGAGCCAGATGCTGAAAGCACCTTAGTTGAACCTAATGCATCGGTATGAATTGCCCTGGTTATGCCACCTCGCTTCTCAGAAATTCCTGGAACCATTGAAGCATAACCATCCGAGAGGATGTCGTCATCAACATCGACTCCATCCCGTTTATACGACCATGTTCCAACAGAATTTGTTTTAGATATTCGAGTATCGGCACCGTTGTAACCATAGGTTGTCGCAACTGATGAGCCTCCGGAAATCGACGCTAACCGGTCTTCATAATCCCAAGTGAGAGTTCTAGTTCCTCCTGGCCCCGAGATTTGTATTGTCCGTCCTGCATTGTCGTAAGAGTAAGAATAGCTGCCACGTGTCAGGAGCTTATCGGCATTGTCATAGGTATAAAGCTCAGTTCCAGATGCTGAAATTTTGCTTGTTCGATTCCCATTCGCATCGTAGGCGTAAGCGTTATTGAGCCCGCCACCATTTTCCGTCAGAAGCTGGTCGATGTTGTCGTACGTGTAGTACGTCGCTACCGAATTCACAATTTTAGAAGTCAGGTTATCGGCGTAATCGTAGTTGTACGTCTCTTGGTGGAACGTTCCCGACGAATTCGCGTGGGCAATGGAATTCACCCGATCGTTGGCGTCGTATCCATACGTGGTTGTCGTGGCTCCGTCGTTCTTGGTAACGAGTCTTCCGTAGGAATCATATAAGAACGTCGTCGAAACCGAATCCGCAGACTTTGCAACGCTCGTCAGCTTCTCGTTGGTATAGCCGTAGTTGGTGACAGCCGAACCTTCTGTGAGCGAGGACCTTCGGTTCCACGCGTCGTAGGCGTACTGCATCGTGCCCTGCGGGGTCACGAGCTGCGTCACATTGTCCGCGTTGTCGTACGTCCAACTCGACGTGCCCGTACTGTCCACCATCGTGGACTGCCGTCCATCATAGTCGTAAGTAAACGACGTCGGCGTACCCGTAGGATACGTCACCGAAGTCAGATTGTCGGTGGTGTCGTAGGCGTAGTTAATCGTCTGCGACAGACCATTGATCCGCTGGGTTTGGTTACCGTTGCCATCGAACTTGTACGTCTCGGTATTGCCATCCGCAAACTGAATTTTCCTTAGCTCGCCTCTGGCGGTGTAGTAGTAATAGCGGTACTTACCCCGGCCATTTTGGATCCATGAAACGTTACCGTCGCTGTCGAAATTGGTATATTCGGTATCTCCGCGCGGATTTTGGATTGATGTCGCGCGTCCAATTCCGTCGCGGCTCATGGATGTCGTATGTCCCCGTACATCCACCGAAGACGTGATATCTCCAATGATGTTCATGACTGTCGAGGCGGTTGCGCCATCGAAGCGAGAAAGGCCGGTAAGCCGTCCCCAATCGTCATAGGAGAACGTCGAAGTTCCCAGCCTCGTCGCGACGGAAATGGGCATCCCGATGAGGGTTCCCGTTCCATAGGTAATCGTCGCCGAGCCATCCGGCGTTACTACGTTATAAGGCAGGTAGCTCGCATTGTAGTTAATCTGAGTCGTAACCCCTTCGCTACTGGCGGTCGCGACGGTGCCGTCGCTGTTGTAGGTGTAGGCTCCAATTGTATTGCCCTTACCGTCCACCACGTTGGTGAGCGTGCCAGGAATCGAGCCTCGATTGTAATGCGTAACCGCACCACGAGTGTCCGTGGTCGTCAGAACGTCGTTCCACGAGTTATACGTCGCCGACGTTTGCTTGCTGGCAGCATACTGCCTCGGATCTTGTGAACTGGTGACGTTGGCAAAGCCATCATAGACGTAGCGATAGGTGTTGTGATTCGCGTCGATGAACTGGCTGACGTTGTAATACTTGTCGTAGACGTAGCCAGTGTAAAAACCCGCCTGGTCCTTAATCTGCGTCAGCGTTCCGCCGTCATAGTATTCCGTCGTCTTCTTGCCGCTGGGCTGCACAAACTCAGTGCTCGCGCCCAAGTAGTTGTAGGCATAAACCGGATTGCTGGGGCTCGTGTTGCCATACACCGGAAGCTTGAATGTAATCATCCGGTTGTTGCTGTCATAGGTCTGGGTCCACTGGCGACCCTGGACGTCGGTTTCTTGATACAGCTCAGTACAAGCCGATAGGCTATTGCTTGAGGTGATGCTGTAAAGGAACGTTTCAGTTGGCCGCACGCCACTTAGCGTCGGATACGTGATCCCCGTCATCTGCATGACATGAGTTCCCGCGTAGGTGATGTTCGGATAGGTCAGATCCCAAACCCGGCTGCCCGGAGCCGTCACCTTGTTGAAATAGGTGTTCGCCATGCCCGCATAGAGACCCGAAGTCGAGTAGTTCGAGTACATCACATCGTTGAGCTTGATGTAGTTACCATCCGGCGCATTGATGCGAAGTTCACCTGGGGCACTCGTCGTCGCGGACGAAACCCGGGTAATGGTGACCGTGTTCCCATATCGATCACTATAGGATTTCAGCCGACCTTGCGCGTCGAAGTAGTACGTCATTTGGCTCTTCGTGCGAAGATGCCACCCCGTGGGAGCCATGCTCGGCAATCCCTCGGGATACAGAGAGTCATAGAAACCCGTTGGCGGATAGAACACGCCACCCCATTGGGTGAAATTGCTCGTCGGCACATACTTAAACACCAGGCGACGGCCATCAGGATAGGCAACGACCGCATTCGAAATGTTCGTCGTCAGGTTCTTGCCCGTAAACGTCACCGAAAAATCGATATTGGATCGCCAACCTTTGCCCCAGCCGATGTCGTTCGAATCTTGGTTATTGTGGAAAAGGGTCAGACCGAACGGAACGCCACCACGAATTTTCCAACCGACGATGGGAACCGTCGTAAGTCGGTTGCCCGTTTGCGTATTAACCGCACCTCCGGCGAACTCCGAACCGCCACCGGCTCGGGTGCCTTCCCAGGGGAAAGAAGTTCCGGCGTGAGCACCATTGCCACCGACGCCGATGACACCTCCGGTGGTCGAGGTCGAGCCTCCGCCCGTTGTTGCTGTGGTTGCGGTTGTCGCCGTAGTAGCGGTTGTCGCCGTAGTAGCAGTCGCGCTGGTCGTGCTCGACGTTGAAGTTGTTGAAGTCGTGGATGTGGTACTGGTCGTCGAATTGGTCGAAGTTGTTCCCGAAGTGCCCGATGTAGATGCCGTCGAAGGGTCGACACCCAGCGTGGTCGAGGTTGTTGTTGAGGTCGAAGAAGTGCCAGTCCCTCCGGCATCAACGCCTGCCGAAGACGAACCACCACCCTGATCCGGTTGTCCCTTGTCTGCCGGTTCCGGACGACCGTACAGCGAACCGTTATCCATGGGATCAGACGGAGCCGGATTGGTCAAGTTCAAGGGAGTCGGACCCGTTTGCTGATTCATCTGAATCTGCGACGCGATTTCAATCTGGGCCAAATCATCCGCCGAGTAAAAGTCACCACGATTGTCAGGCTGAACCAAAGGATTGGTGATGGTGACCGCCGCGACGGGCGAATTCGTATAATCGCTTCCACCCTGAAGCGTCAATGCGGACGCAACCGATGTGAAAATACTATTAAAGCCTTGTGCAGAAGACGAATACGCCATCGAGATGACGGCCACCACACTCACAATCTTTAACGAACGACTACCCTTTGTAAATAAGGACATTTTCTTATAAACCCCGTACTTGCCCAGTAAAGAAACCGGGAACCAATGTACTTGGGGTTCATCTTACAATGAACTTTCTAATACTTTGTACTTTTTGTGAAACTTTTCTCAAAAAAGTCAATCACATTCAATATCTTATTGCCCTAAAAGGATGACACTGAATAATAGGTCACATCAATCCCAACCGTTCGACCAGCGGATCGATCATCCCCAACGACGCAAATCCCTTCTCGCGCAGCAAGCATGAGTCGCAATGTCGGCATGGCTTCCCTTCCGGCGAGGGGTCATAGCAACTGCTGGTCCGCTCATATCGCACCCCATTCTTCAAACCCAACTCGATAATTTGCGCTTTGGTCAAATCGATCAACGGAGTTTGAATCTTTAACCGTGCACCACCGACCCCGACTTTCGTCGCCAAATTCGCCATAGTTTCATAGGCGGCAATGTATTCAGGCCGACAGTCCGGATAACCCGAGTAATCGAGCGCATTCACCCCAATGAAAATGTCGTTGGCACCCAAGACTTCCGCCCATGCCAAAGCATAAGAAAGGAAGACCGTATTACGGGCGGGAACGTAAGTGATCGGGATATCGTCGCTCATCGCGGCCTCGTCGCGATCCTTCGGAACCTCAATGTCATCCGTCAGCGCGGAGCCGCCGATCTGCCTCAAATCCACTTGCACCGTAATGTGCTTGACCACACTTTGCAACTGCGCTTGCTCTTTCGCCAACGACAGTTCGACCCGGTGACGCTGCCCATAGTCGTAGGAAATCGCGTAGGTCTCAAACCCCTGCGAATGGGCGACGGACAGCGCCGTTGCCGAATCTAAACCGCCAGAAAGAAGTACGACTGCCTTTTGTTTCAAACCTAAATGAGGATAGACCAAACGTCATAATGATTGTATGGCCGTCCAGGATCCGATGAAGTGGTTTCGACGTCAAACTGCGCCCGCGACCATCGTTCTGTGTGGGCTCATCATCGTCGGTTCGCTCTTTACGTGGTTTGCACCACGAGTCGCGCAAGACATTCTTGCCTATCCCGGTCTTCCCTTCCCAAAGATTTGGACCCTCTTCACTTACCCATTCATCGCCTTCCCAAACCCGATTTTCCTCCTGTTTTCGGTGATGTGGATGTATTTCATCGGAACGCTATTAGAGCGTGATCATGGATCGACCAAGTTCGTTTATCTCTGGCTCGCTATCTCGGCGATCGGCGTGTTACCGCTTACGATCTTTAAGGCACCCATGATGGGAGCGCTGATCCCCGATGCGGTACTTGTTACGATTTGGGGTACTCGCTACCCCGATATGGTCGTTCGGCTTTTCATGTGCATCCCGGTGAAAGCCAAGTGGATTGCAGTCGTCAGCGTGGCAGTCATTTTCTTCAATTTTGCCTCTGGCCCGAATCAAATATTCGTGGGCTTGGCCGCAATTTCAAGCAGCATCCTAGGCTTCTTGTATGCAAAGAACATGATCCCCAAAGTTCCCTACGGTCTTCGGCACGGAACGATGTATGCGAAACCCAAGCCCACCAAGGCGCAAATCCAAAAGGAAAAGCAATACTACGACGACGTCTATCGTAGAGAAAAGGAGCGGGAGGAACGTGAGCGATTGCGTAAACTCTTCGAAGATAGCTTGGGAGATGAGAAATGAGTGATGGCTTGATGGATAATGGACCCGTTTTCAAAGGACGAAACCTCCTCGTCTCAGTTATTCTAGGCCTGGTTCTCTTTACACTCGTTTCGATGTTCATCACGCTCTTCATCGGGCGATATTTTGGCCACGTTTTGAACAAAAAAGCCTTGGAGAACGAACGAGACATTCAGTCGAAGCGGTTGATTGATCGCGAATCCACCGAGAAGCATTGATGTTTGAGGAATCGATTCACGAATCCTGGCTTCGACGCTTTGGGACCGAGCCTCCCATCACAAACGACGCTCTCGCGCCATTTCTTGCCCACCGATCCGTCCGACGATTTACATCCGAACCCATTTCCGATGAAGTCATTTCAGGCCTCGTCGGAGCCGCCCAGAGTGCGGCGACGAGCAGTAACCTCCAATCTTGGAGCGTCGTTTCGATCCAGGATTCCAACAAACGCCAAATCCTCGCCGAAGCCTGCGGTCATCAAAAGCAAGTCGTTACGGCTCCGCTCTTCTTTGCGTTTCTTGCAGACCTGAACCGCATTCGCGCCTATGCCCATGCCAACGGAGTCGAGCCCGACGGCCTCGATACGGTCGAAATGTATACGGTGGCGATTATCGACGCCGCCCTCGCCGCTGAACGAATGGTGTGTGCCGCCGAAGCGCTCGGCTACGGAATCTGCTACGTCGGCGGATTGAGAAATCACCCCGAGCAGATCAAAGAAATTCTTAAACTCCCGACCCACACCTTTGGCGTATTTGGACTTTGCATTGGTCGCCCGGCCGAAAATGCCCGTGCCGACATCAAACCGCGTCTGCGCCAAGACCAAGTCTGGTTTCGAGAAGAATATGGCGCCGATCTTTCGAGCGAGGAATACGATCAGCGTGCCCACGCGTTTCACCTCGAACAAGGAATGCCCAGTGATCAAACTTGGGCCCAAAAATCTTCAAGCCGGGTTCAAACACGCGGACTCTCAGGAAGAGAGACCCTGCTTGACTTCCTTAAAGAGCAGGGCCTTCTCAAGCGTTAAGGCTGCGAAAGGTCGACAACCTTGATACCGCGAATCTTTCGGTCAAACCGAAATGCGAAGTACGGAGCCGTCGAATTTGCAACTCCCGCAATCGTCATTGACTTCTTGACGTAAACGTAGGCAACCGAGCCTCGGTAGGCCACTCGATCGACCGCAACATTCATGTGGGGAGGCAGTTCGCCAAAGCACACAAGACCAAGATTTCCCTTGGCATAATCAAAACCTGCAATGGATTTGGACCAATCCGAATAGCCGCCGCCAATTCGATCCAGATCCTTCGAACTTGATACGATCCAAGCGTTTGCGCTCCGAACTGGCAGATAAGCACCACCATCGAGATAACAGTCATCGCCGCTGACTAAATATTCAACCGAGAATCGTGACGTTCCTTTGCTAAGCGAAACGAGGGTGAAACCGCGCTGATTGGCTTCGAGTCGCGTATTGCCTCGTCGAACCTGGATAATCGTTTCGCCACCCCGGCTAAAGATGTCGCCAACCTGAATGCCCCATCCGAGTCCAAAATCGCCCGCACTCAAGAAAACCAATTGGCTTTGATTAAAGTCGATCTGGCCATAGCTTGGATAGTCAATTCGATTTCGCTGACACCAATTTTGGAAAGCGTACGGCGAATCAAAGCCATACCCACACGGGTCATTCCAATTTCCCCCATATCCATAGCCACAGGGGTTCCACGGCAAAAACGAAATCGTGGTCAGAGGATTAAGCTGATAAGAGGTCGGCGTGTTGTCCTCAACCGGCTCGATTTTGGCTTGAATGTCGAGATAGCTTCGGTCGATTGCAATCATGACCCAAGGCGACGTCGCATCCTTCGAAACCTTTCGGTTCCGCCCAGGATAGAGCTCATTGACATACACCGTCGCCGTGCTTCCACCTTCTCCGGCGACCGTCTTCACTTGCGCTGAATATCCGCCAGAATTCTTGGTTCCAAGAAAGATAACAACCACTCGATCTTTCGAATAGTCAACGAGCGGTTGGGTACGATTTTGCTTCAAGACCGGCCCCCAAAGGTTTTCGAGTTCCGTTCGTTCGCTGGCTAGCTGTAATTTTTGACGGGTTTCTGTGCTAGAACTACCAGAAGCGATGGTCCGCCAACGTACCATTTGATTAGCATTCGGAAACTGAGCAAACCCGAGGGCCGTACAAACGTTAAGAAGCAGGAGGCATATGAGCGCGCGAGAAAAAACCATATCTTCCGTTTCAGACGTTTCCGCGCCAACCACGTTACCCAAAGCGACCTCTTCTGGCAAAGCAGTTCGTCGAAAACGTAAGTATCCCGAGGTTAGCACAAAACTCGAATTTATCGAAGGGATGCGTGCAATAGCCGCCCTTTATGTCGTGCTTGGCCACTTTTGCGGAATGGTTGATGCTAAGTTCCTCGATACCGGAAAGAGTATCGCGACTCCATTGCTTCAAACCCTGATGAAGCCGTTTTGGTACGGGCACTTGGCCGTAGCCGCATTCATCGTCCTCAGCGGATTCAGCCTTCAGTACGGCCTCTATCAACGGGGCGACGGACGGGTTTATGGCCTCGGTAAGTTTTTTAAGCGGCGTGCGATGCGCATCCTTCCCGCATACTACGCCTGTCTGATTTTCTCATACTACGTCTGCCAGTACGTGACAATCCCCAACCAGGCAGTACCTCCCTTCCGCAATTACGTCCCCATCACCCCAGAAAGCCTATGGGCACATATTTTTGTCGTCCATAACTGGTCGGTCGATTGGATGTATAAGATCAACGGGGTCTTGTGGAGCATCGCAATTGAGGCGCAACTCTACATCATTTTCCCGTTTTTGATCTTGGTGATGCAGAAAAAGAGTCCTCTCCTTCTGCTCATTGCGACCATCATTCCCACCGTCCTCGTCGTGAACTATCTGCCGGGTGCCGGAAAGACGTACAGTTGGTTTGCCATTCTTTTCGTTCTTGGAATGATGGCGGCGCACTTCTCGTATCGCCCAAGTCTCAAGATCGGCCCGAATGCCCGCACCGGAATCTTCCTCAGCATCGTGGGAGCAGCGATCACGGGCTATATCGTGTACTTTGCTTTATCGCAAGGCAAGGTGTTCGACACGCCGACGCTAATCTCGTCGGATATTACATTCGGCCTCTCAACGGCGACCCTGCTTTATGCGATGACGGTCGCTCCGGGCTCGTGGATTGAGCGGCTCTTTTCGATGAAATGGTTGGTCAAGATTGGCATCTTCAGCTACAGCTTGTATCTCATCCATCATCCGATCCTGCAAATTTTCTACGTGAATAAACCGCCAACGATCTTGGGATCCGAGATGACGATGGTGTACCTCCTCGCCGCTGCGCTGCCCACGATCATCTTTGCTAGTTGGCTTTTCTCGCTGATCTTCGAGCGACCGTTTGTCAAATCTCGGCTTCCCATGGGGGTCGCCGCGAAAGCCGTCGTCGATAGAATCGCCGTACCGCTTCGCGTCCCCACGTTGATCGAAATTCCCAATCATCCCGAAGGGTATGGATTCATGACCTCCGGGCAAAAAAGAAAGCCCTTGAAAAAATCCAAGGGCTCTTCTTCAAAGGGTCGCGCGAATCTCTACTGAAGTGAGTGAGAGTTCAAAACCATTTTAAGGTTAAGAGACCGTTTCTCAATATGATAGACCAGTGTGAATACGCCGTTTTCATACGTTAGATTGTCAACAATGGAGTCTGTTCGAGTGGTCTGATAGGACCGGTTGATCGGAGCGCCCCAAAGCGGACTCCAATCATCAATCGCGGCAATCGATTCGACCGTCTTGATGCGATAACCCTGGCCGATAAACTCACCAGCCAAATAGTGATCTTGGTAGTTCCAATCGTGATCGTACGCATCCGAGTACACAGTTCGCCACGTCGTAAATGGCGCTCCAGTCGTTGCGGTAACCGAACTTTGGCCCGTCGCCGAGAACGCCGTCGATGTATCGTAAAAGTCGTTGTTGAACCCGTTCAAGCCAGTAAATTTGGCTTGTCCACCAACGTTCGTCCCCGCCGCAAACGATGCGGGAAGCCAAGACTTCGTAGCGACACCGCAATCAACGTTATGATCCCGTCGTCCAAGCATCGTAACCGAACCATCGACTTCTTGACGCGCATAGGTCTCAAGAATCTCGACCGTATTCGTGCCGCCATTGATCTGATAGCTCAACGTATCCGTGAACTTCAGAGCCGGTTGGCCCTGGAAAGTCACCGCGCTGACCTGACGAATCATCGTTCCCGTAACCGGTCCCGTCGTCTTCGTCTTCAGCTTCTGTTGATCGTCATAGTCTTCTCGAAGCATGTTTCCGCCAACCGTGAACTCCCAAGTGTCGCCGGCTTTATAGGTTCGAAGAGTCGAACCGCCGTCAACGCCAGGGCCAGTTGGAGCCAAAGCCGAGTCTACGGGAGGATCAGGAAAGCCGGAGCCAATGCCTGCGCTTCCTCCACATCCAATGAGTAGGGTGCCGAGAGCGGCGACAAAATATTTTGTTTTAGACATATTCACTAACCTCCTGTCGATCCTGTTGATCCGGTCGAACCCGTGGTGCCACTCGATGCCGCGCCGCAGTCGAAGCTGCCGCCGTATTGAATGCCCATTTGGGTGTAACTAAAGTTGCTCGAAATCCGGCCACTGGCCATCGTCACCATTCCGCCGATCACCATGTTTGCGCCCCCAGTAAAGCTTCCGATACCCGTCAGCTTTCCGTTTTTATCGATCAATCCGCTGAATCCTCCACTGCCAAACTTACTGGCGATGGTTCCCGTAAAGCTGCCATCGGTCGCGACGGTGAGCGTAATCGCACCGCCATCGTTGGCATCCGGGCTGGTCCAGTTTCCTGACCATGCGCCTAAGTACAGACTTGGGAGCTTGCCGGTGTCACCCGCGCCTCCACAGCCGATGATGAAGAGACCGGCGAGAACTGGAATCAATGCTAATTTCTTCATGATTAGCCTCGCGACCCCGGCAACTTAGTTTTTTGTTTCATGATGTCAGAATCTTTGCTCATCGGCAGAGGCTTGGGAGTGCCCGGGCCGACAACCTTGGCGGTGACGAAGATCACGAGTTCAGTCTTGATCTTGTCTTTCGTCGTACGTCGGAAGAATTGGCCCACGATCGGGAGGTCCTTCAGAATCGGAAGCCCACTGAGTTCGACAACGTCTTGTTGTTGGATAAGACCGCCGATTGCGAAGGTCTCTCCATCTTTGAGCGTGATCGTGTTTTGAGCGGTTCGTTCGCTGGTCTGCGGCAACTCGCCACCGATCTGCGGAATCGTCTTATAACCCTTAAGGAAGGTGATCGCCGAGCGGATATCGAGATTCAACGTGCCATCGCCACCGATTCGGGGGAGACAAGCAAGTCGAACACCGGTGCGGACCGTGCCCGTCGTCACGCTCGTGCCGTTTTGGCTTGAGGTGATCGACTCGACATAGCGGAGTGCGTCGCCGACAAAGACTTCGCTTTCGCGACCGTCGTTACACAGCAGATTCGGTCGCGAGATCAAGTTGCTGCCGCTCGAGATCGAGTCGAGGCTTGCGCCAACGTCACCCGAAATATCACGACCTTGAACCGTCACACCGATCTGGTTGGATGGACTCGATTGAACGTTGTTCAGCGAGATCGTCTTCACCGCACCACTCGTAAAGAGGTTCCAGTCGATACCCATCTTGAGAAGTTCCTCTCGGCTGAGTTCCATAACTCGCATTTCAAGCGCGACCTGTCGTGGAGCAAGGTCAGTTGCCTTAATCCATTCCATCGCTCGTTGAACCTGGTCAGGAGTTCCCTTGACGATCAGTCGCATCGGAACCGCGATCTTTTCGAACTCTTCGAAAGGAAGCGTAAGTCCCGTATCCGAGCTATCTTTGCCTTGCTTGACATCGTTGCCCGTACCATTCTGCTGCTGATTCTGGTTCTGATTGGCCGCTTGGCCATTCATATTGCCTGTACCGCCACCCTGAGGTGCCGGTTGATCCGTGCCGCGCTGCTCACTCTGGTTTCGCATCGCATCTTGGATGTAGGTCTGCGAGTTCATGACTCCGTTCGGAGCAATCACGCAGGTCACACCCGGTACGTTGGCGACGACCAATTCTCGCGTCGAACGCGGATCGGCATACATCAGATCGACAATTCGAAATTCCGAAGCAACTGATGTTTCGTCACTGTCGAGTTGGGTGAGAGCCCGCAGCACGCTCTGAACTTCGTCGGCTCGGCCTTTAATCACGATCGACTGCTTGGCGATGCTATTGACTGGCGTTGCATAAAGCTCTACCGAACCAACCGTCGTTTTGCCCTTTCCGGCAACGGCATCGACCAAGTCGGTCGCTCGTCCGCCATGGACAAAGTAGGTTTCGATAACTTGAGCGTTGCTCGTCGGAATCTTGACTCCGAGAGCAGTGCAGAGCTGGCGATCGATATTGCTCACCAGGCTTTCGACTTCGTCGAGTCGCCCCGGCGAACCGATGACCATTACGTAGGAATCTTGGCCTGCGGCATTGGTCTCCGTCGCAATGTTCGTTCCGCCCTTATCGTCATCCTTCTTGTCGCCGCCCATCTTTTGAGTGGCGCTGACAATCGTCTTTTCGGACGGCAATACGAGTTCGAAGCGACCAAATGCATTCTCGGAGGAAACCGATTTGAGAACGGCGACTTTGATCTGAGTGCCTTGACCACTATAGATCGGCACGATTCGCGAAAGCGTGGCCTCTTCTTGGTTGCCTTGAACGCTTCGAATCGTCTCCGCGAATTTCGCTTGAGAGGTGACAACGTAGGTCTTACCAACTTGAGCGAAACGCAATCCAGACAATGAAGTCACGAGATTCAACGATTCTCGAACCGTAACATTGTCGAGTTTGATCGATAGCTTTCCGGTCACATCCGGCGACGTCACGATATTCGAATTCGTTTGGCGAGCCAGCGACTTGAGAATCTGAACGATATCCGTGTTGACAAAGTCAAGACTGACACGCGGTTCCGTATCGGTACCAGACGAGGTCTTCCGTTCAATCGTTGCCGACTTCTCGGTTGCCGCCGCAAAAATCTGGGGTTTCGTTTCTTTGACCTTCGGCTTGCCGTAGGGCAGCGAATCAGTCCACGCCTTGATGTCGCCCATGAACGAATTCTCGTCGCTTGAACCGGCTTTGGTCACGACCGCGTTCGTGGTCGGACCTTGGAGGAAATGCTGGGCCGATGTTCCGATAGAACCCTTGGCCGCAACCTTCGATTGGCTAGCGAGAGCCGTCGAAGTGCCTTTCTTTTTAGCAAATGCGAGTTTGGGATCATTCGATTCGAATGTCACCTTGTAGCCCTCATCCGTTTTCGAAATCGTCGCCATGACGCCTTTCGTAAACTTAAAGGTGAACTTGGTTTTCGGTGCCTTGGCGACCTTGGCCGTCGTTGTCATCGATTCCAAGCCATTCATCCAGACTTGGGTCTTTTCCTGCTTTCCAGCATAGGGGACGTCGAATTCGAGCGTGTAAACGCGATCGTTCGTTCCGAAAGCGCCCTTAGGTTCCTTCAGCCCCGTCCCTTGGACGAGAACCTCGACACCGTTTGCGACTTTCGATACCGAGACGCCGCTTACGCGCCCCTGAGCGAACGACAGTGCTGTCGCCGCTACAAAGAGCCCGGTGAGGGCTGCTCGTGCTTTCTTATTTTGCATTTGGGTTTCCTCCGACATTGAAGGTCAATGTCTCTGCGTTAAACTTGACGCGGACTTTTCCGCGATAAATGGTGAGAATCTTTGCGTTTGGACCAATCGATTGGCCAACTTCAACGAGTTGCTGGTTGCCTTTTCCATCATCGAACACGGCTGCGGGATGAGCTCCCTCAACCACGCCGACAAGCGAATAACCAAAGGTCGGCTTATCAACCGGCATAGGCGGAATCGAGTCCTTCGGATTCGGCAAGGGTTCACCCGGTTCGGATCCGAATGGACCTTTCGGGTCGAATCCAAGCTTTGGCTGACCATGCGTCGCTTGAACCGGCTTCTTTTCCGGCTGGGGCGTCGGCGGTGGCGTTGGTTGTTCGGTTCCATCGCTGACAAACGCGGCCTGAATAAACGGATCGCGCTGTGAAAGCGGTGGCAATCCGGCATTCAACGGCGGACGCTTGTTTGGGTCGACGTTTTCCTCAGGCTTTGCTTCCTTCGGCTTGGTCGGAGCAGGGGGTGGCGCCGACGAGGCGTTCATAAACTGAAATCCTCCGACACCCAGGACGACCACAAAAAGGGCGCCCATGACTGCGATTTTCTTCTTCTCAGGATTCATTCTTTCCTCCCGTACTGGTCGAAGCCGTCTTGGTGCTCGTTTCTTCATCCTTGAACGCATAGGCGCGGAGTTCGAGTTCGAGATCGAGAACGGGCTTGGCCGTTTTTGCCGTGTGATTGTCGGTGTGAGGCGACAAAGAAACCGTTCGTACCGCGACGATCTTTGGGAAAATCTTCAGAGCTTCCAAGAACCTCAAAGAATCTTCATAGGAGCCGCGACACTTGATGTTCACGTTCATTTCTTCGTAGGCAGATTTCCGCTTTTCGTCCTTGTCCTTTCCGGTTACCGGTGGCGCGACGATCGGCTTGATCTCAACGATTTGAATTTGGTTTTTCTTGCCAAAGTCCTCCAGCTCCTTCATCATCGTGGGGATGTAAGCGAACTGCTGAACGCCCTCCTCAAGGTGCTTCAGCTTAAACTTGAGATCCTCGATCTTCTTCTTGGAGTCTTCAAGTTCAGCCTGGACTTCCTTCTCATCACGCAAATCTTTGCGAATCGACGCAATATGAGTGCTTGTTTCTGCGTTCGACGAATTGGTCATCCACAGAAGCCCCGCCCCGCCCGCTGCGACTAAACCGGTTACCGCGTAGATCGTCTTTGGAGTTAAGCTGACTTTCATATCTTCTCCTCCTTGTCCTCTTCCTTCTTTCGTTTCTTTTCAGCGGTATCGACAATGTCGCCGCCCATTTCGAATTCGATTCCAGAGGTCTTTTCAAAGAGCTTTTCTTGCGATCCCACGAGGGTCACGGACTCAAGGTCGGTGGCATTTTGGGTTCGAAGCATCATTTCGGAAACTAGCGTTTGGCTTTGCCCGACGCCGTTAAACGTGATATGAATCGGCTTCTCCGGATCGACCGCACTGGATCGGAACGAAGTAAGCCACACATTCGATGGCGTATTGACCGAGAGGTGCTCCATCAAACGTGCCCATCGATTGGTGAGATTGCGTGCGCTGACGAGTGTCGTCAGCCGGGGTTCGAGATTCGATTCTTCTTTCTTGTTGGCGTCGATTTGTTCTTGAATCGGCTTCAGCTTTTTCAGCTTGGCTTCGACGTCGGCAAGTTGTCCGTTGAGCCCGGCGCTCTCCACCATCATGACCATATAGGCCGACCCGATGACAGTTGCGGTTCCGATAAGGGCAAACTTGCTGAGTTGAAGCTGCCTTTCGGCTCGACGAGCCGAAAGGATTTGCGATTCGATTAGGTTAATCAGTGGCATCGTTCGTCCTCCTTAAGCGGCATTCAGCACCGGTCGCATGGCAAGGCCAGTCGCGACGGCAAGGTCGACACCGTTGCCTGGAATGGCTCCGGTTTGAGTGATGATGGGGTTTTCAAAGACGCCGATCGTATTGACCGGTATTCCAAGCTTCGCCTGAATGTATTGATCGAGGCCAGTGAGCTTGGCGCCCCCGCCACAAAGATACATTCCGTCGATCTTCGTTTCCTGATGGGCTTCGCCACCCTGGTTCTGGGTTTGCAAGAAGTTCATCGATCGGCGAAGCTCACGAACGAGGTCGTCGATGTGAGCGGCGATGACTTTAAGAGGAGGATTTTCTTGCCCCTCCTGAGTCAGAAATTCGTTCATGTTGAGAGCGCTTTTTCCGGCTTCCGCATCGACGGTTTCCAGCTTAAAGGCGGATTTGAGACCCTCAGTGAGCGTGTTGCCCGCGTTCGGCATGGAGCGATGCATGATGTAAACACCATCCTCGATGATGCTGACGGTCGTGCTCGTCGCTCCAATATCCACCAAGAGGTAAGTCTTGTTTTGGACTTCCTTAAATCGGTCGGTTTCCAGCAGGGAACGGAAAGCCGCGAAGGTTTCGATTTCGACAATGCGAACGTCGAGTCCTGCAGCTTTACATGCCGCGATGCGGCCATCAACCACGTCTCGTGGCGCAGCGGCCAACAACACGTTCATCTGCGTGTCGCTGATGTTCTCGACGATTTCGGCTTCCACGTACGAATCTTCGATCGAGCCCGGTACGTGGCGACTTGCCTCAAATTTGATCGACTCACGCAGCATTTGCGCCGTCATCTTGGGAAACGGCACCGTTCGAACAAAAACCGCTCCACCGGACGCTGCAATCACGGCCGAGTGCGCATGAATATGCGCTTCTTTCATGGCCGCTTTAATGGCTTGCCCCACAGCTTCAGGATCGCGAACGAGTCCGTCTTTCACACTATCCGCCGGAGTCGGCGCGGTCGCAAATTTGCTAACCCGAACGCCTTCCGCCGTCTTTTCAACTTGGACAATGCGAAGATTCGCATGCCCGATATCGATGCCGACAAAGGATTTCTTCGCCATCACCGCCTCCTTAACGTGGAGCGCGATGCCGCGTCCATCAATGTCGTTTGCCTTTTCAACATAACCACCGTCTTAATGAGATGCTATGACCCCGTAAAAATAGTAGGAAGCCGGAATAAGATTCCTTAGGTTTGATCGATGGCCTTTTTGAGCTTTCTTAACGAGTTGAGTCAGCCGCTACATTCGGAAATCTCAAGTTGTCTGTCATAATCCAGCCTAGATGGACGCCGTTATTCTCGATGCCGAAGATATGAAAAGAACCTTGGGCAGAATGGCGCACGAAATTCTGGAAGATAACCAAGGGGCCCAGGATCTCGTCGTCGTCGGAATTATGAAGCGGGGCTATCCCATCGCAAAACGCCTTGCGTTTCTCATGACTCAAATCGAAGGAGTGACCGTCCCCTGTGGGAAATTGGACCCACGCGCCTTTCGGGACGACCGCCCAGCAAAATCTGAAGACGAATCAGAAATTCCCTTTGAAGTCACCGGCAAACGCGTCATCTTGGTCGACGAGTTGATTTTCACGGGTCGTACGATCCGGGCCGGACTCGATGGCCTTATGAAGTTCGGACGTCCGAGTTCCGTCCGTCTGGGCGTTCTCCTCGATCGGGGACATCGGGAGCTCCCCATCCAGCCAGACTATTGCGGACGCGTCATTCAAACGGAGCGATCCGACCATGTTTTAGTTAAAGTGAAAGAATTTGAGGGAGAGGACTCTGTTGAATTAAGGAGTGGGGAAAACTAACCATGACCAGAAACCTTATTGGAATCAGAACACTCGACAAAGAATCGATTGTCGGCCTGATCGACCAAGCTGCCGATTTCAAGAGCCGGATTACCCAAGGCAAAGACGTTCCGTCGATGAGTCGAAAAGTAATCGGCCTTCTCTTTTTCGAAAACTCAACGCGGACGCGAGTGAGCTTTGAGCAAGCCGCCTTCTATCTCGGGATGCGGACGAGCAATTTTGCCACAAGCGCCTCCTCAATGAACAAAGGCGAAACCCTTAAGGACACGATCCTCACCCTTCGCCATGAACGGATCAATGGGTTGGTGATGCGCCACAAATCCAGCGGTGCCCCCATGCTCGCGACCAAGCACTTTGGTGGCCCGGTCCTCAACGCTGGCGATGGACAACACGAACATCCAACCCAGGCGCTAGCCGACGCACTGACAATTTTAGAGCACAAAAATTCCCTCGAAGGACTGAACGTGTCGATTGTCGGAGACGTCGAGCATTCCCGCGTCGCCCGTTCCAATGCCTGGCTGCTCGAAAAGCTTGGCGCGAACGTCCGCCTGGTCGGCCCAAGAACCTTGCTTCCCGTTCACCCGGCCATGCTCCCCGGAGAATTTTATGACGAATTGGAAGAAGGCATCTCGGGAGCCGACGTGATCATTTGCTTACGCCTTCAAAAAGAAAGGATGGCCCAAGGGATGATCAGTTCCATCGGCGAATATAGTTCGCTGTACCAAATCAACGCCGAGACGCTTCGCTATGCGAATCCCGGATGTATCGTTATGCACCCTGGCCCAATCAATCGGGGAGTCGAAATCGATGACGCCACCGCCGATGGCGAAAGCTCGGTCATCAATCAACAAGTTGAAAATGGTGTGTTTGTGAGAATGTCCGCATTTTATTGGTGCTTTGGCGGAGGTGAAGCGTGAGAACGCTTCTTCGCAACGGTCGCATCCTCGATCCGTCACAGAACCTCGACGAAATCGGGAGCGTCCTCATCGAAAACGATCAAGTCATTGAGATCGGCCAAATCGAAGAACTCGGCGATGTCGATGAAGTCTATGACTGCACGGGCCTGTGGATCACCCCCGGACTCGTCGATATGCACGTTCACCTCAGAGAACCAGGCGAAGAACACAAAGAAACGATCATCACCGGAACTCAAGCCGCAGCGGCTGGTGGCTACACAACGATCTGCTGCATGCCGAACACCAACCCGCCGCTCGATAACCCCGCGTTGGTGGATTTCATTCTCGACCGGGCAGCCTCACCCGAGGCCGGTGGCGTTTTTGTCGCCCCTGTTGGGGCCTTGACAAAAGGGCTCAAAGGTCAGGAACTCGCAAATCTTGCCGCCATGAAGCGAGCCGGCATCGTCGCCGCCAGTGACGAAGGCTTTCCCATTCAAGATTCTCAAATGATGAATCGAGCGATGGTCTTCTGCAATCAAATCGGCCTCCCGATTCTTGCCCACTCCGACGACGCCAGCCTGAGCCAAGGTGGCACGATGAACGAAGGCGCCGTGAGCGCAATGTTGGGTCTGAAAGGCATTCCGCGTACGTCGGAAGAAATCGCCACGATGCGCAACTGCCTTCTTTCGCTCCACACAGGCTGCCCAGTTCATATCATGCGAGTCAGCACCTGGGGGGCTGTCGAAATTATCCGACTCATCAAATCGCTTGGCGCTCCGGTAACCTGCGAAATCTGTCCTATGCACTTTGTCTTCACCGAAGACGACATCGGAGAGTTCGACACCAAGTTCAAGATGCAGCCGCCTTTGCGGACCAAGGTCGATATCGAGTTGCTGCAACAAGGTCTTCAGGATGGAACCATCGACTGTATTGCCAGCGACCACTCACCCCATGCCTCTCATGAAGTCGACGTCCCCTTCGATGAGGCGCCATTTGGCGCGTCGACGATCGAGGCGACTCTCGCGGCAACCTTAACCTTCCTAACCAGTCCTGGAATTCTGACGCCGCTCGAAACGATTCGAAAGCTGAGTACAACCCCTGCGGAAATTTTGAATCTCGACGGGGGTACGCTAAAACCTGAAGAACTTCCGGTCGCTCAAATCACGGTGATTGATCCGAATGTCGAGTGGACCTTTGACCGCAACAAATCGTTTAGTAAGAGTAAGAACACGCCGTTCCATCGGATGAAACTCAAAGGCAAAGCGATGTTGACGTTCTCTGGAAGCGAAATTTATCGTGATGCCTTGTTCCCGGCGGAGCGGTACGCAATCTATATCTAAATGCGGACGAGAAACTTACTCTGGTTGAGCCTGGTCTTAGCTGGTTGCGGACAATTTCCCAACCCCAACGATCTGGCATCGATTCCGGCGGAAAACCGTGCAGGAATTGCCTACAAACGCCTCGACGCCGTCGAGGACACGCTGGACTACAAGGTCACTCACGCGGAGATCACCGACGAACAGCGAAATGACATGATCCGCGAACTTTGTGAGGACATGCTCAAGACCATCGATCCTTCAAAGGTGCCCTATGCCGATCAATGGATGTATGCAACTCTTCTGCGAGTGACAGACCGATGGAAAGACGCCGAGGCCTCGCTCAAAGAGGCGGTGCGCGTCGCCGACTCACCAGATCGCAAAGTCAACGATACGTTAAAGCTTTCATTAGCTGAGGCTAAGAATGGCGAGATCGAAGAGAGTCTAAAAACCGCTGATTCGATCATGAACGTGCCGGACAAGGACGCTGCCCCGATCTTGCCATCCGTTCTTTATGAAATCGTCCCCGCAATCGAAGGTAAGGGCCACGACAAAGAACTTGCGGACATTCTCACCAAAGCGGTTGAATGCCACAAGCGTGTTAAAGTCGACCAATCGTCTGACGCCGGACGTCAGTTCCTGATCGCCCGACGCTATCATGTGCAAAAAGCCCAAAAGAAAATCGAACAGCTTACGGGCCACGCCACTACTTAACCGTGAAAAGTCTTCGTATCTTAGTCAGTTGCTTGTTTGCCATCCTGACGGTTGCAAGCACAATGGCTCAGTTCGAAGTCCCGAAGATCGATTTTGCGAAATGGCAAACGACCGAGGAGAACGAAGAGTTCACGACCTTCGTCGCCAAGTTTCCCAGCGCCTATCAAACGCCGTATGCGGAAAATGATCTCGTTCAGCTGACGGTCCAATTGCCAGTCGATATCGAGAAACCGCCGATGGTGCTGATCCTGCATTACTGGGGTGCGCCAAATCTCAAGGTGGAGCGGTCTCTCGCCTATGAACTCAATCAGCGCGGGATCGGCGCTGCCATCATGACCCTTCCCTACCACCTCTCCCGAACCCCAAAGGGAGCGGTATCGGGAGCAATGGCAATCCAATCCGATCCCGCAAAACTCAAGGCGGTCATGACCCAGTCGGTCATGGACGTCCGACGATCGCTCGACTTTATTGAGAGCCACTCGGAGTGCGGGAAGCCATTGGGAATTTACGGAACGAGTCTTGGTGCGATCGTCTCGTCCCTTGCTTATGCCGTCGACGACCGCATTCCGAACGCAGCCTTCCTTCTTGGCGGAATCGACCTCGCGAAAATCATCTGGAACTCTTCGCTTTTGTCTCAAGTTCGCGACGAACTCAAACTTAAAGGCTTTAACGAACGCCGTTTAGCAGCGACGCTCGAACCCATCGAACCCAAGTACTATCTCAAACCCAATCGACCGGGACGATCCTTCATCGTGCGGGCAAAATACGACACGGTGGTCCCGGCCGAATGCACCCAGCAGCTTATCGAAGCATTGCCAAATTCGAAGGTGTTGGAGATCGACTCGGGGCACTACGGAGGCGTTTTCGTTCAAGAAAAGCTCCTCCGTGAGGTCGCAAATTTCTTTGATGCCGTGAATCAAGGGAAGGATTACGAGCCGCCGCTAAAGATCGTGACCCCGACGGTTCGGGTGGGATTGACGATCGAAACACCCGCCCAATTCAATATCGCTGCCGGATTCGACATCATCAAATTCGACCCAAAGGGAAAGAGCTACGCGAGTTTCCTTCTCACCCCTAAGAATCCGGTACTCTGGGTTGGTTCAGACATCGTCACGGGTTTGAACGCCGGCGTGGGAATATCAAACCGCCGCGTAGGATTTGGACTGTTTTGGAGCATCGTCCTCTAACGGATAGGGAAATCATTGAAGCTTGCTGTCTCAATATGGTTGAGACCTACTTTGCGCTAGCTCGGGCTGCCAACGGCACCACGCGCTTTGAGGACGATGGTGTTATTGGATGCCGATCGGACAGCGGACACCCAGCGGCGAACTTCGCGATGGTCGCTCGCCCCAATATTCACTCGGTAACCCGTCTCGCGAATACAAATCTTGACTCGATTTATATCTTGCCCACTGACCAATCCTTTTCGGTCGTCGAGATGATGGTCCGAGCGGGATTCGTCACTGGCGCATCTCTAAATCTCATGTTTCTGCGAAACCCCGTTGGAGGTATCGACCTTGACCTCCAGACCATCCAAGGCATTTCGAGAAGATTTGAGCATACGTTCTTTCTCGCAAGCCAGTTTTTTGCCACCGCCAACCCCGGATTCTGTGAAGGAATCGCCGCGATGACCTCAAATGCAACTCAATGCGAACTCATCGCCCTGCCCGGAAAAACTGCTCCCGTTGGTGGGGCTATGCTTTTTCAGACCCCCGGCATCCTTGGCCTTTATAACATCGCCATTGCCTCAGAAAGCCGGAGCCGAGGACTCGGTAGCGAATTGGTCCGGTCATTGGCCGGAGTTGCGGCATCGAGAGGATGCGCCGCCACGCTTCAGTGCCATGATCCATTGGTGCCATGGTATGAACGACTCGGATACCGGAAGTACGCCGAAGTCGTAATGATGCGTAAATGAGGCTCTCCACATCCCCATTTCAAATGTTCGCCAACCATAATTTCTGGATCGAAAACTCGACTCGAACCGTAAGCACTTTTTGTCCATGAATGACCGTGACGCCGTCCTTTCTTCGCTCGGGGAACGAGAAATTGAGTTGAAATGGGACCCAGGTTATTTGTTGGCCTGGTCATGCGGCTATTACATGCTTTTTATGTTCCTGGCTGTGCCCTTACTGCTTTTCCTGCCCATCGAGAATAAAGACTCAAAGATTTACGCCTGGATTTTGATCCCAATTCTGCCCACGATCCTTGCCGCAGCTATCACCCACAAAACACAAAAGGATCGAGCCGTTGTTTTTAATCGTCACGGATTTCGTTCCTTAAACCGCGATCAGGTTCTGACCCACATTCTTTGGAATGAAATTTCGCGAATTTCGAACCATCGCAAAGGCATCGTGGTCCATTTCCTCAACGGGTCAAGCCAAGTCGTCGCCTTCCCTCAATTTAAGATGAACGACGATGCCAGGCAATTTCTCATCGTCATCAAGTCCTTCAAATCAAAAGGCACCGATGAAGTGAATATTGTCAAGTGGTTACGAGTCTGTATCCCGCTTTTGATTTTCGGTGTTGTCAGTGCCGCCGTGCAAGGACGCCCAGCAATCCTCACCCCTGGTTATGAAGGCCCCATCGGTGCCCAACAATATGAGACGATTGCGCTATGGATTATCTCAACAATATGCTGGATCGCGGGCGCGTTTGGCTTAACGGCTCTTCTAATGGTCAAGATTGAACGGTGGTCGAATCGGCCTCATCTAACTCGAACATCTGCATTTGGCCCGACGGTTCAGGAACATATCGAGGCCTCCCACAACTGGCCCGTGCCTGCTGACCTTGTGGAAGGTGTCAAGTATCGCTATCTTGATCCTGAGGGTGTCACCACTGCGATTCGCGAGCGGGCTGCCGCCTTGTGGTTTACCGCTGCTGTAATTGTGTTTCTTTTCAGCATTGCAAGCCCGATTCTATATTTTCTTGCCCCAGGACCAAATCATCCCCAAGATGGCCGGTTACTAGCCATTACGGTTCCAATCAGTCTCATCGGTGGAGTTGCCGCTTTCTGGTATGGCAAAAAGATCTCTCAGTGGAAAGTCGGAGTCCATGACACCATTTCAACTTCATCCGACGCATTGATCGTCACCCGAGATGGTCAAGAGATTCGGTACCCAAAATCACCCAACAAACCAATGCCCACGCAGTTTCAGAAAAGAGAAGCAAGAAAGCCCTTTGGCCAAACTGAAACCTATGGCACAGGCCAGGATGTCTACATCATGGATCGGCGTTACCTCATTCCGGTCGAGTAATGACTCCCTGGGAGTGCTCGAACCTGTTCGAACTTTGGACTGTCATTAGACCCCGCGAGCGAAGCGTGAGAAGGAAGCGAAGCTTCATCGGGGCGAAGCCTGCGTCGCGGCCTATTCAGGATGGGCACCTTCCACCCGAGACGAATATAGTTTAATCTAGAAGCTAAAACCTCATAGCTAATTGCTACCAGCCAAGTAAACTGCAATCTGTACTACCATGCAGGTTCCATTTTATGATATTCAGGCGCAATACAAAGATTTAGCGACTGAAATCGACAGCGTTGTCCACGATGTGATCTCTTCGGGCAACTACGTTCTCGGCGGCCACAACAAGGCTTTCGAAGAAGAGTTTGCCCGGCTGCACGGAGTCAAACACGCGATTGCGGTCCATAGTGGAACCGATGCCCTCCGAATCATGATGGACGCGGCGGGAATCACGCACGGTGACGAGGTCATCACGACCGCATTTACATTTGTCGCGAGTGTCGAAACCATCGTTCAAACGGGGGCGACGCCAGTTTTTGTCGATGTCGATCCCGTTACCTTTATGATGGATCCAGAAAAGATCGAGGCGGCCATTACACCCAAGACCAAGGCGATTTTGCCGATTCACCTTTTCGGCCAGCTTTTCGATGTGACTCGAATTGGGGAGATTGCCAAGAAGCACAACTTGGTGGTTCTCGAAGATGCGGCTCAAGCAATCGAAAGTACTTATAACGGCACTCCGGCGGGGCACTTTGGAGTCTCGGCAGGGTTCAGTTTTTATGTCACCAAGAATCTTGGTGCGGCGGGCGATGGCGGCATGATTACCACCAACGACGACGAAACGAATGAACGATGTCGCTCAATTCGAGTTCACGGCATGGGGCGTGAGCGTTACTATTACGATCACTTGGGCTACACGGCTCGGCTTGATGAGATTCAGGCGGCCGTCCTGCGCGTCAAGATGACGAAGCTTGGCGACTGGGGTGCGCGAAAGATCGCGATTGCGGAAAAGTATTTTGCTGGTCTCGGCGGAATCGACGGCTTGGCGTTGCCCGTGACCTCAGAAGGGAATAATCACACCTTCCACCAATTTACGATCAAATCGGCGAGGCGCGACGCGCTGCAAGAGCATTTGAAGGGGCTTGGCGTTCCTTCGATGATCTATTATCCGGTACCGATTCACCATCACTCGCCGTATCTTCGATTTGCACCAGCGAGTCCGCTGACAGCAACCGAGCAGGTTTCGAAAGAGGTGCTCAGTTTGCCGATTCATCCCCATCTATCGGACGAGCAAGTTGAGTATGTGATTGAATCCGTTCAGAAGTTTTTCTGAACGGATTTGGATACGCTAGGTTGTTGGCTTCTTAAGGAAATTGAGGACGAGGTTCATCAGCGGACTTCCCAAAATTTTTCCAAAAATAAAGCCTGTCAGGATGCTTACGGTCTCGGCAGTCAAGCCTTGGGAGGCTTTGACGATGAGTAACTCACCAATGACGACCGCAATGACAACTCGGTAAGTCCAAGTGATGACCGAGTACTGCCATCGTCCTTTTGGCAGACGTTGATCGAATGCCAGCCCCAAAACAAAGCAGGTTCCGAAAAGGGCAAATTCCATGTCGTCGATTTCCTTTCTGAGCTCATTGTATAACTCGGGGTCCGATATTTGGACAGGTGTTTTATCGTTTGACTTTGTTCCTCCCATCGGAAAACAAAATTTTTCTAATATTTTTCAAATGATATGAACTTCCATCGAGGGTGGCACGTAATTAGGCTATCTGAACCCGATGAGATTTGGTGAGTCGCGATAGGTGGGCGGGCGTGGAGTCGGCTTATTAGGTGTCCCGGATCAGATCACCCCGTAGCTCCGAGCTATGGGGTTTTTTGTGACACAAATACCCCCGCTCCTCTCTCTCGGCGCGGGGGCTTTTATTTCTCTCAGTTCCCGATCTGTTTGTTGTAAGGAACGCCTTCGGTTACCCACGGCTCCGGTTTTGCACCTTTGAGGTAGACGTCGAGCCAATGTCGCAGGCGTCGCGCGTAATCGAGTTGATTGGGGCGTTGGGCCAAGCCGTGGTTTTCGCCCGCATAGACCAGCATCACGCATTGTTTACCCATGCGGCGAAGCGTGTTAAAGAGATATTGGCCTTGGTGCCAATCGACCGCACCGTCCGCGTCGCCAAAGGCGAACAGCAGTGGCACTTTGCGCTTGCCTGATTGCCACACCGGCGAGTTATCGAAGTAGGCTTTGGGGTCTTCCCAGAACGGAACTCGCATTCGCCCTTGGCTGGACTCGAAAATCACCTGATCGGTTGAGCCACTGTTCCAATAGAACGAGTTGTACATGCTCGTGAGTTCGGTCAGCGGAGCACCACACGCCCCGATGGCAAAACGATCGCTAACCGTCGTTACGAACGCCGTTTGATAGGCGCCCCATGAGTGACCAATGAGTCCAACTCGTTTTGCGTCAACGCCTACGTTCTTCTTGATGACCGCGTCGACGGCTGGTTCAAGGCAATCAACGGCGGATTCGCCCGGGCGATTGCCTTTGTAAGCAATGTCGGGCTGGAAGACGAAATATCCGTTTTGGCTGAAGTATTGGAGGTTATAAGCGGACCATTCGGTGGGATATTGATAGGCGTTTTTGTTATCCGACAGTCGCTCATAGATGTAAGTGACCATCGGATATTTCTTCTTCGGGTCATAGTCGGCCGGATAGATGAGCGTGCCTTGCAACTCAACCCCAAAACGGCTCTTGTAGGTAACGAGTTCGGAACGTCCCCAATTGAAATTCGCTTGCTGAGGATTGGTTTTGGTGACGGGTTTGGCGGCGGTGAAAGCCTGATTCGTGATGTAGATGTCGGGCGATTTGACGAATGATTCCATGGTAAACATCATTCGGTCTGCATCTTTTGCTTTGGTAAGACGACGTACGAGCACATCGTCCATGAGGGCAATCTTGCCTTCGCCTTTTTCGTCAAGCACATAGACGCCGTCCTTCTTACCTTCGGTGTCGAAGATGTCAAAGTGCATCGGATATTGAAGCTTTGGCGCATCTTCCCAAGGCGTCGTATCGAGGAAGCGGAAGCGAGTTTTCTCCTTGCGTCCGTCGGTGAGCTTTCGCATTTTGCCCGTGGTTGGATTGCAAAGCCATGCATCGAAGTCGTCTTGAACGATGAGGCCAGAGTCTTTGTCGAGCCAAACCGGTTGGGTTGCGGGTGGCTTGACCGCTACCGTGTGGTCGTCAAGTTCTTCTTCGAAATTCGCAAAACCGTCGGGATGAAGCGCGCGGGCTCGTTTAGCCTTGACGTCATAGACCCACCAAAGTTTGTTGTCATAGTATGCGAAGTACTCGCCGGTCGAGCTGGGATCAATGCCAAATTGGGTTTTCTTAACCGCCTCGGTTCGCTCTCCGGTTTTGAGATCGACCACCCAGATGTCGTCATAGTCGATACCGTTTGTTACGGCGCTGGTATAGGGCGATCCATCCACGATGATCGCGTAGTTCATATCCTGGGAAAGGAAAGTCTGAATATCAAAGGTGGGGACAACATCATCTTTTCCGGGCGATGCGCGTTTGATAGTATTGGCGATTGGGTCCCAAACGTAGAGGATTCCGCGTGCCTTGTCCGCGGGGCTCATACGTTTTTGAAGCGGCATGGGGCGGGTGTCTTTTGCATTCCAGACCTCGACACCGGCTTTTTCTTTAGGGTTTACGGGCTTCGTTTTGTCCTGCCAAGGTTGGATCGAAAATGCGATTTTTGAACCGTCTTCGGAAGGCCCTACGCGCATTCCCTCACTGATTCGCATTCCTTTCGGGAAGCCTTCGAATTTGCTCGGATCAAGCAACTGACGGGAGATGCTGCCTCCGAAGCCGGAAATGCGCCAAATGAGGTGATTGTTGCCTTCTTTCTTCTCGTCTGGCTTGGCGATGACCAGCGATAGGACGTCGGCGTGTCGAGCCCAACCAAACGAGACGACTTCGTCTTTGCCATTGTAAAGCGGGTGAATCGTTCCGGTCTTGACGTCGACCACCTCGAACGATTGATAGCCCGTACCCGAGTTAATTTGGACGGCGAGCAGGTCTTCTTTTTCATTGAGGCCGTAGCTTTGAACGTTGGAAATAACGATTGGCTCACCCCCAGCCGGATTCATGATCAAAAGGTCATTTGCGCCGGGGCCAAGTTGGATTTTTGGTCGCAAAGCAATGATCGTGTCTTGATCTTTCAGAAAGTCAAAAGTGGCGATATCATCGATAATCTTCTCTTCGCCGGTTTCAAGATTTCGCAAGCCAAGCTTAGTTGGGCTTGGCTTCTTTTGCTCAATGTTCTTTTCAACCTCGGCTTTGGGCATGGTGATGATGTAGCCAGCCCACTTTGACGTATCTGAGATTGCCGGACGGACCCCGTTGGGAACGAGGGCTTTCTCAGGTCCGTCAATTTTTCGCGCGACAACATAGCCGTCTGCATCGACTTTGCCGACGGAATACACCAAAAATCGTCCGTCGTTTGAGATCACGGCTTGGGTGATGCGCTCCCATTGCTTATAGTCCTCAAAATTCAACGTTCGTTTGCCCTGGGGCGCTTCCTGTTTTGGCGGTTCGGCGGTCTTTGGGGGGTCTTGAGCGACCGAGGTTCCGACCCAAACGAAGGTCAGAGCAAGGAGGGAAAACGCACGGAGCCGTGTCATGGGCGAAGTTTAACCGATAAAGGGCGACTTTCTTTTGTACAATCCAGGTTATGATGGGTTCTGATTCGCATGATATTGACGTTCTGACAGTTTCAGCTCAGTGGGTGGCGTATCGACGGGTGACCTGTGCGCATGATAAGATTGGCGAATCGATTACTGCTCCAACCGTTTACCCAGGAATCTATGACCTTGCCCGACGTCATGAGGTGCAAACCGGTCCACCCTATGCTCGATATATTCAATGGCGGGAAAGCGATTGTGACATTCAGTGCGGCGTGCCTCTGTCGGGGCCGATTCCTCCCGAGGGCGACATCGTGGTTGACTTTTACACTGCATGCAAGATCGTGTCCTATACGTTCGTCGGACCTTACTCCGGTTTAGGACAGGCGCATGAAAAAGTGATCGCATACATTAAGGAAAGCGGACTGAAGCATGGAGGACCCTGTTGGGAAATATACGATGGGCCGGGCGATCCCGATGGGAACGTAACAACCCATATTTGCTACGCGATTGAGTTCTAACTGCGCACATGTGGCTGTGCAAGTTTCTCGAGATACTTTGCAACCATGTCGTATTCGATATTCACCTTTGAGCCAGGCGACAGTCGGCCCAGATTGGTGTTTGCAATCGTATGAGGGATAATCCAGACGTTAAACTCTTGGGCCTCAGGTTCAACGACAGTGAGCGAAATACCATTGACGGTGATCGAGCCCTTCTCAATGAGATATTGTGAGGAAGGGACGCGAAACCGATAGACGAACGAGTTGCCTTCTTCGCGAATCGAGACAACCTCACCGACTCCATCGACGTGGCCTTGGACGATGTGTCCACCAAATCGATCATCGGCCTTCATGGCGCGTTCGAGATTGACTGTGTCACCAGATTTGAGGTTCGAGAAGGCGGTTCGCGCAATCGTCTCGGGCGAAAGTTCGAATTTGAGGACGTTGGTTTCTTCGACAAGGGTGAGGCATACACCATCCACGGCAATCGATTCGCCAAGTTGAAGATTGGTCACATCGAGGCCGGCGGCATCGATCAAAAGGACACCCTGATCCAAGGAATGAATCGTTCCAACTGCCTGAATGATGCCCGTAAACATAGTAGGGCTTAAGTAAACCCTGCAACGGCAACGCGGGATAGGCGTAAACTTCTAACAGAATCGATGCTTTTCGGCAACAAGGCTGAACAATATCCACATTTGATCTCTTATTTGCGGGAGATCGAAGGGCTGGACCTCTTTAAGGAGTTTCATCAACGATGGGGCACGATCGTTCTTGCGAGCATTGCCGTCCCGTTCTTTCTCGGGATTGGGCTTCACATGTCGGCGTTCTTGACGCTGTTGGTAACGATAGCTTGTGGCGGACTGGCGATTTTCATGATGAAGCAGCGCAAAGCGGAGCTTTTTACGCCCGAAATGGAGTCGCGTCTCGAAGCCCACAGGCTCTTTGGGGCCATGCGCAAAATGCTTACGCTGAATCGTCTGCATCGAGATCTGAGCGAAGCCACACTCACCTTGCTGAACGAGATCGCTCGCACCCGGCTCGAAACGAAGCAGTTGCTGGAATCGCCTTATTGGCGCCAGCCTACACTGCCTGTCACGTATGTCCAACTGCGGGATCAAGCGATTACCGCATGCGATCAAGCGATGTATGATGCCGTGATGCAATTTCGAAATGCGATTCCGACTCATGTCGAAACGCGACGTCCAGGCGACTACGTGAACGAAGCGCTGGAAACCTTTCTCAAGGTTCAAAAGCCGATGTATCAGAGTGCGGACATTGGGTTTGATTCTGCGTTTCGGATTGCCGACAAGCTCCAACAAATGCGCAACGAGCTTGAGAAGATGACTGCTCAGGGCGAACAAGATGTGATGGTTGCGCCTTCGGATATTCCGGGAGGCATGGTGGACGTCGCGATGACGGAAATCAAGACGATTCGTCAGGCGGAAGAAGAATTGCGGCAGGGGCTGTAAATAGCCGTTAGAGTTGAGAAGCCAACTCGGTCACGGAATGGATGCACCATTGATTCTCGACCGGTCGTTGAGTTACGCCGGATAAGACCAATGCCGTATCACAACCCGCAGCGCGGCCGCATTCGATGTCCGTATCCATTCGGTCGCCAACCATGAGCGTTTCGGTAGGCAGATGTCGCAGACGATGGATTGCGGCAGAGAGCATATCGGGCTTAGGTTTGCCTACCACTCGCGCTGAGATTCCACTGCAGGCTTCAATGGCGGCAACAATCGCTCCCGAACCAGGGCAGAAACGGCCACCCTCGACCGGGTAAGTGAGGTCGCCGTTGCAGGCGATATACCGACCTGATTTTATGGCGACTTGCATGGCGGCATCCAACAATTGATAGGACAAGGCTTCGCGGCAGATTCCGGAAACCACGGCGTCCGCCTCGATATCGGTCGGGGTGACGTTCCCTTCTTCGTCGGCATTTACGACCGTGATGTCAAATTCGCGAAGAGTCGCGACGAGACCCGGCTCGCCAACGACAAAGATTCGCCTAAGACCCTCGCTGGCACATACGCTTGCCGCCTGACGACCGCTTGTAATCACCTGATCGGGAGTGGCCCGGAAACCAAGCTTCTCCAGCTTCGCCACATATTGACTTCGCGTCATCCCCGAGTTATTCGTCACAAACAGAATGTCTGCACCACGCTTTTCGAGATAAGCCAAGGTTTCGGGAGCGCCGGGCACGACTTCTTGCCCACGGTAAAGAGTCCCGTCAAGATCAAAAGCGTAGCAAGAATAGAAACGCACACATGATTTTAGCCGTAGTAACTTTCAAAATATTCTGAAATTTCTATGATTTCAGCGTTTAGTGCGGTATAACGGAAGATGGAGATGGTCGAAGTGAAGCAGCCAATGCCCCTCTGGGAAACCCAGGGTGAAGAAAAGCGGACCGCCGTTCAAGGCCTCTTCGCTCGCATAGCTAAGCATTATGACTTGGTCAATCGACTTCTCAGCTTCAACCGCGACCGGGCGTGGCGACAAATCGCGACGAATAAACTTCAATTGAAGCAGGGAAATACCGCCCTTGACCTTTGTTGCGGAACAGGCGACTTTCTTCCTCCCTTACGAAAAGCGGTCGGTGCTCAAGGGACTCTGGTTGGGCTCGACTTCTGCGCTCCGATGTTGGAGCAAGCTTCAACAAAAGATGAAAATTCCCAGTTGATCCTCGGTGATGCAGGCAACTTGCCGTTTAGTGACGCCGGATTTGATGGGGTTTCGGTGGGTTGGGGAATCCGGAATGTGCCGGATATCGACCGAACTCACCGAGAAATCTTTCGCGTTCTCAGGTCTGGTGGGCGGTTTGTATCACTCGATTGTGCGGAGCCCAAGAATCTATTGGTCCGAAAAGTGACCGGAATCGGACGAACCATTCTTACCAAAATGCTGGGCGTTTCGTTCGGAAATGTCCAGGAATACAGCTATCTCAACGAGAGCAGCAAACGATTTAAGAGCCGAGACGAATTGGTCGCGAGTATGCGTGATGCCGGATTCGTCGACGTTCATTTTCAAGACCTGATGTTTGGCAACATCTGCATCCACTGGGGAACAAAACCGTGACCGCATCATCCTTATCTATCCTCAACAATCCCGAAATCCGGGCTCAATTGCTTCGACGCGTTTCAGAAGAAGTCGCAGATATCGAGCAAGTGATTCGCGAAAGCACCGACTCGCCCGTCGAAATCATTCGCACGGTTTCGAAACAAATATTGGAAGCAGGTGGCAAGCGGATTCGTCCGGCATTTGTTATCTTGTCGGGCAAAGTAGTCAATCCCGATGCGGATATGGAGCGCCTGCGGCGGCTTGGCGCGGCAATGGAGATTATCCATATGGCGACGCTTGTTCATGACGATGTGATTGATTCGGCGGGAACGCGCCGAGGCAAGCCGACGGCGGCAGCGGCTTTTGGAAATCAGACGGCGATCATGTCGGGCGATGTCTTCTTAGCCAAGGCGATGTCCTTGTTGGCGAGTGATGGCGATGTCGATGTCTTTCGAACGGTTAGCGATGCAGTTTGCGAAATTGCCGAAGGCGAAGTGCTTGAGCTTCAAGCCCGGGGTGACTTTGATCTCGACATTGATCAACATCTCGAAATTCTGCGGATGAAGACGGCCTCGTTTATCCGGTGTTGCTGCGAAATTGGCGCGGTGGTGGCGGGGGCAACTCGAACGCAACGCGAAGCGCTTTCACTGTTCGGACATCACACGGGGATGGCGTTCCAAATCGCGGATGACCTGCTTGATTATCGTGGCGACAAGGCAAAGACGGGCAAACCGATCGCGACCGACTTCCGAGATGGTCAGGCCACGCTGCCGCTGATCTACCTCCGCGAAAAGTTGAGTGAAGCGGAAAGTCAGATCGCTCGCCGACGCTTTGGGGGATCAGTCAATGAGGATGAGATTCGCATGATCTGCGACTGGATGGATACTCGAGGTGCCTTTGCGAAGTCGGAAGAGATGGCGAACGAGCATATCCAGAAAGCACATGATCAGGTTGATACGTTTGAGGATGGTCTTTCGCGAGATATGTTGCATGCGGTTGCGGATTACGTTTTGGCACGGCAAAGCTGAGCTGCCGTAAGTCGCTGGCTCTGGGATTATCTCGCGAGCAGGCTTCGCTTTTCCAAAGCTCGAACCTGGTCGAGCTTTGGAACAATCACTAGACCCCGCGAGGAAGCGAGGCCAAGACTACTTCGCTGCGAACTAGCCGAGGTCCGAAACTTTCACCGGAGCGCCGTTTTGCTCCATCGACTTCCAAGCCGCTTCGGTGAGACGAATCACTTCGAGACCGCACTCAAAAGGCGACTCACACGGAATGCCCTTCGTAATGCAATCGAAGAAGTGCTGATCCGGCGTAATCCCGCCCGACATTGACTCATACACGATCTGGTCTTTGGCAAGATTGCGCACCGTCAACTTTCCGGCCCGCACAAAGAATCCAAGTTTCGAGCCCATGACCGTCATGTCCTCGTGCCAGTTGGTCGAGTCACCGATCACCGAAATCGTGCCGACTGCCCCGTTTTGGAACCGGATCGAAAGTGCCGAATCGATATCGACCTGCGTTCCTCGATTATCGCCGATCGCCGAAACCACATCCGCTTTGAGACCCGTGCTCCAAAGGATGACGTCAACGAAGTGAGAGCCGGTATCGTTCAACTGTCCGCCGCCGCTCAAGCCCGGGTCTTGTCGCCAAGTGCCTTTTGTGCCGACCTTCCATTCCTGGCAACTCAAACCAGCGATGAACTGAATTTCGCCAGCTTCCCCGCTCTCGATCATTTCTTTGATGCGTCGGTAAACCGGATCAAAGTGACGTTGATAGCTCACCATGCCGACTTTGCCAGCTTTGTCCCGCGCCGCAATGACCTTATGGGCATCTTCGACCGTCGTCACCATCGGCTTTTCAACACAGGTGTGCTTTCCTGCCGCGAGCGAATCGAGAATCTGAGTGACGTGCTGGGTATGCGGGGTCATGATCATCACCGCATCAACATCATCCTGCTTCAGAAGGTCCTGATAGTCCGAAAACTCCTTCGCCCCTGCAGTCGCCGGATGTGCTTCTTTCATCCGCGCAATATTGTCAGAGCTCGTATCTGCCATCGCCGTTACGCTCGCCCCTTTCACCTTCAAAAGATTGCCGACTCGATATCTTGCAAACCCACCAACGCCGATGAGTCCAACCCGAACTTGGTCCATATCGACCGTAGTTTAGCCCTACAAATCGTTAAAAAGTGCGAGAAAGAAAGGAAGAAGCGCAAGCAAGGAGATGTTGGACCATAAGCGTCTCATTTGTGAAGAAAAATCTCTTGGCTGAAATCCTTAACGTCTCACATAATTCCTGGTTCAGGAATCCATCCATGGATGACCAGGGTCACCCTTAATCGGTCAACTTCTCAACCGGCCGCCTTCTCATTGGTGCCAAAGCAGGGCCAACGGCCCGACCTAACCTAGCCAGAGTTGGAGTGATCTTGCGAACGCAGACCCTAGATAGAGTCGACCAATGCCACAACGAACCGACACCTTCTCATCAGTCCTAGAACAGGGCCAACGGCCCGACCTAACCTAGCAAGAGTTGGAGTGATCCTGCGAACGCAGACCCTAGATAGAGTCGACCAGCGCCACAACGAACCGACACCTTCTCATCAGTCCCGAAACAGGGCCAACGGCCCGACCTAACCTAGCCAGGGATAGAGTGAGCTTGCCAACGCAGGCCTTAGATAGAGTCGGCCAATACCACAACGAACCGACACCTTCTCATCAGTCCCTGAACAGGGCCAACGGCCCGACATAACCTAGCCAGGGTTGGAGTGAGCTTGCGAACGCAAGCCCTGGATGGAGTCGACCAGCTCGAAACAGGGCCAACTGCCCGACCTAACCTAGCCAGGGTTGGAGTGAGCTTGCGAGCGCAGTCCCTAGATGGAGTCGGCCAATGCCAAAACGAACCGACGCCCGAAACAGGGCCAACGGCCCGACCTAGCCTAGCCAGAGTTGGAGGGAGCTTGCGAGCGCAAGCCCTGGGTGGAGTCGACCAGCGCCACAACGAACCGACGCCCAAAGCAGGGCCAAAGGCCCGATCTAGCCTAGCCAGAGTTGGAGTGATCCTGCGAACGCAGACCCTAGATAGAGTCGACCAGCGCACAACGAACCGACGCCCAAAGCAGGGCCAACGGCCCGACCTAGCCTAGCCAGGGTTGGAGTGAGCTTGCGAACGGAAGCCCTGGAGGAAGTCGACCCCGCCATTATGGCGGCAAGAGCATCCTAGACACCTAATCACCTGGGAGACATGTTCGTGAAACAACCGCCTTATTTGGTCGAGAATAGCAACAAACTAGCCATTACTTTCAAATCGCTCAATCGTCGTAAAATTGACAAACCAATATGATCCTCTCGTCTTTCGCCTTTGCCGCCATTGCCTCGCAACCCTCGCTTGCATATATCGCCCGCATCTATAAACCCGGAGCCGCAAAAAGTCGGTTCGAGATTTATGTTTCAAATCTCGACGGAACGAACCGAAAAATGTTGACGACTGCCGAGGAACCCCATTTCATCCAATGGATCGGCAAGGATCGCCTCGCTTGGACCACCGACAAAGGCGTCTACACAAGCAAACTCTCGCCTTGGAAGCCAATGTTCGTCAAAGATTCTTCGAACTGCAATTTTCGTGAATCTCGCTGGCGAACCAGCGAGCCCGGCCAACCCGATTTCATGCAGGGCTTTGATGATTCAAAGGGCTACTTCCACCTCAACCCCCAAACCCTTCAACTCGAAGCCGCGACAGATCCCGACAACCCAGACGAATATGCTCTCAACGACGAGATGGCGACCGATATCCTTAACCCGTGTGATCCAAGCCACAACCTTTCGATTAAGAAATACGAGACGTTTCACTATTGGTCGAAAGGCAAAGATGTCGAGTCCGATTACGACGCTATGCGGGCCATCAAGGCAGAAGGTGGCAAGAGCCTGTGGGTGATCACCGGCACCCACGATTCCACAACCGGAGACACCAACTGCCTCATGCTCTTCCAACAAGGCAAAGAGCCTAAAACCATTTTCGATGACGCGAATGGTTTCGACTTCTGGCGCGGACGAAACACGTATGCGTACTGCACAACCCGCGAACTGACGAAACTTGGCAGCAAGCAAGTTTGGACGAGCAAATTACGCGTCGGCGATTGGTCAAAAGGCACCAATAAAACGCTCCTAAATGGTCTTATATGGATCCCGAGTGTTAGCATTCGTCCTTAGTTGTGCTGACCTCAAGCTTGCAGCCCAAGAATTCGGAAGCCCAAACTGCGTAGAATAGTAGTCAGAAATGGCAGCACAACGTACCGTTGTCGTAGTTGGCGGTGGACTCGCAGGTTTGATGGCAGCAATGAAGCTGGCGGAAGCGGGACACAAGGTAAAGATCTTTAGCATCGTTCCGGTCAAACGTTCGCACTCGGTGTGCGCCCAAGGTGGCATCAATGGTGCCGTCAATCTTCGGGGCGAAGGCGACTCGCCTTATCTCCACTTCGAAGATACGATCACCGGCGGCGACTTCCTCAACCACCAGCCTCCGGTCATGCGCATGGCTGAGCGGGCTCCGGCCATCATCTATCTCCTCGACCGAATGGGCGTTCCGTTCAATCGAACTCACGAAGGTCTGCTCTCCTTCCGACGATTTGGTGGCACCCTCAAGCACCGAACGGCCTACGCTGGCGCGACGACCGGACAACAACTCCTCTACGCGTTGGACGAGCAAGTTCGTCGATGGGAGACCATGAACATGGTCGAGAAGTACGAGAGCTACGAATTTCTCAGCATCATCAAAGATAGCGAAGGCCGATGTCGCGGCATCACCGCCCAGAATTTGCGCACGATGGATGTCGAAGCATTCGCCGCCGACGCCGTCGTCATGGCCACAGGTGGAAACGGCCTGATCTTCGGAAAATCCACCAACTCGATCATCAACACCGGCGCCGCCGTTTCAATTTGCTACCAACAAGGTGCAATTTACGGTAATCCCGAAATGGTCCAGATTCACCCGACCGCGATCCCGGGCGAAGACAAGTGTCGCCTGATCTCTGAGTCGGTTCGAGGTGAAGGTGGACGCGTCTGGGTTCCCCGCGATCCGATGGATAAACGAAGGCCAACCGACATCCCCGAGGCCGATCGATGGTATGTCTGCGAAGAACTTGACCCCAAGTACGGCAATCTCCTCAGCCGAGACATTGTCAGCTTCATCATCTACTGCGTTTGCCGAATGGGCAAGGGTGTTCAGGCGCGACAACAGGCATACCTCGACATCACCCAGCTTCACAAAGATCGCGGCGGTCCTTACACCCGCGAACAGATTAACGACAAACTCGAAGGCGTTCTCGAAATCTACGAGAAGTTCATGCGTGAAGATCCAATCGACCTGCCTATGCGCATTTATCCGGCGGTTCACTACACGATGGGCGGCCTGTGGGTTGACTACGAAACCAATGGCGACAACACTTGGGATGCCGAAAGCCCGCGCAACCAGATGACCAACATTCCCGGTCTCTACGCCGCCGGTGAATGCGAATTCCAATATCACGGCGCAAACCGCCTCGGTGCCAACGCCCTCCTGGCTTGTCTTGTCGGTGGCGAAATCGCATCCGAAGGCATCCTCTCCTACTTCGCGAAGGGTGATGTGGCGGCCGACAGCGTGACTTCGACGATGCTCGATGACGCTCGAAACGAAAAGCAAGCCGAATACGATACGCTCCGTAAGAGCAACGGCTCGGAGAACCCGTACAAGCTTCACGCCGAATTGGCCGAGACCATGTGGAACAACTGCGGTATCTGGCGAGTACAAAAAGACCTTGAAACAGCGAGAGTCAAGCTTGACGAACTCACCACCCGAGCCCGCCAGTGCAACCTCGTGGACGACAGCGGCTGGACCAATCAGGCTGTTCCGTTCTCCCGTGCCGTCATCAACATGATCGAGCAATCGAAGGCCATCGTAGATGGTGCGATTCAACGGAACGAAAGCCGTGGTGCCCACTTCAAGATGGATACGCCAGAGCGAAACGATAACGAATGGTTGAAGACGTCGATGGCGACCTGGACCCCGACCGGCACCCAATTCAAGTACGAAGCGATCGACTGCCGCTTCATCGCTCCTCGCGCTCGAAAGTATGCCGTCAACCAGATCGGCATCGTCAAGAAGCTGATGGGCGAAAACTTCCTCGAAGGCTTCTCCTCGGCGGCCAAGTAGGTCAATTGATGTGGAGTGCGCGGACAAGTCCGCGTACTCCACTAAGCTAGGGCACTCGTGACGGATGATGCCTAGGTGGACGACGATGAGTGCTTGCGTCGCCACAGAATGTACCAATAGCCACCTCCGACCATTCCGAAGCCCAGCAACATCAGCATCAAGACTCGAACAAACGAATCGAGGGTTGCCAAGTCCACAAGGAACACTTTGCCAACCGTTACCATAAAGATCGCGAGGCTCCAATAGCGCAGGTGACGTCGATTAAACGTAAATCCCACCGCGATCAGGGCCGTCGCAATCACAACCCAACTCACCGTCAAAGCTGCAACTTCTTTAAGCCCGATCCATGGGCGAACGAGTTCTTGCCGGAGCAGCATGGTCGCGAGTACCCAACTGCCGATCACAAAGAGCGACGCGACAACCGGCTCCTCTTCGCTCCGCCTTGGGAAGATCGCATACAGGACTCCTAACGAAATGAGGGGGAGAACGAGCGCAACCGGTGCCAACCAATTCGGAACGCCTGTAAGCTGTGAAACATAGAGAGCCGTGGCTGAAGCGACAATGAGCGAAAGGCCAGTCAGGGTCAAATAGCTCATTCGACGAGATTTCAGCGAAAAACCCGTCCAGATCAAGTTGACAAGAGGCAGGCTCAAGTAGTTCACCGAATCTCGGTTCAGGCCGAAGAGGTGATTGGTGCCCACTTGGGCAAAGGCGCGAACAAAGAAGGTCGAAAGAATCGCTCCGGCAAAAAGGACCGTCGGCTCGGTGTAACTTTCGTCGTTTTGAGCCACGATTGCATAAGCGCCTGCGAAGACACTAACGCTTGTCGCGAGAAGTAAAAAGAGTCCTAGCCAAGTTGGGTTGTGCGATGGTTCGCGTATCAGCGCGAACAGGCTTGCAAAGGTCACGAGGAGTGAACTGATGAGGGTCATGCCCATTCGTCTCACACGGACGGCCAGCCCAAGCCCAGCCAGACTCGCAATACAGAACCCAAGAGCCGCAATATCACCTTGATCAAGGTTCGTGTTATGATGCCCGAGGAGCAAATTAAGGCTCCGCAGGAAGAAACCGACGATGACCGTTCCGCCCAAGAAGGTGGACACATCGCCAAACTCTTTTGACGGTTGTCGAAGGGCTTGCAAGATACCGAAGACAATGGATGCCGACGAAAGCCCAAGAAAGAGTTGCTCAGTCATCGGGGCAAAGTGAGCTAACTCAAATATTTGCTTGACCGAGTCAAAAACATAAGCGGTCATCGCGAACCCGAAGGTTGCCAAGCCTGCCGCCGAGAGGGAATTTTGATTCAAACGATAAGCAATCACCATCAAAACCACGGCCTCGCACACGTACCACATGGCGGCAACCGGTTGGGTAAAGCCTATCGGCGTGAGGATTGCGAAAACCAGCAACGCCCCATACCACGTCGAGTTGCGGGGCCTTTCATCCTGCCGCAGCAAATAGCCGATCGAGAGTCCAATAGCGGTGAGAGCCAACGCATGAAGCGAACCCTTGTGACCGTGGTCGATTCCAATCGCAAAGAATCCGGTTAAAACAAGGACGATTGGCTGGAAAGCTGCATAAGGATCAAAGGTTGAAGA
>JBEHXE010000021.1:0-66100 GCA_048498855.1 Armatimonadota bacterium | reverse complement strand
CCCAAATACGTTTGACCGTAGACTTGCACGTCCATCTTTTGCTCGAAGCACGTCCAGACGGCTGCGCGAAGGTGACTCAGTTTTGAAAGTTGCGCAAAGTCTTGTCGGCCAGCGGCAACGGAAGCCGCAACATCAATGTTTGCAACTATAGCCTGCTCGGGGTGGAACATTGCAACGCTGTCACTAACGAACTTATAATCGACTTTTGACAGTACAGCATTGTAGCTGCCAGCCTGACGTAATAGTGGGAGGTAGAACCTGTACGCTCTCGAGTCCTGAAAGAAGTCGAGCTTTTCCATCCAGTTTGTCATCGGTTCGTAGACATGACGCGAATCGATTGGGCTCTTTTCAATTCGCTCCAGAAGATGCCTGCGAAAGCTCTCGTGGTAGATTCTCAGACCTCCTTGCCCACTGGCTGACTTTAAGACGGGTTGGAGTCTCTTTATTTCAGTGGGAATCAGATACGCAACTGATGTATGGATTTCAGCGAGGTCCTTTTCGGTAAGTCCAAACTGAGCAACTGCGAGCGTATTTGCTACAAATCCGACATCAACAGGTGACGACGCCAATAGATGATCGTAATACTGAGTGAGACCAACTGAAAATCCTGGCAAACTACCTATCCACTGAATTGGATCGATGGCTGTGCCATCTTCAAATACACCTTTCAAGGCTCGACAAATGTAGGTTGCGTAGAGTGGATTTCCGCTTGCAGTTGAGTCAAGGGCAACGAAAAATTGCTCGTTATCGAAACCATATTTGACCACCAGATCGAGAACTCCGGTTCTGTCACACAGGGAGCGTATTTCCTTTTTGCTCCACCTGTCCATGCAAATCTCCGACCCACCCTTGGCAAAGAGAGGTTGAAGGTGTGCTCCGGGTTGGGAGCCAAGCACCAAGTGAACCCCCTGGGTGAGCGACATTGCAGCGAGACTCTCGATTATGTCAACGTCATCCAAAGCTAGGGTTCTAGACTCACCCTGCACCCTGGCAATGTGATCCAGCCCATCAATTATCAGAAATAGCTCCTTATTGGCACTAGCTTCAACCGCCATTGGCAATAGTCGTTCGAGTTCTCTAAGGCCAGCGGAGTACGGATTCTTGCCTTCTTCTCGCAGTGCAGGAACCTGATCGACTATTTCGGCGATTAGATTTCCGAACATGACCTCTGTGGTAACTCTTCTTGTAACCTCGGGATCGCCCGGCTCTAGATAGCAATAATGTCTGGCAACGGTGCGTCCTGTCTTGCGAAGATCTAAGCCGAGCTTATGAAGTATCCAGGACTTTCCCGATCCTGGTTCTCCCACCAGTGTTACAATATTCGACCTCTCAATAGCTCCCAATAGCTTCCCGGTCATTGCCTTCCGAGGAACTAGAACGGAAGCATCTAGCGGAAACTCTTGAGAGACCCTCCCATAATCTTTGCGCATTCGAAGATATGACTCGATAGCTGAAATTTCGACTGACTCTCCAACGTTTCTTGCTTCCCTCGCTCGGTTTACAAGGATAATTGCTGCGTCTCTAGCAGTCAAATGGACATTAGGATATTGCCCTAGACCGACTTGTTGGGCCAGCACGTCGATAACCAGAGTTTCCAACTCACCAGGCTTATCAAAGGTGAGGCTTCCGTTAGGGCATTCCAATTCAAAGATCACCTTGGACAATGACTCGATGATTTGAGCCTTCGGAAATGATCCTAACTCGTTTACGAGGAGGACACCGCTTTGGTCCCAGAGACCTTCGACATCCAATCGATAGGTTTGGGATTGAACGCCGAAAAATGAACCAGCGTCTTCAGACGGAATCAGAATTGAACCCAGCCTAGAATCGCTCGGGCGTAGCCAAGGGCTGCAAATTCTGAATTCTCCGTCTCCCGAAGCAGAAAGTTCAATAACGCTTTGTAGGAGCTTGTCCAATCTCAGACCCCGTTGATCCGTCGCCAAATCATTGAGTTCAAGAGCTCTAGGGTTCACGCTGAACTTGAATTGACGCCTGGTTAAGGTGCCTCCCGCGTTCAAGGTTAAATCGTCAAATCTGTCTACTTCAGCTTGCTTACGATCGACAACTAGGGTTCCCGATTGCATCGCGAGCATATATGCCATGAAGTAGGCAGTTGACAGGTCTTGATATGTATAGCCTTTGTGGGCCGCTTGAAGATTTGAATTCACTTGGGTGATTTGTAGTCGCGATGCTTAAATTGGCAATTGGAATATTACATTCCACGTCAGCTTAGACCAATCTTAGGTGGGATAAATTTTACTACGAAACTACCCCTCGGGGAAGCAATAGACTTATCGACTATTAGGATTGCCCTCTATCGTAGTAATTACTCACTCAACCGACCCAAGTTAATTTGCCTGAATCGATTCAAGGCTACCGACCCGGAATCGGGGCAGCTTTGCTTGATCCTCAGGATCGAATTGCAACGCCAAATATCGGAGCCAGAGTAATAGGTTGGTTTGAAAAGCCAAAGCAAGTCGCCCCTCACACTCCAGTTGACCAATCATCTTCGAGAAGATTTCCACAAGCTTATCAGCCGAAATTCCTGAGACCTTTCTTGCAGTTCCCAACGGTCCGAGATTGATGGACATGATTTCTCCTTCGCGTATGTGGGGTCTACACTGGAGAACCTCAGAACGTGTGAGATTTAATGAAACCGCGAAGAAAAATTCTGGCTTTCCTCCACGCAGTGGTTCGCGCGTGGCTCCAAGGAAGACTCTTTCATTTTCGTGGAATGCCTTAATTCCTAGTTCTTCAACGCCCTCGCGAAGTGTTTCCAAGTCGGACAACAATCCTTCTCCATCAACTTTACAAACACCGCGAATGTCAACGTCGTCAATTGAACCCGAGAATCCTGAACAAAGCATGCCCTGACGCTCCAATACCTTCTGGTCTCGCTTTTGGTAGATCATGTATCCGTCAGAAGTAAAAATAAGTCCGTTGATTCCAACAATGTTTGCAAGGCAACTCGACTCAAGCGGTTCGAGGCGACCTGAATCCGAAATGTGCGATCTCAGACTGCCAAATGTAGGTTCTTGCACGTCTAGGGAGAGGTTGGTTGAAAGGTATCCGAAATATGTAGACGGCTGGAATGTGAAAAGGCTTTCTTTTACAGAGAAGCTTTTGAGACGCGCAGTTTCGGAATCCCAAGGTTCTGGTTTGCGACTTAGATAGGAACTGAGGCCCTTTTGTGATGGGAACGGAGGCTGGAAGACGTCATTAATGCGTCGAATTCGCACCTCAACTTGATTATTGGGATCGGGCAAAAATAGTGCGAACTGAGGTAGGACCGAAGTGCTTAACTCTATTTCAGAAATGATCCATTTTTCCTCAGTGGGATAAAGCTCAAAGACGGGATAATCCCAATCAAAGGTCTTTCCAGATGCAGCCGCTCTTTTGATGGAGCGAGCAACGTCTATCGAAGGATGGAGGAGGCCCCGAAGGAAGGCTTTATCCACCAGCACCCCAAGGGCGCGAAGAACTTCAGACCACCTTTGCTTTGTTTCAGACATATTCTCTCAACTATACAGGTTGGCCCTATTATTGGTTGCTTTTCTTTTATTAAAGGGAAATAGTAAAGGATAAAACTTGCACTGCTGCTTTAGGACTTTCTAAATTTCGGACAGGAGCAAAACGGCTTAGAGTTGAAATTGCTAGGCTTGATTCAATGAGTAACACTTGGTTGGCTACGAAAACTATACAAGGAACATCCGCATGATTCCTCGTCTACGTTATACGCTTGCCGAGGCCGCTGAAGCCCTCGGAATTAGCCGCTCAATGATAGATGTGGTAATTCGCGAGAATGGATTAGTCGTCCATTCCGACACCCCTGGCGGACATCGCTACATTAGCCTCGAATCCCTCCAGTACTACATCCGTGAACAAGAGGAAAAGCCGATCTTTGGAAGGCGGATTCAGGTTCAAAAGCGGTAAACTCTAGTATGGCTAAACGGTCAAATTTAGAGGGAACAAAACTTCCTGACGGGAGGTGGCAAATCCGGGTTACTCTCACCCGGCTCGACGGCGCAAAAATCCGCAAACCGGTCTATGGCAAGACAAAAGCGGAAGCCCAAGAGAAGGCCCACGAACTCATCCACGAACAACGGCGCAGTATCGGCAACGGTACGACGGTTGGAGAACTTGCAAAGGTCTGGAAAGCACGATGCTTTGGCGATCTAGCACCAAAGACCATCCAATGCTACGAGCGAAGTCTCAAAACGGTCTTGGCAACATGGGAAGATACCCCGGTGGATTCCCTAACAACGCCTCAGATCGTAACATGGCTTCAACGCCTTACGCTTGGAGAACGCTCAGTGGACTTAGTGCGAACCGTGTTCGGCATCATTCTTCAGTTCGGAAAGCTCATTGGAGCAAACCGTGATAATCCCCTAGCGGGTGTCCGCTGGAAGCGAAAGAAACGTCCTGTGCAGAAGCGTATCACTGAATCGAAATTCGATCAGGTAATCGCGGTGCTTGACGCGAAGTATCGCCCATTCTTTTGGATGCTGGCAGATACGGGACTTAGACCATGGAAAGAAGGGTTGAACCTCGACAGAGCGGAGATTGGTCTTTCAATGGATCAGTTCTTCGCGGTCGTCTCGGAGTCGAAGACCATTCATGGTGAGCGGGTTGTTCCGATCACTGATCGAAGGGTTGTAGACTATATTTTAGAGGTTGAGGAAGGACGGCTGTTTCCTTTCACCTATGAAGCTCTTAAAACCGCGTGGCGAAGAGCTACAGAGAAGGTGGGAGTTGACGCGGACGTGTACTCACTCCGGCGATTCGCAATCTCTAAATGGTGTGAAGAACGACCGCTCGATGAAGTACGTAGGCTGGCGGGACACGCCAACTTGTCGCTTACCCTTCAAATCTACAACGAAGTCCAGCGAAACCGCCTGCTCTTAGGGCAAGGCATCAGAGAAGGCATCAAGGTCAGTGACCTGGTGAAATCTTGAAGAATAAAAGCCTCTCTTTAAATTCAAGAGAGTGGCTGCCGCTGTAGGACTCGAACCTACGACCCGCTGATTAACAGTCAGCTGCTCTACCGACTGAGCTAAGCGGCAGTGAGAGCAATAAATGTACCCTAAACATTTTCGGCTTGCCACCCCCCAAGGCTTAGTTTTCGCATGAGAAAAAGCAAAAACCTGTTGAAACGCACCAAGCGCAGGGCCTAGCCCGTCCCTTAAGTGGTCAAGTGAAACTCGGAACCCGCCTCCTCGTCTCCATCGGTTTTGTCCAAGGACTGATGATGACGGTGTGGTCACTCATCTTCGACGCGGGGACGGGGTACTTCTATGATCACCATCCCAAGGGGCTGGTTCTCGCTGCCTATCTGCTCACGATTCCGCTTTTAGCGATCACCTTTGCCTGCACCTATCTTCCCGCCAAGTTCCGCTGGGTGTTGATCCTTCCCGTGGCGATCATGCTTGACGACTTGCGGTGGGGACTGGGATTGCCCTTCAGCCGAGCGATCCTGGCCGGAATCGTGTTGCTCGGACTGGCGATCTATTTTGTCCAGAAGAAGAAGATGACGTGGCTGAGGATCGGTACGCTGGGGCTCGAGTTGCTTGGGTGCGTAGGAATCGTGATTCCGTTGGCGGCAATCACCCAACTTCGAAACGAGTCGTATCCAGCCAAGCAAGTTTCAACTCATAAAACAGGGAAGGGGCGCATCGTTTTAGCCATTTTCGATGAGCTCGACCCCGTTCACGCACTTGAAAAGTGGCCGAGCGAATATCCCGAAAACGAATTTCAAAAACTTGCGAAGCGATCGATTTTTTTCCAAAATTGCCTCCAGCCTGGCCACGAAACGATGTACTCGCTTCCGGCAATGACGATTGGACACACGATCGACAAGGCGAAGCCAGCCAGTCCCAACGTTTTGAACCTCATTGTCGGTGGCCAAAAGCGGACATGGAACGAGAAACCAAACGTGCTTCTCGAAGCGCGCGACACCGTGGGTGCCTCGATCTTCGGGTGGTATCACCCGTATCCGAGGCTTTTCGATGGGATTGATTCGAAGTCGTTTGAACGAGTCGACGATGGGGTCGAGGTCTCGTTTTGGACCGAAGTCAACATGCTCATCCAGCGCCCCTTTCAACTGTTCCACAAGAGTTCGGAAACCCTTTCCTATCGTGAACTGCTGGCTCGATGGCAAAAACATATCGTGGCGAGCTACCACGAAGAGATGCCCAAGTTTGTGGAGGACCATGACGGCCTGATACTCCTCCACATCCCTTGCCCGCACCCACCCTATGTCATGCATCCATTGCCCGATGATCCCCTCGGGTCGGACGAAAGGTCCTATTACGGCCAAGTGCTCTACGCGGGCGAGATGTTGAAAACGTTACAAGACACGCTGGCGAAAAGCGGAGAGCCTTATACGCTGGTCGTCACATCGGATCACAATTTGCGGGTGACGCTTAACGGAATCAAGCCCTGTGGACGAGTTCCTTTTCTCGTCACCGGAACCAATGTCAATCAACCAAGAGCAATTTCGAATCAGGTCTACGGAGAGCATGTCGCCGATCTGATTCGACTTCTAATGAAGCGTCCAAACGCGGATGCCGACGAAATCGTGTCGGCGATGACCGCCAGGCGTTACGAATAAGAAATTCGCCTTCAAATCTTAGGCTCACGGACTCATTCACGAAGCACTTTCTTCTTTGCGCCCGAATTTCTAATGACAAGACTAGTCCAAGGCTCCTTTGCTGCCAATAATGCTGGGTACGAGCGTCGTCAGAGGGTAAATTCTAACAAGAGCGGTCTGGTTAGGTGAACCCAATGCAAAGGGCTTGCCGTCCAGAACGATAAGGGAAGGTAGTGGGACTTCGAATCCAAAGAAGAAACCCGCACAATCCGGGAATCGTCAGACGTAGTAACTAGCAAAAGACCCGAAAGGGTTCTCAGTAAGGACAAGAAGAAAAGTATGTGGCAACGTTTTACAGAGAGAGCACGAAAAGTCGTGTTCTATGCACAAGAGGAAGCTCAGAAGTTTGGTGAGGGATACGTCTCGACCGAACACCTGCTTCTCGGATTGGTGCGTGAGGCAGATAGCGTGGCTGCACGAGTCCTTGACAAGCTGGGCGTGAGTCTCAACCGAGTTCGGGCCGAAGTCGAAAAGCAATTGCCGCGAGGCGATGCTCGACCAAACCAAGATATGACGTTGACCCCTCGTGCAAAGCGGGTCATCGACCTTGCTTACGACGAAGCGAGAAACCTCAACAACAATTACATTGGCACCGAGCACCTGTTGCTCGGCTTGATTCGAGAAGGAGATGGGCTTGCCGGAAGAGTTCTGGCCAAGCTCGGAGTCGAACTTGAAAAAGCGCGACGCGAAGTCATGGGTCTTCAAGACAACGACACCCAACAGAAGACTTCCAGCGGATCGCGATCATCGTCGTCCTCATCAACATCGGGGACTGCGACAAAGACTCAAACTTTGGACGAATTTGGACGCGACTTGACTGAGCTGGCTCGCGAAGGCAAGCTGGATCCGGTGGTCGGTCGTCAAAACGAAATTGAGCGAGTGATGCAGATCCTCTGCCGCCGAACCAAAAACAACCCGTGTCTGATTGGCGAACCGGGTGTTGGTAAAACGGCGATTGCAGAAGGCCTTGCGCTTCGCATCGTGAGCGGCGACATTCCCGATCTTCTCAAAGATCGCCGAATCGTTGCGCTCGACCTCGCCGCTCTTGTCGCCGGTACGAAGTATCGAGGCGAATTCGAAGAGCGAATGAAGAAGGTGATGGAAGAAGTTCGGAAAGCCGACGGCCAAGTCATCCTCTTCATTGATGAACTTCACACGTTGGTGGGCGCGGGCGCAGCCGAAGGCGCGATCGATGCCAGCAATATCATGAAGCCAGCCTTGGCGAGAGGCGAACTGCAGTGCGTGGGAGCCACCACTCAGGATGAATTTAGAAAGTACATCGAAAAAGATGCGGCCTTGGAGCGACGCTTCCAAGCGGTGAAGGTGAAGGAACCAACCGAAGACGAAGCGATCGAAATTCTGAAGGGTCTGCGCGAGCGATACGAAGCCCATCACAGCGTCGAGATTACCGACGATGCGATTGTGGCGGCTGTTCAGCTTTCGCAACGCTACATCAGCGACCGCACGTTGCCGGATAAGGCGATCGACCTGATCGATGAAGCCGCCTCGCGTGTTCGACTCCAACAAAGCCTTCCGCCGAAGGATGTTCGCGAAGATCGTGTGAAGCTGAACAAGCTCATCACCGAAATCGAGCATCTCGAAAAGAGAAATAACGAACCGGATCGACTTGAGAAGTTGCTCGGTCAGAAAGAGGAAATGGAAGCCAGCGTCATGCAGCGCGAAGAGGCATGGGAAGCGGTCGAGAAGATCGAGCCCATCGTCAACGAGGCTGAAATTGCCAGTATCGTTCAGAGTTGGACGGGCATCCCGGTCATGAAGTTGGTCGAAACCGAAAGCCAAAAGCTGCTCAAGATGGAAACCGATCTTCACGAGCGAATCATCGGTCAAAACGACGCCGTCATCGCGGTCAGTCGAGCGATTCGACGTTCGCGAAGCGGCCTTAAGGATCCGAAGCGACCGATGGGCAGCTTCATCTTCCTTGGTCCGACCGGTGTTGGTAAGACCGAGCTTGCGAAAGCGCTTGCGGGTTACCTGTACGATAAGGATTCGAATATGGTCCGAATCGACATGTCGGAATACATGGAACGATTCGCAGTCTCGCGACTGGTGGGAGCGCCTCCAGGATATGTTGGATACGATGAGGGCGGTCAGCTCACCGAAGCCGTTCGCCGAAATCCGTACTGCGTGGTCTTGCTCGACGAAATCGAAAAGGCTCACCCCGAAGTCTTCAACTTGCTGCTGCAAGTTCTGGAAGACGGTCAGTTGACCGACAGCCAGGGACGAACGGTGGACTTCCGAAATACGATCATCGTCATGACTTCGAACGTCGGTGTCCGACCAATCGAGCTTGATAAGCAACTCGGCTTCCGCGATGTCCGCCAGGATGTCAACGATCCGAAGACCTATGAAGCGATGAAGAATCGAATGCTCGACGAAATGAAGAAGAGCTTCCGGCCGGAATTCTTGAACCGTGTGGACGAGATCATCGTCTTCCACCACCTCAAGAAGGAAGAAATTCTGGAGATCGCCGACCTGTACCTCAAGAGAGTCAACGAGCAAGCTGCGGCGATGGGCATTACCATCGAACTCAGCGAAGCCGTCAAGAACATTCTTGTCGACAAGGGATACGATCCGAACATGGGCGCTCGACCTCTGCGACGTGCGGTTCAACGATACATCGAAGATCCGCTCAGCGAAGAGATGCTTCAGGGAACCTTCCAGGAAGGCGACCATATCCTTGCCGACGTCGATCCGACCGACTCTGAGAAGATTCTCTTCAAGAAGGTCAAGAAAGACGGCGGTTCGAATAAGAAGAAAGAACTCGTCGGTAAGTAATTTATCGACAAGTGCTCGAAACAAAAGCCCCTTGGCAGAGTGTCAAGGGGCTTTTCGCTTTTGAGGGGTGAGGCCGCTGAGATTGCCATTCCGCGTATTCGAGAGCCTTATTGGACAAGGTGGCTTGGTTTAGCCTCAAAAGCTTGGTTTGACAACTTTAAGAGTCTTTCTTCCGCCGCGCCGCTATTGAGGCAGCTGAAAACCATACTTCCTAACGCTATTTAACTGTCGGCATGCGCCTTTCTAACACCTGGCTCACCAACCTTCTCCTTCGCTATCCGTTTATGCCGAACTGAGATGAAAGCTTTTCCGCTTCTTTACGGTGTTGCCGCTTTGACGCTTGCTTCTTGCGGAGGGACCTCCGTTTCCAATCCAACGGCCCAGATCAACGGATTTGATCCTCCAATCGCTACGACAGGACAAGTTCTGACCATCTATGGAAGTAACTTCACACTCGGTGGCGCGGCGCCCCAAGTATCGATTGGCGGGCTTCCGGTCACGATCACAGCCTACACCGACACCCAAATTACGATGACCCTGCCCGATGGCCTGGTTCCGGGGCTCGTTACTGTCACGAACACCAACGGAGCGACCAACTCGCTGTACCCATTCACGCCTGGAACTTCGACGACGGTAACTGAACTTGAGCCCAATGATAACGAGGCAACGGCAACCCTCGTTGGCGCAAACCGATCTTTCACCGGCACACTTTCTTCGAGTTCGGACATCGACGCCTTTTCGGTGACGGGCCTCGTCAAAGGTCACCAATACAACTTGCATATTTCGCCGATCGTGGTTCCGGCGGTCGCAGCGAGCGGCTCGGCGGTCGAATTCGATTCGAACGGCGACGGGGTCTTTACGGCGAGTGAGCAATCAGCGATTATTTCACTTGTCGGTGGCACGGGAACGTATACGGTGAGTCTTTCGATCGTGCCCGAGGCGGCACCGCTGAGGCGATAGAGCGACTCGCTGAAATGCCATATGGTTTACTCAACGCTAGGCGCTGAATATTTGTGGTTCTTTACTGCAGATCGAAGTACTTATCGAGCGGATCCTGACCGGAGTAGAACTGGCTGATCTTCTTACGGTTGGCGTGACCGTCCGTCCAAGCGACGATCGCGTTATCCATCGCGTTGGGATCAGGGATGCCCCAGCAGTCCGCACCGGCACCGCCCAGCGTGGAGTAGTAGTCGGTCGGACTCAGCAAGAACTTTCCGTCGTCGCCGCACCACGAATTCTTGACCGAGGCGTGGGCCGTCGTCAAAGCGACCGTGTTCGAAGGATCGGCGACCGCGGTAGCCGAGACCGAACTTTGGTTGGACATGTTCGAAAAGTCCATGGCGAGATTGGTTAGGTAACGAACGTTATAGCCAAAATGGGTGGTCGGATCGCCGTTTGAATCCGTTGGTTTGACCGAGCTACAGGGGCAGAGCCAAACCTGCTTATTCTTGACATACGGATCGACAAGATCGTGCCAGAACGTCACATGCGAAGCGTCGCCATAGGCGCCGAGCGGAAAGAGGTCCTCGTTGTCCGTTTGATACATCATGAACGAGATGTCGAGTTGTCGAAGGTTCGACATACAAGACGTCGCTTTGGCCGTTTGCTTTGCCTGAGAGAAAACCGGAAAAAGAATCGCGGCGAGAATCGCAATGATCGCGATCACGACGAGGAGTTCGATCAGGGTAAAGGCACGGCGCATGACTTAAGTTTAAATGGTTTTGAAACAGGATTGAAACATCTAATCGTTAGAATAAGTTAGAAACATCATGGGAAAAAAGGACAAGCCCAAAGGCCCTTTATGGAAGCGAGGCTTGGCGTCCTTGGGGCGAATGACATTGCTCTTTGCGATTCTGGTTGGTGGCGCCTATTGGTGGAATCCCCAAAAGATTCATTATCCAACCAGGAAAGCTCCGGCTAATTTTCCCAAAATCAACCCAGATTCAGCAAAGCTTTTCTCGCCAGGCGCGCGGGTGACCGTCGTCGCAGGCCACCCGGACGATACGGAATTCTTCATTTCGGGATTCTTGCTCAAACTGCACGAGGCTGGGGCCAGGATCACCCTCATCGTGGTGACTGACGGCGACAAGAGCTACTATCCGCCATTCTTTACCAATGTTGACGAAAATCGACGGGTGAGGAAGCTGGAGCAAGAAGAAGCGGGCAAGCACTACGACGCTCAAGTCGTCATGTTGGGTGGTCCTGACGGTCGATATGACCCAGACGAGCCCGCGTTAAGGAAGAAGCTCGAAGACGCAATGGTGGCATCAAAGCCGGACTATGTCGTTGCGTTTGATTCCGAATATTTGCCGACTATCCAGCATCGAGACCATGAGAATTCGGGTCGCGCAGCGAGCGAGCTCGCGCCTAAGACCTCGGCAAAATGGCTGCTGCTTTTCGCTTCGACAGCCAAGAACTACTACGTCGATACCTCCAAATATTGGTCTCAAAGAGCCGAGCTGATCGCTATCCATAAGAGTCAATTTTCGGGAAGCAAGCTCGACACCGTTCGCGGAATGCTGATGGAGCGCGAGATCGAGGATGGCGAAAAGGGTGGATTTGAATTAGGTGAAGGATTTCGAGTTGTGAAGCTAAAGGATTAGCGTAAAATCGCGAAATGCGTTCGTTCGCTCTTTGTCTGGTTTTTGCTTCCACCGTTGCCTTCGCTCAGGACCGCTTGCCCGAGCATCCGAAGTACAAACAGTATCAGGCAATTCAGCAATTGTCTCGCTCTTTCTTAGGTGCTTTGGCTCCCGCGACAGTTTTTCGATGGGGCGATAATCAACATGTCGTGACCGGAGAAGGGAAGGCATATGATCTCAAAACCAAGATGATCGTGGACTTCAAGCCCGAGGGACGTGCGCCGAGTGGATTTGGTCGCGATCGTCGCCAACAGCCCGGACGGGGACGGCAATTCGCTTCGGCAAACTCGCCGGACGGAAAGTGGATCGCGAAATATGAGAACGACAACGTGTATTTGGTCGATGCAAAAGACGACAAGCAAAAGACCGCAGTGACGACCGATGGTAGCGCGGAAGCGCGAATCAAATATGGAACGGGAAGCTGGGTTTATGGTGAAGAACTCGATCAGCGCGAGGCGATGTGGTGGTCGCCGGACTCAACGAAACTCGTGTTCTATCGGTTTGATGAGTCGAAGGTCAAAGACTATTACGTAACCCTCGACGAAGGCGGAATCCAGAACCGACTCTATACCGAGGCCTATCCAAAAGCCGGAGCAAATAATCCACTCGTTCAACTCCTCGTCTATGATGTCGCCACGAAGAAGACCACCAAAATCGACACGGAATTCAAATCATCCGATCCTGATATTGCCCAATATATCTATAACGTTTGTTTCTCGCTGGACGGAAAGTCGATCCTCTTTCATCGCACCAATCGAAAGCAGAATGTGATGGAGTTGGTCGCGGCTGATCCTTCGACAGGTAGCTGTCGCATTGTTATTCAGGAGTCGAACCCCAATGGCTGGGTGGACAACAACCCCACGATGGTTTGGCTCGAAGACGGCAAGCGTTTCCTCTGGTTTAGTGAGAAGACTGGCTATTGGAATATCTATCTCGCGTCCCTCGACAAAGGCATTATTTCGCCCGTCACCAAGAATGATTTTGAAGTCGAGAACATCGTGAATGTTGACGAGAAGACCGGTACGGTTTGGTATCTTGGTCACAGTGCGCCCAACCCTTATTTGCTCCAACTTCACCGGGTGAAATTAGACGGTAGTGGTGACAAGCGGCTTACTGACCCGGCCTTTGGTCATACCGTTCAACTTTCGCCCGACAATTCGGCGTTCATTGATCGCGAAGAACTGTTGGGCGTTCCGCCCAAGGCTCAACTTTGCGATAAGGACGGCAAGGTGATCAAGGAATTGGCGACCACCGATCTTTCCGACTTAACCAAGCAAGGGTTCCGACCGGCCGAGTCGTTTACGTGCATGGCCGCCGATGGCAAGACGAAACTGTATGGCTATATCCAAAAGCCGTCCGACTTCGACCCGAATAAGAAATATCCGGTGATCCTGAGTGTCTATGGCGGACCGGATTCGGGAAGCGGCCGCGAGCGGTTCATTGGCAACGATGCCGAGTGCGAATTTGGGTTCATTCATGCCTGGATCGATGGGCGAGGTACGAAGGGAAGAGGTCGCGATTTTCGTCAGGCGGTTTATCGAAACCTGGGAATCGTTGAGATTGACGACCAAGCCGCCGCGATGCAGGCCTTGGCCAAGCAACCCTTCGTTGATGGTGCGCATATCGGCATCGAAGGCACTTCTTACGGTGGGTATGCCTCTGTTATGGCATTGTTAAGGCATCCTGAGACGTTTGCCGCAGCGGTCGCTGGTTCGCCCGTCACTGCTTGGTATCACTACGACTCGATTTATACCGAGCGGTTTATGGATACCCCTCAAAATAACCCAGATGGGTACAAAATGGGATCGGCGATGGAGTACGCAAAGGACCTTAAAGGAGCGCTTTGCCTCTACATCGGCACGGCGGATGACAACGTTCACCCTTCGAACACGTATCAGTTGATCAATGCTCTCGATCGGGCGTCGAAGCCGTATCGCCTGTATGCCGGTGTTGATCAAGGCCACTCGGGTCTGCAATTTGGTCGACGCATGGAGTTCTTTATTGACAATCTTGCGCCTGAGAGTTGGAAGAAGTGAACTTATGGGTTCTTGCCTCATACGGGGGTAGATCGACAAAACCTGCATCAAGCGACTCAGCCATTAAATGCCGCCCCGCCCCGAAAGGTATCCGGATATGCTTCGGGAAACACGTTGTCGCCCTTGCCTTCTTGGAAAAGAGAAACCTTCTGAAAGGCAATCTTCTCGTCGGCGGTGTGCTTCGCCTTGTCTAAACCGGCCAAGAACACCTTGTGCTTACCGAACCGTTTGTTTACATTATCGACGGCGGAGTTGAACGCCGAGCGCTCAAGAGTTGGATCGAAGAGGGAAGGGGTCACCTGGTCGGGCTTGAGCAGACCTGTAAAGACAACGCCGACTTGAAGCGGACGTTCGAAGCCTCGATGCTCCCACATTTCGAGGAAATAATTCGTCATCGTTACACTGTCTTGGGTGGGAGCCAGCGAGGTCCCCTCATGCCATGACCGGGCCATGCCTTTCACATAAATCGACATGCTCGTGGCCCATAAGTTATTCGCCCGCAACCGCGCCGAAGCCTTGTGGAGCAGGCGCAGTAACACATCGCGACAGCCTTGATCGGTACGCAGGTCCGGCGGAAGCACATGGGAGTGGCTCAGTGACTTGTCGCTTTGGAAGTCTTCGTTCGTCGCTTCTCCTCTCAGGCGGTGATAGAAGCGTTCACCAACAACCCCACCGAAAGCGAGGCGTAGATCACGCTCGGTGGCAAGGACGAGGTCCTTTCCCGTAAAGATTCCCGCCGCATTCAGACGGATCTTGGTTCGGTGGTTGATGCCGCAAAAGTCGGTAAGCTTAAGGTCAAACAGCCGCTCGGGAAGATCATGATGCTGGAGAATGACGAGGCCGTCCGGCTTCATCATATCGGTAGCGAGCTTGGCCAGAAAGTGATTCGGGGCGACGCCGATCGACGCGGTGATGCACTCGCCGACCTGGTCATGAAGGGCTTTCTTCATCTTGGTCGCCAAATCTCGGGCCACCTCGGGAACGCCCTCGGTGGCGAGAAGACAAAAGCGCATCTCGTCGATACTGCACACCTTATCGATGGGCAGGACCGTTTCGGCGGCCTCCTTCACCTTCTCATGATAGTGAACGTAGGCTGGGTGGTTGCCGGTGATGAGCACGATGTCGGGACATCGGCGCTTGGCGTCCCCCACGTTGGTGCCGCACTTGATGCCATATTTTTTCGCTTCGTATGAGGCGGCGATGCAACTGGTGCTGTCGGTCAGGGTGGGCACCACCGCGACCGGTTTTCCGCGCAGCTTAGGGTCGAGCTGCTGTTCGACCGACGCGAAATAGCTGTTCAGATCGAGGAACATCGACCGGAGCGGAAGAGTACGTATTGGTAGATTATTGTCTACCATGTCGATATTATACGTCTACTGGTTGGCAATTTGTAGGGGTTTGTCGAGATTTGTCGGAGAGGTCAGACGACACATAGGCGGGTCGCGATGATGTTTTTGGGAAGGCTCTCGCCGAGACCTAAGCAGCAACATAACCCCTCCATCCCTGGCCCTTCCTCCCGAGGTGAGGAAGGGAATTGCAGCTCTTGTCGGACGACAGGCGTCCCCGCCTTTATTCGTTTACGATTGGCTACTGATTCGGCCAACGATCAAGTGAGTTGCGAGCTTCGTACCCACGCTTTCGACCACCTGATAGCCAAGCTTGGCCAGATCGAGGCCAAAGAACAGATTTTCGCCCGCACCGAGCAGGACGGGACTGATCACGAGGTGCATCTCGTCCACCATGCCAGCCTCGAGATATTGGCGCACGGTACTGACTCCACCGCTGATTCGAATATCGAGGTCGCCCGCGGCTTCTCGGGCTCGGTCCATGGCTTCATAGATTCCGCCGGTGACGAAGTGAAATGTCGTGCCGCCCTCCATCACGATCGACTCGCGAGGATGATTCGTCAGCACAAAAACGGGTGTGTGATAGGGTGGATTATTGCCCCACCAACCCTGCCACGAATCGTCGGGCCATTCGCCCCTCACCGGACCAAACATGTTTCGACCCATGATGTGCGCGCCAACGCCCTCGAAGCCTCGCTTGGCAAAGTCGTCATCGACTCCGGTCTCGCCCGATTTGCCCATCACCATCTGCTGAAACGTATTGGTGGGCCGAAACCACTTATGAATCTCGAGTCCGCCGACGCCGAGCGGATTTTCGAGGCTCTGATCAGGCCCCGCCCCATATCCGTCAACCGAAATCGTAAACGCCTCAACGCGCACCTTGCTCATAGTCGGCAGTATATCTAGTCAGGGCAAGGGCAAGGGCAAGGGCAAGGGCAAGGGAGCAGGGCAAGGGCAAGGGCGGGAGATCTGGGCAAGGGCCCATGCTCCCAATGAGTTGCCAATCGCGACGCTTCCCACGTAGAATCGATGATTATGTCCGTCCCCAAGACGATTCTCGATGCTAAAGGCTCGTGGTTTGGCACCTCAAAGCTCCATCTTTCATGGATGCCAAAAGAGAAGCAGATAACCGAGTCAGGCTCGTTTTTTCATGTCGAAACCGACGGGCGCGACAAATATGCGACCCTCACCTATTCGTGGCACTACGAAGACCGACGCGAAGAAGGCACGATGATCGTGGCGATGGACGCCAAAACGAAGAAGGTTGAAATCGGTTGGTGCGACTCGTGGCATCAAAGCACGGGCGTGATGTTTCTCTCGGGCGAGGTCACAAGCGATACGAGCTTTAAGACGAAAGGGAACTGGACCGCCGAGGGCGAAGTGTGGGGTTGGACCATCGAACTCATCCTCGAAAACGATCATTTGAAGATGAAAATGGAAGTGATTACGGCGAAGGGCGACGTGGATTGGGCCGTCGAGGCGGCGTATAAGAGGCACTAGTGTGGGAGCACTCGGACTGACTTTTTCTTCGTGGCCATCCCGATACTCGGGATCTACGCGGCCAAGATGGCCACGCCCCCAGGTTGGCTTCACCTGCTATTCCATGACCTGAAGCCTTAAGCCTGACTACCTGGAGCCTGACGAAAGGCGGCCGACAATGCATTGATCGTCCCGGCTCAGAACTAGGATATGCTAGCGCCATGCGATTTGCCCCCTTCGCGTTCGCCTTTTTCGTGGCTCTCGCGAATGCCCAAGCCATTCCCACGAGTCGATACGATTGTCTCCAGTGGCGGTGCATCGGCCCGTATCGTGGCGGAAGAACCGTCGGCATCGATTGCGTGGTGAGCCAGCCGAACATTTGGTACATCGGCGTCAACAACGGAGGCGTGTGGAAGTCGACCGACTATGGCCACACGTGGAAGTCCGTTTTCGACGATCAGCCGACGGGCTCGGTGGGGTGTTTGGCTATTGCGCAATCCGACCCCAACACGGTTTATGTGGGCAGCGGCGAAGGGCTCCATCGTCCAGACCTCAGCGTTGGCGACGGCGTCTATAAAACGACCGATGGCGGCAAGACCTGGCGCAATTTGGGGCTGCGAGACGGAATGCAGATCAGCGGAATTGCCGTCGATTCGAAAGACCCCAATCGGGTCTTTGTGGCGGTTATGGGACATCCTTACGGTCCAAATGAAGTAAGGGGTGTGTATCGTACGACCGATGGTGGTGAGCATTGGGACCGCGTTCTGTTCAAAGATGCGAACACTGGAGCGGCGGCGGTTGCGATTGATCCAACTAATCCAAACACGATTTATGCCGACCTGTGGGCTTCGCGAGAAGGACCGTGGGAAAACGGTGGATGGCAAGGTAAAACGAGCGGCCTCTTCAAGTCAACAGACGGTGGCAATACCTGGCACGAGCTGACCAAAGGACTCCCAACGATCGAAGACGGACGTGGACGAATTGGGTTTACCGTGTGCAAAGCCGATCCTCAACGCTTGTACGCAACGGTTGATGCGACCAAGAACGGCGGAATCTATCGAAGCGAAGACGGCGGTGAAAGCTGGACCTTTACAAACAGCGAACCGCGCATCTGGGGGCGGGGAAGTGACTTTGCCGAAGTGCGCGTCGATCCCACCAACCCGGATATCGTCTATGCGGCCAACACCTCAACCTACCGGTCGACCGACAAGGGTGTGACATTCACTTGCATCAAAGGCGCACCCGGAGGCGATGATTTCCACACGATTTGGATTCATCCGAACAACCCGAATATCATCGGTCTCGCGGCCGACCAAGGCGCCACCATCAGTGTGAACTACGGCGAAACGTGGAGCAGTTGGTATAACCAGCCGACCGCCCAGTTCTATCACGTATCGACGGATAACCGCTTCCCCTACTGGGTCTACGGCGGACAGCAAGAAAGCGGCTCGGCGGCCGTCGCTAGTCGAGGACGAAACGGCGCAATCACCTTCCGCGATTGGCATCCGGTCGGGGCCGAAGAGTACGCCTATGTCGCTCCCGATCCGCTGAATCCTGACATCGTCTATGGCAGCAAAGGTTCGAAATTCTCTCAATCGACAGGGCGCGTCGAGAGTGTTCGTCCTCCGTTCAAAGATCTTCGCTATATCCGGACGATGCCAATGCTCTTTTCGCAGGCCGATCCGCACATGTTGTTTTTGGCATCGAATAAGCTCCTGATGACCAAGAACGGAGGTAAGGAATGGTCGATCATCAGTCCTGACTTGACTCGAACGACGTGGGACGTTCCCTCGCCCTTCGCTTCTGTCTCCGACGAAGGGAAGCAAATGAAGCAGCGCGGCGTCATCTATGCGGTTGGACCGTCGCCGATCGACAAAAGCATTGTTTGGTGCGGAACGGATGATGGCCTGGTGTGGGTCACACGCGATCTTGGTAAGAAATGGGAGAATGTCACTCCGCCAGGAGTTACGTCATGGAGCAAAGTTTCGCAGATCGATGCCGGACACTTTGACAAAGGAACCGCGTATGTTTCGGTCAACCGCCTCCGGTGTGATGATCAAAAGCCATATATTTATGTCACTCACGACTTCGGCAAAACTTGGGCTCTCAAGGTTGAAGGATTAGCCGACGATCCGATCAATGCCGTTCGCGAAGACCCAAAGAAGAAGGGGCTGCTGTATGCGGCGACCGAACGGATGGTTTGGTTCTCGGTGGACGATGGTGCCCATTGGAACTCCCTGCGGAACAACATGCCTTGTACGTCGATTCGTGACCTGGTGGTGAAAGACGACGACCTCGTCATTGGTACTCACGGGCGAGGATTTTGGATCATGGATTCCATCAATTTACTTCGCCATCTTGATCAGAATTTCGCCCCTCCCTCGACCTCGTACCTCGTTGAATGGAACCTCAACACCGACACGCCGCTTCCTCCTGAGGAACCGGCTGGTCAGAATCCGCCCGACGGAGTTGCGCTCGATTACTACCTGCCCGCCGATGCACATGAGGTGAAGCTGGACATCGTGAACGCCAAGGGCAAAGTCGTCCGAACGTTTTCGAGTGAAGATGTTCTGAAGCCAGTCGATCCGAAGTCGATCACCGTTCAGGTTGAGTGGGCTCGCGATCCTCAGCCGCTCCTGAAGAGTGCGGGGTCACACCGATTCATTTGGGATCTCAGAAAAGAGGGAGAGGATACGAGGCTGCGCATGGCCGCGGTTTGGAAGGCGACGCCGCTTAAGCGAGGCGCATTCGTCGATCCGGGACGTTATGTGGTCCGCTTGAGCGTTGACGGAAAGGTGTTTGAGCAGCCGTTGGAAGTCAGCCCCGACCCAGATGGCAAGTCTCAACTGCCTCGACGCATTGGGGACGATGACGATGAACCGTGAGAGAAAGAAATGGGTAGAGGTTCTCGATCGGCTTCATTTAACCAAACCAGACGAGACTCCCGTGCTGAACGAATATCGACCATCCGACAGTATCAAGATGATGGCCGTCTTCGGCTTTATTCCCTTATTTTGTATCTCCATGATCCATGGTTTTTGGTCGGCATCGAAGGGGCGTCACCCCTTAGGGGTTTTGATTTTTTCGTTGGTCGTAATCACTCTGCTGATCCTTTACCTCGCCCTCGCGAACTATAAAACCAAAAAGTTAGGGCTGCCACCGCTAACTAAGCGGCAAATCCTGGTCTGGATGGGTATTTGGGTTTTAGTTTATGCTGCCTCAGTTGTCTTGGCGACTTGGCGGCTTGGGGTCCATCGTCAGATATGGCGCGATTTTGTCGGGATCGACATTTTCCTTTGGCTTTCCTCTTTGCCGTGGTCGGGTTGGCTCCTTCGCAAACGGTGAAGATGAGCGACGGGTTTAGCGACTCAGAATCGATAGAGTTCAAGAGTCTTCGTCGTGACTCCGCTTCGGGTCTGACCAACAATCCGGGCGCAGCCGCCTGGCACGGGGTGAACTCCAAATTCCGTCCAAGAATCAAGCGGCAAAGTGGGGAGTGCGATTGTCGGCACGAATGTCTCACCGTCCTTGGTGCGATATAAGGTGACGTGGTTGTTGTCGGGTTCGCGAACTCCGAAGAGTCGTCCGTCCACAACCAGCAGATCGGTTAGTTTTGCCACTACGCGTAAGCCACTGGCGGGTGTTTTTTCGATTCGAGAGACTACACCGCTGATCGCCCACACCTTGTCCTTCCACGTAACGACCTTTTCGACGAACGCCGACGAATGACTTTGGGTGTCGCCCAAGTAGCCAGAAAAGCTCCAGTAGCGGTGTTCCAATGAGTTCGACCATCGCGCAAACGTGAAAACGGGCCGGTAATAGAGCTCACTCGCGTGGGGATCGAATTCGCCCGTTGTCAAAATGCCGTCGTAGGCGCTGGGCAGCGGCCAAACATGCTGAACGGAACCTTCAGCGGGAAATAGGGCTGTGTCGATGTTCAATTTGTCCATCCACGCGCCTTTGGATCCTTGATTCCGAACGGCATAAACCACCGGCCCGAAAGCGTAGGCCCATTTCTTCAAGGATCCCATGACCTCGGGCGATAGCTTGTCGAAAAACTTGGGATTGTGAGGCTCCGAAAAGTCAATCCAAGCAAGCTGATGGTTGCCGCCGTTTTGGAGACAAAGAATCGCATTTGTCCCCTCAAACTCGACGCCTTCGATTTTTTTACCTTCAAATCGATGCTGCCAAAGACTTTTGCCGCTTTTGGGGTCCACGAATTCAAGCAACCCAGGCGCGGTCGAAGGAGTCCATATACAAAGGCCAAACTGCAAGAATTTTGCCTTAAACGGAATCGCCCTAGGGAGTTTCGAGGACATGTTGGTGGTCCAGACGACTTTGCCGGTCGAACTCGAGATACCAACGACCGTTTCCTCATTCGTAAGGAGAATCAGCTTATCAGATGAATCCGCAATCGCGAGGCCCGTGAGGGCGAGAGGAACTCGCCAAATGGGCTTGAGAGTACGGACATTGGCGGCGGCTATCGAAGCGGCGCACAAAGAGCATATTGCCGCGAACTGAGTGATCCGACGAGACATGGAATACCTATTGAATTTATAACTTACCGCGTATCGGATCGGTTCCTCCCACTCTGCCTGAGTAGCTTGATATATTGCTACTCAGGCTACTGAGGAGCGTGAACTTAACTTCCCAGACATGCACCTAAAGGAGCGGGAGATGCGAAAATGAGGGCATGGTGGGAATGATTCGGAAGATGTGGCGTGGGAATTTGCGTTTATGGGCAAATGTTTTCGCGGCGAGATCAAGAGGAGAAAGCCTCGAAAGTCACTTTGACGAGATGAGGAAACAATCCGAATGGATTGGCATTCAGACCGAAGACGCTCCCCTCGCTAAACTCCTTTTTGCAATCATCACGCAAGCACAACATGACGGAATGAAGGCCGTGAGTTTTGACTATCGACCCGAAAATGAGCGATTCAAGGTGCGATTCTGGCGGGAGTGCTATGGATTCGAACCGGAGGGAGCAATGACTGAGGCAATTGAAGCGCCCAACAACCTTGCTCAACCTCTATTCAGCCACGCAATTTGGATATTGAATCACTTGGATCCAATTTATTCTGAAGTGCGAGGACTCGATGACTCGCCTCCAGCAAAGTGGCCAGCATCGGCTCCCCATTGCCGATGCTGGTTACGAGACCCGATGGATGCATCGAGCCTCGTGATTCAACTGCTGGATTAGGCTTTCTTGGTTCGGCGACGATGAACAAACGCCAAAGCGCCGAGGCCGAGAGCCGTCAAACTCGCAGGCTCAGGAACCGCAGAAGTGGTGATATGGACATCGACCGGAGTCGAAGTGAAGCTTGTTGAGCCCGTGGAGTCATTGCCGATGAAGAAGTCGAGATAATCGCCCGCAACGACGTTTTGGCTAAACCGAATCGTCCAGTCTCCTGTCTCATCAAAGTTCTGGCCAAGGAACGTGAGGTCGTTCATCGAAACGAACTCGGACACCGCCGCCGAGTCTCCTGCATAGAAGGTCGCGGTTACGTCAACCGTTCCCGTGATCGGCGAGGTCCAGCGGGTGCCCGCGTAGGGGTGGGGTGCAGAAGGGTAGTCGACGTGGAACATGATTTGTCCGGCGTTACATCCAGGAATCGAGTTATCGTTATCCACCGTGCCGACGAAGGGGCGGTCTTGGTCATCGCCGACCCATCCGGTCGCCAAACCGAGGAAGTTGCCGGCCGTATTTGCCGAAAACGTCCCCGAGGAGTCGTACTTGCCATAGGCCCAAGCACCGTTCGGATTTTGGGTGGTCGAAAAGTCTTGTTTTAGATCCCAAATCTGTGCCTGCGATACCGCCGCACAGAATCCAAGCGTACCAATGAATGCATATCGATAGTTCATAAAGTCTCCGCGCCGATCAACGACGCATGACTTATTCTTAGAATTTGATGTCAGCAAAACGTCATCAAACCGTCATCACATCGTCATCAATTCAAAAATGGATAAAAACCTCGTAATGATACGAGTCCTTATTTGCCGAGTTTCGATGAGAGTGCTTTGACGAGTTGGTCAGCGTCATCAGCCAATCGATCGCCAGTTGGACCAATCTGAAGCCGTAGTGGTGTAGGCATCCCCACAAGGAGATCGCGTGCCCGGATCGCGATTCGAAGGGCCCGTTCCGGATCGCCAGACTGATCATCGACTCGGGCGAGTTCGAGTAATGCGCTGGCATGACCGGGCTCAGCGTCGCAAAGTACAAATAACCGAGAACTTTCACGGAGTGCATCGCGGGCCTCTTCCAGTCGTCCATTGGCGAGAAGAATCCGACCAATTCCTCGCAGAGACGTCGCTTCGCCGAGTTGCTCGTGCATCTCGCGACGAATTGCAAGGGCCTCTTCGTGATAGCCCAGAGCCTCTTCGTTTCGTCCCGAAGCATGCAGAAGGTCGCCTAGGTAGGTTAGCGCGACCGCCAAACCAATGAAATCTTCATACTTACGCGCGTCGTCAATCGCTCTTCGATAGCCTTGTTCAGCCAAGTCGTTCTCGCCCAGTTCTTCGAGAATTCGAGAGAATCTCCCTCGTGTAAAGGCGGCATGACGTCCGATCTTGTCCTGCAGTTCAAGGAGGCCCGTTCGAATGGCGCGATTCGCCTCATCGGGACGATCGCTGCGCGCCAGCGCGACCGCAACTTGGCTGATCGACGTGGCAAAACTATTCCAATCACCCATCTGTCGAGCAAGATCGGCGCATTGTTCAGCGTGCCGTCGCCCGCTCTCAAGGTCGCCAAATTGGATTTCGATTTCCGATGCCCACCGATAAACATCCATCACCTCTTCGGGCGCTCCAAACGTCTCGACCAACTGCAGTGCCTCGGCGAGGATCGCTTGCGCCTGCCCGGTGTGATAAGTATAAATATGGAGCCGAAGGAAATTTGTGAGCGCAGCCAGCCTAACCGAAGGCATAGTGGCATTGGTGAGTACGCGATCGAGAATCTGCTGAGCCTCAAAGAAACGGACTTGTCGAATGAGGAGTCCCGCAATTTCAATCAAGGCTCGCCATTCGAGATCCTTTGACGTTGATCCTCGCGAAAGATCGATCGCCCGTCGGAGGACATCGATTCCCAACTGATAAGAACCCGACGAACTCCAATACGACGCCATATCGATTGCCAGCTGAAGTCCCCTTGAAGGGCGAGAGCTCCGCAAAAGGTAATCGATAGGGTCTTCGACGGGAACGGTTTTTGGCGCAATATCGGAGGGTGGTTCGGTGCGCTCTCCCGCCGAAAGCGCCTCGGAGGCAACTTTTGAAGGTTCGATTCCCAACTCTTGATCAAGAAATTTTCGAAAGTTGGCCAGTTCTCGGTGGGCCGACGCTTGCTCACCCATCGCGACAAGGATTTGAATCTTCTTGGCGCGGAGGTTTTCGAGAAACGGCTCTACCTGGATCGCAAGATCAATATGCTCTAGAGCTCGACGGGGATCGGTGTGAACGAAATGGTCGGACAAGCGAACAAGCGCCGCCACATAAGCATGATTGCATTGGTAGCGAATGGGGTCGAGCCATTCATCATCGAAGCCAGGTAATAGAGGACCCTGAAAGCCGGAGATGGCCTCCGTCGCCACGGAGAGCGCCTCGTCCGGAGACAGCAGAGAATCGTGAACCCTTAGCGCCGACCGAAGACTTGTATGAACGCCAGGGCCAAGACTGATCGATTGGCGAGAGGCCACGACCGCATGTTCTCCCAACATTTGCTTGATGTAAAGCAGGATTTGACGTAGGTTGTGGCGTGCATCTTCTTCGGCTGAGTCTGGCCAAAGCATGGCGGCGACAACCTCTCGCGACCACGAGCCAGGGCGAGAAGAAAGAAGTGCGAAAAGGGCAGGAATGCGATTCGAGCGAAAGGAGGTAATCGTCTTGCCTTCGACAACGATCGAAGGTGTGCCAAAGAGCCGAACGAGAATGGTCGGTGGTTCCATAGCGTTCGGCTCCAGCTTCGATGAATTTACTGCCAGTCGGTGCAGATTTCGACCCAGCTTTGGGTTTCGGCTCCGTGATAGATGGCATCCATAACGATGTCGCGCATCGTCGCCTCTCTTGGCGTGACGAGCGTGACTTTCTTTCCTTCGAGGTAGTCGAGGAATCCTGGGAAGCCTGCAGAAACCGAGGGTTCCAGGTCGGTGATGAGTTTCATCTTGCCGTCTTCGCCGGAGAGTTGCAAATCGCCATTGAGCAGCGCGTGGCCTTTCGTTCCGCAAACCTGCATGCGAACCGGGTTGGCGATGTCGTCCCAACTGGCGGTCAGGGTGCCAATCGCACCTGATTTGAATTTCAAGAGACCTTCGCCGAGTTCGTCGCAACCTTCATATCGAGCCGTTCCCATCGAGAGCGCTCCGGTAGCGGCCTTGACGCTGCCAAAGAGCCACATAAGCAGGTCGAGGCCGTGAGTGCCGAGATCGCCAAATGCGCCGACGCCCGACTGCTTTCGATCAGCCATCCATCGCCAGTCGGTATCGAACCAACCGCCAAGTGCTCCGTTGTGACAGACGCTCGCTCGGACGCGAGTAACGGTTCCGAAGAATCCCTCATCGAGTTTCTTCTTGATGGTCTGGATCCCCGCTCCACCGCGTTGGAAGTACCCAGTTTGGAAGACGACTTTGTTGGAAGTCAGCACCTCATAGAGTGCGGTCGAGACTTCCATGTTGGTGCCGAGTGGTTTTTCCAAGAAGATTGGCTTTCCTGCATGGGCGATCTGCTTGAGCAGTTCGAGGTGGTTGACGGTCTCGCTGGTGATGATGAAGGCATCGACGGATGTGTCGGCCACCATTTCGGCGATGGTGCGCACCTTTCCGCTCAGGTTTTCCGCGTTCTTGGCGGCTTTGGCGGCATCGTGATCATACACGCCGGCGCATTTGTGTCCGCGCTTTTTGACTTCGTTCGAAAATCCAGGCGTGTGGATGTGGGCGACGCCGATCCAGGCGAGGTTGAGGGGTGCGCTCATGGGGCGAAGTTTACAGTCTAGGCTTTCAGCTTTCAGCCATCGGGCTTGAGAAAATGGGCAAAAGTTTGGGGGAGGGGCGAGTGAGCGGGAGAAGATGAAGAAGGGGAAGAAGCTGTAAGTCTCAAGTCACAAGCAAGAGAAGCGAGGGAAGAACTACCTATGTGTAATCTCCACTGCCAACTCGCAGCCTCACTTCGTTCGAGGCAGATGCCGTTGGCAGTGGCACCCTTATATGAAGCTAATAGTGAAACGAGTCGTCCAAAGGGTAATCATGTGCTTCGCCATTGCTCTCGCCTTGGTCTCTTGTGGGAAGCAAGATTCGATCTACCCTGAAGTAGCTCACGACGATCGAGACATTCTCACCTTGGCTTATCGAAGCTTTGCGAAAACCAATTCGGAATCTAAGTACTACTTGGCGGAGGAGTTCAGCAATGACAGAGGTTCATTTAAGGAAGAAATTAACCGCCTTATTGCCTCATTTAGCTGGATAGATAAGCCGGGCCATGGGGCGAGCTCCGAAGAATTGGCGAAAGCTCGAAACAAGCGCGAGACATTTGTTCGGGTGCAGATGTTAACGAGCAAGGAAGCCGATGCGACTTTTCCCACCGTGCCAATCTCGAAGATGTCGTGGGATAAGGACATCGTCTTCGATCCGGTCGATTATAAAAAGTTCTTTCTCGACGGCAAAATCGTGAAGGAACACGAACAAGAACTGAGGCAATTGATGCGAGCGAAAAGCTGCACGCTTTCGCCCGATCCGCCTTGCTACTCGGCAGATCGCCGCTTCGCCATCCTGCACACAAGGCACCGCAACTTTATGATGCGGCACCCGAACGGCGAGGACCTCCTGCTTGAGCGCAAGGACAGGAAGTGGCAAATCCTTGTGAGCGAGTTTTGGATGTATCTGTGAGCCTTGAACTGTGAACCGTAAACTGAAAGCCGAAAGTTGTGAACTAAGCATCCGACCTGCGATTTGAGTCTTGAGTCCCCTGTGCTCTGTGCCCTGAAAACTGATCTCTTCAAATGGGGTACACTTCCTCGCGTCGGCTTTGCGGATATTCGTTGACCGTTGACTTGAGCCCCTCGAAACCTAGGTTGAGGGAGGTTGAATTGAGCGGTAAGCGGGTCTGCGGGGCTCGATATATCACGGAGCCTAAACTACGATGCCCCTGAGTCCAGATAAGAAACAAGAAGTCATTAAAGATAACGCCGTTAAAGAAGGCGATACCGGATCTGCTGAAGTGCAGATCGCGATCATGCAGGCTCGAATCCTGCAAATTACCGACCACCTGCGAACCCACAAGAAGGATTTTCACAGTCGGCGCGGTTTGATGGTGCTTGTTGGAAAACGACGCCGACTCGAAGCCTATTTGCGCAACCGAGACGTTGTCAAGTATCGCGAACTTATCAAGAAACTTGGAATTCGTGAAGTTAAGCCCCGTTAACGTAAACGGAGTTTAAATGATACATACCTTAGAATTCGAGGTAGGTGGAAAAGAGTTCTACCTCGAGACCGGACGCGTCGCCAAACAAGCTGGCGGCGCAGTTCTTCTTGGCATGGGTGAAACCATCGTCCTCGGCGTCGCAACGATGTCCGAAAATCCGAAGGACGGAATCGATTTCCTTCCTCTCACCTGCGACTACGAAGAGCGAAAATATTCAGTCGGAAAGATCCCCGGCGGCTTTATGAAGCGAGGCGGACGGCCCAGCGAAAAGGCAATCCTCGTCAGCCGATTGATCGACCGACCGATCCGACCCCTCTTCCCGAAAGGACTGCGAAACGACGTTCAAGTCATCGCCATGCCCTTCGCCGTCGAGCAAGATTGCCCGCCGGACGTTCTTGCGGTTTGTGCTGCGGGCGCGGCCCTCTCGGTCAGCGACATTCCCTTCAAGTCTCCGGTTGCCTGCGTTCGCGTAAGCCGAATTGACGGCGAGTTTGTGCTGTTCCCAACCGGAGCTCAGATCAAGGCCAGTGATCTCGACCTCGTGGTTGCCGGGCACAAGGGTGCGATCTCGATGGTTGAAGCTGGTTCGACCGATGTGTCGGAAGCCGATATGGCTGCCGCTCTGAAGTTCGCCCATAACGCAATCAAGGAAATCGCGCTCAAGTTTGAAGAGTTTGCCAAGACGGTCAACAAAGCGAAGCGAACGGTCAAACTGTTCACCATCGACGAGGACCTGAAGAAGAACATTTCGAAGAAGTACGGAAAGGACATCGAAAAGGCCCTCCTTGGAAGCAAGGACAAGGCAGTTCGCGAAAGCGCGCTCAACGATCTCATCAAAGAAATCGTCGAGAAGATGAAGCCAGAGTACGCGGACCAGCCAGAGTTGCTTGCTCAGTTGAGTGAAGCTGCGGACGGTGTTGTGAAGGGAGTCGTTCGAGACCTTATCCTGACAAAGGATAAGCGACCCGACGGACGATCACTGACTGACATCCGACCGTTGGAAGCCGTTGCTGGCCTCCTGCCACGAGTTCATGGTTCGGGTCTCTTTACCCGCGGTCAGACTCAGGTCATGACGGTTGCCACTCTTGGTCTTCCGGGAGATGCCCAGACGATGGACGGAATCGAAGACGAAGAGCCGAAGCGCTACATGCACTTCTACAACTTCCCGTCTTACTCGGTTGGCGAGTGCCGACCGATGCGCGGTCCAGGCCGACGAGAAATCGGACACGGTGCGTTGGCTGAGCGAGCGCTCAAGTCGGTTATTCCTCTCGACGATCCTAACTTCCCATACACGCTGCTTCTGATTTCGGAAGTCCTCGAGTCCAATGGTTCGACCTCTATGGCATCGGTCTGCGGTTCGACTCTGGCGCTCATGGATGCCGGTATCAAGATCAAGGCTCCAGTCGCCGGTATCGCGATGGGACTCATGTCCGACGGCAAGGTTTATAAAGTCCTTACCGACATCATCGGCATGGAAGACTTCTGCGGCGACATGGACTTCAAGGTTGCGGGAACCCGAAATGGTATTACCGCACTCCAGCTGGACACCAAGCTCGACGGTATCCCCGACGACGTTCTGGCTCGAGCGCTGAACCAGGCCCTTGACGCACGACTCGCGATCCTCGACGTTATCGAAGCTGAAATTTCGGCTCCTCGTGAGACGGTCGCTGAGACGGCTCCGCAGGTTTCCACGATCCAGATCAATCCTGAGAAGATCGGCGCCTTGATTGGCCCGGGCGGCGCGATGATCAAGAAGATCACCGCTGAATCCGGCGCTTCGATCGACGTTCAGCAGGATGGCCGTGTGTTGGTTGGCGCGAATGGTGGCGAGCAAGCTCGAAAAGCCATCGAAATGATCAAGGAAGCGGTTGGCGATGTCGAAATGGGCACCGAGTACACCGGTACCGTTACTCGAATCATGGGTCGCGGCGTTCTGGTCGAACTGAGCAATGGCAAGCAAGGGTTTGTTCCTAAGGAGCACATCACGCTCAAGGAAATCGGTCGAATCGAAGAGGTCGTCAACATCGGCGACACGCTGAACGTGAAGACGTTCGAACTCGACGACATGGGCCGACTGAACCTGACGGCGATCGGCGTCAAGCAAGAACTCGAAACCCTTGAGGGTAACGAGGATGGCACTCCTCCGGCTTCGACTGGTGGCGGCGGCGGTGGTGACCGAGGACGCGGTGGAGATCGTGGCCGAGGCGGACCTCGACGTGACGGTGGCGGACGCGGTGGCGACCGAGACCGGGGACCTCGACGTGATGGCGGCGGAGACCGTGGCCCACGACGAGATAGCGGCGATGCCGAACCAAAGTTCCGAAAGCGACAGTAAACACTGAGCTTAGAACTCTAGATAATAAGAAGCCTCACTCGTTTGAGTGGGGCTTCTTTTTTGGTATCAGTTAGATAGTTGTTTTAGTTTTGGGGCATGGGCGCTCCTTAGATCCCGCGAGCTTAGCGAGAGAAATATCCGAAGCATCATCGGGACTCGCCTGTGTGCCTGTCGAATATTCCATAGCTAGGATCAAGCAAGAAGAATTTGAAAGTTCTGCTCACGCGGGGACGCCTGAGCTCCTGATCGGCTTTCCTTCTTGCAAAAGCTGTAGGTCGACGGCAGTTCTATTGATTTTTGCACCGCCTTTTCTCAACCCGTAGATTGAGTGTATCGAAGTAGAGAGCCTTCTGGGAGCACAGGTCCTCCTTAGATCCCGCGAGCTTTGTGAGTGGAAGATGCGAAGGCATCATCGGGACACGCCTGTGTGCTTTCAATTCATGCCACACCTTTATCACGCCAAGCACTGCTCCAGCGAAAATCCTCGGGCCGCTCACACAGCCCCGCCACAACGGGATTCTCGTGAATGTACTGGACCCGACCTAAATAGTGATCTTCAGATCGAATATACCGATCAAAGGATTCTGCTTGCCAAATGGTTTCCATTTCTGGATGAAGCTTCTTGAGTTCGTGGGCGGTGAACGACTTTAGGGAATGCATCGCTTTCGAAAGAGATTGGCCCTCGTCAAATCGAGCCATCAAGTGAACGTGATTTGGCATCACTACCCAGCTAATCAACGAGTAGCTTCTTCGATCAAGGAACTTTAAGGAGTCTTCTACAATGCCAGCGCAGGCAGGGTCTTTGAGGATACAAGAGCCGATACCCTGATCTAGGTAGTACTCAAGTTTCTTGATTCGCTCCTCTGGAAGATGCTGCCGCTCTTTTTTTAACTCTTCAGCGGCTTGCTTAAGAATAGATTGGGGCAAGCTATCGGCTAGGCGAAAGGTAATGAATTGCGTGTAATTTCCAGCATCGAAATGTGGGATATCGCGGTGATACCAGCCCCTATGATCCTCCATGTTCCGTGGATATATTACTAGCAAGAAGAATTTGAAGGTTCTGCTCAGGTCAGATGTCGACGCTTGACCTTTCTTTCTTATCAGAAAGTGTAGGTCGGTGGAGGTTCAATTAATATTTGGACGATCTCGCCCATATCTCAATCTCACATTGGTTGTCGATAGCCTAATTGGGGCATGGGCGTCCTTTTGAATATTCTTTCACTGGGATCAAGCAAGAAGAATTTGAAAGTTCTGCTCAGGCGGGGACGCCTGAGCCCCTGAGTGGCTCTTCTTCTTACATGAAGTGTAGGTCAATGGAGGCTACTTTGATTTCTGCACAGCCTTTCCCATTCCCACAATCTCACATTGGTTGTCGATAGCCTAAAGGGGGCATGGGCGTCCTTTTGAATATTCTTTCACTGGGATCACGCAAGGGGAATTTGAAAGCTTTTCTCAGGCGGGGACGCCTGACCTCCCAAGCGGCTATCCATCTTACATGAAGTGTAGGTCAATGGAGGCTACTTTGATTTCTGCACAGCCTTTCCCATTCCCACAATCTCAAGAATCTCTCGTAGAAAGAATCATGGAATTCCGTATTGAGAAAGACAGTCTGGGCGAAGTCAAAGTACCACGCGACGCTTATTGGGGATCGCAGGCCGAGCGGAGCCGTCAACTCTTTCCGATTAGCGGAATAACCGAACATCCGCAAATGGTGGAGGCGTACGTGCTCATGAAAAAGGCGTGCGCTCAAGCAAATCTTGAGCTTGGTCTCCTCGACGAACAGATCGGAAAAGCTATCATGCGGGCCGCTGATGAAGTGCTGGCGGGTCACTATCGCGACCAATTCCCGGTCGATGTCTTCCACATGGGCGCGGGAACGAGCTTCCATATGAACGTCAACGAGGTCCTCGCGAACAGGGCCGAAGAAATTCTCGGAGGTGCAAAAGGCGAGTACAAAATGGTCAATCCAAACGACCATCCTAACTTTGGGCAAAGTACAAACGATACTTTCCCGACCGCCATGCGGATGGCAAGCCGAGCCATGCTGGGCGAACTAATCCTTGCCGTCGATCGACTCGCGGAAGCCTTCGAAACAAAAGGGAAGGAGTTTGACGATGTCTTGAAGTCGGGAAGAACTCACCTACAAGATGCCGTTCCGATTCGATTGGGGCAAGAATTTACGGCCTACGCCGTGGCGATCAAGAAAGCGAAAAAGTGGCTGGTGCAAGCCGCTGACGAACTCGAAGAATTGGGAATCGGAGGAAGTGCAGCGGGAACTGGACTCAATACCCATCCTCAATTCCGCTTCCGAGTGGTTGAACTCATCGCCGAGGCAACCGGAATTCCTTATCGGAATGCAGATGATCTCCGAGAGGCGATGCAGAGCAATCTTCCCATGTCGTCTCTTGCGGCAGCCCTCAGAATTCTCTGCCTTGAACTAACGAGAATTTCAAATGACCTTCGCCTGCTTTGCTCGGGACCGTTGACGGGCTTTGCCGAGATTGTCCTCCCGGCAGTGCAGCCCGGCTCCTCGATTATGCCGGGCAAGGTGAACCCGAGCATGGCTGAGAACCTCAATATCGTGCTCTATCAGGTCTTGGGGCAATGCGCCAGCATCGAAGGATGTGTTCAGGCGGGACAGCTTGAATTGAACGTGATGATGCCAGGAATGGCGTTCTCGGCTCAATTCTCGCTCCAAATTCTCACCAATTCTATCCAAACGTTTACCGACAATTGCGTGGTGGGCATCCAAGCAGACCGAGAACGCTGTGAGCACTACGCCCACACGTCACCTTCGCTCGCAACGGCCCTCAACACTCACTTGGGTTATCAACAGTCGGCTGATGTGGTGAAGCAAGCGTTAAGAGAAAAGAAATCGATCCCGACCGTCGTTCTTGAGCGAGGTCTTATGGATGCGGAAACGCTTCAGAAAGTCCTTGATCCGAGCCTTTTGACGGAGCCCGGAATTCCGGGGTAGCGTCGGCCAGCGTGACGGAGGGGTCCTTGGATCGGCGCAATGACCCCTCCGGTTCAACTATGGTCCGCTCACCGACCCCCCATCCGGGGAGTCACGAAATTACCATTTTGTACAAATTTTACAAAAAACTTCATCAAACCCTTGACAGCGAAAATGGGAATCGTAAACAATCATTCTCAACAGATGAGTCCCTACACATTAGGGTGCTGATGTCGAATCAAGATCGTGACAGGTTGAGACGACTCCCAGCACGAATACACATTTGATCGACGTCGCGAGGCGGGCCAATCGCCCATCTCCCTGATTCCAATTTATGCGCGGGCCGAAGGTCATTGGCTTATCTTTAGGGTAGATCGCTGCCAGAGACCGATTAGCTTGCCTGCGCTTGATTCAATTTTGCGGGCCGAATGGCTTGGGTTCTCGACTGTAACTCGATCCAACCCCAGGCCGGTTTCCTTGTCCGCATTTGACTACATTTTGTATGGGCCGAAGCTTGTCGGTTATCTGAGGATGAAACTCTCGCTGGTTCGAATCCAGCCTCGAAGACCGCAAGGCGATCGAGTACCCAAGTGGCCAAAGGGAACTTCCGAAGGCGCAACTTGCCCATACGTTGACAACAATTTGAGTGCGGGCCGTAGCTCGTGGATTATCGCCTATTAAGCAGTTGGTTGCCGGTTCGAATCCGGCCTCAATGGGAAACCAGAGAGTAGCTCAATTGGATAGAGCAACTAAAAATAACCACAGCGACCCTTGTCCGCACGCAAGCGACAAAAGAAAGAGATGGGCCGATGATCGTGGGTTATCGTATGTCAAACGGAGGGTCGCCGGTTCAAATCCGGCCTCGGCAGCTTAACACTGCCGGGTAGCTCAGTCAGGTAGAGCATCTATCCACGGCACAACTTGCCCAGATCTCTTTTGCCGAAAACAATTTGACCTTCGGGCCGATGAGTTTGGATTATCCCACTCAATCGGTTGCCATATGGGTAGCTTCGGCGGAAAGGCCGACCAGTCTGCTTGCAGGCTGAGGCGTTTGGAGCGCGGCGGGCAACCACCCAGACTTCGCACTTGCCCGAAGGTTAAACATGAATGACGCTGTTGCGGATCGATGCCCTCGAGTGATCGATCCCGCAAAGCGCGGAAAGACGAAATCAAGCATGAAATAGGAGAAAGAAAAGAACCATGAAATACAGCAAAATGTTCAACACTAAATCGACCCACCAGTCAATGGCGATCCCGTTTTCAAACCAGGTCCCGAACCTGGGCGGCGGCTATTCCTGGAGTATTGATCGATGGACAATGCTTGATCGGTTCTTGATTCTCGGAAGCGAGCAAGGAACGTTTTATGTCGGCGAGCGAAAGCTCACGATGGAGCACGTGACAAACGTGATCGAAGCGATTAAGGAAGACGGACTGCGTGTCGTTGAGAAGATCGTCGAGGTTAGCGTGGCTGCACGGGCACCGAAGAATGATCCGGCCATTTTTGCCCTGGCGTTATCCGCCTCATTCGGAGACGACAAGACTCGAACGGCTGCTTTCGAAGCGTTGCCAAAGGTTTGCCGAACCGGAACCCACTTGTTCGCCTTCGCGGAAGCATGCGATGGAATGCGTGGGTGGGGTCGTGGACTCCGAAAAGCCATCGCGAAGTGGTACAACTCGCAATCGGCCGACTCGCTTGAGTACGGCGTTGTGAAGTATCAATCGCGTGGTGGATGGTCGAACCGTGACCTGTTGAGGCTTGCTCACCCGGTTGCATCGACCGAAAAACATAACGTTCTTTATAAGTGGATCGTGGACGGTGAGATGGTGGGAGACCTGCCGCTCGTCCAAGCGACCAAGACTTTGCGAGAGACGTTTGACCTCGACGAAGCGGTACGTTTGATTCGGGACCATAAGGTTCCGCGTGAAGCGCTCCCAACTGAGATGTTGAACGAAAAGGCCGTTTGGGAAGCATTGCTTGCCGATATGCCGTTGACCGCGATGATCCGAAACTTAGGCAACATGACGAAAGTCGGCTTGCTTAAGGAAGGATGGTTTGACCGAAACCAATCGGCAAACGAAATCGTGATCAATGCTCTCGGAAACAAAGAACGTTTGAAGAAATCGAGGATCCACCCAGTTGCGATCTTGGCCGCGATGAACACTTACGCAAGTGGACGTAGCGTGCGAGGAAGCGGTGAGTGGAAGCCGGTCAAGTCGATCATGAAAGCTCTCGACAAGGCGTTTTACGACGCGTTCGAAAACGTTGAGAAGTCGGGTAAGCGAATCGTGGTCGGTTTGGACGTTTCGGGCTCGATGTCGGGAACCTCGGTCGCGGGTGTCGCAGGGCTTGATTGCCGAAGCGCGTGCGGTGCGATGGCACTCGTCGTCGAGGCAATCGAAGATCAGGTAACGCACTTGGCTTTCGATACCAAAACGTACATGTTGAAGATTTCGAAAAAGATGCGTCTCGATGCGGTTGTAAATCTGTTAGCCCGAACGGGCGGCGGAGGAACCGACTGTGCGTTGCCGATCCGTTATGCGATCGACAACAAGATCGAAGCCGACGCTTTCGTGATCTTCACGGACTCGCAAACTTGGCAAGGATCGCAGCATCCAGCCCAAGCGATCCGCGAGTACCGAGAAAAGATGAAGATCGATGCGAAGTTGGTGGTTGTGGCCATGGCCTCAACGCGAACGACCATTGGTGATCCGGGCGACGCCGGAACGCTGAACATCGTGGGATTCGATACGTCGGTCCCGCAGGTGATCAGCGGCTTCATTGCTGGCTAAATTCGGGCCCTTCCTCTCTCGGGAGGAAGGGTTGGGATGGAGGGTATCGTGGACGGCTCTCCGCTTTCAAAAGAGACTGCCCTGCCCGATCCCCTCTACCCCTAACCCCTTCTCCCCGAGGAGAAGGGAAACTACGGGTTCCTTTACGAGTACGAGAATTGATTCTCGCCCTCGCTCTCTCACCGATTATTTCTTGCGTCGCTTACGAAGAAGGGCAAGACCGCCGAAACCAAGAGCGGCCATCGATGTCGGCTCAGGTACTGCTTGGAAGTTGTCGACAACCACATCGTAGGAGTTGGTTGTTCCAACCCACGACAGGGGACGCCAACCCTGGATGAAGCCAGACTCGAGTGTGGCGACATTTGCCCAGCCCGCATCATTGTCCGAGTGGACCAGGACGCCGTTGACGTACGATTTAAGAGACGTTCCGTCGAACTCCATCGCCAAGTTATTCCATCCGTCAAGTTGGACGTTACCGGTTGCGAGGCTATAAACACTAATATTGCCTGTATAGGTATCGAAAGTTTCGATGTTCAGTCCGTTGCCGTCTCCCTCGTTATAGAGGCCGATGGTTGGGTACGCGTCATTGCCAACCGTTTGCGTTGTGTCATCGAATCGAGCCCAGAGGTCGCCGCCGCGCTTGTCGTCCGAACCGAGGGTCGTGCCGTTCCAAGATGAAGGAACATAGATGTCCATGCTCAAGCGAGAGCCGACGGCCGGGAGTTGAAAGCCGGTCGAGTGGGCGGTATCGCCATATCGCTGCATACCCTGGAAGTCGTAAACGCATCCGTCTGAGCCGAGTCGTCCCAGACCGTGAGTTTTGCGGCGGAATGTCCGAAGTAGGTTCCGGTCGTAAATGACTAAGGAGCCTCACGGTCAACGCCGTAATAGTTGAGTTGAGAAGAGGATGAGAAGTCGTCGCTAAAGTAACCTTGAGCGTTCCCCATCGATGCCAAGCCTGCAATGATGCTGATCGTAAAAATATGAGTTTTCATGAGAAATTTCTCCAAAACCTCGACCATGTTATCAAGTCCTTTTGCGGTTAAAAAGGGCTTTCACGCATATTTCACAGCTAGTAAAGGTACTAAAAGTGATTTTCTCAGGGCGAAGTATGTTATTCGCTCTGGACGATTGGCGGTGAGAAAGATGTGGATGAACTTCTACGCTTACGGAGGGGTAATCCCGACCAATTGTGTTCTTTCATAGATCGGTCGTAACGACTGGATTGTGTGGCTGCTGCTTATTTTCCAGCTCAGGGCTGCGCAGGATTGTCGCTTATGCTTTGGGGCACGTTTGAGGATTTCAACATCTCAAAACAGATGCGGTACGAACCGCGCCATGTTGTCGGTGATCAATCCGTCGGTTTCGCGGATGCCGATCCCGCAAGCTTCTTCGCCGATGACCCAACTTCCGATAATTGGGTGGTTTCCATCGAAATTCGGGACCTCAACGTATTCCTGATACACCAAGCCGGTGTCTCCATATTCGCCGTCACGAGCTTCGACGACATGTGAGCCGTCATGAATCGCGACGTTTGCACCTTCGCGCCCAAGCAGGGCCTTCTCCACGTAACGCGTCATCGAGTGCGAACCATCGAGATATGCCGGAACAAGATAGGGCGAGGAAGGGAAGAGTTCATAAAGCACGGCTAAGAGCGCTTTGTTCGAGAGGATCATCTTCCAGATCGGTTCGATCCATTGGGTGTCTTCAAAATGCGCAAGCGCATAATTGCCAAACTCCTCACGGATCATCCACTCCCATGGATAGAGCTTAAAAATCGTCCAAATTTTGATGTTCTGGAGATCGACAAACCATTGACGATCGTGATTCCAGCCGATGTCCTGCATGAGGATCGATTGAGTGGTGAGCCCGGCTGCGTGAGCGGTGTCCCGTAAGACCGCCACGGTGAGTTCGTCTTCCCAAAGGTCGCCGTGACCAAAGTGGATCATCTGTCCGAGCAGTTTCTTGTTTTCCTGAAGCCATTTCCACTGTCCGACCAAGGTCTCCCAAATCGAATTGAACTGATCCTTTTCGGGATAAAGCTCTTCGAGCCACTTCCATTGAATCACGGCGGCTTCGAGGAGCGCAGTCGGTGTGTCGGCGTTGTATTCGAGGAGCTTTGGCGGACGAAATCCGTCGTAAACGAAATCAAAGCGGCCGTACAGTGCGGGCGGCTCGGCCTCCCATGCCCATTCGATTGCCTCAATCACGTGGGCAGGAATCTTAAATTCATCGAATCGTTTGTGATCGATGACGTGTTGGACGGCCTCCATACACATGCGATGGCACTCGACCGTGGCTTTCTCTAGATCGTCAATTTCGCGAGCGCTAAATTCGTAATAGGCGCTTTCGTTCCAATAAACCTGATCGCCTTCGGTATGAAAAACGAGGCCGTTCGCTTCGACTTTACGTTGCCAATCTTCGCGAGGCGAAATTCGGACCCGTCGCATGGATTAGCTAAAGAACCCGCCGGAACTGCTGCTGGAGCTTCCAAATCCGCCGCGCGAAGTACCGCGAGAAATAACGGATCCGCTGGATGACTTAACATCGGCTCCGTCCTTAGGCGATGAAGAAAAGTTCATGACGCGGCCATTCGAAACGTTGCCGTCATAGCCCCACGAGGTCCGCGGATAGTAGCGTCCCATATGGTAATAGCCCGGATAATAGCCCGTTGTGCTTCGGCAATATGAATCTGCCACCGGTTGATTGGTTCGGGTATCGATGCAGATGCTGCCGGTCTGGGCTTGAACGCGAGCATATTGTCCTCCTCGGTAGGTCATGGCGGTTACCGGAGCAGCACATGCGGTGTCGGGCAGAATGGTTCCCGTAGCCGGATCGACGCAACGCCGAACGGAAACCGGACTGGAGCAGCCCTGCAGAATGAGCGATGCGACTGCCGCACAAAACGTCGCTGGGACGGCAGAAGACTTTTTCACAACCAGATAATACAGGAAAACCGTGGCGAGGGGTTGCGTTATTTCAGCAGGTTCTTTTCGCGGAGCAGGGCTAGGAATTGATCGCGTTCTTTCACGGATGGCCACGCTGAATCAGGAACAAAGTGTGCCGATAAGCGACTCTGATGGATAAGCGTGACTTCGCCGAGGCGCCGCGCATAAATCAAATCTGGCCAGACGATGAAGCTCGAACTCCCCGAATCGTAACGGATCAAAATTCCTTCTTCTGTGAATTCGATCATGCGTTTGCGAGAGAGAACTCCGCCGTTATTTTTCTCCAGGTTCTTGAGATTGGTTTGTGTGTCAGCGATGGCAAAAGGCAACACCAAGAAGATGATCGTGGTGATCCCCAATCCATAAGCAAAATTGAAGTAGACGCAGACGAACTCTAGTGCAATGCAAACCAGCAGAAAATAAAGGCAAATCGCCGAGTAAACCAGGACATTGCGCTTGAAGAAGCTGCGTCGAAGCGTCGGCAGATCGATTGAATGAAGGAGCGTTGTCATGGAATGAAACCTAATCCATATTCTATGCAATCTTCTCTCAACGAGTTTTCCAAGTGCAACCGTTCTCGCTTCTCAGGTAAATTCTTTTGGACTGCCAAATGGACTGGTTACATAGCCTAGACCCCACCCTTCAAGATGTACTTGCCGCAATCGGGCGGGCAATTCTGGCAATCATCCCGATCTTTGTCCCCGTTCCATTCATGATTTGGTACGAGCGGCGATTGCTTTCGTGGATGCAGGATCGTATCGGTCCAAACCGAACTGGCAACATCACCTTCTCGCGAACCAGCCGAGTCATTCCTGGCTTTATGAAGGGTAAGAAGATCAAGCTTTTTGGCTTGGCTCAATCGATGGCTGATGGTTTGAAGCTCTTCTTGAAAGAAGACATCATGCCAGACAAGACCGATCGGTTCTTGTTCATCCTCGCTCCGCTGATCGCGCTTTTCGTGGCGCTCACGCTGGGATGTACGATTCCGTTTGGTGGTGACCGCCGCTTTACGCCGGTTGCCGACATCAATATCGGACTGCTCTACATACTCGCGATTTCATCGCTGGGAGCTTATTCGACGGTTCTGGCGGGCTACAGTTCGAATAACAAATACTCCTTACTTGGTGGACTGCGAGCCTCGGCTCAGCTCATTTCTTATGAGTTGGCGATGGGCGTCTCGCTCGGGGCAATGGTCATGACGACTGGCTCGCTGAAGATGACGGACATCGTCGATGCCCAAGCCCAGCCGCTCTTTGGTTCGATTAGCTTCCTCCAGAACTGGAACATTTTTACGCCGATGGGTCTTGTTTCGGCCGTGATCTTCTTTATCTGTATGATCGCCGAGACCAACCGACCGCCATTCGACCTTCCGGAAGCCGAAAACGAACTCGTCGCCGGTTATCACACCGAGTACAGCACAAAGCGTTGGGGGCTGTTCATGATGGCTGAGTACATGGCGATGCTGTCGTTCAGCATGGTCTTTGCCACCGTCTTTCTGGGTGGTTATCACATTGGTTTGCGATGGGATGTTTTGGCCCCGCTTGAGAATAATTACTTGTTCGGTTTGGCGGTTATGCTAACGAAGGGTGCGATTGGCCTTTCGGCTTACATCTGGATTCGGGCAACCTTCCCGCGGCTTCGCTACGATCAGTTGATGAACCTGGGTTGGAAGTTCCTGCTTCCGCTCGCGGTCGTCAATTTGATGATCACCGCAACCTGGATCTTCGCATCGAAAGTCTACGGATCAGCGACAGGTTGGGCGACCGGAATCGTACTCTACGCAATCCTGTGCTTCGTCTGGGCGATGGTTCGCCACCGAGCCAAGAAGGTCGAACCGCAATATCGGTCCCGAAGCGTCAATATGGTTCCTTCTCCTCGCCGAACGGAGGAAGTCGTTCCGAATAAAGAGGTCGTTTCGTGAAGATCACACCGGAATTGATCGTCTTCGCGATGCTGGCGGGTCCGGCTGCGCTGGCTACGATTGGCGTCGTGGCCTCCAAGAGTGCGGTTCGAAGCGCGCTGTGCCTCGTCTTTAACTTTTTCGTTCTCGCGTTTCTGTACTTCAGCATGAACATGGAGCTGATCGGCATCAGCCAAATTTTGGTGTATGCGGGGGCGATCATGGTTCTCTTCGTTTTTGTGATCATGTTGCTCAATCCTAAGCTAATCGAAGAGAAGAAAGACCTCAAGCGGCCCATCGGCATTATGTTTGGCCTTGCGCTGTTCGTCGCGCTTGGTAGCCAAATCCTGCCGCCACTCCTCAAGGCGGATGCCGCGCCCCTGGCGACCGAAGTTGGCAGTCCGAAGATGATCGGAAGTAGTCTCTTCACTGCTTATGTTTTTCCGTTTGAAGTGGTGAGTATTTTGCTGTTGGTAGGTGTCGTCGGATCGGTGTTCTTAGCGAAAAGGAGAACCCCGTGAACGGAGTCCCTCTCGCTGCTTATATTGGCCTGAGCATGTTCATGTTCACGACCGGGGTCGTCGGCGTTGTGATTCGCCGCAATCCGATCGTCATCTTCATGTGCATCGAACTCATGCTCAACGCCGTCAATCTGGCTTTCCTCTCGTTCGCGCGCTACCGATTCGCCACCGCAGGGCATACGCTTGAGCAGGGAATGAACGGACCGATGATGGTGATCTTCGTCATGGCCGTTGCCGCCGCCGAAGTCGCTGTCGGGCTCGGCATTATCATGTCCATCTATCGCCTCAAGGATGAGGTCGATGTCGACGAACTCAGTTTAATAAAGGGGTAAAGGGTGCAGAACAGCGGACTCATTTGGCTAACGATTGGTTTTCCCGTGCTGGGAGCGCTCTTGCAAACCTTCTTTGGTAAGAGCTTGCCCAAGCGCCTACTCGGGATTCTGGCGGTTCTTCCCATTGCGATTTCATTCGTCATCGCGGCGATGATCACAAAAGATCTTGACCCTCATTCGGCGACGGTTGTGGCCAGCGTTCCGTGGATTAACTTGAAAGGTCTCTCGATTCCTTTTGAATTGCGAATCGACACCTTGTCGATGACGATGGCGTTGATCATTACCGGAATCGGCGCCCTCATCCACCTTTACTCGACAGGTTATATGGCCGAAGAGAAGGACTATGGTCGTTTCTTTGCTTACCTCAACCTCTTTGTCGCGTCGATGCTGCTGCTGGTGTTGGGAAATAATCTCCTCCTCCTTTTCGTTGGGTGGGAAGGTGTTGGACTTTGCTCTTACCTGCTGATCGGTTTTTGGTACGAGGATATTGCAAATTCGAAAGCCGCCAACAAGGCATTCATTGTTAATCGAATCGGTGACTGGGGGCTAACGCTTGGGTTATTGTTGATCGTTACGACGGTCGCCACTCACACCCATGGAGCCGGGCCCGCAGACGATCGATTGTTTAGCTATGACACGATGTTGCCGGTCCTTCAGGATGCATTCATGCACAATCCGATCCTGGCAACGACGATTGGATTGCTTCTGTTTGTTGGTGCCTGTGGTAAGTCGGCTCAATTCCCGCTTTACCTTTGGCTTCCCGATGCAATGGCAGGCCCTACTCCGGTTTCCGCATTGATTCACGCGGCTACGATGGTCACATCCGGTGTAGTCTTGTTGAATCGAATGCATATCGTGTTCGAAGCTTCAGCGACCGCGTCGATCATTATCACCGCCGTTGGAGCCTTTACGGCTCTCTTTGCTGCGGTGATCGCAATCGGCCAAACGGATATCAAAAAAGTCCTGGCTTACTCCACGGTCTCTCAGCTTGGCTTTATGTTCGTCGCCTGTGGAGCGGGAGCCTACTGGGTTGGCATGTTCCACGTGACCACGCACGCCTTCTTCAAAGCGTTGCTCTTCCTTGGTTCGGGCGCGGTCATTCATGCTATGGCGCATGAGCAAGACATGCGCAATTACGGAAACCTGAAGAAGTACATTCCGGTTACGTTCATCACGATGTTGATCGGATACCTCGCAATTTCGGGAGTTCCGCTCTTCTCGGGTGCATTCTCGAAAGAGAAAATTATTGATGCCGCTTTGAATGGCGATCAGGCTGTCCTGAATGGACTCAATGCTGGACGTTATGCAGGCGTCATATGTCTCTTTACTGCACTGCTGACCGCGTTCTATATGACGCGGATGATGATGCTCACATTCTTCGGAAAGGAGCAGTGGCGAAATCTTCCTGAACCCGAATATGCCGAGGCGCATCACGATGCCGAAGAGGGACATGAAGAAGCCGACGAACATGAACATCATGGTTTAACGCCGGATCATAAGCCTCACGAGGTTCCGCCTAGCATGTGGATTCCGCTCGTGATTTTGGCTGTTCTCAGCGCTGCCGGTGGTTGGTATCTTGATCAAAACGAACGATTTGAAGAATGGCTAAAAGCTGCGACGGTTGGTCCGCTCAACAGCTATGTGAACGTGGAACGCGGTATTCCGATGGAGGCACTTGAGAAGGTTTCGATGATCGCGGCCTTCCTAGGAATTCTTGTCGGCGCGATTGGTTACTTCCGCGGCTTACCGAAACGAGAGGGATGGGACATGTCGAAGTGGTCTCCGCTGCGACTGTTGGCCCGCAACCAATTCGGCTACGACGACGCGCTCGTCAGTGCGTCGGTCGATGGTGGAGCCGAGCTTGCGACCTTGATGGACCAAAACGTGGACACGGGACTCGTCGGCGGAGCCGGGGTTGGCATTGGAAAGGTCACCGAGTTCTTTGCCTCAATCATTCGAGCCCTTCAGACGGGCATGGTTCGAATGTACGCCTTGAGCATGTTGGTCGGGGTGGTTGGACTCTTTGCTTATGTTGTTTACTTGTTCCAGGGGGTGGGTAAATGACCGTTGCTCCTTATCTTAGCTTTCTGATCTTCCTGCCGATTTTGATCGGGCTTGCGCTTGCGCTTTTTCCGAAGCAGGTTGGAAAATCCGCTCAGATTCTCAGCAGCTTTGTTGCGATCGCGACCCTAGTCATCAGTGGAGCGATCACCAGTTCCTTCTTCTCGGGGAGCGCCGACATCCGGTTCGTCAACTTCGCAAAGTGGATGCCTGGCATCGGAGCCAACTACTTTGTTGGCGTCGACAGCATGGCCGCTTGGATGATTTTGCTGACGGCCTTTTTGACGCTGATCGCGATCTTGATCTCGAAGCCGTCTGAGAAATCCAGTCAGTTCTTCGGACTTCTGCTCTGTCTTGAAGGAACTTTATTTGGCGTCTTCAGCAGCCTCGACATGCTGCTGTTCTACATCTTCTTCGAACTCAGTTTGATCCCGGTTGGATTGATGATCCTCGGTTGGGGTTCAGGTAACCGAGGAAAGGTTGCCCTCCAATATGTGGGTGTCCTGTTTGCTGGTTCGCTGTTGATGTTGGTCGGCATTGCGATTCTCGGTGTCCAAGCTCAACGAACGCTCGGCTTCTCAACGTTAAGCGTCGTTCAACTCCAACGGGCGATTTCTCAGGGTCTTTGGCAAAATGCCTGGCCGCTCCAAGCCTTGGCTTTCTGGGGATTCATGATCGCTTTCTTGGTCAAGTCTCCGGCAGTCCCGATCCATCGCTGGTTGGCGGATACGTACGAAGATGCGCCGATCGGGGCGATTGTCGCTGGCGTTGTTCTTAAAGTCGGCACCTTCGGAATGTTCCGATTTGTGCTTCCGATTTTCCCTGAAGCTTGCAAAGTCTTCGCACCCGTGATCGTTCTCATTGGTGTTGTCGGCATCCTTTATGGCGGCATTCTCGCGGCGATTCAAAAGAGCCCGGGAAGACTCATGGCTTACTCAACCGTTAGCCACGTCGGCTACATCTTAATTGGCCTCTTTTCGCTCAATCACTACGGCATGATGGGAGCAGCATTCCAACAGTTCAATCACGGTATTGCTGCTGCGGCGATCTTTGTTTTGCTCAACTTCCTCTATGAGCGAACCCCCAATCGATCTTTGGATTCATTTGGCGGCCTGAAGAAGTCCATGCCGATTTTCTCCACGCTCTTTTTGATCGCGATGTTGGCCAATCTTGGTCTGCCATTCACAAGTGGGTTTGTTGGCGAAATCTTGTCGTTGATTGGGGTGTTTATGAGTGGGCAAAGCGGGCTGAATGGCGTGAGCATCGTTTACGCTTATTTGGCGGCAGGCGGTGCAATCCTCTCAGCGGCTTACATGCTCTACATGTACCAGCGACTCTTTTACGGCAAGGCGAAAGGAGGTGAGCCCTTGAAGGACCTTAGCTCTCGCGAAACACTGGTGGGAGCGACCTTTGCCGCGATCATTTTGGTTTTAGGATTGCTGCCGACCGTGGTTCTGAAGTCGATGGAACCGCGAGTGGAGAACATTCAGGGTGAGCCGAAGGCCGCCGTGGTTCGAACCGAGAAAGCGCCGACCGAAATTCGAGTCGCCGAAGTTGGAGGAAAAACATCATGGAAGTAAAGTCGTTCGCCTTACCGGAATATAACCTTGCGGCTCTGGCACCCTTTCTTCTTATGGCCGTGACCGGAATGATCGGTCTCATCCTTCACATGGTCAAACCTAAAGGGACGTCTAACTCTCTTTTCGGTGTCACCGTCGGTGGGCTCATTTTTGCGCTGGTTGCCCAGTTCAACCTGATCGGCAACATCTATAACGAACTCGAAGTTCTCAAATTTGATACCCCTGGCTCGATCGCTGAGATGCTGATCCTGATCAGCACGCTCGTGGTGGTTCTGATCAGCAATCCTTACTTCAAGCGAAGCAAGATTCATTGCCCTGAGTTCTTTCCGCTGATCACATGGGCGGCCCTCGGCGGCATGATCATGTGTACGTCGTCCAATCTGTTGGCGATTTTTGTTGGACTTGAACTCCTCTCGATCTCGCTCTACGTGCTTGCGGGCATGAACAAGCGCTCGAAGTTCTCGCAAGAAGCCGCGCTCAAATACTTCCTTCTCGGCGCGTTCGCGACAGGATTCTTCCTGTACGGCATCGCGTTCCTCTACGGAGCGAGTGGAACGCTTAACTATGATGGCTTTGTGCGTTTTGCATCGAATGCCAACAGTGAGAATCGACCGATGCTGATTTTTGCCTTCGTGATGGTCGTCGTCGGCCTCAGCTTCAAGACCGGTATTGCGCCGTTCCATCAATGGATTCCTGACGTTTACAGCGGTGCGCCAACAAATATCGTCGCCTTTATGGCGACAGGTGCAAAGGTTGGCCCGTTTATGGCTCTCTATCACCTGTTGGTCTTGACCTCGCCGATGCGCGACATCGCGTTTCCGGTTTGTGCGGTCCTGTGTGTGCTCTCGATGGTTTTGGGCAACGTCATGGCGTTTACACAGACCGAGACCAAGAAGCTTTTGGCATATTCCTCCGTGGCGAATGCGGGTTATATTCTTGCCTTCATGGCCGCGTTGCTTGCTTCGCGTTCGACTACGATCTGGACGTTGATTTACTTCCTCATCGGTTACGTCTTTGCCACATTGGGCGTGTTTGTCATTCTGTCGCTGGTCGGTGACGAAGACGATAAGCCGCAAACGATCGACTCATTGAAAGGATTGTCGAAACGGCATCCGGCTCTTGCCGCGCTTTTGGTCGTCTTCGTGTTGTCTCAGATCGGCATCGGTCCGGTTGCCGGATTTATTGGCAAGGTTTTGATCATTTCTGACTTGATCCGAATGGATCGAGCTTGGCTTGCGGTCTTATTGGTCGCCAATTCTACATTCGGCGCCTTCTATTATTTTAAGATGATCCGTGCCGCTTACACTGACGATGGCGACGAAGTTACACCGCGATTTGAACTCTCGGCAGGAATGAAGTCTGCTTTGGCTATTTGCGCGATCGGAGTTGTGGGTAGCGTGATTTTCTATGCTCCACTGGTAAATCTCGTTGTCCCTCAACCTTAACGCTTCCATCGGTATCTCTTGGTATTCCGTTCTCCACGCCTGGCGGAACGGAGAAATGCCAATTGATCGCTTTATTCAATTTGCCAAGGACTGTGGTGCGGATGGTATTGAAGTGCTCGACGCATTTTGGTATGAACCCGGCGTCGTCCGAGATCACTTGCCGAGCCCTGATTGGATCGAAAACTTTATCGCTCAAACAAAGACAGCTCTTGATGAGACTGGGTTAAAAGTTCACGCGGTTGCCGTCACGAATGATTTCAACCATGACGACAATGCTCGCCTTCGGATCGAGCGGGACAAAATCCGATTGGGAATTCAAGTGGCCAAGGCATTGAGTGCTCCAGTGGTTCGAGTCTTCTCAGGGAATCCCACGTCAAGCGATGGAGTTGAAATGGTGCGCTATAGAACCATCGACGCGCTGAAGGATCTCAGCGAGAGTCCGATCATGTTGGTGCTGGAGAACCACGGAAACATCTTTGCGACTCCGCCGCGGCTCGACTCGATTCTCGAGCCTCTCGATCGACACTCGGTAGGTGTCTGTTTCGACATCGGGAACTTCTTGCTCGCCGACATCGACCCTGTTTCCGCCGCACAAGAAATGCCTGCCCCTTGTCTCGTGCATGTTAAAGATTTTCAGCTTTCTGAGACAGGCCCGTACCGTTCTACCAAGGGGATCCAATACGGCGGATGCCGCTTGGGTGAAGGCGTCGTTCCGATTGAAGCGACGTTGTCGGCCCTGGCGGACAAACTGAATGGTGCGCCAATCTCAATTGACCTCGAAATGGAATGCGGTGACGATGGCGTGGAAGCCACTCGTGCTGGCGTCAAATGGATGCGCGACTTACGGCAAGCCTAAATACTCGATCAATCCTTTGAGCCGAAGAAGTTGGGCTTCTTGCGGCATTTTGTCAAACAAAGGGATGTGAACGAAGCCGATCTTCCGCTCCGGGTATCGGATCAGGAGCGAGTACAGCAGAAAATTGCAAAGATAATCGCCGGGAGTGTAGCTCATAGGCAACGGCAGGGAAGGAAGCTGATCCGGGCGCGCTAACGTCTGTCCAAGCGTCATCGGTCCACTTTTTCGAATAGCAGATCGTGTATGTTGCCGACCAGAACTGCCCGGTTCGGAACCGATTTTGTTGTGGGCATAGAGTTCGAAGACAGGTTCTTCGAGGCGAGCATTGAGCCCGAGGCAAAGGATGGTATCGCTCTCGACCGACTTGAGACTTCGCGCGAATGTCTCAACCGCCGGATAAGTGACCGTCAAAATGCAGTTGTGATCCGAAAGTTGCCGCGCAAGTTCGGCCGACGGGTTTTCGGCGTGATTTCGAAAGGGTCCAAATCCAGTGACGAGCATCGAAAAACTGGTGCCCAGGGTGGGACTCGAACCCACACGGTATTGCTACCAAAGGATTTTAAGTCCTCTGCGTCTACCATTTCGCCACCCGGGCAAGCCCAATGAGTATATCTTAACTCGCGTTTTGATGGGGTCACCGTTCGTTGAAAAGAATCGTCAGGGAATCCAAATCGCCTTTTCAAATGACTTGCTTACGAGGGCAGGGATGCCCTCCCCCATAAAACATGGATATCGGCACTTGATCCGACGTAGAAACGACCGGATTTGGAACTCTGCAAGATATAGCAGAAGTACATTGCGGAAATTTGGTGGGCCCAGTTGAACTCGAATCACCGACCTTCCCGATTCTCGGGATGCTCTAGCCAACGCTCTCTATCAATTCTCGAATTCTCACCGCGCTCTTCCACGCCTTGATTTCTCGCTCTCTTTGGCAAGCTTCAGATCGGCTATCGAACGCCTCGGAATAGACTCGAATCCATGGTCCTTTGTTTCGGGTGGCAACCACATTCCCACGGTTGTGCTCAGAAAGCCTGGCATCAAGATCGGCGCTTGATCCGACGTAGAAACGACCGGATTTGGAACTCTGCAGGATATAGCAGAAGTACATTGCGGAAATTTGGTGGGCCCAGGTGAACTCGAATCACCGACCTCACCCTTATCAGGGGTGTGCTCTAACCAACTGAGCTATGAGCCCGCAGAAAAAATAATATACCCGATGCTTTTTGCATGTTGCCACGTCTAGGGAAGTTTCGGCCGGACGTAGATTTTGTAAAGGAGTTTTGCCACCGAATCGGAGAAGCCGACGACAATCCGAGGAAGGCTCTGTGCCGGTTCATTTCCGACTGGGCGTTTGCCGAGAGCCAAGCCGACCTTGAGGCCAATCTTTTCCATCGCTTGAAGAGTTGCTTCGTTCAAACTACCATAAGGAAATGCGATCGAGCGGGGATCAAATCCACGCTCACGAAGCGCTTCATTGGCATGGCGCATCTCTTCCATCTGCGTATCGAGGTCGAGTTGGGCCAAATGTGGATGCGACCAGGTGTGGTTGCCTATTTCGTGGCCCCGCTTTGCAACCGACGAGAGCGCATCCCAGTCGGCAAGGGGGCGAGCTTTTTCGGCATCCCACTGTGAAGACTGGCCGACCAGAGAGGGAACGACGTAAAATACGCCTCGGAATCGATGCTTTTCGAGAATGGCGGGAGCCTGCTCAATCGCGGAAACATACGCATCGTCAAAGGTAAAGCAAACTCCAGAGGGCCGAGAGTCCTCGAAGTCTTTAGGAAGAAAGCCTGGCCAGCCGCGACGAGAAAAGAACCGAGCATGGCGATCGAGTTGGGCGGGAGAACAGTTCAGAAACCGTCCCTCGGCGGATTCAAGTCCAACTTTGTGATAGCAAAGAATAACGTTTTTCAAAATTGCGAATCCAAATTTTTTTTAAGGCGTCTAAAGTGTATCCGCCCCGAACGCTGGACAAAAGCACCCTAGTAGAATTACAATGTCCTAGGATAGGTCGCGGGGCGACCTTGGAGACGTTGCACAAACATGTTTGGAGTTCGAAGTTTCGTCATTGCATCTATTGCGATGGTAAGTGGCATAGCTGCCGCACAATTTAATAGCCCGGCCCCGCTGGCTTGGAGATGGCAGCAATCTTCGCCGGTGGCCGCTAACGGCGCGCCACTCGTCGATGGCAATACGATTTACTTGAATCTGGGTAATCGTGTTTATGCGATTGATCGCGAGACCGGAAACACGAAATGGAAGTACCCGAACGGCGCACCATCGCCCGGTATCTTCCGCAAGGCGCCGATTCTTGTCAATGGCGTGCTTTGCGTGTATAACGATCAGCGCGAAGTCTACGGCATCAACCCGCAGAACGGCGAACTTAAGTGGCTTTACCAAGCCCCTTATGCAATCACCAGTCAAATCGTCGGTGTGGGCAACAATGTAGCCTTCCCGATGGAAGGCGGAAACCTGATGAGCGTCGATACGGTCTCGGGCAACGCACTTTATGACAGTCCGCTGAAGGTTCTTGACGGAATTCGTGGCCCGGTCTATTCGGATGGTCGCGATGTGGTCGCTTTCTTCGATAACCGAAGCAATCTTGAAGCGATCAGCATTTCGACCAAGAAGCAGGCATGGCGACAGCCTTTTGGCGTGACACCTCCCGATGGGACGATGACGGCGAAGGATGGCTATTACTATGTCTACACGGGCGCGTTCATGGCGTGTCTGAATGCTTTCTCCGGCTCCCTCAAGTGGCAAACCTCGGTTCCTGAGCGAATGATGCTGGCCCCAGAAGTTGGCGGTGGCATGATTCTTTGTGTCAGCCCGACCGGCAATGCCTACTTCTTCGACTCGAACGGGTCGCTAAAGTCTAAATCGCCTTTGGCCCTTGGCTCTCAGCCTTCGATTCAGCCTACGTTCGTCGGAAAGAGCTTTGTCGTGCCGACCGCCAACGGTGCCGTTCAACTGGTTAGCCCAGCCGGAACGATCGACTGGCAATACTATGTTCGACCGATGAATGATGCCGCTCGTGAGGGTGGTAGCAGTTCGAATTCTGGCGCAGGAAGCGCTGGACCAGGGGTTGGTGGATTTTCACTGCCGGGCGGAAAGCAAGGCGGAGGAAGCAACTCTGATAAAGAACCGATCGTCACCGTTCAAGTTGCTGCTCCAGTCGCTCTGGCCGGACATACATTGTTGATTCCTGCTGCCGACGCCAGCCTGCTGGCCTTCGACGCCGAGTCGGGTGTTGATCTGACCGGCCCTGAAGTTAAGCAAGTGTGGCCAACCCAAGGCGAACTCGTTTCGGGCAAGTCGGGCCAAGAATTCATCTTCAAGATCGAAGACGACACCTCTGGCGTCAATATCTCGACGGTTAAGATGGATATCGACGGCACGGCCTACAACTTCGATTTCGGTCGAGATGGCTACCTGGTCTGCCAGATTTCTCAATATAAGAAGAACAACATGTTGAGCAATGGCCGCCATACGATCCGCATCGTCGCATCGGATTGGATGGGTAATCAAACGGTTCTTTCTTCAACGATCCGCGTCGATAACTCGCTTGATCCGCTTAAGCGACCGGGTTCTGATTCAGGCACCGGCAGCAGCGGAGGTAAAGGTGGCAAAGCCGGATTCGGCGGTGGAGGATTTGGAGGCGGCTAGCTTCCGAAATACCATCCGTAACTGGAACGCGTTTCTGTCCGCAGAGATGTCCGTTCAGAAGGGTCGAGAGGTTTTTCAATCTCTCGACCCAAATTCTGTTTGGCGGGACGTTCTTCTTGCTCACTCGGCTCTCTCGGAATCCGAAAAGCGGCGCATCCGCTCGGCCCCTGAGCTTTCTGAGTCACGGACCGACATTGCCCTCCTTGAAGAAGAGGCCTTTCCGGAGTCCCTGACATACGCCACCGGAATCCCTCCCGCTCTGTTGTACTCAGGGAACCCAAGCGCTTTTGAAAAGCCTATGGTTGCCATCGTAGGAACCCGAAGTGCAACCTCTTACGGGCGGATTTGTGCCCGAAAGTTCGCCGAGGAGTTCGCCCGACACGGAATTACCGTCGTAAGTGGGGGCGCGGTCGGCATTGATGCGGCAGCTCACGAAGGGGCTCTCTCTGTGGAGGGCTCAACCGTCGCTGTGTTGGCGTGTGGAGTCGATCACGTTTATCCATCGGCTCACGCAGGGTTATTCGAGCGAATGAAGCAGAATGGGGCTCTCCTGAGCCAGTTTGCGGCCGGAACAAAGCCCGCAGACTATAAGTTCATCATGCGAAACCATTTGATCGCTTGCCTTAGTTCGGCGGTCGTGGTAATCGAGGCGCCGCAAAAGTCGGGTGCCATTCGCACGGCAGGTTTTGCTGCTGAGCAAGGGCGCGAAGTTTTCGTCGTTCCTGGACAGATTGACCAGTTCGGGTTTCAAGGCTCTCATGCACTCTTGCGAGATGGAGCGATTTTGATTGATCATCCAATGCAAGTAATCGAAGCCTTGGGAATCGAACATCGTCCCGCTGTCGCCAAGTCGGCCGTCGAAGGTCCAGCCTCATTGATTCTCGCCGTATTGACGGCCAATTCGCTTGCCGTCGAAAAAATCGTTGAATTAACTGGCCTTGACACCAGCGAAGTGCTGGCCGAACTGACCATATTAGAATTAGAAGGACACGTCGTTCGAGAACATGGAGGATTTGCAAAAGCGCTATGAATAAGATTATCGCCCTGACCCCGGGGGAAGACGGGCTCGATCTGGTTCGTTTTGATACGAACACAGGAGAAATGACGGACATCAAATCGGGTGAACCCGAAGGGGTTCTTGTACCGGGCTTCGTCGATATCCATATTCACGGCGCCTATGGCATCGACTTTATGTCGGCGACGAAGAGAGAGATGAACGACCTCTGCGCTCAACTCTCGGATGACGGCTACGAAGGCTTCTTACCAACGACCATTACGGCGCCCGCGAGCGACGTCAAGCGAGCTCTGGCGAATCTTCCATCCAATCCCATGATTTTGGGGTTCCACCTGGAAGGTCCCTTTATTTCTCCCAAGTATCCAGGAGCCCAGCCTCAAGAATTTATCATTGATCCGCCTGTCGGTGCCTCTGAGTGGGATGACATTCTCAACGATCGTCGCCTGAGAGTGGTGACGCTCGCTCCCGAACGGCCAGGAGCACTCGATCTGATCCATCATCTGACCAAAAATAAAGTCATTGTCAGCATGGGGCATACTGATGCGACTTACGAGGAAGCCGAGAAAGCTCATGAAGCCGGACTTCGCCACAGTACACACACCTATAATGCGATGCGGGGTCTTCATCACCGAGAGGCTGGTGCGGTTGGGGCGGCTATGACGCTTACGCCTTTCTTTGCTGAATTGATTTACGATCGCATCCATGTGAGCCCCGAAGCGGCGCTTCTTTTGATACAAGCCCGATTGGTGGATGGCCAGGTGATCGGGGTGAGCGATTCCACAATGGCGTCCGGCCTTGAAGAGGGAACTGAATTGGTGATGTGGGGTCACGATTGTATCGTTGGCGACGGAGATGTCCGGCTGGCAGAAGGTGGCAACCTGGCTGGTTCGGCGGTTACGTTGCGGCAAGTGTTTGAAAACCTGACCGAGGACTTTGGGGTCGATGTCGCCGCCGATTTGTGTTGCTACGCGCCAAGAGAGGCGTTGCGAATCAAGGGACATCCAAGGAAGTGGAACTTGGTGGAAGAGGACTCGGGACAACTCCTCCAGACATTTGACGTGGGTTAGGATTTAACGCTAAACGGTTGCCTTGCTGAGGCGATCCCAAACTGCGGTCCATCGATCGTCTTCGGGTGGTGCCGAGATCACGAAGGATGTAAGCCCTTTTGCATCCATCTCGGCTAGCGCCGCGTAGAGAACTCGAGCGTATTCTCCCGGATCCAGAGGCATCTGAATTTGATCGTCGGTTATCGCCGGAGCGAAGGAAAGGCCTGGAGTAACCCCATCCAACTGAGGGACGATATGACAGGGCGTTCGGGGTGCGTAGTGGCGTCGGTACATGCCTGGAGATCGGCGGTGAGGGCCAGAGCCTAGTTGCACCTTTTGGTGAAGTACCGACTCGATTTCGTCCTGCGTGATGCTGCCGGGGCGGAGAATCCTGGGTCCTTCCGTGATGTCGAGAACAGTCGACTCAATTCCGTAGATGCAAGGTCCGCCGTCTACAATGGCGAAAACCTGGTCTCCGATTTCAGGATCGACCATCGAAGCGCGAGTGGGAGACAAACCCATGAAGCGATTTGCGCTGGGCATGGCGAGGGCAAGGTTGCCGAGTTCCATCACGCCAAGGCAAGCGGGATGATCGGGCATGCGAATCGCGACGGTATCCAGACCGCCAGTGAGGACATCCGAAACGTGAGCGCGCTTTGGCATCACCAATGTCAGCGGGCCAGGCATAAAAGCCTCGGCGAGAAGATGGCCGACTTCGGGAATCTCGACAACGAATTCCTCGGCTTGCTTTAACGACGACACATGAACGATGAGAGGATTATCGGTGGGCCGTCCTTTGATTTCGAAGATCTTGGCAACCGCCGCGACATTGGTTGCGTCGGCCGCCAAACCGTACACGGTCTCAGTCGGAAGAACCGCATGATTTCCCGCCAAAAGCGCAATGGCGACTTGGTCGAGATTGTCGCGCGTGGGAGTCAGAATCTTCATTGCAAAGCCGCCAACATGGCCTCGCGCGGGGCGGGAAGCCCCCACCAGAATTCGAAGGCGGCTGCCCCTTGTTCCATCAGCATTCGTCGGCCATCCATCGTTCGGATTCTCCAGGAGTGGGCATCTTTGAGAAAGGTTGTTAGTTCCGACCCATAGGCTAAGTCATAAGCAAGGGTATCGGCTGGCACGAGAACCTCATCCCAGTCGAGCGGTAGTCGCTCCCCTCGAAGGCTGGCAGAAGTTGTGTTGACGATTAAGTTTGCACCCACTAGATTGGGCTCATCGAGAAGGGTGACATCAAATCCAAAGTCTTGGATAAGCGATTCGGCTTTCGACTTGGTTCGGTTCCAGAGACTAACCTCCCAACCATCCTGCAAAAGCGCCTCAAGAATGGAGCGAGTGCTGCCTCCCGCGCCAAGCACGACAGCCGATCCGTGTGTAAGGTTAACGCCTGCCAGGCTTGCAGAAAAACCTTGTCCGTCGGTACTCGTGCCGTGGCGTCGTTCGAGATCAATGGTGTTGCATACTCGAAGACGAGTTGAAACCTCCGTGGTCGTTTCACACCATCCGAAGGCTTCTTCTTTGTGGGGGACGGTAACATTCACTCCTCGATAGCCAAGCGAACGGAGGTGGTCGAGCGCAGGGCAAACTTCACCGGGGTACACCTCAATTGCGACATAGTTTGCGGTTAGACCAGCGGCCTTGAACGCTGCGACGTGCATTTTTGGCGAAAGGCTATGTCGAATCGGATAGCCGATTACGGCGAAATCAGATTTAGGAGCTTCTTGCCAAGCAAAAGCCTCGCTCATGCAGACTTGTGTACCTTAAACGCAAAGTATCGCTGGCCGACAAAATTCCAAGCCGCGACGATGATGGCGGCAAAAACGGCCGACAAAAACATGCTGATCTTCCGGTGACCTGGGATGATGTTGTACAAGCCAGAAGAAATCAGGATATTCAAACCCATCCCGATATATCCCACCAGGTACACACGAGCGAGTTGACCGCCTTTTCCTTCGTCTCCTTTCACGCGAAAGGTAAACGAGCGATTAAGCGCAAAAGAATTAAACATCGCGACAGTTGCGGCGATAAAGACCGCGATGGGATAGAAAGCTTTGTCGGGCCCGGTCGCAAATTGGAAGACCCTTGGGTAATGGTCCATAAGGTTTCGCCCAACCTCATCGCTCAAAAGCTGTCCGTTTAGTCGGACAACATTCATCAGGACGTAACGAATCGCGACATCGATTACAAACGAAATGCCTCCGACAAAGGCAAACTTTAGAAACTGTTTGACGATCGTTCGTTCGAGAAATGGAACGTTGGGATTTAAGTCAATTGCGTCTACCGGTGTCACTAATGAACGATAAAGCAAACTGGTGACCAAACGTTCCATCATTCGATTGAATTTCGTCCCGATGAACTCGGGTCCTTCCATTTTCTGAACCCAAATTGCATCGATCCCGCTTCGATTGGCTCCCAAAACATCCGTCATGATCTGGTCACCGATCATCACCGCATTTTCGGGCTTCGTACTAAATTTCTCCAACGCCATTTCGTACATGTGCGTGCTGGGCTTGAACTTGCCACGTAGGGCTTCGATTCCCAAAGCTGCCGCTAGTCGGGCTAACCGCTCGGGATGGCGCGTGTTGCTGAGGATGCAAAGGTGGAACCCCATTTCTTTGGCTTTTGCCACCCATTCGAGGACCTCTGGCGAAAATTCCTCTTGCTTCCACTTCACCAGCGTATGATCCACGTCGAGCAAGATGAGAGATTTTCCTTCTGCTCGAAGCCAATCGAGCCCGATCTCAGGAAGTGTTGCGACGGCGTGAGCCGGACAGAAGTGTCGTAGCATTCCTGTCTTTGTTCGGTCGAATTGTCCTGGTCGAAATCCCATTATCTTTTCTGCGCCTTGATAGTATCCCGCAACTTGACGTTCTTCAGATGCTCAGGATAGGTCGCTGAGAACCGAGTGATTCCATCGGGCATCGTGATGTAGTACACCATATTGTGCTTGATGGGATGCAAAGCTGCCCGAATGCTTGCGACGGTTGGTGAGCAAATCGGGCCCGGCGGTAGGCCCTTAACGAGATAAGTATTGAAGGGGGACTTCACATTCGTGTAGTCCGCATAAACGAGCGGACGCCAAATTTGTAGACCGTAATTGACGGTCGCGTCGATTTGAAGCTTCATCCCACGCATCAGCCGATTCTCAATGACACCGGCAATCATCTGCTTTTCCTTGTAGTCGCTGGCCTCCTTTTCGAGCAGAGAGGCGATGATCATGGTCCGGCGGATGTTTTTGTCCGTCAGGCCAAGGTCAGCGGTGCGCTTTTGGAAGTTGGCGAGTTGACGTCGAATCACCCACTCCGCGCCGACTTCAGGGGGAAGATTGTACGTGTCCGGGTAGAGAAAACCCTCAAGAGATTCATTGAAAAACGGAATTCCAAATTCTTTGAACTTGCTGGCCTCGTTACTGAGCGCGATGTAATCCGAGGCTTTGCAAACCTTATGCTTTTCGAGAATTGGGGCGATTTGGGCGATCCACTTCTCTTCTGGAATTCGAACCTTTTGTTGAACGGGCGATTTTAAGGCGGTGAGAACTTCGCCGGCCGTCATTTTAGCGGTGAAATGATAGGCTCCGGCCGAGACTTTTGGTTTATTTGCACGAAGAACCGCCAACATCTTGGTGGCAAAGGCACTTTTAACAATTCCTTTGGTGGCAAGTTCGTCAATGACGTGCCGGATGTCTTGCGACTGCATGTACACAATGGTTTCTTCGTGAGGTTCGGCGGGTGCTCCCGTTTCGACATTGAACCAGACTCCTCCACCGGCCACGATCGCAAGAATGCTAAGAAACCAGAGACCTTTTCTCGATGAGCGCCGGCGTCTAGCCACGGAAATACCTCTCTAATATCTGGCAGGCGGCTTCACCGTCGATGTGCTTTTTGACCGTTCCAGAGGTCCAGTCGTGATCTCGAAAATTACTCTCTGCCGATAGAGAGGAGAGCGATTCATCAACGTAGTGTACGGTGAGTCCGAGCTTTTCAATTTCGACTCCCAGCATTCGGCAGATACGCGACATTTTGGTTTCTTCGCCCTCGATGAGAGGAAGCCCAAGCACCACGGCCTCGGCTTGTTCTTTTTTCGCAAGTTCTTGAATATTGGTTGCGTCGAGTCGCAAAGTCCCGGTGGCGGTCAACGGGGGACGCGGAGACGCGACGGAGTGTTCGGTTTCACCTACGGCAAGGCCGATCCGCTTGCCGCCAAAATCGATACCCAAAACCCTCACTCAGCGTACACCCGAAGGATTTCATCATGAACCAGACCGTTCGAAGAAATCGCCTCCAATCCAAAATCACCTTTTTCGAACGGATCGCCGCCGGCAAAGTCGGTGAACCTTCCTCCGGCTTCCTCGACAATCACCCGAATAGCACTCAGATCCCAGCGACTCACGATCGGATCGATCATCGCGTCGATCCGACCGGTTGCAACCAGACAGTGACCATAGGCATCGCTCCAAGTGCGGGTGGCAAGGGCCTTGGCTGAGAGTTCTTCGAACCCCTTCCAACGGCCATATTTGACCATGCTGTTTGGTCCTCCACATGCCAAGAAACTATCTTCCGTCGAGGCGCGCTTGGTGACCTGCACGGGATTCCCATTAAAAAAGCATCCCATATCCTTTGCCGCGAAGACCATTTCATTGAGGGCAGGGAAGTAAGCGATGCCCAACTCGGGGACTCCTTCGACCTCATAGCTGAGAAGGGTTGCGTAAAGGGGAACTCCCGCGACAAAGGACTTGGTCCCGTCGATTGGGTCGATAATCCATCGCGTATTGCCGCTTCCGGTGAGCCCCTGCTCCTCGCCAAGAATCGCTTCGCCCGGATACGAATGTGCGATTTCGTCGCGAAGGATTTGTTCTGCGTTTTTATCGGCGACGGTGACCGGCGAATGGTCGGCTTTGAGCTCGACAACAAAGTTTTTCTGGAAGTGGTCGAGGGTCGAGAGGCCAGCTTTGCGCACGGCCTCAATGGCAAAGCTAAGGCGAGAACTCACGGTCATAGTTTATTCGAACTGAGGCCGAATCCAAATATAAATTGCGGAATCGAATTGGAGAAAAAGAAAGGGGACCTTGCGGTCCCCGTGTTGGGTTTGCGGTTTATTGAAGAGAGAACCGTTTAGCCCTGTCCACCGTCAAAGCCGCCGCCGGGAGGAGGTCCGTCTGGACCGCCTTGACCAGGACCGCCTTGACCAGGACCGCCCTGCGGGCCACCCTTTGGTCTTTCGAGCTTGAATGGTGCGCCGACAAGTTCTTTGAACTTGCTCTTTTGACTGTCAGACAGAACCGCCGTGATTTTCTTCATCAGTTCATCGGCAAACTTGCCCGGGTCACCCTGACCACGACCGCCTTGACCAGGCCCACCCTGCGGAGGGCCGCCCTGGGGGCGATTTTGCTCCATAATCTCTCGAATTTGATCCATCTGGTCTTCGGAAATCTGAAGCGCTTCAACGACTTCTGGGCGTTGGAAGGCCCGCGGACCATCGACTTGCAAGTCGATTTGTCGATATCGTTTGTATTGCGTCTCGTTCAGGATTTTCTTGATTGCCGATTCCATTTGTTTGCCTTTTTCTGGGTCGAAACCAGGGCCGCCCTGACCGGGACCGCCTTGTCCGCCGGGGCCACCCTGGGGTGGAGGTCCGCCAAAGCCTTGATCACCATCTTGACCGCCGCCTTGAGGAGGAGGTCCACCCGGGCCGCCTTGACCGGGGCCACCGCGCTGTCCCTTCATCAATTCGCGAATCTTTTGAACCTGCGTGTCGGTTTCCTTCAGTTCCTTAATCACTTGTGGATTCAGCAAAAGCTGTGGACCATGAGGTGGGCCCATCCGCATTCCGCCACGTGGGCCGCCCTGAGGACCACGCTGTGGTCCACCTTGACCGGGGCCACCTTGAATCAACAGGCTGCCGGTCAGCGTGCCTTTGCTCGTTTGTGCCATTACAGATGAGGCGCCACTCGCGACTGCAATCAAAGCGATTAAAGCCACGGGAAGTCTTTTCAGTTGTGCCATTTCGTATCTCCTAGTCGGTTTTCACCGTTTACATTGGTTAATTTACGATTGGCTTATTTGAAATTCATTTGGGTTCAAATGTTTGCTTTGAAATCGGAAAAATGAGTTGAATCGCCGTTCCTTCGCCGACCTTGCTTTGAATTGAAAGTTGACCATCATTGTTTTCAACGATTGATTTCACGATGGCGAGGCCGAGGCCAGTACCGCCCATTTTGCGGTTGCGGGCGTCGTCGACTCGATAGAAGCGCTCGGTAAGATGGGGCAAATGTTCGGGAGCGATTCCGCATCCCTGATCTCTAACGGTGAGTACGGCTTGGTCTTGCGAGCGCTGGGTCGTCACAAAAATCGCCTGGTCAGGGGCGTAGCGTCGGGCGTTCTCGATCAGGTTGATGACGGCACGGACGAGACCGTCGTGATCGCCAAGGATCATCACATCGGAAGCCAGCTTAAGATGAACCGAGTTGGGTTCGTTGGTAGGGAACTTCGCCGCGGATTCTTGAGCCACGTCCGAGAGACTGACGGGATAGAGCTTTGGCGCATAGCCGGAATCGAGTCGAGCGAGCGTGAGAAGTTGATCGACGAGTTTGGACATGTGTTCTGTTTCACGATCGGCAATCTCCAGCGCCTCTTTCATCTCGTCCGGGCTCGACTCTTGTTCGAGTGCGCTGCTAGTCGTAATTCGCAGCCTCGCGAGCGGAGTTCTCAGTTCATGCGAAGCATCCCCAACAAATTGCTTTTGCTGCTCGAGTGTCGCCTGCAATTCTTCGAGGAGGCGCTGCCGCTCCTCGAAGGAAAGCTGAAGTCGATCTACCATCGCATTGAACGATTGTCCTAGTTTAGCGATTTCGTCCTTGCCCTTAGTTGGCAAGCGTGCTGACATGTCGCTGGCCGAGATTTGCGCCGAGGCTTCGGCAAATTTCTCAATTGGTCGAACAGCAGCTCCCGCAAGGAGCCAACCAATCAGACCCGAAAAGACGATTGCGAATGGGGAGAGCAAGACGATCGTTGTGACCTGAGTGTCCTTCAGTCGGTCGAAATCCTTAAGGTCGTGTCCATATTGTGCGAATCCAATAAGTTTGCCTTGACCAAGTATCGGTACCGTGATCACTCGGGTCGTAATCCCTTCGACAGGGATCGTGGCGATGATCGGGTGTTGGAGGTTTTTGTTCTTAATTGCGACTCGGTCAAGGATGCGGGGGTTGCGCATGTCGACGGCTTGGCCATCAAGGGTGATCGCGATCGGACGGGCAATATCATCGTTGGGCGGACCACTAAACTCAGGCCCCAACTCGTTACCAGGTTGATTCGGACGAGGTCCAGGAGGTTGGTTGGGATCGAAATTTTGGTCGTCGCGAAAAGGCATTGCATTGTTTCGAATTCCAGGCACAAGCGGCTTCTCGCGATCCCGCATCTGCGGGTTATTCATGATCCTCTCGGCGCGATTCAACATCTCTCGGTCAATCGATTCGATAAAGACCCGCCGAGATTGAAAGACGAGAAGCGAGAGCGCGAGACCAAGCGAGAGAAGAACGAAAAAAGTGTTGATGAAGGCGAGGCGGAACTTAAGCGACACTAAACCTCCTCGGCGATCCGATAGCCAAAGCCATGGACGGTTTCGATCAAGCTACGTTCGCGCCCCTCATCGATTTTTTTGCGAAGCGAGGTGACGTGAAAGTTGACCGTATTCGATACGCTGTCCTCATCATTCCAAATTTGCTCGATGATGAATTCTCGTGAGAGGATCCGACGACGGTTGCGAGCCAGAGCTTCGAGCAGCGTAAATTCGCGTTTCGTGAGTTTGATTGGAACTTCGTTGCGATACACCGTCTTGGCGTTGGCGTCGATTTCGAGGTCAGCCAAGTGAATAACGGAAGACTTTTCGAGCTTGGTACGTCGGCTGAGGGCTCGAATGCGGGCAAGAAATTCCTTGAGTGAAAAGGGTTTAACGAGGTAATCGTCAGCGCCAAGGTCAAGACCCTTGACGCGATCTTCGACGGCGTCTTTGGCAGTGAGCATCAAGATCGGAGTCGTGTTTTTCGAATCCCGGAGGGCCTGACATACCGACCATCCATCTCGTTTGGGCATCATCACGTCGAGCACGATGACCGAATACTCGCTGAGCTTGGCGAGTTCGAGTCCGATTTGGCCGTCGTGGGCGAGATCGGCGGTGTAGCCTTCCTTCTCCAGCGCCCGCTTTAAACGTTCAGAGATGACCTCATCGTCCTCGACCAATAGTACACGCACGATGGTGAGAGTATACGTTTCGATTTATTTGGTTTTCGTTTGATTTTAGGGTTCTTGCCGCCCATTTCAAGCTCTCTTAAGATTGGGGACCCATTTGCCGAGAATTTTTGAGGTACAATTCTGTTTCCAAAGTTTGGGGGCATAGCTCAGCTGGGAGAGCATCTGCTTTGCAAGCAGAGGGTCAGGGGTTCGAATCCCCTTGCCTCCACCAAGATTTGAATCTGAGAATGATGAGAGCCTTCAATTTTTGAAGGCTCTCATTTGTTTTTGCAGTTTATTCGCAGTTTATGGATTCACTCTGAGAACTCCTCTCGCTCGATAAATTCCTCTAACTGAGAGCGGGTGATCCTCCTCGATTTGCCGATTTTGATCGTGCTTATCTTTCCCGATTGGATCAGGGCGTACAGCATTGATCGGGACATCGACAGGAGTTCGGCGGCTTCTGCCACTTTAAAGGCGAGTTTCTGGTCGTTTGTGACGATCATCGGATCAGCCTCACTCTGCGCAAGCGGCTGGTGTAGATGCGACCTCGGATGACCTGCTCTTCGTAGCACTCGATCTCGGTAAACCCGCTAAGGCTATAGGCCAAGACCAGCGATGCGAGGAGGGGCTCCCGTCGAGCGATTTCTTCAAATGCCTCGGGTCGCACATTGAGGACTTCGGTGTTGTCGTCCAATTTCTCATCAAGCAACTCATAGAGTTCGTCGTATTGTTCAGGAAGTGATTTAAGTGTGTTCATGTGTCTAGTTGGAATGGTGTCAGCTCCACGACTGGATCACCGGCGTGCCGAGTTCCTCGTTGGTGAGAACAAGGAACTCAAAGCCTGCCTGTAGCGGGAGGAGCTTACGGAGGTTGTGTGCCCGCGTACGGGACGTCGTTTGGGTGAGAAGTCGAAATGTAGGGGTTCCGTAGATTCGTTCGCACTGGCGCGAGTCTACGAAGGCTTTGTACGAAGCGAGCTTGGCGGAGAATTTGCCTTGGCATACGTGGCCTTGGTCGGCTTCGACCAGGATTGGAAGGTTCTGGGTGAGGAGGACTCCGTCCGGGCGGATTTCGTAAAGATGGCCGTGGAGAAATCGCACGCGCGACTGCTGTTCAAACCGCCATTCGCCGCCGAACTTTTCGAGCAGGGCAAGCCTGAGGTCTGTCACCGCGAGCGCATGCTGGACGAACCGAGGCGTCGGAAGCCGCCTGTCGATGATCTGAGCTATTCGGTCGCCGACGATACTGCGAGCCTTTCGCCCGACCGTATAGAGTCCCTGCGATTGGAAGCTTGTCGTGAGCTTCCTGATGTATGACTCGGCGGCCAATTCCCGCAGACGTGTATTGCACCGGGTCACTGAGCCAAAGTAACCGAGCCTCAATACCTGGTCGCGGCTGAGGAGGTGGCTGAGGGCAATGTCCCGCACGAGCCGGATGTCCCGTTCGGTGAGGGCTATCACAGCCAATCCTCCAACTGGGCGTTGTTCGTCGCTGGCAGTTCCTCGGGTAGTTTGTCGGTGCGGAGGACGGCTGTTTCACCGTATGAAGGGACGAGTGAACGTATCTGGCGGAGGAACTCATGCCCGTCCCGGCTCAGTGTGCCAGGATGCGAAATAAGGGGCTTGTTGCAGGTTAGATGAACCGGCTCAGCCGCCCGACGCCACAAGATGGCTTCGCCGACCGGCAGGTTTGCCAAGTCGAAGGCCGAAGGGTCTCCCGACAGAGCCTTGTTCAGGAGCTTGGCATCCTCGTGGCCGGTTTGGAAAACGATCTTGTTCGCGCAGTTATTGAGAATCAGGGAGCGTGTCTTGGTATCCAACTGGGCAAGCACCTGGTGAGCCAGCACAAGATGGATGCCGAATTTCCGGCCTTCGGCAAGGATCGACGCGAAGGCATGGCTGGAAAAATTCTCGAATTCGTCAACGATGAGCCGAACCGGAACCCGCTCTTTCTCGGGGACATTGACCCTTGAGAAGACTTCGCGAACCAGCGAGTTGAGGAGCATGTTCCCGTACATCAAGCCTGCCCCGTGTGTCTCGTCGATTGCCAGCGAGACGAGCGTTGCGCTTCCGGGCGTGTCGAGGTGCGATTTGAGATCAAGCGGCTTCGGGTGGCCAAGCGATTTGCGGATCGAGTCGGGTCCGAGCAACGCGCTGACCTTGTTCGTGACCGGCTGTATGAGCGAGGCCTGGCGGTCTGGGCGGAGGGTGTCGTACCGTTCCCAAAATCCGCGCACGGTATCGCTCGTGCATCGTTCCAACAGGGCGTTTCGCAGAGCCTGGTTATGGAAGACGTTCTCGATTTCGGTGATCGGAGCCTCCGAACAGGCGAGCAGCCAGAGGGCGTTGCGGAGCGTTTCTGCAAGTTGCACGCCCCAGCTCTCCGAGACTTGCTCGATTACGCTCAAGACGCCAAGCGCGCGGAAGTAGGCCTCGCCTTGACCTGCAAGAGGATTGAACCCGAGGGGATTCTGGCGATCCCGTAGGTCGAACACCTTGACACGTTCGGCATCGGTACGCCCTGCCAAGAGTTCAAGCGCGCTGTTGGGAAGGTTCCCCCGGGCATCGAGAATGATGAACGAGTGCCCTTCGATGATGTCCCGGGCGATGACGCTTTCCAGAAACGTGCTCTTGCCGCTCCCCGTCGCGCCAATGGCGTAGAGGTGCTTGCGCAGTTCGTTCGTGGAAAGGCTGACGAGGGCTTCATGGAGGAGCCTTCGGTTCCCATTCCACCCTTTGCGCACTCCGATCCAATGCTTGGGAAGGTGCTGTGCTCGACCCCTGCTGATATTAAGCATAGCAACCGCCTCGTTCGCGAGGGTCAAGAATCCGGATCATGATTCCGTTGCCCTGACGCAAGGTACTGGAGCGATAAAACGGCAAATGGTAGCGGCGAAGGTTTCGTCGGTTTCGTACCATACATTGAGAGTCTCAGAATGGCGAGAATCCCCGTTGGCGAAACCCCCGATTATTTAGCCGGGACTCAATTCCAGCACAATCCAGGTTCGTTTGAGGAGGTCGTCCGGGAAGCGTTTGTACTTGAGCATGGAGCGCGATTGAACACGGAAATAGCCGTTGTCGTTGGCCTTGACCATAGCCGAGTATCCCAGCTCTTCTCGACAACCAACCGCCTGAAGGCCGATACGATCCAGCGGGTAATCGGGCATCTCAAGAGTAAGCGACACCGGACAAAAATCATCGAGGCATGGAACCGCGAGTGCTTCGGCGACGACTTCGATCCCGCCGCGACAGGCAACCTGACCAGCGGAAGGATCACCGAGAAGACGCTGAAGCGGGTTGACCGGCTGATTAGGGAATCCCGCTACGAAACGGCGGCACTCGTCGCGGAAGAGGGGGCAAAACGAACGAAAAGCTGGGTTCTGCGGGAGTGTTTCTTCGACCGAGCCTACTTTGTCCGGCAACGGCTTGACGAGCCGGGCAAAGCGATGGGCATCGTTTCCGACATGGCGAAGTTTGCCGAAGCTCGCGGGGATACGCGGCGGTTGGCAACCGCCCACTTGCTCAGGGCACGGATTCTCCATGGACTCATGACGACCACCCTGGACGAGATCGAACCGATTTTCGAACAGGCGGCAATACTGCTGAGCCAGTCGGAACCCGTACCTTCGCCCCAGTACATGCTTCTCGGCGAACGCCAGCTTGCAAACACGCGCCTCAACTGCCAGCTCAAGGCAATTGAAAGGGGCGAAAAGCCGCTCAGCCAGATTGAGCTAGAGCGGACGAGAAACGCGCTTCTCAAACGTGCCAAGGAGAAGGCAAGCTACCAGGAACGGTTCGGCTCGTACTTCATGGCTTCCCACATTACCCTCCTGCTTGGCGACGCCTTCCTGGCAAACGAGTACCTTGACCTTGCCTTCCGCAGCGGCGACATAAAGAACCTAAACGCCATGGCGCAATGTGGGATTATGCAGGCTCGAATCCTCATGCAGACTGATCCGACCGAAGCGATCCCTTACCTTCGCGGAGTGATTGAGGAGTGCGACAAAGTCCAAGACTTGTATCATAAACGGATCGCCGAATACGAGTTGTCCCGCGCTCTAAGCGACACGTTCTTGTAGTGTGGGTGGGGCAGATAAGCCTAGTCGGGGTCTTTAGGTTCAATTTCCTTGATTTTCTTCCTAACCCTCCTGTTCAAAGTCTTTCGTTTTTCCAGTCTCACTCTTAGCTACTGTCGCTAAACCGTTCACCTGTCATCTCTACAGACTTTCTGAACACTCGGCTCGTGAGACCCCGCGCCTGCGGCACTCGCTCTTCCCTGACGTATCAGGAACGAGCAGTCTTCCACTCGCGATATTTCTGCGCGCACGGCGTCTACTTTAAAGGTTTCCTAGCTTTAGGACTCTTCTTGGCTGAGGTTGAACTGGCTTTTTGCTTTTTGGTGCTGGCCTTCGGCTTTACTGAACCTGTGATGATATCTCGCAAACCTTTCAGTCGCTCAAGGAGTTCGTCATAGGTATAAATCGAAACATCTTTGCTGTTGGAACGGATGAGCTCAAGGGAGGCCTGCTGATCCTTTGAATGCCGCTTGAGCTGGCCAGCTAAGATAACGCATCGGATATTCTGGATATCGGCAGCTCCTTCAAAGCCGAGTGATAAGAAGTTCTTTTGTAAGGTAGAGCGTTGGTCGAGGACTTGCGTTATCGCCCCGTTTAAGTCGTCATGACTTGCGAAGACATCTTTACCCCGATAGGAAGAGCCCTTGATCAAATCTGCCTGGTGGGATTTGATTTCGATGATAGCGATATTTTTGGTAAGACTGTTCGTATAAAGGAAGTCTGCAATTTTGCCGTTCTTGTCCTCAAATGACTTTCCTCCGACGTATGCTTTCTGTTCGAGCAACATGACAGGAGCCGCAAAGAGTTGGCTAAAAATCCAATTGTATCGGTTGAAGAACACTTGCCACTCTTCTTCGATCTTGCCTTTACCGGCACGGCCTAGGATTTCCTCGAACTCTTTGATGACATCTTCTATGTAAATTTCCTCAATGAGTTCCTTGGATGCAAGGAGTTGGGCGGTATCGACATTGAGCTTATTGAT
>JBEHXE010000020.1:0-66218 GCA_048498855.1 Armatimonadota bacterium | reverse complement strand
TTCCCGTAAGCCAACCCCTGGTGGATGGATCCGCCGTGATTCGCGGATTCGAAGCGACTCCGGTTTGCGAGTTTGATATTGAAGAGTATTGCCGTATATTCAGGCGGTTGGTTTCCTAGGCTCTTATTCGCTTGATCGTTCCGTGATCCGGTTCATTCCTTACTCCCCCGATTCACACGGCTTCGCGAGTTCATCGACCCTCTAAAAAGAAAGCGGTAGCTTGGCCGGTGAAAGCTCGATTGTTAAATTTGCGGGCTTAGGAAATAAGAGCTGATAAGATGCACCTTTATAAAAGTAAATTTCGCCGAACAAAGCGCCAACAAGTTCGCGCACTCCATAGATTGAACCCATAATAGACTTTGGTACGACGATGTCCGATAACCTGATTCCTGGTGCTTCTTTTCTTGCTGGTGCTCCGGCCCGATCTTTCACGCCCGAGGACTTCGGAAGCGACGAAAAGTTGATGATCGACACGGCGGAGCAATTCTGCCGCAGTGAGGTCATGCCTCATCTCGAAGCCATCGACGCTCAAGAAGAGGGCCTGATGCCGAAGCTCATTCAAAAAGCAGGAGAACTCGGCTTGTGTGGCATTGACTCGCCAGACCAGTACGGGGGACTCGGACTTGGAAAAAACCTCGCGGCGAGAATCCTTGAATTCATGAGTCTCAACGCCTCGATGAGCGTGACCTATGGAATCACGAGCGGAATCAGTCAGGTTGGATTAAGTCTCTTTGGCAGTGAGGACCAGAAGGCGAAATACCTCCCCCATTTGACGAGTGGCGAGTGGATTGGCGCTTATGCTCTCAGTGAACCAAACTCGGGTTCGGACGCTTTGTCGGCAACCACCAACGCAGTCCAAAAAGGCGACAAATGGGTGTTGAATGGCACGAAGATGTGGATCAGCAATGCCAAATGGGCGAACCTGTTTTTGGTTATGGCAAAGATCGATGGGGAGCAATTTTCAGCTTTCCTGGTTGATCGAGATACGCCTGGACTCACGATTGCCCGCGAAGAGTATAAGATGGGCCTGAAGGGCTCATCGACGGCGAGGATCGTTTTGGAAGACGCCGAGATTCCGCTGGAAAATCTGCTTTACGAACCCGGCAAGGGCCATCACGTTGCGTTCAATGCCTTGAATATCGGGCGGTTTAAACTTTCTTCGATGTCGATTGGTCCGGCCCGAAACGCAATCGAACTCGCCGTCGCCTACGCCCATGACCGAAAGCAATTCAACCAAAGCCTCGCTTCTTTCGGCTTGATCCAAAAGAAACTTGCTCAAATGGCGAGTTGGTTCTTCGTTGCGGAATCGATGATCTACCGAACGGGTGCCTTAATTGACGAAGCATTTGACGCTTTTGGTGGAACGATCGATGGGAATCGGAAAGCCGCCGAAGAGTACGCCATTGAATGCTCGGCATGTAAAGTATTTTCGACTGAGGCGGAGGCGTATATTATTGATGATTCGCTCCAAATTTTTGGTGGTTACGGGTTTACGGAGGAGTTTCCCATTGCGCGCCACTATCGCGATGCACGCGTGAGCAAAATTTATGAAGGCACCAACGAAATCAATCGTGTTTTCTTGGCCGATCGATTCCAGCGAAAGTTGAAGTCTGGCCAAATTTCCCTCGGCTCGGGTGATTCGTTCGTCGAAGAGCTGGCGATCAAGGCGATCCAAATGGAACTCAATGGTCAGATCGAGGTTGGGGCCGCATCGGACCTTTTGCTTTTCTCCTATGCGGAGCAATCCGCCATTCATCGAGCCAATAAGCTAGGCGGCGTCGCCAAGGATTTGATGGATGTCGCTATTCCGAATCTCAACCAAAAGGCGGCGGAGGCTTGGCAAACATTGACGGGTGAAGCCGTGATCCTACCTGCAGTGGCAAAGGCAGATTACGCTGGAATCGCGAATGCCGTCCGGCATCATGGCGGCGCGGCTCGGTTTAACTGATCATTGGCTGCCAGCCCTCACCCCCCCTTCCAAACCAGTTGCGAGAGGGGGGGAATTCTAGAAGTCGTCTCAAAAACTCACCGAACCATGATTGAGTTGCAAAATGTCTTCTGGCAATCGTGGTCCTTCCCAAAGATTGGGAAGGTGTCGCACCGCTTTTTAGCCTTGAAGCAAGGAAGGCTCAATGCTGTGCGACGGAAGGGATGATTCAAGTATTAAAGACAGAAATCCAATTTTGAGATGACCTCTAGTCCCACTTCCGATTCTTGGCTTGATCGAGAGTGGGGCAGTGAAGGGCTTTTCGAATTTCGTCGCCGATTCCGTTGGTGTCGTAAGCGTCCAGCTTGAACGGTCCGTTTCCGTCGCTCGAATATTGGGTTCCGAATCGCTGACGATACCCAGCCGAAAGGGACATGCGATCATAGGTTGCGGCCGAAAGCCATGCGGCCTCTTTGCGACCAAGAAGGAGGGAACAGATCGACAGCTCATGGGCAAGCGCATAGTCATTCCAATTCGAACCATGTTGCAAAACCAAAGAAGCGTGATCGAAATCCTCCGCCGTTACCACGCGACCCTTCTTAAGCAGATCGATAATCTGCTGCTTTCGTTTGTGATCGCTGACTGAGATTTCCTTCATTTCTTTGGACGAGAGTTTCGACCAGTCTTTCTGTCGGACGGCTTGGTCATCCGCGCAAATCTGCGTGACTTCGGCATCGCTTTTCACTTTGCCCGCACGAGCCACGGCCTTATCGGGATCGAGAAAGACATCGCGAATCGATTTGGGTGCAGGATCGACTTTGTAACGTTCATCGTCGTACTTGAACGAGCCGATAGGCTGCAAACGCCCGGTCGATATGACGAGCCCGTCCCACGTTTTCTTGATTTCGGTCCGTGCCTTGACGTTCCCTCCGGCCAGCGCAGCCAGGCAGAGTTCATGCTTCACTCGGCTCGTTTCAAAGCGGAACCGGGAATCAGAAAGGATTGCCGACGCCCGGAAAAATTCATCGGGAGTGTGAAGGGCATCGGCTCCGACAAGGTTCAAAACGCCTTGATTGATCTCGGGCAGCTTTGCGTAGTTGTAACTGCCTTGCTTCGTGTTCTCTGCATATGCCTTTTCGAGTTCTTCCAAAGAGTTTGGGTTTTGGATCAGGAGGGAAGTGAGGACCAGAGAGCCGATCATAACTCTATCATATCATGCTTATCTGGTCCAGTACCATATTTGAGAACTAGCCTTGGCGCTTTCTCGCTTCTTCGAGGGTCGGGCAATTCAGGGCTTTTCGTTCGGCGTCTCCGATGGCTGTGGTATCAATTGGGTCCATTGTCAACGGAATATTTCCTAGATTCGTGTATTGGGTGCCAAATCGTTGCCGATGACCCGCCGATAAGAGCATACGGTCGTAGGTCACCGCCGCTAAATTTGCCCATTCCAGATTGCCTAACAAAAGAGAGCATATCGCTAACTCATGGGCGATCGAAAAATCATTCCAGGTCGTACCATGCTGAAACACGAGTGACGCGTGGTTGAAATCTTCGGGTGTCACGACGCGTCCCGCGTCAAGGAGTTGGGTCATTCGTGCGAGTCGCTCGCGATCCGATTTACTGATTTCGGTTCTTTGCTGAGGAGTTAGCTTGCTCCAATCCTGCTTTCGCACAGCTTGGTCATCGGTCCAAATCTGAGTGACTTCGGCATCGCTTTTCGCGTCCTTGGCCGCAAGGCCCGCCTTGTCGGGATCGGACATGAGGTCTAAAATCGACTTCGGAGCCGGGGCGACTCGGTAGCGAGGCGCGTCGGTAATCTTGTAGGTACCGATACGTTGCTCACGGCCAGTTGAGATCAGAAGGGCATCCCAAGTTTTCTTAATGTCGGTTCTGGCTTTTGCATCGCCACGCGCCAGGGCGACAAGACAAAGCTCATGTTTAACCCGACTGATTTCAAACTGTAGCCGGAAATCGGAAATGAGATTGGACGCCCGAACGAAATCCTTGGCTGAGGTAATTTGATCGGCTTCCGCCATCTTAAAAACGCCATCGTTGAGTTGGACGAGGGCCTTAAAATCGAGGGGCTGAGCCTTCCGTGCTGCTTGCGCGGCTTTCTCCATTTCGTCCAACGATAAGGCTTGCTGGGCCCTATTCGCAAGGGCACAAAAAATTAAAATGGGAACCATACCGCTTGGATACAGAACGGAATTTAAAATTGGTTCCCGGCTTGCGGTTATCAAATGTTCAAAGTCCTCCACCCCGCAGCGTGGAACACGAAATTCTTTCCGGTTTATTGGGGCGGATGAAGCGTTATAAGCAATTTCGGATGACTTCGTCTAGAGGTTATCTCAAAAGTCGGCTTGGCATTGTCGCACGAAGTCAAACCGACTTTTCTATCATCCCTTCCGTCTCCTTCTCGGAGCCACCTTCCCAATCTTTGGAAAGGACTATAAAACTGTCAATTACCAACCAAACGAGTCCCCTAGAAAGATTGGAGGGGTGCCCGAAGGGCGGGGTGGATGAACCTGAGTCTGAACCAGAGTTGGAGGATCGGTGAGGCTTGAAAGAATCATCCCTTCCGTCTCCGATCCTCGGAGCCACCTTCCCAATCTTTGGGAAGGAATCAATGTTTGCGCGAGAATGGTGGTTTTTTGAGATAGCTTCTAGTCGTATTGTACGAGGCCGACGATATTGCTATCTGGGTCGAGAACGATGGTTGACCAACCGACTCCCGGAACTGGGGATTTTTCTTCGGCTGCGGTGCCACCAAGCTGTACGGCTTTTGCCATCATTTCGTCGAGACTTGCAACCTGAAACCAGAGGTTTGGAGACTTGCCGACGACCACTTCATCACGCTGCATCAGGCCACCGATATGCTGATCGCCGATGCCAAAAATGACCATTCCCTCAACGAAGCTACGAAACTCCCATCCGAAGAGCCCTTCGTAAAACTTCTGAGACCGAGCAAGGTCGGTGACGTCGTATTCAACATGGCAAAGTGTATTCATCACACCACGATCATACAGGCTTTGAATGAAGAGTGAGTTATCCGAAATTGCGCTTCTTATATTCTGTTGGTGTGACTCCGAATGCAGCCTTGAAGCGTCGACAAAACGTGGGCACGCTTTGATAACCGATCGCGTAAGCCGTGCCCGCGACATCCATTCCCGATGCCAATAATTCCTGAGCCCATCGGAGGCGCCTGGTGCTGAGCATTTTTATCGGCGAAACTCCATAAGTGTCATGGAAGAGACGGATATAGTGACTCTCGGAGATGGCGGCAATCTTTGCCAGATCGGCAATAGCAAGGTCCTGTCCCGGAGCTTCCTGAATGAGCTTTCGTGTCAGTTCGACCCGCTCAAGTAACTCGGCCCGGGTGGCCCACTTTTGACGCGGCACTCGACTAAGCGCCAATGCAAAAGGACAAGGGCCGGGCATGACGTGATGATACCGCCGGGTAGTCTGCCATTATGATCTTGGCGCTGGGCTTGGCAATGGTGGCTCAAGGCGAGGTTGTGGTTTCGCCGAGTGGGAAAGACACGAACCCCGGAACAGATCGTCTGCCAATGAAGACGTTATCCGCTTCGCTAGCGCGGGCTCGCATGATCCAATCGCACCGAATCGTGGTCAGTGGAGGCGAATATCAACTCAACCAGTCGCTGGAATTGACAAAGGAAGATTCCGGCCTCGTCATCGAAGCAAAGAAGGGAAGTCGTCCCTTGCTGACGGGTTGCGTGACCATTCAGCGCAGTGACTGGAAACCTTGTCGCGATCCAAAAGTCTTGGACCGAATCATTGATCAGACCGTGCGCACGAGCGTCGTGCAGATTGATCTCAAAAATTACATTTCTGGAGAACTATCGCCTGCGAGGCCGTACGGATTTACGACGCCGGTTTCGATTGCGAGTAATGAGCTTTTTGCCGACGGCGAACCGATGACCGTTGCGCGCTGGCCGAATCGAGGATTTGCGAAGATTGCCAAGGTGGAGGAAGCGGGCAATGGCGAAAATGATCGCGATAAGCCTTCTCGAAAGCCGCGGTTCGTGGCGGATTCAGATCGCCCCAAGCTATGGTCAAATGCCAAGGATGTTTGGCTTTATGGTTATTGGAAATTCGATTGGGCGGACGAGAGTATTTTGATGGATTCTGTGAACCCGGAAAATGGAGAAATCACCTTGACGAAGCCACATTCCTACGGGGTCGCAAAGGGTGCTGAATTCTTTGCCGAAAACCTTCTTGAGGAACTCGATCAGCCAGGCGAATATTTTCTTGATCGACAAAACAAGGCGATTGATTTGATCCTAAAAGGCCAACCGAAGAAACTACGCTTTTCGACGCTTGAAACTCCTTTGATCAAGCTGGATCAGGCCGCTCACGTAACGATCCGCGACATCGACTTTGCCTTTTCACGCGGGGATGGGATGGATATTCGAAATTCGACCAAAGTCCGTCTCGAAGGTTGCCAATTCTATAATTTAGGTGAACGCGGTGTGTCCATCGAGGGAGGCAAGGAATGTGGACTGGAGGGATGCAATGTCTGGAATACCGGTGAAGGTGGGATCAGCCTGTCAGGAGGAGATCGCCAAACATTGGACCCTGCTGGTCACTACGCCATGAACTGTGACATCCATCACTATCAGCGTCGAACTCAAACTTACCGTCCAGCCGTTCTGCTTGCGGGTGTAGGGAATATTGTTCGCCATTGCGCCATGCATGACGCCCCCCATTCGGCGATCATCTACACCGGGAACGATCACGTGATCGAATACAACGCATTCTATCGAAACCTCGCCAAGACCGGCGACGGTGGCGTCGTGTACACGGGGCGCGATTGGACGGCGCGAGGTACCGAGATTCGATTTAACCACTTCTATGACAATGTAGGTATGAGTAAGTGGGAGCCTGCCATCTACTTCGATGATCTTGCTTCGGGATTGAAGGCGACTGGGAACCTGATTGAAAGATGTCATTGGGGTTTCCTTGTCGGTGGAGGCCGCGATAACGTGATGGCCGATAACGTGATCGTTGATTGTAAGCTTGGGTTTGACTGTGATGCTCGGGGCCTGGGATGGGCGGCAAAAAGTGAGCCGACGATGATGGAGCGTTTGAAGGCGATGCCCTATCTCAGCGATCCGTGGAAATCCAAATATCCCGCTTTGGTGGACATCCTCGATCGTCAGCCGATGGCACCGATGGGGAATGTCATGCAGAACAATTTTCTTGTTCGTTCTGGCAAGTTGCTGGACCGGACTGAGGAGGCTTACAAGAAGACGACGCTTTATTCTCGCAATGTCGAAAGCGAGGAGAAGGGAAGTTGGTGGGATCTACCGGGAGTTCCAAAGCTGCCGGTAGACCAAATGGGATTGGTGATGGATTCGATTCGAAAACGTCTTCCGCGTGCAGATTAGTCACGCCAGTGCATTTGCATGTCGCCTTTGAGTTGCTGAAGGTAATTCAATTGCGCATCGTGATAGCCGTTGTGCCAGCTAGCAGAGAAGGCGAGGTCGAGAGGGCTGGTGTCGCCCATGGGTAAGGCAATGACTCGTGTCATTTCGTCGGCAGGTGTTGCTTCCCATGCGGCGATCAATGCATCCATCGATTCCTTTATTCCCTTGGTTGCCGAATCTTTCGATCGGAATTCCTCGGGTGCAACCATCCATCCACCTTCCGGCCAGGCAACCGGTGTTCCTCCCTGCATGCGAGTGGCAAAACGTTGATTCACGAATGCGACTTCATAAGTAAAGTCGATTGGCTTGCGTTCTTCTCCTCCCATCCCGTTGAGAAGGTGGTCTTCGGACATGGCGTTCAGGTCTTGAAGATAGCTGTCGCGACTGAATTCGAGTTGCTTGGTGATAAAGGATTTAACCGTTTCGAGGCTCATGTGCAAAGGATAGCTGATCAGAGGACTTTCAGGAACTTTCGACAAGTTAAGAAAGTATCGTCTATGATCAGTTTATGAAGGTTCGGTTTGTATGTTTGGCTCTGGCCATGAGTCTGGGAATTTCGACTTTTGCCCAGGTCGAAAGAGGTCCGCTCTTGCCGCGAAAGGCGACCCTTGGCGCTCAACTATCATCGACGAATGATGTCCGATCAAAGCAGCTAGGGGTGCCGCTCAATTCGGTTGAAATTGCGCGCGTGATTCCGGGAACTACGGCCGAAGCTCTTAAATTACAGACTGGTGACATCGTCCTGAGCATCAATGGCAAGAAGGTCACCACCGTGCCTGATTTCACGGGACAACTACGCAATGTCTTAGGTGGATCGACCGTCAAATTGTCTGTTTTACGTTCGGGAGCCAAGCTTGATCTCAGCGGCGTCGCCATTGAACGCCCTCGACAAAAAGGCGATGGAATCGTCGTTCAATACGACCAAGTGATGAGTCAGGGCAAGCGGATTCGCGTCATTGAAACCCATCCGAAGGGTGATGGTCCATTTCCAACGATCTTTTGGATCGGCGGAATCGGAGCCTATAGCCTCGATGGGGAATATCCTGGCATCGCCTATGGCAACATCATGGGGCCACTCTCGAAGGAATACGCAATTGTGCGCATCGATAAGCCAGGGCAAGGAGATAGCGAGGGCCCGGTTTATACGGAGCTTGGCTTTGATACCGAACTCGACGCTTATCTTCAAGCTGTCCGACTGACGAAGACGCTGAACTTTGTCGACAAGAATCGAATCGCTATCGTGGGGCACAGCATGGGCGGAGTCTTTGGCCCGTTGGTAGCGGCCCAGGAACCCGTCGCCGCGATCGCCGCCTGCGCGACGATCTCAAAAACTTGGAATGAATATATGTTGGAAAATACCCGGCGGCAATCTTTGTTGGCGGGAGCGGCTCCCGAAGCCGTGGATCAGGAAATGGTCGGGTTGAGTGCGCTTTGTCACCATTTGTTTTATGAACAGATGAAGCCGGCGGATATTGCTAAAAAGTATCCGGCTTTGAAGGCTCAACTGAACGGCATGATTCCCGACGGGAAGACTTATTCGGGGGTCGGGATTCAGTTCTTCCAGACGCTTGCGAAGAAGAACTTACCAGCGGCTTGGGCCAAGATCGACGCCAAGGTTGCGGCGATCTGGGGCGAAAATGACTTTATATCGACACGATCGGATCACGAGTTCATTGCCGAAATGGTGAATAAGAAACATCCGGGATCGGCGGAGTTCATTCTCGTGCCCCACAGCGACCACGGATTCTCGAATACCGATTCGTTCGCCGATAGTTTGCAGAAGTGGGGACGAGGCGGACAGTTCAATCCGAACATCATTGAAATCCTGGGTGGTTGGTTGAAGAAGTCGATCGGGTAGGAGCGGAAGGGGAGGAAGCGGAGGAAGCGGAGGAAGCGGAGGAAGCGAGGGAAGCCGAGGAAGGGGAAGAAGCGGAAGAAGAGGAAGAAGAGGAAGAAGAGGAAGAAGAGGAAGAAGAGGAAGAAGAGGAAGAAGCTAAAACCCCCTCCTCGATCCTCGATCCCTAATTTTTATTCGGAATATCCACTTCGGCCCGTCGTCGAGCCGCTTCAATTTGTTCCCGAGAGACGTCTCCTGTGATTCCTCGATCTGAGCGGATGACCATGATGTGTGGCAACAGCATCATCACCTTTTGCTTGATTTGCTTCTCGTAGTATCCAACTTCGCTCTTGGTCGTTTCGAGCCGTTTGGCGATGATCTCCGCTTTGTTCCGTTCGAAGATCGTCAGCATCTGAGGACGGATTGAACGAGTTTGCTCAACAAGTTGGTCCCACCATTCCTCATCGGAAAGGGAATCTCGTTGAACCTGTACCTCGTTGCGCTTCTGAAGCGCCTCTTCGTCTTCCTTGCGAAAGAACGCTTCCATCTGACGAACGAGTTCTCGCTGGTCCATCGTTCCATTATAAAGGTAATAAAAAGGATGAGGCGAGTGGAGAGGCTCTCCGGTAAACGAGAACTATCCTGGGTGTTCATTTGGGGTCGCTTCGCTCCTCGGACTCAGGCGATTACGAATTCTTTACCCAGGGTTGCGCAGAGTCGTCGCCGGAGATCCTTTGTCTGCTGACCCTGGGCTAACCTGGCACGCACCTTCGGCGCTCAGAAAGCCTATTCACCTGATTGTGGGGCTCGGGTTCAACTTTCTTCTTTGGATCGAACTTTAGAACCGAGCGGTGACTAATTTGGTCGTTGTAACGATGAGTCGTGCTTGTGTCCTGGTGCTGACTTTGCTTTTAGTAGGGTGCCGTGCCCATACCGTGCCAACTGTGTCGGCGACTCCAAAACCCGTGCCGCCGTAAAAAATCTCACGACCAACTTATGCGTTGCGCGATTTGGCAGGAATTTGGAAAATGGATATTAGCATGCCTCAGGCAAAGTTCCGAACTGAGCTAGGGCCAGACGGCACCTATAAGGGAAATAATCGAACAGGGAAGTGGAACATGAAGGGCGACCAGGTCGTTTTGAAAGGCTTTAACGGCGGCACTGATTACACGATGCGGATCACTGATAACAAGCATCTTAGAGGCCCGATGGATGGATTTCGGTTCTCTCGATAAGGAGAGTTCCCGCTAGTCTGCGTGATGTGCTGTTTGGATTTCCGTCAGGCGTTGTCCGGACTTCTCAAGTCGTTCGTTAAGAACCTTCGAATAAGCTCCCAATCTGTCTTCAGTGAGATGTGCCGGGTCCTGAAATTCTGCCATCGAGGTCTGGTGAGATTTACTATCTTCAATTAGGAGTTCGATTAGGGCACGCTTGGTCGGGTCTTGTTCTTTGTCCAGTCGCGCTTCGAATTTCTGAATTACCTCCGAGGTCATGGCTTGATGGTTACGCATCGTTACAATATGGATTTCGTCCGTGGTGAGGTCTCCATTCATCGCGCGTCTTTTTCGATATTCAAGGAGATGCGGCAGTAAATCTTGGGCTTCTCGCGTTGCAATCTGTTCCACATCGGTGGTCTCGATTCGGCTTGTTCGGTGGCGAGATGCAATGATTTGTTCTTTGCTTCGACGATCTGACTCCCGCAAACTCGGGGGCAAGAGTTGCTTTTGTTCTTCGATCCGCTGCCACCATTCTTCGTCCGAAAGTTGGTTGAGTTCGGCCAGTGACTGGGTGTGACGTTTCTTGATTTCTGCGTACTTGCCCCGAAAATGATCCTTCAGCTGATTCAGCAGTTCGACCTCTTCCACAGATTCATTATAAGAGTGAATTGGACTGGCGACGTGTCAAACTATAAGGAGCATGACGTTCCAAGAGTTGATTCGACGCCTCAACGAGTATTGGGCTGCCCAGGGATGTGCAATCCTGCAGCCGTACGATACGGAGGTTGGTGCTGGAACCATGCACCCCGCAACGACGCTTCGAGTGCTTGGTCCAGAAGACTGGAACGTGGCTTATATTCAGCCTTCTCGTCGACCCGCAGACGGACGGTATACCTTGAACCCTCAACGCAGCCAACGGTATTACCAATATCAGGTGATCATGAAGCCGTCGCCTGACAACATCGTGGACCTTTACTTAGGTTCGCTGGATGCGATCGGAATCGATACCACCAAGAATGACATTCGCTTTGTGGAAGATGACTGGGAGAGCCAAGCGGCGGGTGCCAGCGGTGTGGGTTGGGAAGTGTGGATTAACGGCGCTGAGATTACGCAGTTCACGTTCTTCCAGCAAATGGGCGGAATCGAGTGTAATCCCGTCTGCGCAGAGATCACCTATGGTCCTGAGCGATTGTGCTTGATGCTGAACAATCAGCAGTCTTTTTGGAAGGACTTGGAGTGGAGCGACGACCTGAAGTACTTCGATGTCGATTACCAGCTTGAGCTTCAGGACAACGTTTATAACTTTGAGATCGCTTCGACCGAAATGCTCTTCAAGCTGTTCGACATGTATGAAGAGGAGTCGAAACGCGTGATTGAGACCGAAGTGTTTTGGGATGCGAAACAGGGAATCTTGACTGCTGTGGACCCAGGTGGCGATAAGGTTTTACCACCCAAAGGTGCGGGTCCAGCAGCGTTGGTTTATCCGGCTCTCGATTTGGCCCTCAAGTGTTCGCATGTATTTAACTTGTTGGATGCTCGTGGAGCGGTCGGTGTGACCGAGCGGGCGAAGTACATCAACCGAATTCGGGCACGAGTTCGAGCCTGCTGTCTGAAGCACATCGAGCAGTTTAAAGTTCCTGTCGCATAGAGGTTCACGGTTAACTCGCAGCGACTTCGTCGCAGAGGTCGCTAACCGTGCCACACGAGTTTCATGGGCAGGTTGATGACTACTTTCGCCAATCGAACCAGACTCCCATGGTTTCCGCCCGTCGTTCGGTGGTTAATCGATAGGCTTCGGCCGCATCGTGAGGCGAGAAGCAATGCGTGTTGAGCCCTTGCAACGAGAAGCGCCCAGCCTGGATGAGTTCGTAGAGCTTTGACATGATGCGCGTTTCATGCCAATCTGAGGTTTCATGGCTGATATGGCAGCCATGAACTCGTACGCCGCGAGTCAGAACGTCCGGGGTAAGGTGCTGGCCCGCGGGGGTTCCGGTATCGCCGAGAAGAATCACTGTTCCAAAGTTGCGTGGGATTGCGAGAGCTTTTTCCATGACGTTTGCAAAACCCGTACAATCGACCACGACGCGTGGCTTTGTGCCAAAGACTTGCTCGACATGTGGTCCAAAGGTTTCAACCGTTCCCAGATGCGGGGAACAATGCCCGGCGAGTTCGGCCATTCCCAGCCGCATTTCGACTGTGTCGCAAATGGTGACTTTACATCCGGCGGCGAGGAGCCACCGTAGGGCCATTTGCCCGACCGGGCCCGCACCCACAATGGCGACGTCGTCTTGCAATCGAATGTCCCCAGCATCGAGAATCATCGAACCGATCATGGTCAGGGCCGACCACTGAGCTTCTTCGTCGGAGATAGCCGGTGGAATTTTGACGACTCTAGTGGTCTCAACGTAGTGTTCGGATGCATGGACCACTCGGGTGAAAACTCGATCTCCGACGACGAAGTCCTTAATTTCGGACCCGATCGCAACCACATCGGCTACGACGCAGTATCCGGTCTTGAAAGGATATTGAACCCATCGGTCAAAGTGAGTGCCGGGATCAAACAGGCGATTGAGACAAATTCCCTCGGTGCCCGTGCTGATCAAAGAGGTTCTTGTTCTTAGATGGATTTGATTGGGTGCGAGTTCGCCAAGGGCAAATTCTCGAATTTCTACCAGACCTTTACCCGTGAACACGATCCCAAACGCCATTTTCGCAGTCTATCCAAATATGATTCCTTTACCGAACTATAATGAGGTCTTAATGGACTTAAAAAACATTATTGCGACGAGCTATCTTGCCGAGGGGATGGATGAAAAGTTTATCGACAAGATTGCCGCGATATCGGAAATTAAGTACTTTCGGGCAGGGGACTATATCGTTCATGAGGATGACCAAACGGCGGACCTCATGATCTTGGCCGACGGGACGGCAGAAATTGTGCGGATAACGGGCGACACAATCGCTCTCATCAGGCCCAACATGCCTTTTGGAGAAGTGGCTTTTCTTGACCATAAGCGCCGGTCGTCTTCGGTCATCGCGAAAACCGACTGTAAAGTCGTCAATATGCCCGAAGAGCCATTGCGAGCGCTACTCAGGCACGAGCCAGAGATGGCGGTCAAAGCCTTGGTAAATTTGAGTTCGCTCCTATGCGAACGGTTAAGGAAGGCGAATCAGCAGATCGCCGCCCTTAACGCAATCGAAGAGTTCCACGCTTAAGCGGCTTGGCGTTTTGCAAAATACATCGCATTGTCAGCGTCGGAGACGGCGCTCTCGGGAGTGTGACGTGCATTCAGCTCTATGGCTCCGAAGCTTGCTTTGAGCGTGACTGTTTCGTCGTCATATCGCATGGGCAAGCGGGCCAGGACGGAGTTGACCCGTTCGAGCTTAGCCTCAAATTGCACTTTCGAACCTCGATACAGAACGGCAAATTCGTCTCCGCCGAATCGCACTACAGAAGTACCAGGTAACGAAAAAGTCTCATTGAGTCGTTTCGCGAATTCAACCAGTGCGGCGTCGCCAAAAAGGTGACCGAAATTATCGTTGATTTGCTTAAACTTATCGATGTCCAAAATGGCTAGGCAGTACTTTTCTCCCTGGCTGATCTTGGTGATCGCGACCGAAAGCAGAAAGTCGAACGCGCTTCGGTTGCCAAGCTTGGTTAAGTGGTCGGTTCGTACCGCTTTTTCGGCCGTTTTGAGCTTCGTACGCAATTCTTCGACGTGTTTCGAAGCAACCTTGCGGACGATCTTGGCATCCTCTCGATGCTTCTCGACGGCGCTGTTGAGCGTCGAGATTTCTTTTTTGATCCCGTGCAGAACCTCGTCGTAACTTTTGGCATGCTGAAGGCTGGTCAGCCGGCTTGAGGCACCCTCCGTCGCTTGTTCGAGATTCTCGCTTGAGGCAATGGCGCCTTCAAGTGATTTTAGGACATCGCGGAGTCCTTCGTAGACCTCGCCGATACTCTTTTCGATCGCGAGTCTCTGAAGTGCGGCAAACCTCGTAACCGTCGTTTCCAAGTCAGAAATCACATCGTCGAGATGCGCCTGACGGGTCTCGGGCACACAGGCCTCGTTGGTCAGCTTTTCAACTGACGCAAGAAAATCCTTTGACGTCGGGTCGTTAGGAATGATGACGAGTTTTTCATAACCCTTAGAAGCTGCTACCCCAAATCGAATTGCCGGTGGACTGCTTGCCGCAACATTGGCCCACTCAGACGCACGTTTCCAAAACATCTGAGGTTGGAATGCCATAAGAAAAGTGAGGGGACCCACGAAAAAATACGAGGGACGAAACAATTCTTTCGGCAACTTCGTCCAGATTTCTCAATAGGACTAGCTTAATCGTACGTTCTGCAATATAATGGCAAAGCTGGTGGAAATGCGCGTGCCTTCATGGTGCGTCTTTCCTCGGCAGATTGGATGCATATTAGAGGTGTCTTGTTAGTGTCTATGACTAAAACAATTAGCAATCGAGTTTGGCTCGGTGCCTTAACCCTAGGAGTGGCTTCGCTCGTCAGTGCGCAGACGACGACTCCAACGGGTGGACAATCCATGTTGAAGGCCCGTCCATCCACGTTCACAAAAAATATTGGACAATGGGATTCAAAAGCCCTGTTCGGTGGTCATGCCGCCGGAATGGATTTTTGGGTTTCTAAGGAAGGATTCGTTTTCCAGTATCAGCGGACAAACGCAGATAAGGGGAACGACCAGTACGCCGGTCACACGGTCGGAATGCTCTTCGATGGCGCAAAGCCATTTGTAGCTTCCGGTACCAGTGAGGCAGGCGTCGTTGACTATGTTGGGGATAACGCAAAGGGCGTGGCTCAGAAGTACCGAAAGGTTCAACTGACCGGTGTCTACGATAACGTAGATGCGGTGGCCTATTTTGACGGCAAGGCTCCTCGTTACGATTTCATCTTGCATCCCGGAGCAAAACCGAGCGATGTTCGCTTTAATTTCAAAGGCGCCAGCGCAAAGGTTGTCTCCGATAAGAAACTGAAAATCAACACCGTTCTGGGTGATCGATTCCAGGAAGGCCTGTTTGCCTACCAAGTTGTCAATGGCAAGCGGGTTGCGATTCCGGTTAGCTTTAAGCAACTTGACGCGAATCACATTGGCTTCAATGTCGGCGCATACGACAAGAGCCGTGACCTCATTATCGACCCGCTTGTTTATGGCACCTATTACGGCGGCGATCAAGGTTTTGACGAAGTGCGTGGTGTCTGTGCGGATGCCACGGGTAGCGTTTTCTTAACCGGTTATACGCGATCAGCAATCTATCCCGTCCTTTATGGACCGTTTGGTTTTAACTCGCTCGGCGGCAAAGAAGCATTCGTTTCTCGACTTCAAGGCGACGTTTATAATCACGATTATTCAGCGCTTCTGACGGGAACCGGCGACGAGCAAGGGAACTTCATCAAGCAAGACCCGCTCGGAAACGTTTGGGTGCTTGGTTCGACGACGTCGAACACGTTCTGCGGCAATACGCGACCAGGCAATATGTGGCTGGTTCGATTTGCTCCTTCGATTTCGACGGTTTTGACGCCTTTCCTAAATGGCGACACTTCTAAGCCGGTTCTTTTCCGGTTCGGTGGAACGACCACGGCAAATCCTGACGTTCTTTCGATCACATCGTTTAATATCCGACCCGACACGACTTCGACGCCAGGCAGCACGATTCGATTGCTGATGACGGGCGCCTGTAAGAATGTTGGTCCTACTGGCCTCTTCCAAGGCAACGCCTACGGTTGTTTCTATGGAGCGCTTGACTATAACGAATCCACTGGCTTCGCTTTGGCACCAAGCTCCTGCGGTCTCCCGATCGTTCACGGCGGCAATAGCCTGACGCTGACTGGCGCGGCTTACGATTCCGATGGAAACTTCTTCTTGTCGGGAACGCTTAACGCAGCTGGCAACTCGGACACGGCTCAAGCCGGTACGATCTTCGCGACGACCGCAGGTGTTTTCACCAACGGTCGACTTCAGCGACAAAAAGACATTTGGGTCCGAAAGATGGCAGCCGATGGCTCCATGCTTTGGTCCGGTCTCGTTGGTGGCGCTTCGGATGATGTCACGGAAGGATTCTTTAAGACTCATGCCGCAAATGGCACTGATATTGGCGGAACGACCGTCGCAACCGATCCTTCGGGCAACGTCTACGTTCTTGGTCGATCCAGTTCATACGACTTCCCGAGAACTTCGGGCGTCTTTGGTGAAATCAACACGAGCGGCGAAAACTACGTTACGGTTACGAAGATCAAGGCTGATGGCAGCCAGATCCTTTACTCGACGAATATCCGAAACGGTGGCAGCATCAACGCTTCTGGTATTGGTGTTGACGCTCGCGGCAACGCCTACATTACCGGTGTTGTAAGTGCAGTCGATCAGACGGTTGCAGCTACCCCTCCAGATCCTTATGAGTCGGACAACCGACAAGCTATCGGATCGATCCCGATCGTTGGTGGCCTTCGAGCGACCTACGGTATGCCAGCTATTCCTGAAGTTCGAACGAACGACGGTTGGCTTCTCATCCTCAACGATACGGCAAGCGCAGTCATTATGTCGACCTACATCGGCGGCATTCTCGATGAAGGCGTCTTCGCTCCATTTGTAGATACCAACGGCGACGTTTGGGTTTATGGATGGGTGGATACCTGGCGACGATATGGTTTGATCAACAATGCGGGCACAACTCTTACGTGGCGCCCCGACGTCAACGGTCGAACAGGTGGCCTTGACTCCGCGTTCATCACGAACCTTGCATTCAAGCAATTCCCAGAGCCGAATGCCGGACCTGGCGCTCGAAACGAAGCCGACGGCTATTTCCAAACGACTCCGTTTGGAGATCTGGCATTCTCAGGTAATCCGAATGCTTACAGCGGAATGTCGTTCCGACGAGACGGCTTCTTGCTTCGCTTCCGAGAGTCGCTTCCGCTGATCTCGACGATGACGATTGCTCCAAGCCCGATTCCGGGTGGTGACCCACAAGGTCTGGCTAATCCTCCTTCGGCGACGGGAACAATTACCTTGTCGGCAGCCGCTCCGGCTGGTGGCGCAACAATCTCCTTGACGTTGAATAACGGCACGGCAGCTTCGTTCTCGCCTTCGACGTCGACAACGACTCAAACAATGATCATTCCTGCAGGTGCAACCTCGGGAACGTATAGCCTCTACAGCCGAACGGTGACCGCTCCGGTCAACGTTCAAGTCCAAGCCAACTACTCCGGAAACTTGAAGAATGCAACGCTTCAAATCGTTCCGTGGTTGAGCTCAGTCACGATCAACGGTTCTTCGTTGGTTGGTGGAAATTCGACAACAGCAACCGTTAAGCTCGCTGCTGCAGCGCCAGCTGGTGGAGTTGTGGTTGACCTCTCGACGGATCTTCCTGGTGTCGTTAGTTTCCCTGGTGGAAATCAAGTAACGGTTCCTGAAGGCGCTGATAATGCGACGTTCTCAATCAACACCACGGGTGTCGATGCGACGACGAGCTCAACCATCAATGCAACGCTCTTGGGTGTTGTTCGATCGGCAACGCTGGGAATCAACCCGGCCAAGCTCACGACGTTGGTCCTCACTCCGAACCCAGTTGCGGCTGGTGGCACGGTGACGGGCTTCGTCAACCTCAATGGTAAGACTGGTTCCGCAGGAACGGTCAAGATTGCGATTCAAGGCAGCCCAGCTGGCTACGTCGTCAATCCGACTACGGTCACGATCCCAGCGAACTCCAGCGTTTCAAACTCGTTCACGATTACGGTTCCTTTCGAATCGACGGACGTTTCGCGAGTTGTTCAAGCTTCTCGTGTGAATGGTTCGAACGTCGTCATTGATGGCCCAGTGGCTGCCACCCTCAACGTTCAAGCGTTGGCAGTAAGCGGAATCACGGTCAATCCGGACACCATTGAAAGTGGTAGCGATGCTACTGCGACGGTCTCGCTCTCAGCGGCAGCTCCGGCTGGCGGCGCGCGAGTCTTCGTCTACACCGACAAACCTGGTATCGCCACTCCGGTCGATAGCAGCGGCGTTCCGATCAGCGAGGTCGTCGTTCCAGAAGGATTGACCCAAGTTGATTTCACGGTCCACGGTCTATTCGCTCTCAATGGCGATGAAGACGTAACCGTGAGCGCCTATCGTGGTCCGACCCCGACGGTACCGAGCCTCGTTAAGTCAACGAATCTCACCGTCCTCGCCCTGACCTATACGATGACGATCACGCCATCTTCGGTCTTCGGCGGAGAATCAGCGGTCGGTAAGATCGTGTTGAGCGCTCCGGCAATCCCGGGCTTCTCAATGCCGGTCACTTGTGACAATCCTGATGTGGTCTTCGCCCAGCCAGTCTTCACGACGGGCAATGATACAGCGACGTTCAACATCACGACTCCGATCGTCCCTGACACAACGACGGCTACGTTTAGCACTCATGCTGGAACGTTGCCCGATGTGACGGCTACGCTCGAGATCAAGGCCACGGAAGCAATCAAGGTCGAAATCCTGCCGACGAACCGCGTTCGCCAAGGATCAACGATCCGAATTCAGGTAACGGTGAACCGAAACGTTCCCGTCGCGACCACCGGTAAGATCACGTTCTCCAACTCGTCGTTGGTGAGCCTCCCAGTCGGTCAGAACTACGTGAACTTTACGGTTCCGGCTGGCTCGAACAAGGCGATTGTGACGCTCTTGGTGAACCGCGTACCGCGAAACCTCTCAACCGAGGTTACGGCAACCTGTAGCCTCTCAGGTCTTGGAGCAAGCGCCTCGACCACCCTCTTCGTCCTGATCTAAAGGTCTGGCGAAGGGAAAAGTTAAAAGGGTTCCAGCAACGGCTGGAACCCTTTTTTCGTAATTCCTAGGTAGAGTTATGAAGATGAAAAAGACGTTCGCCTTGCTGATGGGCATCGGCGTAGGGGTAGGCGTCCTGGCATGGATGCTCAAGCAAAAAGAAGAACAGGAGGAGTCTTCCGACAACCTCCTGAACAAGATGAGTGAAAAGATCGAACGACTCGAAGTTCGAACGAAGGAATTGGAAAGTCGATCCTAAAGGATCGTCTTTCCTTGAACGGTGCCCTCTAAACTCAAGTCGTAAACGAGGGGCACTGCGGTTCCAAGATTCAATTCAAGAACCTGTTCTGGTGACAACTGATCGAGTTGCATCACGATCGAACGATTCGAGTTGCCATGGGCAACGACAAGAACATTCTTGCCTTGGGCGATATCGCCCATGATGCAGCGGTCAAAGAAGGGAAGTGTCCGGGCGGCCGTGTCCTTTAGCGATTCGCCATTGGGTGGTGGAATATCAAAGCTCCGTCGCCAAATTTTGACTTGCTCCGCGCCAAATTTTTCGGCGGTTCTCGCTTTGTTGAGACCTTGTAAATCGCCGTAATGTCGCTCATTGAGAGCCTCATCACGAATGGTCGGAACTTCGATACCCATCGCCTGGGTGATCAAGCGAAGCGTGTTTTGGGCCCGTTGTAGGGTGCTGGTGTATGCGACATCGACTTTGACGCCTTTCAGCTTTTCGCCCGCGCCGCGGGCTTCGTCTTCGCCTAGCGAGGTGAGTGGCACATCGACCCAACCCGTAAAGCGGTCTTCTAAATTCCAAAGGGATTGTCCATGGCGGACAAGAATGAGTTGCGGCATACCGTCCCATGATACCGCCGAGGAAGGCTAAGCCTATTCAGATAACTGATTGTCGCGAAGGAAGCGATGGAGCGTCTCGTCCGTAAATTTTAACTCACCATCCGACCAAGCAAGAGCGGTGATGGCGTCTTCAAAGAGTCCAAGGATTTCCTCGCGTACGTCGGGAGTAAGATGGAGTTTTAGGCTACCAAGGGAAACGCCAAATTCCTCATCGGCGCCTTGTTGTTTGATTGACTCAACCATTTCTCGGAACTCGGCAGGGCTCTCAAAATTGAGCGTGATCCTTCCAAAAAGAAGATGGATGCATCCCGGAGGACATATTTTGACGACCCCATTGTTGCTCGTGGCCAAGGTAATCGCTTCTTCAAAGTGATCCACAGAAATTCCATCCCATATCTATAAACTAGACAATTTAGTATAGATTGATTAGGGTTCGAAAGTCACGTACGTGGTTAAATTATGCTGAACTGTCGTCGATACTTCTTCCCGTAAAGACTTCCCAATCTGTATCCGGCCATTCATCGAACCCAAATCGTTCGGCAAGAGCGCGAACATGACCTCGATGATAGTTGCCATGTGTCAGTGCATGGAAGATCACGTCACTTGTGATCCACGCCCAAGTCCCATAATCGGGATGGCTCCTCTTGCGCTCTTCGTCGAGAGGACAAACTTGGATATAGGCTGTCATTTTGGCGTACATATCGTCAAGAAATTGACGCAAGTTTTCGTTTGGAATGGTCTCCGAGTCCGACAGCCAGTCAAACCAACTTTTGTAGCAATGACCGATGTGCCAAAACCACTGATCAGACTCGGCGGCAAGCTGGGCTCCTCCGGGCTGAGTCACGCAGGAGTCAAGAAAGTCGAGCCAAAGCGCGTTCGCGAACCTTTCATGTTCCACCATGCGAAGCAATTGATTTCTCAGTTCCATCACTATTCTCCAAAGACCAGGCACTGTCCCATGGGATCGCCAACGGGTTCACCTTCGAACGAAGCCAGTCGACCACCAATATAAACCGACTGGACCTTGCCAATAAATTCCTCGCCATCGTAAGGTGACCAGCCCGACTTTGAGTGCAACTGTTTCTCGTCCACAATCCAGCGTTTGTTCGGCGCGAAAAGGGTGATATCTGCATCGTAGCCGATCTCGATCCGTCCCTTGCCTTGGATGTCGTACAACTCGGCAGGCGTCCAGCAGAACATCTGCACAATCTTCTCATAACTGATCCGTCCTTGGGCCGCGAATGTGAGCAGAGCAGGGAGAATCGTTTCCACCCCAGGCATGCCGCTGGGAGACTTCGGATAGGGTTGGTCCTTTTCTTCGCGCGTATGCGGGGCATGATCCGAGCCGAAGACGTCGAACAGTCCTTCGTCAAGAGCCTTCCAGAGGGCGGCTCGATGTTCGTGAGAGCGGACAGGTGGATTCATTTGGGCGCGTGATCCCAGTTTCTCATAGCATTCTGGGGCAGCAAACCACAGATGCTGAGGGGTTACCTCACAGGTGATGGGAAGCCCGCGCTTTTTCGCGTCGGCAATCAGGGGAAGTTCGTCAGCGGTTGAGATATGGAGAATGTGAATGGGACGCCCAGTTTCTTCGCACAGCTTGATGAGTCGCTCTGTAGAAAGACGGGCGCTTTCGGCATCGCGCAAAAAGGGATGCTCGCGCGGGTGAGGGTCCTGGCTGATAAGGGCTCTGCGCTCCCGATTGCGAGCCTCATCTTCAGAGTGAACAGCGACCCGCTTATGACCGTGAGTCAATACGCGGCGAAGGTCATCTTCCTGATCGACTAAGAGATCGCCGGTTGAACTTCCGACGAAGATCTTCACACCAGGAGTTCCGGGAAGGGATTCATATTGGTCGAGGTTCGAGGCATTGTTCGGGGTGGCCCCAAAGAAAAATCCGTAGTGAGACCAGCAACGGCCCTTTGCTCGGGCAATCTTGTCGGCTAGGGCTTCTGGAGTTGTCGTTTCAGGCTTGGTATTCGGCATTTCGAGAAAGGCTGTCACGCCGCCGCAGAGCGCCGCGAGCGAGCCCGAGGCCAAATCTTCTTTCTGCTCAAGGCCGGGTTCTCGAAAGTGGACCTGGGTATCAATGGCTCCTGGCATTACGTAAAGACCGTGGGCATCAACAATCTCTTCCGCGTCGATGGTGGTCATATCGCCAACAGCTTCGATTTTGCCGTTGCTGATGGCGACGTCGAGAGATTCCATCCCGTGGGGAGAAATAATGGTTCCTCCGCGAATCACAAGGTCATAACCCATTTCACTATTTTGGATTATGAAAACCTGCCAACAATGCAAGTTATGACGCCGATGATTTGTTTCTTGACGATTTCGACAGGATTTGGTGAATCGCCTCTTCCTGCCGACTTTGACGAAGGACAAAAAATCTATAACCGCAAAAAGGGAATCGACCGAACCGAAAAGGATGCGCGCATTGTGATCGGCAAGTGGTTCGACGGCGATCGTGTCCGCGATGTCGAGGAGGCGATCTTTCTGACTCCGGGATTGCTAAGTCGATGGCTCGGCTATCAACAAGCGTCTGGGAACACGAAGGATTCGGTCACGAAGGCTTGGAAGCAATATTCAACTCAATATGCGGCAAAATCGCTGACACTGATTCGGTTGGCTCGACTAGGCACCGTCGATCCGGTTGACGGGGATGTTCAATACTCGACCCGGGTAGATGCGCTCGACAATGTCCGTATTGAAATGCGACAGGAGGGTCAAGAATGGCAGCCAGTTTCCTATCGGGTGGTTCAGGACATTCAGGAGCGGCAACCTGCCGATGTCCTTCGCGAGACTTGGGACCAAGTTCTTGCCGCCTTTTCGGCTTGGCCAAGCGCTCCCAGCGGCAATAGTCTCATGCCCGAGGTCAAATGGGGAATGAATCGAAGAGTTTCGCTTCTCGCTGAAACGCCCACTGAGCCACTGGGCAGCAAGTGTGAGTTGAGATTCGTTGAAAAGGATCGAACCCGAGTGATCCCATTTACCTATCCGAAAAGCTAAAATGAACGAGTGCGAGTCGCCACATTTAACGCTGCTTCCGTTCGAGCTCGACTTCCGCTATTGGTTCAATGGCTGCAGGAGAATCCTGTCGATGTGCTCGGAATTCAAGAGACGAAGGTCGAAGACGATAAATTCCCCCGAGCCGAATTTGAAGAGCTCGGCTACGAACTGGCACTGAACGGGCAGAAAGCTTGGAATGGCGTTGCGCTGCTTTCAAAACATCCGATGACGGATATTTCGAAAGGCTTTGGCGATCCTGAAATGCCGGAAGATGCCCGTATTGTCGCCGCGACCATCAATGGCATACGGATGATCAACACCTACGTTCCGAACGGGAATACGGTTGGATCGGAGAAGTGGGAATACAAGATGAAGTGGCTGGAGAAATTTAGCGACTACGTTTCGGCTCAAGATTCGTCGCTACCGCTTCTGTGGATGGGCGACATCAATGTTGCGCCCCAACCCCACGATGTGTTCGATTCGGCCAAGATGCTGGGGAATGTTGGACATCACCCGGACGAATTCTCACGCCTCACTAAAATCGTTTCCCATGGCTTAATCGATCTCTTTCGGCTTTTCAATTTCGATGCGGGTCATTACACATTTTGGGATTTTGTGGTTCCCGCCGCGCTCCAACGGGGCATCGGCTGGCGAATCGACCACATCTACACGACCGAAAATCTCGCCGAAAAATGCACGTCCTGTATCATCGATGTCGAGGCGAGAAAGCGGGAAAAGCCGAGCGACCACACCTTTGTGATTGCGGATTTTGATCTTTAGACAGCCATTTGCTTGCGGATGATTCGCATCTGAACCAGGGAGGGGCTCACCCGCTTTTGGATCAGAATGAATTCGTCGTCATAGGCCTTGATCGGATCGGGAAAAACCTCTCCCCGCTGCCAGCTTAGCGAAATATATTTTTCGAGGATGTCGCGCACCAGGGACATTTGATCGGCGGGTACTGGATGGGTTTCAAAATCGGGTATGCCGATTTTTACGAGCCCGAAAGATCGAAATGTTTGGTCCTCCGATTCTTGAAGCCGAACGTGAAATTCGGCTTTGGTAACGTCGAAGTTGCTTTGGAGGATTTCTTGCAATTCTGCCCGAGTTCGCAATGATCCCGTAATCTTGTCGAAAATCCACGTCGCTTCGGTCAGTTCTGCCGCGGCATCCGCAGCGTGCATTAGAAACTGAAGGTGACGCTTGTCTTTCAGCTTGGTCGGACTGCCGTATTGCAGTCGAATAATCGAGTTTAAGCGGCCCACATCCTTCACAAATTCGTGGTGGTCTGGAATCGACTCCGGCAACTTACTCCACTCGAAGAGGTTCGGGTTCTTGCTGCGAATGAGAAGGGCGATCTTGAGTCGGACATCGCTGAAAAGCAGCCCTTCGGCGGCTCCAATCGGATTTTGGCCCCGTTGAATGTAAGGATTGTCCCCTACGAGGCGAGCCATAAGTCGGTCTTGGTTGGGCAATTCGCCTTTGTCTGAATAGACCCAATACTCGGCGTGAAGATAGAATTTCGACCGTTGAGAGGAGCGTACATAGTAGGCCACGCCAGCGGCAATGGCAAGAAAAGCAAGAACGAGAGTCGCAACGATCACGGCCCTATTCCGCTCGTCCACTTGACGGCAGCTTGAAGCTCAGGCGAATCGAGCGACGAGTAGCACCAACGACACAGGCCCGCTTCGTTGACATCATGTCGGCAACAGAGGAGGCAAGTATCTGTCTTGCGCGCATGGGTGACCATCTTCCGATTGCCGAGGGCATAGAGAAGCTGGCTTCGAGCGATCCCTTCCGAATTCAGCCTTTCCATGGGGCAGAGTGTACCTACGGCTCACTCGAAACGGCACTGTCCATTCGGTAAGCTCGGCAGGTGCGGATTCTGGAATCTGTCCTTTATGCTGAAGACCTTGAGGCGGCGAAGGCCTTTTATGCTGACCTTTTAGGCCTTGACGTGATCATTTTTGAGTCTGAGAGAAACTTATTTTTGCGTTGTGAAGGAAGCGTTTTGATTCTTTTCAAAGCGAGTCGTACCATCGTAAAAGATAGTGAGGTTCCGGCCCACGGAACAACGGGACCGGGCCACTTGGCCTTTGCGGCGAGTCGAGAAGAAATCGAAGGCTGGACAAGGAAACTTGAGGCAGCAGGTGTGCCCATTATTGAAAAGATCGACTGGCAAAACGGGGCTCGATCCATCTATTTTCACGATCCAGCCGGAAACATTCTTGAGTTTGCAACTCCTTCGTTGTGGGGGTTGTCGTGACGATTGCTTTAATCTTGGCCATGAGCCCAATCGCATTACGCCAAGATGTTGACCTGAATCACGATTGGAGATTTGCGAGTCTCTCAAATCCGCCGTCGATTTGGACGGGTGCGGATGCGATTCCGACCAGTACGTGGAAGGTTCTTCGCGTTTCGAGCGAAGAGACTGAAGCTGAAAATGCTCCGGCGAGCAAAGCATTCGACGGAAATCCCAACACGTTTTGGCATACGAAATGGCAGGGCAATGCGGCTCCGTATCCCCATGAGCTCGTCATCGATCTGGGGGCGAAAATACAGGCGGTCGGTTTTCGCTTGTTGCCTCGACAATCCGGCGCACAAAACGGAAAACCGAATCATATTCAAGTTTTCCTTTCGAATCAAAGCGATTCTTGGGGGGCTCCAATCGTTGCGGATGCCGTTCCAAATACTTCGGCTCTGTTTCAAAAGACTTTTGCCGTTCACGAAGGGCGATATTTACGCCTCGTGGTTACCGACGGGCAGAAATCCGGCGAACCCTTTCTCGCCCTCTCCGAAATCGGATTGATACGGTCCCTGGATCAAAAGCAGAAGCAAGATTGGGAGAGCCAATATCACATTGCATCCGTGAGTTCGAGCGACGACCGATTTGATCTGCACGGCGAAGAGCTTGAGAAAATCAAAGACGCTGAATTGGCAAAGATCAAGACGAACGACTGGAAGTCCGCAACCCTCCCCCATGCCGCTTGGATTCGCCCGCTTGACAATCCCGAAATTTGGCAAGGGGTGACTTATTATCGAAGGACGCTGGATCTGCTGCCGGAACAACTCAGTCAATACCTTGAACTTGAGTTTGGCGGGGCCATGCAGGTTTCGGATTTGTGGGTGAACGGTGAGCATATGTCTACCCGGCGCGGTGGCTATTTGCCCCTGGTTGCGAATGTCACGGGCAAGCTCAAGGAGAAGAATGAACTGTTGGTGCGCGTCGACAATAGCGACAATCCTCTGGTTCCACCCGGAAAGCCTCAGCAGGACTTAGACTTTATGTACGGCAGTGGCCTCTATCGCGAGGCGAAGTTGAGGATTCGAAATCTCGTCCATATTGCTTCGCCGATTACGCCAGACGGAAGTCCGGGGGGCATCTTCGTCGAAACAAAGCAGTTGGAAAACGTGATGGGGCTTCATGGAATCACCATTGTTCGCAATGATTCCGACCAGCCCAAATCTATTTCAGTGAATCAGTACACCACGGGATCTGAGATGTTTAAGTTTGATGGGGGAGACGCCTTTGTAATACCCCCTCATACGTCACACACTTTTACATCATACGGGTTGATGAAGGAGGTGAAGAACTGGTGGACTCCGACATCGCCAACTTTGCATATCCTATCCACCCAAATCTTTGAGAAAGGACGACTCGTCGATGCCAGTATCCAAAAGTTCGGAGTTCGCGACGTCAAGACCAGCCGCGAAAAAGGTTTTGTGCTGAATGGGCAACCGCTTGAATTGCGAGGAACCAACCGCCACCAAGACTATCCCTGGGTTGGGCCGGCGCTTTCGAGAAATGCCAACTGGCGCGATGCAAAACTAATCAAAGACTCTGGTCATAATATCGTCCGGCTTTCGCACTATCCGCAGTCTGAAGAATTTCTCGATGCCTGCGACGAACTTGGGATTTTCGTCATCCCTTGTATTCCTGGGTGGCAGTTCATCAACCAAGACCCTCGTTTTCAAACTCGAGTTCTCCAAGATATTCGCGAGATGATCCAGCGGGATGCCCGGCATCCTTGCGTCGCTTGGTGGGAAGCGAGCCTAAACGAGACGTATCCCGACAATGAAACCGCGAAGCAATGGTACGATGCGGCAAAATCCACCGTTCTTGGTCCTGACGTCTTGGTTGCAGGAGACGCCAAGCCTGGTTCTCCGTGGGACATTCCTTACAACCAATGGAAGGACGAAGACTTTAGTCGCCCTCAAGATGCAGTTCCCGGTAAGCCAGGGTATGTGCGTGAGTACGGCGACTACGAGTTTGGTGGCGCTTATAGTACGTCGCGAGTTCAGATTCGTGATGGCCTCACTAAGCTCCTTCAGGAAACGTGGAATCATGTATGGTCTCTGAATCGCCTCCGCCCACAATTGCCGTGGACGATGGGCTTTGGCACCTGGGAAATGTTCGATCATAACGTACCGTGGGAGTTCTCGGTTTCGGCGAGCGGGCTGGCCGACCTTTTCCGTCGTCCCAAGCCCAGCTATTGGTTTTATAAGAGCCAGTCAAGCAAAGAGCCCGTGGTGAAATTGGCGGCGGATTGGCAACCGGGCGCGGCCACGCGGAAAGTGGTGGTATTCACCAATTGCGACGAAGTGACACTGAAGGTCAATGGAAAAGAAATTGCCCACGCCAAGCCAACAAAGGGAAAGACGAGTGGCTACTCAGAGGCAAAGCCTTTCGACGGTACCAATACCGAAAATCTTGAACATCCCCCTGTGGTTTTTGAGCATGTTGAGTTTAAGCGCGGAACACTTCAAGTGGTGGGGACCTTCAACGGAACTGTGGTCAAGGATGAAGCAAAGACTGCCGACGCTCCGCATCATCTTAAGGTGTGGTGCGACATACTCGGGGTTCCAGTTGGATCAAACGATCTGGTTTTCGTACGAGCGGCAGTGGTGGATCGCAACGGAGTTGTAAACCTAACTGATTCCCGAACGATTCAATTCTCAGTTTCCGGCGCGACCTTTGGTGGCGAGGATCACTCGACGTGCCAAATGGGAGTTGCTTCGGTTTTGGTGCGGACCGGGACGACCAAGCACGCCGTTGCTGTTACGGCAACCGCTCATGGGCTGATCTCGGGAAGCGTAAAGTTTTGAGTTCTTCCCTCCGAGGCGATCGGAGGGAAGGATTGAGCTACCTACTAGAAGGTCTTCTGGGCGAGAACTTCGAGCGTGGACGTGTATTTTTCCTTGCCGATTTTTAGGGTGACCTCGTATTTTCCGGCCGGGGCGACCAAGCCTCCAATTCGTGGGTTCCAGTCGTACCGGTTGAGACCTTTCTTGAGGGCCAAATCACTTCCGCTTGCCAGCGAGAGCTCGGCTCCTTCAGGAGTTTTTAGCATCAACGATACCGTCGAGTCATCTTTAACATCTTCAGCGAGGTAGTAATAGATTCGGGCTCGTGGCTGATTATTCTGGCTTCGGAAGAAGAGCTCGCCATCGAGCGGATCGCCGCTGATGAAGGGCATCTGAATCGCGGGAGAGGTCCCCAGCAACGTATTCGCTTTGGGAACTCCCTGCGTCATGCCTTCGAGCGCCGCGATATCGATCGTCCAGATTGAGCGACCGTGGGTTCCCACAACGAGGTCCTTCATGACGGGATGAACCTTGAGATCATGAATGGCGACGGTCGGGAACGAACCGCGTAGGCGGCTCCAAGACTTTCCTTCGTCGAGGCTAAAGCGGAGCGACATTTCTGAGCCGAGCAGTAGCAAGTTCGGATTATGTTCGCCTTCACGAACCACGTAAAGGCAATCCCAGTCGGCAAGGCCAGCGGAGAGCGATCGGAAGGTTTTTCCGGCGTCGTCAGACACGTACAGGTATGGTTTGAAGTCGTTGCTGCGGTGTCCGTCAAGACAGACGTAGAGACGATCCTTCTTCCAATGCGACCACGTCACGCGGCTAACCCAAAGATTTTTGGGTGCGCCGGGGAGGTTGTCGGTGACGTCCGTCCAGTTCTTGCCTCCGTCGAGCGTGACATTGACGAGGCCATCGTCTGATCCGCATGCGATGCGTCCTGCCTCCATCGGCGATTCGTCGATCGTCACGATCGTGCAGTGGTTTTCAGCGCCCGTTGCTTCAGGATTGATGCTGACGCGTTTGGCGATTTCGATCGTGTCGATCTTGCGTGGGCTCATGGTCGTAAGATCGGGCGAAATGGGCTTCCACGTGTCGCCGCGATTGGTTGACTTCATCAAGTATTGCGAGCCAACGTAGATCGTTTTGTTGTCGTGAGGGCTGATGTGAATCGGCGTCGACCAGTTGAATCGAAGCTGCTGACCAGCGATTGACGGGCGGATGCCGCGACGCTGCCCAGTCTTGCGATTGAGGCGTTGGACGGCACCACCTTGGCTTTCACTATAGATGTATTCCGACTCGACATGGTCGGCTTCTGCGTAGAAGCCATCGCCACCGTTCAAGTTCACGGCATCCCAAGGTCCGACGTTGCCACGCGAATGCTGGGTAGGGAGGCCCCAGGCTCCATTGTCTTGCAATCCGCCGTAGACCCAGTAGGGTATTTGTCCATCGAAGGAGACGGCATAGAATTGGCCGATTGGGAGCTGATTGCAGTGTTGCCAGGTGTCGCCGCGGTCGCGTGATTGGTAAATGCCGCCATCGCATCCGGTGATGATGTGATTTGAGTCCTTGGGATCGACCCAGAGGGCGTGATGATCGGCGTGGATGGTGTTGGGCGCGACCGAAGTCCACTTTTGTCCACCATCGTCCGAACGGTGCAAGTTCATTCCACACACATAAATTGTGTCGAGGTGGTTGGGATCGATCAAGGGAGTCGAGAAGTAAAACGGGCGCGGATTGATCTGTTTGACAAGCTCCCAGCTTTTTCCGCCGTTCTTGCTGATGAATAGTCCTCCGCCATTCATTTGAACGTCTCGCGGGACACCCTGAAACCGTGGATCTGGTTTTGGTTCGGGCTTCTTTTGCTCTGGTTTTTTCGAACCCGTTTTCTTGGTGTCTTTGTCTTGTTGGGGCGCGCCACCTTGCATGGCATATTGATTGTCAAAAAGGCCTTCCTCTTCTTCATCATCGTCGGTGCTGACCTTAACCGGTGCGCCCGGCACGCGATACTCGACAGTTGCGACCAAGATGTTTGGATTTTTGGGATAGATATTGATGCCAATTCGACCGAGGTCACCCGTGGGCAAACCAACTTTGAGTTGGTGCCAGGTTGCTCCACCGTCGGTGCTCTTGTACATTCCCGAATCCATGCCGCCATCGCGGAAGACATAGGCCTGTCGAAGGCGATCCCAAGCGCATGCGTAGAGGACATTTGGATTGGTCGGGTCCATGTCGAGGTCGATGATGCCTGCCCGTTCGCCTTTCGTAAAGACGAGTTTCCACGTTTTGCCTCCGTCGACGGACTTGTAGACGCCGCGCTCAGGATTCCGACCCCATAGTCGCCCTAAAGCGGCAACGTAGACGATGTTCGGATTTCGCGGATCGACGACGACTTTTGAAATGTGGCGCGTGTCGGTCAGGCCGATATGCTTCCAGGTCTTGCCGGCGTCTTCTGATTTGTAAACGCCGTCACCCCAGGCGACTGAATTCCGGCTTGATTGCTCCCCCGTGCCTAGGTAAATGATGTTCGGATTGGATTTGGAGAGGCCAATCGCGCCCATGCTGACACTCCCTCCGTAATCAAAAACGCAGTTGAATGAAATTCCGCCGTTGGTCGTTTTCCACAGTCCCCCTGAGGCGCTGGCCACATAGAAGATGCTGCTGTTCGATTCTTGAACGGCGATATCCATGATACGCCCGCCCATATTGGTCGGGCCAAGTTGGCGCGGTTGAAGTTGGTTGAGAATATCCGCCAGAGGTCCTTCGCTCATGACCGGATATTTCTTTTCGCCGGTTTCAAACTGGCCGAAAGCGTTAGCTGAAAGCAACGCAAGAATAAGTACTGATCCCCTCATCGTCGTAACTGCTGTTTACCCGCGCAAATTCTTAACATGGCCTTCTTGAACCGAGAGATTTGGTTTTTTTTTGCGCTACCCTAAAAAAGCAGTCGCCGCGAATCGACAATTGAATCTGAGAGGAAGTTTTTGCATGAACTTTGATTTGGGTCAGCTAACGACAATTCCATCCGTACTAGTGGGTGCAGCGATCGCGAGCGCTGTTTGGTTTTTTCTTGACAAAAAGTTTGCCGGAAAGGGCAACAGTGGCGTTACGAATTCGGACTACGAAAAGGTCATTTCACAACTTCAGACCGATCTTGACGCGACTCAAGAAAATCAGGCAAAGGTCAATGAAGTTCACGCTTACGCTCGACAGCTTGAGGAGAAGATTCAGCAGCTTGAAAGCGTTAGCGATACGGCCGATTCTGAATTGCGCGTGAAAGTTTTGGAAAAACAGCTTTCTGAGAAAGCTGATCTTGAGTCTCGATTGGCAATTGCGCTTCAGCAGTTGGAAGACTATAAGGCCAAAGCTGAGATGTATGACACGGTGATGGGGGCCTCGCCAAAGCCGGCCGCTCCGACGACTCCGGAATTGACGGCTCCCGTCGAACCGGTTGCGGAACTTGAGTCGGCCGCAGAAGAACTTGAAGCCGAACCCGAAGTCGTCGAACCCGTCGTTGCGGAAGAAGTCGTTGTCGCTGAAGAACCCGAAGAAGTTTTTGAAGAAGTTGTCGCCGAGACGGTCGTCAGTACGCCAGCCGAACTCACGGCCCCAGCAGCCGAAAAACAGGAAGCTGAGGAAGAAGAGCCGCTCGTTGCGGTCGCTTCGGCAGATTCGGGTCCTGAAATTAAACTTGTCGAGAATCAGGTGGCCAAGACCAGCGTTTCTCCGGCAGGAGCCACGGCACCTGCGCTGGATGATCGCCCTGCGCTTCGCGTAGAGTCTTCCCTAGAACCCATTTTGGAAGTGAAGGACCCGCTTGAGAAGATTGATGGCATTGGACAAATCTATCAGTCCAAGCTTTATGAAGCCGGGATCAAGACGTTCGCCCAACTAGCCGCGTCGTCTCCGAGCCGAATTACTGAGATTATCGAACCGCAGAACTGGCAGCAGATCGACGTCATGAAATGGCGACGAGAAGCGGCTCTGTTTGCCTCGGGTGAAAAGGACTAACGGGAGCGTTCACCATGAAAATGAAGCTCATTAAGGGAGTCGTGGCGGTTCTGTCGCTGGGTTCAGCGCTCGCCATGACCTATCAGACGAATCCGAAAGCCGCGAATGCTGAAGCCAACGCGAAGTCGGATCAATCCAAAAACGACCTGCTGATCACCAGCCCATCGAAAGCCTCGGAATACGGGGTTGGAACCTATCGGGTCGAAGGTTTGGTGCCAAAGGGAAGCAACGTCACGCTGTATCTGGATCGAAAAGAGCTTAAAACGCTTGAGGCGAACAAGGGCGACGGCAGCTTTTTGGAGGATATCGACGTTGAGAAAGCGGGCAGCCATACGCTCGTTGCCGAATACAAAGACGCGAAGGGCGAACGAGTGCTTCGAAAACTTGACTTTAAGTCGTCATCCGAAAAGAATCCGGCGCCGGAAAAGGGACCTGATCTGGTCGCTGAGAAGCAACCGGAAGGAACCGAAGATACTGACGCGAACAAGCCGCTTGATTCGGATGATGATGTGAAGTATCCGGACGATGCGACAAAGCTGACGCCGGAAACATCGAAGCCCACCGAAGCGGTCAAGCCGAAGACTGCTGTGAAAGTGGCGGAAGATCCAAAAGATCCGAACGCCGAAGTCCATCGTAAAGCGAACGGTATCAAGGATGCAAACCCAGGCGGAAAGAAGCCGACGAAGGTCGCGGCCAAGCCAGCCGGGAAACTTCCGTTCGGAATCAGCAGCTATGCCAACTTCAACGTCGTGCCTCATGGAGTGATTCAAATTGGCGGTAAAGGCAAGCCCGGTGACAAGGTTGTTCTTCTCGTGGATAACAAGCCATCGATGAAGGGGACGATCAAGCCAAACGGACGATGGAAATTCCCGGTCAAGATTGCGACCGCAGGATTCCGAACGATTACTGCCAAGAACTTGACGACCAAGGAAGTCAAGACCATCAAACTTAAGATCAAATAGAAAGGAAAAAGAAAGCAGGAAACCTCTTGCCCTTCGCAGCAATGCGAGGGGCTTTTTTTGTGCCTCCGGTACACTCTACAGGTATGGACTTTGCCCTGACGCAAGAGCACGAACTCATTCGTGAAATGGCTTATAAGTTTGGCCAGAACGAGGTGTTGCCTGGCCTCGCCGAACGTGATCGCGAGCACCGCAGCGATGCCGAAATGTTAGAAAAGATGGCGGAAGCGGGACTGATGGGTATTTCGATCCCTGCCAAGTATGGCGGAAGCGATACAGACTACATCTCGCTCGGAATCGTCTGCGAGGAGCTTGAGCGCGCCGATTCGACCGCGCGAGTCGTTATGTCAGTCCACTCTGGGCTTCATTCGCTGACACTCTTGCAATGGGGAACTGAGGAGCAAAAGCAACGCTGGCTGCCTGATCTTGCCAAAGGCAAACGGTGGGGCGGGTTCGGTTTGACCGAGCCAAACGCGGGTTCCGACGCGGCCAACCTTCGGACAACAGCGACCAAAGATGGAGATTCGTATATTCTCAACGGCGAGAAAACTTGGATTTCCTTGGCGGACTATGCCCACCAATTTTTGGTCATTACTCGATTAACCCAAACGGACGCCAAGGCACCCTATGCGGCGTTTATCGTGGATCGAGACACTCCCGGATTCTCGTCAAAAGCGATTAAAGGCAAGCTGGGGGTTCGCGCGGGGAATACGGGGCAAATCTTCTTTGACAACATGCGGGTTCCCGCGGAAAATATGCTCGGCGAAGAGGGTGACGGATTCAAGGTCGCAATGAGCGCCCTCGATCACGGCCGCTACACGGTCGCTTCAGGAGCCGTCGGCATCATTACGGCTTGTCTGGATGCCTGCGTGAAGTATGCCAACGAACGATCTGTTGGTGGCGAAGTCATTGGCAAAAAGCAGCTTGTTCAACAAATGATCGCCTCGATGGTGAAAGGGCGGGATATCGGACGGCTCCTTTACTATCAGGTCGGCTGGATGAAGAACACCGGGCAACGCCATACGCGCGAGTGCTCGATGGCCAAGTGGACCAACTGTGAGGCGGCGTTCGATGCAGCCAATAAAGCGGTGGAGATTCATGGCGCTTATGGTTTTAGCGATGAGTTTCCGGTTGAAAGGTACTTCCGAAATTCACGCGGCGCGATGATTTACGAAGGAACGCACGAGATTCATACGATCATGCAGGCAGAGTATGAATTGGGTTATCGGTCGGATAAACCGTTGGCGCGTGTGCTGCCGACATGGCCGGTTCGATAAATAAAAAGAAAAAGCCCGTCGAAGCTTTTGCTTTGACGGGCTTTGCGGGTTCCGAATTTTAGGCTTTGACCTTGGTGAAGGTCATCGTGCCTTTCGGGCCCGTCATCGTAAACGTATCGTTTTCGATTTTGATTTCGCTTTCGTCCGTCTTGAGCATCTCTTTTTCCATCATGCCCTTTACGGCTCCCATCTGAGACTTGATCGCAGCGGGCAACTTCGAATCATCGATGTTGAAGGATTTTCCGGTCATTCGCAATTTCTTGCCATCGAACGTGTAGTCGCCCGAAACATCAACGTGAAAGGACATGCCGCCCTGGTTAAAATCGAAATTCGTTTTGAAGGTGTTCGCCGTAAAATCGGTTGTGGCCGTGGAGCCAGGAGGGGTTCCTGCTCCTGACATATTCCATTTTCCGACAAGACTTGGCCCACCGCAGCCAGCAAGGCAGACGAGAGCTAACGGGAGCGCACGGTAAATTCGCATTCCTCTTTATACACTCTGGGGAGTACTTTCGGTTGCGTTATTTCACGCGAAAACTCGCCCAATATCCGGCTTCGTTTCCTTTGAGGTGAGCCCAGCCGGTGACATAAACGGTTTTGCCGACCTTCGCGATACCGTCAATGCTTTCAAATTTCCAGCCATTTGTATTTGCTCCGGACGTTCGCAAAATGATTTCCAAGTAGTTCACTTTGCCATCGGATGTCCAGAGCGCGGCTTCCGTTCCGAGGTAACCACCGATCAAAGATCCGTCGCGCGCAACGCAGGTTGCCACCGCCGTCGTTTGTCCTAGGTCCATGAGTTTCAGAAATTTGGAATTCTTCCAGAGCCCCGCCGACGATCGTTTGTCGTTCGTGACGCTGCCAACGATGACAGAGCCGTCCTTGTTTGTCGCGAAGGCACTGGAATCGGTAAATTCATCCGGGATTGGAAGTTCTTGGGCGACTTGATTTTTGAATTCATACGCCTTGACCGACCCATGTTCGACTCGAATGCCGGCCACAACTTTTCCATCGCCCGAAATGCACATTGGGGAGAACGAATCGAAATTGATTTTTCCGGTTGGAGTCCAAAGAAAACCACGAATGCCATCTTTGCCATCAACTTGACAGGCAACCTCCGTTCCTTTTTCGCTGACTCCGTGCGCCGAAGAAGACTCGTCCCCGATCAATTTCATGCCTTTTCCGCGGGTCCAAACGTAGGCGCCACCGGCGCGGCCAACGATAGTCTTTCCGTCAAACGAAGCGGCCACGGCATATTGATCGAGAACATTTTGGTCCGAAGATGGACGGAATCGAATGATCGAACCGCCGCGCCACAAAAACGGATTGCCCGGGGCAAATTGGCCTACGACGTTTCTTCCGTCAGCTGAGATTGCCAGTGGGTGAGGGGCGGGGAGCCCTTCAACTTTGGGTAGCTGAACAAGATGAGCGTTTGAAAATCCAGTTGAGATCGCGCAAATAAATCCAAAAAACAATGTAGGCTCCTGCTATCCATAACTATATCCGCAAGTTTTGTGCCGAATCCCTTTATCGATCCGGGATACACTCTTGTTGAGTGAACCAGGAGCCATTTCTTGCCGCAACACGAAGTTTGGGAATCGAGTTGACACCCGAACAAGTCGCACAGTTTGAGGCTTTCGAGGACGAATTATATCGACAGAACGAAGTCAAAAATTTGACACGCGTTCCGCGAGACGAATGCTGGATTCGGCATTTTCTTGATTCGCTGCTTCTCGGCTCGGTGATCGCCAGCATCAACCAACGGCCAAGACTCCTCGATATTGGAACGGGGCCAGGATTCCCGTCATGGTGTTTAGCGTGCGCCTTTCCAAATTGGCGCGTGACGGGCCTCGATTCGAATGGCAAAATGCTCTCCTTTCTGCAGAGTCAGTTATTGCCGAACCTCAAAGTCGATAGCCGTCGAGTCGAAGAGACATCCATGCAAGAATGCTTTGAGATCGTGACTGGGCGGGCAGTCGCGCCTCTGCCGATCCAACTTGAAATATCTGCGCGTCCTTGTACCATTGGCGGTTACATCATCCCCATGCGTACGCCCCAAGACGAATTCTCGGAATCGACCGCAAAGCGATTGGGGCTGGAACTCGTCGAGGTGCGACAGCTTCCACTTAATGAATCGGGTGTTGTTCGCGTCTTTCCCATCTATAAGAAAGTAAAGGCGACTCCGGCGATTTACCCACGCCGCTGGGCAGAGATTAAGAAGAGGCCGCTTTGAGGGCCATTCCCGAGTCCGCCCAGCGGATGGTGGATGCCTGCCAATTTGTTCCTACCGAAGAATTATCCGGTGGGCATTGCTCGTACGTTTGGGCTGACGAAACTCGGGTCTTGAAGGTGCCTTTTCAGGGCGAAGAGATGACTTCGGGATACGAAATGCAGGCTCTTCTTGCCCATCACGGCATTGGCCCGAACCTGCTGGTGGGAAACAAACTCGACGGCAGTATGATCATGGAACGGGCGGTCCCGGGCGACAAACTCAACGAAACGGGGCTTAGCGACGATCAGCAGATCCAAGTTTGGAGAGACTTGGTTTGGCGGATCCAGCAATGTGAGCCTGGGCTTTATGTTCAGCCATATGGCCCCGAAACTCCTGGCCACGTATTGGAACCCAAACTCATGCCCCTTCGCAACTATGTGGACATGAAGGATCGGCTATGCAGTCATTTAATCGCCTGGACCAGCGATGAAGGATTTTTGCATGGGGACCTCCATCATGAGAACATCCTCAAGCACAACCTGGGCTGGGTAGTCATCGACGCCAAGGGATTAAAGGGAGATCGTGCGTTTGAAGGGGCGGCTTACATCCGTAATCCTCTTGCAACGGTGGGCGGAATGACTCCCGAGCAATTTAGACAGCGCGTTATCAAAGTCGCCGCCGCATTGCGTGTCGAACCCTTTCGAGTTTGGGGTTGGAGCGTGGCCTGCTTGCGCGAAGGGGGAGTCGAGCCTGGCACGCCATGGCACCATGTTTTGAAATGCCTTTATGAGATCGCCGCTGATTTCGATGGTGAGAGATTTGTCGAAGTGCTGACGTAATATGAGATAGTTGTTATGTCAGCTTCCAGTGACCGCATTTTTGGAGTCGAGACCGAGTTTGGATGCCTGGTGATGGACGATGACCTCGGGCGTCCCGAAGACGTGGTCGAGGAGATTAAGGATCACCTCTTTTTTGAGCGGAAGATCGGCGCCATCGATTATCATGCGCGCGACGATGTCTTCGAACCTGCCCAAAGCGGTGGTTTTCTTTGCAACGGATCGCGGCTTTATGTTGATGCCGTCGGTTCTCACCTTGAATACGCGACCGCGGAATGCCGGTCACTGAAAGATTTGGTGGCCAACGACCGGGCGGGCCAACGCTTGATCGTTTCGGCGATCAAGGACCTCTGCCTGCAAGACTCGGTGTCGATTTACAATAATTCGATCGATCACTTTGGCGGACATACGTTTGGGTGCCACGAAAACTATCTTGCGCAGGCCCACGATGAACTCATGAATGGAAATGTTCACTTTCTGGTTCCATTCTTGGTGACACGTCAAATCTACGCGGGAGTGGGGCGGGTTGGCGGGCATATTCTTTACAGTGGAGAAGCTCCTTCCGCCCAACAGATGAACGAAAATCCAATCGATTACATTTGGGTTTCGCATGTCTACGGCGTCATGGCTGACCCTACGGTAAAGTTTCAGCTCAGTCAAAGGGCCGACCATATTCTGAAAACCGTTGCCTCGCGAGTTCGCTTTAACCGGGCGTTGATCAATCCTAAGTGGGAGACGATGTATTCGCAGAATGGCATGACTCGGCTGCATTTATTGTTTGGCGAGGCGAACCAAAACGAATATGCCTATGCGCTTAAGGTCGGGACGACGATGTTGGCGATTCGCGTTTGTGAAGCGGGCTTAGTCGACGCCTCATGCTTGCTCGCCAATCCGCTTGGCGCGATTCGTGACATCTCTCGTGACGAGAAATACCAATGGAAAGTCGAGATGCTCGACGGCAGTTGGGCGAATGCGATCGAAATACAACGACGCTATCTCGAAGCCGCTGAATGTTTAAGTGGTGAGAGCGAGCAGACCGATTGGATTCTCTCCGAATGGAAAGCGACGCTCGATCAGCTTGAAAAAGACCCGATGGTGATGGACGACCGGCTCGACTGGGTTGCCAAGAAGAAGATTTGCGAGCAGTACATCGCTTCGGAAGGCACGGACTGGAGCGACGATGCCCTGCATTCGGTCGACTTGGAATATCACAACATCGACCCAGCGCAATCGTTGTTCTATGGCTTGACGCCCAAGCGGATGTGCCGCGATCTGGATATCATGGTTGCCCAGGCGGACCCTCCGCAAGATACGCGAGCAAAGGGCCGCGGCAAGCTGGTCGAGATGGTTACCAAGCGAAAGGGAAGTCCGATCTATGCTTTCGACTGGAATATCGCCCAAATCGACCGTCAGAAATTTGTCGATCTCAGCGACCCGTTCGATACCTACGAGAATCCGTACGATCAGTGGGGCAATTTGGTGTTTGGGGAAGCTTAGAGTCTGGGTAACTCAATTTTCGTCGCCGAGCAAGTTCAGATTGCTGGCGCAAGGTGCCGAGGACGATGGTAAGACGGAGCCTGTCAATACCGAGATTCTTCGGGTGCAGTCTAGGGGCGAGACGGGCGATGACATCGCTTCCGCTCTGAGGGCGGCAGTCCGAACGATCCTGAACCGCCTCGCGTTCATGGTTCGGGAGAACCGGGCAACGATGAACGGGAAATGCGGGAAGGCGAATGTTTACAGCTGCAACCGGGGGATGTTGGCGCGATAGGAAAGAAGCCCTTGCTCCCAAAGGGCTTCTTCCTTACCGTAGAATTATGTCTACTTCGCCAGGTTTGCCGGTTTTGTCCCCAAACAAGGCAGTCTGTGTAAGCGCTGCAAACGGTCGAGCGTGATGCTCCATTTTCTTTTTAGGAAAGGCCAACTTCAGGGCTTCCGTCGTTGTTTCCAGCGTGAATTCCCTGGCATCTGTTCGGACATAAATTATTGACTTCTTGGACATGATTTCAGCGGAGGAAGCGAATACGTCCTTTAACAGCTGGCAGTAATCGTCTTTAGAGTCGAATCTGCCCCTATTCGCTCCAAGTCCACTCTGAGGTTTAGAGGGGCCACCTAACATCCAAAGTCGGAGCCATTGGTCATAGTAATAATTCGTGATTGAGTAATAGGGTGGTGAAGTCAAAAGCAAATCGCATTTCTTTTTTTGTTTCCAATCTTTTGCAAGTTCGGGCAATGCAATCAAACTATCGTCATGGATTATATGCGACTTTTTTGCGGAAATGAAGCCCTTCGAATAACGCCATCTGATCCGCGACTCTAGGAACTTCTCTGGATCAAGTTCAGGCGGCATCAGTCCTCGAGCATCCCACCACCTCACCGAGTAGTCTGGTGCCATTGCTTTCCCTTGCCGCATTTGATTGGAAAAGGCCGACCCTGCCTTGCCATGCAAGTTGACAAGAATGATCGCCATTAGGGTGCGGTCGGCGGAATTGTACTTCCAGTCCAGTTGTTTACGAGCCCTCAACAAGAAGTTGAGGCTGGTTTGGGAGAAACAACGTGAAAAAAATGCGGGCAATTCATCCAATTCTTTCTGGACGCAAACGCTTGAACTGGCAATTTGCTTCAGACTCGCCTCTACCGAGACTTGCGTTGCGGGGTGAAGTTTGGTTTGTCCGTAAACCCACCCAACAGGATTAATTTCGACGCCGATTCCCGATCTTCCTTGTGCGGCTGCAGCGAAAATACTTGTTCCCCGACCTGCAAACGGATCGAGTATATGCGAACCTGGCTCGGAAAACTCTCGAACGGTTTGGAAGGCAAAATCGATTGGAAACATGGCGTAATAGGGTCCCAACCCTGACCATCTCCCCACGGGACTCCACCGCTCGCTACCAGTTACCACTTCCATTAATTACCAATCAGTTCTTTTGCGATGGATTCTAGCACCCTCTTACCTAAGTTCATAGGTATCGCCGCCTCAGCGTGGGCCGACACAAGAGGAGTTAAGGCATTGGGATATCGCGATGAAACGAGACGATCTAGGAGATTCAGGACATCGGGCAATCTCGGATATAGGTCTGCACTAGCCTTACGCGTATCCTCCTGAATCTCGTCAAGAAATGGAACCATCGCTACTATTCGAGCCCCAGATTTCGTCTTGTACAGGAACTTCCTCCCAAAGTAAGTATCTTGGCCGTACAACTTGTCACTCGTGGTAAAGGTGATGTTGCTCTTGATGTAAGAGTCGGTCAATAGGGCCACACGTTGATGTGGGATTAAAGCCGATTCACCTTTCCGACCGGTATCTAGGCTTTCGAAGTGTTGAACAAAGGCCCCTGTTTTCTCTATGCCGATCAACAACATATCTTGTCCGTTATTGACAGCCCGAGCCTTTGTATTTATCCGGATCAATTCTTTCCGAATCGCCTTGCTAAGCCAAGCTGGATGACCGAAAACGGCCAGAGGACCGTCGAGCACGATGGCCATATCCTTTAGCAACGGCAACCACTCATGCGACTCCATTGTCCGGAGGACATGAATAATCCAAATCCTTTCGAGCACTTGCATGATTTCTGCAAACATGGCTCCGTTACTGCCCACTGGATTCATCCCTTCATGAATTCGAAGAGCGTCAGTTGAAAATAAGCCGTGCTTCAAGTCACAAGTGCATTCATAGCAGTCGTCGCCAGGTAGGAACTTTCCATCCGGGTTTGGACAAGAATCAAAAGGACAGTCCTGCCTAGACGAAGGTTTGTATTTGAGCAGGACTTGATAGGTATCCAAGAGAGTTTCTGCACCTTCCGCCATTCGAACCGACTTTAGAACCTCCAGCAACTTTCTCCTCAAGGACGCTTTCGCAGACTCGTCTCCATCAGCGACGACATTGCATCCAGGTAAGGCACAGTCGATAGAGTCGGATTGTTCGAGTGTCCGAAATTCCACCGGATTTATGGGTCGCTTTTCATCGAGCTCAATCGTCTTGGCTAAATTGACAATGACCGAGGCTACGGTTACGTAAGATGCTTCTGCACCGGGGAAGCCATTCTGAACGGGTACCTCGGCATGTGAGCCATCCACCGCCATCACAAGCTTTGGTAGCCAATTGCTGGGTACTACATCACTACCTTCAAGAGAAGCAATGTCCTGAGTCAGATCTGACTGGGATCGAACAGTGTACGATCCCAAAAGATTCTTAACGCGCTCGCTCTCTGCTAGACGCTTGATAGACCTGTACTGCGCAAATTCTCCTTCATAGGGCATTAGGATTGGCTCCCAAGCGTGTTACTTACTGGAACAGTAAACCGATCGACCTGGATAGGAACCACGAAAAGATTGCTAAGCGTTTTGACTCGAATGAATCCCTTGTCCTGTGCCCTTCGGATTGAAGGCTCGAAGTCGGCAAAATCGTAATACTTGGTTAGCTCTCTCGTCTCATCGGTATTGTTCAAGTGTCCAATAAACCAATTCGACGTATTTTTCAGAATGTTCTTCTGAATGCTACTTACTTCCTGAGTTGCATAGACTAACCCAATTCGATACTTTGCCCCTTCCTTTGCTGTCCTAACCCATACGTCTTGAAGATCGTCTTCTTTGCCTCCAGGCAAAACATTATGAGCTTCCTCGACGTACACCAACAGCTCCGGTATCTTCTCTGCCAGCCGGAATTTACTTTGGTTTTGCGAGAAGATGTGCCACATGATTCTATCCGCCGACGACTTATTGATCATCGGGTCGCCGCTTGATTGGTCAACGATTACAAGCTTTCCGCTACTCAGAGCGTCGTATATTTCGTCTACATAGTCCGTCGTTGTAGATGCGGAATGCTGTTCGCGCACTTTACCGATCAGTCGAGAGCCATTTGCAAACTTAAACATTTCCAGGAGTTTCTTCAAATCGTCGTCAGCCCAGGACTCACCTGAACTTGAATTTGAGATGTATTTGGTGTCGAAGTCTGAATATCCGTATGAGGGATGACTTATGAAGTCTTGGAGACCTGCAAAAGCGATAGCGAGTTGATTCCACGTAGGGTTTTGATTCTCTAGGATGGCTGCCGACGAAATGTGCTCAGTTTTATTTGGTGCATTGCTTGCCTTCATCGCATTGCGAAGGGCTTCATTAAACAACTTGCCCAGTTGCGGGCGAAGATTCTCTGGCACATCAAAACCAGCTTTAGCGAGTAATGCTCGGTAAACGAGAACTCGACGGTTGAATCGCGTCATCGCCGATTGATCGACACTATCTGGCTCATCAAAATTTACTTGTCGAAAATTGCTAATGTACTTGTCCGACTGTATCAAGAACCCATCAATAATCTGCTTCCCCATCCCCAGATTCTTCGAATCATAAAAGTTGAGCAACATTAGTTTTCTCTTTGGGTCACTCGGGTGTTTTGTTATTCCGTAAGTTATTACATCATCTGCTTTCCCATCAGAGTTGATTCTCCACACGTTTTTAATTGCGGTCGGTACAGATCCATTCGCGTCCTGGGCATTCTCATTGGCATATTCTCCATTTGGATCAAACACGATTTGGCCAATACGAAGGCTTGGGGTCTGAAATCTCAGAGCAAAAATAGATTGCAAAATGATCTTCGTAGAATTCGACTTTCCGGTTCTGGTCATGCCAAACAATGCGGTCTTTTGGGCTAACAAGTCATCGGGAGTCATGAATACGGGCACGTCTGCCACTCCTTGGAAGGCCCGGTTGGTCGATGCGTACCGCACCTTGCCAATCGGCACTCTATGAGCTACGTCCTCGCTACGAGCGGGATCAACGTAGTTGACAATTTCCGAGAGCGCTTGATCATTCGGTTTGTACACCTTTAATCCACGATTCGGATAGTAATTAGAGATGTCGCTACCGAACCGCAACACTAAAGGGTTGGAGCCTCGTTCGTATTCCCTGGGATTATCGTCCAAAAAGAAGGTTCCAATAATTCTGCACTTTACACCCGCAAATGAGAGTAAGTGAGCAGTATTTGAGTCCATAGCTACGTTGGAATCCCAGTGGGCATCGGTTGCACCGCTTACCCTTTGGGCACTCTCGACTCGGATTCGAATGGCTTCCTGCTCATTGGGTAGAGGAGCAGAGTCCATCACTCTAAGTAACACAATTGAGGCGTCCTCCTCTTGATAGTCAATATCCTTGCCTAAGTCGATTCGCGTGGCAATAAGGAAGCTAAGACTGGGTATACCTCCGACTTGTTTTCGCTGAAAATCATGAATTTGCACCAAAGCATTTTCGTATCCGAGTGAGAACACTTCGCCAACATATTGGTTCTCTTGTATAAGATTACTGAATAATGTCTTTGCCTCGGATTTGAGCCTATTACTTGCTTCTCGCTGAAGTTGGCTAGCTATATTTGTATCATTCATAAAGACCTTTTAGTAGCTGGTTATACCCGTTAGTGAAGCAGCCTTCGACGGTTTTTTTTCCGTAGCGGAACGTTAAATTCGGCAAAGGATGGACATCGACATCGAGAAGTTTTATGTTGTTCATTTGCCTATTGACACAGGAGGAAGGAGGATTCAGTATCAAGGCACAGAGAACAGGGCAAACGGGACGCAGGGCACAGGGCGAGGACTTCACCTCTTCTTTGGCGGTGTCAGTTCGCCATTTTTTTCGAAGGTGGCTAAGCCGCTCGCAGGAGATCGCCGTTGGTATCTCGCAGGTGGCAATGCTCCAGCGCACGAAGGCACTCGGGATCGAAGGCGGTTCCCTCGTCGCGCATCATGAGCGAGATGGCTTCATCTTTACTCATGGCATCGCGATAGGGGCGCTTGGCCGTCAGCGCGTCAAATACATCCGAAACGGTCAGGATTCGCATATCCAGATCAAGCTGTTCTGCCGAAAGCCCTTGCCAATAACCTCTGCCATCAAGTCGCTCATGATGAGCGGAAGCAATTTGGGTTACTCGATCACATCCGCGAATCGAAGAAAGAATGGTGGCGGAGAACTTTGGGTGAAGTTTCACACTTGTGAATTCTTCATCCGTTAGTTTGCCCGGCTTCTCCAGAATCGAATTGGGCACCCCGAGCTTGCCAATATCGTGGAGAAGGGAAGCATGCTCCAGCGTTTTGATACGAGCGCTTTCGAAGCCGAAGTATTGGGCCAGATCGAGAGCGTACGCGGTTACTCGCGTCGAATGTTCGCCCGTGAAGGTCGATTTGGCGTCGATGATCTTCGCAAAGCATTGGCATAAGGTGTCCAACGACGTCCCCCGTTGAAGTTCGTGGGTATCGACGGGAAAAGCGACCGTTTCTCCTTGTACGTGGCGAAAGTGGTCCGTCCAAAAAGCTTCTTCGTTGAGGAGATGGACGGCGCCCGCGACGAGTTCCTTGGAAAACCAACGGCCCCTGCGTTCTTCGAGCATGACATGGGTCGCAGGAATTCCGAAAGTCGTCACAAAGACTTCGATGGTTTGGGCGATGCAGAGAATTTGGGCGAGGACGGGAATGGCATCTTGTTTGAGCCCTTTAGGCGATCCTTTGCCATCCCAGTGCTCGTCGAGTGCCTGAATCGCAGCCGCGACCTCAAAATTGAATCCCAACTCCAATGCAATTGCCGCGCCGCGAGTGCATCGTGCCTGAGTAACTTCATTCATGATTTTGTTGGGAGGACCAACGATCGAAGCAAATTTTTGAAGCTTTTGGGGAATGGAATCGCCCCACTCAATGTGCGAAAGCGCGTATTTGATCGAATCGACCGGATTACTCCAATCGACAAACTTGACCGCTTGTTTTTTCAGGAGTTCGTCGCCGCCAAAAATCTTGTGAATCCTGACCGAGTTGTTTGAACATCCAGAATCCTTGATGAGGCTTGCAAAGAATGCATCTGTGCAGCTTTGGCTAAGAAGTCCAAGTTTCTGAGCAATTGCGTAAGAAATTCTCGACGTGCGGAACGCATGGCCTGCCGGTTGCCCCTCAACCATATCGAGCGCTTGACTCAGGGCAGTTAGGATTTCACCTGTTGAGGCCGGCATCGGATAGATTATCGGGAGTCTGACGTCGGTTCCCTTCAAGTAAACTATCCCTCGCATGAAATTTCCTTATTCGATGCTGCAGGACTATGTCGAGACCGCTCTCACGGCTCACCAGATTGGTGACCTCCTGACGATGGCCGGTTTTGAGCTAGAAGGCATCGAGGAGGTTGACGGCGAATGGGTGCTCGACATCAAGGTGATGTCAAATCGTGGGGACGGGTTGAGCGTATTTGGGCTTGCGCGCGAAGTCCTTGCGAAAGACCTCGCCTCCCAGCCAACGACGCTTTACAACCGAGCTGCGGCGCGATTTCAAGATGTAAACACGCCCGAAGCGTTTTCAATCGAAAACGAAACAGCGCGAATCGAATCCGAATCTTGTCGAAGGTTCGCCGTACGCGGTTTTTCTGGGGTCAACGCGAAGGATTCGTCACCGACGTGGATGCAGAAGCGATTGGAAGTTTCGGGCGTTCGAGCGATCAGTCTATTGGTGGACCTCACGAATTACGTCATGCTTGAACTCGGTCAGCCTTTGCACGCCTTCGACCGCGATAAGTTGGCTGAAGGACGCATTGTGGTTCGCGATGCGAAGTCGGGCGAAAAGCTGACGACCCTGAATGGAATCGAGCATGAGTTGGCGGGGCAGATGATGATCTGCGATGCGGCGAAGCCAGTCGGCGTGCCGGGCGTGATGGGTGGGCTGGAAACCGAAGTAACTGATAGCACCACGAACCTCCTGCTGGAGTCGGCGAACTTCGTCAATACGGTGGTTCGCAAGACGCGCAAGCAACTCGGACTGGCAACCGAGGCGAGTTATCGCTTTGAGCGAAGCGTCGATTCCGACGGAGTCGTTGCCGCGACGAAGCGTTTCACTGAACTCCTGTTGGCGTCCCAGCCAGATATTCAAGTTTCGAACATTGTCGATCTCTATCCTGGTCAACAGACTTTTGCTCCGGTTCGATTGAGAATTTCGAGAGCGGTGATCTTACTTGGGATGGAAATCTCGACGGCCCAGGCAGAAAACTATCTGAGCCGACTTGGAATGGACGTGAGCCTATCGGGTGAGGATCTGATGGTGGTTCCGCCGAGTTGGCGACCTGACATCATTCGTGAAGAGGATTTGATCGAGGAACTCGGACGGGTTCATGGCTATGAACTCATTCCGGAGGCCTATCCGGCGGGAAGCACGCCGCTGGGCGGCTCCAAAGGTCCGTACCTCATGCAAGATAGGGTGCGGGAAATGATGCTGCGATCAGGCTATACCCAAGTCATTTCCCATTCGCTTCGTGACTTTCATCCTCTCGACGATCAACAATTGGAACGAGTCGCTCCGCGTAACCCGGCGTCACCCGAACATTGTGTTTTGCGAAACTCCTTGCTGCCGTCGCTCTCGGATGCCGCCCGGCGAAATGGCGCCCGTGAACTCCATCTCTTCGAGATTGGAAAGGTCTTTTTTGGGAAAGTTAGTTACACGGAGAATCTGTGTTGGTCCATTCTTTCTCAGGGTTCTTTGATGCCCGAGAATAGGAAAGGAGACAAGTCTACTCAAGCCGATTTCTATTCGCTGAAGGCGGTGATTGAGAGCGTCTTTGAGTATCTTGGCGTTTTGCATCTGGTTACTTTCCGGAAGCCCAACTTCGAGGATGCGCGTTTTCATCCTACACGGAGCGCCTCGATTGATTTTGGCGAGGAAATGGAATATGTTGGGCGGTTTGGACAGATTCATCCCGAGGCGGCAAAAGAAGCCGGATTGGAACCGGATACCGTTCTTGCCGAACTAGATTTAGAATGGATTCTTGACTTGAGCGAACCAACGCTTGAAATCAAGAGCATCAGCCGACACCCAGCCGTGCGCCGCGACATCGCAATCCTCGTCGACAAAGCCCTGCCATACGAGAAAATTGAAAAAGCGATCTCAAATGGCGGTGGCGAAGTCCTCGAAAAGCAATGGCTGTTCGACGTCTTCGAAGGTGCAAACATCCCGGAGGGCAAGCACTCGCTCGGAATCGGACTCCAATTCCGCAAGCACGGAAACTTTACAGATGAGGAAGCGAACCAGGTGCGCGATCGGATCGTGGCGGCGCTTGAATCGCTTGGGGCGACATTGCGCTAACCAAAGCGGGCCAATACACCTCAAAGAGCGAAATCACAAACAGGGTCATCATTGCCGCCGGTAAGTAGTGGTAGTGGCCAAACTGTTTGAGGAAGGCCATCGGCAGATAGGCAAACAGCGCCAGCGCGAGCGCGGCGGCGGGTTTGAGGATTTTCTTGCGGATGGCGATCCATGCGCTGACATTGCAAACGAATCCTGCGATGGGGCTCCAGAAGGAACTGGTCAACATGGCAAACAGGTCGCTGCTAAGGCCAATGAGGGTGGCGTAAACCCCATAGAGGCCCGGCATCACGTAATTCAGGATGTCGATCCAAAGGCCGGGTCCATTCCGAAATTGTTGCTTTTGATAGCCGCTGGGCTGAACGGGGATGATCTGCACGCGATAAATCAGGTAACCGACCAAGATCGCCCAAAAGAAAATTTGAAGGGAGAATCGTGTTTGCTTCCCACTTAACCGAAGCCAGATTCCGAGGATGAAAATGAGCGTCGGAATCATAACGGCCTGCTCGTAAGCGCCAAGCGCAATCGCGGTTGACAGGCAAGAGAGCGCGAACCAGCCCCAAACATTTCGAGGTTCGGTTTCTGCTACCGAGGTTCGAGTCGCAGGGGGATCCAGCGGACTTGGCTCGGGCATTGGTTTATTCGGCGCACCCAATCTTTCAAATCGAACATAGCTTGCGAGGGCAATGAGCACAAAGATGGTCATCGACGTTGCGGTTCGCCCGGGAAGCCAAAACATGGTCTGATTGGAAAGCTTCGGTTGAATCGTAATCAAATTAGACCAAACATAGAATCCGCCGAGGGCTACGCCTAATGAACTCCACGAAAAGCGCTTGTTGCGAATCATTCCAACTGCGATTGCAAGAAGACATAGCCATGGAATCCAATTGATGATGGACGATAACCAGTAACCAAAGAACCAACCATCGAGGGTCCAGAAAACGAAGAGCCAAGTCCCGGCCACAGCGATCGGGATTGAACGTTTGACCTCGGTGAGGAACCAATAGAGGGCCAGCGTCGAAAACGCACAAAGGATCGCATTGGTTAATCCGAATGCACTGCCATTTCCGGGATGCAGTCGATTGTCGAGTTCAAAAAAGAGAGTCGAAATCGGGCGGTAAAAGTGATTTTCGAGCGGCCAATCGTGGGTGAACCATCGCCACGGGTTGTTGTATTCGTTGAGTTTGGCGATAAGAAAGTTCGTATCCGAATCGAGCAGGAGCCCGTTTCCGATCGCGTGAAGCACAAGAAGCGGAATACACGCCAACCCGGCCAAGAGTAAGCCAACCGTCCTGTTTTTCACCCCATCATTATGGCCCGGGGAACCATATCGAGATTTAGATCATAATAATGAGTATGAAAATCCTCCGATGGATTCTTCCGTGCGTGCTTGTCTATGGAGCCTTCGCCTATGGCCAAATGGACGTCGAGAAGCTGGCCGGGAAGAAAATGCCCGCTTTTTCGATGACGAGCTTCCAAGGTAAGAAGATCACCAACGCGACGCTGAAAGGAAAGCCCTACATCCTCGATTTCTGGGCCACCTGGTGCGGTCCGTGCAAGGCAGCTTCGCCCACCATGCAGCAACTCCACAAGAAGTATTCGGGCAAAGGGTTGACCGTCATTGGTGCTAGCACCGATGATCCTTCGACGCAGGCGAAAGCGAAGAAGTATCCCGGTGAACACGGCTACACCTACCCGTTCACGATCAACAACGGCGACTTTGCCAGTAAGATTGGAATCGAAGGAATCCCTTGCTTCATCTTCGTCGACAAGACGGGCAAAGTGAAATCGGTGATCACTGGTTTCAACCCAAGCTCGACTCCAGCCGAATTCGAAAAACTCGTCAAGTCGATTCTCTAACGAATCACGATGGGCGTCTTCGGAGCGTAAACCGAAATCCAGTTTGCGCTCTTGCCCAAGACTTTGGCTCCCGAAACGCTATGGCGTCCGAACGGGAGCCATATTTTTTTGCCGACGAAAGCAGGTGGAACGGTAATCGAAAGCGACTCGATACCATCGCAAGCATCCACAATTGCATCGGGTACCTCTTTCGGGTTGTAGGTCCGCATGATTTTCATCGATTGGGCAAGGATCGACGGCGGCAGAATTTGCTGCATCCAGAGCATGAGGCCGATGTAGCGGTCCATGTGTTCAGGCGTTTTGCCCGAAAGCCAAGAGGCAGAGGGGAAGTTCGTCGCTCCCTTCATCGTCATCGGGTCGACCTTCGTTTTTACGTACTTTGCGAGAACGCCGGGATCGCATCCTAAAAGGTCGGAGGCATCGAGATTCTGTTTGGCGAGTCGTGCCATGAAGAGGTTTTCGCCCAAGTATCCGTTCGCCCAGTACTCGGGCTTGTCGTATCCTCCGACCGCAGGCAAGGAAGCGTGTCCGTATTCATGACAGACTTCCCGAACCTTTTCGAGAGGCTCCTTAAAACTTGGCAGGTCATAAATGTAAATGGTATTGACCTTGTTCGAAATGCCCTTCGCTTGCGGATCACTATCAAAGAGCTGTTCGCCGCCCGGATCTCCCGCAAAACAGAGGTACACGTCTACGCAGCTTCGGTTGTAGTCGGGTTTGTGGTCAATCTTGAGATCGGAAAAGTTGTAGGCCCACAAACGCAGGAGCAGGGAAGTCGTGGCTGGACCAAGCTCATCGTGAACTTTGCGGTCTTGAGAAAAAACGCGAAATCTGAGTTGTGGCTCGGCGGTCGAGGTCCAAGCATGTCCATAGCCTTCCGTAAGCCACTCAAATTCGTAGGGTTTATTTTCGGGCGGAAATTTGAGCGGCGAAAGCTTGGGGATGTCCAACGGCTTTGGCGATTGGCGCACTTCGGTGAGTCCATCGGCAAAAGGGAGGAGACAGAGGAAAGCCGTGAGAGCCGTCATGAGACTTTTATCATTTTACGCCATCGCCATCGGTTGGGTTTCGTCCAATAAACCTACCTCAGGCCCCCCAGTGAGGGGAAATGAGTGTCAAAATGAAAGTTGGAGTCCCCAATGCTAAACGAAAAAGTCGACTTTCAGTACCTTAACATTTTCGTAATTTTTCTTGGCATCGTCTTCCTAACGGTGATGTGGGGCAGCTTTTACTTCTTTGTGCGATTTAAAAAGAAGGACGACGCCTATCGCGGCCGGTTTCAAGATATCCACCGGCCCGACTCAAATGGCGATTAGCTGCGCTTAAAGAATCGTTTGCCGACGACTTTGGCGGGTTCACGCTTGCCTCGAATATCGACTTCACAGTCGGTGCCGATTTTGATGTCGCTGCGCAAGAACGCAAAGGCGATGCCCGTGTCGAGCAGGGGTGAAACTACGCCGCTCGAAACCGAGCCCACTTCGTCGTCGCCGACATAGACTTTCATCTCGGGGGCAATCAAGCGTTTGGTCGTCAATTGGATGCCTTGAAGTTTGGTCGGCGTTCCGTTTTCTCGCGCCTCATTGATGAATTTCGAACCGACGAATTCTTTGGTCTTGCTTACCACCCAACCCAGACCCGCGGCGATTGGCGACAGATCGTCGGAAAGTTCGTGACCATAGAGCGGGAGTCCAGCCTCGACCCGAAGGGTATCGCGCGATCCAAGCCCACAGGCGGCTACGCCTGCATTGAGGAGGATATTCCAAAGAGCCTCGGCGTCGCTGGCGGCGCAGATGAGCTCAAAGCCATCTTCGCCGGTGTAGCCCGAGCAGGGCGCAAAACAGTCGATTCCGCCGACTTTGCAGTTCACGATGCCGAATAATCCGACGTTTTGGATCGCTTCTGGGTTGTCCGAAAGTTCGGCGACGATGCTTCTCGCCTTTGGACCCTGGACGGCAATCATCGCCGTGTCGTTCGTCTCGTCGTCGATTTGGACGCCGAATGCGTTTTTCGACCGAATCCAAGCGACATCCTTTGCGTGATTGCTGGCGTTGACGACCATTACGAATTCAGTGGCGTGAATTCGGTAGACGATGATGTCATCGACGCAGCCGCCTTGGTCGTTGGGCAGAAGCGAATATTGCCCCTGTCCATCCGTGAGCTTCGAAACATCGTTCGACGTGATCCACTCAAGGAATTCGAGAACTCGCTCACCCGTGAAGCGCAAACGAGCCATGTGCGAAACGTCGAACATTCCGGCACCTTCGCGGACGGCTTTCGACTCAGCGATGATGCTGGAATACTGAACTGGCATGTCATAACCAGCGAAGGGGACCATTCGGGCGTTGAGGGCTACATGGGCGTCGAACAGCGGCGTTCGGAGCAGGGTGTCGGACATTGATGAAAAGGGTACCTTGAGCGGGCGTTTTTCCACTTAAAGGAATCAACCTAATGTATGCTTGATTCGTAGTCGAAATTGGTGGGACATGGAAAGCACTCAAACTTCCGGCGATTTGCGATTGGAGCAAAAGCAAATTGTCACCTTATTTGCTTTGCTTTTATTGCCTACCGTCCTTAGCTATACAAGCATGGTGGTGTCGCTGCCACGCGATAATGCTCTGGATCGTGGTTCAATTTTAATCTTCGTGAACCTGGCGTGTGTCGTCACGCCGATTATTTTGCCCCTGCTTTGGAGCCGCGGGTTGTGTTACGCAAATATTAAGCAGCGAGTGAAGGATCGTTCTTTCAACCGATACCTGTATATTGCCTTTGTTCCCGTCTTCTGTTTCCTAGCGGCATCCTTTTTGGAATACAAAACAGGGCTCTTAAACCATGAAATTTTCTTTGTCAGTGGTCAAGGGAGATGGGTTGATGCCCGGGCTTGGATTATCGATCTACTTGTCACGATTCGATTTATGGTGGTCCTTCTGGCAATTGGGTCCATGGAGGATGCTAAATGGCGTCGCGCCGCCATGGCGACATCTTACTTCGCGCCGCTTGTGGTTCAGGATTTCTTCGCCCAACTTCTTTACCTGCGATACAAAGGTATTGATGCGCCGATCGTCAAGCTCTTTTTGCCGCACTTTGCATCTTGGATTGGGTGGGCTACGGCGATTACGGGATTTTTCACTGTGCTAACTTTAGTTGAAGTCTTTCGACCTTCTCTTAAAATCGCTTTGGTTTGGCTTGTGCTGACGACAATCTCGCAATACGTTTTCAGCACGCCGCACCAGTGGTACTACGTTGGATATCTCGCCTTCTCACTCATATTCGTCCTGACCGCCTGGCAACTCAGGGCGTTTGGGCGACAAAGCGTGGTCGAGGATTTGACGTTGTCAGAACAGGATTCTGCATCACCGTTGCAAACTTAGAAAAACTTGTGGTATCTTTTCTATTCGCGCCGATCTTTGTCGGCAGAGGTAGTCATGGCTAAAGTTTGTCAAGTGAGTGGAAAGAAAGGTAATACGACGGCGAAATTCATCCGAAACCGCCACTCGCAAGGTTGGAAGTACAAGGCTCCTCACAAGAACCGAACTCAGCATCCGAACCTTCAGGTCGTTCGCGTCAAGGTTGGCGGTGGAAACACTGTGAAGTTGGTCGTTTCGACCGACGTGCTGAAGAGCCCGATGTTTGCGCAGGTCGCCTGTGGTCTCAAGCCAGTTCCAAAGGCTTGGCTGAAGAAAGCGACGTACGGTATCTAAGAGGATCCCAAACGAGAATAAAAGCGGTAGCGAGTAATTGCTGCCGCTTTTTTTGTTTTTCAATTTTCTGTATCCATCGATACGAGGAAATACATTCGTGAGTCACCTCAAGGGTGCTTTCTCGGTATCCTTAAGGGCGTTCATGGATCACCGCGATCTCTTAGGCGATGCCATCAAAGAAGAATGTGGAGTCATCGGCGTTTACACCCCCGGTGAAGACGTCGCAAATACCACTTTCTTCGGCCTCTTTGCCCTTCAACACCGTGGTCAAGAATCGGCCGGAATTGCTGTGAGCGATGGCGACATCGTTCGGATGCACAAGGATATGGGCTTGGTCAACCAAGTTTTTACGCCCGAAATTCTTGCGACGCTCAAAGGTGACATGGCCGTTGGGCATAACCGTTACAGCACGACGGGGGCAAGCGTTCTCCGCAATGCCCAGCCTGTCTTCTGCCAAAGCCTCGTGGGTGAAATTGCCGTCGCCCATAACGGAAATCTGATTAATGCCGGTGAACTCCGAGAACAGATGCAAGCCGAGGGCGAACACTTCGACACTACGTCGGATTCTGAAGTCCTCGCGCGGATCATCGTTAAGAATCTTGAACGAGGACCCGTCGAGGCCGTTCGTGAAGTGATGCGTCTCTGTAAAGGCGCTTTTTCGGTCGTCGTGTTGACGCCGAATATGCTCATCGGCTTCCGCGATCCTTACGGAATTCGTCCGCTTTGTGTGGGCAAGATCGGCACAAATGGCTACATGATCGCTTCGGAATCCTGTGCCTTTGGTCCAATCGGTGGAAAGCACGATATTGACCTGAAACCAGGCGAGATTGCCCTCGTGACCCGCGAAGGTCTGACCGTGGAACACGGCGTCGATTCGCCACGAGAAGCGATGTGCCTCTTTGAATTCATTTATTTTGCCCGCCCTGATTCGCGGATGTTTGGGACCGGCCTTTATGGTGCGAGGCTTCGAATGGGGGAACGACTTGCGGCCGAGCACCCCGTCGAAGCCGACATTGTCGTTCCTGTGCCTGATAGCGGCATCCCGGCGGCACTGGGCTATTCCAAAGCGAGTGGAATTCCTTTCCGTGAGGGAATGACCAAGAGTCGCTACATCCATCGGACATTCATCCAGCCAGATCAGAGAATGCGAGAGCTCGGTGTCCGCATGAAGCTGACGCCGCTTGAGGACCATCTGAAAGGAAAGCGCGTGATCTTGGTGGATGACTCAATCGTGCGAGGAACGACGACCAAACAGCTCGTGAAGATGATTTTTGAGTCAGGTGCGAGCGAAGTTCACGTTCGCATCACCGCTCCCCCGATCGAATATCCTTGCTTCTACGGGATCGATATGGCCTCGAAAGGCGAACTTGCCGCGGCGGTCATGACTCTCGACGAGTTGGCTAAGTATATCGGCTGCACGACGTTGGGTTATCTCAGCGTTGAGGGTGCCCAACTGGCCGTCGATGGCACCACCGAAGGATTCTGTACGGCTTGCTTTACCGGAAAATACCCGCTGCCAATTCCCGAAGGGTTGCAGAAGCATGCGTTCGATGATCCCCCGGCAGTCGGCGAAATGGCGACGATTGCTGCGGGTCAGGGACTTCTGTTCGACCAATAAGATGGCCGTCCTGGTCTTTCCGGGGCTCCTCGCTGAAAGCGAATCAGATTCGATCATTCGTGAAGTCGAGGCGTTCAGCATTGTCTGCGATGTTTCGTCGGTTGCGCGATTTAACGTTGATGTTGATGAAGACTTTGAGGCCGTCCTGCTTGGACATCACGGGCTCAAAGTTGCACCTGGGCCTTTGACCGTCGCGGCTTTTGGTTGGCATCCTCCCGAGCGATCCACGCACTTTCACCTTTCTCTGCTCAGTGTCGAAGGAAATACGGTCCAGAGGCCGGCGAACTCCCTCACGGATGACGAGCGGCGGGAAATTGAAAGTGCATTGACAAGGCTCAACTCCAAATCGATGACGGTGTTGATGGGCGAGGGGTTGGATTATGCGCTCGTGTGGGAAAGGCGCATCGATATGCTGACTCACCAACCTGAATTCGCGTTGGAGCATGGGCTCCGCGCATCGCTACCAGAAGGTGATTTTGAAAACGATCTTCGTCGATTGATTGACGATTCCGTCAACATTCTTTCCGATCTCGAATTGAACCACCGGCGAATGGACGCCGGAGTTCCTCCGGTTAATTTGGCGTGGCCGTGGGGACATGGAGAACGTATTTCCATGGCTAATCGGGCTCTGCGCCTCGGCTATCCTTGGCATGTGCTGACGCCATCGCTTGCCTTGCGAGGCTATGCAAGGCTTTCGGGCCTCAATCCCTCGCGGATCGAATCGAGGACAAAAATCAATGACCGAGAACTCAAACGGTTGTTGGACTCGGTGAAGCGAGAGCCGCGAGCGGTGGCAACGATCGACTTTTTGGAAGGTGACGACCCGGAGGAAAAAGCGTACACCCTTGATCGGTTGGGACGGAGCTTGGTTTTGCCCTTGATGGAAGATGCACGGGAGCGCAAAATTCCGTTCGCCGTGGTTGCAACGGACGGAAAGAACCGGAAGGGCTTGATCGCTCGCTGGAGCGAGAAGGCGAGCGAACGAGACATGTTTCCTTTCGACGAACGGTCCCTTCACGAAAAAGGCGTCGCTCAAACGGATCTGGCGGAATTGTTGAGTTCACAAATTTAAAAGCCCCGCGAGAAATTTCGCGAGGCTGTTTCCTCAAATGGGCGAACGGGACGTTCACCCTCCGGCTTAGATTCGCTTTGACGAGACGCTGGTGGACATGGTCGTACCCATGACGCCCATATTCATCTTCATGGTCGAAGTGGTGAGCATTCCGGTCGAGCGCTCAACCGAATATTGGCCCGAGCCTGTCATCGTCATGTCGAGTGATGACGGCTGACCCTTCGGGGCGGTCTTGCCCGAACCCATATTCATATTCATCGAGCCTTTGAGTTGACATGAGATCGTAGCTGTCGAACCATTAACGCTCACCAGTTTGTAGTTCATCGTCAATTTCCCGGAGCTCTTCATGCCGCTTGGTGCACCTTTTTGAGATTTTACTGCCGCGTTGATGGCCGAACCCAAATCGATCGTATTGCTCCAAGTGTCGCCTACGTTGAGGGCCTTCTTTGGATAAACCAGAGAGGCACCTTGACCACCAAGGCCATTCATCATCTGTTGCATCCCACCCGACATTTTGCTTGTATCAAGCTTGGGAGCGCCGTATTTGTCGATCGACATCGTCATGGATTTTCCTTCCATCAGCTTCCTCATGTCGTCCGAATTGCCACGGCCACCCGTGATTTTGACATTCGAAGTGGTCATCACAATGGTGTAGTATCCACCGGTAAAACCCTTTACGTTCATGGAGGCAACCGACGATACATTCTGATTACCCATCATTGGGTTTGATTGCACGACCGTATTCTGGTACTTATAAGTCGAACCGACTTTAGGGTGAAAATTGAGAGTAACGCCAGCTTTGGCGGTGACGAGTGAAGCGATAAGAATTAATGACATGATTCCAATAACATATACGTGTTGAGGTGACGAGAGGCTTCAAGGGCCTAAGGACTAAAAGCTAAATTCTTTTCATCGAGACGCTTTGACCAGCGGCAAAATGCTGCCCGTTAGCCGACGTATCGATTTGCAATTTCATGTTCGATGAGAGGTAGACGCCGGTTGAACGTTCGATCGAATATTGTCCATTTCCGGTAAACGAAGTCGTGACTTGGACTTTTTTGCCGCCATTCTTTGCCGGTTGAGGTACCACCATGGTCATCGAACCCTTGACGCCGCAACTTACGGTCGCATCGCGAGCCGTGACTTGGACGAGTTTGAACGTCAGGGTGAGTTTGCCGTGAGGCCTTTCCGAGCCAGATTTGACCAATGCGGCGGCCAATCCGCCCATATCAACCGTATTCTGCCACGTGTCTCCGACTTTGACCGGCTTGTGAGGAAATTGCATTCCCAAGGCTTGATTGCTGAAGCTGCCCATCAATTGTTGGGCTTCATCTTTTCGACTCTTGTCAAACTTGACGGCACCGTATTTGTCATAGTCGAGGACGGTCTTCGATTCCACGGGAGTTGCCGAACTTCCGGTGCCCGAGGTTTTGGGATTGGTCATCGCCGTCTCGACTCGGAAGTAGCCATTCTTGAACGAAAGGACTTTGACGGTCGATTTCGCGTTGAATGATGTATTACCCATCGGAGAAGTCGCCGACGATGCGACCGCGAAACGGTATGTCGCGCCAACTTTGGGCTGATAGGTCAAGGCAATTGGGCCTTGTCCCGCGAGAATGGCGGCCATGATGGGAAGTGACATCGTCTTGTTTAACCGATTCGGGCCCCAAAAAGTTCTTAGATCAGCAATTTTCCGGCCTGATAGACCCGTGTCTTCTCAAAACCGTGCTTTCCATAAAACTCATCGAGAGTCGTCCAATCGATAATACATTGACGCACTCCACGGGCCTTAAGTTCAAGAAGTCCGGCAGAAAGCATGGCCCCACCCCACCCGTGTCCACGAACCTTTTGTGAGACGCCAATCGGGCCAAGGGCGCCCCAGCTCTCACCCAAGCTCTTTCGCCAGACGGCTCCCCCGATGGGATATTTGCAGCTCGAATCCTGTATCGAGGCAAAGCCGTGAATGGCATCGTTATGGATCAGGCCAACTACTCCACTGTAGCAACCTTCTTGCTCGATCTTGGTTAATACATCATATCGCCAGCGTCCCGGAAACTCGCGGTCGAAAAAACGAACCAAGCGGTCGTGATCTTCGGGCGTGAGTACTCGAAACTCGACTCCGTCCGTCGGTAAGTCTTTTGGCGGCGTGTAGTCGGATAGGTCGCGTTCGAGATCGAAATATTCTCCACTCGTCGAGAATCCTTCGATGGTGAGAAAGTCGTTGAGGCGGGGTTTGTCGACGGGAACGCCGGGCCAAAAATGCCGCGAATCCATTCCAAAAAGGATCGTCGTCGTCCCTCGCTCACGCAAAATACGCTTCGACTCTCCAAACAGATCGACCATTTGAAGAGGATCGGTAAATGCCAGACCGCTCAAGTGCATCGCGTCGGCATCGGCGACCTTATGATATTTGGCGGGAGCACGCTTAATAATCGTGAACGCCCGAAGCATATTCTCAAAGTCGAGGTCGAGAAGGGAAGCGCCCCAGTCGAAAGTTGGGCTATCGACGGTATTGATCCGAAGCACATCGATATCGATGTGGTATTTCTCAGGATAGAACGAATTCCATAGGTCGAGGACTTTATTTAAGTCAGCTTCACGCCAATCGACAATCATTTACGCGGCCCCGTCCAATTTTTCCAAGTGTTCATTATAGTATCTCAAGGCATCTTGCGCGTGGCCCACGCGGTCCTCGAAAAAGACGTCATGAGAATCGACAAAATGGGTCAACGTGGGTGCCGACCAGACTGAACGAAAGGCATCATCCGACGGTGAATGCCCCAGTAATTCTTGGCTCACGTAAGCCAACAGAAAGGGACGTAAGTCCTTATATTGTCGATCTAGGCTGACTCTCAAAGCTTGGTACCTCGGTTCTCCTCCGAATCCCGGACCATATCGTTGAGCTTCCGATAGCATCTCCGCCAACTCATCAAAGTTATTGGAAAAAAGCTCAAGCGAACGACTCGACCGTGAGCGCCCCGAATCCTCATGAACATGACGGAACGGATCGTTCCAAAGTTCAAAGAAAAGGGAAGTAATTTTGTGAAACGTTTGCTTCGCCTCCCTGCGAAATGACAATCCTATGCGCCCCCTTGTTTCTGCACGTAATTAATTTTCAGGTCGCGAACCAAATTCTGGAGGTGCTTTTTGTCGTCGTCGTCCAATTGAGTCTCAAGGATCGATGCAAGGTAATTGACGACATCGATGGCAACGCGCGCTTGATTAAGGTCCGTTTCGATTTTGCCGGTAACCATGTCCGGCTGAAGCCCAATCTTTTGCCACGCAACGCCGCTCATTTGGTCGAGCACGATGGCAATGTGGTCATAAATTGTGGGTGACGGGCGATCTTGGATATCTTCAGACATCTCGTGCATTTATAGACGTAGAAGAGTTCTGGAACGAACCAAGAAATTGGGGGTTCGCAGGTACCATTTGAGGCTATATGATTCACGACGTCATCATCATCGGTTCCGGCCCTGCCGGTTACACTGCTGCGCTTTATGCCGCCCGCGCCGACCTTAAGCCAGTCGTGTTTGCCGGACTTCAACCCGGCGGCCAGTTGATGATCACGACCGACGTTGAAAACTATCCTGGATTTCCGGACGGCGTCATGGGACCTGACATGATGGACTTGTTCCGTAAGCAGGCCGAACGATTCGGTACGGAGATCAAATATGAGAACATCACGAAGGTTGATTTTTCGGCACAGCCGTTCAAAATTTGGGCTGAAGACAAGGAGTATCAAGCCAAGTCAATCATCATCTCGACCGGTGCGAGCGCAAAGTGGCTGGGCCTTGAGTCTGAGGTGACCTTTGGCGGTCACGGTGTTTCGGCCTGTGCGACCTGCGACGGATTCTTTTTCCGTGGCAAGGTTGTCGCCGTTGTTGGCGGTGGCGACACAGCAATGGAAGAGGCCCATTACCTCACGAAGCATGCCTCGAAGGTTTATCTGATCCACCGACGGGATGAATTTCGGGCGTCCAAAATCATGCAAGACCGAGTTCTGGCGAACGAAAAAATCGAGGTGATCTACAACACTGTTCTCGAAGAAATCGTCGGCGAGACCGAGCCATTTAAGAAGACGACCGGAGTTCGACTCAAGAATATCGTGACTGGCGAAGATTCAACTCTTCCCCTGGACGGAGTCTTTATTGCCATTGGCCACAAGCCGAATTCGGAACTGTTTAGTGGCATTCTCGATATGGACGAAGTGGGATACCTGAAGGTGGAAGCAGGTTCGACTGCTACCAACGTTCCGGGCGTTTTCGCTGCGGGTGACGTTGCCGACAGTATTTATCGCCAAGCGGTAACGGCTGCCGGCACGGGCTGTATGGCCGCCATCGACGCCGAGCGATGGTTGACTCATCAAGGCCACTGATTTGTGAGAACGTTCATTCAGCCCTAAGCCCCAGGACTTAGGGCGGCGTTTCATCTATAGATCGCTCTCCCTCGTATAAGTACGGGGATTTTGCGTTACCTTGAAGGTGCTATGCGCAGAATCTTAGCAGTGACAATACTTGGGATGTCGACAAGCCTGGCTTTTGCTGGCTTGTTGCCGCTTGATCCTGGCGTATCGCTTGATCCGTTGACAACTGGAGTCAATGACAGCTACTCAGATGGGAGAGGGATTTGGTTTCAAGCCAATAACTCATTTACGCTGAACGGGGCTGGATTCTATAACGGATTTGGCGGAGGACAGGGTTTCACAGAAACCCTTTATGAAGCAGACAGCACCGGCGCTGCGCTGCATGGGACGACTCTCGGTTCATTTACCGTGACCAGCCCAACTCCTGGCGAACTCTACAATGATGGAGCGTTTGCTGCGCCGATTGCCATTACGGCAGGAAACTATTACTACCTAGAAGTGACCTCGAATTCTGATTTCGACACAAACTTCTTTTACGACTGGAATGGATCGCCTACCGTCAATCTTGGCGTGGTAACGATCCTCGACGGAGGTTCGGGCGGTGATCCGGGGGCGTTATCCAATACGGTTGCTCCCGCGTTGCTACTCGACATCCAACCTGTGCCAGAACCTGCTTCATTGGCAGTTCTGGGTTTGGGTCTGGCTGGACTCGTTCGACGCCGAGCGAAAAAGGTTTAAACGCTTCAATGACGACAAGGGGCCACGCTTAACCATGGGGGAGTGGCCCCAAAAGAATTGAATCCCTTTCCGCCACCATTCGCGTATAGAGAAGTATGGATGGCGAATCTCAATCGCCGTGGATTTGTCCCGACTGTGGGACCCCGAATAATCACTCCGCTTGTGATAAGTGTTTCCGTCCTCGCCCATTCGAGACGCCGGTTGGAAACGAGCCGGGAAGTTATTTTAATATTATCTATGGCCGAATTGGGGCGTATGGGCTGCCTGTATTCATCGCCGTTATCCTTCTCATAGTGATCTTTAGCAGTATGGTTGCCGGAGTTGTGGCACCGTTCATGCCAGGGTCCGGTTACCGTTCCTTACCCCCGGCGAGGCCGATTCCTTGAAAATGCAACTTTTTTATTGCATTTATTGAGAAAGGTTGGTAATATGCATCTATTAGGTTGCATATTATGACCACTGTTGCAAACGAAAACGAAATTCGATGTGAGTTGATGCTCAAAGCGCCGATTGACAAAGTGTGGAATGCACTGACGACGGCAGAAGGTTGGACGGGCTGGTTTAGCCAAGGCGTCGAGGGAACTTTTGCCCTCGGCGAAATGCTGACGCTGGACTTTGGCGCTTATGGCGAATGCTTTGCCAGGATTTCGGAAATGGATCCGAAAAATCTTTTCGCTTACCAATGGCATCCGGGAGACGGCGCGAACTTTGACACGCACCCTGAGTCCGAATTGACGACGGTGCGATTTACTCTCGAGCCGGTGGAAGGGGGGACTCACCTTTTGATGGTGGAGTCGGGTTTTGCGAACATTCCTGAAGCTCGCCGTATCAGCGCGCTTGAGGCCAACACCGGCGGTTGGAATTCTGAACTTAAGAAGATTGTTCCGCTGGTTGAAAACGGCGAGCGCCAGCCGAAGCTTCCATTTGATATTTATCGCGAGCGATTTGTCATGGTTCCGATTGAAAAGGCTTGGAATGCGGTGGCAACTGCAGAGGGCCTTAAGAGTTGGTTTTTGAAGGATGTTGAGGGAGATTTGAGCTTGGGATCCTTTGCGACGTTCTTCTTTAACCACGAGGCGAGTGGACCAGTCAAAGTTGTTGAGCGAGAAGAACCCAACACCATCGCGTGGCGATGGCACCCCGGTGAGGTAGACGGATGCACCTGGGATAAGTATCCTGAGGATCAAACGACGACGGTCAAATTCACGTTTACCGAGAAAAACGGGGGTACGGAGATCGTGGTAACGGAGTCGGGATTCGACAACATCCCCGAGCCACGCCGCTTAACCTCGATGGGGCTCAACAAGTCGGGTTGGAGCGCGGTCATGGACTGGCTTCGAGATCATTTGGCAAAATCCGCATGAGCGCTCTCAAGGCAGATATCTATCAAGCGCTTGGCGACCCCGCTCGTTTGACCATGGTCGAACGGTTGGGGGACAATGGCCCGATGACGACGACGAAATTGGTCGAGGGCTTGGGCATGACGCGCCAGGCCGCCACCAAACATTTACTTGTGCTTGAGAATGTTGGGCTTGTGAGCAGCGTTCCCAAGGGCAGGGAAGTCATCCGCGAACTTCGGCTTGAGGTGCTCGACGAAGCGGCCAGTTGGCTGTCGGCGCGAGCCAGGGCTTGGGATCGTAAGCTTGACGCCTTGCAGAAATTCTTGGAGTCCTAGAACTCGTCGGACAACAATCGATCGAGAAAGGCTTTGGGATTCTTCAAGAATGCCCAGTAGGTTCGATAGAGGTCGGTATCTTCATATTCGACCTCTTCGATGCCATTGTCGCTAAGTTGCAAAATTTTTGCCCCAGGAATCGCGAGGAGGATCGGCGAGTGAGTCGCCATAAAGATTTGGCAACCTTGGCGATAGGCAAGATCGTGAAGGAGTTTTACGCTGGCGAGTTGGCGATTGGGACTGAGAGCGGCCTCAGGCTCGTCTAGGATGTAAAGACCGTTTTGGCGAAACTCGCTGAGTTGGGCGAAAAAGCTCTCGCCATGCGACATTTGGTGCAGAGGGCTGTTCGAGTATTTGTCTCTGCGGCGATAGATGTGTGGATCAGGTCCAATATACTTGCCGTTCTCATCCCTTAACTTAGGGTTGTTGTAAAGTTCATCATAAGCGCCGATGTCACCTGCGAATGCTCGTTCGGTGAACACGTTGTACATGGTTTCTGCCCTTAGAAAAAAGCTTGAACCTTCGCGGGTGAATGGATTTCGTGACGCAGCGAGGTGATCCCAAAGTTTCGAATGGGTCGCGGTGGTCGAGAAACTCATCCCTTTTCCGCCACCTTCGGGATTCATTCCCAACATGGCTGCCAGTCCTTCGATAATTGTCGATTTTCCTGTCCCATTTTCGCCAATAAAGATCGTAATGGGATTCTTTAGGTTTTGCTTAGGGAGATCAAGCACGGCAGGGATATTGAAGGGATATCGGTCCCAACTGATCTCGTCTTCCGCCACGAAACGAACCGATTGGATGAACCCGCCGTCTACGGGTGGACCTGGCTTGCGTTCGGGACGTCGGGACATTGGAAAGATCTTACACCGAGATTTTTGAAAAAAAGGTGTCGTAACTTTGGGACAGATTCGTCTAGAAATGAAGAAACGATGAAGTTTCCAAATAAATTCCAAATAATTGGCACCCAGAATTTTTACTAGGTTTGGGTCACTGGATTCAAAACCTATTTTTGTAGAAGTCTACAAGTGCCAGACGATTTATGACCAAGGTGAATGCAGTTGGGGTGTCACCGTTGGAAGAGGGGTCTATGAGCCGGGATTTTCGATTCGATTTTTTAAGGAGAGCGATGCCCGGTTTCGGCCCATAATGGAATCGATGACTTCCCGTCGAGTAACGCATTGAATCCTTCGTTGTCAATCAACGAAAAGCTGTAAGCTAAGTTTGCAATGCCGCAAGACGACCTCACAACCCAATGGATGACCAAGCAGATCTGGCTCGAAGGCGCCGATCCAGCCGTGGAGTATCGTCAAGCAGTCGAAGAAGGCCGGGATGTCGAACTGATCGCACCAGAATTCATGGCGTTGGCTGAAGTGAGGACGGACGAGCGGGGGACCGAATGGTTTTGGCGCGCGGCCGAGCTTTGTGACGAAGTGCAGGCATTGCCCAATCGAGAAGATTATGCCTACGTGGAACCAAGTGATTGGGGCGAAATTTGTTCGGTCACAATCCCGGCGCCGGTGCCCGCTTTTGAAGCTTCGATTGAAGAACTGACTCGGCGCTTGCATGGGGGACTCCTCGGGCGAATTTGTGGCTGTATGTTGGGCAAGCCATTTGAGGGATGGCGCCGCAACGAAATTCAAATTTGGAATGAAACGTGTGGCAATTGGCCCCTTTCCGACTACTGTCCCCGGCCCTCGTCGGATCAGATGGAGGATATTAGCAACCGAGGTGGGAGAACTGAGCTTGGTTGGGCCGACGGTTGGACTCGCGAAAAGCTCGTGTCGGCGGTGGAAGACGACGATATCAATTACACGATCACAGGGTTCGACATTGTTCGGAAGTACGGCGCAGAGTTTCGCCCGGTCGACGTTGCGGAATATTGGTGCGCTAATTTGCCGCTCTTCATGATGTGTACGGCCGAGCGAGTGGCTTATCGAAACTTTACGATGAGCATTTTGCCGCCAGATAGCGCGACCCATCGAAACCCGTATCGAGAGTGGATCGGGGCTCAGATTCGTGCCGATGCTTTTGGGTATCTGAATCCTGGGAATCCATCGCGGGCCGCCGAATGGGCTTGGCGCGATGCGTCGATCAGTCATATCAAGAATGGAATTTATGGGGAAATGTGGGTTGCGGCGATGCTGGCGATTGCCTACGTGGAGTCGTCGTTTGAGGTGATCATCGAAAAGGCTTTGACCTATTTGCCGCCCAAGTCTCGGTTCGTCGAAGATGTTCGGAAGGTCATCACCGGATTTCGAGACGGGAAGTCGTACGAGGAATTGGTGCAGATCGTCCATGATCAATGGGACGAGACTTCGGCGCACGGCTGGTGCCACACGAATTCTAATGCCCAATTGGTGGCGATCGCTTTGCTGTTTGGTGGGGGCGACTTTACAAAAACGATTTCGATGGCGGTGATGCCGGGATTCGATACGGATTGCAACGGGGCAACGGCGGGCTCGGTTTGGGGTGTCGTGAATGGGGTTGACGCAATTCCATCTTCGTGGACAGTGCCACTGAACGACCGGGGCTTGTCACATCTGCTGAACTATCGGGAGTTTAGGATTTCTGAGCTGGCCGAGCAAATGGCTGTGTTGGCGAGGGAACATCAGTAGGTTTTGTTCTCTACCCTCAACCCTCCGAGGGTTGAGGGAGCAATTTGTCGGCTCCCTCATGCGGGTAAAAAAATCTAGTGCGATCCGATTACAAACATTGGAAGAATACAGACGAGCCTGGAAGGATGTGCTTTGTGACCTGCACTTGCCTCGACTTTGCGCATTTGTTTCAGCGCGAGGAGATGCGGACAATGATGTCAATTCGAATCCTCGATGATTGCCGCTACTATGAAGCTGAGCTTCGTGCATTTGTTGTTATGACTCATCATATTCATCTGGTAGTGCGGCCGCGGGATGACCAAACAATTTCCCAATTCATGGAGCGACTTAAGACGAATTCTAGCAAGGAGTTGTATCCGCTACTCTTTCCAAGCGAACTTGCCCAACTAACCGAACAATCTGGGTTGAACAAACGAAAGTTTTGGATGTACCGATTTAGAGCCAATCCTCTGTACACCGAAGATGTGCTCGTTCAGAAAGTTCAATACACGCATCTCAATCCGTGCCGAGCGCAGTTTTGCGAAATACCCGAAGATTACAAATGGAGTTCGGTTCGGCTTTTAGAATTAGGGATGAACAATGAGTTTGGTCAAATCGATCTTGGGGCCGCCCTTGAGTACTATCGGCGTGAGTCTTAGGTTCTTGGGATGCTCGTCCCGAATTTGTTCCCTCAACCCTACGAGGGTTGAGGGAGCAATTGTTTGGCTCCCTCAATGCTCGCAGCATTGAGGGTAAAAAATGGCTGCGTTGGCGAGGTAGCAATTGGTCCGCTCCCTCGATGCTCGCAGCATTGAGGGTAAAAAATGGCTGTATTGACGAGGGAGCTTCAGTAGTTTCGTTGTCTACCCTCAACCCTACGAGGGTTGAGGGAGCAATTGGTCCGCTCCCTCAATGCTCGCAGCATTGAGGGTAAAAATGGCCGTTGGCGAGGGAACATCTGTAGGTTTGGTTCTCTACCCTCAACCCTACGAGGGTTGAGGGAGCAATTGTTCGGCTCCCTCGATGCTCGCAGTATTGAGGGTAAAAATGGCCGCGTTGG
>JBEHXE010000019.1:0-66959 GCA_048498855.1 Armatimonadota bacterium | reverse complement strand
CTTAGCCTCGCCGCATAGGTAAGGCTTAATCCGATAACCGCCGCAAATACGGCGAGGCTAAGTAATTGGATGTATGATCAAGCGGCAACCAAGGGGTTCCAAACCCAGGCTTTGCGCGATTTTCAACGCAAGGGTGACTACACGTCGATCGTTGCCGAGCGGGCCAGGCAAGGCAAGATGGGTAAGGCTCGCATCGCCAAACGGGTTGCAAACTGGACCTTCCGAGGAGGCTGGACCCTCATTTATAAAGAAATCCTCATCCAGTCTCGAATCGGCTTTTGGATGAATTTGTTCTTCTTGGTGATGATTTCGGCATTTGGGCTTATGTTCCTGGTTTTGCCGGGAACCACGCACTCGGGACGGCAAATTGGCCCCGCCCTCTACTTGGGAATGACGGGCTTTATGGCCGTCAACATGAGTTCGTTCCAGTCCTACTCGGGTTTTGTCGAGACTCTGCGTCGCGTCGAAGTCATGAAACCGCTCCCGCTGACTTCTGGGCAGATCGCATTTTTTGAAACCGTCAGTAAGGCGGCCATGTCGATGTTCATGGCCTTCATTCCGTTTTTGATTGGCTTAATCTATCGACCGGCCCTGTGGCAATATCACGTTGCCGGAATGATCGCCGCGCCCTTTTGCGCCCTGACGCTCGTTTCGGCGATTTTCCTTGTGGTCGTTCTCTTCCCGGATTTCGAAGATCCAACGCAACGTTCGTTCCGGGGGATTATGCAATTGATTGCACTGGTGATCGTATTGGCGCCAACGGGTGGACTCTTTGCCGCAATGTTAGCCTTTGGATTGTCGCCGGTCATTCCCGCCCTGATTTCCGCTGTTATAAATCTTGGTTTAACAGCTTTGCTTGCTAGTATCGCCGGGCGGTTTTATGCCGATTTCAATCCTAGCGAGTAGACTGTAGAAGGTCGGAACGCAGACTATCGAAGCGTTGTTGAACTGGAGACTATGAAGTTACGTGCCTCAACGAAGATTCTATTTGGATTTGTGGGAGTGGTTGCTTTAGTTTATGGTGGCAACCTCGCTTATACGAAATTTAGCCTTCGTTCCGTCAACCTCGATCCCATTCCAAGTGGCGACGTTTGCTTGCTTGCTATCAACAAAGATTCTGGTGTCACGGCCATCGTTGCAAATCAAATGGCACAGATCGTCGAGGTGTCGAACAAATTCGGCGGTTCAAGCGACGAAGCAAGCGGCGGAGGACAGACCCAAGGTTCGGTTAAGCGGCGAATCCCCGTTCTCGAACTCGTTGGAATTCTCAATGGCGACCAAGACAGTGTAACGCCCTTCGTTAAAAAGATGAGAGAAACGTCGGACGATACCGACGTGGCCGAAGACGCGCCTCTCTGGACGATGGAAGATATTGAAAAAGCTATCGCTGGCGATGCGAGCCTAAAGCCAAAACTGGAACAGGATCTCGATATGACCTTGGATGGCACGCCTAAATCCACCGTCAATCGAACGACCTTCTTTAACGGGATTCGCATTAAGGTTCCAGTCAATCTCGATGTGCCAAACGCCAAGGGACCGACGATTCAAGGCTTTGACGTGGTCAACTTCAAACCCAGGTTCATGACTCAGTTCTACAAGAGCATGCGGGAGAAGTTTTATGACAAAGATCAACTTCAGCAGTACTACTCGGCTTACCTCAAGGATAGCGGTGACTCAAAAGAGGATATCGTTTCGACGCTGAAATCGATTTTTTCCCGAGCGAAAGCCAGTGAGGAATTGCAGAAAGTCGTTCAGATCGGCAAGAACACCAAGATTCTCGTCAATCGTCCGATGATCACGAGTGCGTCGATGAGAGAAGACACGGATGGACGCGAAACGACTTACGATTTGACGATTCACCTGTCGCCAGAAGGACGGAGCCGACTTTGGAAATTCTCATCCGAGGGCGGGACCCAGCTTTTAGTCGTCTCAAAGGGAGTTGCCATTGCGGCGGCCACGATCGGCACCCAATTGAACAGCAACGAACTCGTGGTGAAACAGATTCCAAATAAGACTCTGGTCCAAGATGTTGTCGATCAGATTCAAATCAAACAGTAAACATAGGTTCCTCATATGAAGTCATCAAAGTCGTTGGTTTTTCTCACTTCTTGTGTCCTTGGATTCCTTCTTTCGGGCTGCGGAAGTTCAGGCCCAGAAGCGCCGAAAAAAGACAGCAAGACCCCGGAGAACAAGATTCTCGTCGATGCGGCAAAACAGAGCTCCCTTTTCCCGTTTAAGGAGGGGAATTCATGGACTTATGCCGTTGAAATCCAACGCCAATTGAACAAGAAGCCTCGTGAAAACGCAACCTTGGAAATGGAATACCGGGTTACCAAGGTGACGAAAGACGGCGGATTCACGAAGGCAACCCTCGCGATCATGCAAAACAACGTCAAAAAAGACGAGCAGGTTTGGGGTGTGGATGATAAGGGCATCTACCAAGTTGCGATGCGGTCCTCGCAAAATCCATATAACCCTAAGCAGCCCGTCCTGCGCTTCCCGGTGAAAGATCAAGATGAATTCAAATGGGACGGTTCTGGTCTGACACCCGTGGGCAAGATGGGACAAATGACATACGCCTTCAAAGTTGATGGAATGCAGGACGCCGACACCGAGATGGGCAGCATGCGCTGCGTCTATATGCAATCTGCGGGCAGCTTTAAGAACACCGACAAAACCGTCGGTATCATCGCCGTGAATTCGTGGTTCGCTCCCGGCATTGGATTGGCTCGATACCGTCAGGTTATCAAAGTAAAAGAGGGTGAATCCGCGATTACCCTGCGCTTAAAACGTTACACTGTAAAGTAATGAGAAAGACGTTCAGTATTGCTTTGGCGGGCCTGCTCGGCATCCTCACGATTGGATGCGAATCAAAGCCAGCCGATCAGGCTTCCAACTCAGTTGGGAATGATCTCAAGTGGGTTTCGACGGATGCAAGTGGAAAGGATTCGAATCAGGCACCGGGAGAATCGGGAGCGAATAAACCGGACGCTGGCGCCTCCAACGAACCTTCGAAGCCCCAAGAACCTGCGATCGATCTCGGGAAGCTTCCGGCATCGCTCAAGAATGAAGCCTACGATTACTACGGACTCGGACGAACCGATCCGATCAAGATGACGGTGTCGCGCCAAGGCGACAAGCAAGACGCTTCTCAATCTGTGAGCCTTACGAAAGTTGAATCGGACTATGCCGAATTCACAATCCATAGCGACGGAGCGCTCGCTGAACTTGGAGAAGTGAAGGTTCGTCTCGACAAATCCGGAATTAAGGTCATTTCCGTGAATGGTAAGGACGCAAATCCCGATACCTTCGAACTTCCCAACGATCTCAAGCCAGGCAAATCTTGGCCCTTTACGCTTCCGGGTACCGACCCCAAAGTAAGTGGGACCAACAAGGTCGTCGGAACTCAGAGCGTCTCGACTGCCGTTGGAACATATAAGGACGCGCTGCTTGTTGTAACGAGTGCGACCGGCACCCAAGGCGGTCAAAAAATTCAACTGACATCAAAGCAATGGCTGGTTAAGGGACGAGGTCAGGTAAAAGCTGAAATTACCAATGTTTCTGGAAAAACGACAACAAAAGTCACGATGGAAGAATCGAAGTAACATCTCGATTTTCTGTCTTGTGCTTTTCAGCGCCTTCGCTGTCGTTGCCTGCAATGTGCAAATTGGGGAGTCCACAACGAACTCCCCATATGTAAGCCGCGTCAATGAGTTTTTGCCGCTTGACGGATGGAACAAAGGCACCGTCTATTTGGTCGACGGGACCGCGACCGATTTTAAGCTAAAGACGTCGAATGAAGGAACGAAAGTAACCTTCCAAGCGGTTTCCAACGATATGATCGTTGATGAGGAGGTTTATGACGTCAAGGACGGCAAAGTGCTCTTGTGCCATGCCGTTGGCGAAGACTTCGTCGAGCCGATTCCTCTTCTGAAATTCCCGCTTTCGATCGGCGATAAGTACGATTGGAAGGGCAACTTGATGTTCGAAGGGCAAAGTCTCAAGGGATCGGCTCAAGTGACGACTTCCACCGACTATGTGAACCTCAAGGATAAGAGCCAAGAGGCGATCCGTGTCGAAGTGAATCTTCGCATTGCCGACAATGCTTCCCGTAAACTTTCGTTTTGGTTTGTGAAAGGAATGGGGGCGTTGAAGACTGAAATGGGTAAAAACGTAAGGGAACCAAAGATTTAAATGGCTGCGATTACGCTGCGCCCAACCACAGAATCTCGCAACGAAAAGGTCGGAATCGACTGGTGGATGCTTGGCGCTGCAACTCTATTAACGCTCATTGGACTGGCTTCCATTTTCAGTACCGGCTACGGCGACTCGCTGAAAGAATTCAAAAAGCAGATTCTCTACATCTTTCTCGGCTTGGTGCCAATGGGCGTTTTTGGTCTTTGTCACCCGCGCTTGTGGGCAAAAGGGGCGAAGGTGATCTACGTCATCAACCTGCTGTTTTTGGTTGCGGTTTTGGCGGCGGGTCACAGCAAAAATGGCGCTGAAAGATGGATCGGAATCGGGCCCATCGAGTTTCAGCCCAGCGAACTGTCAAAGATCTTCATCGTCCTGACCCTTGCGTCTTTTTACGCTTCACGCCAAGACCAAATTAAGAGTTTTTCGACCTTTGCCCTCGGCGCAGTCCACGTCTTTGTGCCCGTGCTTTTGATCCTCAAGCAACCGCACTTGGGTGCGTCCCTGCTGATTCTTACGGTTTGGATTGCGCTCAGTCTCGTTGCCGGCGTGTCGCCGAAATACATGTTTTTGGTGATCGGCTCGTTTGTGCTTCTCACAACCCTGGTCTTCAAGGTCCCGACGGTAAGAAACCATATTTTGAAACCGTATCAATGGGAACGTGTTCTTGGTCTTCTTGGCATTGAATCGGGCACCAAGAAAGTGAGCGACATGAAGTACCAAACCGATGTCGCTTCTTATGCTTTTGCAAACGGTGGTGTCTCAGGTACAGGGTATCTGAAGGGTGAGATTAAGCGTCGCGTGCCCTTCATCAGCACGGATTTCATTTGGTCTTTGGTGGGTGAGGAGTTTGGAATGTTGGGCTGTTTGGCCGTACTCGGGGTCTTCGCGCTTCTCTTCTATCGAATTTGGTTGGGAATGTTGAACGCCGCAGATCTCTATTACCAACTGATCATGGCGGGAATTTTGACCGTTCTTGGCTTCCATACGATCGTGAATGCGGGCATGGTCATGGGCTTTCTTCCCGTGGTCGGTTTGTGGGCTCCATTCCTGAGCTATGGTGGTTCAGCGATTTGGCTTTGCATGAGCCTGGTCGGTCTCGCCTTAAATGTCAGAGCCCGCGAGAGAGTCGTCCTCTTCTAATCCAATTGCATCCTCATTGACCCTGGGATGCGTATTCAGGTTATAATGAACTGCGAGCACAAGGATGGTGCGAGGTAAATCTAAAGTGAACGCGAAAAAGCGTTCGAAAGCGGTCGTTGCCGCGAAAAGCGTCAAGCGCAAGGAGGCGGTGCCTAGTCACCATCGATTCGACATAGCTGCGATTGGGTTCTTCGCGCTGGCTGCGTTGTGTGTTGTTGCCCTGATGTCGAAAGATGCGGGCGTATTAGGTGGCGGGCTTCGACAAGTCTTTTCCCTCGTTTTCGGAAGAGGCGCTTGGATTGCGCCGATTGCCTTCAGCGCAATGGGCTTTATGTACCTCCGAGGTCATTCTCGTCAGCGAAGTTTCCGATCCGTGGTCGGTGTTGTCTTAGTCGTGATGGCGATATTGGGCGGTTTAGCCCGATCCAAAGATGGCGATTTCTTTGATCCAACCATCGCCTCGGAGTCGGGGGGATACATCGGTGCCGCGATTGGGGCCCTTTTCTACAGTTTGTTGGGTGTTGGAAAAACCATCGCCTTCTTTGCCCTCGGCGCAGTCGGCGGTGTCCTAACCCTCGAAAAGCCCATTCGTGATGTGGTCGCAGACGCTCGCCGAAAGACGGCGTTGCCACCGGCCCAAGAAGCGATCGAAGAGCGGCCCACCCGAAAGAAGGCGGTGGTCATGCTGCCGAATGAGCCGAACAACGAGGTTCATCCTGCCGTTCGCGACATGGTTGAGGAGCCCGCACCGAAGCCCAAGAAATTTCCAACCATTCGGGAAATGGCGCCTCCGAAACCCAAAGATTTTCAGATTGAATCAAGCATTCCTAAAGAGGGTTACCAATTACCACCAATTAACCTCTTGACCGAAGCCGCAGATCGTCCCAAGCGAACGGCCCAAGAAATGCAACGGAACATCGAAACGATCGAAGGCACCTTGGAGCAATTCGGGATTGATGCGAACGTTGTGGAAGTCGCTACGGGACCAACGATTACTCGCTACGAAATCCAACTTGGCCCGGGAATTCGTGTCGCCCGTATTGTCAGTTTGGCGGATAACATTGCCATGGATATGGCTGCCTCGCAGGTCCGCGTCGAAGCGCCGATCCCCGGGAAGGCCGCCATCGGTCTTGAAATTCCGAACATCAAATCGACGACGGTGAATATCCGAGAACTGATCGAATCAGATGAGTTCATGAATCATCCTTCGAGACTATGTGTCGCTTTGGGCAAAGACGTCGCGGGTGTGAATCGTTATGCTGATTTGACCAAGATGCCTCACCTTCTGATTGCGGGCGCGACCAACTCTGGAAAATCAATCGGCTTGGCAACTTTGATTACGTCGCTGTTGATGCGCAACACGCCGAAAGATGTGCGATTGGTCATGATCGATCCGAAGCGGGTCGAATTGACGCTTTTCGATCAGATTCCGCACCTTCTGTGTCCGGTTATTAAAGATGTGAAGGAAGCGCCTGGCGTGCTCCGTGCCGTATGGCGCGAGATGGATCGCCGTTATGACCTGTTGAGCGAGAAAGGCGTGCGTAACATCGATGGATGGAATGCCAAAGCCTCTTTCAACGACAAGCTGCCTTACATTGTGGTCATCATCGACGAGCTGGCGGACTTGATGATTCAGGCCAAGGCCGAAGTTGAAACCTCGATCGTCCGATTGGCACAGTTGGCTCGTGCGGTTGGAATCCACTTGGTCATTGCAACCCAGCGACCCAGCGTCGACGTCATTACCGGAACGATTAAGGCGAACATCCCCTCGCGTGTTGCATTCTCGGTTGCCTCTCAGATTGACTCTCGTACGATCCTTGACCAAAAGGGCGCTGAGGCGCTCATCGGTCGTGGCGACATGCTGTATATGCCCATTGACGCCACCAAGCCCATGCGCGTACAGGGCTGCTACGTCAACGAGGCTGAAATTGAAAAGATTTGCACATTCTGGCGAGAACAAGAGAGCCCCAATTACGCTTTCGATCCGGCCGAATTTGAAGCCGCTGATCCGGTCAAAGCCAGCGGCGACTTTGGCGACGATGTCGATCCGATGTGGGAAGAAGTAGTTCGGTACTCCGTGGAAAGCGGCCAAGTATCGACTTCGATGATCCAACGGAAATTCCGCTTAGGATTCCAGCGCGCTTCACGACTTCTCGATCAGATGGAGGAGCGAGGAATCGTTGCGGCGAAGGATGGTCCGCGACCGCGAGAAGTTTTGGTGGCTTTGGCTGACCTTGAGTCCTTGTTTGGTCGAGCCCCAAGATATGAAATGGGAACCTCGATTGACGACTGGGAAGAGGATGCACCGTAGGAGACAAGAAGGGATAAGAGATCAAGGATCAAGGATCGAAGAGGGTGTCCGTTAAGAAACTTATCGTGTGGCAAAAAGCGATGGACCTCGTTGTTCTCGTATATGACAAATCCTCGCAACTACCTCAATCTGAAACATTTGGACTTCAATCTCAAATAAGACGAGCTACCGTCTCGATCGCCGCGAATATTGCCGAAGGTTATGGGAGAAGCAATACTGGTGACTACATTCGATTTATCGATATCTCGCTCGGGTCCCTAAGAGAGTTGGAAACTCATGTTGAGATTTGTAAACGACTTGACTATTTTGAATCGCAAGAGCTTGAGGATTCTATCGATCAAGTCGGCAAATTGCTGTATTCCACGAGGAGAACCTTGAAAAACAGTTTGCTGAGCAAATAGTTTTCTCTGATTCTCGATCCTTGATCCCCTATAGGATATGCTGGCAAAAATGCTCGCCGCGTTCGCGCTTATGGGACTCTCGCTTTATAACCAAGTTTCGACGGATCACTTACGGGCTACTTTGACCGAGTTATCCAAGTATCCCACCCGCAATACGAGTTCACCCGAACTCACGAAGGCGGCTGAATGGGTCGCGGACGAGTTTCGAAAAATTCCCGGACTTCAGGTTGAAGTTATGACCTACGAGGTCAAGAAGGGAAGACGGGTGCCCGAAGATAAGACGGTTGTTCAGGTCGTGGCAACCCTGCCAGGGAAGACCGACCACAAGGTCTTGGTCGGTGGTCACCTTGATACGATTAACCTTGGTGGAGAGCCACTGACCGCAGTCGCGCCGGGAATCAACGATGACGGAAGCGGCGTCGCGTTGACTCTCGAAAGCGCGCGGATCTTGAGTCAAAAGAAGTGGCACAACACCCTCGTATTTGTAGCCTTTAGTGGAGAAGAACAAGGGCTTTTTGGCTCTACGGCTCTGGCGGAACGAGCGAAAGCAGAAGGTTGGACGATCGACGCCGTTTTGAATAACGACACGGTCGGCAGTTCGACCTCGTCGGACTTGAAAGACAAGAAAAGGGTTCGGCTGTACTCCGAAGAGGTTACGGATCCCAAACTGCCGCAACACAATAGCCGTGAACTTGCTCGCTTCATCGAGTGGAACTCTCGCGGCAAAGTGAAGGATTTTGCCCCATGGCTGGTTTTTCGTCGAGATCGATTTCAAAGAGGCGGCGATCACACGCCGTTTAATAAAGTCGGATATACCGCCGTTCGCTTCGTCGAAGCCGTCGAGTGGTTGGAGCATCAACATACCGACAAGGACACCCTTGAATGGATTGACTTCAATTACCTTTCCAACGTGACCAAGCTCAATATCTTGACGATGGAGGCTCTGGCTCAAGCCGATGAAGCGCCGACCGATGTCAGGTATGACCTTAAGCAGGCGCACGACACGACGATTCATTGGAAAGCCAAGCCGGGCGTGAAATACGTTGTTTATTGGCGCGAAACGAGTTCGCCGACCTGGCAAGGTGCGGTCGAAGTCGGCGCGGTCGATCACGCAGTCATAAAAGCCAAAAATAAGGACGACCACACCTTCGCTGTGGGTGCCGAGGGTGGCATTCCGATTCACCTAAACTAAAACACCAAATACAGGCGAGGACGCCTGTCGTCAGACTAAAATCCGACGCCGCTTGCTCCGCCCGCGATCACAATCGGAGGTTCCTTGATACCCTTCCGATCCATTCCGACTCGAAGCCGACGTGCTTCGTCCAGGTATCCGGGACGAATATTCGGCCATAGCTTTGGTTGAGAGAACGCTTGTTTGAACACGGCCCACATCGGCTCGATGTCGTGAGAAAGATCGAAGACCATGACCCCGTTGGAACTTGCGACTGCCGCCTGAAGCGCCTTCCCGAGGCCATCGGGATTGTCTTTGAAGTCGCTTAGAGAGAGGCCAGCATAAACAAAGGTTTGGTCGTGCGCCGCACGGTATGACAGTGTTCCCGCTGACTCGATCGTGAAGCCAACGCCTTTGCCTTCAAGGAGGGCATCGTAGGCGGTCGCCGTCGGATAGTAGCAGCCAGTTACTAGAAAATCGAGATCAGGAGCCAGACCCGTTTTCTGATATTCGGGAGTTAAGAACCAGAAGCCCGCATCCATCGCCGGAGAAGCCCAGTTATTCCCATACTGCTGATAATCGCCATACCATGAACCCGCATAGACCCCAAGTTGAAGGCTGGGTTTGATCAGCCGAATGCGCTTGCGAACATCGACGACGAAGTTGTGAAGAACGGCAGCTCGCCAATTCATCCACTCGTCGTAATACGGTCCCGGCTTGATTCCACGATTAAGTTGGGTCGAAAAGCTAAAGGTAAATTTGAAAACGTCGTCGGGCCATTGAAGCCGTTTACCGATATGCTGTTCGAAGAGACTTCGAGTCAAAGGGGTGAAGTCGCCGCTGAGGCCCGCGTATCGCAGACGATCGTCATAGACGATTCCGTCAATGTCGTAGTTCTTCGACACTTCTTCGGCAATGTCAAAGAGTCGCCTCCGAACGCTGGGATTCGTTGGGCTGGTCATCAAAGGATATTGCTTATCATTCGTTGATTCGCCGATGCGTACATAGGAAGGGTCGGAATCAAGCGCAACTTTCCCATTGGGTACATGCAGGCCTTTGAGAATTGCCGCCCCAATGCCCTGAGAAGCCACGTAGTATCCACCCTTCGGCAATGCTGTTCCAGCGGCTAGCATATTTCCAGATCGGTCGCAGGGAATCGCGTAAACCGACGAGTCGTTGGGGAGCGCTGTCAGGTAGGTGACCTTTGATGGGTCCAATTTGGCTGAGTAGTCAAACGACATCGTGCCGATCTTAACCACCGGTTTCGCTTCGTAAAGAACGCTCTGCTCATCAGGACGATTGAAACCGGGTCCGCGATTCACGAGACGGTGTCCGTCGCAGAAAGCGTTCATTGAAACATAGATCGAAAGCTGATTTTTGCGGGCCTCGGTACACATCGGACCGAGCGGGTCAAAGTCGCCCAGGATCTTGCCTTTCCATTCGGTGAGTTTGGGAGCATATTTGCTTGGATAAACCATCTCGCTTGAGAGTGGCTTTACATCAAAAACGATGGTGTTGAATCCGGCATCTTTGATCTGAGCGACGAGTGCCTGAATTTTTTCGACCGAATTATAGCGATCAATGTTCGCGGTCGCGTCAATCCAGAGGATTCGTCCCTGCAAATCGTATCGATCACAGACTTGTTTTGCGGGGCCGTTATATCGAACCTGCTGGTCGAGAATGATGGGAGGGAGACCTGGGAGCGGGTTCCCGGGCTGAAATCTGCTTTGGAATCCTTGGCTTTGTTGAGCGGCAAGCAGAAGGAACCCAGGCAAAAAAGGCATGCCTGGGTTTTACCTGGTTTTTGTTAGGCGGCGAGGGCCTTGAGAATTCGATCGCGAGCGTCAACACCTTGCTCACGAACAACGCCATAAACCCAATAAGCGAACTCGGTGTCGGAAGCTTGACCGAGGAGGTCAATATTCTCGCCACCTATGGTAACCGCATGAGTTGGCTGGAATGAGGCATCAAGCGGGATGTAGAGATCAACGTTGGCGGGCGCCTTTTCGATGTTGAGGAATTCGAAATGGTTGTCCAGTTCCCATTTTCGATTGAAAACATGCATGTTTCGGTCGATATTCGCTTCGTAATCGATTTCGAGGGAGGCAAATGTTTTGGAACCCTCGTGATAGAGGAAAGCGCCATCGACGATCCAGTTGGTAAACCCGGCCAGCTTGGATCGAACGCATAGGTCGTCATCCTCAAAGTTGCCGAGACCAAAAATCGGGTCAAAGCCGCCGATCTTCACCAAGCATTCGGGCGACATGATGAAACAGAGCCCTCGAATTTGATTCCAGGGTGTTGCCTTGGAATGATGCTCGTGGAGATGATTATTCGCCGCCTGCATCAAACTCGGAAGGTCGGTAAACGGTCCAACTTCGACCAATTGTTTTCCGGCAACTTTATTGGAAACCACTCCGACGAGGCCTGGATTCTGACCGAGAGATGTCAGCTGCTTAAATGCATAAGCGAGTTCGCCCATACATCCCAGCGAAGCGTAGACGTCGTCGTTAGTGACGCCGTAAGCGTCGTATCCCCCCTTGTCCTGGAGATATTTCAGGCCTTTATTGGCACCTTGGCCATAACCCGTATTCCTGGGATTTTCGATGAGATTAACGATATGCGGAAGCTGTGCGGCAAAATCGACCCATTTCTTCTTGTTTTCGGCATCCGTCTCATTGAGAACGACCGCGAAATCGATTTCACCCGGATAATAGGTCATGAAAGCCGAAATGCTTTCGATTCCCATCTGTGAGTTGTTGACGGTGGGCATTGAGAAGCCAAGCTTGGGCCATTGTGGAAGTTCGCCTTCGCCGATCACGGCGATTGTAAACCAAGCATCCGGATCAAGCCCTTCGTAGATTCGACCCGGAAGGGTCGTGCTTTGGCTCAAAAAGCGAACTTGACGATCTGGAAAATGACGATGAATCAGGTCGGCAAACTCTTCCGACGTCCATTCGATGGTGTGATAAGGGTTAGTCGGCTTATCGCCAAGTTTGGCGTTGGGATCGTAAAGCTTACGATTAGGCGTGCTGATAATGATCTTGCCTTTGCACGCTTTGACGGCCTCTAAAAATTTTTCAGGGTCAGGAAGGTGTTCGATGGTTTCAAAACTGGTCACGACATCGGCGTTCGAGTAATCATATTCGCAAACATCGTTGACTGTGTAATGTCCACGAGGATACATGCGAGATGCATGATCGACCGCTTCCTGAGAAACGTCGGCACCGTGACTTTCCTTTGAAAAAATCGACGAATAATCCGTACCATATCCTTCACCACAGGCAGCATCTACCACGACTGCATCTTCATACCACGGACGGAAAAAGAGATAGCGTTGCCAATGGGTTGCTTGGGTGGCATAGTCGCTGACGAAAGGAATCATGCGTTCCCCTGTCCAGGCGAGTGGTTGGTTCGAAGTGCTCATCGTTACCTCTGTTGTCGGCACTTTCACAATGAACTCAAGGATTCGTCCGCAAAACCTTGAAGTATTTTTTGAGGTCCCGCCTGACATGAAGCTTTCGCGACATAATGAGAGGTAATGACCTTGCGCGTCCCCTTCGAAGGCTTTGCGGAAGCGGTTCGACGTTCACTGAGCACTCACGATGCTTACGTGCACACCGATAACGCTCGAATTATCGTTTCGGCGGGACAGGGTGATCGAAAAATGGTGGTCATCAGCTCGGTTCAGATGCCGATCGAAGAGGTTCGGACGGCGTTGCATGCCGAAGGGTTTCACGTTTACGATGGCCTCTGGTCAATTGGCGATGACCTAGAGCTGTTAGAAATGCCCTTTATTGGCGCGGTTTCTTATCGAGCGAATAAGGAAAAAACGGGAGTCTGGATTGAAGCGTATCCCGAAGCTCCCACCGAAGCGCGAGTGTTGCAGGACCTCTTCGAAGAGTTTAGGCACTCGGGAGAGATAGGAGAAATGAGCTTCACCGAGTTCGAATCTGCCGCCCAGGCTTCGGTAGTCGTCCTCAGTCCCGACCAAATAGAAAACTTCTTTACGTCCAAGCGACTTCAGGGTGTTTAGAATTCATGCAGCGAGGTGTCACCGGAGGACTGCCAAGCAAAGTTTCGAATCCCCGCTGGTCACCCGTTGCCGACAGTATCAAAGCTCTTCCAGCCTGTTGGATTCGCGAAGACTTTCTTTTTTGGGAGTTGTGTTGGAAGCCCGGGCAGATTACGGATTCGGCCCGTCTCGATGCGCTGTTGAGACTCGTCATTTCTTCCGGCAAGAAGCTCATGCTGAATGTCGTACCGTGCCCTCACCCTTCGGCTGATGCTTGGGCAAAACGCGTGGGCGGCCCATGGGATACCTGGATGCGTCCCGATTTTCGACTCTGGGAGCCAATCCAAGAAACCTTGCAACTCGCAATCGATCATTGTGTTCGAACATGGGAAGGATTCGGTGGGAAGAAAGGAGCGCTCATCTTCGAGTGGTACAACGAACCAGCGACTGGTCATGCCAGTGGCGGGAATCCAAACAAAGAAGCGAAGGGAACTTGGAGCAAGCAGTTTCATTCCTTTTGCAATTACCTTCTGATGGGGCCGTCGGCGATCAACTTTCACGGTTATCGTTTGGTTGGGCCCACCCTCTCCTTTTTTGGTGAGCGTCAGGCAGAAAATCAAGAATTGACGACGGCGCCCGGCGGTGTGGAAGGTGACTGGTGGTCGCGCATGGATCGACGGTGTATGAACCTCGGTATTTATCTGCCAAGGGCGTCGAAAAGCCCTGAAGATGCCGCATCCATGTACCGTATGGAACTAGAAAGAATTATTGGGGCCATGAAGCGATTGGATGTCGATCCACCCAAATCTCCTTTGCGAATTCATGAATGGTATGTCACGAAGCCGATGCTTGGTTATCGCCAGGGTGAATGTGACGATTCATTTAAGGCTGACTGCATCGTCGCGATCGGAGAGGCTATTGCGAGCTACCGCGATATCGAAGCCGCATACTTTTTCACGCACTTCTTTCCTCCCGAACAAGTGAAGACGCTGTACGATGAGCACAGCGCCTTCAGCGGACCGGCCAGAACGGCTCTGACAGAGTTTTTGATTGGCCGGAGGTCTTAGTTAAAGCCTTTCGACTTGAAGAATTGGTAGCTTTCTCGAACAGCATCCAGCGGTGCGCCTGGGCTTTCGTCGAGTTCGATCGCGCCAAACGGAATGTCGTATTTCATCGCGAATTCCAAGCAGCCGTCCATGTCGACTAGCCCGTCACCAGCGACGGTCCATTGGGGAGTTCGGCTCTGATCGACATCCTTCAGGTGAAGCATTTTGATTCGATCCGCATGCGCGTTGATGAATTCGACTTCGTTCTTTCCGCCGACTTTGACCCAAGCGACATCGACTTCAAAGTTCATGATGTGAGGCGGAATGATGTCCATCAAGTGCTCGAGGCCGGTTTTGCCATCAAACTCTTTGATCTCAAAGTCATGGTTGTGGTAGAGATAATTGAACCCGGCATCGTGAGACTTGGTCCCGGCGTCGATGAGCTGTTCTGAGAATGCTTTAAGGCTATCGAGCGACTCGAAATGGTCGGACGAGATCCACGGCATGATGATGGTTTTGCAATCCAATACGTTCATGACCTCGAACAACTCGTCGGGCGTCTCAAACTCGGCCATCCCATAGTGAGCGCCACTCACTTTCAGACCCGTTTCTTCGAGGTATCCCTTCCAATCCTTTACCGAATCTCGGTTCAATCCGCCCAATTCGATGTACTCCAATCCAAAGGAGGCAATCGTTTTCAGCGTGCCGAGAGCATCGGCCGCAATTTGATCGCGGACGGTGTAAAGTTGGGTCGAAATTCGCATGACGACCTCATTATGAATGAAGGGTTTAGATCGAAGGAGTCTTCATCAACTCTTTGTCTTTATAGAATTCATTCGTTAATACTTCGTCGATCCAGTCGTGATCTTCGAGGTCCTGGACATCCTTTTTCTCACGTGCCTCGACCGCCATGATTTTTTCTCGGGGTACGTCGGCCACATAGGACAAGATGCCGTTGCGAACGCCTCGAATCGTGACGGAAAGCGTCTTAATGTCATATTCCATCGCAATATCGGCCAAGATCGCGCCAATGTAACGACCGTGTTCGCCATTGACCACGTTGTACGTGAGAATCATGCTTCTTTCGCGTGGATCAGCGAGAATGCTTACGACATGCTTGCCGTACTTTGTCCGCGCCGAGACCTGATCAAGCAAATGCTGATCGTCGGAAACGGTGAGGGGAACATCTTTCGAACCAGTGGATTTTGGCTCCGAAACTGAGTTCGTGTTGACCGGCGTAGGGCCAAGGTCGGTTGTGGTTGTCGATTGTGGAGGACGAATCGCATTGTCGGAAAAGTCCTGCCGGGGCGTTGTGGCCTCAGGAATTGGCGAGACGATCTTTTCGGAAATTGGCGCTTTGGTCAATGCGGCTTTCTCGCTGGGCGATTTCATTCCCGCAATGTAGGCGATGGATCCCACGGCCAAAATGCTTGCGATAGCGGCAACATAAAGCCAAGGCGAAACGCGTCGCCCCGACATAATCATGGTGCGGGACCGATCGGCTTGATTTGAAATATCTAACGCAGCACGGGCACGACTCAGCTTGACTTGAACGCCGGGGGCGTTGCGGTCGAGATCGAGGGCGAGGGAATACCATTCGGCGGCGGGCGCGAGCTCGCCTTGTTCAGCATGCAGATCGCCCATCATGACGTGGGCATCCACGCTTTCAGGAAATCGCTTTAGGATCGAAAGGCAAAGCGTTTTGGAACTGGACATATCTCCGCGAATGCGAAGAAGATTGACGCGTGCCAGATCGGCCTGCAACACTTGACGGTCATCCACTACGGCGGACGCCTGAATCGTATCTGCATCGGTACTCATGATTTAAACCCCTGTGCTGCCGAACCCGCCTATTCCCCGGTCGGTTTGGTCCAACGTCGTCACAAGATTCCACTCGGCTTGGGTGATAGGAGCAACCACAAGTTGTGCCACACGATCACCGTTTTCAAATCGTACAATGTCTTGCCCCAAATTGATCAGAATTACGTGGATTTCACCTCGGTAGTCTGAGTCGATAGTCCCGGGCGAATTCACCATCGAAATTCCGTGCTTGAGCGCAAGCCCACTGCGTGGCCTGACCTGTGCCTCATATCCCATTGGCAAAGCAATTTTAAGACCGGTTCTCACCGCCTTTCGTTCCATGGGTTTGAGCTCGAATGATTCGATACATCGCAAATCCATGCCGGCGGCTCCCGATGTTTGATATTCAGGTGCGACTCCGCCGTCGACAAGTTCGAGATCGATTTTTAGGACCATCACTCACCATTTTGACTGGTGAATGGAATACTTAGGGTGTGCGCATTGAACCGCTTGGAGAGACGGCTTATATTCTTCGCGATTTGGAGGTGGAACCCCATATCCTCGCGCGATCCATTGAACTCTCAGGTGTTCCGGGCATCGAGGAAATTGTGCCCTCGATGGATACGGTCGGATTGTATGTCAACCCCGATCTGTTCGAGGCAGAAAAGCTCTCTTCATTGAAGTTGGCCCCGCCGGGTCGAGGCCGAACGTTCACGATTCCCGTAGTTTTCGATGGTCCCGATCTGCATGAGATTTCGCGATTGGTGAAAATTGAGCCCGACTTTCTCGTGAGGGCGTTTTGTGATCAAACCTACACAGTTGTCGCAATCGGATTTCTTCCCGGCTTTCCTTATCTTCGTGGACTTCCAGAGCCATTGCTTGAGGTCCCTCGCCGGGCCGAACCGCGTATCTCTGTGGCTGCCGGTTCGGTGGGATTTGCCGCTGGACAAGCGGGAATTTATCCTCAGTCCTCGCCAGGAGGCTGGAATCTCTTGGGCGAGACCCCCCTCATCATTGCGGATCGAGAGAAGAACTTCTTTCCATTAAATCCGGGGGATACGATCAAATTTGCGGAAATTCAAAAAAATCAGCGCGAGGTCCTGTCGAACAAAACGTTGTTAGATTATGCCCACGATTGACTTGAATGCTGATATTGCCGAAGGTTATCCGACCGACGGCGCCCTCATGGAGGTGGTCACGTCCGTCAATATTTGTATGGGTTTCCATGCGGGGAGCCCAGAACTGACCGCCGAAATATTTAAGCTCGCGCGTTCGAAGGGTGTGCGGACCGGCGCCCATCCCGGTTTTCCCGACCCGGTCACCATGGGGCGAAGAGAACTCGAAGAAGGATATCCCGAACTCTGGATTGATTCGGTTATCGAGCAAGTCCGAGCCTCGGGGCCTTTCGCGTATATCAAGCCCCATGGCGCGCTTTTTCACTGGCTGGCAAAAGACCCAGAACGTACGAAATACCTGTGGAACGCCATCGAGGAGATGGAAAAACCGTTCATGGGTCTGGTGGGCACCGAACACGAGATCCAATGCAGAAGGCGTGGACTGCGACTCATGAATGAAGGCTACTGCGAAAGAGGTTATGATGAAAGGGGGCGGCTACTGCCTCGAAGCGAATCGGGGGCTGTGCTCCACGATTTGCGGGATATTTGTAACCAAGCTCTCGCCCTCGCTCCGAAGGTCGACTCGATTTGTATTCACGGTGATCGTCCCGACGCGATACAGGTGGCTCTGGCCGTTCGTGAGACACTTGAATCGGAGGGCTACACGGTGACGGCATGAGCTTAAAAGTTATTACCAAACATGGGCACGTGCAAAAGCTCTCACGTCCGCTCAAACTGCGCAAACAGGGAGTTCCGCCAGGAGGGCCAATCGATCCGTTTACGCCGGAAATCATTCGTGCGGCGCTATTGCATGATCCCGACTCGGCAATCGTTGAGGTGATGGGAACCATCGTTTTTGAAGCAAGGCGTCCCATGACCGTGGCGTGGATGACGCCTCAAGGGGGATTTGTTCGGTATCTTCGAAAATTCGAGAAGATCCGGGTGACATGCGTTGGCGAGTTCGCCGGATACCTTGGCTTCACGCCGAGAATGCTGCCCGACCGGAACCTCGAAGGCATGTTTCCGCCCGTCCATCAACTTCGGTTCTTACCAATCGAATATCATCGCCCCTTCCAGATTAGATCAACTCTGAATTTGAGTCGAATTGGATTTAAGTTTGAGTCAAACCTCGAAGCTGGGATACCGCAAGGCGCAAGTGAACCTGCGTGCCAAGGCTTGATTCAGCAAACGCCGAGCGGACAGATTATCGTGCTCGGACCTGACGGACCGGTTACGGGAGGGTATCGAAAGTTGGGAGTGATTATCCGAGCCGATTGGCCCTACCTTGCCAGCATGAATTACTTTGAGGATTACGAGCTCGTGCCAGTTAATCAAGAAATTGCTCGTCAGGCGTATCGCAACACGATGGAAGAGTTGGATAAACGATGCCAACTGTTGCGGATTTTGCAGCAAAACGACGATACGCCCAGCGCCTATCGAAAGCTGATTTAGGCTTTATAGGCGTGGCCTTTTCGCTCAAAAATCTCTTGCAGATATTTTCCAGTGTGTGAAGCAGGTACTTGCGCTACGGCCTCAGGAGTACCAAAAGCGACAAGTTGGCCGCCTCCATTGCCTCCTTCAGGTCCCATATCGATCAACCAATCTGCCGTCTTGATGACATCGAGATTATGCTCGATGACGAGAACGGTGTTGCCCTGATCGACAAGGCGATGAAGCACAGTCAGAAGTCGACGAACGTCTTCGAAGTGGAGACCTGTGGTCGGTTCATCGAGGATATAAATCGTTTGTCCCGTTGCCCGCTTTGCGAGTTCTGAGGAAAGCTTGACGCGTTGGGCTTCACCTCCCGACAGAGTTGTCGCCGGTTGCCCCATTCGGATATAGCCTAGTCCCACTTCGAGAAGGGTTTCGAGCTTGCGATGGATTTTAGGGATTGGCTTGAAGAACTCGACGGCCTCTTCGATCGTCATTTGAAGCACGTCAGCGATCGACTTCCCTTTATATTTCACTTCGAGCGTTTCGCGGTTATAGCGCTTGCCCTTGCACACTTCACAAGGCACATAGACATCGGGCAGGAAGTGCATCTCAATTTTGAGAACGCCGTCGCCTCGACACGCTTCGCAACGTCCGCCTTTGACGTTAAAACTGAATCGCCCTTGTTGGTAGCCTCGAATTTTTGCATCGGGCGTTTTTGAGAAAAGATCGCGGATCATATCGAACGTTCCCGTGTACGTGGCGGGATTCGAACGAGGGGTTCTTCCAATTGGCGATTGATCGATGTCGATCACTTTGTCGATTTGATCGATGCCATCGATGGCATCGTGTGGCGACCAAATCGAACGTGTGCCGTGTAACTCGTACATCAGTCGCGGAAAAAGCGTATCTTGGATGAGAGTCGACTTGCCGGATCCCGAAACGCCCGTGACGCAAACAAAGAGTCCGAGGGGAATGTCGATATCGATTCCACGCAGATTGTTACCAGTCGCATTTTTGATGCTGAGCCAGCCTTCCGACATACTGGACATGAGTCTACATCATCTTTGCAACCGAATTACAATCCTAAAGGTACATTGATTGTAATGAAACCTCCTCTCCCATCTGATCGAAAGGACACGAAGTCCTTAAAGCGATGGGTCATCGCTGGGTTTCTGGTTTTTCCGCTCCTTTGCTGTGGAGGAACCGCTCTCTTCCTGCGCCGATGGGTCGATATGTTTGACTATTCGGCCGATCTCAACCATCAGATCGCCGAGGCTAAACGGAGGGGAATGCCGATAGAGGCTAAGGACCTGAAGCTGAATCCCCCAATTGCTGATCAAGATAATGCCTATCTAGACATTAAACACGCGCTCGACGCAAGCAAGAAGAAGTCGAACGTGAATAGTGTAGTCGCAAAGTTTCAGCCAGCGAAAGGGCAAGCCATTCCTCCCGAGATTGCCGAAACTGTGAAAACGATGGAAACCGTTTTGTCCAAGCCGAAGTACGACAAAGATTCTGACTTCGATCTCGGTTACTTCGTTTTGTATCCCGAATATGATTTTCTCCGCACGGGTTGGCGATGCCTCTCAAAAGCTGCGATTCAAGAAGCCATCGATGGGAAAGCAGATGCTTCGATTCGGCATCTTAAGTTGATCCAAAAAATTTCGGGCATACTCTCCCACGAACGGCAATTGCTCGGATCGCTCGTCTCATTCGCCGCCGACGCCACATTCGTGACGACCTGTCTGAAAGCATCCGAATATCAGCAAGCGAACCCTGAATATATCCATCAAATACGGGTGATATTGGCAGACGAAACTCCCATCCCTGACATTCAGGAAGCGTATAAGGGAGAATTCTATACCGGAATCGCCATTTGTCGCAATTTCGACGGATTCGGTGGCGTTAAAGGGCTGACGAACCCTGAGAAGATAACTGCGCCTCAAGGGAAAGATGTCGTCAGAACAGGCATTCCGCGAAATGTGACGGCCCGAGGCATGATGAGTTCTTTCATTCAGCATATGAACGCTGGAGAGGATATGCTGACCAAAGAGAAGAACCTCTGTAAATTGGGTAAGCAGCTTGATACTTACTTTGAATCCATTCCGACGACGGTCTCAAATTCTTTGATTCAAATTTTGTCTCCCGTTTGGAGCGGCGCAGGCACGGCCTGGGAGAAGAGAAAGTTGAGCCACCGATTGGCTCTCAAAGCAATCGATCTCATGGAATTGAAGCGGATCGGAAAGTTACCCTATGAAATCGGGGACATTCCCGATACGCTGTCGCAAGGTTCTATCGTCTACTCGAGAACCCAAGACGGCTTTCTCATTTATTCTAAGGGACCAAATGGGCTCGATAATGATGGCCCAAGGAACAGTAAGACCCGAAAGAAGTCCGATGACTTCGGATACCAGTATCCATTCAATCCACGCTAAGATTTTTTCTTCTTCTTTTTCGGCCCTTCGGCGACCTTTAGCACCTTGTCGGTCTTGAGCACGATTGGCTTGGGTGGTTCTTTGGGCTGGCGACGAGCCTTGGGAATTTCGATTTCTTTGCGACCGCTGAGATAGTCTGATGTCAGCGACTTGGCTTTCAGAAATTCTTTCACCGTCCCTTCCGCCACAACCTTTCCGCCATGCTCGCCCGCACCCGGACCAAGTTCGAGCAAATAGTCTGCCGCAAGCATCGTTTCTTCGTCGTGCTCCACGACCAAGACTGTGTTGCCTAGGCTCTTTAAGCGTTCGAGGGTATCGATCAGCTTTCGGTTGTCTCGTTGGTGGAGGCCAATAGACGGTTCATCCAAAACATACAAGCATCCCATCAGACCTGAACCTATTTGAGTCGCAAGGCGTATACGTTGGGCTTCGCCACCCGACAAGGTTCGAGCGTTACGGTCAAGGGTTAGGTAACCCAGACCCACATCAAGCAAGAACTTGAGGCGTTCGCCGATTTCTTTGACGGCCCGTTCGGCAATGGTGAGTTGTCGCTTCGTCAATTTGCCGGCAAGAGTCGAAAAGAATTCCACCGCATCAACGATCGACATGCTCGTGATTTGGCTCATGTCGTGATCGGCAACTTTGACAAGCAAAGATTCGGGCTTCAAACGACGACCTTGGCACGAAGGGCAAGGCTTGGTACTTTGATATTGCTCAAGATCTTGTTTGACCCATTCGCTTTCGGTTTCGTCGAAGCGTTTTCGAAGGGAGTTGAGGACGCCACGCCATTCGGTTTGGAAGCTCCGCTCACTCTTGCCGTATTTCATTCGGACGTCAATTGGCTTCGAAAGCCCGTTCCAGACGGCGTCCATTCCTTCAGCGGGAATTTGGGAGATTGGTAGGGATGCGTCGAACCCGACCGCTCGTCCCACGGCGTCCAACATTTCTGGCCACCAGTCCTTAACTTCTCCCGATTTGTACACAAATGGCAGAATCGCGCCGTCCCGCAACGGCTTGGAATGATCGGGCGCGACAAGATCAGGGTCAAACTCTGTCTTGGTGCCGAGACCAGTACAGTCGGGGCACGCACCGTATGGCGAGTTGAAGGAAAACATCCGCGGTTCGAGGTCAGGCATCGAGTAGCCGCAAACAGAACAAGCATACGCTTCGCTAAACAAGAGATCGGACCAGCCCTCGGCCTCGCTTTCGTAGCCCGTTTGACGAGCCAACATACTTGCGACGATCGGCGGGAGTTCGGCATCTTCAGGAGCTTGAATCGAGACGGTTACAAGGCCACTGCCCATTTTCAAAGCCGCTTCAATCGAATCCGTGAGTCGTCGCTCAAGCCCCTCTTTGACGACGATACGATCGACGACAACCTCGATCGTATGTTGCTTGTAACGGTCCATCGGGATGTCGTCCGAGACCTCATACATACGTCCATCGACGCGGACACGAACATAACCTGCCTTCGCAATATCGACAAGTTCCTTTTTGTATTCGCCCTTACGACCTCGGACAACAGGTCCCAAAATTTGCAACTTGGTGCCTTCTGGCAGCGACTTGACAATATCAACGATTTGATCCGTGCTTTGGCGTTCGATGGGTCCGTGTCCGTTGATGCAATACGGGGTTCCAACGCGCGCAAAAAGAATTCGGAGGTAATCGTAAGTTTCGGTAACCGTACCAACTGTTGACCGAGGATTTTTCGATGCACTCTTTTGATCAATCGAAATGGCCGGCGAGAGCCCGTCGATGTGATCGACGTCGGGCTTGTCCATTTGGCCCAAAAACTGGCGGGCATAGGCGGAAAGTGATTCAACGTAACGGCGCTGACCTTCAGCATAAATCGTGTCGAACGCGAGTGAGGACTTGCCACTGCCAGACAGGCCCGTGATGACCACGAGTTGGTTTCTGGGAATTTCAACCGTGATGTTTTTAAGGTTATTTTCCCTCGCGCCGACGACAACGATCTTTTCTTGCGACATGAGCCTAAATGGTAGACGTAAGATTACACCTTTTTAGGCCCAACAAAACTAATTTGGGACTGAAACGTTTGTGAAAATATGGGGTTAGTTCCGTTTATCGTTTCATCAATCGTGCTGGGTCAGGCCACTCCGACTACGGTGACTCCGAAAGTCATCTCGGTTTCGATGTTTAAGAATGGGTACGCATTCGTAACGCGTGAAATTCCCATCACCGACAATATGGCTAAAGTCGTTGAAGTGCCACAAACCTCGCTGGGCAGCCTCTGGTTTTGGACCAACGACGGTCAAATCGACTCGGTGACCAGTGTCAGTGAAGGGAAAATGGTATCTACCAAGATTCCGTTCTCCATGTATCAGGAGGTGCTGGATGCCAATATTGGCAAGCGATTTGTATTTACCGTGGTCTACACCGAAGAAAAAGATGGCCATAAATCCGAACGCCGAGTGAGCTACGACGGAATATTGAGGAGCTATAAGAGCAATCTGGTTGCGGTCGAAACAGCCGAAGGCATGCAGCTCTTTTCTTATGACAAGATTGAGAACATCACCGGTAAGGATCCGGCGATCGTGCTCTCCCGCGAAGAGAAGCACGAAGAGACCGCGAGCTACTATCAAATCCTCACGAAGAACAACGCGAAGAGTGTGATGATGATGTCGCTTGAACGGGGCATGACATGGGCGCCTGGTTATTCGATCGACCTTTCCTCACCAGATAAGTTGACTTTCACGGCAAAATCGACGGTGCTAAATGACCTCCTCGACTTTAAAGATGCACGTGTCCGGTTGATCACGGGCTTTCCAAATTTGCAGTTCCAGAACATCCTCGACCCTCTCACATCGGGAATGTCGGTTGACGATTGGCTACGGTCGATTTCGGGCGGCGTCCCTGGGGGAATGGGCGGCGGTGGATTTGGTGGGGCAGGTGGACCTGGTGGTGCATTTGCCAATCGAGCGGGAGAATTGACGAAGCGCGATGCGGCGAAAAGTTTGAATGGCATCGCCTATGATCCAACCGATAACAGCTTGATCATCAACAACGCAAGTGGCGAACAGCTCGAAGACCTATTCTTCTATGACCTCGACAAGGTGAGCCTGAAGAAGGGCTCACGCAGCTATCAGTATCTCTACCAATTCGATACACCCTATAAGCGAACCTACACCTGGGATGGTGAGCCGGGAACGCCGGTTTTCAATAAGATCAAGTTTAAGAATCAAACCGGAAAACCCATCTCGACCGCCGCCGCTACGATGTTCAAAAAAGGTGAAGTGATCGGCCAGGGCATGATGAATTACACGGCCGCGAATACAGAGGCCGAATTGGTCGTTAGCCGATCGCTCGACTTTAAGACGACGTCGAATGCTGAAATCGTGGACCGAGCGGTGGGGGCGATCAAGGATAAGAAAGGCACCCCAACGATGGACCTCGTGACATACGAAACCGAAATGGAAGTCGAAAATCCGAAGGAAGAAGCGGTCAATTTCTCGATCAAGAAGCTCATCTACGGTGAGGTGAATCGTACCGAACCGAAAGCAGAGAGCGAGGTTTCGAAGACGGGCGTCAAAGGCTCAAACCCCTATACGACCCTTACTTGGAACCTCAAGATCGAAGCAGGCAAGTCTGAAAAGTTCGTCATCCGCTGGAAGGCCTACGTCCCAACCGGACAGTAAGCACCACTGAGCAAGGGCAAGGAGCTTTCTCTTGCCCTTGAAAACCCATCCGAGGTTTGCACGTCAAACCAATATGCTGTCTACATTGCTCGGTGGGGCATTGATGCTTCAGACAAAGACAACCATGACGACCCCCGAGGTCGTTTCGGTGTCGATGTTCAAGAATGGTTTTGCGTTTATTACTCGAAAGATCTCTCTCAAGGGCGGTGAGGCAAACATTGTTGAGGTTCCGCGAGCCTCGCTCGGAACCCTTTGGTTTTGGACCAACGATGGTGATATTCAAGGTATTTCGACGGCAACGGACCTCGAAAAGAAAACGACTACCGTCGGGATTGGCAGCCTTGATCAACTCGTCACGAAAAACGTCGGTAAAACGATCTCGATCGAGACCAATGTCAGCCCTCCCCAAGAAGGCAAGATCAAGTCAGCCGATGGCGACCTTTTGATTCTTGAAACCTCGAATGGGACTGTCGCGATTCCTAAGAGTCAGATCAAATTTCTGAAGACGATCGAGAGCGGCTTCACTTGGACTCAAAACGTCGAGACGACGACCGAACACAAATACTATTCGATCAAAGCCGACAAGAACACGAAAGAAGTTATGATGATGTCGCTTGAGCGGGGCATCACGTGGGCTCCCGGTTATGCCGTTGATATTTCGAATCCCACCAAGCTGACGATGGTTTCGAAAGCAACCGTGCTCAACGATCTCATGGATTTGAAGAACGTCTCAACGCGACTCATTACGGGCTTCCCGAATCTTGAATTCAAAGATATTCTCGATCCCTTTACCGCGAATATGCCGGGTGATCAGTGGCTGGCATCGCTTGGCGCACCGCAAGGTGGGTTTGGGGGAGCAAGCGGACGAGCCCGCGAAATGATGACCCAAAACGCTTACGCGCCGATGATGGATAGCGCCGTCAATTGGGGCGGAACTCCGGCAGCCCAAGCTGGTGGTGAGCAGATTAGCGACCTCTTCTTTTATGACCTACCCAAATTCGATTCGAAGAAGAATTCTCGCCAGTATCAGACGCTCTTCAATTTCCAAGCCGACTATCAGCATATCTACACCTGGGATATTGAGGACCAAGTCGATGCTAACGGGAACTACCGACCCATTCCACCGACTGGCCAAGATGCCGAAGAGGTTTGGCACACGATCCGATTTAAGAATGGATCGGGCAAGCCGTTGACCACCGCTGCGGCAACGATCTTCAACAAAGGAGAACTGATTGGTCAATCTATGATGAATTACTGCATGGCCGATGGCGATTGCGATCTGAAGATCAATAAAGCCCTCGACGTGCGGGTTGACGCCAACGAAGAAGAAACCGACCGCGAACGAGGAGCGGTGAAAGATCGCTACAACAACCCAAAATACGATCTGGTGACGGTGAAAGGAACCCTCCAAGTGCTGAATGGTCGGTCCGAAAAGATTCAAATGACGATCACGAAGAACCTAACTGGCGAAGTAATTACGAAAACCGGCGATCCGACGGTAACGAAGACGACCCGAGGGCTTCGCCAGGTGAATACCACTTCGAAACTCGTCTGGAAACCCGAGGTTAAGAAAGGTGAAAAACTGACTTTGGAATACACGTACAAGCTGTACGTCCCGGCGAGCTAGCGGACGAAATACAACCGATTTGGTGCCATCTGTTGTCACTAATTGGCAATAGATGGCATTTGCTGTAATCATTGAAGACGCCAGTGGGCGCAATAGTCTGGAAGGTCCAGCAACAAGCCTAAACAAATGAAAGGCGGCACCTTGTACTGGACCGCGACACTATAGGAGGTGGATAAATGAGCAAGCACACAATGAACGTCTCCCTAACTCCAGAGCTTTAGGGAATCGTGCAGTCCTACGTGACAACAGGTCTTTACGGCAACCAAAGTGAGGTTTTTCGGGCGGCGCTCCGGATGTTCCACGAAAAGGAACAAGAAAACGAAGCGCGGCTTGCCGCCCTGAAAAGAGACGTTGGGATTGGTTTGAACCAAGTTGTGAACGACGAGGCGGACATCGTTACTGCCGAAGAATTCAAAACTCGAGGTCGAGCAAGATTTAAGCCGCAGGGTTAGTTGGTTGCGCTTCTTGGAAGCGTAAAAGTGATGGTCAAATATACAAAGGCGGCCCAGACCGATGTCGAAGACATCTTTGAATACATCGCTACGGAAGCAAATGAGTCGATTGCGGATCGAGTTGTCGATCGGATCGTGAAGATCTGCGAGTTCCTTGGTGAGTACTCGGAATGAGGTCGGCGTAGACCAGAGTTCGATTCCTTTGGGTTGGAGGTCCGAAGCATTGTCGAGGGCAGCTATGTTGTTTTCTACACCTCCTCGAAAGGCAGCATCTACATTGTGCGAGTTGTTCACTCGGCTCGCGACATAAGTCAATCCTACTTCTTGCCGTGACCCGATATTTCTAACTAAACGTACTTCGGGGCTCGATAACACGTTTTGCCGATGGCCAGTTACGATGCAACCCAGAACTGCTTCACTTCGTCCTTTCGTTTGTGAAGCCATTCTTCATTGTCGCGATGATTCTCGGAAGCAGCCTTGCGCTTGCCGATGCCAAATCGGAGTGCGAAAAAGCTCTGGCCGACGCTAAGCGCGCTGGACTACCGACGTCCCGCGCGGACTTAAACCTTCCCAAGCCAACCAAGGACTCAGCCAAGATTGAGGAAATTCTTGCCCGGGCCGACAAGGCGATGCGTCAGAACCAAGAATCGCTGGGTTCATCCATCAAGCAGGACCTTACAAACGTTCAAAGGAAACAGAAGGGGAAGGCGGAAATTCCTTATCCCGCCGAGTCTAATACTCAAAAGGCGAAACGTGAGGCGCAGGTTCTTCGCATCTTGGATGGCCTTGCCAAGACCACGGGTCCAAGAGTCGTATCGAAAGTGAATCCGCCCGATAGCTCATTCGTGTACGGCGCAAACGCGAGGTCGTTTGTCCGACTGGAATTGACGGCGGCTGAGGCGTTGGCGAAAGCCGGGAAGTCTGCGGAAGCTCTCGCAAGTTATCGAATTGCTCGGCGGCTCGTTGAGTTGACAAATACCGACGAAACTATGGTTTCGGTTCTCATGCAGAACGCGACCGCCCAAATCTACTATGCTTCCCTTGAAAAATCAGGCAAGGACAATCCTGGCTTCAAGAAGGCAATCTCTCGCCAGCTGATTGCCTCCTTTGCGCGGCCCAGCAACCAGAGGATCTTGCAGGCTGAATATCTGCATTCTCTCGACCTCTTCATGAAGAAAGGATGGAAACTGCCAACCGACCCTCAGTCTTTGGACTTTGTGACGAAAAGCACTCGGTCGTGGATCGTTGCCTTTAGCGCCATGAAGGCGACGAAGACGGGGCTCGAGATGGAGACCGCATACAAATCGATCCAATCGAAGATGGGCTCCTACAAGATGAAGGGTGACGACGAAGAGATTCCCTACGGCCCATCGTGGGCGAGCAGCGCACGAGCCCTGGATAAGTCGGAAGCGAAGCGGCTTGAGGTCGTGAAGTCGTTGGGGATGTAGGTGCATTCTGGGAGTTGTGGGCTTCCAGCCCACATGACGGGCAAGATGCCCATCGCTCCCAAATGTGGATCACCCCTCGCTACTCTCGTATTTATCCTTCAGCGACGCCACAATGCCTGGATCGGCGAGCGTGGTCACATCGCCTAACGCTCGACCCTCGGCGATGTCTCTCAACAAGCGCCGCATGATCTTGCCACTTCGGGTTTTGGGCAGCTCAGAGGAAATGAAAAGGTCATCAGGGCGAGCGATCGGGCCAATCTTGTGAGCGACATGCGCCTTGATTTCACTCACGAGCTGATCGGATGACTCGTAGCCCGAGCGGAGGATGATGAAGGCGGAGATGGCTTGGCCCTTGACGTCGTGGGTCTTGCCGATAACGGCTGCCTCGGCGACGGCGGGGTGATCGACCAGAGCCGATTCGACTTCCATGGTCGAGATATTGTGTCCTGCGACCAGCATGATGTCATCCACGCGGCCCAGCAGCCAAAGGTAACCCTGGTTGTCGAGCTTGATGCCGTCACCCGCGAAGTAGCAGTTTTCGAATTTGCTCCAATAGGTCTTTTTAAACCGGTCAGGATCGTTATAGATTCCTCGGGTCATCGAAGGCCAAGGATAGTCGAGGATGAGGAATCCGCTTTTAGCGAGGTCAACGGCGTGGGGGCCGGCCACATCGACGCCGGTTCCTTCTTCATCGAGGACACGAACGCGAACACCGGGGAAGGGGTGCGTCGCTGAGCCAGGCTTGGTCGCCGTGATTCCTGGCAAAGGAGTGATCATGATCGCTCCGGTTTCGGTTTGCCACCAGGTATCGACGACGGGCAGCTTGCCCCCGCCGATGATCGTTTGATACCACATCCATGCCTCAGGATTGATCGGCTCACCAACCGAACCGAGCAAGCGAAGGGAAGAGAGATCACATCGCGCCGGATATTCTGCTCCCCACTTCATGAAGGTCCGAATCGCGGTTGGCGCCGTGTACAAAACGGTCGCTCGATGCTTTTCGATAATTCTCCAGAAGCGATCCTTGTCGGGGGTATCCGGCGCACCTTCGTACACGACGACGGTGGTGCCATTGGCAAGAGGACCGTAAACGATATAGCTGTGGCCGGTCACCCAGCCGCAGTCCGCTGTACAGAAGTGGATGTCATCTTCTTTGTGATCGAACACCAATTTCGAAGTCGCAGAGACGCCGGTCAGGTAGCCACCCGTAGTATGCGTGATGCCCTTGGGCTTGCCAGTGGAGCCGCTGGTGTGGAGGATGTAGAGGAGGTCTTCGGAATCCATGGGTTCGCATGGGCACTCGGTCGATTGGTGGGGAACTAAGTCCCGCCAAGCGACGTCGCGTCCTTCGACCATCTCGACTGGGCCGGTCTTCTCGCCGGTTCGCTCAAGCACAAGTACCTTCTCGATGGATGGGCAACCCATCGCCAGAGCTTCGTCGGCAATTTTCTTGAGTTGGACAACGTTGCCGCGTCGCCATCCACCGTCGGCGGTGACCACGACTTTTGCACCGGTGTCATTGATGCGTTCTTGAATCGAGTCGGCGCTGAATCCACCAAAGACGACGACGTGAGGAGCCCCCAGGCGCGCACAGGCAAGCATTGTCATCGGAAGCTCGGGGACCATCGGCATGTAGACACAGACTCGGTCACCCTTCTTCACCCCGAGAGATTTAAGCGCGTTGGCGATGCGGCTGACCTCGTCCTTTAGTTCGGCAAAAGTGAGTGTGCGGGTATCACCGGGCTCTCCCTCAAAGATGATCGCGGGCTTGTTGGCCCGGTCGCCGTTCGCGTGGCGATCGACGCAGTTATAGCAGGCGTTCAGCTTTCCGCCGAGGAACCATTTGGCAAAGGGTGCTTGAAACTCGACGGTGGTATGCCACTTCTCAAACCAATCGAGCTTCTCGGCCCAACTCTCCCACCAACCTTTCGGATCACGAAAGGCTTTTTCATAAATGCCGACGTCGTTCGCGTTCGCTTGGGCGGCGAATTCGGCAGAAGGTGGGAAAACGCGGTCTTCTTGCAGAAGGGAATCAATGGTTTCAGACATCGTCGGTGATCCTAGGCAACAATTTTACCGACTAATGAGTGCAAAGGGCGAAGGTCGCGGTGGACAGGGCGAGACGGAAAAGTTTCGGTCGCTGCCTCCGCCTCGATTGATTCCGAAGAATGACGATCTTTCATGCCGCGAGGTGGAGGCTAAAGACTCGAAGCCTTATCACTGGAAGCTCGTCTCTCTGCAGCGAAGCAGGCTTCGCCCCGATGAAGCTTCGCTTCCTTCCCCTCACGACGCTCGGCGGGGTCTAGCGACAGGCGAAAGCGAACACAGGTGTACGCACTCTAAATTAGCTTTTCACAAACTCGACGATTCCCCACTCGTGCGGGAGGTGCATGTCGACAACGCCCTGAGGTGACCAGACCCAGTTGTCTTCTTTCAGTCCCGGACGCTTGACGTACTTCCCGTCCACCACATCCACATGCCACTCGACCCGCGAGAAGTTGATCTTCCAAGTGTCGCCCGGCTTGGGTGGTGAGTCGCCTTTGGAAATCTCCTCCATGGCATGCCAGGGGATGCAAATCTCGATGCTCCAACCTTTGCACCTCGCCGAAGGATCATTGATCTTGCCGTCCAGGTGTACCGCAGATCGAAGACCTTTGATATCCCAGCCATCCACGCCGCGCCCTCCCTCGCGATAGGGCCGAATCAACAGCAAATCCCACTGCGTATTGAACTGATTGATCTCGAGTTCGGAGTACGCGTAGCCGTCGCTGTCAGGGTCGATGAAGACTTCGAAGTCGTTGTCGTGGAAGATCACCGAGTCGCGCTCGGTAAGCGTCGCCCACAGGTTCGGCTCCTCCATTTCTGCGCCAATATACAGACCGTCGTCGGCCCAAAACATCTTCATTCGGGTCCGAAATCGCGGCTTGGGCCGGATATCGCCTTCGATATCCACGAAATCCTCCGACCAGGCGCACTCGTTCCACGGAGCTTTGTCCAGCTTCCCGTCAAGGTGCTTAATGCCCGGAAAATGGTGAGCCTGATAGGTCCGGATTTCGTGGGGAGGAATGGTCATCTGTCGTTCTGGAAACGGGCGTTAAGGACTCCGCTCAGCCCATCTTTGAGATAAGAAGTCTGAAGTTCAAGTACATCTGGAAGGGAAGCACCTGCCGTGAAAAGAGGGACCCGATCTGCATAACGAAGCGATTGCTCTTCACCAGCAGTAATCACACCGATAACTCGCCGAGTAGATGGCTCAGCAAAGAAGGAAATTTGGTCCGCACATTTGGGTTTATTTCTGAATCCTAAGTTATTCAGCGTCGCGCCGTTCCATCGATAGTCTCCGTAAACCAACAAGTTACGATCAGCATAGAGACCCGGGTTCGCATTGTATTCTCGATCAGTAATCACATCCACCGATCCGTTGCCGATGTACTGAAGTTGTTCTGCATCATAGCGAGCTTTATTGCGAGCCCACTCCTGAACACTTTTCGGGCAGGTCGTTGGCAATACGAAAGTGACGTGATTGTTGAAAACACTCTTGAAGCCTGTGCAGATTGGTTGGTCGTAAGTCGAATTGCCTTTTAGGTCGACGATCAGCGTTCCATTGGCTGCTTCCTTGGTGGAGACGGCTTTGCCGTTCACTTCGACGGTCACCTTGCCGCTTCCATAGAGGGGCGAAAGGTCAAGCGAAAAAGCAGCCACGTTTGTTGTCGTCACTACAAACTTGCGCAAGCCCGGGTAAATCGTCGCTTTGACATTTGAGAGCGAGCCTGCCTCCTCTTGGGCGAGGATCGTCAGCCAATAGTCCTTGTTTGAAACGGCGAGGTTTGGCGTCTTAAAATCGATCTCACGAACCTCGTTCACACTTGGGATCCGAGCCTTGGCAAACATGTCGAAAATGGGACCATAATCCTCGCAACTGGCGCCCGGCTCTGGGTCAGTGTCATACCAATGGCTCTGACCTTTTTCTTCATGCCAGTACAGATTTGGATGGTCGGCCAACTCTTTTCGCATGTTGCGAGCTTCGGTTACCGGAACATTGTCGTCCACTTCGCCATGCATGATGAAGATCGGCTTCGTGTAGTAGTTCGACTTCATCGAGAGGGTGTCGCTGGTGGACATCGCCCGCTTGAGCACGTTGCCAACTAGCGTATCCGGGTAAGTGGCTCCGCCGGCGTAGGAGAAATAACTGATCCAGCCAGAACATGGCGCAATGGCGGCAAATTTGTCGGGATAAAGGACGCCAAGGTGGTAAGTGCCATGTCCACCCATCGAGTGTCCCGTGAGGTAGGTTCGCGCGGGATCGGTTTGGTAACGCTTCTTGGCCAACTCAAGAACTTCGAGCGCATCGAGGCGGCCAATGTCTTCCCAGTTGAAACCGTAGGGACGACGGTTCGTGGGGCACACGATGTATCCCCATGACTTTGGCTCGTAGGCATCCGCTTGGCCAATGGCTTCTACCGAAGCGCCGTGCAAAGAAAGAAATAGGGCTTGTCCGGGACCATCTACGGTGGAAGGTTGGACGGCGTAGTACTGAACGCTGCCATCGACTTTGCTGACAAAGGTTCGCTTGTGGCTCTGACGCTTGCCGCGAACTCTGAGCGTGAGGGGCAATGTATCGAGCGTTTTTCCTCCGCGCTTCAAGACAACGTTATATTTGCCGTCGGCGTTGGGCTTTACTTGAAAGCCAACTTTACGAATCGACGTGCCAAGCACTCGCGGGACCTTGGTAGTGATGCCTCCTGCCGAAATGGACAAGTCATCGAGGTCCTTTTCGGTTGCATTGCGGATGATGAAAGCGACCCAAAGACTTTCTTTTTCGCCCTTCACAATGTCGGGCGTCGTTTGATCGCCGGGGTTGAAGGAGATCGTCTTGGGAACTTCGACCAGTTTGGCCGAGAATTCACCACGAGCTACTGCGAATAAGAAGGTGTTTTTGCCTTTTTTGAGTTGGACGGGCAACGAAAGATAGCCGAATGAGTAGATGTCACCGACCCGCGGTTCGCCATTGACATAAACCATCGAATCCCCCTTGGCTTCGAGGAACATCGGCTTGCTTTCACTCGAATCGACCTCAAAGTAGGCGTATCCCGAATTGAAGGCACGCCCTTGAAATGGTTTATCCGCCGTTGTCGTGACGCTTTCCCATTTCGAAGTGTCAAGGGTTCCGGCGAGCAAGTCGGCTTCGACGGGGTCAACTCGAACGGGAGTCCGAGAGTTTGCCCGGACGGTGGTGGCTTTGCCAGATAGGAACGGAATATCGTTGGCGAAAGCACATCCCGCGCTCAAAAAGAAAACTAAACCCAGAGCCGATTTCACGGATTAATAGTACTTGAGTTTGGAGTCTGGAGTTAAGAAACGAGACGAGTCATCTCTCAACTCCCAACTCCTAGCTGACTACTTCAAATACTGACTAACCTGATTGATGTGATACAGATCGTGGCCGGTAATGAATTGAACGATTTGAACCACACTCAGCTCACCATGAAGAGGGTGATTGATCGTCTTGGACCAATCGTCTTCGGCAAGACCTAAAAGGTAAGCAACCGTATCGCGGCGGCGATTGTCGAACACTTCGAGTTCGTGGTGAATGTCCTTTTCCGAATAGTGGTGGTCGGTTGCTCGTGCCTCTTCGTCAAAGTTCTCGACCGTCTTGCCCGGATATTCCACCGCCGTCGTAATTCGATCCAGCCAAGTCTCTTCGAGGTCGGCAAGATGAGCGATCACTTCTTTAAGAGTGAATCGCCCTTCCTCAAGTGCAACGTCGTATTGATCGGGCCGAATAGCATCAACCATTCGGATGAGAGTTGCGGGGGTGTTTTCGATCTGCAGGTAATAATTGCTCGACATATTTGTCTATAAAGGTACCGGCTCAGGAGGCGGATTTTGTTGTTTTGAACCGATGTTTGTGATCTTCGGCAGCAATCGGCCAGACTCGCCTTGTCGATAGCCTTCGTCAAATTCACGTTTAATATCATCTGGCAATGAATCGAGCGTGTAGGTTTGATTCGAGAGTGGCGTAGCTTCCTTCACGGAGCAGGTCCAGTAACAAGCGTCGTTTATATCGAGCCGAAAAGTGTACGTCGTTTGTTGAACGAGAGAGACCTTTCGATTGGCGTCCCAAGTTATTCCAAAACGTTGGTTAGGCTTCGGATGGTCCAGCGAATATTTCATCAAACCAAACGATTTGGGATCAGTGGTTCCTATTTTTAACGTTTGTGTCCCCTCGTCTCGAATCAGAATTTGCTTTGACGTTTCGACGAAAAGGGTTGATGTTGGCGAAATGCCATTGGACACCAGCAGAGTCGGCTCGTTTTGGAACTCGATGGGCAGTCCTCGCAACGCAGATTCTTTGACGGTCAATGGAGAATATAAATTGTCGTAGACACAGGCGACGAGGTGGCTCTGAAGCATGCTGTTAAGTTTTGAAAATCGAATCCCACGAGCCGATAACGCCTCAGATAACTCGTTTTGAGACAAGTAAGCAATGCACTTGAGCCCATCGTCCGAATTACCTTCGGCAGGTTGGGTATTGAGAATAAATCGGTTGGTGAAGTATTCCCACACGCCCGTGGTCTCTCGCCGCGGGTGTGATGCCGCGACTGCAGCTTGACCTTCAAGCGCAAAGGCATTGAGTCTCCGCGTCGAGGCGATCAGATTCTTAAGCTGCGGGCGAGGGAAATTAGTGTCTGCGAAAAGATCTTTGCGGACGGTAATCCAATGATCGTCAATCGAAACATGCCGCAGCGTCTCCGGATCCATCGGCTGCTGAGTCCACTGTTCGAAGGTTGCTGGATTACGTACAAAAATTTGGTCGTCATCAAGGCAAGCAACGAGATTCTTTCCCATTTGGTGGGCCAAAAAACACATGCTTTCGCTCAATCCGTAAGCAAGGGGATCGGTGCCGGCTGGATCGGCAAACTCATCGAACAGATTTTGCGAAGGGACGGTTCGAGGCGGTTTTGCTTCGAACGGCGACAGCCAGTCTTGAAATTGTTGCGCTTTGGAAGAAAGTTGGAATGTTTCTTCAAACTTGACTCCTGATGTTGATTCCTCCATCTGGATTTCGCGGGTGGTGGCCGATGCTGAAAAGATCGCTAAGGAATTTTTGGGAATGACTTTGACCGTGATTGTATAGATTCCATTGGGGTCGCAAAAGACGGCCAAAAGCACATTTGACACCTGATTTGGCCAGCTCACCAGCGACGACGAGTAGCTGGGATCGGTTCGTTGGATCGGCGGGCGAGGTCCAACACCAGCAAATTCAGATCCAATGTAAATTTGCGTCACACCACCGGAACCTACGGGTCTGGCACTTAGCCATGCCGCTTGCTCTTGGGAGGCACGAGCGAATTCGGGCGAAAGATCAACGTTAATTTTCCTTTGGATGGAATTGGGATGCAACGCAAAAACCATCCGATGCCCCGGGCCAAGTTGGGCCAATTCGGTGGAACCAATTCGCTGAAGAATGCGGGTGAGGAATCGCTGGTTGGGAAGTCCATAAGACGGTCCTGGTGGGGCTATCTTTGACGAGTTTTGTGATGCCGCTTCGTTGGCTTTGATGCGACTTTGAAGGTCGCTGATTCGGCTCGCGTTGAGTTCGCCTTTCGTTTCCGAGGCTTCGGCTCTTTGCTGGATCAAACGGTCGAGAGAGTGAAGGCGATATTCATATTGTCGTTGTCCAACGACTTTTCGTTGGGCTTCGGTTTGCGTGAGGAACCAGCCGGAGTCCTTTTGCTCCCACGTGGCATCGAGAGCATCTGCCAATCGGTCACGGATTGACGCTTCGGTGACGTCCTTTGCTTCAACGAGAATAATTCTGTTTCGAAGGCTCACTCCACATGTCAGGTCAGAACGATAAATGTGGCCAATCTGCAGAAGGGCCTTTTCCAACCCCATCGCAGGGACATGGATGTCCCTTGCCGCATTTTGCCACATTATCAAGCAGGTAATGGTAAGAACCAATGAGGTTTAGCCACCACCTCCGCCCTGTTTCTTGCGATTTCTTCGTTCCTCGGCAGCTTTCGCCGAAGCATCGTAGCCCGCCTTAAAATCAGCCTTCAAGTCCTCCGGCAAGGTGGCCAAAGTAAACGAATTTGAGTCGTTCTGGCTGATTGTCTGAATTTGTGAAGACCAACGACACGCGGGATTCACCGTGAGCTTAAGTTCGAATGTGTGTTGGGTGACCCGCTTCAGCTTTGTGTTGGGATCAAGGGTAAAGTTCACGCCCGGATAGTCTTCGGGATGATCCACTTGATATTTGGTTGAGCCCCATCCTTTTGCGTCGGTCATGAGGCCGTAGGAACCAGGGCCATCGGCCGCCTTGATTTGTTCTTGATCCTTTGCTTCGATTCGGAAGATCGCCGATGGCGGAATGCCGTTGGGTGCCAAAAGGGTTGGTTCCTGTGTCGCAAAACCGTTGGTGTCAACGGGACCATTCGAAAGGGGCCAAAGTCGATTGTGCTCGTTGTAGTAGGCGCACGCAAAAAGATGCTGTTTGAGCCGGTCACTCAGTTGAGAATAAGGAATTCCCCCCTGACTCATGGCGCGCTCGCGCTCACCTTGCGAAAGCATTCCGAGGCACTTTAATGCATCGTCTTCGGCGCCTTCGTCGCTCGACGTATTTGCGAATCGGTCGAGGAGTCGTTCGATGTACGAAACGGCGTTTGTGCGGGGCCGAAGGGCCGCCAATTCCGCTCGGTCGTCCAGCTCGACTCGATTATTTTTTCTCACTCGTGCAATGATCGCCTTTAGGTTCGTACGCGGAATGTTGGGTTCTGAATAAGGGAACTTGCGGACACCAACCCAGCCATCGTCAATTAAAACGAGCCCCTCGTTTAACATCCGAAACTTCTCCTGAAACCAGCTATCCGCGAAAAATGGCTCGAATATGTTGAGATTCTGATCGTCAAGACACGCGACGATATTTCGCTTGATTCGATGAGCGTCGAAGATCAAAGATTCGCTTAATCCATACGACAGAGGATCATAAGCGACCGGGTCGGCAAATCGGTCGATTCGCATCTTCAACTTCTCTGGGGAAAGTTTTTCTTCATTCGGATAGAAGAACTTTTTGAAATCGTTCGCCTCATCGCTAAGTTTGAATTCTGGAACGGGCTTGGTCTGAAAATCTTCCGCCGACATCCCGGCAAATGCCCCTTCAAAAGTGGTTGCTCCGACGGCAAAATAAGGCTGACGGGCGTCGTTTGGCACTCCGACGAGCCGTAAAGTATAGACTCCATCAGATGAGCAATAGACGACGAAGTAGACGTTGGCCAGAGAATCGGGAAGGACATTGAACGAGGTGTTGTAGTTGTCATCTTCGGAGCCCGAAGCCATCGCTATTGCGACTTCGGCTCCTTCGCCACCACCTCTCGTCTGTTTCGCTTGACCTTCCTGGTCCTTGGCCATCTCCATATAGGTTTTGAGCCAAACGTTTTGCTCCGTTCTAAATTGTTCGAGATCGTTCTGAATATTGACGCCAAGCGGGACTTGCATCGCGTTGGGACGTAATGCAAAAACGGTGCGGGTTCCGTTAGGAACCGATGCAATCTTGTCCAGGCCGAATTTGAGCAAAAATCGAGACATCAATCGTTGATTGGGAAGTCCGTAACCTGCGGCCGTTGGACCTGGGGGTGCCATCATCTCTGGGTCGCGATTCTTTGCCTCGTTCCGCATTTGGTTGACGATCTGCTTCGCAAAATTCGCATCGTAGGTCGCCTTGGTGTTTGCTGCATCGCCCCGAATTTCGAAAGTCTTTTTCAAAAAGCGAAGCTTCAGACTGGCTTCTCGCATTTCGTCTTCCTTCAGTTGCTGAGGAGATTTGCCAAGATGCCAGCCATTGTCTTTTTTCTCCCACGTGGCATTCAAGGTCGAGGCGATGTGATTTCGAACGTCCTCTTCGCTCGCTTGAATCGCGTCAACCAGCACAATCTTGTCGCGTAGCAGGGTTGATACGTCCATCGGCGACCGGTAAATATCGCTGATTTTAGCCACCGCTTTTTCAAGCGTTGTCGCAACGATGTGGACATCTTGCAGGTTGCTTTGGTGCCATGCCAATGCGAATAACAAAGAAGTCATAATTTACGGCATCTTATCAAAGATTGGAGGATAAGTGAGCATCTCCGTCGCCTTTCTTAGGCGGTTCTTTCGTCTTTTTGGCTTCTTTCGCGGCAGCCTGGTACCCCGCTTCATAATCCGACCGAAATTCCTGGGGCAAATTTCGAAGACTAAACGGTTGGTCGTTTGACTTAACGGTTCGCTCTAGAGAGTTGATCCACTGACAATCTTCATTGATATACAGGTGGAAGAGGAATGTGTATTGGGTATCTCGATAGGCGGGTGCGTCGAGATCTACGGGGAACGAGTATTCCGACATTTGGTCAGGATGTTCGTTCGCATATTTAACTTGTCCCCAACCAAATGCCGTCATCGAGACTCCTTCAGGTTGATCCTTTGTGATCACGCGAATCGACGAATGTGCCTCTCGCTCAATTTGGAAGATCGCCTGACTAGGGATTCCCGCAGGCACGAGCAGAGTGGGCTCGATAGACGGGAAAGTCTCATGAATCTTCGGACTCTTAGGTGAAATGATAAGGGAGCAACTTGGATTGTCGAAAACGCATTCGGCCAAGTGTTGACGAAGCTTGGCATTGAGCGCCCCGTACCGGATTCCCGTCCTGCTCATTGCCTGATTTTGTTCGCCGGGTTCAAGGAGTCCCAGGCAACGCGCCACATCAAAGTTCGCTCCTTCAACACGATCGGGCTTAGCGAAACTTGACACAAGATTTCGAATGGCCGCAGGCTCTCGGCGGCGTTCGCTTCGCGCAGCAATGCCTGCGTAGTCTTCGATCGTGAAGGAACCGGTTCGATAGCTATTCGCGATAAAGCGTTTGAGGTCGCCACGGGGAAACGTCGGACCCTCCAAAGGTAGAGAATTAAAGCGAATCCACGAACCGTCTTCGACGACGATTCCATCAAGTTCTTTGATGAACCGCTGATCGAAATAAGAACTCGTGATCGTGGGCGAGCTTACACTCATCGATGTGTCTCCGACGAGTGCAATGATGTTTTTCTTGAGTCTATTGGCATCATAAGCCAGGCTCTCGCTTAACCCGTAAGAAAGGGGATCGTTTTTGGTTGGATCAAGGAAGATCGATATTGCCTGGGGAGACAACTTTGACGTTTCGCGACTCAGAATCGAGCGGAAATTTTCTGCTTCTTGACTCAACTGAAAGTCTGTTTTGGGCGTTGATGAAAAGTCTTCCTCGCCCATTTTCGAAAAGATAGATTCCATTGAGGTGGCAGATGTCGCAAAAAACATCGTTGACGGGCTCTTAGAAACCACTGTTAAACTCAGTTCATCCAATCCACTTGCGTCGGCATAGATTGAGAAGTAAACATTTCCGACCTCGTCCGGTATGCCTGGTGAGATGTTGCCCGTGCCTAATAAGCGCCCTTGTTGAGAGCCTTTGAGTGCAGCATCGTTTTCGGCTCTTAATTTAGTTTGTACTCGACCCCAGATGTCGTTTTCCTTTCGAAAATCGGCGAGCTCTTGATCGAAGGAGAAACCAATGGGCTTCTGCATCGCATTGGGTTGCAGAGCGTAGACGACGCGCTTTCCGGGTTCTACCGCGCTGATTCGCTCAGCACCAAATTTCACCAGAAATCGGGTCATGAGTCGCTGTTCGGGAAGGCCGTATAAACTTGGACCTGCGGCGAAAATAAAGCTTTGAGTTTGCTGGCTTTGGTTATAGCTTTGAGCAGCAAATGCTTCGTTGTAAGGAGCGGAACTCGCAGGCGTGGTCTTTCGCAATTCGATCGTCTTCTGCATGACTGACTTGCGAAATTTTTGACTCCGTTCGTCGCTGGCCTTTTGTTGTTTGGTGTCTTGCCCGAGGTGCCAGCCCGAGTCTTTCATTTCCCAACTGGCATCGACGGCCAGAGCGATCTGCTTTTTAACTTCGTCGAGCGTGACCTGACTTGCTTCGATCAACACGATCTTGTCTTTCAGCAAGTTCGAGAGGGTCATCGGGGTGTGATAGATTTCGACGAGCTGATCGAGAGCACGCTCCAGCGGCATTGCTTTGAGATGAATGTCAGCGGTTTGCCCCTGATATAAGATGGCGGCAAGCAAAATCGGCGTCATAGGATTGACCTTTTCAACACGGATTTTATACGAAGAAATCCCCCTTCGCGAAAATGAAGGGAGATTTCAAAGAAGGTTCTTAGCCTTTCGAGAGGACTTGGATAGCCTTGTCCAACTGCGGATCTTGGCCGTTGAAGAACTGCTCGGGCGAGATATCCACATCGTAGTCTGGTTTCACGCCATTGTCTTCCATGCTGCTTCCGTCGACGCGCCAGACACCGGTCCCGGGCATTCGTGCGTTCGTACCATCTACCAAGCGGAATCCGCCGGTGTAGATGACATAACCGGGAGTACGGTGACCAACCAACTTGGCAAGCTTCCGGGCCCGCATAGCCTCCGGGAACATCTCGGCATTGGAGAAACTCGATTCATCCATCATGACGATGATCGGGACATCGAGGACGGTGCCCGGACCTTTGATGACATTCTCGTCACGAGGAACGTAGTTCATATTCTGGCGTCGCTCAAGAATGTCGATGATCTGATCGGCAGTGTTGCCGCCGCCGTTGCCCCGAACGTCAATGATGACTCCCTTCTTACCGGGCGAGTACTGCCAGATCTGCTGTTGGAAGAGTTCGAGATTTCGTCCGTCCATTCCTGCGATGTGAACATAAGTCACGGCTCCGCCCGACTTGGATTCGACGTACTTTCGATTGGCCTCAAGCCGATTCTGGTTCACAATTCCAGCATATTGCCCCGGAGCGATCGCTTCGTACTTGACTTCGCGGGTCTTTCCGTCGGTTCCTTGAACCGTCAGCTTAACATCGCGACCAATTTGGTCGTTGAGAACATCTCGGAAAACAGATTCGTTCGTTGAAACATCCTTACCGTTGACTTTGAGAACAATTTCGCCAGGGCTCAGTTTTGACTTTGCATAGCTGCCCGGAGTTCGTTTCGGAACCTCCTTGATCTTGATTCCCGGACCGGAATAGCTATAATCCCAACTAAATCCAAGGTGGGCCGTGTTTTGGCTCTTGTTGCCGCCAGGACCAGGCGAGACTTCCGAGTGAGATGACTCCAACTCGCCAACGAGCATGAAGAGGAGCGTCGCCATCTCGTTTCGATGTCCGACCGAGGGCAGAAGTCGTTCGTACTTCTTGCCCAAAGCAGCCCAGTCGCGACCGTGGAAATTCGGATCATAGAATCCGTTGTTAAATCCGCGCCAGAATTGATGGAACGCTGCCAAACGAGTCTGTGTGAGATTGCGGCTGAATTCACCTCGGAAGGCGATGTTCTGGGTTGGGTAACCCGGAGCCTTCAGATTAGTGGTGAAAAGTCGACCGCCTTGGATGGTCATCAGAGTCTTGCCGTCTTCCGACAGCTCAAATCCGCCGGGACCGGTCACGCGGCGCGCGTTTTCGCCGTTGTAGTCCGCTCGATAGACGCCGTCGCCACCAACGTAATAGAACGATCCGTCTTCCTTGTCGAATTGAATTGGACTGTTGACGCCCGAAGCGATCATCCGCTCGCGTGACTCGATTTCATCGAAATCGATATCGACTTTCAGCAGATCCTTTGGCTTTTCGTACTTCATTTTCAGCTCGGGAGCGCTGAGGCTCTCGGGTTGAAGAGGGAGCACGAAGAGATTGCCGCCGCGTCGGAAGTAGAGATACTTGCCATCCGGGCTCCAAATTGGGCTGGAATGCGATTGGTTGGTTTGCGTGACGTTGTATTTTTTGCCGTCGGTGACATCGACCACGAAGACGTTGTTACCAAAGTCCCAGTAATACAGTCCACTGCCTGGCAAGGTTTCTACGAAAGCAACATATCGGCCGTCGGGCGAAATGTTGTATTCGAGATCGGATCGACCAGGTCTCGAAACCAGGAGTTGTGGGCTTCCACCGCCAACGGGAGCTTTATAGATTCCACCCTTTGCGCCGTATTGTTGATAGATAACGTACTTCTTGTCGGGGCTGATCTTCACATTATCGACCTGAGCATCCTCGGTCGAGACCATCGACACTTTCTTCGTATCGAGATCGATTCGATAGAGTCGCTCAGAACCGTCGCGGTCGCTGATGAAGAATGCAGACTTGCCGTCGGGAGCAAATACTTGAATTTCGTCAATGCCCGCCCAGTCGGTCAGCAGCGTGGCGTCGTCTTTGTTCGGACCATCGCCTTTCTTCGTCGGCACCGACCATACTTCGCTCATATCCGAAAAGAGGATCGTGCTTCCGTCCGGGCTAAGGGTTGCCGAGGTCGCGCCGTCGGTGAGCACGAGGTGCTCTTCGGTTGTGACCTTCTCGTCGATGTTCGCTGTGAGCGTGATTTGCTTGGGTTCACCGCCCGGCTTCATGACGTAGACGTCGCCGTTTCGCTCGAAGGCGAGGGTGTTGCCATCGCGAGCCGCGGTCAAGAAACGCGTCCCGTCACCAGAAAAGTTCGTAAGCCGCTTTGCGTTTCCGTTGGCATCGATCTTATAAACGTTCGGCGTTCCGCCGACCGTAAAGTTCACACGACCAATGTCCTTGCCCAACGGGCTGCTGCTGGCGACCGGTTCCGTCATGGTGACGGCGTAAATTCCAGATTCGCTCACCTGGGGCCAGAGGTGTTGGTATCCGTTGTTGCGAACCTGATGTCGCTGAGAGGTCTTCGGGTCAAAAATCCACAATTGTTCAGCATCGGAACCTTGATAGCGCGGACGTTGCCAGGGAAAACCGAGGCGACCGTATAGGATTCGACCGTCGCTCATGCCTTGGGGATCACTGATCGGCATCTGGTCAAGGAAAAATTCCTTCAGAGCGCCCGTTTCAACGTTGACCGAATAGATTCCCCGGTATGCATCGTCAAGGCGTCGCATCATGAGAATCGAAGTTCCGTCGGACGACCATGAGGAGGGAATATCTTGGCCTGAGTTATAAGTAATCCGCTTTGGACGGCCACCGTCGGCATCGACTACGAAGACTTCGTTGTTGCCAAACCGGTCGCTGGCAAACGCGATTTTGCTGCCATCCGGACTCCAAACAGGACGGTCGTCCATCTCGACGTTATCCGTAATTGGAATTGCTTTCCCTCCCGAAGAAGGAGCGACCCAAACATCGCCTTGATAGCTAAACGCGATTTTGCTGCCATCTGGACTCAGTGCAAGCCAACGTGCGCCAACGATTTGATCAGCGAACGAAACACTTGCGAACGCCGCAAAAAGTGCAAGAAAAGGTAAACGACCCCGCATCTCTTAACGTTACCGGAATTTGCGTGATAGATAGTTCCCTGAAAACGTACTGGGGTTCGGTGACAAAGGCCCTATAGCATCGAACTTGTGACTGTCCCTGACGTTCATCGTGCCATGCTCACGCTTGTTGCCGGTCTTGCCCTGGCCCAAATTTCTGGGGTTGAAAATGTTACGCTCAAAGTCGATGGAGTCGAACGCCAGTTTTACGTTTATTTTCCAAAGACGAAAGATGCGACGCCTCGTCCCGTCGTGTTCGCCTTTCATGGCCACGGCGGAAATTCGCAATATTCCGTCCGCAAATACCATGTGAATACGTTGTGGCCCCAGGCAATCTCGATCTATCCACAAGGGTTGCCTACCGTCGGTGCGCTGACTGACCCCGAAGGGAAGCGGAATGGGTGGCAGAAAGACGTTGGCGACTATAACGACCGCGATCTCAAGTTTTTCGATGCCATGCTGAAATGGGTTCACGAGAAGGCCATCGTCAATGACAAGGCGATTTTCTCCTTGGGCCATTCCAATGGTGGTTCCTTCACATACCTTCTTTGGAAAGCGCGGCCCGATGTGATGCGTGCGATTGCTCCGAGTGGCGCAGGCGGAGTGTCTTCGCGGGGAACCAAGCCCATTCCGGTATTCCAAACCTCGGGTGAAAAAGATCCCCTGGTCAAGTTCCCCCTCCAGAAACGAGCCGTTGAATACGTCAAAAAGATTGACGAATGTGAACCAACCGGAAAGAAACTCGATGCGAATATGACCCGCTGGGAATCCAAAGTCAATGCTCCCGTGGTTTGGTACGTCTTTGACGGAGGTCACGAATATCCAGAGGATGCGCTGAAGAAGTCAGTCGATTTCTTGAAGGAGTACGCGAAGAATTAATGAATTCCACGCTACTTGCTGTGGCCTTGATTCAGGCCAGCCCAATGGAAAATGTGACCCTAACGATCGATGGAGTGTCCCGCCAGTTTTACGCGTACATTCCCAAGACGAAAGATGCGACACCTCGTCCGGTGGTGTTTGCCTTTCATGGTCATGGAGGAATGTCATCGTTTGCGGTCCGAAAATTCCACGTCGATCAGCTTTGGCCCGAAGCGGTTTCCATCTATCCACAAGGTTTGCCAACCAAGGTGGCGACCGACCGCGAAGGGAAGCAGAGCGGATGGCAGCTTGACGTTGGGACTGAGGGTGATCGCGACCTAAAATTCTTTGACGCCATGCTGAAATGGGTTCACGAAAAGGCGATCGTGAACGACAAAGCCGTGTTTTCCATTGGTCACTCAAATGGAGCCATCTTTAGCTACCTTTTGTGGAAGGCGCGGCCAAAGGTTATCGCGGGAATCGCGCCGGTGGCTGCGATTGGCGTCGCGACTCGGGGCACGACCCCGATTCCTGTTTTTCATACGTCAGGAAAGAAGGACCCAATTCTCCCGTTTCGAGCTCAAGAACGTGTAGTCAACCATATGCGTGAAGTGAATCAATGCGACGCAAACGGTAAAGCGGTCGGTAGTCATATGACTCGTTGGGACTCGAAGGTTGGCGCGCCAGTGGTGTGGTATGTCCACGATGGCGGTCATGAAATGCCGGAGGATGCGCTCAACGAATCCATTAAATTCCTTAAAGGACTGGTGAAATCCTAGCTTTCGTCTCGACTTTGGGACTCGACTCGTAAATAGTGACGCCTCGCAAGAAAGAGGGCAATCCAAAGGATTCCGCTAAAGGCGATCAGTCCTCTGACGGATGACGCGAATGCTATATTGGGTGGCAATGTGAAGAGGGCGATAAGGAAGAATACAAAGGCGAAAGGAAGGATCAAAAAGAGCAGAAAGGTTTCGACAACGATTGCCCTAGCGATACGATTGCCTATTTTGCGGAGTTGCATGGCTTAGAATCCTTCAATGCAAAGAGTCGGCGAGGGGGGTAAGAGTTTCTTTGCCTCTTCAAGATCATTCGAGTCATTGACCTCGACGAATCCGTTTGCGGCCAATGTCGCCAAACTGGGTTCGCCGAGGAAAGCCTGCGCAAACTGGCTATCGCCCATCACGAGCCCAGCAGATTCAGTCGGCGAAACCAAAACCCCCGAAGAAGAAAATTCGACCTTCCAGCACTGAGAATTTTCGGGGATCACATCGTCGAGAACTTGAATCGAAAACTGTCCGGAGGCCGTCGGCTTCAGACCTTCGAGAGCTTTCTTGACGTTGATCACGCGGTACATGACCGGATTCGAAATGGTCAACGTCGCCCCGTTATCCCAAAAATAGCTGCGGTAGGGACTATCCGAAGGTTCGATCCACGTCACGGATGCCTTATTCTTGGCGATCGCGCGGATGACGGAAAGCATCGATTCGTAGCCTCGTCGTGTGGTCCATGCAAATTCGATGATCTCTTGTTCGACCCAGAAGTCGACCTTGTGCTGAACAATAATATAGGCTTCGACCGGATCGCCCGCCGCATAAATCGTTCGATGCGACTCGCGAGGGAATTGCCGTTCCCATTGACCGTTGTAGCGAAGATTGAGCCCGGATCGACGGTGGGCGAATTCGCGATAGCATGGCTCGATTTTTTCGAGACCTTCGATCCCGTACATCGTGACGGGCAGGTCGCCCTTGACCCGCGGAAACTTGGCCGCCTCGACCGAAATTTTGTACTTGCATCCCGCGACTTCATAGCCAAATCGACGGTACCAAGACTCGCGAAAAGCGTAGAGGTGAGCGAGTTCGTAGCCCTTCTCAAAGTAATCGCGTAACAAGAAGCGCATCATATCGCTGCCAACGCCGCTGTTTCGGATGTGAGGCATCACGGCGACGGCAAGGACTCCCGCGCACTTGAATTCAGCTAGTCCGCGAGTTGCCGTCATCGGACTGACTCCATAGGCTCCGACTGCTTCGCCATCTTGATAGGCAATGTAATTTTCGGAAAGATGAGTTCTGGTTTCGTCAACCACGTATGGCTGCCCACTTCGATACGTGATCGACCAGACTTTTCCTAAGTCCTCAATATTTGCGTCATCGCACCGTCGGACGTCAATCGCCATATTTCAATTATTGCAAATGACGCGCCCTAACGGTAATGAAATTGGTATGAACTCGCCGATGATTTCAATAGTTTCACGATTTTCTGAAATTTGTGATACTATGGGAATGAGATGAAAATTGCAATTACGGGTGGAACTGGATTTGTCGGCCGCAACTTGGCCCGACAACTTGTCGAGATCGGTCATGAAGTGGTGATCATCTCTCGCGGGGTCGATCGTCGGGACATGTCGATCATTGAGCAACAGAGGGTTTCGTTTGCCCCGATCGGTCTAGGCGATGTCCAGGCCCTCCTCAATGCTTTTGAGGGGTGCGACGCGGTTTGCCACCTGGGCGGAATCAATCGTGAAATAGGGGAACAAACTTATCAGAAGGTTCACGTCCAGGGCACCGAGAATGTGGTTGAGGCAGCGAAGGCTGCTGGAGTTCGCAAACTCCTACTTTTGAGCTTTCTTCGCGCTCGACCCAATTGCGACTCGGCTTACCACGAGTCGAAGTTCGCCGCCGAGGAGATCATTCGGAATTCCGGCCTGGATTACACGATCTTTAAGGCGGGAGTGATTTACGGCCAGGGTGACCACATGCTTGACCACATTTCGCATGCGCTCTATACCTTTCCCTTATTCCTTTACGTTGGGTTCAAGGCTCAACCAGTTCGTCCGTTAGCGGTTGAGGATCTTGTGAAGGTCATGACCGCGTCGATTTTGGAGGGGGAACTCTCGCGCAAGACGGTTCCTGTGACCGGACCCGAAGAGATGACGCTTGCCCAAGCGGTCAAGCGGATCATGAGGGTGATCGGACGCCATCCCATTTCATTCCCAGCGCCGCTTTGGGTGCATGATGCGATGGCGTGGTTCTTCGAGCGAACGATGACGATTCCGCTGACGGCCAAGGCACAAGTCCGAATCCTCTCCGAAAGTTTAGTTGAGCCCACAATGTGTGCGGATTCCTTGCCCCAGGAGTTGTTGCCCCGAACCCCGTTTTCTGAGAGCCAAATTGCAAAGGGACTGCCCGAAAAAGGCCGTTTTGGATTCAAGGATTGCCTTCGAAGGCACCGAGCGTCGAGCAAGGTCTGAGAAAATTGGGACCCTCATCGTGAGGTTTATGAAGATACATTGACGATGGTTCGGGTTGAACCGGAGCAGTGATGAATCCATTTGAACTCCAGATCCTCAACGTTTTCTTCATTGTGTTTCATACCGCCATTCTCCTTTTCAACGTCTTCGGCTGGATTTGGAAGAAGACTCGCCGGTGGAACCTCTATGTGCTCCTCGCGACATTCTTTTCATGGCTCGTGGTCGGGTTATGGAAAGGCATTGGCTACTGTCTTCTCACCGATCTCCATTGGCAAGTCCGTCGACAACTCGGTCAAACCATTTTGGATGGATCGTTCCTCGACTACTTGATGCGTGGAATCTTTGGCGACGTTCCGAATCCTGACCTCACTCGCCTTGTCTGCGGCGTGACGTTTGCGATCGTCGGCGTTTCAAGCATCGCGCTGAATATCCGAGATCATGTTCAGAAATCGCGACAAATGTTGTCAGCTTAAAGGGATTCAGGATCCAGAATCTTTTGCTCTGAATCCTGAATCCTGAATCCTGAATCCTGAATCCTGAATCCTATTTCATATAGCTCGTGGCGTGTGAAAGATGGCTGAGATCGTGGGCGAGGATAATGTTCGCGTATTCGTCGATGGTCGTGTGGCCAATGTCGGGGTGGTGAAAAGGCTTGTTCCAATCGTCGGGCGACAATCCGCTGAGAAAGTCGATGAGATCGCGACGGCGATTCTCGAAGACATCAAGCTCGTGATGAAGGTCGCGGCTGGCGTAATGCTTCTCGTGGGCACGTTTGTCTGGGTCGAACGACTCAACCGTCGCACCCGGGGACTCGTGGGCAAGACGGAGGCGGTCGAGGAAGATATCGTCGAAATCGGCGAGGTGGGCAACCATTTCGGTTAAGTTAAATCGATCGGGGTCGGTGTGTTGGTTATATCGGTCCGGCTTGACTTGATCGATGATGTTGACGAGCGTCTTTGGTGTGTTCTCAAGTGAGTTCAGATACGCTTTCATATCAGTCCCTATTGTTAATAAACGCCATTTTTTCTGAGAAGGCAAGTAGAATGGGGACGGATTTTTCCGCGTAGTAAAAAATAGGGATTGTGCCACACGAAAAACCGAGCCTAACAAGAAGAGATTTTATGATGGCCGCGACGGCAGCGGGTCTTGCCGTGTCGCCATTGGTTCAGGCGGTGGGTGCAACGTCATACCTAGAGAGAAAGAAAATGGAAGCTAAACTTGTTCACGTTCCCACCGAAGCCGACATCGCAAAGGCTCTGAATACCGCTTCGCACGGCATCAGCGAAGCCACCCACAAAGCCCACCTCGGTTTGTGGCAAGGCTATGCCAACAAAACCAACGAGATCCGAAAGGCGCTGGCTGAACTCGAGATGGATCCCGCGAAGGCAAACCAGATTTACAGCCAGATTCGCGCCCTTAAGGTGAACTATGCCTTCGCCTACGGCGGATATAAGAACCACAACGTCTACTTCGATACGATCGGTGGTGCAGGCGGACCTGCAACGGGTGACGTCGCGACGTTGATCAACGAAGCGTACGGCTCCTTTGAGAACTGGGCCAAGGATTGGAAGACGACGGGAATCGGCGCTCGCGGTTGGGCTTACCTCGCCTACGACCACGACGAGCAACGCCTCTTTAACTTTATCGGCGATGCCCAAGACACCTATCCGGCTTGGAACACGACGCTGATCCTCGCGCTGGACGTTTATGAGCACGCTTACTTCCTCGACTTCCAAACCGCTCGCGCGAAGTACATCGATGCGTACTTTAACGTCATTGATTGGGACGCCGTCAACGCCCGCCTGAAGAAAGCGCTCTAAGCGTTTAATCCCTTAAAAGAGAGGCCTTTTCTTAAGAAAGGACCTCTCTTTTTATGTCCGGATAGGTGCTCGAATTCCTTCCACAATTCTTGCTTTCCACCCGTGCCCTACGAAAAAATAATCGATTACTTTCAACTTGAGAAAGATGGCCCTTGCGCTGATTCCTCGCCCTTGGCCCTGACTTGGTAACCGACTATTTCCCAAGTTGACGAAATCGGTCCTTGCCCTGATTCCTCGCCCTTGCCCTGATTTGGTAACCGACTATTTTTCAATTCAGTAAACTTCAAAACGCCAAGGTAATAAGTGCGATGTTGGTGGGGCTGTCTTCCACTTCCTATTGGGTCGGTAAACGGTCTTAGCCCTCGCAAGAGGGCTTTTCGTGATTGGTCATTAACTTAAGGCTTACCTTTGAACCAAGGATATTGGCCAATAAAGTAAGTCTTATCATCCTTGAAAGGATCGGCTCCCCCAATACTACAGAATGCACGTTTTTTGACAATGCCATCTTCGTAGGTTAAGACTAAGGTGAAGTCTTTAATCCTATAAGTCCCGCTAGCGGGTTTGGCAAGTGTCGTATTATTGAATCGTCCATGATCGATAAAAGTGCCATCCTTTTTGAAAGTGATGTAGGTTGGACCCCCGGGGGGAATGGTCGTTTTCTTATCAATCTTAGGCCAATCCGGTCCATCGGGACAGTAGCTTCCTTCGAGCTTAAGGCCGTCGACCGATTTGCAGAGCATGTACTTTTGATCGCTCTTGCCTTCTTCATTCCATTGAGTATCGGAGACTTTCTCAAGATTGATTTTGCCCAATGCCTTGGTCTCCAACGTTATTCTTTTACCTTCCAGAGTTCCTTTGCCCCAGTAGGTGTCAGCAGGATCATGGTCGAAACCGAGGAATCCTTCTTCTGGAAAATATGCATAGAAGTCCCCGTTGGAATAGAAGGCCAGAAATTTGTGGCTATATGTTAGGTGATATCCTTGCTCGTTGGTATAAATCTTCACAAAAGCCGATTTGATCCATAGTTGAGGAACCTTGGCAGTTTCCGTAACGGCCGGCTTTGTATCGGTACTAGTTTTCTTAACATCAAGCGAGGTGAGGAAAGCTTGTATGTCAGCTTGATATTGAGCGCTATTGGTTAGAACGAGGACACTTTGGGTTGTCGATGCATTGGTTGCACTGAGGAGAATGACGGCAACCTTTTCTTTTTCGACATCAAAGGTTCCGCCGCCGGTGAGGATGTCCCAGCCATTTTTTGTTTCCTTGGGCTGCATTTGTGGAGTGTCCTGAATCTTAAGCGAATCTTTCACGAGCGAATTCCAAGCCGCATCAAAGTCGTTTTTAACTTTTCCGGAGCCGATGATAGCCTTGATGATGACCAACTTGCAGAAGCTTCCCGACTTGGCATCCGATTGAGCATAGATAACACCAGATTCGCTTTTCTCCCTTGTCCAGCCAGTCGGCGGGGAGAAAGTCACATTGTCAACCGCTTCTTTTTGAGCAAATACGGTGCATGCAATAAACGGGATAAGGAAAGAAAAAGGCGACTTCATGACCACCTCAGATTCTACACTTTAATACCGAAATACACTAGGTAGCTAGTCTGTTCGAATCAGGCATCACCTCAGAGCTTTCCTTTGTACCAAGTGTATTGGCCCATAATGTAGGCCGCATCTTCTTTGAACGGGTCGATTCCGCCAAGACTGCAAAAGCCGCGTTTCTTCACAAAGCCGTCCTCATATTGCAAGACGATTGTGAAATTCTTGATAAAGTACGTTCCCTTCGAAGGTTTGTCCACAGAGGGACTATGAAAGCATCCGTAATCAATAAACGATCCATCTTTCTTAAAGGCGATATAAGTGATGCCCACGGGAAGAGAGGTGGCTTTTTTCGTCGTCCAGTCCTTTCCATCAGCGGAATAAAACCCTTCGATTTTGAGGCCATCAACGGGCTTACAGGGTTGGTATATTGCCAATTTACTTCCTTCGACGTTCCATTGGGTTTCCGAAACTTTCTCGAGCTTTAGTCGGCCCCAAGGCTTTGACTCGAGGGTCATTTTCTTGCCACTAATCGTGGCCTTACCCCAACTTTCGTTCGATGGTTCACGGTCGAAACCCAGAAATCCTTCATCGGGTAAGTAAGGATAGAAATCGCCATTCGGATAAAGCGCAAACCATCGATAGCGATATTTTAGGTTGTATCCTTCTCCAAGTTCGTAACCTCCCATAATGCCAGATGTAATCCATAGTTGGGGTGTTCGCGCATTTCCGTTTGAAATCGAATTTGTTGCTGGAGGCTTCTTATCTTCAGCCGCCTTCTTCATGTCAAGCGAAGTCAAAAAGGCTTGGATTTCCTCTTGATATTGCGCCCCATTGGTGATCACGAGAGCACTTTGGGTTTTCGTCGCATTACTTGCCGTGATGAGGATGACGGCAACCTTGTCCTTTTCGACATCGAAAACGCCTCCGCCAGTCATCACGTCCCAACCATTTTTCTTGTCGGCTGGTTGCATTTCTGGAGCGCTTTGAATTTTCAGCGAGCTTTTTACGAGTAAATTCCAAGCCTCATCGAAATCGGTTTTAACTTTGCCCGATCCTGGAACGGCCTTAATAACGACCAACTTGCAGAACATGCCCGTCTTGGAGTCCGTCTGCGAATAAATGAACGCTGAATCACTTTTGTCCTTTGTCCAATTAGCCGGGGGCGTGAACGTGACGTTATCAAGCGTTTCCTTTTGAGCAAACGCGCAGAACGCAATTGCCGCGAGGACGAGAGAAAGGACTGATTTCATGCTCGTTGATAGTCTACTTCTTCAAAGATCAGGTTCTTGAATTGAGGAAGAAAGGCGTGTTTTTATGGTAACAAGGACGCAAAAAGACCTAGACAAGCGTAGACTATAAATACTGTGTCCATTGTTCGCTATGATACGCCGCTAACCCTCAGTAACGACTTTGAGCCAAAGGGCGATCAGGGCAAGGCGATTGAGCAGCTTGTGGAGGGAATTGAATCTGGTTATCGGTTTCAAACCCTGCTTGGTGCGACGGGTACGGGTAAGACGTTCACGATGGCGAATGTCATCCAGCGGACCCAGCGTCCGGCGTTGATTCTGGCGCACAACAAGACGTTGGCCGCCCAGCTTTGCCAGGAGTTTCGGGCGTTCTTCCCCGAGAACTCGGTTCAGTACTTCATTTCGTATTACGACTATTACCAACCTGAAGCCTACGTCCCGCAAAGCGATCTTTACATCGAAAAGGATTCGAGCGTCAACGACGAAATCGAACGCTTGCGCCACGCGGCGACTCACGCGCTTTTGGAGCGAAGGGATGTCGTAGTAGTGGCTTCAGTGTCGTGTATCTATGGCCTTGGCTCACCAGATACTTATGCAGAGTCGGTTGTGACTTTTGAAACGGGGACGACTTTTGATCTGGATGAAGCTCTGAAGAAGCTGATCCAGATGCAATTCACCCGGAACAACATGGTGCTGGATCGTGGCACCTTCCGAGTTCGCGGCGACACCCTCGAAATTCAGCCCAAAGACGAAGAAACGATTACGCGAATTGAGTTTTTTGGCGACCAGATCGAGCGCATTCGCCTCGTCGATCCTTTGACTCAAGAGGTGATCGACGAGCCCTCGAAGATCAGCGTTTTCCCCGCCACTCACTATGTGACGCCATGGGAGCGAATGGAGACGGTAATCGGCCAGATCAAGGACGAAGTCAATGCCCAAGAAGCTCTCTTCCAGAGTCAAAACAAGCTTTTGGAAGCGCAGCGCATTCGTCAGCGCGTAGAGTTTGACCTCGAAATGATGGCCGAACTGGGCTATTGCAACGGAATCGAAAACTACTCACGCTATTTCGATGGTCGCCAGCCGGGCACTGCGCCCTTTACGCTGCTCGACTTCTTGCCGAGCGATGCGATCATCTTCATCGACGAAAGCCACCAAACGCTGCCCCAAGTACGGGCGATGTACAACGGAGATAAGCAGCGAAAATCGGTGCTGGTGGATTACGGATTCCGACTTCCGTCGGCATTGGATAATCGTCCGCTGAAGTTTGAAGAGTTTCTCGAAAGGGTTCCGCAAGTTGTATTTGTTTCGGCAACGCCAGGGCCTTTTGAAAAAGAGAATGAGGCTCAGGTTGTGCAACAGATCATTCGACCGACCTATCTCGTCGACCCCGAAGTGGTGATCCGCCCGACGAAGGGGCAAATCGATGACCTGCTCCATGAAATTCAGGGCGTGGTTGGGAAAGGGAACCGTGTCTTGGTAACGACGTTGACGAAGAAGATGGCCGAGGATTTGACCGGATACCTGAAGGATATCGGGATCAAGGTGAACTATATTCACTCGAACGTTCACTCTCTCGAGCGTCCCGAAATTCTGCGCGATTTGCGTCTTGGTGTCTACGACGTGGTCGTCGGCGTCAACCTCCTTCGTGAAGGTTTAGACTTGCCGGAAGTCACATTAGTGGCGATTCTCGATGCTGACAAAGAGGGCTTCTTACGTTCAGAAACGTCGCTGATCCAGACGATCGGTCGCGCCGCTCGAAACGCGGACGGGCGAGTCATCATGTATGCCGACAACATCACGGGTTCGATGCAGCGCGCGATCGACGAAACCAACCGTCGCCGTGAAATCCAAGTGAAATACAACGAGGAGCACGGGGTCCAGCCGGTCACGATTAAGAAAGAAGTTCGCGAAACCATTCGATCGTACGATCAAGTGCAGGATATTGCCTCGCAGTACTCGTCAGAGACGCAAGCGGCGATGATTGATGGCTCCTCTCCGATTCGGGTGGAGGATATTCCGATCCTGATCTCGGCAATGGAGAAGGAAATGAAGGACCTCGCGAAGGCGATGGAATTTGAGAAGGCAGCCGCAGTGCGCGATGAGATTGAATCTCTACGGAAGATTGCGGGAACGAGCGATGGACGGCTTGGTCAAGAGAAGCGAAAAGTGAAGCGATTCGCGTCAAGGAAATAGTTCTTTTGTGGCACTGTCATCGACGCCTGTCCCCAGCGAAGCGGGACTGGGAGATGGCAGTGAATCGAGTAAAAATAGCCGCGATTTCGAAATGGTCGCAGACTTTGGGGGCGTGGCCATCCTGGCCGCGTGACAGAGTATGATCGATCTATCGCTCAGCCAACAACCGCGCCCGCTCCGCCACAATCTGCGCACCCAAAATCCCATCCAAAGTCGCTAAAGGATGCTGCCCGTCAACGCTGTACATCGTCGGTCCTCGGTTGCCAACGTACGGATTATCGCCGAGGTCAATCAGATAGAGTCGAGGTGGCCACCCTGCGGTCTCTTGAAGTCTCGTGACGGCTCGCACAATCGGCTCCCTGGCCCGACCAGAAAACGGAACAATGAAAAAAATGTTCGTCTCCAAACTACTGGCGGACCGAAGCGACGAAGCCAAGTTGATCACATCATCTTGGCTAGGAGCCCGATTCTCGCCCATATTCACATAAATGTCGTCGGGAATAGGACTAAATTTCCCATCCACCAGCCGCGAATGCTCTTTGTCCACCATCGACCAAAACGTCATCAATCCCGGGGTCGCGCCATCCGCCGCCGTCGATCCCCACGACGCCCCGCCATAAGCTACGACTCCATATTCAGCTTTCGTGGCAGCGGCAACGACGGAAGGGTAGCCAATCGTCGCATCCTGCGTGTCCACCTCGTTCGTGATGCCACCCTTGAAGGTCGCAATGTTGTCGTCGCCGTTCGTAATACTGTCACCCAGAAAGAGGGCAAACCGCTTTTCTTGAGGGGGTGCAACCGTCTTTGCCCCGTCGTCCAGCGTCAAACCGGTGACCCGAATGGCGTTGATCGGCGACCAAAAATCGAGAAACACGTACCCGGCCACATATTGGAAAAGGAGCGTGTGACTGCCCTCCTTCAGGCCCTTGGCGCACTCAATGCTCGCGGTCAAAGGCGTGAGCTGAAGGTCCGTCGCGGGTCCATTGTCAATCGAATACCGCACCATCGGATAGTGCCCCGCCGGAACATTTGCCTTGGTAAAACTCGAAACATCGATCTTCATCGTCAGGCTTGTGCCTGTGAATCCGACCTTCATGTATGCGCCAGGATTCGGAGTCTGCGCATATTCCGAACCCGACCGGTGCCAGTTGTACGGACTGTAAAAAACGTTCGGGTCTGAAACCGTAACCTCGGTCGACGCCGAGGCAACCGAACAACTCGCCAAGAAAAGGGAAGTCATGAGAAACGAATGAGCGCGCACATTCAAGGTTCTACCCGACCCATGTCTAGATGTCTTGGAAATCTAAGGGCTTACGTGGCTCGCCGAGTTTAGGTCTCAATGGGGAGTATTACTTGGATTCATTCCGTTCTTCTGCCTCGATTGACCGACGATTCGTATCGACTAACTGCTGTAATGTGTAATCCGATTCAGCCATGTATCGTCGAGCCAAAGACTCGAGTTCTCGCCAGCGTTTGTCTTTGACATAATGGGAGTCGGGAGTCTCTCCCAGGTCGTCATAAAGAACATCAAGTTTCTCCATGATTTCGAGCAGGGTCGAAACCTGTGCTTTGTTAAGGCCAAGCAATTCAATCCTCTCGCAGTCTGAATACTCGCGAATATTCACATCACAGAAGGTGATGTTATAAATGTCCGTCACCGGCACATACGGCTTCTTCCACCACTTAATCTTGATCGGGTCAAAAATAACATTGATTGCACCATCTAGCCAAACACGAAGCCCGATGTATTCAATCGGAGACTCTAAGCGGGCGGGATTTTCCATCGCAATCGGGCGGAAGCTACCTTCCAGGCTTCCTATTCTATCACTCGTTCATTACCCGTGATTTCACACGCAGGAACAAGGTAGATTCGGGTACATTTTCTACTCTTCCCCAAGGAAGGACACCCATGAGTGAGCGAAATTTGATGGTTGGCAACGGCGCCGACGTGATCGCCCCTTTTGACGCGGACGGCACGATTTCGGAAATGAGATCAGCGGTTCAGCGATTTGCTGAAGAGCAGATTCTTCCTATCGACGGATCGACGTCGGAGGCAGGCGAATTTCCCGCCAGCATCTGGCGACAGATGGGCGAACTGGGACTCCTCGGCGTCACCGCCCCCTCCCAATATGGCGGCCTTGACATGGGCTACCTGGCCCACTTGGTCATCACCGAAGAGATTTCACGATGCTCAGGCTCGATCGGCCTTAGCTACATCGCCCACTCGAACCTGTGCGTCAACCAAATTACACTCAACGGTACGGAGGCTCAGAAGGCTGAATTTTTGCCGAAACTCACCTCGGGCGAATACGTAGGTGGCCTCGCCATCAGCGAAGCTAACGCCGGGTCCGACGTCATGTCGATGCGGACTAAAGCCGAAAAGGTCGATGGCGGTTACGAACTGTCGGGCACCAAGCTTTGGATCACGAATGGCCGCTCGGCCAACGTAATTGTGGTCTACGCCAAGACCGACATGGAGAACAAGAAGATTACGGCGTTTTTGGTGAAGACCGACACGCCCGGTTTCCAGCACGGACAAAAGCTCCACAAGATCGGAATGCGGGCATCGGAGACCTACGAATTGCTTCTCGACAAGGTCTTCGTGCCTGATGAACACATCCTTGGTGCTGTTGATTCGGGTGCCGAAGTCCTGATGAGCGGGCTCAACTTCGAGCGACTCATTCTTGCCGGCGGAGCCCTTGGTCTTGCCCGTGCCGCCTTCGAGGAGAGCGTTCAATACACCCACGATCGACACCAGTTTGCCCGGCCCATCAATAGCAATCAGGCCATCGCTTTTGACCTGGCCCAGATGGCCGCCGACATCGACCGCGAGCGGTCGTTTGCCTACGTGGCGGCGTCCCTTGTGGACAAGCAAGGACACTCGGGCAAGGCTCTGAACCGAATCTGCGCAGAAGTTTTCTTGACCGCTGCTCAGACCTCCGATCGAATCTCTAGCCGAGCGGTTGAACTGCACGGTGGCAACGGATATACGACCGAATACCGCGTGGGTCGAATCTGGAACGATTCGAAACTGTACATGATCGGTGGCGGAACCAGCGACATTCGAAAGTTGGTCATCGCCCGAGAGCTTGGCCTTCGTTTGGGTCGCTAAAACCTGAAATGTGAGTTAAGCCCTATTAGAGGCTTAACTCACAGAAAGGGATCTTAAAAGTCGCCGCCGCCGCCCGAGTCAAAACTTCCCGAGTCACCACCGCCGAAGTCAAAGCCGCCTGAGTCTCCGCCTCCACCAAAGTCGAATCCACCAGAATCACTTCCTCCTCCGAAATCAAAGTTCGAACCCGAATCGTTCGAGCCGCCTCCGAAGTCAAAGTTGCCGGATCCTTGATCGGCCCCGGCATTAAAATCGAAGTCACCTGACGAGGACGATCCGAGGCTATTGTTGTAGTTCGAGTCGGAACCGTAATAGTTGTTGATGATGGTGTCGTGGTGCCCATAGCCGCCGTACCCTCCGTAGTAACCATATCCGCCTCCGCCGAAGAGCCCGCCACCCCAGCCGTAGCCAAAGTGCGGCATGAACATATTGGTGAGCGCCGACACGGCGACCATGTCCCAAATCCAATTGCTGGAACCGTAGTCTCGGTAAGGATCATAACCGCGAACGGTGTACCAAGGCATAAAGTTGCCGTTCGAACCATATTGTCCGCGAAGCTGGGGCATCCGTCCCGCCATGAGTTCGTCACGCTCCTGGGGAGTTGCCATCACGGTCTTGCGAACGCCGCCAAAGTTCACCTCGACGGGCACTAACTGATCAGAAGGTTGACTCGAGAAATATGAAACGCCCTGAACGGGTTCAAACAATGGAGCCCGTTGGTTGTCGATGATCGGCGGAATCGTAAATGCCACATCGGTACCGCATGTCAACGCGTTGACATGCTTCTTTGCGCTTTCGAAGTCTTGGACGACTTGCTGAAAAGCATAGTTCGCTTGATCGAAGTCGTCAACCGAACGACCTGAATTGAAACGCGATAAGCCAGCATCGAAATTGTCTCCCATGCGTGCGCGATATTGTTTCAGCGCTTCGGCGTCGGTTCCGCCATTAAGAAGGAGACCGTCATACGAGTCGACATAGGAGATGGCATCGATGGCCTGGCGTCGTCGCTCGTCAGCCGCTTTTTTTGAGCGGGTAATTTTTCCTTTCTTAGCCAGCATCACCGCTCCAACGACGAGCAGGATCGGCAACCCAAGGCAGAAGAGAAGGGGAATGAGTATTCCCGCACCAGAAGTTTTTTCGACCATGCCACCCGAGGTTGAGATTCCGGTTCCAGAGGGAGCAGATTTGACCGCGATTTCGGCTTGGGTCTTCACCGACTGAGCCAAGCTAACGACGGCTGGCGTGAAGTTATCTGGCTTTGCGAGTTTGGCGGCCTGACGATTGAGTTGATCGAGTTGGGAAACCGAAAGGCGCTTGTTATAGGCCGAAATACCGTTTCGCGTAAGGACGATGACGATCCCTTTGTCATCCATCGAAAGCTTCTTTGAAGCGACATATTGAGCAAAGCTGTCACGCTGTTCCTGATTGCCTTTGACCCAGTTTTTGCCAAGCTGAGGCACGGCCAAAACCTTCAAGTCATATGGCCTGAGGGAGTTCGACGTATCTTTGATTTGGTTCAAATCGAGCTTCCCGTTGAAGGAAGGATGAACCCAATACGTACTGCTTTTGAGGTCGTTGTAGACCTGGTCGGGGTTCGGGTTTTGTTGGGCAAAGGCCGATGCCGCCGTGAGGACGAGAACGACTCCAGTAAGCCTGATCGATTTCATAAGATCACTATTTGATACGGTTGGCGACGAGGACTCGATCCAGTTAATTTTTGGGAAAGATTCGCCGGACGGTTGCAATAAGGACTTTTTTCGGCTAACCTATAACTCAATGCGATCTTCTCGCACGGTCAATACTGGCAGCATCCAAGGGCTTATTAGCCTTCTTGGTCTTGTCATTATTAGCCTTATTAGCCTACTAATTTTGTGCTAATTACCGGGAAGTAGCAAAACCAGACGAAAAGCCTTCCCGGAAAACCGGGAAGGCTTTTTTGTTGCTCGACAACGTGGTCGAACCAAGTCCAACGTGGGACGAGGAACAAATGATGAATCAAAGATCAGGAGCAAAGATCGTCATGGAAAGCCTGGTTCGGCATGGGGTCGATACCTTATTTGGGTACCCCGGCGGAGTCGTGCTTCCCCTGTATGACGAAATGTTAAATTGGCCGCAGGTGAAGCACATTCTCGTTCGGCACGAGCAATGCGCGGCGCACATGGCCGACGGATACGCACGTTCGACCGGAAAGGTTGGCGTGTGTCTCGCGACCAGTGGCCCGGGAGCGACCAACCTCGTTACCGGCATCGCAACCGCGATGATGGACAGCATTCCGATGGTGGCCCTCACCGGCAACGTCAATTCGTGGGCAATCGGAACGGATGCGTTTCAAGAAACGGATATTCAGGGAATCACGATTCCGATCACCAAGCATAACTACCTCGTCCAAAACGTTTCGGACCTCCCCCAGGTACTAGAAGAGGCTTTCTATTTGGCGAATTCGGGTCGGAAAGGTCCCGTTTTGGTCGATATACCCAAAGACGTTTTCATTGAGATGACCGACGCTCCGTTCCCCGACAAGGTCGGACGGCGTGGTTACCAACCGAGTGCGGCGATCAACCCACTCTCCTTCGAGCGGGCGGCACGCCTTCTTAAGGAAGCGAAAAAGCCCATCGTCATTGCTGGTGCGGGCGTTATTTGGTCCAACACATCCGAAACGCTTCGGCAATTGGCGGAGAAGTGCGATCTTCCGGTGATCTCGACTTTGCTCGGCCTCGGCAACATCGACCGTAACGATTCTCGATCCTTGGGCATGATGGGCATGCATGGTGAGTTCACCGGCACCCGCGCCGTTCAAGAAGCCGACTTGGTGATCGGCATCGGAATTCGATGGGATGATCGCTTGACAGGCAAAGTCAATGGCTTCGCTCCGAATGCTAATATCATTCACTTCGACATCGACTACAGCGAGTTCAGCAAGATTGTGACCACCGAAGTCGTCGTCCCGGGTGATCTCGCGGAAAGTCTTCCCGAATTCCTTGGCAACGTCGAATCGAAGAAGAATCCTGAGTGGTGGAATCAGATTCGTGGTTGGCAAGCTCAGCAACCGATTGTCATTCCCGAAGGCAAGAAGTTCTTGGCCCGACACGTTCTCGATCAACTCAATCGCTCGACGGGCAGCAACGCCTATGTCAGCACCGACGTTGGTCAACACCAGATGTGGACATCGCAAATCTACAAGTTCCGACGGCCTTATCAATGGATGAGTAGCGGTGGACTGGGGACGATGGGATTTGGTTTCCCAGCCGCAATGGGGGCAGCCTTTGCGAACCCGGGCGCAGAAGTGTGGGCGGTCGTCGGCGACGGTGGCTTCCAGATGACCCTTCAAGAGCTTCAGACGGCGGCGGAAAATCAGCTTGATGTCAAGATTTGTCTCATCAACAACGGCTTCCTTGGCATGGTTCGCCAATGGCAAGAGCTGTTCTATGACAATCGCTACAGCCACGTGTCGATGGGCAACCCGGACTACGCCAAGCTGGCCGAAGCCTACGGGGTGACCTTCTTCCGGTGCTCGTCTCGCGATGAGGTCGAGGCGACATTCCAGAAGGCCCGGGAAACCAAGGGACCGGTACTTTGCGAATTCCTCGTCGAAATGGAGGAGAATGTCTTCCCCATGGTGGCAGCCGGGGCTTCGAACGACAACATCATCACCGACCCGGGAATTGAACAGCCATCGATGGCAGAGGCCACAAAGTGAGCACACGGCTTCACACCATTACTGCGCTTGTTCACAACGAATCAGGAACGCTCAACCGATTGTCGTCGCTCTTTCGACGTCGCATGTTCTCTCTAGCCAGCATGAACGCGGGCGACTGTGAACAGACGGGGCTCTCTCGAGTCACGATGGTTGTCGAGGGCGACGATCACGATCTTCGTCAGTGCGTTCGTCAGCTTGATAAGTTGATTGATGTGATTGAGGTCGAAGATCTGAATAGCAATCAGTCGGTTCAACGCGAGTTGGCTTTCATCCAAGTTCAAGCAAACGTTGATTCTCGACGCGCGATCCTCGACATTGCCCAAGTCATGCACTGCGAAGTGGTGCACTTGGAACCGGAAAGCATCACCCTCCAGGTCACGGCTGAACCCAGCCGAATCGACCAAGTCGTAGCCCTTCTCGAACCGATCGGCATTACGCAAATCGTCCGCAGCGGCCTCGTCGCTATTCGAGTGAACAACTAATCATGGCAACCATTTATTACACCAAAGACGTCAACCCCGACCTCATCAAATCGAAGAAGGTCGCAATCATCGGCTACGGAAGTCAAGGTCATGCTCATGCCCAGAACCTGCGAGATAAAGGAGTCGAAGTTCGAGTTGCCCTCTATGAAGGAAGCAAGAGTTGGGCAAAGGCTGAAGCCGACGGACTCACCGTCAACACGGTCGAAGATGCCACCAAGTGGGCCGATGTAGTGATGTTTTGCACCCCAGACGTCCCAATGGCGAAGATTTATTCCGAAGGTGTCGAGCCGAATCTTCGAGAGGGCCAAACCCTTCTGTTCGCCCATGGCTTCAACGTTCATTTCGGCCGTATTACGCCGCCTTCGAACGTGAATGTGGCGATGATCGCTCCGAAGGGGCCGGGGCACCGTCTCCGCGCTGAATTTGTGAGCGGAAACGGGATGCCGTCTCTGGTTGCGGTCTATCAAGATGCGACTGGCGATGCAAAAGATGTTGCCCTTAGCTACGGTTGGGGTATCGGCTCTTCGGAAGCAGGCATTCTCGAAACGACTTTCAAGGAAGAAACCGAGACCGACCTGTTTGGAGAGCAAGCGGTCCTCTGCGGTGGCCTTACGGGACTCGTAAAAGCAGGTTATGAAACGCTGGTCGAGGCCGGTTACCAGCCTGAGGCGGCTTACTTCGAGTGCTTGCACGAGATGAAGTTGATCGTGGATCTGATGTACGAAGGTGGTATGAACTACATGCGCTACAGCATCAGCGATACTGCCGAATGGGGCGACTATGTCGCTGGACCGAAGGTCATCAACGATCAAAGCAAGCAGGCGATGAAGGAATTGCTGGCCGACATTCAAAGCGGCAAATTTGCCGAAGAATGGGTGAAGGAGAACGAGAATGGACGTCCAAAGATGGATTCCATTCGGGCTTCGGAACAATCCCACTCCATCGAGGAAGTTGGCAAGAAGCTCCGGGGCATGATGCCTTTCATCAACGCGAAGTAAGGCTCACAATGTTCGCTTCGGTGACTGGGAATAGATCAAGGTTAAGCTCCTCCTCTCATGGGGAGGTGTTACGCCAACTTTGGCGTGACGGAGAGGTATTCGGTGCTCGGCCGAGACTGATCACCCCTCCGGTTCCTTCGTTCCTCAGTCACCGACTCCCCATGAGGGGAATAGCGTCTTAGTCCGCATTTGAAAAATAATGAAAAGCCCTGCGACACATAACCACTTGACACCTGCCGAGTATCTCCAAAAGATACGGTCGTCAGCGGTCTATAACGTCGCGATCAAGACTCCGCTGGAATATGCTCCTGTTATCTCCCAGCGAACTGGCTGCGAGGTCTTTATCAAGCGAGAAGATCTCCAGCCGGTCTTTAGCTTTAAGCTGCGCGGAGCCTATGCAGCCATGTCGCGCCTCTCGCCTGCTCAACTTCGCCGGGGTGTTGTCGCGGCAAGCGCCGGTAATCATGCTCAAGGAGTAGCTTTGGCCGCGCGTCAACTCTCATGCGAGGCGACGATCGTCGTTCCGGTGACGACGCCCGAAGTCAAAACCCGTGCGATCGAAGCCCTCGGCGCTCAACTCGTAAAGCACGGTGACACGTACGACGATGCATATGCCTATGCCCGTGAACTCGAGGCCGAGCACGGCTACGTTTTTGTCCATCCGTATGACGACCCTGACGTGATTGCCGGTCAGGGAACCATCGGCCTAGAACTTGACGAGCAACTGCCGCCCGATTGCCAGGCGGTCTTCGTTGCGATAGGCGGCGGCGGTTTGATTTCAGGAATCGCTTTGTCGCTCAAACAACTCCGACCGGGAATCAAGGTGATTGGAGTGGAGCCGGAAGATTCGGATGCGATGTTCCTGTCGCTGCAGGCAGGACATCGCGTTCGACTCGATCGTGTTGGAATCTTTGCCGACGGCGTCGCCGTGAAGCTCGTTGGGGAGGAGACATTTCGAATTGCCAAAGACTGGGTCGATGAAGTGATCGTCGTCAGTAATGATGCTATCTGCGCTGCGGTCAAAGATGTTTTTGAGGATCGTCGCGCGGTTCTCGAACCCGCCGGTGCTTTAGCGATCGCGGGATTGAAAGAATACGCTGAACGGGAAGGACTTTCCGGGCAAACCCTAGCGGCGGTCGCCTGCGGTGCAAACGTTAACTTTGATCGTCTTCGACATATCTCTGAGCGCGCGGCCCTTGGTGAGCATTCTGAGGCGATCCTTGCCGTGAAAATTCCTGAGCGCCCAGGCAGTTTCCGCCAGCTTTGCGAGACCCTAGGAAATCGAAGCATTACGGAATTCAATTATCGAATGGGGGACTCCGAGCATGCAACTATTTTCGTGGGTCTGCATATCAAGTCTGTATTGGATGTCGAAAAAATCCTGTTTGAACTCGACTCAAAAGGCTTCGAGGCTTTCGACTTGACGAACAATGAAATCGCCAAGACTCACGTTCGCCACATGGTTGGCGGAAAAAGCTCCCACGCCAACGATGAGCGGCTCTTTCACTTCGATTTTCCTGAGCGACCCGGTGCGCTTCTCAACTTCCTAAATAGCCTCGGTCAAGGTTGGAATATTTCGATGTTCCATTACCGAAACCACGGCGCCGATAAAGGCCGGGTGCTTTGTGGCATTCAAGTTCCCTCGACAACTTCGGCTGCGTTCGACGAATTCCTTCAGAAGCTTGGTTACGACTATTCCGAAGAGACTGACAACATGGCGCTGAGGTTGTTCCTTTGAGTTTTGTTCTTTGTTCTTCACATTCCATATGGTTGCGGCGTAAGGGGCAAATAAAGTCCCCTCCAAGATGGAGGGGTGGCGATCCGTGCCAAGAAAATTTGGTGGAGGTTCGCCGTGGCAGGATCGACGGGGTGGATGATTTGCCAACCGCTGACATCCACCCCGCCCAGTCGCAGAAAGGTTATTCCCAGCGACGATCTTTTACGGCGACTGCGCACCCCTCCAACTTGGAGGGGATTCTAGTCTGTCCTGTCCGACAAGATGGTCCGATGAAAAGCCATCTGGGGGCTAGCCCAATCGCCTCATCCGGTTCACCAACACATTGGAATCGTCAAAGCTCTGCAGATTTCTACCAGCCACGCTACCCCTTTGATGTAGAGGGGTCGGTGAGTCTTCGAACCGGGGGAGTTACGACAGCCTCTCGATCTAGCCCACGACCTTTCCTAAATCAATTGGTAAATCGACTAAGCAAAGCTTTCAAAGTAGCTGAAAAGCCTCTAACTCACCTCTTGCCAAGCTCGTACCTCGCGGCAAGATGCTCTCTTAAACCTGTCACTCAATTAACTTCTTTTCTACTGACACCCAACTGCTAACTGCTAACTCCTAACTCATGACTAACTTCGATCCCCGACAAAAATCTCGAATCATCACCGAAGGTGCCGACAAGACCGCCAACCGCGCCATGCTCCGCGCGATGGGCCTCGGCGACAAAGACATGACCCAGTCATGGGTCGGCGTTGCGACCGTTTGGAGTGAGAGCACTCCTTGTAACGTCAACCTTGATGTTCAAGGCATCCGAATTGCCGAAGAAATTACGAAGCGGGGAGCGACCACGCGGCGCTTCAACACCATCTCAGTGAGCGACGGAATCGCAATGGGACACGAAGGTATGCGGGCCTCGTTGGTGAGTCGAGAAGTCATTGCCGATTCGGTCGAATTGATGATGCGAGGGCACTGCTACGATGCGTTAGTCGGTGTTGCGGGATGTGACAAGAGCTTGCCGGGGATGCTTATGGCGATGGCGCGACTCGATGTTCCTTCCATCTTTTTATATGGTGGAACGATTCTTCCCGGTCGGCATCGAGATAAGGATGTAACGATCCAGGATGCCTTCGAAGCGGCGGGAGCTTATGCGGCGGGAACCATCGACTCCAAGGAACTTCATGCGGTTGAGTGTGCGGTTTGTCCAGGAGCGGGTGCTTGTGGCGGTCAGTACACCGCCAACACGATGGCATGCGTGGCCGAAGCTTTAGGCATGGCTCTGCCAGGTTCCTCAAGCCCCCCAGCCGAGGACCCAGATGGGATGCGTGACGTGTTCTTTGGCAAGATCGCGGAGTCCATGATGCAGTTGCTGGAATCTGGCCTTACACCAAGCAAGATCATCACTCGCAAATCTTTGGAAAATGCGGTCATGGTGTGCGCCGCGACGGGTGGTTCGACCAATATCGCGCTTCACCTTCCGGCGATTGCCAATGAACTTGGAATCTCAATCACTCTGAGAGAGATTCACGAAATCAGTCAGCGAACGCCGATCCTGGCCGACCTGCGTCCAGGTGGAAAATACGTAATGCTCGACCTGCATAAAGCTGGTGGAGTCCCGGCGGTGCTCAAGGCCCTTCTGGACGCCGGTTGTCTGCACGGCGACTGCCTTACAGTTTCGGGCAAGACCATCGCCGAAAATCTGAAGGATGTTGTCATTCCCACCGACCAATTGGTAGTTCGCACGAAGGATAATCCAGTTTCGCCGACCGGTGGCCTCGTGGCTGTGTTTGGCAATTTGGCAGCCCAAGGCGGCGTGATCAAGACGGCCGGCGTGAAGAAGCTCGCTCACACGGGACCCGCAAAGGTCTATGACTCGGAGCAAGAGGCCATGGCGGCGGTTCAGGCGCGAAAGATCGAGAAGGGTGACGTCGTCGTCATTCGAAACGAAGGTCCCAAGGGTGGTCCGGGGATGCGCGAGATGCTGGGCGTGACGGCGGCGATCGTTGGTCAGGGACTCGGGAACGATGTTGCCTTGTTGACCGATGGACGCTTTAGCGGCGCGACCAAAGGTCTGATGGTTGGTCACGTTTGCCCCGAAGCTTCAGAAGGCGGAACCATCGCACTGGTGAAAGAGGGCGACGTGATTACTGTCGATGCTGAGAAATTTGAACTCACGGTTCATGTTTCAGACGAGGAGCTCGCCGAGCGGAAGAAAGACTGGAAACCCCTTCCCCCTCGATATATCAAAGGTGCCTTGGCGAAGTTCGCCCGGACTGTCGGCCCCGCTTGCGATGGGGCGGTGACGCACTAGATTCTATGCTTCTGCTCCCTCAACCCTCGTAGGGTTGAGGGTCTTAGTAGTGGAATGCGGTGAAATTCGTGGACACCTTCATCTCGTCTCTCCGTTCAGACGGGACTCGAATTGTTGTGGGCTTATGTTGCCAATGGACGAGTGGATTCGTTCCTCGTTGTAGATCTC
>JBEHXE010000018.1:0-69623 GCA_048498855.1 Armatimonadota bacterium | reverse complement strand
ATCCACTCGTCCATTGGCAACATAAGCCCACAACAATTCGAGTCCCGTCTGAACGGAGAGACGAGATGAAGGTGTCCAAAGATTTCACCGCATTCCACACCGTCCCCCTCGACAAGCAAGGGGGATTTGAGTTGCTCATTTTGCGGTGGCTCGAAACTTCTCTCCCTCGCCCGCCGAGGGAGTCAGTGAACGTAGTGAACTGGTGGGAGTGCTCACAATGTTCAACGAAGTGCCGCGCGCTCACTGAGTGCCATAAGCCGCAAATGTGGGCATCAGTTCGCCGTTGGCATATTCTCGATTAGCTATAAAATAGTATCAAATGCTAATATTATTTTAAAGCATCCAAGTTGAGATCCAATCGAATATGTCTCTATTTGAATTTCATTATAAGCAGTTACTAATACTTCTAATGGAACTTCGCATAGTGTTCAGCCAGCACATCCTCGCCAAAATCTCCATCAAAATCACGCCAAACCGAATGAATATGGTTCGCATCGTTCTGCGTATTGTCATATTCAACTAAGAACTTTGAACCCTCGATTCGATAGTAATGCCCCTTCCCGGGTTTCGTCGAGCCCATCCAAGCAAACACCACCGAATGAAGATCAACCCGCCCCCACCGACGCTTGGCTTCTGTTGCCGCTTGCTCATCACAGTAAACATGCAAAAGTTTGGTTAAGATCGTTTGCTGAGCGGCGTTCATCTCGCTGAACTTCAGTCCGTCATCTTTAAGAATTCCAGCCTTTCGTGCATTCCCCGTTACGATGTCTCCCGGGGCTCCACCTTCCAAAACCGCTTTCTTAAGCTGATCGTCCGAAAGCGACCCCAACAATTCGAACGCCAAGTCCTGCTCGGGAGCAAGCGCTCTCGTCCCCTTGAGGGGACCCGAGCGAACCTCTGCCGGGTTCGCCCCAAAGAACTGTGGACTCGAGGAGACCAAGGCGCCACCTTGATAGGTGAAATTCAGAGAAACGTGATGCCCCTCATATCGCCAACCCCACTTTCCGTTGTCGGTGGGCTTGCCAAAAAAGGTGAACGTATAGAGCCCCTTGTCACGGCCAGGATTTCCATTTTCGAGTTCCTTTAGCACGTCTTCAAGACTCTTGATCGTGTCCACTCGCTTCATTCCCGCGGAACTGAGCGAGAGCTTCAACAACGCAAAAGCTTGCTCCGTTTGTTCGGGAGTCAATTCGCCAAGATGAATTCCCTCTCGCGAGGCGGGAACAAACCGCCAGTTGGTCCGATAATCGTCCTCAAACGTTTTCGTTGCTTTTGCTCGCTGCTCAGTCGTTAGTGAATCAAGAAAGCGATTCGCAAGGGCAACGCTGACCGACTTTCGCCCTTGCACGCTCATCACCATCGCAACCAGCCCAATCATTCCAATCCCAAAGCTCCAAACCCTCATGGCCCCAGTATAAACCGAACGCCATATGCTTCAATCATGTGTGGATCGATTAACCCTCGAACCGATCGGCTATGTCCATACCGGAAAGGATCTCAAATTTGAGGCCCCCCATCAACCGGATCCTTCGGCCGAGGAAACCAATGAAGTGGTGCTCTTGCCAGGAAAGCAATTTGAGCTTGCCCTTATGGACCTCGAAGGATTCGATCATGTTTGGTTGGTTTGGTGGTTTCACCGCAACACGAATTGGCGTCCCAAGGTAGTGCCACCTCGTGGAGCAACGAATAAGCGGCGTGGCGTTTTCGCCACTCGTTCGCCCCATCGTCCGAATCCTATTGGTCTCACTGCCGTTCGTCTCCACCGAGTCGAAGGCCTGACACTCACCGTCGGTCCGCTTGATCTAGTCGACGGGACGCCGATCCTGGATATTAAGCCGTATCTCCCGACCGCCGATGCCTTTCCCAACAGCCGGGCAGGTTGGGTCGATGAGGTGAACGCTGCACTGGCTCAGTCACCGCGATTCGATGTTGAATGGGCCGACGAAGCAATCCCAATGATCAAAGTCATTGGTCCCGAGGTAGCCGCTCGGGCTGAAGAGATATTGAGAATCAACCCCTGGCCTCACCGTACGCGGCGCATCATCAAAATTGACGAACGCATCAATCGCTTGGCCTGTGGTCCATGGCGGCTCTACTTCTCTGTTCTCGAAGAAACCGTAACCATCCATCAAGTAACCGAAGGAAATGCTCAATAGAGCTTTGCGGATAGACTCACAGCATGGCCGATCCTATCGCGACAATTCTCTCCCAAGAAACTGTCTTCCAAATCCGCATTTTTCACTTCAAATCGGTCACGTTTCGCTACACTCAGACGGACGGAGAAGCCTCTCCTCCCATCACCCATCTCGTCCTTGATCGCAACGATAGCGTAGGTGTGCTGCTTCATGATCTTACGACCGACGAGATTGTTCTGGTCGAACAGTTTCGCATTGCCGCGTTTGAAAATGGCCCCGGCTGGATGCTCGAAATCCCTGCCGGGCGAATCGAAGACGGTGACGAGGCCGAACCCACCGCACGTCGTGAAGCCAAAGAAGAAACCGGAGCGGAGCCGTCGGATTGCCACCTCATTTCGAACTTCTACCTCTCCCCGGGCGGATGTTCGGAACGGCTAAGCCTCTTCTATTGCCCTTTCCCAGATGGGCTTCAAGTCCTTGCTCACGCAGGACTGGCACATGAAAACGAGGATCTACGTGTCCACCGAGTCGGCACCAAAGAAGCTTATGAATGGATTCGCGAAGGGAAGATCATCGACGCTAAGACGATCATTGCTTTACAGTGGCTGCACAATCGCTCGCAAAACGAAAGAGAATAGCCCAGATTATCTTCCCGTTATGGCTTATTTACATGTCTAAAGTCTGTACAAATTTTCCTGTCATTTAAAGTTACGACGGAAGAAGTTTTTGTAGTCGAAAAGACCGTCATCACATTAGTTTACAGGCATCCCTAAACCACTAATTTTGCCTCTATCTTATCCATAGACTGAGGTGTGATGCGATTTCCTACAGTAGATCCCATACCCGTACCTGCTCCGGTGTGGCTTATGAAAGCGCTCAGCCTCGTGACATTGTCGCTTCACTTTGTGGCAGTCATGCTTTTTGTCGGCAGTCTCGGCGCTGCGATCTGGTTTAACCTCACCGGTCACCGATCGAACGACGAGTCTCGACTGACGGCTAGCCAAGTCCTCGCCAACCGGCTTCCGGTTACGATGACCTTCCTCATCAACCTCGGTGTTCCACCTCTCTTGTTCGCACAAGTCCTTTATGGTCGGGCGATTTACACCAGTAGCGTCCTCATCGCGGTTTCATGGATATCCGTCATCTTTCTTCTCATCCTGGCTTATTGGCTGGTTTATAAGATGCAAGATGCGATCCGAATCGGCAAACCCGCTTGGTGGATTGGGCTCCTTTCGCTCTTGGTCGTCATGGGCATCGGCCGAATCTATTCGCTCAACATGACGCTCATGCTGAAGCCCGAAGTCTGGCAGCAAATGTACGCGGCCAATCCACATGGACTTGGAGTTCCACCCCAAGACCCTACGATTACCCCGCGATGGCTATTCGTCATGACCGGCGGTTTCATCGTTGGTGGCCTTTGGCTGATGCTCCTTGCAAACATGACGCATCTTTCCAATTCCGTGCGAAACCTCTTTAAGAAGGTTGGAGCCACGATGCCACTCATCGGAGCCATTCCCCAAGTCTTTTGTGGATACCAAACGTTTGACCTTCAATCTACCGATGTTCAAACCAGCCTAACGACGACTCCTATCCATCGCTTCGCCGCGATGCTTTATCTCGCCTCCGTCTTGCTGATCGCCGTGATCTGCCTTCGACAAAAGGCAGCCTCACCGAGTCGCGGTCTGGCGATTGGGGGCATCGTGTTCGCATTCTTAAGTTCGGTCGCCACGGTCGTCTACCGCGACGGCATCCGCGACTATGTCCTATTCGACAAGGGTTTTAATGTCTGGGATCGCACTGAGGCTTCCAATTGGAGCGTCATCGGTCTCTTCCTTCTTCTGTTCGTTGCCATGCTCGGCCTGATAGGTTGGCTCCTATTAGTCGTCAAGCGAGCAACCCCGCCAGAGGAGCAAGTTGCACTATGAATGAGCAATCCGTTCCGTCTCCCGTAACCCACGACGAGGAGAACGAAGGTTTTACGCGCCGTGGGTTCGTCAAGTTTGCCGTTGGGGGCGTATGCGCCGCCTATGGCGTCGCCGTGGGCTATCCCATCTATCGGTATCTCAACTCACCGGTCGAAAAGGCTGAACAAGCTTCAGCCGTCAAAGAGGTGAATCTCAAAGATGCCGATAAGCTCCCGAAGGGAACGGCCCTGGTCTTTAAGTTCGGAAGTCACCCCTCGCTTCTCATTCACCATGATGACGACACATGGGTCGCGCTCGATGCGGTTTGCACCCACCTGGGATGCACCGTGCAATACATTCCTGCCCAAAAGCAGATCGTATGCGCATGTCACGGCGGCGTCTATGATGCCAAGACGGGCGAGAACATCAGCGGGCCTCCACCCAAGCCACTCACGAAGTACGCCGTCAACGTCCAGGCCGGAAGCGTGACGGTCACGAGGAGCGCATGAAGATTCCTGCCAAGTTCACTGAGTTCATGACTGACCGTCTCGGTCTGGACGAAATCTTTGCCTTTGCGAAGAAGAAGACCGTACCGGTTCACAAGCAGACCTTTTGGTATTACTGGGGAGGAATCACCCTCTTCGCGTTCATCATCCAGGTGTTTACCGGAGTTCTGCTCCTTGTGTACTATCGACCGGGGCCAGATGCTTATGAGTCGGTGCGTCAGCTTACGTACGACATCCATTTCGGATGGCTTATCCGTTCGACGCACAACTGGGCCGCCAACATCTTCTTGCTTTCCGCGTTCATCCACATGTTCTCGGTCTACTTCATGAAGGCGTACCGGCAACCACGGGAATTCGGTTGGTGGAGCGGCGTCCTTCTCTTGATCGTCGGCTTAGTATTTGGATTCAGCGGCTATCTGCTTCCGATGGATGATCTCGCTTACTTCGCCACCAAGATTGGTCTTGAGATTCCCAACTCGATCCCGATCATTGGTCCGACGATCGCCAACCTCTTCCGAGGCGGGCTCGAAGTCACGGAATATACCGTTCAACGGTTCTTTGCCCTCCACGCAGTCATTTTGCCGTTGGTCTTCCTGCCCCTGCTGATGTTCCATCTTTACTTGGTCCAAAAGCACGGCATGGCGGTACCGGAATCTGAAGAAGCAGTCCCCGAGCCAAAGCGAAAGACAATGCCGTTCTTCCCCAATTTCATGGCGAAGGACCTTGCGATGTGGCTGATCACCCTCAATGTGATCGCGATGCTCGCCGCGCTCTTCCCATGGCAGTTAGGGCCACAAGCCGACCCTTTGAAGCCCGCACCCGCCGGAATCCACCCTGAGTGGTATTTCATGGCGCAGTTTCAAATCATGAAGGTCATGGGCAAGGTCATCCAAGGCTTTGCGGGTGAGGCTGTCGGAATGACGTTCTTTACCCTCGGGTTAGCACTTTGGTTTATCGTTCCGCTGTTCGACATGAACAAGAAGAGTGGACGCCGCGCCAAGATCGCCACCTACTTTGGCCTCCTCGCCCTAAGCATCGTCCTCGTTTTCACGATCTGGGGGTACGCCGCCGTCATCTGACGGAGGAATCACTATGAACTATCCTGTTTGGCAAGTAAACGGAATCGGAAGTCCCTGGATCATCGGGGCGATTTCCATCTTTCACGTCCTTATCGCATGGTTTGCGGTGGGCGGCGGGCTCTATCTGCCGCTCGCCGAGGCCAAGGCCTACCAAAAGAACCGAGAGGATTGGCTGCCAATCCTTCGCGAGCACTCAAGATTCTTCCTTCGCTTGACGAGTGTCTTTGGCGCGATCACGGGAGTTGGAATCTGGTTCGCAATCGGCCTCGTTCATCCCGAAGGCACGAGCACTTTGATCCATAACTTCGTGTTCGGGTGGGCCATCGAGTGGGTGTTCTTCGTCGTTGAACTCGCCGCGGCGGCGGTGTACTACTACACCTGGAATCGCATTCCCAAAGAGTTGCACATCAAGGTGGGCTATCTCTATGCCATTTCGTCATTCTTGACCCTGGTCATCATTAACGGCATTCTTGCCTTCATGCTGACGCCGGGTGACGCTTGGCTGCATGTCGCGGGTACGGGACAAGAAGCCTCGAAGTTCTGGTTCGCATTCTTTAACCCGACCTACTTCCCAAGCTTGGTGATGCGAACGCTCGCTTGTTTTGCCCTTGCCGGAATCTGGGCACTGGTAACCACATCGCGAATTCACAATCCCGAGCTTCAAGAAGCGAAAGAGCAGATGATCAAGTGGAGTTCGCGTTGGCTCTTGCCCATGTTCTTGCTGATGCCGTTCGTCATGCTTTGGTTTTTGGCGATGGTTCCCACCGACAATCGGGCGCTGGTTCAACTCGGCATGAACACGATCGGTACTGGCATGTTCACGCAGGTAACGCGCATCGCCATGTTGACCATTATCACCACGCTGACGATAGCGGGGGTTGTTTACTTCTTCGCCTACAACGGCGCGAAGGAGTTCAGCCCCGGACATGCGGCGGCGGTCTTGTTCTTGGCCGCCATCGCAACCGCTTCGACCGAATACGCTCGTGAGACGATTCGCAAGCCGTACGTCATTGGCGCGTTCATGTACTCCAACGGAGTTCGCAAGAACCAAGTTGAAGGTTATAACCGGAACGGGTACCTCACGCGTTCGCTATGGAAGCCCTCGAATGACGCTGACTATCTTGCAAACGGCAAGGCGATGTTTGTCGGACAATGCATGAGTTGTCATACCGAAAATGGCTACCGCTCGATCCGTCGGCTCCTCGGCGACCGAGACAATAAAGCGATTGTCTCTTTGCTCAAGGTGCTTCACGAAGCGAAGCCTGACAGCCCATATATTAAGTTCATGCCGCCGCTCGTTGGGCGTCCCGACGAAATTGACAATCTTGCGTTGTACCTTGGGTCCATTTCGAAGAATCCCGCGACGGCGACAGCCGCTCGCAGAATTGTAACCGGGCTCACAGCGCAACGATGAAACTAAAAGGAAGGGCTCTGGGTTTATCCTGCCCTTCCTTATTTTTAAGGACAAGCCCGCTAGGTTTTACGAATCAAACTGCCGAACGACCGTATTTTTACCGAAATAGGGAATAGAGTTCCCCTATGGCAAGTTCAAACGATCCTTCTCACTTGTTTTTTAAAGTTGCAAATATCTCGCTAGCATTGTCGAGTCAAGCCATCATTGAACTGTCGGCTGATCTCTTAAACGCACCTGCCAAATTTAATTCGACTTCCCCAAATGTGAGTGGATTCGTTGATCACCGCGGAAGTGTTTTGCCAATCGTGGACTTTCGGAAAGCCCTTGGAGCGAAGACTTATCGAGAGGAAGTCGACGAAATCCGAAAATTTATTCTTGCCAAAGAACAAGACCACGTCGAGTGGCTAGAAGCCCTTAGGGTATCGGCAAGAACTGGGGCTCCTTTTCAAAAGGCCACCGACCCGACGCTTTGTAACTTTGGTCAGTGGTATGAGCGTACAAAAAGTAGCCCAGAACTTCTCCGTGAGGTTACGGGAACAAGCATCATCCTTAACCAGCTCTTTACCCAATTCGATGCTCCCCATCGACGCATCCATGCGCTTGCAGACAAAGTCCTAAGGCTTTCGGCAGATGGACAAATCGACGAAGCTGCCGCCTTGATCGAGAAAGCTTGGAATACCGACTTGGCTTCGATTAAGCGACTCTTCAAAGACTTTATTCATCAGTTCGAGCTATTTTTCCAGCCCGTGTCTGTCGTCGTCGAAGCAGATGGATCAAGGTTCGTTTTGTCGGTCGATTCATTTCTAGCCGTTTCGGATATCGAACCGCAGGATTACCGCGAGTTGCCGGAGGTGACGAGCGGCACCATCCAACAGTTGTGCTCCTCAAGTGTCTTTTATGGCGACACAATCGTGTTTGTCCTAAATGCCTCGAATATGTCGACACTATTGACGGAATCGAAAGCCGCCTAACTTCTCCCTACTTGGCCGCAATTGCCTTTAACGCCTTTGTGAGCAGGTCGATTTCTTCAAGGCTGGTAAAGATGTTCGGCGAGATTCGGATGCCGTCCACACCGGCACGAGTGGCGGTCGTCACGTGAATTTGATGATCCTTCATCAGTTGTCCTGCCACCTCTCCTCCTGTCATCCCCTTGATACCAAGCGTCAAGAAGGGCATGCAGATCGCCGGGTCGAGGCTGTTCAAAATGAGCGTCTTTGGCTCGTCATGAAGCTTTTCGATAATGCGAGATCGAAGATATTGGAGCCGATTCGCCTTGTTCTTCGCGCCAAGGCGATGATGGAGTTCGAGTGATTCTTTGAGGGCGATAAACGGCGCGGCAGGATGGGTGCCGATCTGGCGAAACTTCTCGATGTCTTGATCCAAACTCTCAACTGCGGGATGAAGCGGCCAGACCTTGGGAATCCATTCGGCATTGACCACCAAAATGCCCGTGCCAACCGGCCCCATGATCCATTTGTGGAGGCACGCGGCAATCATGGGAGAAGGATGATGTTTCTCAACCAACCCGATGGATTGCGAGATATCGGCAAGAACCGGAATTCCTTGCTTCTTAAGCTCCGGCTCAATCAGATGGATCGGCACACGACGTCCCAATAGATAGGTGATCTCCGAAAGCACCATTAACTTCGTTTTGGAAGTCACTTGAGCTAAAAGCCGCCGGACGATCTCATCATCCGAAAGCACTTTGCCATCAAATTCCGCTGTCTTGACGACCGTCTTCTCCCTGTTCTGACGTTGCTCGGCGGCCGTAAACGAGCGCGGATACTCCTCCGATGGCAAGACGATTTCATCTCCCGCTGTCATCGGCACGCCACCAATCACCGTATGCAAGCCGAACGTCGCGTTTGGCACCAAGGCTAATTCTGACGGCGAACAGCCAACGATTTCGGCAAGGTCTTTGACGACTGGCTCCAGTTCGTGATCCTGCTGACGCCACATCACGTAGCTCGGATCGGTCGAGGCCCGCTTACTTTCGCGATAGAGCGCTTCCTCAACAACCCGGGGAGGCGGATTGACGCCAACGTGGTTAAAAACCGTAAGCGAAGGATGAATGTTAAAGGCGGATCGAACTTGAGTCCAATACGCCTCGTCGGCTGGATCGGGATTCGACTCGGTGGTTAACTTGGTAAGAACCCGCAGGGTATCGTCGCGGAAAGCGACGATACCCGCCAGGGCTCCAACCAGATCACGGCGAGAGAGGCCCGACATACCTCTCTATTTCTTCTTGACCTCTTTGTTCTGAATGGCGATGCTGATTGTAATCGTTCCCGAGAAGTTATCGTAGCCAAACTTAAATGGAATCGTCGTCACTCCGTAGAATCCCGTGCCTTCTTCTCCAGGCAATTGGGCGCCTGGTTTAAGCGTGATCTTAAGGGCTCCGGACTCCAAATATTTTTGATCGATGTTACAACCGTCGAATATTTCGACTGGGTTGTTTGCCGGCTTCGAAGGTTTGCCTTTCGTTCGCTCCTCAGTGTGCTTTGCCGTCAACATTGCATTCAAAGTAAACAAGCCGTTCTCATTTTCACCCTTGTTCTTCTTCATCACAAGGTTGAAATATTTGCCTTCTGCGGACGTACTTGGATAGTCAAATTCGGAGTTGCCGGTGTCGGTTTGATGAATCTGAACACGATCGACGAGACAATCTGAATTATCGATGTAAGCAGTCGAACTGTCGCGAACGACGTAGCGGACATGTCCTGGACCCTTGAGGCGAATGTATTGATCTCCGCCCGCATTCTGCATCTGCTTGAGCATGGCTTCCATTTGCTTTCGTTGCGCTTCTGGTAGGTTCTTGATGTTATCAAGTGCCTCTTGCGGGATCGCCCCAACGGGGTCCTCGATGCTCATGACCATATCCGTAACATCCACCACGCGGTCGATATGTTGAACGATATTCCGATCGCGGCTATAAAATTTGCCATCCCCTTTTACGGTAACCGTAACATGACCAATCGATTGAGCCTGTTTCCAGTCGCGGACGCGTACGTTGATGGTTTCGCTGCCGAACCACTTCATACGATAGAGCGTTTCCATGACCGGCGAAATCCATCCCGAAGCGCCTCCGCTGATTCCGATTGCGCCGGATACTGCGTCGATCAGATCTTGCTTCATGTCGGTCGCCTTGGCTTGGGGCGTCACCTTAACCGAGATCGACTTTTCATAGGCCTTGACCGACTTAGGATCGAGAGCCTTGGGTTGAGCCGTTCCCTCGAGAACGGCTTTCGCAACGCCGTTTGAATCGGTTTTGAGCTTACTCATGTCCCCTTGGCCAGAAGCCCATTGGACTTTGTGGCTATTGAAGTCGTAGTCCTTTCCGTCGCCGCCGATTTCCCACGAAGTCTCGATTCCTCCGAGCCCGCCAGATTTCGGCATGTCAACATCCAAGCCAGCCATCGCCACAGTCGTGCGGTTTTCCTTCATCCAGTCGGTGACCTTCGAGCCATCGATATAGATGCGAGCGGTCATCGTTCGTTTTTCGCCAGCCGATGTGTCCTTAGTTCGGACGAGAAGATTTGTGTCACCTTCCATCTTCAACTCAGTCTTGAGGAAGGTGTAGGTGAGAATGAACTTAGCAATCGATGAAATCGAGTTTGCCTTGTCCATTGGCTTCGAGATTTTTTCGCCAATTTTCGATTCAACCAGCTTATTGATGAGACCGGTAATCCCCCCGACGAAACCATCTTCGGCCCAACCCGCATCGTCGAACGCGGGAGCATTGAGCGAAGCAAATAAGTTCTGCCCGGCCGGCGCAGTCTTCTTGATCGCCGTTGCGATTTCTTGAGTGACGATTCGAGTTAAGATCAGTGATTGGATCGGATCCAACTTAGCGCTATCGCCGAAATTTGTATCGTCGAAATTCTCGTGTGTCTGCGCAAGGTCGGCCAAAAAGCCTGCGACTGCTTGATTGTGAAAGCGATCCGGCCGAGGGTCGTTGGGTTTCAGAATCTCTTCGCGGGCAACCGGGTCATAGATCAAGAAAGACTTGATGTCGGTCCCGCAGGTGTCGTTATAACCCCCTTGCTTGAGTTGATAATCCATCGATCCGACAAAATTGCCGAAGTTCATTCCCTGACCCCGATTATAGAGATCGATGAATCCTTTGATTTCGGAGTCGGTAATTGCCAAATGTAGGTCAATCTGTGGATTCGCGGGACCCGCGATCTTCGTGTGATCCTCCTTCCGAATGGTGAAACCGCAGAGGCGCAGCGCTTCGGTTAGGTTCGCGACCGAATCGCCAGTTTTATTCGCCAGATTCTGGGCCAGCGTTTGAAGTCGTAACGACGTCACTGGGTCTTGATAAATTGGAGATTTCGCGCAGGCGAGAGCGCCCAAGCAAGCCAACGAAACGAGAGGAAACATCCGTGTAAAACGTCTTCTGAAATTCATGGGACCCAGCCATGCTAACACACCTCGTTCCCAGTTGGCAATCCTGGCCGAGCCGAAAGTCGGTGCAAATGGCGAATAGTAAGTTCGCCATTGATGATATTAAGCTGCTTGTTTTATTTCTTTCTGCGAAATTTCTAATGTGAACGCACTCGAAATGTCTTTCAATGCATGCGAAGCATCGCGAATTCCGTCGCTGACTCCGACGATTTCATTTGTGATCGTGGAAAATGTCAGCATTTCCGTCTCAATGGACGAAATCTCGTTCGAGAGAGTCATCGCCTGATCGACAATCGTCTCAGCGGCATACACCGTTTCTTTACCGAGCGTCTCAATATTGTCGAGCGAATCTCGTACTCGATGGGACACACCCTGGATTGAAAGTAAGCGTTCGCGATTGGATTGAGCTGATCCCTCGACATTGTCGACCGACGTTAAGAGGAATTTCATCGCCATGCAGCCGTTCTCAGTTGACATTTCGCCTTGCTCGACGAGGGTCGTCGTTCGGTTGACTTCGCTCAAGAGCTCTTGAATTTCGTGACGAACGGCGCCAAGAATCGTCTCGACCTCCTTGGTTGCCCGAGCCGAACGGGCGGCCAAGGCATTCACCTCTTCGGCTACGACGGCAAAGCCCGCGCCTGCCGGTCCCACTCTAGCGGCTTCGATGGAGGCGTTGAGAGCCAACATGCCGGTATCGCGCGACATCGAACCCAAATTGCTCACAATGTCACCGAGCACAACCTGCTTCTGAGCTAACGATTCAATTTTTTCCTGGGTCAATTCGGCCTGTTGTGCGGCGGTCTTCATCGTCGCCAGCAGACTATTAAAGTCATCCCAGACCGCCTGCACTTGCTCACGGCTTTCTGACGTTTGTTGAATTTGTGACGAACTCTCTTGGGACGTCTGATCCACCATTTCGAGCATTTGCTCGAAGGTAGCCCGGAGTGCGGCCAAAGAATGATCAATCTCCTTATTCGAATCCGAAATAGCGCCTCCCGCTTGGACCAGTTCCTGAACGCTTTGTACCGAATGGCTGACTTTGAAACCGACCTCCGCGTGAATATCTGTCGACTGGCCAAGCACGTTCTCAAGTCCCCGAACCGAGCGGTCGAGTCCCGATGTCCGGCCCTTGAGTTCAGAAACATGTTGGCTCCACGAACGAATGATGTCGAGAAACGCTAACCCAACCGTGTCGTTTGAACTCTTTGGAGTCGGAGGTTGGCTGAGATCGCCAGTTGCGACGAGCACCGCAGTTCCCGCAATCGAGCGAAAGTGGTTGGTTAAATCGTTTAACGAGGCCGCCAATCGTCCAATTTCGTCATTGGATCGCACCTGAAAAGTCACGGAGCAATCCCCAGTCGTCAACACGCGAGACGAGCGTTCTAGCCCCACGAGCGGTGACAAAAATTGACGAGACACTAAAAACATCAAAAACCCTAGCAACACCACACCAACGAAACAAAGGCCGATCATCCGAGTGCGGAGAGGTGCCAATTGTCCGGCGATTTGACTATCGGGAACCGAAAGGATCGTCGTCCAGCCCGTGGCGTCTGATTTGGCCCAAACAACCGTTTGAGCGACCCCATTCAGGACAACGTGCCCCACTCCCGAGGCTTGCTTGAGATTCACGACTTTGGAAAGAGGCAGCGTTGAGAAATTTGCTGGATCATGATCTTTTCCGGCCAGTAACTTGGGATCAGGGTGCGCCACCAAAGCGCCGTTCGAATCCACCAACATCGTCGTCTGCAGTTTAAGGTCCTCTCCCGGAAGCTGGACTTTGAGCCGCCCCGTCATCGCTTTGATCGTCTCTATTGAAATATCGACACCGGATACGCCGAGCAATTGTCCTTGCGAATCGATCACTGGCTGAGTGGCCGAGACCATCGAAATATTCGCGTCGGAGTCAAAGTAACATCCCGTGACATGGCGTTGCCGAGTCGTTTTGGGAATCCAGTACCAATCCTGCTTGGGGTCCTGATGATCGTAAGTTGACGGGGCCCGCTTCGGAAAAGAGGTTCGCGTCACATAGGTCCCACAGTGAGGGTCTTTCCAAGAAATATGTTCCGGCACAAAGTAGACGCCGAAGACAAATTCCTTGGGTGAATGGGTCAACAAGTCTCCAAAGTATTGCTCGTCGTCGGCGCGTGAGGCTTCACCGCGACGCATTTGGCGCGCAGCAATGGAATCAGCGATTGAACGAGCCGATGCAAAAATCTGCTCAAAATCTCGAACGTGATTTTGAGTTTGAAGAGAAGCTTCTGACAGAATGCGAGCTTCTAACGCCTTGCTCGCAGAACCATAGAAATAGGCACAGGTAAGCAACAAAATAACGGAACAACCCATGGTCGCGGCCAAAGCGATTTTGTTTGCCAACGACCAGGATCGAACCCGCAGAAAAGTCAAAAGCACGCAAACATTCTTGGATAGCCTCCATCAAGTCTCCAGTCCCGACATTAAGATTTTTTAGATATTATTAGATAAAGTTTTATATTAAACGAAAATTATCATCTTCATCGACCTTCCTCACTCTTCATGACACGTGTCCGCCTCGCCTATTGGCTCCTTTCCGACTTTCGCCCTATCAAGACTGGGTAACGTGACAAAGAACGATGAAACGCCCGCTGACCTATATCGCAACTGCCGGTATTGCGGCTCTGACAACCCTTGCGATCTCTCGCTTTCAGCAGGGGCCGAACCCAGATTCTCAATATCGCCTCAACCCCGATTCCATGGCTCACGAAGGGGTCCCCAAAGGTGAGGTTAAAGGACCGTTCGTTCTCAAAAGTCTGGGATACCCCGGCACGCAAAAAACTTACTGGGTTTACGTGCCGGCCCAATACAATCCCAAAGTGCCTACTGCGCTTATGGTTCTTCAAGACGGGCAGGCCATGAAACAAGAGAATGGCCAGATTCGCGCCCAAACCGTCTTCGACAACCTGATCTATCGACGTGAGATTCCCGTGATGATTGGCGTGTTCATCAATCCCGGTCGCACCCCAGAACAAAAAGAGCCGTCTCCTGAGAACGGCTGGGGAGACGGATTCACGAATCGCGGAGTGGAGTACAACGCGTTGGATGACAAGTACGCAAGGGATATCGTCGATGGCTTGGTTCCTGAACTTAAGAAGGATTACAACATTTCCGATGACCCTAACATGCGAGGCATCGGAGGCTCAAGTTCAGGTGCGATTGCCGCGTTTACCGTTGCCTGGGAGCGACCAAACGCCTTTCGAAAAGTTCTGAGCATTGTCGGGAGCTTTACCAATATTCGCGGTGGCGACGCCTATCCCGACATTATTCGAAAGAGTAAAAAGAAACCGCTTCGAGTCTTTCTTTGCGACGGTCGCAACGATAACCGAGGGATCCGCAATGGAAAGTATGACCCTCGATGGGACTGGTTCTTGCAAAACGTTCGGATGAAAGATGCCCTCACCGAGAAAGGCTACGAACTGAACTACACCTGGGGCATGAACAATCACGGCCAGGCATTTGGTGGCCAAATCTTCCCCGATATGATGCGGTGGCTTTGGCGTGATGGGCCGGTTTCAACCGACCCCAACGACACAATTGAGCGCGGCTTCCGCGAACCTGTCGCGAAAGCCTCCTCGCACTAGATTCAGCGACCTCGGAATCCGATACCCCGGTCTTCGCGGGTCGATTCGATATACGGCCAAATCACGGCTTGGGCAACGATCATTTCGGTGCCGTTGTAGCCGGATGTCGGTGATCCGTGGAGCTTGTACCCAAGCTTCAGGGATTCACTGACGCGCTCACAAAACTCGGCATCATCGGGTCCAGTGATGAGTCGATAAACGGGCAAACCGCCCGGCGGATTCTGGTTTTCGGATGGCATAGGCTTGAAAGGTTTTACGCCGATTTGGGCCAGTTCGTCGCATCGAAAGATAGTGGATGCAAAGAGTACTTTTGGCAGGTATATAATGGCGAATATGATTTCGGTCGCGCTTGCCATTTCGCTCGTACACGTGCCTTCTCTTAAAGTGGAGACAAAATGGCGATTTGTCGTCGCTGGCGACGGTCGCGCAGACCCGAAAGCCAAGCGTCCCGAAGACAAAAACGGCGTCAATACGCTCATTACCGGCGAGATCGCAAATGCTGTGGTTCGCGAAAACGCAAAATTTCTCATGTGGACAGGTGATCTCGTCTATGGAGCCAAAAGCGCTGAGACTTTCGAAAAGCAGCTTCTCACCTGGCGAGACCTCATGAAGCCAGTCTACGACCGAAAAATTCCCGTTCTGGCTTGCCGTGGCAACCACGAAGCCGGAGCAACTGACAGCGAAAAGGTCTGGCAAAAAGTCTTTTCCGGCCCCTACGCGATGCCCGACAACGGCCCTGACACCGAAAAGAATTTGAGTTTCTTCTTTGGCAAAGGCGATGTCCTCGCGATCGGTCTCGATCAGTACATTTTTGGCAAAGAAAAAGTGAATCAGCCTTGGCTCGACGGCATTCTTGCCAAGTATCCCAAGCCATTCATCTTTGCGATGGGACACGAGCCAGCCTTCATGGATGGCAGCCATAAAGATACGATGGATACCGATCCCAAAGCTCGTGATGCGTTTTGGGGGAGTCTGATCAAATCGGGTGCTCGAGTTTTCTTCTGCGGACATGATCACCTGTACGACCACATGATGGTAACCAGAGCCGGTTCGAATCCCGGTCCCCAGTTGCATCAATTCGTAGCCGGAACCGCGGGAGCTCCTTTTTACAAGCAGGGCGATTATTCAGGAAATAACGAGGGCTGGACGCTCAAGCGCGTCAAACACATCGACAGCACCTATGGCTACATCGTCGTCGAAATTGAAGGGCTCAAAGCGACCATTACTTTTAAAGGACGCACCGCGCCCAACAAATATGAAGCCATGGACTCGTTTACTTTTGTCGCCAAGGACAAGTGGTAGCGCGAACTCACCACTGACCGGGAATCCGAAAGTTATCCGACTCGAATGACCAGTACTCGAAGTAGCCGTCGTAATTGATGGTCAGATTGCTGGTCAATCCCGATAGGGTGCCGCAGGCCAAACTACCATTCAAATTGGCCGTTCCCGAAACGGTCACCGTTCCCGAAGCAATCACGTTTGCATCCGAATCCCCGCTGCGAATGGTGACGTTTCCATTAGCGATCACCACCAAGCGATGGCTGCCGTTACTGGTCGATAGGGATGGATTCGATAAGACAACGTTTCCGGCGACGTAGACGGTAACCCGCCCCGTAACCGTTCCGCTAATCGTGAGATTGCCCGTATGGTAGTAAACCTTCGAGTTTCCCCATGAGGTTGGCCCCGAAGGGCTGTTCAGGGTAATCGTTCCCGAAGAAGTTGTACTCGCGACCGCTGCGTACTTCGAATTCGAAAGTGAAATTGCAGGCTTTGGCTGCCGCCCGATAAAATGACCGTCCAAATTGCTAAAAGATGGCGAAGCCGGTAAGGGCGAATAAACGTCCGAACGCGCGTCGATTCCAGTTCCGGTTGTCGACACTGGACAATAAAGGTCTCCCCGACATTTTAGCGTGCCCTGACTACCAGGCTTTAGCTGAGTCGTGACCATGCAGGCAAATTGTGCTGGGTTGACTGTCACTCGCTCACCCACATAAAGCGTCGCCGTTCGACTCTGCCCATCTTGAGTGCCGGTCACTGTAATTTGACACCCTTGACCGTTACCCCAAGAGCTCGTAGAGCGCGACTGAATGTTTAAAGGGATGCCGTTGAGAGTCGTGCTCAAGTTTTGAGTCGTCGAACCTGTTTTAGCCAGGGCCTCGACAATGAGAGCCTTGGCGGAGTCCAGGCAAAGATTCCATTTGGCGTCGCGCTCTAACGACCCTAATTTCAGGCGAGCCATTCGGCTCATATCAACGGAGGAGGTAATGATCGTCGTCGCGGCAAGGAGCATCAGAGCGACGAAAATCATCACCATTCCTCGTTTCCGATTGAAACCCCAATCTTTACGAACTGACGCAGTCTGCTCGCAATCCATACCACTGGTATCGGAGCCATGGAACGATTTATTAGATTGATTTTTTCAAATTATAAAAATTTTATCAAATCTATAAAATGATCTGATAAGAACTACCCTCTGCTTCGTCATTTCACGCAAAGCCAGAAAATGGAAATCAGCTCCATCAATCTTACGGGGGCCAGCCTTTAGTCGAACCAAGTCACTTTATTGGACCAGTCGCCACGCTCGCCCGACGGGACCTCGACCGCTGGCCATCCGCACATAAAAAATCCCAGGAGGCGGGACGGAGCTTGCAGTCCCAGTTTCTGACCGACGATGGGATTCACAGAAAGACCCTTCGAGTGCCACATTCCCACGAGGCCAAGTTCAGATGCCATCAAGTGAAGATTTTGAACCGCGCAAGCAACCGCCATCACTTCCTCTTCTTCGCTCATGACCAGCGAACCGTCCTCGGCGAGTTGAGGAGACATTCCGATCGCGATCCAAACCGGGCTGGCAAACGCTCGCTTCCGTCCACCCTCGGACTCTTGACCGCTTTCGACCAGCGCTTGCTCAAAAATGCTTGCCAACGCTTCGCGTCCTTCGCCCATAAAGACAAAGAATCTCCATGGTTCGGTATCGCCATGGCTTGGCGCCCAATTTGCCGCTTGAAGCATAGCCTCGACAAGCTTTCGATCCACTGGATCAGGCTTTAGCCGCGAAAGCCCCATGCTTCGCCGCCGAGCAAGGACCTGAAGGAGATACTCTGAGCTGAGCCGCCCAGCCGGTCCGCCTTCCATTTCCGCAAGCGCCCTCTGAAGCGTATCGACCAGTCGCCGCTCATCATCGGGACCCTTCGGCTTATAGTCGCGTATCCATTCGTCTAGTTCCTTTCCCATGTGCATCAACCTTTCACTGGAAATTATTCTCCAAAATGAAAGTGCCCCGATTCTGAATCATTTCAAAATCGAGGCATACAAGAAGTTCTTTTCCGACAAGGACGAACTTAAAACTGAATCTACTTGCCGTCTTCGGGAGCCTTTCCGAGCTTCGCGCCCTGCTTGATCCAAGCCTTAACGATCTTGACCGTCTTCTCGTCGAGCTTCTTGCGCGGTGGCATTTGCGGCTTGTCGTGACTTTTTTCCAAGACCCATACCAGGATGCTCTTGTCAGGATCGCCCTTCTTGATGAAATAGGCCTTCTCGTCCTTTTCTTCGTTGGCCTTAAATGCCTCAACCTTCGAGAGGTCTTTATCCGCCGCTGGATTGTCGCCGCTATGGCATGACTGGCATCGCGATTTGATGATCGGCTTGATGTCCTTGTAGAAGGTGTATTCCTTCTTCATGATGTCGTCATCGCTCGCCTGCGCCGGGTCTTGATGGGCAAATGCGGGCAGGGCCAAAGCCGAAACGGTCAGAGCCACAAAGAAAGCAACTGGCAAATTTTTCATCACTTATAGGATGTTAGATGATGGCGAGAGTTTCGCCAAGACTTTTTGCCATAAGAATTTTTACTTATGACTTTTTGTGATTGAACCCAAACTGTCCGACCTTTTCAGGACAAAGACTGGTAGTTATCATTCAACCGCCAACGTGCCCCTCAGGTATCTTGAATTCGTGGTGTTCGTCATGAAGGCGAATAAATTGCTTCACCGACTACTCGTCTTGATGGTGTCGGTGGCTCTCGCGACGATGAATTTCGGCGCGAACGCTCCGGTGACTCCACGCGGCATCCAGTGTCCGACCGCTCCCATTCAACAGGTTCTCGAAACCAAGTACGTGAAAAACTGCTGTGGTGAACTCGTCGCTCAGACGACCGTTCGAAAACCTCACGAAGGAGAAGCCTCGTTCAAACAATGCCGCTGTGCCGAAAAAAAGGCTGCCGACCACCAAGACGAGAAACAAGCGACGGAATCCGTTAAACCGATTCCACTCGCCGCGTTGTCTGAGTCCTTGGCCGATCTTCATTTCGAGCCGATTCAAATGCCGCTCGAAAGTCCGGTCTACGTGCCGATCGACCGAAAGACTCCTGTCTTTGCTCCGCCAACACCCCCTCCACAATTCATCTAATCCTCCCCGTTTCGTCATGCCCAAAGCTCGGGCTATTCCACGAATTTACGAACATAGATGAAAACAAATAACCAACTTCGATTGGCTTTCTTGACGATGATCGCGCTACCGATCGTAGCCGTCTCGCAAGACGACCACAAACACACACTCGACGCTAACGGAAAAGAGGCTGGTCATGCCACAGCCAAAACTGATATTGACAGGGCCAAAAAGCTGGACGGCAAAACCGCGCCAACCTTTGTTACGAAGGACGCGAACGGCAAATCCGTTTCGCTCAAGGACCTGCTAAAGAAACCCACGCTTGTGGTCTTCATCGAAAAGACTTGCCCTTGCTGTAAGAGCGGAAAGCCTTACCTGGACCGAGTTCAGACTCGCTATGGCGATGTCGCCAATGTCGTCGGTATCGTCTACGGCTCGGTCGGCGACGCTGCCGAATGGAGCAAGGCTACCGGACCGCAGTTCCGCGTGCTTTCCGATCCCAACGGAACCATTGCCAAAGCATTTGGAGCTAAGTCGAGCCTCTCGACGCGATTGATCGACACCAAAGGCAAGATTGTCCTGAGCTACGCCGGATACTCGGCGCCCATGCTTAAGGAGGTCACGGCCCGAATGGCAAAGCTCGCGGGAATCAAGGATCGGCACATGGATACCCGTCCCGCACCCCAGAAAATCACGTCTGGGTGTGCGCTGGGAATGTCGGAGATGATGAAGAAGGGGTAACTCTTGCCCACTTCAACACCTCCTCTCACGAGCGAACAGGTCCTCAAGCTACGCCCGATTGTCAAGCAGATTCAGCTTGGCAATTGGGCTCTGCTTGAGCCTGCCGTTCTGCTCCTGCTGATCTTAGGAATGATCGGAATCTGTCTTTTTCAGACCACCGATCGGCCCCACGACAATTTGACTTCACAACATGAAAAAAGCATTCACGCTCATTGAGCTTCTCGTCGTCATCGCGATCATCGCGATCTTGGCCGCCATTCTTTTCCCCGTCTTTGCTCAAGCAAAGCTCGCGGCGAAGAAGACGGTGGATATCTCAAACCTCAAGCAGCTCGGCACGATGATGGCCCTCTATGGCGGCGACTACGATGACACATTTCCGTTGACGTCGTTTCCATCGAAAGGCAACTCATGGCCGCTCCGCTGCCAAGCCTATATCAAGAATTGGGACATGTTCCGTTCACCCGGCGACGCAAGCACCCTATGGCCGCCGATGGGCACCAAGCCGCCTCAACCCGATGCGCCAGATTCTGACCCGCGATGGGGCTATCGTTGGACCAGCTATCTCCTCAGCGCTTACATGTCGGGGGCATACTCTGACGGTAGCGGCGGCGTTGGCAAGTTCAGCGTACAATCCTCGATCGGGTATCCGGCGAACGTCGTTTACATCGCATTGGCTCGCGACGACGTTGCGCCTCGTGACCACTTCCACGGCTTCTATTGGGGTTCACCCAGCGAACAAGTGAGCGGTTACATGCAGAACTTGACTTGGGACAACACGGCCAACCAAACGAAAGAAATCAAACTGAATGCCTTCTCTGATGGGGCCAACTATACGTATGTCGATGGCCACGCCAAGTTCCAAAAATGGAGCCAATTGTGGTGGCGAGACCTTCCCAAAGGAATCTACGCAGGATCATTTGATCCGCGAAATTCAGGGAGACCGAATTGATGCAACCCCGTCTTCGACGGGGCCTTGCGGTGGCTTGTGGCCTGATCCTGGTGGGTCAGGCCATGGCCCACGACATTTGGATCGAAACCAACCAGTCCCTCTTGCGAGTTGGCGAACCGGTTTCGTTGTCGCTGATGTTGGGTAACCACGGCAATCATCATCGCGATTTTCGCTTGGCGAGCAAGATTCCCGCCGGACAGCAAAACCTGTCAGTGATGGGTCCGAATGGCAAGACCCTTGACCTGACGACCTCACTGATTGACAACGGCTACGAACCCAAAGAAGGATTTTGGGGTGCGACGTTCCAAGGCGACGAGCCGGGCATCTACCAGGCGATTTCGACCTTTGACCAGGTTATGTCCTATGCCCCGGTCCGCGATATCAAGTGTGCGAAGACCTACTTCGCGCTTGCTCCGTCGTTGGATAACCCGAAGAAGGTCGAAACTGGCTTCCAAAAACCCGTTGGGGCGCCCCTCGAACTCGTCCCGGTTTCCAATCCCGTCTTTGACCTGGGTGTCGGCACCTCGTTCTCGGTCAAGTTGATGTATAAAGGCAATCCTTTGAAGGATACGGTTGTGAGCTTCATTCCGAAGGGTGTCACGCTCACGGGTGAGATGGATCCAAAATTTGAAACGAAAACGGATGCCAAGGGAATCGCAACCCTCGCGCTAAACCAACCCGGCCAGTGGCTGATCGCCGCCCACGTGACTGACGTCAACGCCTACGGCGAGGGATACAAATCCATCGGTTACAGTGCCACGATCCATCTTCGGGTGCCCAATATCTGCCCCTGTTGTATTGGAAATTGAGAAATCGGGGGATGATCCCCCGATTGGAGTCAAGGACCTATCGAATCTGGCCAGTCGCGTACTTGAGCCGCACTCTGGCCAGATTCAGATTCGTTTGGACCGTCGTCTGGTCTTGTTGCGCAGTCACTAACAACCCTTGCGCCGTCGTGATGTCCTGAAACGAACCCAATCCCGCGGCATAACGCCCTTCTGCGATCCGAACAGCCTCTCGCGCATTCGCCACTTGAGCATCGGCGATCGGCACGCGTTGTTCGGCCGACATCAAACCGAGATAAGCTCCGGCGATGTCCGTTTTGACCCGCAATGTGATCGTCTCAAGATCGGCTTGTGCCGATGCAAGCTGACCACTTGCGGTTTTGACCGCACCCCGACGCGCACCGCCATCCGAGATCGGAATCTGAACACCGATACCAAAGCTCAACGATCCCTTGCTCGCTGAGATGTCTTGACCCAGTGTGCCGGCGGCCAACGTTGCCACGACCGATGGCATATTGGTCGATTTTGCCGCGCTAACGCCAAAAATCGACGCCATCAAATTCAATTGCGCGACCCGAACTTCAGGACGTCGCTTCAGTCCTTCATCCGTCAACTTGATCGGGTCTGTGGCTTCAATCGATTCCTCTTGGCTGTCGTCGATTTCGATCGTCGTGGTAGGATCGATGCCCATTGACAGTAGTAACTTGACTCTGGCCTGCAAAGCCGCATCCCGCGCAATGGTCAATGCAAGCACGGCTTGAGACTTCGAGGTCTCTGCGGTCACGACATCAACCGGCTGTCCAACCTCATTCTTCAAGCGAGCGTTCGCCAAATCGAGTTGACGCTGCCGATTCTCGAGATTCTTTTCACTGACTTCCTCAAGTCGCTTGGCATTGAGATACCCATAAAAATTCGTCTCGACATCATTCACCACGTCTTGTTGCGCGCGATCAAGATTAGCCATCGCCGCATCGCTGAGTGCCTGATTTTGTCGCACCAAATTACGTGTGTAGTTGTAATCGAACACCAATTGTCGCACCCCGAGCGCCGAACTATAAGCGAACGTCGGCGAAACCCCTGGAGGTGTCGTTCCCGTCGGAGCCGCCGTTGCGGAACCTCCTGAAAGACTGGATAGAGAATCGTAACCTGCGCTCATCACAAGTTGGGGATTCAAGCCAGCGCCTGCCTGCTGAACGCGTCCTTTTGCGGTTGTTGTCGCCCCCTTTGCATTCTTAATCAACGGCTGCAGTTGTAGTGCAATTTGAGCGGCTTCTTTCGCAGTTAGTCGCCCAAGCGGTTTCGCATCTGAGCTTTGTGGAAGTTCAATCTTGTCAGGCAGTTTTGGGTCTTGAACCCGTGGAGGCGGAGCTTTTAATTGCGTAGGTTCAGTGCCTTGAGAGACCATGTTTCGAAGAGCGAAACTGAGCGAAAGAAGGCCGATCATTTCTTGTCTCCCGTCTTCTCAGTAGGAACAACACGGACCTTCATGCCGTCCTTCAGGTCATCGGTTGGACTCACGACAAGTTGTTCCTTTGCATCTACCCCGGTCGCTTCAACCTCTGAACCATAGTCACGCCCAATTGCAATCTTGCGTTGGTGGAGTGTGCCTTGAGCATCCACCACAAAAACATAGCTGCCTTCCGTGCCGAAAGCGAGCACACTCGCGGGAAGGCGAAGCACTTTGCGCTCGGCGTCTCCCCCAATGCTCACTTGAGCAAACATGCCGGGGACAATCTTGTGATTCTTGTTATCCAATCGGATTTCGACCGGCAACGTCCTGCTGGTTGAATCAAGCGCTCCGCCACTTCGAGAAACTTTCCCAGTAAAGATTTGGCCTGGAAACTCACGGATCGTGACCGTCGCCATCGTGTTTGGACCGATCGCCTGATAGTCGGTTTGGGGCACGTTGACGAGAATCTTCAACGTATCCACTCGAGAGATTCCGAAGAGACCTACGTTCGGTGTTGTCGTTGCTGTGGGTACATTCGCGACAGCGCCCGGGCTCACTAAGGATCCCACATCAATATTGCGAGATGTGATAACCCCATCAAAAGGAGCCACGATCTGCTGGAAGGATTTAAGGATCCCGTACCGACGAGCATTCGCCATATTCGACTGAACGGCGGCTCGATTCGCTGAAATGGTCTGCTCGTTCGCGCGGACCGTCGCCCTGGCTGCCGAAACATTCGCAGTCAGCGAATTGTACGTTGCTCGACTCGCCTCGACGTTGGCTTTCGATGCTTCCGCATCCGACTTTGCCGCCCGAACACTTGCATCACTCGCATTCACCGCTTGCTCGGCGGCTTTTGCATCTGCCTCCGCTGCCTTCAAATTCGATTTGGCAGCTTTCACGGTGCTACTTGCCGATTTGTATGCGGCGGCAGCTTGGTCGTAATCTTGCTGTGACGCGAAGCCTTCCTTCAACAGCGATGCATAACGCTTCTCAGTCGCCTCGGCTAGGTCGAGTTGGGCTTGAGCTTGAGCAATATTCGCCTTCTGCGTGTCGATTTGTTGTTGGGACTGGACAGCTTTCGATTGCGCTTGTTCGCGGGCGGCAATGGTTTGGGCGAGTCGGGCTTGAGCTCCAGCATACGCGGCCTCGGCTTGCTTGATCGCCGCTTTCTGCCGAGCCACATCCGCCTGAGTCTGCGAAACGCCAGCTTCACTTTTTGCCTTGTCGGCAATGGACTGACCAACGGTAGCCATACTCTTGGCAGTATCAGCGTTCGCTTGAGCAAGTTGTTGATCCGCATCCGGTGACTCGATTTCAGCCAGAACCTGTCCAGCTTTGACTTGCGAACCAATATCGACAAGAATCGTTTTTACATAGCCGCTCGTTCGAGCCTGGATCACCGTACTGTTCACCGACTGCACGCTAGCGGGAAGAACGATCGGGTCTGCCGCCGAAAGCTTTGCCGTCGCGACTTCAACTTCGGGCAAGGCCGAAGAGTCGTTATGAGCCTCGGCCGCCAGTGCGTTTTGATGGAGCACTTTTGGCACAAGCCCAATCGCTAAGAGAACCGCTCCGAGCGACAAACCGCCAAAGATGCGGATCGACGAAGTTCCAGCCGTTTTACGTCGGGGAGTTGATGATTGAGGAGTCATGGTTTTTAGTGAGCCGCCTCCAGCGGTTGATTTGGTTGGTAGGGTGCCTCGATATCGGCTAGTTCGGGATCGTCCGCTTCGACGTGTCCTCGCCTTAAAATGCTGTAGATCACGGGGACAAAGAAGAGCGTTGTGAAAGTCGCGACCATCAGGCCACCGATGACCGCCCGGCCAAGAGGCGCGTTCTGCTCGCCACCCTCACCGAGCCCCAGCGCCATCGGGAGCATTCCAATGATCATCGCGAGAGCTGTCATCATGACCGGTCGAAGCCGTGTCCGCCCTGCCGCTAGGGCTGCAGCAAAAGCGTCGTCGCCCTCTTTGCGTCGGTCGTTGGCAAACGTCACGACCAAGATTGAATTCGCGGTCGCAACCCCAATGCACATGATCGTTCCCATCAACGCAGGCACGCTGAACGGCGTGTTTGTAACTAAGAGCGTCCAAATGATTCCCGCCAACGCGCCGGGAAGGGCACAGATGATGATCAGCGGATCGACCCATGTTTGGAAGTTCACCACCATCAGGAAGTAAACCAAGATAATCGCAAAGGCAATACCGATTCCAAGTCCGACATAGGACTCGTTCATGCTCTGAGACTGCCCGCGAATGTTGGTTGTCGTCCCCTTCGGAAGCTCCTTTTGGATCTTGTCGACGATCTTCGAGACATCGGTCGTCACCCCGCCGAGATCACGCCCTGAGACATTCACGTAGATGTCGTAAACCGGCTGAACGTTATAGTGATTGATATTCTGAGTCGTTCGCCCGCGAGTCGAAGTCGAAACGTTGTCGAGAATCTGGCTCGCCCCGCCCGGAGCATTGATCGGCGTGTTGAGCATTGAACTCAGCGAATCCACTTTGTATTGGGGAGTCTGAACTGCGACCGAATAGTTGACACCGTTCTTGGGGTCGAGCCAATAATTCGGTGCCGTTTGCCCGCTGCCAGTGAGCGAAATCAGCATGCTGCTTGCCACATCGCGTTGAGTAAGCCCTATGGTTTGAGCCCGGTCTCGATCAACCGCGACATTAATCGACGGAGAATCGAGAACTTGATGAATGTGCACGTCGACGGCACCTGGAATTTTGCGAATTTCTTCCATCAGTTTCTTCGCAACGGCGTAGTTTTTCGGACTTCGTCCAACCACTTGAACGTCAATAGGTGCTGGCAGTCCAAAGTTCAAAATCTGGCTGACAATATCCGCCGGTTGAAAGAAGAACGTGTCATTTGGATAGTCCCCCTTGAGTTGCTTGCGTAATTTTTCGATGTACTGCTCGGTGGGCGCATGGCCTTCCTTGAGTGAAAGCAGAATTTCACCATCGGCCGATCCAATCGTTGCGCTGTCGGTAAAGGCTAAATTGACCGCTGACGGAAGCCCGACATTCTGAAGGGTCATTCCCATATCCTTTGGTGGAATGATGGTCCGAATGGTGTCTTCCACACGGGCAAAATGTCGAACGGTTTCCTCAATCCGTGTTCCCGCAGGAGTTCTTACGTGAAGTCGAATCTGTCCAGCATCGACGTCGGGAAAGAAACTTCGTCCGATAAAGCCGATGAGGAATAGGGATGAAATGAAGAAGGCCGAGAAGCCCATGATCGTTCGGCGGCGATTCTTCAACGCGTTTTGAAGAATCGCACCATAGCGATCCGCAAATCGCTCAAAACGTTTGTTGAAGGCTCGATGCAAATTCCAGAAGAAATCGCCATTGATATCCTCGCCATGAGCGCCATAGAGATCGGCCTCCTTTCGGAGCATCAGCATAGTCAGGACCGGAACGAGAGTTCGCGAAAGAATGTAGGACGCCATCATCGCGAAGACCACCGCCAAGGCGAGAGGAGTAAACAGGAACTTTGCCGGGCCCGTCAAAAAGACGACCGCAACAAACACGATGCAGATCGAAAGCGTCGCCACAAAAGTCGGAGTCGCGATCTGGGCCGCACCATCGAAAATCGCTTTTTTAAGCGGCTTTCCTTCGTGCATGTTCCGGTGGATATTTTCGATCGTTACCGTCGCGTCATCAACCAAGATTCCAACCGCCAATGCCAGTCCGCCCAATGTCATCGTGTTGAGCGTTTGCCCCAAAAATCCCAACGCGGTGATGGACGCCAAGATGGAAAGGGGAATCGATATCGCAACGATGAGGGTGCTTCGCCAACTTCCAAGGAAGAGCAAGATCATGGCTGCCGTCAAACATGCCGCAATGATGGCTTCACGAACGACGCCACTGATCGCTCCTTGAACAAAGATCGATTGGTCAAAAAGCGGTTGAATCGTCAGTTCGGGAGGCAGGGTCGCCTGAATTTTTGGCAACGCTTCTTTCACTCGCTGGACGACGTCAAGGGTTGAAGCATCGCCACTCTTCAATACGCTGATCAGCGCCGAACGCCGACCGTTCACACTGACAACGTTTGTTTGAGGCACAAAGCCATCATGAACCTGGGCAACATCCCGAATATGGATCGTTGTTCCGTTAATTGTTTTGATCGGGAGATTTCCGAGGTCGGCCGCAACATCGGGGCTGCTATTCAGAAACACGCTATATTCACGGCTTCCGAACTTCGCCGTACCTCCGGGCAAGATAAGGTTCTGAGCGTTGATCGCATTGCTGACTTCGATCGGGCTTAGTCCTTTTGCCTGAAGTTGGGGAATGTCGAGGTCCACGACGATTTGGCGGCTCTTGCCACCAAACGGGGTGGGAACCGATGCGCCGCGGACCGTCGCCAATTGGGTTCGAATCACGTTGGTTCCAAGATCGGAAAGCTGACTTTCGGAAAGCGATTTGCTGCTGAGACCAAGCTGCAGGATAGGGACGCTCGAAGCGCTGTAACGGATGATAAGGGGCGGAGTCGTGCCCGTCGGCATGATTCTCAAGAGCGTTTGAGAAATCGAGGTGAGCTGAGCGACACCCGCTTCAACCTTCGCGCCGGGTTGAAAGAAGAACTTGATGACAACCACGCCGGGAGACGATTGCGACTCGATGTGTTCGATATCAGCAACCGTCGTCGTCGCGGCGCGTTCCGCAATCGTCGTGATCCGTTTCTCCATATCGGCAGGGGAGATGCCGTTGTAGGAGTAGATCATGGTGACGACCGGAATGTCGATATTCGGAAAAATGTCTGTCGGCGTCTTTTTGACCGTGAAAATCCCAAGAATCAGGATCACGATCGACATCACGATGAACGTGTATTTCCGTTGAAGCGCAAGCTTGACAATCCACATGAAAGCGACTCAACCCGAAAACCACGTTGTTCGCAAGGTTATTTGTGACTATACAGAACGGTCGTTCTGAAATTCAACGTTTGGGCGTAATAATTGCATAGTAGCGTCGATGGTCGCCGTAATCGTTTCGTAAAAACCCTCGAATGGGGCCATGATACGCATACCGCGCCCAGCATTGATCAGGGAGAGCGCAGCACCTTCGAGATCGACATCACTTGCAATCTCTCCTTGATCTCGGGCCTCTTTGAGAGCAGCAACAAACGCTTTTTGCAATTCAAGCGAATACCTCAGCACATGCTCTGCCATTTCGGGATCGGTGTTCGCCAGGCTCACCGCCGAGATCGTTACGAAACACGACACCGGGCCCTTGCCGGTCTGACTCGTCGTCAGCGTTTCGAAATAAAGCCGAATGAGAGGGAGTTTAGGTCCCGGCTGACTTAACATCGCCGTCACAAACGCAACTCGCTTTTCTTGAAACTTGTTATAAGCGGCAATAAAAAGCCCACGCTTATCGCCGAAAGTCTCGTATAAGCTGTACCGATTGACGCCGGTCGCTCGAACAAGGTCGCTGATCGACGCCCCTTCGTATCCTCGATGCCGAAATAATTCTAAAGCTCGGTCAAGGCATTCGTCTTCTCGAAAAGTTCTGGGCCTGGGCACGCTGGTCCTATGAGTGTAGCACCCATTTCACACTACCGACCAAGGACCCAGGGGTCCGTGTCCTTCGCTCAATGGACACGGAAAGTCGACACGTATGATTTAAGTACTTACCCAAACCGTGGCAAAATGTGTCAATTATGGAGAATTCCAAAGTCCACTATCAACATGTCGAACACCCGCACATCAAAGAACGAAAATCGTCGGGTCCGGTAAAGCGTAAAAAGGGAGGAAGCATTAACGACAAGTTGGCGCTCATCCTCACCAAAACAGTCGGAACGATGTGGTGCGCCTATTTTTTTGCCGTTCTCGCCCTCCTTGTCTTGCCCGATGCGCTGCGCAGCGGACTCCTTACGACAATTCAGTGGCTTAGCCAAACATTCATCCAACTCGTGATGCTCTCCGTCATTATGGTTGGACAAAACATCCTCGGAGAAGCATCCGACCGTCGCGCCGAGCTGACCTACAAAGATGCTGACGCAACATTCCACGAAGCCCGACAAATCCAAGAGCACTTGCAAGCCCAAGATGCAGCGATCTCCCAAATTCTCGAACGACTTGAGCGCATGGAAGCAAAGTGGGAAAAGGGCTAATTGTAAGTCAATCCAACCGAAGCACCTCGCCAAGTGAACAGAATCTATGCTTTGCGAAATAGCCCATCAACAATCAAGTGGGGACATTCATAACACCTATTGAGGAAGGCTTCGAATTCAGAATAAGAACCTATCTGAAACCCTCACCTGGATAACGGGAATACCACTCCACGAGGCTTACCTGCGAGGGGCAATGTAGAATAGGCCTCATGGCTGTCAAACGCATGGACAACATTGGGATCGTGGTCGAGAACCTCGAGACGACGATTGAATTCTTTCGTCAACTTGGCCTAGACCTTGAGGGGCGAGCCGTGATCGAAGGCGAATGGTCTGGGCGAATCACTGGGCTGACCGATCAGCGCGTCGAGGTTGCGATGATGCGCACGCCGGATGGTCATGGTGGACTTGAGCTATCTCGATTTCTCGCTCCTGCTACCGTCCAGGATCACCGAAATGCCCCAGTCAATGCCTTGGGCTACCTCCGCGTGATGTTCGCGGTGGACAACCTCGACGAAACCCTAGAAAAGCTTTTCGAACTCGGTGCGCAGCTTGTCGGCGAGGTTGTCCAATATGAAGATATCTATCGGCTTTGCTACATTCGCGGTCCCGAAGGAATTCTGATTGGCCTCGCTCAAGAACTTCGGTAGGCGCAACCTTCGTTGGCGGCTACGAGGACTTCGCCAAGGGGCAAGTCCCTGGCTTGACGAATTATCTGAGTTACAACCCATGCGTCAAATTTCCGGGCGTTGGGAAATAAGTTAACTCGGGGCGGAACGGCTTTGATGTGGCATGCTCCAGCCCGCCTATTTAGCTGGATATAAGATGCATCTTGGATCGCAGGTGTCTTTTGATTGTGGAGGCTTTATGCTATGAAATTTCAGTATTTTCTAGAATCGCCCCTCTTCGACGGTCGTAGGACACCTGAGCCTCGCGGACGGCATTTGCGTACTCGGAGGTCCATTGTAGGAGTTCTCCAATAGGACCATCTAACGTATCCCCTAGAGGCGTGAAGCAGTACTCAACCCCGGGAGGCGAGTCGTCGACGATGAGCCTTTGCACCAATCCATTGCGCTCAAGTCGCCGTAGACATTGTGTCAGGCTTTTCTGCGAAATTCCGGAAACGTCGCGGCGTATGGCATTGAAACGTCGCTTCATTCCATGGTCGCAAAGCGATCCCAACACGAGAAGGGTCCACTTGTCGCTGAGCAGGTCAAGAAGGACGCGGTCTTCGCGAAGTTTGGAGGCTTGTGGGTCGGCCATGGGTTTCCTGTGGGTAACTAAGTGCACTGTTAGTGCGTATTGCGCATCTTAGTATCGAAACGATACCATACAAGGATGAACGATCTTACTGGAAAAGCCACACTCGTGACCGGGGCATCTAAGGGAATTGGTGCAGGAATCGCCCGAGCGCTCGCGAGGGCAGGAGCATCAGTGGCAGTCAATTATGTGTCAGATTCGGCGGGAGCTGACTGCATAGTCGAAGAGATCAAAAGCGCGGGAGGAATAGCACTCGCCGTACAAGGAGATGTATCGAATGTGGAAGACGTGCGAAGAATGTTCGACGAAACTGAAACGGCGATTGGTCCCCTGAGTGTGCTCGTGAACAATGCAGGATTTTTCGCTTTTGGTCCCTTCGAGAACGTCAACGAAGATAGCGTACGTCGACACCTGGATGTCAACGTCCTTGGCCCCATCCTCACCAGTCAAGAGGCCATGAGGCGCTTTCCCCATTCGGGTGGCAGTATTGTCAATATTGGTTCCGGCGCGAGCGTTACCCCTACCGCTGACTCCACTGTCTACGGAGCCAGCAAGGCGGCGCTTGATGCACTCTCCCGTTCACTCGCGAAGGCATTAGGCTCACGGAGAATTCGGGTAAACGTGGTCGCCCCCGGGGGCACCGAGACCGAGGGTGCTCACCGTATCGGGTTTATTGGGAGTGAAGCAGAAGAGAAGATGATCGCCGCCACCCCCCTAGGGCGTCTGGGACGACCTGAGGACATCGCTAAAGTTGTGGTGTTCCTAGCCTCTGATGACGCATTTTGGGTCACTGGAGCAAGAATTAACGTCTCCGGTGGGCTTGAATGAGTCCGCGTCCTTCATTTTGAAGCAAATACGTTGGACGCTGCCTTTGTAATCGGCTCACTAGCTGCCTTTTTAGTCGGCTCACTATAAGATGCTGGAAGACCGTGGCATCCTGCATCGCAATTCGCTCGCTGGCGGCATCATTCAAGAAGTTCGTGCGGAAACTCAGGGCCTTCGGCCGTTGCTTGACTTCTAGGAGTCATCTCAAAAACTCTTTAGTGTGATGAGTATGCAGGCTAGTTGGACGAACCCCTTGTCGTTTTCTAGCTTTCTCTCCCACCTTGTCGTTATTCTCCTGAAGTTCTGAAGCCATGCAAAGAGCCTATCAACTTTCCAACGTCTCTTGTATTTTCTGAGTTCTCTTCCGTCTTGTGTCTTCGTTCTGTTGGGAGCGAGTGGTTCCCGGACTGGTGTTTTGACCCTCCAGTCGAGCGAATCGCTATCGTAGGCTTTGTCACCGAGATTCTTTCTGGATAGTCGATGGTGTATTTCGAATCCAGAACCTCCTCTACGAGCGTGACTTCATGCGGCGAAGCGCTTCCAACGCATAAGGCGATAGGAAGGCCGTTGCCGTCCACGATTGCCATGATCTTGGTTCCTTGCCGCGCTTTGTCGGACCAACTCCAAGGCCCCCTTTTTTTGCCGAGGCGAACGTCCCGTCGATGAAGCATTCGCTCAAATCGATCCCACCGCGCTCCTCCATATCCTGAACCAGAGCCTTGAGAACCGAGTCCATGACGCCACTCGAACACCAAGACTGAAAGTAACGATGGCAGGTCTGGTAAGGAGGATAGCGATCTGGCATATCCGACCACTGGGCGCCGGTATGCAAAATTCAAAAATCCCGTTCATCACCTCACGAGCGTCTCGGCGGGGACGTCCTTTACCATCCGAGCGCGAACCTGGGTAGGGATATGGCATTCGATAACATTCCATTGACCATCTGTGAGTTCCATCCGTAGTTCTCACCTCCACACAAACAGACGAATTCGTTTTCGAGATACCTTCTAGTCTGTTCAGAAAGAAAAGTCAGTTGGACCTTCCGATCCATTCAATAAAAGCACTTTGTCGTTTTTCCAAGTCTGGTTCGAAGGAGTAGTATCCAACGGTGATCGGAGCGCACTCTGCGTGTACTTCCACCCTTCGCAAGCTTTCTGCAGTTGGAGACTGAATTCGAAATCCAGAATCTCCTTTGACGTTATATAGTTCTCTAAGCCAAGAATTCTCAATAAAATATGTAGACCCGCCATCGTTACAGAACAGCAAGTCGACCTTTGACAGATCACCTCGATCAACTTCTAATCGCTTCGCAAAATTCGTTGCGACGTCCTTCATGCATTTAGGATATTCCTTCTTAAGTTTTAGATTCAAAGCTTGTACAGAGTTAAACCATGCGCGGATTTCAATTTTTTTTTGTTTCAACCGGCAATTCATTATACCACTGCATTATTTTAGTAGCCTTCTGAAGTAGAGCTTGATATTTTACTAGATCTCCGCTCATCACTATGCGGTATACGGTCGCTGGTGACGGCATTTCTCTTAAATCATCTGATCGGACTTGTTTCAATATAAGAGATATGGCTATTATTGTAGTTGTCAATTTAGTCCTCCGCTATAGGATTTGTGTCATTTACCAGGCCCCTACAAGGTCCCTCAATTTACTTAGGACATTTGTCTCAGATTGTTGGTGAGCTACGAGATGTAGTCTAATTATAGCAGCATCCGCCTTGAACTCTCGGGAGGGATGCCGCCGATACCGCAAGCTACAGCGGCGAGAGCCCGTCGTGGCCCAGAAAGCCATCCATATTGGGGGCGACAGGCCCTCCTTTTTCCCAAACAAACACAAGGAAAATGATGGCGTCGCTTGATTATTAGCCCTCCTTAAGCTATAACGCGACGAATCTCAGAATTTAATCAGTATTTCATGATTCTTTCGAAGAATTAAGAACTGTCCTTCCGTTTTCCGTGTCCAATTACCATTTGAGTCGATCCAAGGACGAATATAGTATTTTACTGACTTCAAAGTATCGCCTTTTATCACCTCGTGGGAGTCGTGAAGACTTCTCCAAGCCTGCCCTACAGGACTGCGAGTACCTAAAATGCCAGACCGTTGCCCATGACTCAATACATCAAAATTAACTTTGAATTCCGTAAATGACTTAACAAAGCGACCGTTCTTCTTAGTGTCAAGATCAATGTGAAAGGCATTACTGAATTGGATTTTAAGCTTCATTAAGGAAGACCTTGAGATACCCAAATTTAGAGTTGCGGTGGTGCTTCTTGTGACGAATCCGGGCTCACACTTTTGAGACTCAAGATACCTTTGAAACAGCAATATTTCCTCACGATCGTCTAACGCAAACGAGATTTGGCTAGATCTCTGGATTGATGATATTAGCATTAATAGTAAATTCATTATTTCTCTTTTAATAACTAACTGAACATTTCTTTAAAACGATGCATTCGGCGGCATTCGATTTAGCAGTATCTCCCTTGAGGCGTTTTCCCTGGTAGGCACGACAGGTTGAGCAAAATGCTAATCCTGGTGTTTAGATGACTGGTTCGAGGAGCGGACTACCAGTCTTCGAATACATTCATTTGCCGTCAACATCTACCCCGACCACAGGTCATTGTAACACCAAAATCGAACAGAGCCAACTTCCAAAATATCATGTCTCCCTGCGCATCGATGCGCTAGTGGATCTTCGACCATACCTGCAACAACTTACTTCCGGCTTTGTTCCCCGTCGATGATCAAACACTGATGTCTCCCAACCCGTAGGCGGGAAGATGTCGGAACGCAGTGCCACAACAAGTTATACACCTCCCACGCCAGTGGCTCACCGACTTCAAGCCGTACCCTCTAAAATGTCGAATCAGAATGCGCCGGTTACGGCTCTTACTCGATGATGAAACTCTATTCACTTCTCCTACACTCGCTCCTGCTCTCAGCAATCGCAGTTCCCTGCGTTCGAGCCCAGGCAAGCGGCGCAGAACTTACCGCGAAAGAGAAGTCAGGACTCACCCTGATGCGTGAAGAAGAGAAGCTCGCATTAGACGTTTATGCGGTTTTCAGCCAGCAATGGGGTGGCAGACCGTTTAGCAACATCGTTCGAGCCGAGCAGATGCATATGGATGCCGTAGGCAATCTTCTGAAGACTTACAAGTTGGAGGATCCCATCAAAGGTCTGAAGCCGGGCGAGTTCAAAGACCCTAAGTTGAAGAAGCTCTACTCAGAAATGATTGCATCAGGCAAGAAGAGCCGTTTGGCCGCGCTGCGCATAGGAGCTCAAATTGAAGACCTGGACATATACGACCTCGGGAAGCTGTCAAAGGAAACGAACAAGCAAGACAGCCTAGGTGTTTACAAGGTGCTCATCGATGGATCCAAGAACCATATGCGAGCGTTCGTAAACAACCTTGAGCGCTCAGGCGAATCCTACCGTGCGGTGTACATTTCTCAGGCTGAACTTGAACAGATATTGAGGGCAAGAGTGAGCCTATTGGCATAAAGGCTTCGATCGATTCTGCCACTGTGTATAGAGCACATGCAGAGATGCCCATTGAGCGAGTCGCCATTCTCATTGACGACGAGGCAACGGTCGCAGGGACCTTGAACAAAAGACACTGCAAACACTCAATAACCCATTCCAGGCTCTCAAGGTGTAACCTATGTCTTAGGAACGATCTGTTACCTATGTGTCCGGTATGGACAATAGTTAGTTGGCGGCCTCGGAGGGACGCGTTTGGAACAACCCCGGAGGGGCACACCCGGCGCCCTCGAAAACTCGAACCTGCGGGCGTTGCAATCTGAAGCAAACTTTAATTGTTAGTTGGCGGCCTCGGAGGGACGCGTTTGGAACAACCCCGGAGGGGCACACCCGGCGCCCCAAAAACTCGAGCCTGCGGGCGTTGCAATCTGAAGCAAACTTTAATTATTAGTTGGCGGCCTCGGAGGGACTCGAACCCCCGACGCCCTCCTTAGGACGGATCGGAATTCAACAGATCTTTGGTTAAGATCGAGGTACGTTTGTTGTCTGTGTGTCAGTTCGTGTGCTAATTGGCTCAAGATATGACCTTCGAAAGTTCCTTGTCTTTTATTAGCAATTCAGTATCTTGGCGAGCCAGTATTCGCGCACTCGAATTCCACTTTGCCCAATATTCTTAAGCGATGTACTTCAAACTGCCTCTTAGTGTTCAAGTGGGTCTACCTCACTTATCCCATTGGTGATTATTGTGGCATGCAAATGAACTACCGGCAGTTGTGCGGTTGGCCAAACTCCTTCGCCAATTCCCTGTAACTGCGTAATTGCAGGTCCGATAGGAGTTGTTCTGCCCCCGAATCTGAAGACATTATGAGAGTAGAGTTTCCTTTAGGGAAATCTATAAAGAAGTCAAAATACACAGAAGAGTAGATCGTTGGGATCTTGCGTGAGGCCGAGTCCGGCAAGTTGTCTCAGGCGGAGGTCTGCCGCAAGCACGGCGTCAGTCCGAACACGCTTTACCTCTGGAAAAGGAAATATGCAGGTCTTGAGCAGCGGGACGTGAAGCATTTGAAGGAATTGGAGTCGGAGGACGCCCAGCGGAAGCGTTTACTCGCGGAGCGAGATTTAGAGATTGATGCGGTGAGGAGACTTTTCCGAAAAAAGGTTGGTCGCTTCTGGGCGAGTCTCGGGAGCGAAATTACTAATGGAATAGGGGGTTACGGCTCGTCGTTCTTGCCAGATCGTAGGAATCTCAACCCGTTCTTTGTACGAAAAGCCGAAGGCGGATAAAGACGAGAAGCTCAAAGAAGCGCTCAAACGAGTTTGGCGTCCGAATATGGGTTACCGTTTGGCGCATGGTTTGGTAAAGTCCGAGTTCGCGCCCTTGAACGTCAAACGTGTTCACCGCGTGTGGAAGGAAGAGCGCCTGGGTAGGTTGAAGCGCTACTGCAAGAAACGATCGGGCAATGCGGTTCCATATTCTGCCAGCCAGCCTAACGAGGTTTGGACGATGGACTTCGTCCACGATTCCTGTTTGAACGGTACGAAGCTAAAGATTTTGTCGGTGGTGGACGAATTCACCAGAGAATGCCTGGCTTTAGAGGTTGGGACGGCTCCAGATGCAGAAATCGCCTTCGAAATGTAATAGCTACCTGATAAGGCAGTCGAATATTCGATGTGACTTCCGTCTGGAAATTGTTCCGTATATTTTGAACTCGCAAATGTGAGTGTTGTTGGCGAAGGAGTTCCCGCATCGGGCGTGTAGTACTTGACCCCAGCTACGGTAGTAACAAGATGCCAGCAAAGAGACTGTTCATTGCCACGATACAAAAAGACATCGGTTGAACCAAAGGATGGATGGATGTAAGCGTTGACGCTTGCCGAGCGATTCTTGCCAAATTGCTCGTTCTTAGTAGAAAGCGAACTGTAGAAAAACTCGACGGTAAGCCCCATTCCCAAGGCTTTAAGAACGATTTCAGGATCAACGATCCCATGAACCCCACCGGTGGAACGTTCTCTGACGTCCGCAACTTAACTTGCTGTGGCTCGCACGCGTCCAAATCCACCAAGCAGGGATTCATTTCAATCTTACTAGTGGCTGATCATCTACTTAAGTTCGGAAGTGAGAACCAGTGATTTGTTTGGAAGAAAGCTACATCATTGGCAAGAATTCTTCAATGAAGAAGCGTAAGGAGGAAAATTGGCAAATTCATCTGAATAAACGTGGAAATACCCAGTTATCTCCAATCTGATTTGTTGAGGAAATATCTGCCAACACAAGCTCAACGTTATCTCGAAATTTCCCTTGGAACTTAAGCTTTTCCTTCCTCCAATTCTCTTTTGCTTGCTTCACATCAACTGGCAATAAGAAATAAATCTTAAGTAGGTCGGCAAGTCTCGCGTCATTTGGCCCAATGCCTTGGTTGCTTGCAAATTTCAATATAGTTAAATGATAATTCGCGTCTGATGCGCTCATGACTAAATGAGAATGCCCATTCATATCAAGATACAACCGATTGGACAAAAAGATTGAACACTGGGAAATGTATCTTTGGGATTGATTAGGGGAATTTATCAACGAAGAAAGATAACTCTCGAAAAGCTTCGCTCGTGGATCTGTATAGGAAAATGAGGCACCAACTACTGTATCAGGATATCCTTGGCAAAGATAACAAAGGCTTGACAAAACTGAAGGCATAGGCGTCAGTTCGGATACTGATCCAATCCTACCGTTCGATTGAAATGAAAGCACAGCAGTTAGAAGTCCGAACAAAATCATGGTTACCTTATCAAGGATACCACAAATGCTACTTGAGTTGACATTCTACGCCATTTTTTCCCTTTTTGATTACAATTGAGACACTCCAAGATACTTGCGAAGTTGAGTCTCCGCACGCACAATAGTCTATGACTGATGCGTCAAATTTTATCGGCAAGAGAGAGAGAAATGTAGACGCAGAAATCTTTGTCGCTTTTTGATCAGTACACTTTCCAGTTCGTGAAGGTTTCTTTTTGCTGTAGCCAACGCCGTCAATTGCGTGATTTTTGCCCGGGCAGGAAACATCTAGAGTAAAGTCTGGCTCGTATTGAGGATAGCCTACATTATGATAAGTTCGTCCACCTTCAACAACCGTCCACTTGATTGCCTGTATAAAGCTGCATTCACTTTTCTTCTTGCCGGCTGCGCTACATCCCACGTCCATGCATTTTACTACGCGAATAATATACATCCCTTTGTCTGCACCACTACCTCTCTTAACTGAGCAGTCATCTTGGTCCTTTAAGCGATTTGCAAATGCATTAGGCTTACATGATTCGGGCTCGATGCAGGGCGCCAACCCAAATGGATCGATGTATAACAGTGGATTAGAAAACGAATAGTTGTAAGGCAATTCGTCGGGCCATGCGAAGTCCACGGTCGTCCAATTTCCACTTATTTCGGATAGATGCCTGGCTCTAATATAATGACTAGAGCCACGGATATCCATCCTACGATAACCCCAGGAGCCGACCCATCCGAACTTGCCTGAAGTTCCAGTGGACGACTGAATACCTCCATAAGGTTTGTATCGAGCTTTGTATGTCTGGTTTACTCCAGTCTGATCATATTCTGCGGTGATAGAGCCAAGATTGTCGGTAAGAAAGTCCTTTCGAGCCCCTCCGCTCTTATAGCCAATCATTTGACCATTGACCGAATAATAGTTCGTTATTGCCATTAGCTTCTCTCCTGAAGGTAGTCGCTTCCATCCCAGATAAGGGTCGTAATTGTCGAACCAGCTTTCTCGCTTCGCTTCATGTTATCTGGCTGGTAGGAGAATGTAATGAATGCAACTCCGTCAACATGTTGCGTGAGTCTGTTCTCCTGATCGTATCCCATTGTAACAAAGTTTGTTCCAGTTTGGACGATGGTATTATTGCCGTCCAAGTCGTAGGTGTAGGTCGATACAGTCGAAATATTGATCGACGTCGTAATCTGACCCGCCGCATTGTAAGCAAAGGTCGTAGGACCGTCCTCGCTGGCAAACGTTCGGTTGTCTACTGCATCATAAGTATACGTATAGAAGGCGTTTGTATTGGGTGTAAAGTTCGCCGATATCAGCCGATATTTGGCATCGTATCCATAGTTCGTGACCTCGCCGCTTCCATCGAGAATTTGCAGTGGGTTACTGACACTGTCGTAGGTATACGTAAGCTTTTGAGCGGTTGAACCGTCCGGCAGGAAGTCTTCGAGGCGAACCTGTCGGCCAATCGCATCGTACTCTGTCGTTCTCTTGATATCCGAGTCGAACAAGATCGTCGTATTGCGACTGTCAGCATCGTATTGGTAGGTTGTCTTGTTTCCATCTGGATCGATGAACAGGGTCGTTCTACCGATCGGATCATAGATAAAAGTTCGCACTCCACCATCTGGATCGGTCAAGACTGTTCGTTGCCCAACCGCATCGTAGGAATACGCCTGAACAAGGAGTCCGGGGTCGGTCTTGCGGATCATCTGGCCGTTACCGTCGTAGGCGTAGGTCGTTTTGCCCGTGTAGTTCTCAGCCGATGTCACAAGCCCGAGGCCATCGTAGGCGTTGGTGACGAGACTTCCGTCCTTATAGGCGACGCCGACCTGCTGACCAACTGCGTCATAGGCATAGGTCGTTACCAAGCCGCTCGGCTGCGTCTTCATCGTGGTTCTGCCATTGGCGTCGTAACCGTAGCTCGTCACATTGCCAATCTCATTTGAAATCGCCGTCAAGAGGCTGTTGGCGTCGTAAGACATTGTGATTAGGTTAGACTTAGCATCCGTTCGAACTGTTTGGCGGTTAATCGCATCGTACAAATAGGTGGTCATGTATCCGAGGGCATCCGTACTCGCTTGGCTGCGTCCAAGGGCGTCGTAACTTGTTGAGGTGAAGTTGCCTTTGGCATCTTGCACCGCGATCTGGCTTCCGCTGGCATCATAGAAGTACGAAGTGATATAGCCGAGTGCATCTTGAGTCGTACTGACCTGGCCCGCAATATCGTAGGCGGTTGTTGTTAGGAAGCCAAGCGGAGATTGAGAGGCTATCTGCCGTGAATTCGCATCATAAACAGTAGTCGATACAAATCCCAAAGCATTGGTTACTGCTAGCATTCGGCTGTCCGCATCGTATGAGTAACTCGTGGTGTATCCGAGAGCATCGACCGAAGTCTTGTTCCTTCCGGCTAGATCATATGTCAAAGTGGAGAAGTTTCCGAGGGCATCCTGGGTAGCCATACTTTGTCCGGCCACATCATAGAAGTAACTGGTTACAAATCCCTTGGCATTTAGTTGCGCGGCAACTCGGTTTGAAGTCGCTTGGTAGCTGGTGGTGGATACATAACCGAGGGCATCCTGAGAAGTCACCCCCGCGCCATTTGCATTGTAGGTAAAGCTTGTAGTGTTTCCAAGAGCATCTACATTTGCCGTCACCTGATTTGCCGCATCGTATACGGTCGTTTGGACAAAGCCCATCGGCGAGATGGAAACGGTACGCCTGCCAATCGCATCGAAAGTAACCGAGCTAAAGTTTCCAAGGGCATCTTGAGTGGCAATGGCATCGCGACTGTTATAAACCGTCGTCGTCCGGTATCCCAAAGCATTCTGAACTCCGTTCGGTCGCCCCGATGTGTCATACGCATTACTGGTGAAATAACCCAGTGCATCCTGGCTCGCGATCTGTTGCTTGGCCGCGTTATAGACCGTCGTCGTTGTTCTGCCCAGCGGGTCGATGCTCGACGTTTGAAAACCCATGTTGTCGTAGGTCTGGCTCCAAACTGCACCCATTGGGTCTTGGGTCGTCAGAACATTCGAGTAACGGCCATAAGTCGTCGTGGTCCGGTATCCCATCGGGGTGACCTTTACCGTCGGCAAGCAGCCATCATAGACGGTGCGTGACATCTCGCCGGCGGCGTTGGTCAGCGAAATGACGTGGTCGGCGACGTCATAACCCATGCTCGTCACCCGTCCGAGCGGATCCATCGAAGAGACTCGTCGGTTATATACATCGTAAGTAAAAGTCGTAAACGTTCCGTCGCTCGCTTGGACACTTTGCATATTGCCACTCGCATCGTAGCTAAACGATGTCACGAGCCCACGTGGGTCTTGACTTGTAATCCTCATCGATGCGGCGTCGTAACCGTACGTAGTCCGACGTCCAAGTGGATCGACCGATGCCGTTTGGTTGCTATTCGCGTCATAGGTGTTGGACGAGATATAACCGAGCGCGTTGATGACCGTCGTCAAATTGCCCTTAACATCGTACTGATAACTCGTCACGTTACCGAGTGGATCGGTTTGACTTGTCACCTGATAGGCTGAGTTGTAGGTTCGTGTAAAAACCGTGCCATAAGGCATCGTCTCAGATGTCGGATTGTTCTGGCTATCGTAGGTGTGCGTAACCATATAACCTTCGGGCCGAACTTCATAGGCGACATTGATATTTGTATCGAAGACCTTGGTGGTGAGTGCTCCGGTTGGACTCGTCTCAACCGTCATTGTGCCAATGTAGTTCCACTGCCAAAGGGCGGACCCCGCAGACATTTGAGACACTCGGTTATTACCATCATAGGCATAGCTGGTGAGATAGCCTCTTGGATCGGTAATGGTTTGGAGCTTTTTGAGCGATCCGGCGGTTACGTAGCTAAAGCCCGTCTGACAGCCCATTGGTGTTGTGTAGGTCGTCAAATAGCGATTGGAGTCGTATTGGAAGGTCCAACGCCTTCCACCCCAATCCTCTACATAACTAAGAAGCGAAACAACGCCAGAGCTGGGAATATAGTTGAAGGTAACCCTTTCGCCAGTTGGAACCTGGATGTATTTCGGAACCTTTGCCTCATCGCCGGTTCCATACATAATGGTTTGGATGTAGCCTGCCGGATCCTGGATGGAGCGTAAACCAAATTTTGTTGAACTGCCCGAAGTCTCAACGAACACGTATTGGTTGGTGTATCCACCCGGGAAATACTCCGTCCATGTCGCTCCGTCGTAGGAGAAGGTTGTGGGAAGTCCGGCTCCAGCGACTGGACGATAATTTTGGACACCGCCTCCGCTTGAAACCAATTGTAATTGTCCGCCAGTAAAGTCACCCCGTACTGCCGAAATGGTATTCGATGGGAAACCTGTTGTGACGACAACATAGGCACGGTAATTCGCCGAGCGACCGATGCCAAGTTCGCGGTCCATCGTCGTCTGTGTCCCATAGAAGAAACTGATCTCAATGCCGAGTTTTTTAGCCTTGATCTCAATTTCGGGGTCCACGACCATTTGGCCATCGACCGTGGGCCTTGGCATGTAGGCATCTTGGAGAGGATGATTTTTTTCGGATCCAAATAAGTCTTTCATCTTCTTCTCTCCTACATCGGAATGGGCTGCTGAATGGGTTGCCACTTGTTGTGATGAAGGATTCCATCAACGAAGAAATTGCGATCAGGTAGACATTGCCAGCCGACCACTTGACCTTGCCCATTGGGTGTCACTGCGATGACTTCGACAGTGCTTCCGTCTTGCGTCAGAAGCCGATCTCCAGGATCGAGGCATGGAGCAAGAATGGTTTGTCCCGAATCTAAGAATAGTGGATGCGAATCGGAGCAATGAATATCTCCCGCCGTGGTCTTAACGATGACAAGCGGTTGTTCGTAAAGAGTCACTCCTCCGACGACTTGCTCCCTTAGAACACCATCCTCGCTTCTTCCGACAATAACATCGCCATCGACTACTTCCTCGGCTCGCTTCTTACTGCCGTTTGCCAACGTTATTTCGACAGAAACGACGAGACAACCGCTGGTTGTGATAATGCAGTCGTCGGTTGTAGGAGATGGTAGTGCGTTGAATGTTGCAAAACCACCTGGGCAATTACAGGTGTCAGAGTTCCCAAGCCCTGCTGCGGGAGTGAGGACGCCTCCGTTGCCCCCACAGCCTCCGCCTCCGCCTCCGGAGCATCCTGAGGTCATCGTACCAACTCCGGGCATATTAGTTATCCTCCATCGCGGCTCTGAGCGCTTGGATGGCAAGTTCGGCATAGTAGCCTTTGCCTTCTGGAAGTCCGCCGAGATAAAGTTCGAGTTCCCGAGGTTTGAGGAGTTTCATGTTGTCCAATTTCCGTCCCACAGATAATTCGCACAACGCACTGGAACAACCCACCGAACTTGGACATCCGTTCGTCTCGTAGGTCGCTTTGAGAATCGTATCTCCCTCGACCTTGAGCCATATCTTGACGAATGGTCCGTCGCCCGGAACGCCTGCTATCCCCAATCGGTTCGCATCCGCTAACTCTCCCACATTCCGGGGACGAGCAACATGGTCTTGAACCCTATCCGAGAGCACAACTCTGCTCCATCGCGTTCCTGTAAAAATTACTATAATCCAACTTTAGAAAAATACTGTATAAGTTTTTTCAAATTTTTCACAAACATTTACAAATCACTCCCTTTATCATTTATCTCGAAGGTTCATTGCAAGCTAAAACGCCGCAAAGCGCCTTCAAAAATGTCACAGTCCCAAAGTATGTGTGAATTCGGAAGATGAGGTCCATAAAAGCGTCTCAACTTCTCGATGAGGGCGAGATCGCTCGCCGCCACGAGATCCGTCACTTCGGACCGCTCTCTGGTCTCAAAACTCTTCTGTCCTTCGTGATGCACAAACACATCAAGAGCCACGAGAAGCTCAAAGCCAAGGCATTTGAGCCTCCACGAGAATTCGAGATCATCGGCGCCGAGGAAGAGGTTTTCATCGAGCAACCCAACTTCGTTGAGTGTTTGCCGCGAGACCATGAGGCACATCCCCATAAGGAGCTTGGTGTCCACAGATCGTCCGTCGTACCCTTGCTTGACGGCATTCGCGAGTTCGGAAATTGGGACCCCCGGTTTTATGTAATGGCCAATAAACTGAGCTCCACCGATGTTGTCCGAAACTGGCCCGACCGCGCCAATGCCTGGTCCAAGCCTTGCCGCTAATCCTTCAAGCCAACCGGGGCTTACTTCGGTGTCAGGATTGAGGAGGGTGATAAATTCGCCGCTGCTTGCCCGCATACCGGCGTTCGCGGCTTTTGCATAGCCAAGGTTCTCAGGACTTGCCAAGATTTTCAGGCACCCGATCCCCATTTCTTCAAGCTCTTTGACCGTTCCATCCTTCGAGGCGTTATCGACCACGATAATCTCATCGCCAGGGCTCAACGTTGGAAGGATCGAGCCGAGGCATGGCCGAATCCAGCTTTCCGAATTGTACGTTACGATGACGACGGAATGACGCTTGGTTGCCGAAGGCAATGTTCTCGCATCGGGCCCGGTAAGAAGCGCTCTCTGCTCCTCTGCGGAGAGGATGGAAGGAATTGGTTCGGCGTGAAGCAATTTGAGCTTTTCGAGTTGCTCGATACTCTGCGCATGGCCGGGGTTTAACTCCACCGCCCTCTGCGTCCAACGAATCGCCGAGGCGACATCGCCGCCGCGAAGAGTGGCCACTCCGAGCATAAATGCGGCTTCGGCAACGCCCTGGCCTTGCAGCGCATGGAGGTGCGGCAGGGCTTCTTCGACGCGCTCGGCGGCAAGCAAATGCCTCGCGACCATGAGTCTGGGTCCAATTGCATTTGGCTGCATCTGAGCGGCCTGATGCATGACATTCAGCGCTCCACCGGGTTCTGCCGTCAATTCGGCAAGTTTGGCGCGGCGCTCTGCCCAATCCAGCGAATGCCCTTCGATACGCGAAATATCCTCAAGCGTTTGCCGAGCCGTATGATAATCGCCCATCTCAAGCGCCGCATCGCACAAAGCAACAAGGCTTAAGGGCGAATGTGGATTCTGATGAAACGCCTCAATCCAGTCGCGCTTGGCCGAGGCGTAATCGCCGAGGGCCATCTTGATGCCGCCGAGATTGTGAAGCCGCTTAAAGCTCAAGATGCCGATGTCCATGCTGCTGAAATAGCCTCCAGAATCTTGTGGCATATTTTCATAGAGACTCTTTGCCTCAAGGAGCTTGCCTTGGGCGGTTGCGGTCATCGCAAGTTGGAAAATGAGCTCGGGATCTTCGCCGACCCTTGCCAGTCCTTCTCGAAAGGCATTCTCGGCCAGGTCGTATTGCTTGAGTTCGCGATGCGAAACCCCCATGAGTGAATAGGCTTTTCGCAGGTGAGAATCATGTTCTCCTGAGAAGCGGATGCTATTTCGAAGCGCATGGACGGCTTCTTCATGTCCACCGGTGTAATGGTGCGTCATGCCGATGTTGAACCAAACGAACGGATGCTCCGGCCGATCTTGGAGGTCCAGGTTCAAAAGATGCCAGTCGCGAACCCTTTTGTTTGCCTGACCCTTGACCGAAGTATCGTAGCCCGCGTGAAGCACAACCGCGTTTAGCCTTACAATCTCGCCGCCATGCTCTCGAATACTTGGCAAAATCTGCTCGTGGATGCGCCCTTCGAAGCGAATGCCGGGGAAGTTGCGGATGAGCTTAACATGATCGACCTTGGTTCCGGCATTGGGTCCTTCTTCGACAAATTGCACGGGCACCACGAATCCTGTGATGTCCGGCGTGGCGTTAAGAGCGGCTTGCAAGACCACTTCGCCGGAAGCTAGAGGAAGGACATCGTCGGCATCGAGCCAGAAGATCCAATCCCCAGTGGCATGGCTAAGAGATTCATTTCTGGCGTCCGCGAAGGAATCCGGCCAACTGGATTCGATGAGCGTTACGCCGAACTCTTTGGCGATCTCTTTCGTCCGGTCGGTTGACCCCGTGTCAACGACGATTACTTCATGGAAGTACGGCATGGCGCTTTGCAGACATTGCGCCAGCACGCGCTCTTCGTTCTTCACGATCATGCAGAGCGAGATTTTTGCTTCTTGTTTCAGGCGCTCCAGATTTTTTTGGATGCGATCTGGTCTTCGTTCTTCGTTAAATCGAACGACTTCGGGATTGAGGGAAAAGCCGGGAAGGTAGGAAGCAAACCCAGTTTCGATATCTAGTTTCCACTTCTCCTTGTAGAGCTTGCCGTTGCTATCCAGCAGTTTAGTAACATCGGGAATGACCCGGGTCAGGGTGCGCGAACCCCAGTGATGGACGTAAGCCGTGCCCACCATTCTCAGGCGATATCCAGCGCGAAGAATCCGGTAGCAAAGATCCGTGTCTTCAAACAGCCCGGCTCCAAACCGATCGTCAAAGAGACCAACTTCGTTGAGCACACTCCTTCGAACCGCGAGGGCAAAGCCAACGAGGATTTCGACGTCGCGACTTTCGGCTCCACACTCTGCTAGGTCCGCCGAGAAAAGGTCCAACGTTTCAAGACTGGTATACGTTGGCGAGATGCGCTGGTGGTAGCCCACATTATTGGACATCGGCCCCGCCGCGCCGATGCTTCCGCTTTCCATAAGGCCCTCGATGAGGCGAAGAAGGCCCACTCTTGGCACAATGGTGTCTGAGTTGAGGAAGAGAACGACGTCGCCAGTAGAGGCTTCGGCTCCGCGATTGCAAGTTTTTCCAAAGCCCAAATTAGATTCGTTTTGAATGAGGGTGATCTGGAATTCTTGGGCCACGGTCGCGGCGCTATCTGGAGACACGTCATCCACGACGATGGTCTCGTGGATGAGATCTTGGCACTTCTCTAAACTTTGAAGACAGAGGCGAATATCTTCTTCGCCACCGTGAAGGGGGATGACGATGGAGACTTTTGGCCAATTTGCAGGTTTCTCGGGATGAACGTTTGCCACTGGACGCTCGTCCCAAACACCTTCGAGAATTTCGGGAATCTCAATTCGCTCGGCAAATCCATAGGCTTGGGGATGAGTTGGATGCAGATTGTTCATTCTCTTGTCCAGGTCCCAGGCTTGCCACACGCTGCGATACCAATCCCGAACGACCTCGTGCTTATGGCTCCACGTGCCAATTTTCCTTAGAATTCGTTCGTTGGGTCCCGCATAGCTGAGGTGGTGGATGACGCCATGCTCTGGACCGAGGATGATGGCGCGTCCACCCTGAAAATCCCGAATATAGACGTGCTGAACGGCGTCTAATTTAAGGAGGATGGCCGGAGTGAGTTGTTCACGCGGGCGAATGACGTAACGCGCCGATTTCCAGTAGGTGTCCATGTGCGCATGAACCCGCTCAGCAAGTCCAACACCTGCAATCTTGATGAGGCTTTTGAGGAGCTTCGGCTCGACGACTTCATCCCCATCCGGAATGAGAGCATAGTCAAATCCTCTTTCTTTAGCGATCCGAAGCGCTTCGCGTCGATGCTCGGTTTCATGATCCCAGTCTCCGAGAATGACCTCAGCTCCCGCTCTCTCGGCCTCGTGAACAACCCGACCAAAGTCTCCCGATTCACCACTCCAAGCTCTTCTCGAAATGAAGGCAAGTACCGGCCCAAAAGGGCTTGCTGCCTCAATAACTTTGCGCACGAACCAGTAGTCGTCATGCGCACAAAGGACGACACATCGATTGTTCGTTTCCAATTTCCCCACCACGGACAAACAATAGGATATGACAAAGAGGCGACGATTTGTTCAATAATTTATCAGAAGCATAAATTTCTGATGACGAAATCTAGGGACAAAGGATCACCCTGCCAAATTCTGCACCCTCATGACGGACGAAGGCCAGGACACTCGCTACAGGGCAGAGAGCGTTGTATTTGATGGTTCGATTCAAAGCTGAATTGGGAGCCCGACAGGAAATCCTTTGAGTGCAGTTCAATTGCTGACTAAAAGTATTCAATTTGAATCTACTTACGTCTCCGGAAGACTATCACCTTCTCCTCCAATTGAAAGTCTTTTGAGAGACCAAACCCAGAGAACACAAACTCAATTGACCTGTTTTGTGGTGTTGCAAGATTCAGTCAAGTTCGTTGGCTAAGCTTTCAAACATTGCAAGCAAGACGCTGTCCGGCTCCTCATTATCAGGAACATGAGGAGTGGCTACTCGAACCGCTTGAGCCTGCTCTCGTTCCATCTGAATAGCAACTATTTCCCGAAACATTGGATAGCGCAATTCAAGCGAGTACAAGCTAATCAGCTTATTCATTTCTTCGTAGCACGATCCCTCCATATGGAGGCGATCGGATTCTTCCCAAACTTCTGCCAGAAGCTCATCGCATCGCTCTTGCGCTGCTTCTTCCAGTACCTCGTACCCGCTGTATCCGAATGCGCTGAAGTCTTTGAGATAAGTAAATCGGTCGCCAGCTTCGAACAGCCCAATGTTCTTCAGTTCATCTCTAACTGATTCCACAAAATCGGTGCAAAAGTCTTCGATTGAGTTCAGAATGGTTACCGCCCCATTTGGAAGCCTAACGGTTCCAAAGATACTCCAGGTCGGCCAAAAGTCAAAGCCTTCGTCATGCCGCTCTCGCAATTTCTGAACAAATAGCTCAATAAGACGAAAGTCGCCATTCCAGATATTTAGTGGAAGGCAGCGGACGAACGCAGCTAACAGCTCATCGGCAGAGCCCTGATGAAGTCCGGCGAGGAGTAACCATCGCTTGAACCATGCCTGGGGCACCGCGGCACTTTTATCGTCGTATGGATTAGAACTAATGTTTGGCGTACAGAGAATGATTGAATACAGGTCTTCTCCAAAGTCTGCCGTTTCGACGAGTGTAAGCCATTTTAGATTGCTTTCCCAAAGGCAAATCTTGACAGAGTCTTCCACACCTGGGTTCAGGAAGGTGACCATCTCCTCATTCTTATGATAGTAGGCTTTCCCGATCTTTATCAGGCTACCATCGAGTTCGCGAAGACCCGAGAGGAAGGCGCGGTCATCGAGCGGTAGACTGGATTCGCAGTACCTTAGGCTATTCACAACTCCCTTTAATCTATTGATCGTGACCTCTTGCCGTGTTCGCTGGCTCACGAGGCAAAACAAGATATCTCGTGCATCATCACTGATGCGATCCTGAATGACCGATTTGTATAGCTTCTCTGGCTTGTCGAGGTGCCCCAGAATATATTCGGCGAAATTGGTAGAATCGGAATTGAGCGTTCTTTCCTCTCGGGAAACCCATTCAATGATGCGAGGAGCAAAATTAGCATGCGCCAATATCTTGTTCAATACGGTGATGTCGGTAAGTGTCTTGCAGTTTCTTGCCCGCGCACCCCGAAAATACAGGTGATTGTAAAGGATTTTAGCGCGAATTGTCCTCGAGTAATCCGAGAGTTCAAGGACAACTTGAGGTTGTGTGATCAACTTTCGATCTCCCACATCTGAAAACTTCCTCGCACTTTCCAACAAGTACTTCCTAGTCGTGAGGACAAGTCGCAGCCGTTTGTCCCTTTCGACAAGATCAATCAGTCTCTCGATACGCTTTTCGGTCTGCGGATTCGCGTTGTCTCGCCACACGCTTCGCCCTAAGAAGTCATCGAAATAGATGAAAACTGGGATATCGCGGGGAATGTGCTTTGGCTCAACCTCCAGACTCTCAATTTCGTGGAACTGATATCCACTGTGAAGGTAGTGGGCAGCTAGCATTTGTGCCAACGTCGTTTTACCAATGCCGGCGGTTCCTGCGATGACAACAATTCTGTGTTCTTCCAGAATCGACAATGCCTTGTGAAACGCAGGGGTTTGGACATACACCTGGCTATTGTCTTCGATTTCCGCCTTGAGTTGGCTGTGCCAGACCCCCGTTCCCTCGGCCAAAAGTGTTCGAAGGATTTCACTGGATCGCAACCAGAGCTTGTAGTGTCTGAATTCGACGTCTGGATGCTGTCTTAAAAGACTGTTAACGTCTTCCGTTCCTAGGATGTCGTTGATCGACGCAATAAATGGCTTGAAATGGTCTTCGAGTTCCTTTTTGTTGTCCACCGTCAGCGATTGCGAAGCAACGATTAGATATCTTTTCGGGTTCAGTCGTTTGACCTTTTCGAATTCGGCTTTTAAGTGAGCCATCAAGGTTCGTTTGGGACTCTTTATGTATCGCTTGCACTGAACAACCAAATCTGGATTGATGCCCGTCCCTGCGCGCAAGATGTCAATTCCGCCATCACGCCCTTCTGGCGAAAGCGAGAGCTCGACACCTTCACGTTTCGTCAAAAGATCACGAGCGAGTTCGGAGAACTCCATGTCGGATAAATTATCAAACGCGTAGTTCACGCTCGAATTTTAGCCGACCCGTCTTAGATCAATGTGTTCAACAATATTAGCACCAAGACTCAAATTGGAAATTGTATCCATGTGCCTTGATTAGTGACGACTGCGGTGTCATCGGAAATTTGAGAGGTTCAATGAGGCAGTCCTGAGTTTACCGACGTCTCAAGTCTCCTTGGGCTGATTTGCCTGAGAGATTTCCGCCTTACCAAACGTGCCACCGACGTTTTCAAGCTTGGTGCAAGAGCGGCAGTTTCCAAGCCGCCTTGCGGACTTTGGCCCAAGACTTGGAAGAACGCGGAGGCATCGATATGAGCGAATGCTACGTGGACGGGACCTTTGCTCCGGCGAAAAAGGGGGCGATGGAATTGGTAAGACGAAGCGCGGCAAAGGGACCAAAATCATGGCAATTGTAGACCGCTCTGGTCTACCAGTCGCCATTGTCGCTTCGAGTGCTTCGCCTCATGAAGTGACGCTTGTCGAGGAAGCCCTCGATGCAAAGTTCACCGTCGACTATCCGAGCAAGCTCATCGGCGACAAAGCCTACGACAGCAACGACTTGGACGAATGGCTTGCCTACCAGTATGGAGTTCAAATGATCGCTCCGCACCTGTCCAGCCGGAAGCGCAAGACTCAAGACGGAAGACCTTTGAGAAGATACAAAAGGAGGTGGCGAGTCGAACGATTATTCGCGTGGCTTCAAAACTATCGGGCCATCCAAACCAGACATACTCGAAAGCTTGCAAACTACCTAGGATTCGTCCATTTAGCATGCTTCATCATCCTACTCAGGTATTTATGAGATAGCTTCTAGTATCCGAGAAAATGATGGTTTCCGCCATAGATGAATTATGACGGGCTCAATTGTCTTGTTCCTTGCAGCTGTTGGCAATTTCTTTATGATGCAGGGTAAAGCTTGAGAATTGGTGGCTGGCTGAGATACCAAGCGTTTTGTCGAAAATCAATTTTGAGATTGGAGTAACTTCAAAGGAAGTGGCGCGATAGAATAGCGGAAGGCCAAAATAAACAAATTTTTTAGTGAGTGGCATTAGAGAGCTGTCTATGGAAGTACGAAGTTGAATTTACCGGAGAGACTGCCGATTTCTCTTCGAGTAGTCGCGGTTCGAACGGTCTGGTTCGGAGTGTGGCTAATCATCACCGGGTCATGCAAAGATTGGTTAACGTCTTCACAGGAGTTCTTTCCCTATCCTGCTGAGGCCACTCTGACACTTTGTGCCCTCTCACCCTTCCTTCTGCGATGGCTGGTACTTCGCGGCGTAATGGTCCGTGTTGCATTTTTATTAATATGCTCCGTTGCGCTAATGATGACTACTGGGGAAAAGTCCCTTTTGCTTGCTTCCACAATCCTTCTTGCCTGGCGGGAAGCCATCTCCGGGTCGATGAAGGTTCATAGCTTACTATGTGTCGTAGCCCTAAGCCAAATATTCTTGCGTGAACACAACAACGTTAACGTTGTTGAGTTCGCGACATTGTTGGGAATTGGAATCACTCTTCAAGTCCTTCAATTTGTGCAGACTGAAATGCGAACCAGGATTCTGAAAATTGTGGCCGTCGCTCTTCCAATATTCCTTTTTGCAAAGGTCGTTGCTGGATTTTTCGACTCGCCTGTTTCGTTTCTCGGAACCGGCCTCGTGTTCAACTCAAATGCGACGTCCATCAAAATGCTTGGCATATTGCCTGGTATCGGAATGCTCCTGTTGGCGTTGGGAACTTTATGCATTCTTGCTTCCAGATGGGACTCAGCCAATTTCACTTCCGAGCCCATCGTATACATCGTGACGACAGGCATGTACACAATATGGCTCCTACTTGGTCATCAGATGATCGAGTCAAAGACCCAAACCCCGTTGCTCTTGATTTTGTGTTCAAGTGTAGCGATCACGATGCCCCTGGAAGTAGAACCCGAGCCGAAGGAAAAAGTCAATCATTGGATAAAGACGATTCCGGTAGTGGCGTGCATTTTTGTAGCTACAGCCCTTTTGGGGTTTGCCGAATATGCTGCGATGCAATCGCACGTTCAAAAAATCCGCTTGTGGAAGGAAGACGGTTCGTGGAAGGCGAGTTCTCAGGTACTTTCAGCTGATGTAGCAGCGTGCATGAAGGAGGCTACTGTAGCGATGGAGGACCGAGAGTTTTACCATCATCATGGTTTCGACTTTGCGGCCCTACATCGCGCTATTAGGCGGGATTTCAGATCACTTAGAATTGCCCAAGGTGGCAGTACTATCACTCAACAAGCCGCTCGATACACCTTCATAGACGGCAAGAAGACTTTGTCGCGCAAGATTGAAGAAGCCTTGCTTGCCTTTGGGCTCGAACGAGAATTCACAAAAGACGAGATATTGGACATCTATCTCAACCATGCAAATTACGGCTTCGATCAGGTTGGACTGCAATCGGCAGCACATTTCTACTTTTCAAAGTCTCCGTTGCAACTTAACTTAGATGAATCCATTTATCTGGTCTGTGCAGTCGCTCATCCTCCAAATAGCTTAGATCAGCTTAAGGAAACCTTAAAGTATCGGGAAATCGCTTGTGACCGCCTACAGTCTCTGAACATGAGCAAATACTCCTCCGAGCAACTTGCTGAAGCTTCTTCGATTGACCAAGGGAAACTATTTGCAAGCGCCAAACGCGACTTGCGATAGAACTCGATTCTCTGCTACGAAAATGGCTCGAACATTTTGTAAAGGTGCCGTCGTCTAGAGTCCTTCAGATGTGTCCCTTCAAAAGGTTGAAATAAGTTTTACAATTTTTGTGTATGAAAAGAAGAAAAGTTCAAGAACCTGCAATATAATGTGCAAGTGACTTCAGGGGGATTTGGGAAATTGCTTGGCTTTACGCTAATTGAGTTATTAGTGGTTCTTGCCATTATTGCCACCATCGCTGGAATCCTCTTCCCCGTGTTTTCCCAAGCGAAGTTGAGTGCCAGGAAAGCAGAAAACATAGGCCAGTTGCGACAACTCGGTACTGCTACGTTCCTGTATTCCGACGACAACGACGAATTCCTGCCGACGTGGAATGAGATTTCATATGACAATACCGCTGGGATTCCACACGGCTTACCAACGGCTAATTCTTATTGGGATACGAAACTTCTTAGTTATGTTGATAAAAAAACAGTGATTGTCAATCAAGATCCAGGATTTAATCACGATGGTGTATGGCATTCCCCAATGGCCGAAGAGGGTCCGAATCAGCGATCTTATGGCATGAACCAAATGCTTGTGTTCTCGTGGACTCCGACGAGTACGAATCAATTTAATGTTGACTCGTATGCATGGCGATTTCTTTCGCTCGGGTCGATCGATGCGTCTGCAAAGACAATCCTGCTGGGAGATGGCGGTAGAGAAGGTCGTTTAGCCCCACCACGAAATTGGGATGGATGGAGCGACAAATACGATGCCAATCTAGGATTTTATCGGCGCGAAGCGCCATGGAGATATGGTAACAGCGCTGGGTACATCTATGCAGACGGACATGCCAAATATTTGAATGGTGATAAATTATACCCGTCGCCAAAATTGCAACTTAGTGCTTCGGTAACTCTTGGGTTAGATCACTGTTCGATAGCCGAGTCGTTTGCCCCAATTAATTCGGAAAAAATTTGGCATCAGCAAATAGCGAGTGCAGAATACGGGGTGACTTGTCCTTGAGTATGTTTGAGCAATCTGTCTTTCTTTCCCTTGATTCGTTACAAACAACACGAAATCGGTCAGTTAGTTCGAAGAGGCTCATTAGATAATGGGGTTCCTTTTCGCTTCGAATCGCAGGAATATGGTGAAATCAATTATGTTTACCCTGCTAGGATCGGTTACCTTGCTTGCTTGTATCAGCAAGCTTATCAAGTACGACTCTCTGAATGATGCATTAATTGCGACACAAATAGTGCCACAAGCATGGGTGCGGTTCGCGGCACCTGGGATCGTTCTTATTGAAATGATCGGCCTGTTTGGCTTGCTATTCAAAATGACTCGTCCTGCCGCCCTTCTGACCTTAGGACTATTTTATGCTGGAGCCGCAGTATATTCGGCATTGAGGCTGTTACGAGGAATCACGGCTGAATGCGGCTGTTTCCCTGGGGTTTTACGGCTTAGTCCTGGCAATTCAGTTGTGCTAACCCTCCTGTTATTTGGAGCATGCATTTATTGTTACCTTGAATCGCCCGGAAAGGAAGCCGATCAGTCAAGTAGCAAATTCGATGGTTTGCGTTCGACTTTGGGCATCGCGCTCGGACTGATATTTACCTTGGCTGCAGCATGGAAAGTTTTGAGTTTCCATCCGGCCTACGCCGTACCCGGGCTGGTTGAAATGGACGAGGTTCAAACCAGTGTTTTGCGCACTGGCTTTGGTTCAGATGCTCCTGAAAAGCACAAGGTGTATCTGTTCATGGATATGGATTGCATTTCCTGTCACCAGGTGCGAGAGCAGCTGCTTAGGCTGCAGAGAGAAATTCCGTCACTCGTCCTTGAGACACACCATTTGCCCCTGACGGGAATCCACCCCGACTCGGTGAGTAAAGCAGTTATGGTTGAAGCCTGCCAAATCGCCGGATATCACTCTGAGGTCGCCTCCATGCTTGGCGCGGAAGTACTCGACAACGGCGACTGGAAAAGGATTGCAGAAAAAGTGACCCAAAACGCCCAATATTCCAGGATTTGGAAAAAAGCGCAAGGTCGCGTCGGACAAGACATCAATATTGCCAGAGCACTCAAGCTAAATGCGACACCCTCACTCTTCCTTTCAATTGGTGGCCACTTTTTCTTCGTCAACGATTTTTCTAAGATTTCTGACCTCGTTCGAAACTTCGTGAAGTCGAACCCCTCGTAGCTTGGCACATGCCCCGACCTTGAATAATCAAATGAAGATAAAACTTATATCGACTTCGCTAGGAGTAGCGATGGTGTCAACCATCTTTGCTCTTTGCGCTCATCCATTCAAACCATATTTGATCGACGCTGGAGGAGCCTGCACCTCAGTGCCGCCATGTCCTCCGGGCTATTACTTGCATGAACCACCTACAGTTACCTGCACCCAACCCAACTGGGCTAACGGTGGCTGTAAGGTTGAGACTTCAAATCCAAATCACTGCTATATCGGCAGCGCCACGATGACCGTCAATAGCTACGTAGGTGACTATGACACTGTTAATGGCGGAGTTGCAGGTAACAAATACACCAATCCTCATTGTAGGCTAAGCTATTTTGGAGGCGGTCATACCACGATTACAAAGAAGTATGGTTACGCAGGAGCGGCTTGTCAACCGGAGCAGCAAACAGGCGGAGACGGCACTGGGTCTGGCTAGATTCGGGTAAAACTCGAAATGCTCAAAAGGCTGCATGAAAGATTTTCATGTAGCCTATTTTCAAGAACACCAATTTTTGTATGCAAACTTCAAAAGTCATCACGTTAGGTTCCTTAACAATAGCTTTGTCGAGTTCGGCCTTATCGCAGGAAGGTTACACATCAATCCTGCCCGAAACAAAAGTTCCGTTCACGGCAACATATTTGTTTCATGCGACGGAATCGGGTGTGCCAAAAGGATACAGTCTCATCGAGCCTGCTGTGAAGCCAGACGTGTCCGCAAAGACTCTTAAATCCCTAGGGATTCAAGAGTCGACGAAGCTTGCGAACGGTGATCACCTCGTAACCATTTCAAGCGATGGTGCGAAAACGCTTTACTTGACTCGATATACGGATGCTGTCGATCGGGCACTCGTTTTTTCAGGAAAGGAGACTCTGGGATACATTAGTGCAACACACCAAGCTTCCGTGCGTCCGGGCATTGAGACCCAGCTAATTTCTTTTGAATTGCCCGTGGTGCCTTATCACCTTCCCGGTACTGCCTCATTTGTGTGCCGCCGCTCGAAATATTCGGAACTCGATAAATTTCTGGCTCTGCCAAAGGAAACGACGCTTGCGTATTTGCTGTACCCAACGAGCCGTATGGCAACTAAATATCCCTATTCAGATGGCTATGTCATACCTGCAAGAACTTCGGAAGACTGGGACACGTATCTAACTGGTTCACGTGACAAGCCAAATAGGAAACTTTCTTTCAGCGGTAGAGTCAATGTCGGCGAGCTAAGTCTGCCCGAGACCGTAACTATTGAGACGAATGAAACCCCGGATTTTGGCAAGGCTGGGAGACCAAACGTCACAACCAAAAGTGTTTTCAAACTTCTTGCGTCATCTGCTGAGCCGTTGCCTGCAAAAGACTTCGAATACGACCAGTACCTTTCAAAGGATGCCTTTGTAGAAAACGGAAAGAAGGGAATTCAGTTCGAAAAAAATGGAAAGTCACTTGACGAGCAGTTCAAGCAAGAAGAGCCGGCCACTCCACCTAAATCGAATTCTTCAGGAGAGTTTCTGGCTGTAATCTTAGGAACGGTGTTGGTATTGCTGACGGGCGCGGCCATTTGGAAGAAATCTCAAAAGAAAAGCTAAAGTGGCCGATCAATGGTTTTGTAGGATCAATAATCCTGCTCCTCTGGCTATTCCCTGCTTTTGGGATTACGTCCTCTTACGCTGACTTATTTTCGGAACAGGCATCAATTCTTTGGTTCTCAATTTTGGCATGCGGGGGCGGAATTATCGGGGCTCTTTTGATCAAAAGAATGGCCCTGAGTTCATTGGCTCTGATCCAGCTTTTCGCTCATGCTTCCTACCCAATGGCTGTAATTTTGGCCGGAGCAACAAACCGTTCGACCTTGCTATTTCCAATGTCGATTGCCATTTCGATCTCAATTCTTTTTGGCACATTGGCGGGAGTTACTCTGTCTAATACAAGGCTTCTTGCCTTGCTATCTTCTCTAATATTCACGGTTCAGGCCTTCGCAATTTTACTGTCTCGACTAGGACATGGTGAAGTTCTTACTTCGGGGTCGATCCATAGAGAAATGGGATTCTATCTCCATCCTGTGGTTCTTCTCACCGTCGTTGCAGTACTGCTTCCTTTCGTTGCCTTCGAGGCTGACAAAAGGGAAAATATTAGGTCGAATATCTTCGCTCTTGCATGGCTCCTCGGTCTAGCTTGTGGGCTTCTGACCGGATATCGTTTCGCGGCCCTGCCTCTCATTTTGCCATCAGTACTCGTGATCCGTTCCCACGTGAAAGCAAAGTATTTGATCGCCACATTCGCTATTACTGCGATTGTTTGCTTCACGTGGTTCGCCAGAACCGAAGGCACGGCAAATTCTTTGTCTTCATCGCGATCCAATTTGGGGCGAGGTGCTTTAATGTCGCAAGCTTGGGTGCAGTTTAAGACCCATCCCTATACAGGCGTCGGAATTGGGTCGCTAAGATTGACCGCCAGCGGCGTTGATCCTGACGATCCAAAATTTGCAACGCAACGAGATACGGGCATATACTCAGACTCCAAGAATATATTCTTACAAACTTTAGCGGAAATGGGACTACCAGGAATTGTATGGCTCACGATCACAATCGTCGCTTTTGGATACCGCAATTATCAGTCGGGCCGAGATGGCCTTGCAATAAATGCCGCCGGATTAGCCATGATCCTTGTCGGCCTCACCGAATGCCCATTTGGTTTGCCCACCAACCTTCCAGGAAACTTGCTGTTCGGATTCCTTATCGGTCGGTCTTTGATTCAAGGACTTACCATCAAAGTCACGAATTAATGGCGAGCCACTTTGTGGACGGAGTAGGTGGAGTAAAGATTTTGTCGTGGCAGATCCTTAGGCGACCGCAACGAAGTTGAGAGTCTAAGCATGGAATCCTATCACCTCCAAATCCTGACAATTTCTCACCTGCCCATACACCATTGTAACATCGATCAGTAGTTCATCTAAGTTCCAAAATTCCAACAGGGAAAGTCAACCAGCTAACCCGTCACAAACCAATTGTAAAAACCCAGCCGTGCAGCAATGAGTTGTCGATCAAGCGTGTCTCGCCTTAACCAAACTAGAAGCTATCTCATAAATCGTTTCGTCTTTTAGTTGAGCGATTCGCTCGGAGGTGTCCAGGGATGGACTTAACCGAGAGACAGTGGGAACTAATCGAACCTTTGCTTGCGATGCCGCGACAGTTACGCGGGCGCCCGTTTCGTCCAGCTAGAGACGTTGTGAACGGGATTCTTTGGGTGATGCGCACCGACGTCTCAAGTCTCCTTGGGCTGATTTGCCTGAGAGATTTCCGCCTTACCAAACGTGCCACCGACGTTTTCAAGCTTGGTGCAAGAGCGGCAGTTTCCAAGCCGCCTTGCGGACTTTGGCCCAAGACTTGGAAGAACGCGGAGGCATCGATATGAGCGAATGCTACGTGGACGGGACCTTTGCTCCGGCGAAAAAGGGGGCGATGGAATTGGTAAGACGAAGCGCGGCAAAGGGACCAAAATCATGGCAATTGTAGACCGCTCTGGTCTACCAGTCGCCATTGTCGCTTCGAGTGCTTCGCCTCATGAAGTGACGCTTGTCGAGGAAGCCCTCGATGCAAAGTTCACCGTCGACTATCCGAGCAAGCTCATCGGCGACAAAGCCTACGACAGCAACGACTTGGACGAATGGCTTGCCTACCAGTATGGAGTTCAAATGATCGCTCCGCACCTGTCCAGCCGGAAGCGCAAGACTCAAGACGGAAGACCTTTGAGAAGATACAAAAGGAGGTGGCGAGTCGAACGATTATTCGCGTGGCTTCAAAACTATCGGGCCATCCAAACCAGACATACTCGAAAGCTTGCAAACTACCTAGGATTCGTCCATTTAGCATGCTTCATCATCCTACTCAGGTATTTATGAGATAGCTTCTAGACTCAAAGTGAATCAGAACTTTCCTGCAGGATCAGAATTTCAGGCTCGCGATAGCTTTCGCTTTGCTTGATTCGTCGCCATGCAAATAGCGACGAAGAAACATTGCAACGGAATGCCGCATCAGGTCCGCTGCCGTTTTGACGTCGACCCCATTGCGCAAAAGCTCATTCGCGAAGGTATGTCTGAGGTCATAAGGTGTCACTCTTTCAAATTTGGTGCCAGCTACCATTCGTGAAAATATCTTCCGAATATTTCCAGGTTCTGTTGGTCCTCCGGTTTCGGTGGAAACAATCCAACCGTCACCTTCAAGATCAAGAATTTCTAGAATAGCGCGGCGAGCTGGCACTCTAGCGTGACGGGCTTTGGTCTTTAGTCGAGTTCTATGGACGATCTTGTTGCGCCAAATTTGATTTTGGCGACAAGGCAAAAAGCTGGTGCCGTCAAAGTCTTCGTATCTTAAACCGCATATCTCGGCCGGACCAAAGCCGTGCAGCCCCAAGAGCACAACCAGAAGTCGGCGGCGATTGCGCCACTCCCCACCATTTTCGGGAGGTTCGTGTCCACAGAGTTCTAGAAGCTCAGAAACTTCTTCATCGCTCAAGGCCCGAGACGTGCTTTCTCCTTCCGAAGGCTTTGGAACATCAACGGCGGGGTTTGTCGGAATGAGCTTTTCGTTCTTGACCGCGTATTCCAAAAAGGCTTGGACTGCCCCGAGATATCGTCGCTTTGAGGATGGACTTAAAGGTTTTGAGGGAAAGACTTTCCTGCCATTTTGGGTTGTACGTTGTTGAGTTGCCAACCTGCTGGCCCAACGCTCCACGTCTGCTGGAACGATCTTTGAAAGTGGTTTCTTGCCAAGTTCTGAATTCCTGATATTAATCCTAAATATCTGTTCATGTAGATCCCAAGTCTTTGGAGCTAGGAGTTCTTGATTTCTCCTCTCTAGGAAAGGGCCCTCCAGAAGGTCGTAGACAAAGTCCTGAAATGATGGGTCAGCCGGGGTCCGTGGTGCTTCGGGCGCCAAAATCTCATGAACTTTGAGCTTAAATGCCGCCTTAGCTTCTCTTGCCGTATCATTAGCAGGACCGCAGATCCTTCGACCTGTCACGGTGCCTATATAGCGAGTCTTCCCACTCGGTAGCCGCTGTGGCGTTCCCTCGTGATCTGGTTGTCTGCTTCTCTTTTTCAAATCTGAATTCTTGGGCATTATTGAGACCTTGATGCCAGGCGATTAGGTCGGAGGGAAGGAAGTAAAAGAGCTTGCCGTCTCGTTTAGCTTTGATTTGTCCAGTTCGAGCTTTTTCGCGCAGAGTGCTCGCTGGAATGCCGGTCTGCATCGAAGCCATCGATATCGTTATGGGCAGATCAAGCTTTATTGCCAAACCAGATGGGCTGGCTTGGCATCGTTCCGTTCCTTGACTTTGTATTTGCCTGGTCATCAATTTGGTTGATGAGGCGTCATTTGAAAAACTGTGAGATTTTTTTTCAAATATCGTGGCTTTCGTCTTCTTCTTTGCTCGCCCAGGTTGCTAAGAGCTGATCGATTTCCGAGCGGTATTCGCTTGTTTCGTGCAGCTTGTTCCCAAGGACTTCGGCCAGGACGCATTCTGCAATCACAAATCTTGCGTTGGCCATGGAGTAAGCCGGATGACTCTTGTTGACGACGATCTGCCGACGCGAACCTTCTAGCCTCATAGTGGATCTTGCTGGAGAGTCCCATGCCTCGATGACGACTTCGGGAAATCCTCCGACAAGAATGTCCTTTCGAATTGTTTCATATCGGACGCTCACCCGTGTACGAGTTATTGTTCGTCCTGAACCTCCGCCTTCGTTAGTGGTTCGCTCGCGCACGGTTACAGGTTCCTTGACCTTCCGCTCGATCATTTCCTCAACGGTAATTGTCTCCTCGCCTTCGCCTGAATCCTCTTCTAAGAGCTGTTCAAGCTCCTTTCGGACTCTCTTGGCGAGCCGCCGATCTCGGTCTGTAATGCGAACTGAATCCCCTTTCCCCCTCAATTCGTTTAGGATCGGTGCGGCTTGATTCAGGATTTCCTTTCCGAGTTCAATCCATAGGGTTGTCCCGCGATCCACAAAGTCGGATTTATCGACATTTAATGTGGCACCTACGAGAACCAGCTCCCCATAGAAGGAACTGAGTGATCCCTTTGCAAAAGGATTTTGCGAAAACCACTCACCAGCCAGGATGAGACGACCCTTGGAATATAGCGTGAGGCCCGGTTTTGGTTGCTTGGGCGCTCGCGTCATCTTGCCCACCCAGCCTGTCGCCTGAATTCCACCTAAGTTAACCGCAATCTCGACAATTGGCAGGTCATCATCAAGCACAGGTTCTGAAGGTGTTGCTAGCTGGCCATTCACCATGATCCGAACTTCGCCATTTTCAATTAGGGGCTTGTACGTGTTGCCCAGATCACGGGCAAGGTGTTCTGCGTCGAGGCGCAGCTTCGCATAGGGATTGACTATCTCAAGCCGGACATAGCCATGCTCCAAATCAATCCGTTGCAGTTCCTTTGGGATGTCGCGCGTACTGGCGGGAGACACACTGCCGTAGTCCTTGAGATACGTTCGGCATGAGAAGTCTGGATCATCTAGATACCAGTGATTCTCGCTCTTTGTCATTCGGCACCACAGTCGGAAGCCTTCCTGATGGCGTCAATCCCATGAACTTTGCAGCATTGTCCTCCAGGGTGTCTATTGGGTTTGATGCAATTGGCTTGGGAGACGAAGTCTTTATGCAGGGGTTGTACTCCCGTCATTGGGGAGACAATGGAGTTGGTATAGAACCGATCATTCGAACTGGTGTTGTTGCCTCTTCTTCGACAAAGATACTTCGTCATTCACCGGCCAGGGAAGCACTAGACCTAATTGGTGATCGAGAGGTCTACCTACTCGAAATTAGGTTGATTGGGGGCCTGAGTGGATCGCCGGTTACAGCACTGCTCGACAAGGCCCATTACGAGAATTTGAGAATGGAGTTTCCTGATATTGGCGAACCAGGACCGGTGTACAGGGGACTTGGCATCATCTCAGGTCATTGGGACGAAGAGGAAGGAACGTCACTTCTGAACTCGGGAATTGCATACGTCACTCCCATGTGGAAGGTTCGGGAAGTGATTGAATCCAAACTTGGCTTCGGACTAGATACGATCGGCCTAAAATAAAAGTGCTGGCTCCTTTCGGAGTAACAGCCATTCGAGGAACACCCCACGTTATAGGTACATCGTTCCGACAATCCGAATTACCGACCAGCTGACTACTTCAACTTAAGTTCAATCTATCGAACAGGCTGGCCTCTGATGAACGGTTTGAAAAGCGTCCATGATGGGTAACGTAAGCATCAGACTCTGAACTCAACCGTGGCCTGAAAGACACTAAGGACCTGTTGACGTTCGTGTGTTAGTTCGTGCGTTAATTGGGCTCAAAAAGACTTCATTTCTCAGCGGAAAATAGCACCCGGCATAAATACTGACCGTACTCGTACGAGGCTCAAAATTGACCAATTTGAACCTAAAATCGGCAAAATAAATTGGCGGCCTCGGAGGGACTCGAACCCCCGGCGCCCTCCTTAGGACGGAGGCGCTCTATCCTCTGAGCTACGAGGCCGGAACAGTTAGTTTACTTGACCTTTGCGTCGGCCCAACGATTATCGCACGACAAGGCGGATGAGCATGGCGACGCCGAAGAGCAGAATTGCACAGACCGTCGGCACCAAGATCAGAAGTGGAAAATAGTCGCGCCAAGGGTGGTTGTCGTCCACATAGAACATGTCACCGGGTTGATAGACGCCCAGCGGATCATTGTTCCGCCAGAACTTGTCCGACTTTCGCAACGTGCCTTCGACAAATTCATGAGAAAGGCGTTTTTTGCCGAAGTTCTTGATCAAAAATTCGTTTGTCGAAATCAGGGCGTTTAGGCTGGAATCGTTTTGGCGATATTCCGCTACATGCCGCGCCACCATCATCGGCATAAATCCGTAAATCCGAGCAAAATTGCCAACGGATTGAGAAAAGTCAAATTCCGTCTCGACCAAAGTCAAGCGCGAATAGGCATAAGACGCCTCGTTTGGACTCATTTCGACCGCCCCAATCAAATCATCCGCAGAATACATTGTTCCCCTTACACTATATAACGAAGTCAGCGATGCGAGAAGTTACAAATCGTCAAAACCACCAACGCCGCCCTCGAAAGGGCCCGACACCATCGTACTGACTTTCAAACATTTCATTGTCCCACCCTCGTTTCCAGAGATAAGCGAGCCCGATCAGGATTCCGACGCCCAGCAAGAACGCGACGAGACCCCAAGCGCTTACCGACGAACCCTGCTCGACGTAAATCACGTATGTGCGCCGCCGTCCGGATTCAATCACAAACTCACGCGTGATCATCGGCAACAATCCCGTACCGCTCAAATAAGCTGAAATCAAGGAGAGGATGCCCACAAAGAGCCATCCATTAGCAATCGGACCGTCGGGCACGACGTCAGCGCGCTCCGCTCGGCTTGGCGGCAAGGTCGCAACATTCCTTTGCAAAATCAAAACCCGAGAAATCTGTTTGCCGATGACCCAAAGGTGAGCGACCGAGTCCACCTCAAGCTGACGAATTTCTTCACGATCGGCGATATAACTCTGCACGCGTCCATCGGCATGGCGAACAATGACGGTTGCTGATTTCGTGGGCGATTTCGGCTGAAATTCAAGAACTTGGCAACCCGGACGATATATTTCGAGCGATCTAGGCTCCCAGCCAAAAGCAATCGCAAGCTCAATTCCGAGCATCACGAGGAGGGCGATGCCAAAGATGACGATGAGTGCCGTGCAGGTTTGAAGCCAGTGTGCGGTGTAAGCGGCATTATGTCGCCACGCTTCCGTCGCTTTGGCATTTGGCGTTAAGATATGAAAAATCGCCACGCCGAGGGTTGCCACCAACCAGGCCAAAACAAAATTGAGCAGGAAAAATTGAGAACGCGCTCGAATCATGACCAATCGGGCCCAACTCGGCCTTCACCTTCCGCATTCACGAAGATCGTGTCATCCCATCCTCGCTTCCATTGATAGACAAGCCAAGCGAAGATCGCCAGTCCGACGAAAGCAAACGTAACACCCGTGAAACTCACCCATTGTCCTTCATACAGATCGACATAAGGCCGTCCATTCTCGTCTCCATCAATCGCGGGAACAATCAATGAGCCTCCGAAAGCAAGGACCAAGCCGTATGCGACGAGATAACTCGACAAGGCGCTGAAAAAGACAATGAAGAACCATGTCAAACCAGGCTTTTCATTTGGTCGGATCAGTGTCCATTCCCACACCTGAACCGATTGCGCATTATTCCTAGGACTGATCAACTGAATTCGAGAGATGTATCGGCCAATGACCCACAAGTGACTCGTAGAACCGACTTGCACCTCCCTAGTTTCTTCCTCGTCTGCCTCGTAGGTCTGCACTTCTCCGTTGGGCAAACGCACCACCACATTGGCCTTTCCAAGCGGGAGCGGCTCGACTTCGAGAATGCTGCAACCGGGCCGATAGACTTCGAGCCAATGCGGCTCCCATCCCCGGTGAATCATCCATTCGATCGCCAACAAAATGCCGGTTGCGACAGCTGTCACAACGGCGAGGATGGACGAAAAAGTGAGAAGGCCATGCACCAGTGATTCGTTGTCTCGCCAACGGTCAGAAGCCAACGGATTTGGCCGCGCCAAGATCACTGAATCAAGAAAAGCGATTAAGAAGGTCCAGCAAAGGCTAAATGTGACGAAGAAAAATCGAGAACGCGCACGAATCATTGCTGCCGACCTCCACCCATCATCGCCATAAGTCACTATACGGGCTTGGAGGCGATTCGGTTGTGCCTCCGGCGCGTTTCCAACCCATCCGCCAAATACCACCAAAGGCGATCATCATCATAACCCCAATGACGAAGAACACCAGGCCGAAAATCGAGGCATCGATTCCATCCACCGGAATCGTTGGTGAAGACCTCCATGCGTTCGAGTCACGCCCAACCGTTGTGTGTTGGGTCACGATTGCGGCTAATCCCATTCCGGTACAAACTGCCGAAATTATCATCATGAAGAGCGAGGAAAAGAAGGAATCCCGAGTATTCAAGCTAGGGTCTAGCGCAATACTTTGAAGCAATCCGCGATCTTGAGTTTCCTCGAGAATTCGGTAGCGAGAAACGTATTTACCGATGACCCAAAGATGACAAGTGACGCCCGGCTGTAACTCCCTGGCTTCTTTGGAATCTGCTTCATACGTCTCTTGCTCGCCATTTGGGAATCGCACATAAATCGTTGAGCCATAGCCGGGTGAGGGAGAAATGGCAATCACTTCGCAGCCAGGTTTCATCGTTTCGAGGAAGCGTGGTTCCCACCCGCGCCAGACCAGGAATTCGAGAATGCCGAAGAAAAAGAGGGCTCCCGCGCAAATAAGCCCAAAGATGCCGGCTCCATGGGCGATGACGGGAATATATGGGTCTCGGTGAACAATGTCGGAGGTCTGGCGCGTGATTCCCATCCAGAGGACATAGCAAACGCCGGTTAGCCAGAAAAAGATGTAGTTAAAGTAGAAAAACGGCGTTCGAGCCCGGCTCATGGCTCCGAATCCCAGTCGGTGAGCCCACGGCGAAGGAAATCGACCAACTGTTTCTTTTCTTGGGCGGTCAATCCCAATTTCGGGAGCTTTCCGTGGTCGCCGCCACGATCATAAAACTCAACGACTTCTTGAAGGCTGGCGAGACTGCCGTTGTGCATGTACGGATAGGTCTTGCCAACACCCCTAAGCGATGGGATTTTGAAAGCATTCTCCATCGCTTTATTGTTCTTCTCGATTTCCATACGTCCTGAGTCAGGATCGAGGACTGGCGATTGATAAAGCCCCGTATTTCGATAGGCTAAGCCATCTTTCACCATCGCCATCGTAAAATTCGGTCCCGCATGGCACGTGATGCACTGTCCTTTGGTTTTGAAGATATTGAGCCCTGCGATTTGATCTGCCGTCATCGCATTTTTGTCTCCCTTCAACCATCGATCATAGGGCGTATTGTTTTGCGTGAGGGTCCTTTCAAAGGTCGCGAGGGCTTGGGCCACTCGTTCTGGCGTAATTTCTTTAGTTCCAAATGCTTTTTCGAATAGGGGGGCATATCCTGCCTTTTCGAGTCGAACCGGAATTTGCTTGAGGTCCATCGCCATCTCCTTCGGATGCTGAATGGGGAACAGCGCCTGCTCTTCGAGACTGTTGGAACGGCCGTCCCAGAACAAGACGGATGCATAGCCGACGTTGTATAGACTTGGCGTGTGCCGATTCAGCGCGGTTCGAGGGTCGCCGATGGAAATCGTGCGACCATCGCCATACCCGCGATTCTCGTCATGACACCAGGTGCAAGGAGTCTCGCCCGATTTACTTAATTTCCCTTCGGAAAAGAGGCGACGGCCAAGATCGGCTTTTTCTTTGGAGTAGGGATTGCTGGCAGGGTAAGGAACGGGGCCGGGCGTGGTCAACGCCAATTCTTCAGAACGATCGGCCGAAAACACGCCGGTAGCCAACGCCATGGCGCCGAGAGTGGCCAATATCGTTCTCGCAAGAAGGCGTCGCATTGAAATAAGTATACGGAGTTCGCGAGTTTTAGATGCCCCATGAATTCTTTTTTGCGTGCTCGCGAATCCGCTGAGGTTCATCGGGGCGAACGGCAACGACGATCATGATCTTGGCGAAGGAATCACCTTCGACCAAACCGTACGAATGCCTTTTCCAGGCGTCGAAAATCATTGAATCGCCTTCCTCAAGGACGCAAGCCGTTTCGTTGATCGTCATCTCAAGCCGCCCCTCAAGCACATAAACGAGTTCTTCACCAAAATGCTGGTCGAAGGGCGTGCGGGTGTAGATTTCCATCAAACCATGACTCAGCACTCCGTCGGGAATCTCACTATGGGGAAGGCACGTAAAGAACTTTTGAAATCCGATCGAACCCAAACGCTTCCTCTCATCGGGGTCGTCGACATAAATCAAGTCCCGCGTCATCATCGCCTTGCCCTTTCGGTTGACGGGGCGACTTACCATCCACCGATTCGACTTCGCTCGGCTCAAGAAGAACTCTTTCGAGATTTGCTCATATTTCGTGAGTTGTTCTGAGAAGAACATCAGCGATGCCCTCACTTTGCTCATCGATGGATAGCTGCATGGGAGTCCCTTCTCCATTCGTTGAATGGTAAAGCGCGAGACTCCCGAGCGCTTGGCAAGCTGTTCGATCGTCCAGCCAAACTGCTTACGGCGAGTCATAAACCTTTTGGCAATGAGATTGAAATCCCAATCTGGTGGGATCACCGATTGTTTGATGCGAGGGCTATTCTTACTCATTTTTTAACATTCTGCAACACGATAAGCCTAACATGTTGCAAGGAAACAAGTTTTCTCATTCTGGATTCCCCACAATGATTGCGGACCGTTCGTAGAATGGTCTTTATCCCGGGGGTCCCCCGGGGCGGAGTATTTTTTATGCGAAATAAGGCATTTACCCTGATCGAACTTCTCGTCGTGATCGCCATTATCGCAATACTTGCCGCAATCTTGTTTCCTGTTTTTGCTCAAGCAAAAGTGGCAGCCAAGAAAGCTGCTTGTATCAGCAATGTAAAACAGATGGCTACGGCAGCCCAGCTTTACCTTAGCGACAATGACGACCTTTATCCACTTAACTCGGTTAATGGACCATCGGGATATTCGTTCTCGAATACCTACTATTGGTATTTCGGACTCGTCTTCCAAAACGCTTCATTGGCGAAGCTGCAGACCTCGGCAGGAATCCTTTATCCTTACCAAAAGAGCGGCCAGATCGTAAACTGTCCGGACGGAACCAACCTCAAGCCGTCGACGGGCGGCGCGCCCTTTACGATCGATGCATCCGACGCTCCTTTGGGTTACGATAAGAACATCCTTCTCGTCTATTCCCAAGCAACGGCAACGGGTACTTACGGGCCGTTCCCGAATGCAACCTCTTGGGAAGACGTCTCTAACTCGATCTTGCTGGCGGACGCAGGGTTTGCTCCCACCAGCTACGGAATTGGAAGCTCAAGCTTCAATGGGCTTGCATTGCCAAAGAGCCTTTCGACGTTGAATGCTCGAAGCTGTACTTCGGCAAACATTCAAGGACGTCATGGAACTCGAGCCAACGTGGCCTTCCAAGACACTCATGCAAAGTCGATCCAGCACACGATCATGCCGGACTATGTTGGCAGCTACTCAGCCTATTGTAAAGCCTCTTCGACCGGATTCCTCGTTGGTCCCGGCGTGAGCATTACACCCGGTGCGGCCGCGCCAGCGAACACGAACTACTACTACGTTCCCGACAAATCGTCGACGAACCCGTACAACTAATCCCAACCCTCCGCTCGGCCATGAGGGCCGGGCGGATTCCTTTCCTATGAGATTTCTTCCGCTTATCTTGACCCTATGTCTTGTTGCAGTTTCCTTAATGGGTTGCTCGAAATCAGACAACAGCCAACTTGTACCTGCGGATAAGTTGGCAAAAGATGACCCAAATGCCAAAGCCGCCCAACTCCTCAATGAATTTGATTCTCAGGAAGTGGGGGACCGAGAAGCCTGGGTTCGCAATAATGCTTTCGCATGGAAGGTTTTCGAAAAAGTAACGGATCCTGGCCTGAAGGCAAAGTTTGAACAATCGGTGAAGCCGCTTCTAAACCAATGAGAATCTATACACTCCTTCCCGCATTAGCACTCTTAGGTATTCCCCTCGTCGCACCCCAAGATACGTCTTCGCCCAAAGCGATCGTGCAGCAAGTCGCGGCCATGAAAAAAGACTTGGATACGCGGATCAGTCAGGGTCAGTCCGTTGACATTGAAGCTGAACAAAAGAAGATTCAAGACTTCGTACGGTTTAGCGTCGACAAGGTCGATCCGAAGACGCTCGATGCAGACGAGGCGTATGACTGGATTCCGCTCTTCCGACAAGCGAATCAAACTGCGGGCGCAAGCATTCTGCTTGAGAAGGCCGACCGAGCCGAAACATGGAAAATGTTCACCATCGATGCCGACGTCGTCGGACGCTTATTGTCTGAGGGCAAGCTGACCGATGCCGAACGCCGAATCCGAAATATGGGATTTTTTGGTGGACCATCGCTTGTTGGGCATTTCCACGTGGGTATCCGACGCCAACTTTTCGAGCTTGCAAAAGAGCATCCGAAAGAGGTTGCCCAGATCTACGATACGCTCATCGATCGGATTCATTTTGAGAATCCGCTGAACGACAGCGACAGGATATGGCGAATCGCGGCCTATGGCGATATCGGCGCCGCTAAGTATCTTGCGGTCGATCATGGGGGAGAAAAGCAAGCCGCCCTCAAGGGCCTGCGCGCGTTGCGAATTCAGATCGTTAAAGCCGGAAAGAGCGAGGATGGCCACGGCAATAATCCGCTTAAAACCGTTGACGATGCCATCGCTCAAGTGAATGGTTCCGCGCCGAAGCAGCCCGTCACGCTGGATGGCCATCAAGCATTGATAGGAAAGGTCGCTCCTAACGTGCTCTCCGATCATTCGATTGGCGCTTTTGCCGGACTTTCGGAGCTTCGCGGCAAGGTCGTCGTTCTTGACTTTATGGCCCATTGGTGTGGCCCTTGCAAAGCGGCTCTCCCATCGATTGCAGCACTTCAACGCCGAACGGCTCTGCCGCATCGGCCAAAAACCCCAT
>JBEHXE010000017.1:0-75730 GCA_048498855.1 Armatimonadota bacterium | reverse complement strand
AAAGCCCTTGCCGAGTATGCCCATGTGACGGGTGAGGAACCTGAAGATGCGGCTGAGCGGCAAGAGAAGGCGGTTAAGAAATTCTTGGAATCCCTCGACACCTGTCGTGGGTTGCTTCACGGCTTTACTTACGATGATTGGATGACCGGGACCCCGCAGGACCGTTTGGAATTGCTCGCGGATGCGCTCGACTTAGTATTGGGATTTGACGAGGAAAAGCAGGCGCGTTTTGCGCTTCGAGTTTATGAACTCGGACAAGCTTATGCGTTGTCCGTTCCGCATGAAAAGGCCATCGAGCATAAGCTCGAAGTCGCGTTTTTCCAATCCGTTCGAGCGGCGTATCAGAAAGAAAAGAACGTGCCCAAACCGGGGGCTTCGAAGACGAAGGAAGAAAAGGAATTGGCAGTTCGTCAGTTGGTGTCGCGTTCGATTTTGCCGGAAGGGGTGGTGGATTTGTTCCGTGCGGCGGGCATGGAAAAGCCGAATATTGCCTTGCTCTCCGACGAATTTTTGGAGGACTTAAAGAATCTTCCACGCAAGAACCTTGCGCTTGAAATGCTTAAGCGACTTTTGAACGACGAGATCGCGCTGAAGTCAAAGACGAATGTTGTTAAAGCGCGAACTTTTGCCGAGATGTTGGAAGAGGCGGTTCGAAGATATACGAATCAGGCAATCGAAATGGCGGAACTGATCGAGATGATGGTTTCGATGGCGAAAGACTTTCGCGACCAACGAAATCAGGGCTCGAAGCTAGGACTAAACGAAGCCGAAGAAGCCTTTTACGATGCCCTCGCCACGAACGAAAGCGCAATTACCATCATGGGTGACAAGCAGCTTGCGGAGATTGCGAAGGAGCTCTTGTCGACAGTCAGGAAGAATACGACCATCGACTGGCGAGTAAGGGAAAGTGCAAGGGCAAATTTGCGACGTCTGATCAAACGAATTTTGCGGGTTCATGGTTATCCTCCGGATTTGGAAGAAGCGGCGGTTCGGTTTGTGATCGAACAAGCTGAGGCCATCTGTAGCGGCGAGTAGTTTTTTTCGCAGGTTGGAAACCTAGGTCCCGACGATCGGATTACCTATCCTATCCCGCCGAAGGCAAACGATTAGGCCGCGTTCATCGAGAGGGCGTCCTGTTTGATCTGGACCCGGATGAACATATAAAGCGCGATGAAAGCGCCAAGCGAGTCGACCACGACATCGTAGGTGTGAGCCGCCTTGGGGTTCACCAGCATTTGGTGGAACTCGTCCGACGCCGCAAACGCCATCACCAGCGGCAGCGCAGCAAACGGCCGTCGCTTAAAATAAGGAAACGCATGCAGCAGCAGCGTAGTCAACAGCGTAAATTCGAACGCGTGATACATCCGGTCCGCCAGCCACCACGAGCCTTTCATGACATTGAGCACGAATTCTTGCCGGAGCCCGGTCGCATTGGTCACGAACGACGCGAACTGCATGCGCGTGATGACGACGCAGCTGGAGAGATAGATCCACACTGCACACAAAGCACAAAACCCCTTAAGATACTTTGGTGTCACGGTCGTTCCTTTTAATCTTATCAACTATGATATTGCTTTTCAACCTCAAAGTTCCAGCTATTTGTACGAGATATCCATATTCCATTTCATGAATAACATTCGCTAACAGAGACACGCGCGGTGTCAACGCACCCAAAACCCAAGCACCTGCTAGACTAAAGCCATGGCGCGCGCAGACAAAGGATTCCTCGCGGACATCGTTCGTCCGTTCGATACATTCTTCGCCTTTGTCGGCGAAATCACAATCCTCTTCCTCGATGCCGCCAAACGCCTCCTAACAAGCCGTTTTGAGTTCAAAGAGACCCTCAGCCAAATGGCTTTCGTCGGAGTTAATTCCGTCCCAATCGTCACCCTCACAGGATTTTTTAGCGGCGCAGTTCTGTCCCTCTACATCAGCCAATTCTTGCTGAAATATGGAGCCACGACATTCGTCGGCGCAACCGTCGCCCTATCGATGACACGAGAAATCGGTCCAGTTTTGGCGGGGATTATGGTTTCAGCACGATGCGGGTCAGCCATGGCCGCACAGATCGGGACCATGGCGGTCACAGAACAGATCGACGCGCTGAAAATGTTGAGCGTCCATCCAACGAACTATTTGGTGGTCCCGCGAGTCGTAGCTTCTGTACTGATGCTGCCGATTTTGGGGCTGACGTGTATGTGGGCCGGGTCGTTTGGCGGCTGGCTCGTGGCGGTCAACGAAGGGGTTCCGAGCGGAACGTATCTTAACTCGATCAATCAATATACGCAGACCTCAGACCTGTTGGGCGGAATTTATAAGACTCCATTTTTTGGGCTGATCGTGGCTCTGGTGGCCTGCCAGCAAGGGATGCGGACCAAGAACGGCGCGGTGGGAGTCGGGCGGGCGACGACGAATACGGTCGTGATCAGCATGGTGCTGGTGTATGTCGCGAACTTCTTGTTGGCGCGGGTGATGAATTAGTTTTTAAGGGCGAAGGGCGAGTAAGCAGGGCGAGGGGAAGGAGAATTGGCGGGCGGGACGCCCACCCTCCGACATGTGTTGGGAGTTGGCAGGGTAATTTGGCGGGCGAGACGCCCACCCTCCCGCATGAAACGGATATAGTTAATTCATGATTTCGCTTTCGCTTCTCGCGTCCGTCGCTCTTGGGTTTGGCCCGAAAGCGCCTGCGGAAAGGATCATTGAGTTGAGCCTCAAAAACAATCAGGTCATGGTTCATTTTAAGGAGCTTTGCACGAAGATTGGGGCGCGACCGACGGGTTCACCGCAACTTCAACGTGCCGAGCAGTGGGCGTTGGCGAAATTTAAGTCGTTCGGATTTACGAACGCGCATCTGGAGAAGTGGGAAGACGTTCCGGTCGGGTTTGAGCGGGGCGCCGACAGCAGCGCGTGGATGATCAAGCCGCGCAAGATGCCGCTTACTTTTTCGACGAATTGCTGGATGCCGGGGACGAAGGGGCCTCAGCGCGGGCGGGTGCTGATGATGCCGCATACCGACGACGAGTTTGAGGGAATCCAGAGCAAGATTAAAGGCGCTTGGATTTTGAGCGACGCCAAGGTGACGATGCGAGGGCCACAATCGGACAAAGAGGACCAGACGATGCGCAAGAAGGTCATCGATGCCGGGGCTTTGGGCTTTGTTTACGGGTCTCCGGGTGAAAATGTGTGGACCCACGGAAGCTGGAAGGGCAAAACCTTTGAGAATCATCCGACCACGGTCGAGGTGCAGATTCGACACGACAATTGGGAAGCACTTCGGCAGAGCATCTTGAATTGGGAAGATCCGGTTGTGGAGTTTAATCTCGACAATCGATGGATCAAGGGTCCGATCGCAGTGCATAACGTTGTGGCCGAGATCAAAGGGACGGAGAAGCCCGACGAAATTGTGGTTTTGGGCGGACACCTGGACTCTTGGAATTCGCCGGGATCGCAAGGTGCGAACGACAATGGTACCGGGTCGTCATCGACGCTTGAGGCGGCGCGACTGATCATGAAGAGCGGAGTTCGACCGAAGCGGACGATCCGGTTTATTTTGTTTACCGGCGAGGAGCAAGGGCTACTCGGTTCGACGGGTTATGTGAAGCAGCACGAGGCTGAGATTCCGAAGATTAGCGCGTGCATCGTGGACGACGGCGGCTCGAATTACGAGAGCGGCGCGGTCGGACTGGCGAAGTGGGGACCGTTTTTTGAGGATTCGTTTGCGGCGATGACAAAGGCTTTCCCAGATATGCCGATGAAGTTTTCGCCGGTCGAGAAATACGATGCCAGCGGCGGCAGCGATCAAGCGTCCTTTTGGGCCAAGGGCGTCCCCTCGTTCTTTATGGGCAAGGCGGGCAAGCAGAAGTATCTGCATATTTGGCACACGCAGTTCGATCGATATGAGGAAGCCGTTCCTGAATATTTGAAGCAGATGTCGACGAGCATGGCGGTGGTTGCCTTCAATATTGCAAACGCCGAGACCATGATGCCGAGGCCGTGACGATTCTCTCGCTTGCGCTTGCGGTTCAAACTCAAAAGGCTGACCTGCAACGGATCATCGATTTGAGCAAGGCGGACAATCGGGTGATGCGCCATCTGCATGAGCTCTGTTTTGACATTGGGGCGCGGGTCTCGGGTTCGCCGGAGTTACAAAAGGCCGAGCAATGGGCGTTGAAAAAGTTTCGTTCCTTTGGTTGTGTGAACGTTCATCTTGAGAAGGTTGCCGATGTTCCAGTTGGCTTTCATCGGGGCCCCAATAACTCGGCCTGGATGGTCGAGCCGTTTCGGTCAGAAATCAAGTTCTCGACCAACTGTTGGATGCCCGGAACTAACGGCCCTAAACGGGGTCCGGTCGTTCTTGCGCCCACTTCGATGGATGAGCTTCGTCAGGCGAAGAGCCGGTTAGCGGGAGCGTGGGTTTTGGCGTCGGCACCGGTGAGTATGAGGGGGCCCCAGATTCCGAAGAAGGATGCCGAATTGATGGAAGCGATTTCGAATTCAGGAGTGCTGGGAGTCGTCTATGGATCAAAGAGCGATCTCCTGTTTTCGCATGGAACCTGGAAGGATAAGACTTTCGAAAAGCACCCGACCAACGTCGAAGTAACGATAAGAAAGGACGATTGGGATCGCCTCAACCGAAACGTTCGCTTTGGCCGTAAGACGGTAGCGGAATTCAATATCGACAACCGATGGGTTAAGGGACCGATCGCTATCAGCAATGTTATCGCTGAGATTAAAGGGACTGAAAAACCTGACGAAGCCGTCATTATCGGCGGGCACCTCGATTCTTGGGATACGCCGGGTTCGCAAGGTGCCAACGATAACGGAACGGGCTCGTGCGCAACGCTAGAGGCTGCTCGGCTCCTTGTGAAAAGTGGATTGAAACCCAAACGGACGATTCGATTTATTTTGTTTGCTAGTGAGGAGCAGGGACTCATCGGGTCGCGGGGTTACGTGAACGCACATGCCGCCGACCTCGACAAAATCAGCGCTTGCATTGTTGATGACCACGGATCGAATTACGAATCGGGGACGCCAGGATTTCCCAAATGGGAGTCGTATTTCGCTCCGGTTTTTGATCTCATGACGCGTAACTTCCCTTCGATGCCGATGGCGTTCACTCCAATGGATGCCTATAAGGCTGAGGGTGGGAGCGATCAGGTTGCCTTTTGGGAGAAGAAGGTGCCGGCCTTCTATATGCACAAAGCGGGCTCGCAGGAATATCCGCATGTTTGGCATACGCAATATGACCGCTACGAAGAAGTGATTCCTGACTCACTCAAACAGATGTCCACCAGTCTCGCCGTGCTCTCTTATAACCTTGCGAACGCCGATTCGCTGCTCCCCCGACCGTGAAAAACCAACCCTTCCTTAATCTCGATCCGCTTTCCTTTGGTCTATCGCCCGAACTCAGCAAAGACATTCAACTTCTTGACGAGGTGCTGGGAAAAGTTCTGCTAGAGCAAGAAGGCGCATGGATCATTGAAACGGCGAGAGAGTTGGTTCACAATCCTGCCTGCTCGCTCGACGCACTTGCACATCCTGAATTAGCAACTCCGGAAGGACTGCGAGAACTCGGCAAAGCCTTTACGATGCTCTTTCAGCTCATCAATTCGGCGGAGCAGAAGGAGATTGTGCGGGTCAATCGGGCACGGACCCCGCGCAAAGAATCGATTCGCGAGACCGTTCGTCGAATTTATGAGCAGCATGGTCGAGAGAAGCTGCTTGAGTCGGTAAATCGCCTTTGGATTGCGCCCACGTTGACCGCGCACCCGACGGAAGCGAAACGAAAGGTCGTCCTGGACAAATTGCGAGAGGTTTCGCATTTATTGGCCGAACAAGAGGGTTCGAACGACCTGAATGCTCCTTTGGATGCGGGCCGCTCGATCAGTCTTGATCTCGAAAACGTGATCACCGAGCTTTGGCATACCGACGAGATGCGATCTCAGCGCTTGACGGTGGACGAAGAGGTGCGCAATGCGCTGTACTTCTTTGATCGGACCATTTATGAGGTCGTGCCGTGGCTCTATCGCGACCTTGAAGATGCGCTCGAAGAAGTTTTGGGTGAGCGTGTAGTGGTGCCAAATATTATTCGCTATCACTCGTGGATCGGTGGCGACCGAGACGGAAATCCAAACGTTACGGCCTCAGCGACGCAGGATGCGGTCGCGACCATGCGGAATATGGTTATTCCGCGCCATCGAGGAGAAGTTGAAAAGCTGCGGTGGGAGTTCACCCAGTCCACTAAGTTTGTTGGGGAATCTGAGGCCGTCAACGAAGAAATTGAGCGATTTGATGCCTACCTTCAGAAGTTTGAGAAGGATCGCTACGCGCAAGAGCCTTATGTGCTTTTACTACTAGGTTTACTAGGATATCTTGGCACGAATTCCCCCTCGATTCCGATGGTAGAGCAAGCGCTTGCCACCATTCAACATTCAATCTCGACGACGGAGGGAGCGCATCTCTCTTTACGAAGCAGCCTTCAAAATACGCTTCGTCGCCTGAGCATTTTTGGCAATCACCTCGCCAATGTCGACGTGCGGCAGCATAGCAAAGTCCATGAAAAGGCGATGGGACTTCTGTTAGCCCAAGCCGGCTTACTTCCCTCTCCTGAGGCTTACAGCACATTAAGCGAGCCAGAGCGTATTGAGCTTCTCGTACGGGAGATCAGTAACCCGCGCCCCTTGATTCGATCCTCAGAGACCGAAGGTCTGGCGATGGTATTGGGTCCGATTTCGCTGATGACTCAAGAGCCAAGCATGGGCACTTACATCACTTCGATGTCCACCTCGGTGAGCGACATGTTGGAAGTCATGCTGTTTCTGAAAGAAGAAGGAACATTGGCCAATAAGCCCAACATCGTTCCCCTGTTCGAAACAGTTGACGATCTTCAGCATTGTGGTCCCTTGCTGCGCCAGGTATTCAATCTACCGGTTTACCGCGAATATGTCGACTCGATTGGATACCAGGAAGTCATGCTGGGCTATAGCGACAGCAGCAAGGACGGAGGTTATCTCGCGGCAAACTGGGCATTGCAGTCGGCAATGCGCGAGATTGCGGCGGTTTCGGAAGAAGTTGGAATTCCGATTCGACTTTTCCACGGGCGTGGTGGAACGGTAGGGCGAGGCGGGGGACGAGCGTCTCAGGCGATCCTTAGTCAGCCACGCGGAACGTTTAACGGTCAAATTCGATTTACTGAGCAAGGCGAAGTTATTAGTTTCCGCTACTCACTTCCAGCCATTGCTCATCGTCACCTCGAACAAATCGTTTCGGCTTGCTTGCTCGCAACGGCGGAGCCGAACGAGCGTGACTATGATTCCGAGTATGAATCCATCATGGATCGACTCGGTGATGAGTCGCGAGCGGCTTATCGCTCACTGGTTTATGAAACTCCTGGCTTCTGGGACTTTTATACCCAGGCAACCCCAATTGACCATATCAGCTTGCTGCCCATCGCTTCTCGACCGGTCTATCGGCCGGGATCGGCGGCTGAGGGTGTGGAAGGGCTACGAGCGATTCCGTGGAATTTTGCTTGGGTGCAAAGCCGTGCGCTGTTGGTTGGCTGGTATGGGGTTGGTACCGCGCTTTCTTCTTACCTTGCCGAGGGTGGACAAGAGACGTTGCAAACGATGTATCGCGAATGGCCTTTCTTCCGAACCGTCATCGATAATGCTCAGTTGGAACTTGTTCGGGCGCACATGGAGACGGCGGCGCTGTACGCGGTCCGGTCGTCGCATCACGAAATTTGGGAGCGAATTCTGCATGAGTTTGAATTGACTAAGTCTTCGTTGTTAGCGGTGACGGGCGAGTCGGATTTACTTGAGAATTCCAAGGTCATTCGGCAGACGGTCATGTTCCGAAATCCGTTGACGTTGCCGATCAATAAGTTGCAGATTCATTTGATGGATCGCTGGGAGAAACTGTCGGACGAAGAGAAGCAGGGGACGTGGCGTGAGGCGATGCTTCAATCGATTGCCGGAATTGCGGCGGCGATGCAGAGTACAGGTTAATAGTTAGCCTTTCGTTGCATGGTTCCCCCTCATCCGGTTCGCTACGTTCCTTGCTTACCGGCTTCTCCATCCGGAGAAGCAACCTTGATTGGGTAGACCGCGGGGATTGGGCGGCTACGTCGTCTGCCACTACTCCCCCGATTCACACGGCTTCGCGTGTGAATCGACCCCTCTGGTAACAAGTTTTGGCTCAATCGCCGGGATTGCCGTGGCGAAACAGAGTAGGGGTTAACGCGATTAAGCCTTTCGCTGCATGGTTCCCCTCATCCGGTTCGCTACGTTCCTCCGCTTACCGGCTTCTCCATCCGGAGAAGCAACTTTGTTTGGGCAGATCGCCGGGATTGGGCGGCTACGTCGTCAGGCACTATTCCCCCGATTCACACTGCTTTGCGTGTTCATCGACCCATCTACAAAGGGGTAACAAGTTTTGGCTCAATCGCCGGGATTGCGGTGGCGAAGCAGAGTAGGGGTTAACGCGATTAAGCCTTTCGTTGTACGGTTCCCCCTCATCCGGTTCGCTGCGTTCCTTGCTTACCGGCTTCTCCATCCGGAGAAGCATCTTCGATTGGGAAGATATCGGAGGTTACGGTGGCAATGCAGAATAAAGATGGAGTTGCATAAGCTACGAGCGCAGGCTGTTTAGCAACTGCTTGCGCCCAACAAGTGAGAGAATGAGACTCATGGATTTTGCCATTTCCAATACCACAAATGCACTTTATTAATGATAAGGCTTTCGAAATTCGCAATGTTTCAGTAACTTGATAGTTAAGCACTAGTAGTTCTAACCGACGAGATTAGAACTACCAGTGCAACTCAATTACTTACCCCTCATCCGCCGAGGATTGAGATGATTATTTGATGGTCACCTTAAGGATATATGCGTCTGACTGTTTGATTGATTCATTGAAATCGAAAGATCTTGCCGGTATGACGATGATTTGTCCTTGGCCACGCTTTTTGGCTCGAAAAGTCATCGTTTCGAATCCGCCAACACCCACTTTTCCTTTACTTTCACTTGCCTTGTAAGTTCGGCTTATCAGTTGCCACGGCTCTTGACCATTCGTAGCCAGATATAAGGAATAGCCTGTCGTTGGATTGGAAGGCAATTTTACGTGGAACGTTTTTCCAACCGGAATTTCGACCTCTTTGCCTCTATTCTTTTCGCCAAACTCAAGCGATTTAGTTTGATTCGCATTCAAATTCGTTGTCAACAGCAACGCGGTGAACGCGCAAGTAAATATGGTTGAAGTTTTTCGAGAAGGTGTTTTCACGTTGGCAATTATGACACAACATGTTTAAGGCAGGATTTACTGAAGTGGTGAGGGGTTGTCGAAGCTGCTACGATTCACACGACTAAGAGTCTTCATCGCGCCATCGGGTACTTCATTTTGTGCCATGAGGTCACGGGACGGTAAATCGTCTCGTCCGCCCACATGCTAAACGCATGGGAATCTTCGAGATGCCCTCGCAACCAATACCTATCAATGCCTCGGCTAACGACCGACGAGATTAGGAGAAAGCCTCGGATCAAAGCGAAAGTGCTCGGTCCTTGTTTGCATCGACTCCACAGATAAAAGCAGACGCTAACGTTTAGGGAGCCCATGCCCAATTTTATTGGCTTGTTTCTCGGCTCGATGCTGATGAGCCAAGTTCATTTCGAATCTACAACTCCGGCGAATAAAAAGTGTAAGAATTTCAATCAGTTGTAGCCTATTTGATAGGCGTTCTCTATGATTGGCATTAAGGCTTTGCTGTTGGCAGGGCCTATTCAGAAATAGTATTCCCTTGTAGGGAGGCATCTTATGATCAAACAATTATCAGTCATCCTTTTCCTTACTCAGGCGGCAGCTTCGTTTGCTGACCTTACCGAAGGCTTCGAGTCCGGCCCAACCGGCTTTATCAATGGGTCCTACCGAACGATCGGGAACACTCCAGGTGGAGACGACGTCATTTTCGACTCTGGCACTTGGCATGCCATTAACGCGAGCCCTCAGGTTGGAGCGCTTGGCTGGTTTGGAAACGGCGCCTTTACGACCTTTGACCCCCTACCGGCTCATACTGGCTTTGGAGCCTTGAGCGCAAACTATGCGTCAACCGCCGGAGTCGGCTCCACCGGCATGGGCGACATTGACCTTTATATGATGTCTCCGGTGCTTACCTTTAATAATGGAGATACCATCAGCTTTTGGACAAGGACGCGAGATAACCCCGCAACCTGGGCAGATCGGCTCCTTTTGAAATTGAGCACCGCCGGAACAAGCACCGACGTTTCTGATTTCACGACGACTTTGGTGGCAGTCAATCCTAATCTTAACGCGACCGACTACCCGGGCGATTACACTGAATTTACGGCCACGCTCAGTGGGCTTAGCGGCCCGACTTCTGGTCGTTTTGCCTTTAACTACAATGTGACAGACGGAGGCGAGTTGGGAACGAATTCCTTTATCATTGGCATTGATGATGTGAGTTTTGTTCAGGCGGTTCCCGAACCAACGAGCCTCGCAGCCGTTGGTCTTGGCCTTATCGCCCTTCTCCGCCGAAAGCGAAACAAGTAAATTACAAAAGCCCCTTTTTCTCCGTAACAGGTAGGGTTAAGGGGCTTTGGTCTGCCGTTAGTTGCCGCTGCACACAGCTTCGCGTGTTTAAACTGTCCTCATAGGCTTGAGGCCAGCCACGTACGGTTCCCCCTCATCCGGTTCGCTGCGTTCCTTGCTTACCGGCTTCTCCATCCGGAGAAGTAACTTTGGTTGGGAAGATCGCGGAGATTGGGCGGCTACGTCGTCTGTCACTACTCCCCCGATTCACACTGCTTCGCGTGTTCATCGACCCCTCTGGTAACAAGTTTTGGCTTGGTCGCCAGGATTGCGGTGGCAATGCAGAGTAGGGGTTAACGCTATTAAGCCTTTCGCTGCATGGTTCCCCTCATCCGGTTCGCTACGTTCCTTGCTTACCGGCTTCTCCATCTGGAGAAGCAACCTTGATTGGGAAGATCGCCGGGATTGCGGTGGAAATGCAGAGTACAGGTTAATAGTATTAAGACTTTCGTTGCGCGGTTCCCCTCATCCGGTTCGCTACGTTCCTCGCTTACCGGCTTCTCCATCCGGAGAAGCAACTTTGTTTGGGAAGATCGCGGGAATTTGGTGTATTAAGGGCCTGCATCATTTCCCTTGGACGAGCCCAGATATCCGTTACCCCTACCCTGAAGTCTTGTCCTGCCCAAGCAAGGCATTCCAATGATCCGCCTAGAAGATGCCCATGATCCCATGGACTTCAACCACTACGCAGGCTAAAAGCCTGCGCTCCAACAGTGAATTGATCCATTCAAAAAGAGCCTCTAAACGGGTTCGATGGTGATATGCCATTTAGCCGCAAAGCCTTTGACCGTTGTAATCGCGTCGCCACCGTTGCCATCGACACCCGCTGACGCACCTCGGTTATCCCATCGACCCACCCCAACAACAAGCCAAAGTTCATCACCATAGTTCCACCACGTGATCGAGTTATTGAACACCGTCGAGCTATATCCTTCGGTGCCGTGGTAGGAGTAATCATAGATTCGCCCCTGCACGACGCCAGCGGTTCCGCCATAAAGTTGAGCGGAGGTCACATTCGCAGTATGATCAATGGCCGTGCTGGCCGGTGGAATCTTGATTTTGTAATGTGCGTCGCCCCACAAGTCGTGAATCGCATCCACGTGAAGAATCTGTTCGCTTCCTGTCAGCTTGACGGGAATATAAGCGATCGCGTCACCGCCGCCTTGAGGATAATAGCCGTTAGGGCCAAATGGTTGCTGGATGTAAGAATAATTTTGCACGGCTCCGACTGAGTAGACCGCAGTAGCCGTTCCCACGACCGTAGAGGTCGTCGTATCCGTTACGGTAACCGTCACCGCCAGGTTTCCTTGGGTCGAGGGGGTCGTCGCAAGATTGACCGTCTTGGAAGTCGACGTGAAATCAAGCCCAACATTGGTTCCATCCGAAAGATTCGCCAAGTTCGAGCCGCTGAGCTTCCAATGATAGGAGAGGTGGCTTTGGGCCACTCCAGGTGCTTGAGCTTCGATAGTCATGTCGGTGCCCGGCGAATAGGAACCATTCGCCGGACTGAGAGCGACTTTTGGTTCGAAAAGGGTCACGGTAAAGAGATCGCCTCGTTCACCGGTTGACGTATCTTTTGCGACGGCGACCAAGTCAGCCGCCAGGCCGATGACGCCAACGGCGAGGAAGATACGCAGGGCTGCGCGCATCGCCACATAGACGGATGCCGAGGCTTGACCAGCCGCAAGATCGGCGGCGACTTGACCTTCGGCTTTCGCCAACAGTGGTTGGAAGGCTTCAACTCCGGCGGGTGAAAGGAAGCTTCCCGTCAAGAAGCGTTGGATTACCGTTTTGGTAAGCGGAATCAACGCATACCCATCTTGAGCGCCCACGAGAAGCGAAACGAGATTCGTCGTCGTCGCCGTGAGATTGGTGATCGTCGCGGTCAATTCGGCGATGCCCCAGGTTATGCCACCAATACCGATGGCATCGAACATGATTCCGGCGACATAACTCAAAACCATGGTCGCATGGAGATTTTGAACGTCTTGCTTCCACTGACTCACGGCACCGGCGTATCGATCGAGATCGTAAACGGCTGGATCGTTGGCACCAAAAACAGTATTCAGAGCCACGAGCTCATAGATCGACTTTCGATCATTTCCTTCTAGTTTCAACGAAACAGGGATCGAAGTCTTTGGATGCCATCCACTGCTGAGATTCAAGAGCGAATTCGTCGCAGGAATCTCGAGGACGTTTCCGACTTGTTGAGGTGTGATGTCGGTTCGGGTGCCGTTATCGTCGACATGAGCGACCAAGTAGGTGTACATGAGACTGCTTCGTCGGCGAGAGTTCTGGACTTGATAGGCGAGATTGTTGTCGGCTTGGACGACGGTCAATCCGTCAATTTCGTTGCTCGGCTCAACGAGCATCAGCGTTTGGAGTCCAAAAGGACGGGCCGATGGCCTCGCGACGCCTGGCGAAGCTGAGGCGATTGCATGAGCCGCTTCGCTGACTGCCGATTGAAGCGTCGAATTGGCGGTTTCGAGCGCATAGGGATCGCTGTTCAATTGGGTTTGGATGACACCTGCCAAGGTAGCTGTCGCGGAATGGCTCTTGATGAGATCGAGCAGAGCTTTTCGTCCATCTGCCGGCAGAGCACTTCCGTCGAGAGCCATGAAGAGCAGAGCTACGGCCGCCGACGTCGCGTCCATGGTCCTCACTGCATCGGTCGAATCAAATATCGCCATGCCGATGACTTTTTCGGTGGGGCCGTGGACCGCCAAAACGAATGAAGGAGCGTTGCCGCTGACGAGGGTCTGAAACCCCGTCGCCGTAAGCGGGCTCACTTTTCCGAGACCGACGATCGATACGTCGGCCATGGCGATACCATTGGGCAGGGCGAAGGTTCCGGTTACGGAACTCGAGGCTCCACCTCCACTTCCGCCACTCAGGAACCCACCGCAGCCGGTCAAGAATACGGCGGCGAGAGCGGAGAGTTGGAGCCCTTTGCCGATAACTTCACGTCGAGTGAGACCTGATTGAACCATGAACTGAATTGTATTGTTTGGGTGTGACGATGCCGTGACGGACACATGCTCGCTCTACACGGGGGTTACCGAGATAGTCCAGGGTGCCATTCCGGCTTTGACCGCCGCGAGAGCGTCGCCAGAACTACCGAGGTCTGATCCAACTGGGGTGCCGTTATTCCAGACTCGATCATAGGGCACGAGCCAAATCTCGTCACCGTAATTCCACCAAATAATAATTTCGCCACTTGTGCCGTTGGGATTGCTGAAGTGATAGGCGTAGATCGTGCCAAGAGTGATCGCGTCGTAGCCACCATAAAGCTGGTCTTGGGTTGGCTTGGTTGTGTGGTCGATTGTTGCACTGGAAGCTGGGAGCTTAATGCGGTAATCGATGGATATTCCGGTGGTTGTCGAGCCCACTACTTTCACCGTCTGCTCAGTGCTTTTGAGCTTGACTGGGATGTAGGCCACCGCCACGCCACCACCCTGAGGATAGTATCCGTTGGGTCCGAAAGGTTGGAGAATGTAACTCAATTCTTGAGTTGCGCCGGCGGCATAGACCGCAGTGGCCGTACCGACGACGGTTGAGGTTGACGTATCGGTCACGGTAACAGTCACCGTCAGGTTTCCTTGGGTGGATGGCGTTGTCGCAAGATTAACCGTCTTGGAAGTCGACGTAAAATCGAGCCCGATATTGGTTCCATCCGAGAGATTGGCTAAGTTTGATCCGCTCAGCTTCCAGTGATAGGAGAGGTGACTTTGGGCAACGCCGGGTGCCTGCGCTTCGATCGTTTTGTCCGTTCCGGGCGTGTAGGTTCCGTTGGCTGGGCTTAACGCGACTTTGGGCTCGAACAAGGTTACAGTGAAGAGATCGCCCCGTTCGCCCGTTGACGTATCGACCCCGACGGCGACGAGGTCGGCAGCAAGACCGATCGCCCCCACGGCGAGGAAGATTCGAAGTGCTGCGCGCATGGCGACATAGACTTCGGCGGCCGCTTGCCCCGCCGCGAGGTCGGCGGCGACTTGTCCTTCGGCTTTCGCCAACAGTGGTTGGAAGGCTTCAACTCCGGCGGGAGACAAGAAGTTGCCGGTCAAGAACTTTTGGATGACTTGTTTGGTGAGGGGAATGAGCGCGTAGCCATCTTGTGATCCGATCAACAGCGAGACCAGATTGCTGCTGACGGCCGTGAGTTTGGTGATCGTGGCAGTCAATTCGGCGATACCCCATGTGATGCCGCCGATTCCGATTGCATCGAACATGATTCCAGTGACATAGCTCAGCACCATAGTGGCGTGGAGGTTTCGAACGTCTTCTTTCCATTGGTCGACGACTCCGGCGTAACGCTCAAGCCCGTAGACTGCGGGATCATTGGCGCCAAAGACGGTATTGAAGGCGACCAGTTCGTAGATGGATTTTTTGTCGTTTCCATCGAGTTTGAGCGAGACTGGGATCGTGGTTTTGGGATGCCAGCCGCTTCCGAGATTTAAGAGTGAATTGGTAGCGGGAATTTCGAGCACATTGCCAACTTGTTTGGGTGTGACGTCGGTTCGGGTGCCGTTGTCGTCAACATGGGCTACCAAATAGGTGTACATGAGGCTGTTTCGCCGGCGTGCGTTTTGAACTTGGTACGCAAGGCTGTTGTCGGCTTGGACGACCGTGAGACCGTCGACTTCGTTGCTCGGCTCGATAAGCATAAGGGCGGGCAGTCCGAAGGGTCGAGCGGCTTGGTGAGCCGATCTGGGCGTTGAGGATGCGATAGCGTTTGCGGCGGTCAGAACAGCGCTTTGGAGGGTTGTTGAGGCCGTCTCGAGGGCGTACGGGTCGCTGCTCCAGAGGCTTTGAATCGTAGAGGCTAAGGTCGCAGTTGCCGAGTGTCCGTGAATGAGCTCAAGAAGAGGCTTGCGACCATCTTGGGGAAGTGCGCTTCCATCGAGCGCCATAAAAAGGAGCGCTTCGGCGGTTGATGTTGCGTCAACCCGGGGTGAGCGATTGGTGGCATCAAACAGGCCCATCGCGATGACTTTTCCGCTTGGGTTATGGAGGGCAAGGACCCACGAAGGCGCATTCGCATCGATAGAGGTTTGGAATGCTCCCGCGTTGACCGCGCTGATTTTGCCCAGTCCGACGATGGACAGGTCGGTTTCAGCGATACCGGATGGAATTGAAATTGCGCCAGTCGCGGAAGTCGAGTTTCCGCCTCCGCCGCCACCTAAAAAGCCTCCGCAACCCGTAAGGAAGACGGCCGCTAGGGCAGAGATTTGAAGTCCATGTCCAAGAAGTTCGCGCCGACTGAGTTGGGATTGCACCATACGCCGATTCTATTCAGCGGGTGTGACGGAGGCGTGACGGAGAGGTTTAGAAACTGTTAGGAGGCTTTTTTCTTGGCCTCTCGGTCTAATTTCTTGGCAAGATCGGCATTTTCCTTCAGGGCTTTATCAACTCCACGTTGCAAGGCACTCAATGCCTGTTCTGCTTTTTTGCTGATCGGATATTTAGCCTGCGTGTTTTCCATCGATGAACTTTGCCTTCGTTCCTGTATTATCGTACACCATCCAATCATCCACGATGCTTTTGTATTTTCGTTCGAGCATCTCCAAACTTCGCTTAAATCTTCGTCGGATAACGTCCTCGGGAATATGATGACCACCTTTCTGGACTCGAGTCTTCACCCGCGATACAGATATATCTGGGCTTTCTAGACAAATATAAAACAACTCAACGGTGTAGCCTTTCGCCTTCCAGTCGAGGATGTGCTTCACTAGCCAGTTGCCTGATAAGGTGGTTTCGATCGCAAAGTCGGCCCCTTCGGCAACCATCTCCTGAATTCGTTGAATCATGATGCGCCCGGCGAGAACGTCGGCGCTGCTCGGAGCGAATGGTGAGATTCCTTGGGCGATGAGATCTGCGTTAATGAACTGAAGGACTTGAGCCTCATTCGGCAAATATTCTCGGGCGAAGGTTGTCTTCCCTGCGCCGTTGGGTCCGGCAATAATGAGTGCTCGCGGCATTACTTCTTCGGGAAGAGATAAGTCAGCATCGACGGAAACCGTCGCGCCCAAGCGAGTTCATTGTGCTCCGCGTTGGGTTCGATAGCAAACCGAACATCCGCTCCTGGTTTCCAGCCTACTTTGACATAAGCGTCGTACAAGTCGCGGGCATCGCGAACACTATCGCCGCCCTCTTTCGCGCCAATATCGATCCATACGCGAGAGCGTCGGACCTTCTTTTCCAGTGGCTTGATGATTTTGAGCAGAATTCGGTCGTCAACCCAAACCGAGGGCGAAACGGCACCAATTCGACCGAAGGACTCGGGGCGGGTGGCACCGAGATAGGAGGCAAGCACTCCCCCAAACGAGGAGCCAATGAGGCCGGTATTCTCTGGCCCGGTCTTCGTGTGATATTTCTCGTTGATGAGCGGCATGACTTCATCGGTCAGCATCTTGCCATAAAGGTCGGCTTTACCGCCGATTTCGCTACCGTTCCAGGTGAATTTGGTCGGCAGGTATTCGTTGGCGCGTTCGGCTCCGGCGTTGTCGATTGCCACGATGATCATCGGTTCGATGATCCCCGCGCCAATTAGCATTTCGGCGGTTTCGTCGGCTCTCCATTCCTGATTCGGAATGTAACTTGTGGCACCATCGAATACGTTTTGACCATCCTGAATGTAAATGACGGGATATTTAGCTTTGGGGTCGTTGCCGTAGTCGGGTGGGAGGTAAACGCTGAGGTTTCGCCGATTGCCAAGGATCTTTGATTCAAACCCTTCGATCCGCTCAATATTCCCGGTCAACGAGGATACACGTTGGGGTTGCTGGCCCTGAAGGGCGACAGCGAGTATGAGCGGTGTAAGAAACATGGAACGATTTTACTTCCCTGTTAGCCTAAACATCGCTACCCACCGCACGGAGGGCTCCACCACAATGGAAGCAAGTCGCGACATTTCTCGAAAAAACATGTTGATGGCAGTGTGGGCAGGTCTTCCGTGTGGACCGCTTGGATGATCTCGGTTTGTAGCCCGCCGCCTTTGCAACTTGGTCGTCGGTAAGATTGTGAACTTCTTTTAGGTAATCGCAAAGTGCCTGGTTTACTTTTCTGGCATCATCCAGTTGTCGCTTTAAGTCATCAATCACTAGATCGTGCTGATTGACAGATTTGCCCGTGGATTTATCTTTGATCGCTCCACCTGCAACCTCAACAGCGGCAGCAATAACATCAACGGCTATATTTGTAACGATCTCGTTCATCGTTTCCCTAGATTCCGACTGGGCCGAGGTCTCCGCCACACCATGCGCATTTGGTTGGATTTCGGGTTAAGGCTTTGCGGTGACAGTGAGGGCATTCGCGCGAGGACTGAGAGATTTTGCCGTCGACGACTCCGTCGCGGGCATCGACCTCGTGGATGGCTTTGATGAGTTCTTCGTCGGTGGTTCCGAGTTTGTCTTTGAGGATGGTCCACATCGCGGCACAGGTGAGTTCGAGGGCTTGAATTTTCTGTTCAGTCGCTTTGACGGTATCCTCAGCGATCAGCCTTGCTTCGGAGGTACTTGTGCCGCTTGAAATGTAGAGGGGGCCAGAAAGCATATAGGGAAACATGACTTTATTATGGATACGGCCCGAGCGTTGTTTCGTTGCGGACCTTGCTGTGGTTCTCGGCATGCAGCCATGCGGTGACTCACAAGCGAGACGCTTATGCTCCGACTGGGGATTTTTTTCGTAATCCTCCACCCCGCGATCTGGAATGGCGAAGGGCTTTTCTGATGTATTGGGGCGGAGGAAGCAGAATAAGCTGTTTTGAGGTGACCAATATGAAGCGTAAGCAATGCCCACTCTCACACAGGCGGGATAGGCTGGAGGAAGCCGATGAAGATGCTTTTTCGCAAGCGAGACGCTTACGTTCCGACTAATCTCGATTGCGACGCAAAAAAAATGGCCCCGATGCTGAAGTCGGGGCCGATATGTGGCTGGAGAATGATAAAGTCTTTACTCTCCGAGTCTCTGTCGTCGCAGAAACGTCGGGATGTCTAGATCGATATCTTCGAGTTGCGGTGCGGCCAGTTGGGTCTGAACGCCCTCGTTGGTCACCGAACTTAAAGGTACAGACGGAGTAATCGGCGAAATCGGCTCAGAAGAAATTCTTTGTCGCGAATATTCCACCGGAATTGTCGGCTGAACGAAGACGCTGGTGTCGACCTTGTTCGCCACGGTCTGGTTATTGAGGTCCATACCGGCGGCAAGAAGGGTGATTTGGACTTCGCCCTCGGCGGAATCCTTCATCACGTGGCCCATGATAATTTCGGCCTCTTCGGCGTCGGTGAACTGCAGGATGTACTCCATCGCTTCGTGAGCTTCACCGATGCTGAAATCGGGGCCAGCGGTGACGTTGACCAGCAATCGCTTGGCACCTTGAATGTTCGTTTCAAGGAGCGGCGAGTTAGCGGCCGCTTGTGCAGCGAGCTTGGCTCGCTGATCGCCCACTGCGCGACCAAGACCCATGAGGGCGACCCCCGCATTGCTCATGACCGACCGGACGTCGGCAAAGTCGACGTTGATGATCCCGGGCAGCAGGATAATGTCCGAGATTCCCTGCACGCCTTGTCTCAACACGTCGTCAGCTTCGGCAAAAGCTTGTTGCATCGTCGTCTTCTTGTTCACAACATCAAGAAGTCGATCATTTGGCACGGTAATCAACGTATCGACTTGTTCGCGAAGGCGCTCGGCACCTTCGGAGGCAAGCTTTCGTCGCTTTGGACCTTCGAAAAGGAACGGCTTGGTCACCACGCCAACGGTAAGGATGCCCATTTCTTTGGCGATTCGAGCCACGATTGGAGCCGCACCTGTTCCGGTGCCTCCGCCCATGCCAGCAGTAATGAAGACCATATCGACATCTTCGAGTTCTTCTCGAATAATGTCTTCGCTTTCCTTGGCCGACTTTTCGCCGACTTCAGGATCGCCACCGGCGCCGAGTCCCCGGGTGAGGTCGGTACCGAGTTGGATCTTCTTCGGTGCAAGGCTCGTTGAGAGAGCCTGTGCGTCAGTGTTCATCGCCACAAAATGAACGCCCATGACGCCTTCTCGAATCATTCGGTTCACAGCGTTACTTCCAGCCCCGCCGACACCGATCACTTTTATAGTCGCTTGATTTTCAAACAAATTTTCCGGTCGCATTGTTTTCCAGATTTTGCCGTCCAGGCAATTTACACGCGACAATCCCTTGTTGCGTATAGGGACGGAGGGGCGCATCGAAAAGAAGCTCCCAATATCATTCAACCCCTCAAATGGGGATAAGTTTCCCGTTTGGGGAAAACGTGGGGATTAATTGAGGCGCTCGACCGAGTACTTTGCGAGGGCCACCAGAAGTTCTTCGTGGTGCAATCCGCGCACGTTTTCGACCGCGTTTTGAGCAAGATCGAGAGCTTTTTGGCGACTGGCTTCGACGCCATATACGGCCGGATAGGTTGCCTTTTGCCGTTCTCGGTCGCTGCCGGCGGCTTTGCCGAGTTGTTCAGCGGTTGCGGTCTCATTCAGGACATCATCGGCGATCTGAAAGGCAAGCCCGATGCTCTCACCAAATTCTCTTAGCTTTGGTCGCGCATCGCCGTTCGATCCAAATAAAGCACCCATTTCGCATGAGGCCGCGATGAGTGAAGCGGTCTTGCGGCGATGAATCAATTCGAGTGTGTCAGCATCGATCGGCTTCCCTTCACTGAGAATATCGATCATCTCACCACCGACGACTCCAAATGTGCCAACCGAAAAGGTCAGAACCCGCATGCATTCGAGAGCAACTTCGGAAGAAGCGTCGATCTTACTCAGGACTTCAAAAGCCAATGCAAACAGAGCATCGCCCGCGAGCAGGGCGACGGCTTCTCCGAACTTGACGTGACAGGTGGGCAATCCTCGTCGCAAATCGTCGTTGTCGATAGCAGGCAAGTCATCGTGAATGAGGGAGAAGCAGTGGATCATCTCGATTGCACATGCGGCATCCAGCGCAGCAGAGCGCTGTCCGCCAGCGGCTTCAGCACAGATGAGCGTTAGGACGGGCCGAAGCCGCTTGCCGGGAGCCAAGCAACTGTATCGCATCGCTTGGTGGAGAACCCGGGGCTCGTCGTCAATGGAAGGGAGAAGCTGCTCCAGTCGTTCGTTCACCTCATGAATGATTGGGCGTAACGCGGACTCGATCTCCATCGGCTATCAGGATACTCCACCCAGGTCATTTTAGATTCGAAGGGGTACGCTTTCGGACGATGCCAGAGCTACTTCCCTTTCGTCCATGGACGTTACGAGAGTGGGATTCCGATCTGATTGCACACCTGAAGAATCCAGAACGCAAACCCGACGATCGGTCGCCGTTCGTTCGCTATGCCCGTTCGGCGGCGCTTTGGGCGGAATGGGTTCGCGATCAGATCGTGATCCAAACGGAGTCCAACGAGAATCCAATTATTGAAGCGGGAGGTGTCGAGTTTCGACTCGGAATCACCCTCCTCGATCACTTGCGGCCCCTCGTCTCGGTTCTGCCTTCGGCCAAGGAACCTATCCAACGACTCCTTGAAGGGCTTCAAGTTTATGTTGATCCTATCATCGTGGTCGAGCAACAAGATGGAAGCTATTTGGTCGTGGGAAACCATGAGCTTTTCGCGGCGGCACGAGCTTATCAAGAAGAGGTCGCTCGTCCTGGCCGAACACGGAGTTCGGATTATTGCCTGGTGGCACTCGTTGATCGTTCCTATCTCGACTCTTTAGAGAGTCGCCCGTTAGTCTACGAAGTCACCCGATCATTCGAAGACATTGCAAATGATCTGTTAAGAGCGGGTTACGTCCTAAGTCCTAGGCAGTACGGCCCAAATGATTTAATCATCGAGATCGACGGAAAAACATTTGTAAAATCATTTGAAGCGAAATCGGATTGGAAGTTGGTACTGGTTCGAACTTTTGGGATCAAAACCCTTGATAATCACGTAAAACTCGAAGACTCAAAAGAGTCTCTTTCAGGTAAAAAGATCGTTCTCACGACACCAAGTCTTTCGCACGACGTCCATGATAATGGAACCGAGCGGCCATATGGCTCGGTTATTGCGAAAAATGCCCCTAGGAGCGGGGTAGCAATGTGGAGTCTGAGGGGTTTTTCAGCCGAATGAAAGTTCAGTTAATGGGCACCGGGGGAGCGGACGGAATTCCAGCATTTTATGGGGATGACCGTGTCAGCAAGCACGCAAGATCTTATGGAGGTAAGGACTTACGAACACGTTCTGCCGCCCTCATCAATTCAGATCTCAAGATCGATATTGGTCCTGACACGCTCGCTCAGGTGCATCGACTGGGCATCAATCCTCGGGAGTGGTCGGCGCTTTTCGTCACCCACAGCGATGAGGATCACCTCTGTCTCAGCGAAATTCAGTACGGCATGTTTCCATTCGTGGAATGTGAAAAGTTGGAATATACGATTTACGGAAACGAAGTGGTCTGCGATATGATTCGCCACCGGTACCCTGAGTGGCCCATTGATTTAATCGAACTCAAGAACTATGAGCCCGTTGCTTATGACGGCTACACCGTAACCCCCATTCGGGCGGCCCATAAGGGCGATGAAGAGTGCCATAACTTTGTGATCGAGCGCGGGGGAAGGCGACTTCTCTATGCCACCGACACCGGTTTCTATCCCAAGGAAGTCTTCGATTTTCTCGCTGGAAAAGAGATTCACGCTCTTGTGGTGGAGTGTACGGATGGGTTCTACAAAACTCCCTATGTGGGACATATGGATTTAGCCCAGTGCGTTGAACTGGTCTCCCGTTTGCGTGAATCACAAGCACTCACCGCTGGCGCTCAAGTTTTTACGACCCACCATTCGGCAGGTGGAGGCGCGACTCACGACGAACTTTCGGATGCTTTGAGGCCTTACAACATCGCTCCGGGATTTGACGGACTTTCTTTTGAAGTTTGAATCGTTCCGCCTAAAAGAGCCGTCCGTATTAGAGCCAACGGATTGGCGGGCGCAATATTGGCCAGGATGGCCTACTACTTTCAACCGGTCGTTCGTTGTAGAATAGAGGTTCGGAGGCGTACTCAACTACTTTGCTAAATCTTCTTGCAGGCTTCATTGCTACCAGCCAGCATTCGACCGTGCCTCCCGCTCAAGCCGTTTCTTCGCACAGTTCTGTCCGCGTCACTAGCCGGAAAGCGAACCTTGACGGACGAGTATTTGTGGTGATGTATCACCACATTCGGGAAGGTTCGAATGCGATGTTCCGGTCACCCTCAAAATTTCGACAAGACCTCGAAAACCTTTACAACATGGGCTTTCGCCCGGTTACTGTGTCGGAATACGTCGGAAATCGGATGAATCTTCCGCCGGGAGCCTCGCCGGTTGTCATGACATTTGACGACGCGCACCCCAATCAGTTCTACTTCCTTAAGGATGGAAGAATCGACCCTAAATGCGCCGTCGGAATCTGGGCGGACTTTGCCAAAACTCACCCGGATTTTCCTGTGAAAGGCACGTTTTATACGTTGCCGGTCATGTGGGGCCAACATAAGCTCATCCAAAAGAAAATCGATATGCTGCGGGGTTGGGGCTCCGAAATTGGCAATCATACGTGGAACCATAAATTCCTCAATAAGCTCAGCGACGAACAGGTTAAAGCGGAAATCGCCAAACAGAACGATTTGCTCGTGTCCTACGGAATCCCGCCGAACATGCCGTTCTGCCCGCCTTACGGCGAGTATCCAAAAAATAAGTCACTCGTTAAGTCTTTCGTTTACAACGGCAAGACGTACCGGCACTCTTCGGCCTGTATGGCTTGGGATTCACCGGCAGCCTCGCCCAACGACACCAAAAAGTTCAATCGGTATAAGTTCGAACGGCTCCATGGAAATGGACGCCCGATGGGCATCGACTATTGGCTTGCCAAAGTTAAACAGGGCAAAGTCCAGGTTTATGTCGCGCCTTAACACGAGGCCATGAGTTCAGGAGAGACGCCAATACCGGGACTGGCTCCCAATATTGTCATCTCGTTGGTGCTGCTGGTTGGCAGCGCGTTCTTCGTGGGAGGCGAGTATGCCATCGTTTCGATGCGCAAGTCTCGCCTCGAATCGATGGCGAAAAAGGGCAGCCGCGCCGCAAAGCATCTTTTGAAGGTGTCCGAGAACCTTTCGCCGTTTATCGCGGGAACCCAAATTGGGATCACGATGGTCGGCGTGGCAATGGGTTCGCTCACTGAGCCATTCATCACGAATCTTCTTGTTCAACAATTTTCGTCGCTGGATCGCGGTATTAGCCAAGTCATTTCGTTTGTTCTGGTTCTGTTTTTCCTTGTGGTTTTGGGAGAGCTCGTTCCCAAATATATCGCCCTGAAGTACCCCGAACGATTTCTATTTGCCACCTACCGACCGCTTGAAATCTTCATCAAGATCTTTGCCGTCTTGATTTGGTGCGCCCAAGGTTTTTCACAAGTTCTATTAAAACCGTTCGGCATCAACATTAAGGACGCGGGCAAGGAAACGATTGCGAAAGAAGAGTTGGTGACGATGATTCAGGCGACTTCATCGGAGGGCGTTCTCGAAAAGGCGCACGCCGAACTGGTTTCTCGCGCCTTGAGGCTTGACGCACTCGTAGCACGCGACATCATGGTTCATCGACTTGATATCAAATGGCTCGATATCGACTTGAACCTTCAAGAAGTTTTGACGCGTATGTCGCAGATTCGATATTCGCGGATTCCCGTTTGTCGAGGCGATGTGGACGACGTGGTGGGTATTGCCTATACGGTCGATATCCTGCGGGCGATCAACGGATCGGACTTCAGCCTTGATAAAATTGCCCGCCCCTTCGTAGCGATCCCAGAGAATCTGCCGATGGAACGCATTGTCCAGACGATGCGCGAAAACAATACGCAGATCGTGATCGTGTTGGACGAGTATGGGGGAACGAGTGGACTCATTTCGCTCGAAGACGTGGTCGAAGAAGTCTTTGGTGAGCTTCAAGATAGTCCGGAGAGTGAGCGTCCGCCAGTTGAGATTTTGTCCAATGGTCGTGTGTCCGCCCGGGCCGAAGTTCGGTACGACGAACTCGTTTCTCGACTGGGACTTGACGTTGATATCACAGACAAAAAAGATTCTCTCGCCAACATGATCGTTGAACAGCTTGAGCGGATTCCGCGTCCGGGCGATGCGATCGAGACCGAGCTTGGCATGATGCGGGTCGAGAATATGGCTCGGAGACGAATTACGCGCGTCGGCATTACCATCCGCCCTGAGTTGCTCGAACAAAAAGAGGGGTAGTACCCCACTGCCGACTTATTCGGTCGGGGGCTCGTCGATGAGCTGCATTCGCTTTGCAATCGAGACGGCGTGATCTGAAACGTGCTCAAGCGCGTGGAAGACTTCGATGGTACGCACGAGCCCACCAGCATTACTTGAATCCGATTTGAGGATTTCGAGCAATTGATCACGAGCACGGCTGTAGGCGGAGTCGACTTCGTTATCGCGATCTACGATTTCACGAGCGAGTTCGGGATCAAACTCGGAATATAGGCGCAACGCACTCATGAATTGAAGGCGGGCGATATCGCTCAGTTCATTTAACTGAACCTTCATCGTCGAGGGGAAATTCGTGCCCAATTTGAGACTTCGACGTGCGAGTTTGACTGCATCGTCGGCGACTTCTTCGATTTCACCAACCACACCCATCGTCGAGACGACGAATCGAAGGTCTGAGGCTACGGGTCCTTCTTGTAGAACAAAAGTCAGCGCTTCGATGGTTGCCTGGCGTTCGAGGGCGTCAACCGCGTCGTCCTCACGAATCACCTCGTTAGCAAGGCCAGGGTTTAGTGAGATCACGGATTCCGTGGCTTTGCGGACCATTTCATGCGCAAGATTGCCCATGCCTATGACATGGCTGCGGAGAGCTAACAATCTTTCTTCGTAATGAATGCGCAAAGTAACGAGTCCTTTCTACCATTATGACGGCATATCTATTCTTTGTATTGCGGCGAGAAAATCGGAGTCGCGTAATCGCCCGTTGAGCCCGTAAGGTTCTTTGCATCGCCACCGTCGCTGTTGGCGATAAAGACTGCCTGGTGACCGCCATCTTGCTTGATGTATGCGATCTTTCGACCGTCAGGGCTAAATGCAGGGTCGGTGATGTTGCCATTAACCAGCGGCGTGTGACCTTGGATGCCATTGGATACCATCGGGCAAACGTCAAGGCTCTGGATCTCCATATTGCCTTCGCCAAGATACTTTGCGGCCAAGAACATCATGGTGTTGCCATCGGGCGAAACGACTGGAGAAGTGAAACACGTGCCTTTTTCCTTGACGATTCCTACCGGCTCGAAGGACAGCTTTCCGTCCTTCTCAATCGTATGGAAGATTCCATGAGTGAAAGGAACGACAATTTCGTTTCCATTCGGATCTCTGAGGATTTTGCCTTCTTCATCGTAAAAAGGCAGTGCTTCGACAATTGAGAAGACCAGTTCACCGTTTTTGGGATTTACGGCGAGGGTGATTTTTTGAGCATTGAAGAGGAGTTGAGGCGGTCGAAAGTTCCCTTTTTCGTCCCCTTCCATGTCTTGAACGATGAGGCACTCACCCTTATCCTCACGCCGCATCACCGCCGCGATGTAACGTCGTTGGTGGAACCATCGAGCCGACTTAAAGCTTTGACCAAAGCGCTTATACATCATCTCGAAGTTGCCAACGGAGCCTTCTTCGCCACCGGCGGTGCGCTTGGTCGGAGGCATCACTTGTTGACTCTTCGCGACTTTCGGAGTGAATTCTTGGACAGTTCCTCGAACGATGACGAGCCCCACGAGGTCTCCTACTCCGGTATCTTCCGAATCGAAAACAAGCTCACTTCGACTTGCTCGGTCGATGGATTTTTGGTCGAGGCTGTCACGCTGGGGGTCCCAACGGAAAATATGGAAACCGTTGTCGCGACGATCACTGATGAAGAACAGGCGATTGCCTTTCGGATCCCACGCTAAATCGCGATCCGAGTTTCCTTCGGCGTAGCCAGAAGCCGGTTTTACTTTGCCTTCGCCCTCTAGGACCACCGCTTCGGAACCTGATTCCTTTTGTTGGAGAGCGGCAATCATCTTGGAGGTGTCGGAAGGAAGCTGGAAATCTCCTTTTTGTCCAACGAACCAATAGAAGCAATAACAGACTCCGGCAAGGATGACACCCATGATGGTCAAGCGTCGAATCGTTCGCGGCGGAAGGCCCGTTCGAACCGGATTGCCCATGACTTTGCTTTCATAGGATTTCTTTGTTGGTCCTGTCGACGTCTCCAAATCTGGAGTCGGTTCTAATTCTGGATTCTGGTCGCTCATCGAGGTTCTACAAGGGATTATGTCATCCGCGTGGATTTCGGTTCCACAAACCGGGCCTATGCCAAGTCGTCTTCAATCGCTAGACGCTTCCCAGCCGCCCATGCGGTTCCCGACATTTCCGGTTTTCCTTCCGGTTGAACCGTATGCCATTCAAGGCTTCCACCTTGGAACGCAACAGTGAGGGGATTCAACGCAAGAATTTTGCCACTCGAACCCGTCGCGGGATTTAGGCGAGCTTGTTTCAGTTTCAAACGACCTTGGTTGGTCTGAATGAAGACAGAAGGCGATGGCGTAAAGGCCCGGAATCGATTGTATTCTTGACCGGCTTCTCGTTCGAACGAGAGTTCGGTTTCGGCCCTGTCGACTTTGTCGGCGTAGGTTGCCTCTTCCTCATTTTGCGGCGTTCTTGGGTAATCGCCGATCGCAAGTCGATCGATCCATTCGATGGCGAGATCACGAGCGATGTCGGCAAGGCGAAGGTGGAGTTCGCCATAGGTCTCGTCTGGCCCGATAGGAGTCTTGGAGATTGCGATCATGTCACCGGTATCCATTCCTTTAGCCATTTGCATGAGCGTGACGCCCGTCTCGTGGTCACCGTTAAAGATAGCGCGCTGAATCGGAGCGGCTCCGCGATATTGCGGCAGGATCGAACCGTGGAGGTTGATTCCGCCTTGTTTGGCGGTTTCGAGCAGTTTGACGGAGAGAATTTGTCCGTAAGCCGCGACGACGTGGACATCAGCTTCGAGAGCGGCGATTTGATCAACGAATTCTGGGTTACGGGCCTTTTCGGGAGTTTCAACGGGCAATCCAAGTTCCAGCGCAACCTTTTTTACTGGGCTTGGTTGGAGCTTCATGCCTCGACCTGACGGGCGGTCGGGTTGACTCACCACCAAAACAACCGAATTAGCTAAGGCCCTGAGGGCCGGAACGGCGAACTCACTGGTTCCGAAATAAACGATTCTCACTCAGCGTCACTGTCAAACTTTTCGGGATCGGCCCAGTGCAGCGTCGCGGGATCGACTTTGTCGATGAACAGGACGCCGTCGAGGTGATCGATTTCATGCTGAACGACTCGAGCGGGCATTCCTTCGAGCTCAAATATGAGTTCACGGCCCTTGCGATCCATTGCCTCGACTTCGACATACATCGCGCGCTTGACATCGCCGTAGAGGCCAGGGATCGAGAGGCATCCTTCTTGACCGATTTGCTCGCCTTCGGCTTTGAGGATTTTCGGATTGATGAGGGCGGTCGGCTTAAAGTCAAGCGGAGCAATGACGATGACACGCTGGCTAATTCCCATTTGGGGGGCAGCGAGGCCGATGCCATTTGCCTTCCGCATCGCGCGCATCATTTCATTGATGAGAAAGTCAGTTTTCTTGTTCAACTTCGCATCGACGGCGATCTTGCGCAAAACAGGATCAGGAATCTTGACGATCGGGCGTTCGTCGTTGCGAACGTAAAGATGCTTATATTCGTCCGGTACGACGATCTCCATATCTTTACTATTGTGGCTTAAAAAGCGGGTTAAATCCCAATCATGCCCTTGATCGACATGCCGCTCAACGAACTGCTGACCTATTCAGGCAGGAATCCTCGCCCCATTGATTTCGACTTTTTTTGGAATGATTCTTTGCGGGAACTGGAAACTACAAAGCCAGAATTGCAAATTACCAAGAAAGATTTTTCGGCGGATTTTGCTGAGTGCTTCGAGTTGAGATTTAAAGGGACGCGGGGTGGTTCGGTCTTCGCAAAATATGTTCGCCCCAAGGGAGCAAAAAATTGTCCCGCGTTGCTGCGCTTTCACGGTTATTCGATGCACAGCGGGGATTGGACTTCGGCGCTTTCGTGGGCAGCGAGGGGTTTTGCGGTGGCCTCGATGGATTGTCGGGGGCAAGGCGGTTCATCGGAGGACGGGGGAAGTTATCAGGGTATGACCCTTCGGGGACATATTGTGCGCGGGCTTGAGGGAGCACCCGAGCAAATGTATTTCCGCAATGTGTTTCTCGACACGGCTCAGTTGGCGCGGGTGGTAGCTGACTTCGACGAAGTCGATCCGAAGCGGTTGGGGGCAACCGGTGGTTCGCAGGGTGGCGGATTGACGCTGGCGTGTACGGCTCTGGCTCCGATCAAAATGGCGGCTCCAGTTTTTCCTTTCTTATGCGACTATAAGCGGGTTTGGGAGATGGACTTGGCCAAAGACGCTTATGACGAGATTCGTTACTTCTTTCGGTCGTTTGATCCGCGACACGAACGCGAGGACGAGATTTTTACTAAGCTCGGCTACATCGACAACCAGCACCTAGCTTCTCGCATCAAGGGCGAGGTGCTGCTCTTGGGTGGGTTGATGGATTCGATTACGCCACCAAGTTCGTATTTTGCGGCATACAACAAGATCACGTGTACGAAGCGTCACGTCATTTGGCCAGATTTTGGTCACGAGGGCTTGCCTGGTTCGGATGATTTGATCTGGGAGTTCTTTAGCACGCTGTAAAAATTGAAAAAGTTTGAATTAATGTCGAAAACGGGATTTCTCGTTCGACAGAGTCATAAGGCTCGCTCAATGAGCCTCAATATTGGAGAAAGTAACATGCTGCAACCTATTCCTTACCTCGCTTTTGACGGTACCTGTGCCGATGCAATGCGCTTTTATGAAGCTGTTCTTGGTGGCACGATCAAGGTCATGATGTCCGGCACCGAGTGTCCGGTCAAAGATCCGATGATCGAAGCTTTTGGCGACCGAATTCTCAACGCTCAACTTGAACTTCCGGGCGGAGTGTTCTTATATGGCGGTGACACGCCTCCAGGAATGCCGCACCAAGGCGTTCATGGATTCAGCATCACACTGAACTACGATACGACCGAAGAAGCCGAAGCAATTTTCAACAAGCTTTCCGAAGGCGGCAGCGTCACGATGCCCTTTAGTCCGACTTTCTGGGCCGAAAAATTCGGTATGTTGACAGACAAGTTTGGCGTTCATTGGATCATCAATGGCCACATGACTCCGCTTTAAGGAATCGCATCATGAAATACCTTTGCCTCGTCTATCTCGATCAAGAACATTGGAACGCCTGTCCCGATGAAGCGTGCGGAGCGTATGGTCAAAGTTTGGTCGATAGCGGCCATCTTTTGGCGGCCGAGCCTCTGCATCAAGTTCACACGGCGACGAGTGTTCGTGTTCGCGATGGGCAATTGACAGTGACGGACGGCCCCTTTGCGGAAACGAAGGAGATGTTGGCTGGCTTCTATCTGGTCGATGCAAAGGATCTCGACGAGGCGATTGACATCGCCTCGGGCATTCCGCCAGCAAAGCACGGGACGATCGAAGTTCGTCCCGTACGCGCTCTGAATATGCCGGAAAGCGCTGTCTAGTTATTACGCCTCAGTAGCGGATTGATCATCCTTCTAGGCTCTCTTATGGTCATAGGAAAGCCTTGGAAAGTTCTGTTACTGAGGCAGCGACACATCGGACAGTGGATGGGAAGACGTAAGTCTCGCCGGCGAGACGCCGACGCTCCGACAAAGGCGTACGGGAATTCGGCTGTCGCCTCATGACATCGATTTTCTGAGCCATAATAAACCTAGTACCAGGATGGTCTTAGCCAGTTTGCTCATTGGCTCGCAAATGATGTTGCGTCCGGCGCCTATTTTCGCCGATCATATGGTGCTACCTCGTGGGACCTCCGTTCCCGTATTTGGCTTAGGCATCCCCGGTAAGACGGTCGAAGTTCAATTTGGCGGATTCAAATCCCAAACGATTGTCCAGCCCGAGGGCACTTGGTCGCTCAAATTGCCTCCCCGTGACGCAGGCGGGCCCTTCACCATGACCATCAAGTCGGCGGGACAGCAGACAATTCTTTCCGATATTTTGGTTGGTGACGTGTGGCTTTGCAGTGGGCAGAGCAACATGGAGTGGCCAGTTTCGAGAAGCAAAGAAGTCGATCAAATGAAAGCGGGAGTCGACTCCCAAATTCGACTTTTTCGCGTCGTCCGACAAAGTACCGAAGCCCCGCTACGGGAGATTCGCGGCAATTGGATGGTCGGATCCCCAATGTCGATCGCAAACTGGTCAGGTATCGGTCTCGCTTTTGCCATCGAACTTAAAAACCGCATCAAGGTGCCGGTTGGCCTAATCCAAGCGACTTGGGGCGGGACGGGCATCGAAGCATGGATGAGCCAACGATCGCTCGAATCGGATTCAAAGCTCAAGCCGATCCTTGACGAATATCTCTCGAAACTGCCGGGATTCGATCAACGTCTCGCGAAGTGGCAAGAAGAAGCCAACGCTTGGGACATTATTAACGAGAAAAAAGACCCTGGCAATGCGGGCTCAGAAAAGGGCTGGCATCGAGCCGACTTTAACGACTCAGACTGGGCAGACATCTCCTTGCCCGAGCCTTGGGAGCAGGACGAATCGAAGGATGTTGACGGCGCAAGCTGGTATCGATATCACTTTAAACTTCCCGCCGACTGGCAAGGAAAAGGACTCCGACTCGAACTCGGCTTTATTGGCAACGACGACATGACCTACGTGAACGGGCTAAAGGTGGGCTCAACCTTTGGAAAAAATAAGTCGCGTTCGTACTATTTAGGCCCGGGAGTCTTACGCGATGGCGAGAATGTGATCGCCGTCAGAGTATGGAATCGCTCGGGTGAAGGCGGAATCCTTGGCCCTAACCTGAAGATTGGTCCTACCGACGGAGGTGCCTACATGGACCTTGCCACGACTTGGAAAACCAAGAACGAGTTGGTGATTGATCCCCCGACCGACCCGGCAAACAAGCGGCCAATCCGCCCCATGGGTCCGGGCGACCGCAATGCTCCCTCGGGGGCTTTCTCGGGCATGATTTCTCCTCTCATTCCCTATGGCATCAAGGGCATTCTTTGGTATCAGGGCGAAAATAATGTTGGGCAGAGCGAATTCTATCGGGCCGCTTTTCCTGCACTGATCAAGGATTGGCGTCAGCGATGGCATAAGCCAGAGCTTCCCTTTTTCTTTGTTCAACTTCCCGGATTTTCGCGAGCAGGAGAGCCCGACAAATTCCAGTGGGCCGAGCTGCGTCAGGCCCAACTCTCAGGACTTAATCTTCCTTACGTGAGCATGGTTGTCAGCATCGACCAAATCGATCCTGACACGATTCACCCGATTAAGAAGTACGAAATCGGCAAGCGATTGGCTAATCTTGCCCTCGCCCAAGTTTATGGATCCGGAACCTATGCATTTAGTCCGCTCGTGAGTTCGGTTAAGATTTCTGGTTCTTCGGCTCGCGTGGTCTTTCAAAACGCCTATCGCGGGCTCAAATCCGCCGATGGTCAGCCCATCTTTGGCTTCGAAGTCCAGGACGACCAGGGTGAATGGCATTCCGCCGACGCGAAAATTCAGAGTCCAGCCGTGGTCGTGTCTGCGCCGGGAGTCAGCAAAATCCGACGCGTCCGATATTGCTGGCGAGATAACCCGCGAGGCAATCTCGCCAACAGCGCGGGGCTACCGGCGACCCCATTCGATCGTCAAGGTTCCTGAGCTCCGACAACCTGAACCGGGGTACTGAGGGTAAAGCTCTTTCCGCCAATTGAATATTTCGCCTCGACGAAAAGAGCCGTCCAAATGTTTGGATTGAATTCGGTCGTGATGTCCTTGCCATCATCGATTCGAATCTCTTTCCACTTGGACGGGCGGAAGTCTTTGGTGCTGCTTTCGGCCTTCCAAATCGCAAGAGAGCTTGGCGTGGTCGATTTGTCGATCAGTGAGAACGTGACGGCATTGTGATCACGATCGACCGACATTTTTGAGTTTAACTTCGGCATTTTGAACTGGCCGGAGAGAGACCGCGCGAAGGCACCAACCGTCGCTACCACCCGATTCTTATCTTCAAGACCATGGCCAGAATTGGGAACTTCGAGGAGGTATTTGGCTTGCCGGAGATCATTCCAGTACACGGAGGTCGAGTTCACGGTCCAGTAAGGATCGTTGGCACCGTTCACGATCAGCGTCGGAACTTTGATACGATCGCGGTAAGAGTAGGGATCAACCATGTGCATCAGTTCTTGGCCCTCTTTGGTCGCCAGCTTCGCTTGCAGACCCCGGTTGGTGTAATCCTTGATCTGGTCGCTGTATTGCCCCCAATCCTTGAGTTGCTTGGCCATCTGGTCACTGAACTTCAGATTGTCGAAGACCATCGGGGCGATACCGACGATTCGCTTGTCGCCGGATGCGGCGGTGAGCCAAGTAGTCCACCCCCGCTTGCTTGCGCCAGTCACCACGAATTTATCGAACTGCATCCCATTGTTCTTGGCTACTTTCTGAACGACGTTCATCGAGGCGATGGCCGACTTGGTCATCGGGAACAGGAGGGGCCAGGTGTCGTCTCCCGTGGAAAGATATTGCTCGAAGGTATGAGCAATCAGGTCGTCTTCTTTCATGTCCCACAGAGGCTGATTGGGGATATTAAAGAGCATCGCGATCGGCATTCCGGTCGCGGCCGAGAGGAGATTGAGGTCCACATAATCGCCCTTTTTGGGTCCGTCTCCCGTGATATAGAGAATTGCAGTTTTAAACTTCTCGGTACCTTTGGGGACGAAGAGAAGGATTCGATGGGCCCAGAGCGTGTTGTGCCATTTCTGGCTACAGAAGTCGATCTCGTAAGTCGGCCCCTGTTTGGTCACCTTGGTTTCCGGCAGACCTTTCTCCGGAGCCATAAGGAATTTTTCTAAGGGAGACTGAGACGCCCAGGCGAACGAGCTTAACAACGCAATTTCTGCCAACACGTTCCATTAGACGTCTGTTGGGTGAGGAAGACGTCCATTTCGTCCAGGATTTTTCCCCGAGAATGCCAAACTTAACCGTTTTTGCTTGACAATAGATGATATCGGTGCGAAAATACAGCATCGGTTATGCCGCCTCCGTGTGGCAGGAAGAGGAATTAGGGGAATGCTGAATCGCTTTACAAGCATCAAACGAACGATGGCATTGGCTGGTGCCGCTGCTCTCAGTGCAGGATCGTTCGCGTTCATGCTCGATACCAACATCATTATCGAGCGGGCGCTCAATAGCCCGACGCTGACGGTCAAATATGACGGAGCTAACGCTTCGCTCGTCGAACTTCGCATCAACGGCGAAAGCTTTGCTACCAAGGCAGTCAGTACGACGGCAAACAAAGGCGAACTCTCGTTTACGCTGACGGTTTCGGACCTGAAGGATGGCGAGAACGACGTCGAAATTCGACTTTATGACAAGACCGGAAAGGTCATCGGCACCCAGAAGCAGACGATGCTGACGGATCAGTCGAACAAGGGTCCGGTTTACATCACGGGTCCGAAGCAAGGCGCAACCGTTCAGGGCATTACCGAAATCAAAGTTGGTTTTGGCAAAGAGCTCAAGAACATTTGGGTGAGCTTCTTCGTTGACGGCGATCACAAAGAAATTTCCAATACCCCTCCTTACAGCTTTACTTGGGATACTCAACGTGAATCGAACGGCTGGCACACGGTTGAAGCGTGGGCTGTCGATCCAGATTCCAATACTTACAAATCGAAGCAGGTTCGAGTGTTCGTCAACAATCCTGGCGGACGAACCGAGCGCCATACTCTCGGCACTTCAGAAGAAGCTGCGGTTACCAAGGGTGACTCGAAAGCTGAAATCGTAAAGCCTGAACCTAAGAATCCAGGCAAGAAAGAAGACGCACCGACCAAAGAGACGGCAAAAGTCGAGAAGGCTGTGACGACCAAGGTGAATTCAACCAAGCCGGTTGACGTCGTTCCAACCAAAAACGCTTCGGCGGCCAAGATCGAAGACAAGAAGAACGGCATGGCTCCCGCCACTTTCGGCAACAGCGTCGTCATGGGCAATCAGGACATGATGCCAACCGGTCTTCGAGTTGCTTCCGCGAAGAGCTTCGGCACGAAGCCAACCTACATCGAAAATGCTGCGGCAAAAGCGTTCACGATCGAAAAGGGTACGCGCCTTACGGGTGTAACTTCGTTCAACGTCCTTTACAACGGTCAATATGTCGAATTCGATGTTCAGCCTCGAGTTGACGATGGCGTTCCGATGACTCCGTTCCGCCACCTTATCGAAAAGGCCGGTGGAAAAGTCGATTGGCTGAATTCTGACAAGTCGGTGAACGCATTCACGGATGGCAAGAAGATTTGGTTCAAAGTCGGCGACGGTACTGCACGAATCAACGATAAAGACTTCTCGCTTGAACTCGCGCCTTACATCGACCGTGGTCGAACCATCGTTCCGCTTAGCTTCATGAAGGATGCTCTGGATGTCAACATTCAGTTCGATCCGAGCACGGGACACGTTCTGATCACCAAGAAATAGGGTTCCTTCCCGCATTCCCAAATCGGTAAGTTCAATTGAACTTACCGATTTTTGTTTTTACCAGTATGATTCTCTCTCTATTTGTGGAAAAACCCATCCGATAACTAATGTAGTTCGGCGTCAGGCTGAACTCGGAAGGGGATTGATTTTGAATCTTGCATATAACTCAGATAAGCGGCGCTATGTTCGTTACGAACTCCTTGACTATGCGGTCATGAGCGTCGAAAACAGCCAAGGTTCGGTCAATATCGTCATCACAGACATCGGACTGGGTGGCATTCAGATTCGCTCGCGCTCTGAGTTGATTTCAGGCGAAAAGTGCGTCATTCACGTCGCATGTATGGACGGCACGACGCTTGACCTTCGCGGCGAAATTCGCCACGCGACCAACGTTCCGAATTCCGATCTCTTTAGTGCGGGTGTGCGGTTTATTCCCGAGAATCACCAAGAGCGCATGTCGGTCGCTGAGTTTGTGCATCAAGTCTTCCAGCGCCAAGCTGACGAACTCGCCAGCTAAGTCCAATTTCGAAAGAGCCCGGCCAATTCGGTCGGGCTCTTTTTGTTTATAATTCCCTCATGACCGACGCTGAATGGCAGTCATGTTTAGGGGAGTTGGAATCTCACAGCCAGTTGATTGCGGCGTGGGAGATAGACTTGCCAAATCCGACAGCCCAGCGATGCATCGAGTCACGCCATCGCACCCTTGCGCACCTGAGAGCATGTCAGGAAACATGGCTGGCTGCCTGTTTGGCCTTCGAAGCGAAGCCGGGAGCCAGTCTGAAGTTGCTTCATCCCTGGCGACTATTTGATCAGAAGGGTTATGCTGACTTGCCTTGGGAAGAAAATTTGGCGGCTTTTATGGATGATCGGGTTCGGTTACTGGAAATGCTTCGACGGGTGGATCGGACGATCGGTGGCAAAGTCAACGCGAATGCGTACACCATTGAGGGACTGATAGCGGGGCGGATGCTCGCGCATGAGCGGCACCACTTGTTTGATCCGAGGTGAAAACACAGACTTCCATTCGGCAACTCTAATCGACCATTGGATCTACATCATCGGCTCACTCGGATACCAGGAGGATCGGCAAGAAGACCTGATTGCCGTGTATCGACTGAACACCGTCGACTTTCATATCGAACACGTCGAAACCCAGAATCCTCCAAATTTTCAACTCTATGACCATAACGCCAGACTAACAGGAAGTGATCTAGTGCTGACTGGTGGAAGGTATTTCTCTTGCAAGGACGTAGAATTTATGCCTCAAGTGAACATGCGTAGGATTACGCTTAACCTCGACACGCTGACCTGGCAGGTGGATTCGTAGCTTTGGATAGCCTCCACCTCGCGGCATGGAATTCGTACGTTTGTCGAAATCTCTTGGGGCGGGGGCAGCGTTTGGAATTCTGATGCTAGATTCCCCTCCAGAAGAGCCTGTCGCATTGCAAATTTCGGCTCTTGATACGTCAGGTCTTGCCGCCATAATGGCGGGGTCGCTTCGCTCCTCGGACTCTCTTCAGATTCAATTGCATCCAGGGGTCTCCGCTCATTCTTCGCTTCGACGCCCTGGCTACCATCTTTGACCCTCCGGGTCAGGAGATTACATTTGCAATGCGACAGGCTTTTCATGAGGGGATTTCATTTGACAAAACTTCCCACTCATATTTACTTAATGCTCAAGACAACCCACAGCTCCCGAACTCGCACGTTCATTTATGCAGGCAAGGATGCCTGCGCTCCATAAAGGCTCACCAGCTTTTCGAGCAATAGGTTCTCGATATTCGTTCCTCGTGAAATGCCCTCACCCACAGAACACTGCCGACTCCCAGCATCACTTCGTTCGATGCAGACGTCGTTGACAGTGCCACAAAAGAAGAATCGACTACGCCTCGATGGTGCCGCTGACGCTACCGAAGCCAACCCGGAAGCCATCTCCCTGACAGTAGCCGCTCATCGTGAGGGTATCGCCATCTTCGAGGAAGGTTCGTTGTGTCGAGCCAACTTCGAGTGGCTTGGTTCCCTTCCAAGTGAGTTCGAGCATGGAGCCAAACGAGCCTTCGAGGGGACCGCTGATCGTACCGCTCGCGTAGAGATCACCCCATCCGAGCGGAGTACCGTTTGACGCCTGATGGGCCAGTTGTTGATCGAACGACCAGTAGAGATATTTCGCGTTGGAAGCCGAGATCATGCTAGCCTGATCCACTCCTTTGGGCTGGAGATAGACCTCAAGCTTGATGTCATATCGCAACGGACGCTTGGTGGCAAGATATGGCAACGGATCTGGCTCTTGTTCCAATTCGTTGAGTCGGAAGGGTTCGAGCGCATCGGGCAACACGACCCAAGGTGAGATCGACGTCGCAAAGCTCTTGGCGAGGAATGGGCCAAGGGGGACATATTCCCATCGCTGGACATCTCGCGCCGACCAGTCATTGACGAGGACGTAACCGAGGATGTGGTCGGACGCTTCGGTGATGGCAACCGGATCGCCCATTGCGCTCGGTTTTCCGACAAAAAAGCCCATTTCCAGTTCAAAGTCGAGCTCCTTTGTGGGACCAAACGCAGGCGCTTCATCGTTCGCACCTTTGGTTTGACCCTTTGGACGGCGAATCGGCGTCCCACTGACGACAACGCTTGACGCTCGGCCGTTATAGCCAACCGGGACATGGCGATAATTAGGCAGCAATGGCGGCATGTCCGGACGGAACATTTTGCCGACATTGGAAGCGTGGTGAATGCCAGAGTAAAAATCGACAAATGCCGTTGGTTTGATCGGCAAGAGTAGGCGGGCATCTGCCAACGAAGTCATCGCACCTAACCGCAGAATTTCGTTGTCGCGGAGTTTGGGATTCGACTCCTCAAAGAGTTCGTAAAGTTTATGACGCAGTTCAGAAAACTCTTCGGAGGAAAGCTCAGCAAAGGAATCGAGGTGTGCGTTTCGGGGGACTTCGAGGAGCCCTGCGTCGCGAAGCGCCGTAAGATCGACGGCGTAGTCACCGATGGCAGTTGCCAGCGTCACATTTCGCCCAGCCGGAGCGAGCAACGCAAACGGAAGATTTTGGAGCGAGAAGTGAGAACTCGGGTCAATCGCGACCCACGATTTCGCAGAAGCGGGAACAATAAACATCCTTTACAATCCTTGAAGTCGGCCTAAGCCATCGAGCGGTTCGTCAATCGAGCACGAACCAAAGGAACCAAAAAACGACCGCGCGTCGTTCAATTCGTCTTCGCCGAGAATCTTATCCTTATAAGCGAGTCCATCGCCGACGCGCCAGTCAGCCGGATCGGACGATTCGAGCACACTCGCCATTTCTTCAGCGGACGCATCGTCGGAAAAGGCCATCGCCGTCGCCATAAGAACATTCAGGAATCCGTGTGCAAACGCCCCATTTGAGGAATCGATGTGAGCGATCGGCTCATGGAGCCCGGCCGTCAGCTTAAATTCAATCTCAAGATCGACGCATTGCTTGATGACACTTGCAAGCTGGAGTGGGGTTGGATAGGCATCTTTTGCGACGCCTCCGGTGCGAAACTTGACGCGAGCCCAGTCAGATCCAGCAATTTCGGCCAATACGTCTTCAAGCGGTCGATCCCACGGAAGCTCGATAAAAACGTCAGTCTCGCGAGACAAAGGTTTGAGAGCGCCGAGAGCATCGCCGATATGATCCAATTCGCCGAGTTTGGACTCATAGGTGGCGGCCACGAGCGATTGGCTTCCTTTGACCACTCGCTGGATATCGGCGTTGTCCTGTGCCCGAGCCTCAAGCCAGGTTTCCCACGAGTTGCTGGGGCGACCAATGATCGCGAGTTCAACATCTTGAGAATTCGCGGCCAAAGGAGCAAGATCGCCAAGCGCACCGCACGACCAAGCCAGCGACCCAAGAATCCAAGCCTCCTCACCACCCAAATAACTCACGTAGTTCTGAAAGGCCTCCGAGGGCGAAAAAGCTGCGGGAGGAAAGGTACCGGCATAGTCGATAATGTTTTCGAGATACCAGAAATTCGTGGAAGCCACGGCACAGTTTATCCGACCGGGATGATTCAGGGTTACACAAGGTATCTTAATGGCTTATAATCAATTTCCACACTGGGGTGGATGCCGCTAGAGAAGAAGATGTCCAACGTAAGAATTCTCATTGCCGACGACGAACCAATTATTCGTCTTGACCTCAAGCAAATGCTGGAGAGCTTGGGATATGAAGTCATTGGCGAGGCCGGAGACGGAAAAGAAGCCGTCAACCTTGCTCGTGAGCACAAGCCTGATGTTTGTATTCTTGACGTCAAAATGCCGGTTATGGATGGCATCGAAGCGGTTGACATCATCACGGAAGAGAATATCGCTCCGACGATCCTGCTCACTGCCTATTCGGATAAGGAATTGATCGACCGAGCCAAGGCGGCAGGCGTGTTTGCCTATTTGGTAAAGCCGTTTAAGCCGAGTGACCTCGCGCCGACGATCGAAGTTGCCCGGGCTCGCTTCGAGCAAAACGTGCTGTTGAGTAAAGAAGTTTCGAATCTTAACGAACGACTTGAAGCACGCAAGGCGATTGATCGCGCCAAGGGAATTCTCATGGATTCGCAAGGACTCAACGAAGCCGAAGCTTATCGCCGCATCCAAATTCAGTCGATGAATCTTCGCAAGACCATGCGCGAAGTCGCCGAAGCCATCATTCTCGCGAAATCAATCTGAGTTAGGCCATGAACGAAAATCTCTGGGCGCCCTGGAGGATGCAGTACATCGAAAGGGCTGGAGGAGGTTCGGGCAATATTTTCGTCGACCTTCCGGCCGAAAATGACGACCGGAAGAATCTCATTCTCTTTCGAGGCAAGACATGCTTCGTCATGTTGAATGCTTTTCCCTATACGAGCGGGCACATTATGGTCGCCACCTATCGGCAGACGAACGACCTGCCAAGCATGAGCGACGAAGAGTTGCTGGAAATCAATCAGTTGGTGGCAAAATCGATCCGGTGGCTTCAGACCGCTTTCAATCCGCAGGGATTTAATGTTGGGGTGAATATTGGAAGCGCGGCTGGCGCGGGGATTCCGATTCATCTTCATTGGCACGTGGTTCCTCGTTGGAGCGGCGATACAAACTTTATGACTGCCGTTGGCGGAGTGCGTGTGCAACCACTGACTCTCGAAGAGACCTATGACAAATTGAGAGGGATCATCGAGCATGACGCTTGACGAGCTTCGGTCTCAAGCCATTACTTGTACCGCTTGTGATTTAGCCCAGCGACGAAACAACGTCGTTTTTGGTGAGGGGAATCCTCGCTCTCCGTTGGTGTTGGTTGGTGAAGGCCCCGGAGATCATGAGGACCGAACAGGAAGACCTTTTGTGGGGAAAGCTGGACAACTTCTTGATAAGGCGCTCGCAGACGCGGGATTGAGTCGAGACGATGTGTACATTTGCAACACCGTGAAGTGCCGAGCGGCGGATTGGTCAAGTGGCAAACCTCAGAACCGGCCGCCCACCGAAGAGGAAACCCAGACTTGCCGTCAGTGGCTCTTGCCCCAACTTTCAATCATCGCGCCGAAAGTGATCTTGTGTGTGGGTGCGCCCAGCGCCAAAAATCTTATCAAGAAGAACTTCGCGATTACGAAAGAGCGAGGGCAATACTTCCCTTGCGAGTTTGCGAAGACGGCCATCGCGACCCTTCACCCAAGCTATATCTTGCGGAACCAATATGGCGGCAGCGATGGTGGCTATTCGCTCTTGGTTCAAGACATCCAAAAGGCTTGGATGGCAGCTCAACGGCTTTTGAATGCTCCGGCTAAAGAGCCTGCGCCCCAAGATGTACTCGAGCCATCAGGGGACGATCAAACAAGCCTGTTTTAGGCGGACTTGCGTGCATAGAGAACAGGGCGTTCGCCAAAATGTTCGATATTGAATTCCGGCCCGAGCCATTCGGCGGCCATATCGCTTAGCTCGATCGTGCCCTCTTCGGCGTGTTCCGCCAGTTCGATCGCGGTATTCCAAAGTTGGCTGAGGGCGATCGTTGAGCCGAGCCCGACGGTGGGGATGATGTCGGCGTGAACCCCAAACTTGGCATAAAGCTTCAGGCTCTTGGCGGCAACAAAAAGTTGAACGGTGTCCCGAATGTCAAGCGCGGTAACCGCCGTCAACATCAAGGCCTCTTCGGCGATTCGCTGTTCAGTGGCGGCGACCATGTAGGTGCCTTGATAGGTACCGACTTTTCGCAGCCCGTGGCGCGAAACGATGCCATCCAAGAGAACCCACAGGTCGCCCAGCCAAGGTTCGTGAGATGTGACGGGGCCTTTTTCGTTGTAGATTTCGAGCACGAGGGCCGAAAGCAGTAAGCCGTCGCGAGATGTCGGCAAGCTGTTTTCGAGCCGTTGCTCATCGTCCTGATCCCGTTGTCCCGCTCTGAAGCGCCACCATGCCGCCGACCCAAGGGTCGCAACGGCAAGTCCAGCACACGCTCCATAAAGTTCGAACGATAGTCCCATCACGTAGGAGGGGTCTTCCATAATGAAATAGATTCAATGACGGGTGAATTACCAGTCCTTTACACGGCCGGCTATGGCAACCGTGGACTCAATGGCTTTGTCGATTTGTTGCGTCAATATGGTGTGACGCATCTCGTCGATGTTCGCGCGGTGCCAAAGAGTTCTTACTGGGAGGATTTTCGGCGCGAAAACCTTATGGACTCGATTCCGGCTCGGGGGCTGAAGTATGTCTATATGGGCGATACGCTGGGCGGAGTTCGCAATTCAGCCGTGTTGTGCAAAGATCCTGACGCAGTGGATATTCATCCTCTGTTTGCTGACCCTGAACTGAAGAAGGGGCTGGATGCCTTGGTCAAGGCAATGTCGGCTCCTGATCGAGTGTTGTGTTTGATGTGCGGCTGTATGCGTCCGCATGCATGTCACCGCTCGCGATTGCTGGGGCGGGCTTTGTTGGATCGCGGAGTTGATTTGCATCATATCGATGCCGACGGAGATGTCGTTCTGCAGAGTCAGTTGGATTTGAGCGAGCAACTGCATTTGTTTTAGTCGCTCGTTTACCGGGGCTGCGCCCTTTGCTAAGGAACGACGCTCCGTTGGAGCTAAGGATCAAATCTTCCCCTGTTAACTCCCGTAGCTACAATTGTTTTAGCGTTTGAGATCGAAAGTAGGATTGTCTCTTCGCAGTCGATTCAAAACTCTATGTGAAAGTTGATCGGCCTTCAAGCGGATCCCTTTATCTGGGGAGAGGGGCTGATAGTAGTCCAGCGCATGGTAATGACCAGGGCTCAGGTAGAACTTTAGGGTTTCGCGGTGCCAGGTCCGGGGTTCAAACAGCATCGACCGATTGCAGCGGGAATAGTTTCCACATAGTCCCCCTGTCTCGGCTACGATCTCGGGGCGATCAACAAAATCGATGTAATGATTGGGACGAGCCTCTCGCGAATTCTCGGGATCATAGGCGACCCACACTTCATGGTCAACCGATTCGAAAGTGATTCCCAAGTGATGAGGAAGCCCGTTTGCGAGTTCGAAAGTCGGGTCGAGGTTAGGTGTGCCGGGTGGTGTCCGTCCTCCGTAGTATTTCGCTCCTGGAGAGCTCAGAAGAAGGTCCAAACACCATTGTTGCTGTTGATTTGAAAGGCTTGAATATTCGAGAGTCTTACCTTGATGCAAGGTTTTCCATTGATCTTGGGTCAACGAGATCGCAAGCGGGCGATAGCCGGGGAAATCGTTCGCTAGCCATTCACCTGTGGCATTATTGTTTCTGGCATCCGGGTTCATGTAATCCAAGAACGATTTCAGGTGCGCAGATTCATAGTAACGAACCTGAGGTAACACACTCGCGAAAGTCGCCAAGCGTACCGGTTGGCCAGTGCGGACTTCGCGGGTAAATCGGGTAGCTGATTGTCGATCCACGCGCGAATTCCAGTGATGAAAGGGCTCACTAGGAAAGATTTCGAGCCAATTCTCGGTCAGGTTTTGGCTCCGCTCGGAGGATGGAAGGGTGCGGAAGTAGTCTTTGGGATCGCGCTGATCCCAACTCAGCGCTGACTGGTCGGGCAAACATGCGATGACCGATCGTCCGATTGCCGGTCCAACGGCGTCGAGAAATTCCTGATTTCCCAGGTTAAGAAAGTCGTGATTGACGGGATCATCGAAGTAGGGCGCCAAAAGTCGGCTTATTTCTGAATTCGTCACCGGTTGTTTTAGCGAGACAAATGCTGCATGCGCGGTCCAGAAGGCTCTGGTTTCGACGCGAGGCTGGATTTCATGCATGGAAGCAATCGATTCGACAAGGTTGGAAATGGGGTTGACCTTGGTTCGCCAATCCGTACTATAGGGAGTTGGCAACCACGCGACGACTCTGCCTTTCTTGTCAAGTAAGACCATTTGGACTCGGAGTGAGTCGTTGCTGACTTCGAAGGTTAAGAGGATTCGGCTCGCCTCGGACTCAAATGGCAACCAACTGGTAGCCTGATCGGCATACGCGTATTGGTTCCTATAAAGGACCGAAGTGACCGGTTCAAGGTTGGGTTTGAACTTCAGCTTTCGTAATTCGGCTTGCCAAGGAGCTAGGCTCCGTTTGAATTCATCGAAAGCTTGTCCCGCTTCATGTGGGAGCTTTCGCTGAAGCTGGTTTGGATCGAGGGTGAATACCAGTCGCTCACCTTCTTGGAGTCGCGAGATTGGAGTCGGGTCAACACAGCTAAGGCATTTGGATAGGAGCGGTGAAAGGAAGGTGTTCTGAATCATCACCAACCGTTTATGAAAGGCTTCATCCCTATTTTCTTCGGCTCGACATTCCTTCATGTACTCAGCCAAGGTTGATGACTGGCTCGGAGTGACAGCAATGGTTTGTCGCCAGTAATCGAATCGTTTTTGTCGGTCGTTTTGATAGGCTTTCGTCCAGAAATCCACAAGCGCTTGAGGTCGTACGAGAACTTGTCCACCGCTTGGCGAGGATTGCCACTCGCTGTAGGTCACCTTCGCAAGATGTTGCAGCACCTCGCTCAAGGGGCGATTTTGGACGTGAAGGAAAACGGTTTCGTTGGCGGCTGCGCCCTCGACTTGCAACGGAGTATGGCTCACCTCGCTGAGCTTTCGGACCAAAGTGGTAATTGGTCCAACTTCGACGTCGAGGCTGATGGTTGGGTCGTGGACGAGGATTGGCCAGAAGAACACGATTGAAGTTGGGACGCGATTGCCTCGTAAGTGGTTACTCACACTTCCCCCTCCGCTTCGTACCTCAGCGACTCCCCAAGGGGCGTAGCGTGGTTGGTTCCCTTCGGCCAAGAAAGACCCTGTTCCCTAACCTGACAAGAGCCTTCTCCGGTTCGCTTCGCTTACCGACTCCCCAAGGGCGTAGCGTGGTTGGTTCCCTTCGGCCAAGGAAGACCCTGTTCCCTGATCTCTGACGAGCTCCCCTCCGGTTCGCTTCGCTTACCGACTCCCCAGAAGGGGCGTAGCGAGTGTCTCCCCCGAGGGTCCTAGTTACCCGGAAGCAGGATCATTGAGTTCAGGAGTAGCTTATGGAGTCCGGGCCACATGGCGCGGTCGCATGGATCCTGGCTAAACCAGACCATGTGTCCGCGACCGACTGGCTCGTCGTGCAACCAAACGGTTCCCTTCAGCGCCTTCTCGGTTTCGTCGCCCCACGACCAGCCGGTCAGCAATTTCTTTGTATCATCGTTGGCAAATTTGACGACCGCACCGCCCTCTTTTCGTGCCAGCGGGAATGAGCCGCCGCTCACAGGAACGGCAATCTCGTTTCCATCATAGCCATACGACAAGATCGAACGCGGTTCGAGTTGAGCACGGAACATCGAGCCGGGCAAATCACGGGTAGTAGGGCCGTTGGTAAACGTCGCAATGGACGACTCAGAATCTTCGAAGACGACCAGGATTCCCCCTTCACGAACCCAATCTTTGACCTTCGTATTCGAAGCCGCATTTGAGCCTCGTGGAGCGATGATAGTGGTGTAAGAGTTCAAGATCGAGTTCGAATTCAATGCACCGCCACTGAGCGAGACATAAGGCAGATGGAAGACCTGTTCGAGCGTATACCAAACACCGCTTGAGCCGGTCATCGAGGCTCCATTGCCAAAAATCAGGCCGATCTTTGGTGGTTTGATCGCGGCAAGACGATTTCCGGGTCCTTCACGGCCCGACTCGGGATAGCTCGTCGGGAGTTGTTGATACTCGATATGATGCTTGGCAGCGACCGCATTCAATTTCTTGACCAAGGATTCGTCGTTGCGGATTTTGAAAATCACAAAGCTTCCCTTTTCGAAGGTCGCCTTATCGAGCTTCATTTCCGACCGCATGAACGAAATCTTGACGCCCTCGGCAGCCAACTCGGCGGCGGCAAGAATATCCTCTTGTCCGTGATAGGGGAAGACGTAGCCGACCTCTTCGGTTGAAGCCATCGGCGCGGTTCCAATTCTAACTTCTTGAACTGGAGTCGTGTCGCTCGTCCACCAAGCTTGGACATTATGAGAGTACGGCAGTGCCCAGCCGGTTAAATCGTAGAACTCGGTTCCTTCTTGCCCGGGATAGTTTTCGCCTTCGGGAGCCGTCGACTTTTTCTTCATTTGGGCATCGACGAATTCCTTTTCGAAGTCAGACGATTGCTCGATAAGCGCCTTTGCGATGGGGCCATACTCTTGGGCCATATCGACGATAAGCGTTGGACCTCCAAGAGCGATCTCTTCTTCTTTGCCCGTCCAGAACGAAGTTCCTTTCAGTTTCGGGCCGACATCAACCAGGATGCTTCGGACTCCAGTGCGCTTGAGTTGTTCGCGCAGAGCGAGAAGTTCGGATTCGCTTCGCGACTTGAAGATCACCCGCTTGAAGTTTCCCGCAAATTCGCCCGTGACGGCTTTTCGCTTGTAGGCGGTCCAATCGGCCAAGAGGTCAGATTTTCGGTCGCTGGCGGCTTTGATACACGCGAGCGCGGTAGTCATGTGTTTGGCGGCTCCTTCGCGCAACGACACAATCGAGCCGTCATCACGAGTCTTGAAAAGCTCTTTGCCACCGTCGGTTTCATGGGTCATGCCGATTGCGCCCGACAGCGTCGAGTGAGAGTCGAGGTAGCCCGGATAATACAAGTCGAATTCGTCACGAACGTAGTAGCTCCAGCCCGTCTTGTCAAACGCTTTTGCACACGCACGACCAAAGATGTCGGTCCATTTGTTGAGGCGGGTTCGATCGACATTCGCGTTGATCGACATAGGATTGGGCGGGAAGAAGTAATTCTCGACTTGGCCATGCTGATCCAAATAGACTTGAGGCCGCCAACTTTGCATCAAAGCCACTTCGGCTTGGGTTTCTTTTTGGGAAAAGGAGATGCGATCCCGGTTCATATCGAACCGGTAATGGTTCGTTCTTCCGTAGAAAAGGCTTGCTTCGAAGGTTTCGAAGCTGCCGGGGCTGAGTCTCCATGGGAATAAGAGTTGTAGGTGACGGCGTAGCGTTCGTGCCCGTCGGGATTGTAGCAAGGGTTGAGAATCACCACCACGTTGTCGAGGGACTTCGAAAATTCGCCTCGTCCGGCGATGAGGTTGTACATCAACATCATGCCCGCTTCGAATGACGCCGGTTCGTTTCCGTGAATCGTTTCGTTTACCCACACGATCGCCGGGACATCGGCAGGAGGAGGAGTTCCGGTCGTCGCAGATTTTTCGAGCGCTTGACGGATGGAATCGAGCCGGGCGATATTCTTGGCAGTTGAGATGGCGTATACACGAAGCGGCAAACGGTCGTTGCTCATTCCATAGTCGATGCGCTTTGCTTTTCCGCTCGACGCTTGCAACATTTTTTCGAGAGCCCGCTCTTGGTCTCGATACGTTGTAATGCGATCTCCGATTCGATATCCCAGGGTGCTTTCGGGTTGCGGAATCCCTTTATCGAAAGGACCGTTGACTTCCATGTTGGCATCAACTTGGAACCTCGCCAACGCCAGAGAGCACGCAAAAACCGCAAGCATCTGACGATTCTATCCGTTGGACCTTTGAAAAATAAGGGATGTCCTCTGCAAAAATACGAGGCTTGTGCCGACAACTGATGTGTGAGTCGCAAAACGTCTCACGGATTGATTAGGATCATGACGAACGAAAGACGCAAGTCGGATGGATTGGTGAGCATTAGCGTCGCCAGCAGGATTACCGGTGTTGAAATCCACACCCTTCGGTATTGGGAACGAGAATTTGAAATGTTTCTCGAACCGGTTCGAACGGATGGCGGTCAACGTCGCTATCGTCCGGAAGACATCCAGACGGTCTTTACGATCAAGCGACTCGTCCGAGACGAGATGTTTAGCATTGCCGGAGCAAGACGCTATCTTGCCAAGCAGCGCCAAACCGAAGCGGCATGATTCATCCCATCGCAGAGCAGGCTCGTCAGGCTCTTCGGAATCACCTTTTTTCGGTGGCCCGACAGACCCTCAATGACGCCATCGCTCGGGGTGAAAAGCACCCGGACGTCCTCTGCGAACACCTCATCTGCGAGAGCTACTTCGGCAATGAAGACGTAGCGGCTCAGCGATTTACCGAACTTACAACCGCACCAAGAAAACATGATCTTCAGCTTCTTCTCTCGCGTTATTTCTATTGCCGACAGCTTCTTGCAAGAAAGCTCGAACGTACCGACGTTCCAGCGGATGATTGGCTAAACGCCCATCCCTACACTCCTGAGGCAGGAGTGGGAATTCGAATTTCAGCGTGTCTCATCGCCAAGAATGAGGCGAAGGTTTTGGCCAAGTGTCTTGATAGCCTTCAAAACATCGTCGACGAGATTGTGCTGGTCGATACGGGCAGCACCGATGAAACTGTTTCGTTGGCTGAGTCTTACGGGGCGATTATTGGCCACTTCCCCTGGATCAACGATTTTAGCGCCGCCAGAAATCATGCGCTTTCGCTCGCGACGGGCGAATGGGCTCTTTGGATCGACGCCGACGAGCAGCTTGATCCTTCTTGCGGCGAGGCTTTTGCCAAAGGGATCGTTCGATCTCACATCGGCGGATACAGCATTGAGATCGTCAATTATCTTGACGACAGCGGCACCACAACCGAATTTGTTCATAACCCGACGCGACTCTTCCGACGGATCGAGGGCGTTCACTTTTCCGAACCGATCCACGAGCAGATTACGCCTTCGCTGATGGCGCTCGGTTTGCCTTGGACACCGCTTCCCGACTGCAAAATTCATCACGACGGCTACCGACAAGCCGCGCTTGAAGAAAAGAAGAAGGTCGAGCGAACCCTCGGAATCTTGGAGGATGTCGTCGCCAAGAACCCCAACGATCCGTTCCAGCTTTTTAATCTGGCAAACACCTACTTTGTAGCCGCAGACTATCCGAAAACGGTCGATATCGCTGAACGCTGTGTTGCGAACATGCCCAAGGCAGGCGCGGAGTACGGTCATGCCGTATTCCAAATTCTTGCGACGGCGCTAGAGGCACTTGGCCGACACGACCAAGCTTTGGCCGCTTGTGCAGCTTGCGATCAAACTGCTTATGGCGGCATTACCAACGAGTATCTTCGTGCAACGATTTTGCTTAATTCGGGTGAACCCGAAAAGGCATTCGAGGTTGCTCAGAAGTGCCTAACACTTTCTTGGCCCGAAGGTGCGATCGGTGATCGGGGCATTGCTGATTTTCGTCGCTATGCGCTTCACGCTCAACTCTTGGGATGCCTGGGACGATGGGAAGAATCGCTGGCCGGTTTTGAAGACACTCTGACGCGTCAGCCAGGCTTCTTGCCTGCGGTCATGGGCCGAGCATTAGCTTTAGAAAACTTAGGACGCGAGGTGGAAGCCGAAGCCGATTACTTGGTCGCCATCAACGATCCGCGCCACATTTCGCTTTGCGGCAAAGGGCTTGGAAGCATCTATTTGAAGCGTGGCGATCTTGCCAAAGCTTGTGAATTTTATGAAAAGGCGTGGCGCGCGCAACCCGAAAACGGTCCGCTTTGGAGCGAGTGGGTCGCCGCCGTCGAGGCGACCGGCAATCGCGGGGCGATCGAACGAGCTTTTCACGAATTCTTAGAATTCAATGAAGCCTCTTCTGGCTTTTACGTAAATTGGGCTCGCGCTTACGAGCGACTCGATGACGCTGAAGCAGCGCTTGAGAAATATCAAGCCGCCTTGAACATTGATCCCAATGACACCAATGCCGCCTTTAACTTTGGCGATCTGCTCTACAAATACGGAGCATATTCGCAGGCCGCCCAGCTTTATGAGTTGGCGTTGCGGCAAAAGATGGATTACGCGGACGGCTGGTTTGTATTGGGCAACTGTATGGCGCAGATGAACCATGATCAAGCAGCAGTCAAGTGTTATACACAAGCGCTCGTATTGGATCCTTATCACGCGAAGGCGCAAGCGAACCTTCAGACGGTCGCGCAAGCGGCGTGACTCTGCTGACTTTGCCGTTTGTTTACCCTTTAAGCGGCCCCTGGACTTTCCGCTATTAAACCGTTCTTAGCGTGCAAGCACACCAAGCAAATTTCCCTGCGCCCTTGAGTTCATTCCTCAGTGAATTTGAGGCAATGGAGTGGATTCGATTGGGGAAATTGCATCCCACAGAATCACCAAAGGACGTAGAATGATCCTTCAATGGGACTCGTTTTGGGCATTTTCTTCGTTGTCGTGGCCATTATCGCGGCTTTGGTCATTAGTTCTCGAAGGCAAGACAGGACGCCTACGCAACCGAACACGGAACCTAGCACCGAGGAAGCCGCCCCCGCACCAGAATCAGAACCAAAGCTGATTGAACTGACTCACGCTCAATGCGAGAAAATCTTTCTCGAACTGCCGAGAGCCGAAAATGGCGAAGTTCAGTATGACGACATCATGGCGACCCGGGAAAGAATGCTCGCGCCTTATCAAGCGGAGGGTCATTATTCCTCAGTCGATTGGAATTTTGATGCCATTCTCGACGAAGGCAAAATGGGTGAACTCGTATTTGAGTACGAGGATTCCGTTCACGGCGATTGTGATATCTGCACGGTCTATGTTCTATCGAGAGCCACTGCGGTGGTCACGCGCGATGACATTCATGACGAATTTCATTACTTCGTCTTTACCGATTGGACGACAGAGTCACTCATCGCAAAGCTCGAATCGATGCTGACCGAAGGATATGACGAAGAATGGGAGGAGTGCTACAGTCCTTGGGATGATGAAGAATGGACTTCCGAGGATGAAAATACGGTTCGAAGAACCGGAATGGCCGATTTACGGAAAAACCTGGCTAACTTTTTTATGAGTTAGACGACGACGCGTTCGCGATACTACACCGCCTCGATTCCAGGTGCTTGATTTTACGCTGCGCCCCTGGGGGAGCTGTCGCTTTGCAGGCCTTAGGCAAAGTGACTGAGGGGGTGGGACAAACGATCGGCCGCTCACCCCACCGTTTCACCTAGGGCCGGTTCAACGACACCCCCGGGGTGTAGCCAAGTAGTCAGTTGCCGCACGGTTATGCAATTGATGCGACCAGCATCGCAATCGTTAGACCACGACGCGTTCGCGGTATTGGACGGCTTCGGCGAGGTGGTGCCGTTTGACCTGTTCGCTGCCTTCGAGGTCGGCGATGGTGCGGCTGACGCGCAGAATGCGGTCAAAGACTCGGCCTGAGATATTCATTCGGGCGGCAACTTGGCGCATGAACTGATCGCATTCCTGATCCAGCACCACCATTTCGCGAATTTCGCGGGGCGACATTTTGGCATTGACCCTTGCCCCTCCGAGGCGTTGAGCTTGTAAGGCGCGAGCCCGAATCACACGCTCGCGGATCGCCGAACTTTCTTCCCCATCCTTTTTGTCCAGCAGTTCGTCGGGCTTGAGGCGCGGAACTTCGATGTGAATGTCGATCCGATCGAGCAATGGGCCGCTAATCTTGCCCGCATACTTGATGCACGAGGCCGGAGTCGAAACGCATTTCTGTTCAGGAAGCCCTCGGAATCCGCACGGGCAAGGGTTCATGGCTCCGACAAGGATGCACTCCGCCGGAAAAGTGACTGTATTCTGAACCCGCGCAACCGTCACGACGCCATCTTCGAGCGGCTGGCGAAGCGCTTCGAGCACCGAGCGGTCAAATTCCGGCATTTCATCCATGAAAAGACAGCCGAAGTGACCCATCGAAATCTCGCCCGGTTTGGGATTTTTCCCTCCACCCACAATGGCGGCGTGGGAAGCCGAGTGGTGGGGCGACCGGAACGGACGCTCCCAAATCAAGCCATCTTTCATCTTTTGGCCCGCCGCCGAATGGATGCGGGTGACGGCGACGCTTTCTTCAAGGCTGAGCGGGGGCAGGATCGTCGGCAAGCGACGCGCCAGCATCGTTTTTCCACTGCCTGGTGGGCCGACCATCAGCACGTTATGTCCTCCGGCGGCCGCGATTTCGAGCGCGCGAACGGCATGCTTTTGGCCTTTGACATCGCTGAAATCCACCGCATAATCCGGCATTCGGGACTCGGGCGAGTCATCAAAATGTACAGGGGCAATCAGGGGTGAACCGTTGAGAAGTTCGATCGCTTCAAGCAAGGTCGAGACTCCGTACACGTCAAGTCCCACGGCAACCGCCGCCTCCATGGCGTTTTGGCGAGGCAAAATCAGCCGTTTAAAACCCTTTTCGAGGGCCATCAGCGCAACGGAAACGGCGCCATCAATCGGACGAAGGATTCCATCGAGTCCAAGTTCGCCAATGATTAAGGCAGATTCAAGTTCCGAGATCGGCAGAACGCCATCGCTCGCAAGGATGGCGCAAGCAATCGGCAAATCGAGCCACGGCCCTTGCTTACGGATGTCTCCCGGAGCGAGGTTGCACATGATGGTCTTCTTGGGCATTGTCAGACCAGAGTTGTTAATCGCAGCGCGAACTCGTTCTTTGCTTTCTGCCACGGCTTGATCGGCCAAACCCACCATAACGAAGGGCACATCCCGCCACGGTTGCAGATCAACCTCGACGACGATCGGCAGAGCCTCGATTCCATTGAGGGTGGCAGAGTGAGCTTTCGCGATCATTGGAACTCGTCCATATTATCCGAACGGACTAGTTCTTTTTCTCGGCTTTGGGGCGCATAAAGAAGTCGCAATCGACAATGTCGGTGCCGCCAGGCATGCGCGCGTTGGTGAAATGAACTTCGAGCAACGCAGGAAACGGGGATGACTTTTCGGTTCGAATGAAGTGCCCAATTCCGTTCGTTCCATCTGTGGTCGTGCCCTCTCGATAGCTGATGAAGTATTCGTCCCCCTCCTTCGTTTTCTTTGAGAATCGAGCGACCAATGCGGCGGCTGGCATTCCATTTCCATCATCGGGAAAGTCGATCGTCCACTCGCGATCGCGCGAGGGGTCGCCTTTGGGTTCGGGAAGAATGCTTTTGAGGATGCGATAGAAGCGGGATTCGAGCGCAAATCGACCCTCTTTCATAAATGCCATCGCACCGTTTGAGAAGAGCGACCACTCATTCTTCGCCGGAGCGGCGTTGGGATCGGTCGGAATCACGTTTCCGTCGACAACCGTCGAATCGAGCTTTTGCGTCACTTCGATGGTGCAAGAATCAGGGCGAACCTTTGTTACGAGGATCGAAAAGGACTCTTGGTCCATCGTATCGATCTCCTTATTTTTGTAGTGCCAAGTAAGGTCGTAACCCCATTTACGTCCCTCGACAAGCTTCGCTCCCTGGGCCGCGGGCTGGCTGGCAATCAACGACAAACACAGGAGCGAGGTGATCATTTCAGCGGCGTCTCGTCAGGTTTCGCATACCCTAGTCGGCGAGCTTCTTCTTCCTTCTGAACCGGATTCATCATTTGCTCGTTGACCTGGCGCTTGATCTGATTGTCATGAAGCGCATTCATTTCGCGGCGCATATCGGTCGCCTTCGCTTTTTCTTGCTGATAAACCTTGTAGGGCAAGCTGGCCTTATAGATCGCGAGTCCCAATCCAGCGAGAACCGCGATGGGAATCAAGTAGTTCGGTCGGCGCTTTCGATTCGTCATTTGATCACCTGCGTCATGATGAGGTTCGTGTTGCCCGGCTTTCCAGCGGGAACTCCAGCGGTAAAGATTACGTGATCGCCACTTTTAAGACGACCGGCATTGCAGAAAGTATCTGTTGCATGCTTGAGGACTTCATCGGTAGTGGTTGGCGGCTCGACCAAAACGGCTTCGACGCCCCACACGACCGCCATATATGCCACGGTCTCCGCTCGCCAACTAGCGCAAAGAATTTGCGACTTTGGCCGATATTTACTGACGAGGCGAGGCGTTTGGCCACTCGTTGAGGTCGTCACAACCGCGGTGGGCGCAAGCTGGCGCTCGAGGGTTGCCACGGCCAAGGCGATTGCCTCGGTGTGCTCCTCGGGTTCGACCTTTGTTTGCTTGAGATAGATCATTTCTCCAAGCTCATATTCGGCTTCGATGGCGATACGATCCATGACCTTCACGCACTCGATGGGATACTGACCGGCCGCGGTTTCGCCGCTCAACATGATTGCGTCGGTGCCGTCGATGATCGCATTGAAAACGTCAGATACTTCGGCCCGGGTCGGGCGCGGATTCGACATCATGCTCTCGAGCATTTGGGTGGCGGTAATCACGGGAATGCCCGTTTCACCACAGCGTTCGATGATTCGTTTTTGTAGGCGCGGAACGTCTTCGATATCCATCTGGAGGCCCATGTCGCCGCGTGCGACCATGATGATATCGACTTCGGGGAGAATATGGTCGAGTTCGTGGATGGCCTCGGGGGTTTCGATCTTGGCGCAGATTTTTACCTTAGCGTCCAACTTGTCCAATTCCCATTTGAGGAGTCGGATATCTTCAGCGTGCTTGACATAGCTGAGCGCGACAAAATCGACTCCGGCTTGAATCGCTTCGCGGACGTCCTCGATATCCTTGGGAGTCAAAGCGGGCACCTTAAATGCCTGACCAACCAACGTGACGCCTTTGCGACTCTTCAGGTTTCCGCCCGTGACGACCGCGCCCGTGAACCATTCTCCTTCTTTTGATTCGATGACGATTTCGATCTCGCCATCGCCCAAGAGCAATCGCTCGCCGGGGTCCATTTCGTTCAGGATTTCGTGCTGATCGATGGGAATTTGCGCACCATCGCCGATGGTGACTTTTTGTCCTGAGACGAGATCAAGGCCAGTCGATGGGAGCATTCCCACCCGAAACTTAGGCCCCTGAAGGTCCGCGAGAATGGCAACCGGTCCACTCGATGGGCTCAATTCTCGAATCCATTCGATCCATTGACGTTTGGCGTCCCAGCCCCCGTGGCTGCAGTTTAAACGAGCAACGTTCATGCCCGATTCGATAAGCTGTTGAATCTTCTCTTTTGAGTCCACTGCGGGACCCATCGTCACGACGATTTTCGTCCGTCTCTTCATGTTGGCTTCCGTGCCTCCTTTCTTAGTTTAGCCAAACCGAAACCATATTAAGTGAATGTCGTATGATATTTACGATGCCAGACCAATCTTTACAATCGAGTGAAGACGTCGATGCGATTTTACGGATCGCGTTGAGGAATGGCGACGGGTCCACCACCGAGCTAAGAGAACGCCTGAATCGTTCTGCCGAAGAACTGGGGATCAGCCCTGAGGCATTGGCAAAAGCCGAGGCCGAATATCAAAACGAGCAGAAGCTGGGACGCTTTATGCAAGCGAAGCGGGTTGGATTTCAAGCTCACATCATTTCATTTCTGTCGGTCAACCTTCTCCTGCATGTCATTTGGTTTCTCACATCAAAAGGCTTTTATTGGCCAGGAATCGTGTTGGCCTCGTGGTTTATCGCCATTGCGTCTCACTGGTTCTTTTTGAAGCAAAAGCCGAGTCCAAATGATCCGCATTTTCAGCGTTGGCTCGAAATGGGTGAACCCAATTCGTACCAAAAGCCATCTGAGGACCAGCAGGTTACTGTTGGAGTTCATGTCGTAGGGCGAGATCGAAAAGGTAACGAATAATATCGCTGTTCAATGTGCGAAGTAAACTCTACGCATGTCTCTCCGCGAGGTCATCGAAGCGCTCCCGAAAGTTGAATTACATGTTCATTTAGAGGGCTCGATTCAGCCCGAAACATTGCTCCGACTCGCTGAGCGGAACAAGATCGATCTTCCGGCAAAAGACATCACTGGTCTTCGGGAATGGTTCCAGTTTCGAGATTTTCCGCACTTCGTGGACGTCTACGTTGCGGCTTCGAAATGCATCAAGACGCCGGATGATCTTGAACTCATTGCCGAAGAGTTCGCCCGTGGTCAAGCGGCTCAAAACATTCTCTATACTGAGGCGACGTACACAGGAATGACCATCCAACGGTACGCCGGAATCCCTTGGAATGAACAGCTCGACGCTCTGAACCGAGGGTTTGCGAAGTTTCCCGAGGCGAAAGTGAATCTAATCGTCGATATCGTTCGCGAGTTTCCGACCGAAGAAGGTGAACAAATTGCGCAGTGGTGCATTGACGGAAAAGACAAAGGCGTCGTTGCGATAGGGCTATCTGGTTTTGAGGGCAAAACGCCAGTTTCTCACCATGCGGCTGCTTTTCGTGCCGCCAAAGACGCGGGCCTGAACTGCTCGGCCCACGCCGGGGAGACAGGCGGTGCGGACGCAATTCGAGAAGTCTTAGAAGTCGCCTTGGCAGATCGGATTGGGCATGGTATTCGCTGCCTCGAAGACCCTCGCCTTGTTCAAGAATTGCGAGATCGGCAGATTCATTTGGAGGTTAATCCGACCAGCAACGTTTGCTTAAAGGTCGTACCCTCGCTGCCTGAACATCCGTTTCCTTTGCTCCTCGATGAAGGGCTGTCGGTCTCGATCAACTCAGACGATCCGCCTTACTTCAATACTTCGTTGACGGAAGAATGGATTCGTTGCGCGGAAGCCTTCGAATTGAGCACGGATATTCTTTACTCCTTGTGCCTTGGGGCCGCCGACAAGGCGTTTTTGAGTTCTGAAGACAAGGCAGCCTTGAAGCGACGCATCATCGCCGGTTGGGAAGTCGAAAGTGTTTGAAATCCGTTGGAGCTTGGGCTTCCAGCCCGAGTTTCGCGTGGCCAGGATGGCCACACCCCCAGGCTCCCTACCAGCGAATCAGGTTTGCGCCCCAAACGAGGCCCGCCCCAAATCCAACGGTTAGCACCAGCATTCCTGGCTTAAGGCGTCCGGTTTCAACCGCTTCGTAAAGCGCAAGAGGGATCGAGCCGCCGCTGGTGTTGCCATACTTATGCACGTTCTTGAAGACTTTGTCGGACGGGAATTTAAAGCGTTCGGCAGCCGCGTCAATGATCCGAAGGTTTGCCTGATGGGGAACAAACAGATCGACATCAGAAGCGCTGAGCCCGGCCTCGGCGAGGACCTTTTCGCAGGCGTCACCCATCGCTTTGATCGCGAAGCGATAAACCTCGTTGCCTTTCATCTGAATGCCGTATTTGAGACCCGCCGGAGCCACGCAATTGGGCGGATATTTGGTTCCACCCAGATCATTGCTGATGAAGGGTGCCCCAGAACCATCTGACATCATGACGGTTTTGATGACGCCCCGCTCGGTATCCGTCGCCGCGCTGACCACAACCGACGCAGCGGCATCACCGAACAGAATACAGGTCGAGCGATCCGTCCAATCGATCTGTTTGGAGAGTGCGTCCACTCCAATCACCAGAGCATGATCGATGACGCCTATCTCGATGAGCCCCACCGCGTTTGCCAAGGAGTAAATGAAGCCAGCACACGCCGCGCTTACGTCAAACGCTCCCGCTTTCTTGAGCCCAAGAGCATCTTGGACAAAACATGCAGTTGATGGCCAAATGTAGTCGCCTGAGACGGTTCCGACAATGACCATATCAATGTCTTCTTTTGCAAGCCCTGACCGTTCGAGGGCCTCTCGCCCTGCATCGATCGCCAAGGAATGCGTGCCTTCATTCTCGTCACAGATATGTCGCTCACGGATCCCGGTTCGCTGAACGATCCATTCATCGCTTGTATCGATATTCTTCTCTTTGGCGAGTTCGTCGTTGGTATAAACCTTCGCGGGAACTGCATGTCCGACGGACTGGATGACTGCGCGTCTATTCATCGTTACCTTCTTGAAGTGCATTGGAGGGTACTCCGAGTTCGCGAACCACCGATTCGCGGATCGTTTCGACAAGATTGGATCGCACGGCTTTATCCGCCATCAAGACCGCGTTACGAATGGCTTTTGCGTTACTTCGCCCGTGCGCAATAACACAAATCCCATTGAGCCCTAAAAGTGGCGAACCTCCGACTTCCGCATAGTCCATGTGTTTGCGAATGGGAGCCATGACTTTTTTAACCGGCCAGTAGAGCGCCTTCATGAAACTATCGGGCACTCCAGCTCGAATATGTTTCGCAAACATTTCGGCAACTCCTTCGGCGGTTTTCAAAATCACGTTTCCGACAAAAGCTTCGCAGATCACGACATCGCAATGCGAGTTAAAAATGTGATTGCCCTCAATATTCCCGGCAAACCATTCGTATTTTGAGAGCAATTTGTAGGCTTCCTTCACAAAGGCATTTCCTTTTCCGGGTTCTTCTCCAATGTTGATCAGGTGAACCTTGGGATTTTTTCGCTCCATGACGCGCTCAGCATAGGCTCTCCCCATGATCGCAAATTCAACCAGGTGTTCGGGGTCGGGATCAGGAGTTGCGCCCGCATCGAGCAACACGAAACCGCCATGATGGTTGGGAAGTTGGGTACCGATTGCCGGACGATGGACGCCTTCGACTTGTCGCCATGTTAATTGTGTGGTTGCCGTCGCCGAACCCGTCGAACCAGCGGATACGAAAGCTTCTGCCTTCCCTTCTTTCACCAGTCGAACACCGACCATCATCGACGAATCCTTTTTCTTTCGGTAAGCGTCCAGCGGCTTTTCGTCCATGTCAACGACCTGGCTCGCGTGGACTAACTTCACGTTGTGGGGCAAATTCGTCGGCAGATAAGGCTTCATTTTTTCGAGATCGCCCACGAGAATCAAATCACCTTTGATATGCGAGCATGCCTGGAGTCCCCCAGCGATGATCTCCTCGGGGGCGTTATCACCCCCCATCGCGTCTAAAACAATATTCATTCTTCGTCCTCGTTGACCAAGCCCATCAGTTTTTCAAATTCAGGTCGAACCGCCCCCGTCACTTTAGGTTTCACGTTTCGTTCTTTCGCGATGGGGCAATCGCCGTCCCAGCCAAACGTGCAAAGGGGTTGTACGGGAAAGTTGAGAAGAAGGTTTTGGCGGAGCAGGCTTTCCACCATTAAGTTGTTCCCTTCGAACAATGGATAAGGTTCGTCGGCTTCGATTTTGGCAAAATCCTGATGGCTCAGTGAACTGGGAACCCCAACCACGGGAAACTGTTCGTCTATTTCAAATTCGATATCGACTTCAATGGGTCCGGTACAGCGCGCACACTCGACAATCGCTCTCGTTTTGAACTCTCCTTTAATGAGGAGTAAGTTGCCGGAGGAGATCGCTTCCAGCACTCCTTCGAGAGGCTTCACCAGATCAAGGTCTTCCTCGTCGGTCAATTCCGTCGTAACCTCAACGGACAATTGCCTACCGGGATGTTGCAGAATATCGTTTAAGTCTAAAAGGTCGTCTCTGCGCAAGGCTCAATGAGTGTACCGCTTTCGTGAAAAAGCAAGAAAAATTGCATATTTCTCGGCATAACTTGATATACTGCGTTCACTCTCTAACCACAAAGGGATGATTATGCATCGTCAGATTGATTGGAAGACTATTAAGTGGAGCCTTGCAGTGGGAGCACTCGCGGCAGTCCTATTCGGTTGTGCTGGAAACTCGGTTGGGGGAGGAACTACCTCAACGACGGCGTCGACTTCGACGACGTCATCAACAGGCACAACTCCCTTCAGCAATGTCGCTTCGGTGAACTTGCCGGATGTACCAGCTTCTCTGCAGTACGTGTTCCTATCGGGAGCCGGTCGTGCAGGCGATACTGAAACCGCGGTCTTCCGAAATCTGATCGCGACGGACATCATCGGCCAATCGCCTTCCGGTTTGACCCAGAAGACGATTACCCTGACATCCTACCAATCTCAGATTTTGTCGACGAACGTTGATCTTGCGAGCCAACATAGCCGCAATTTTACGACGCTTCAGTTGAATGCAATCAGCTATACGCTGACGGATAGTTCTGGCACCCAGTCGTTTTCCGACATCAACAATATTCCGAACGATCAAGCAGTTTCCGTTCGTGTCTTCCAAGGACGACAGACCCAAGTTCCGATTTATCTCGACGCTGATACGTTCGGAGTTGAAACGGTTAACGTTGGCGGAGTCGATACAACGCAAGCAGCCTTCGATGCAGGTTGGTTCGATACGATCAACCGAGCTCAAGGCGACAATGTTGCCATTCGAGGATTCTTGAGCGACTACATGTGCTTCAATGTCTCCGGCTTGAGTTCTTCGGTCCTCCCAACCTTAAGCCAAGGCAATGGTCTCGCGACGAAGGTCTTCTTCTCGGGTGACGGATTTGCAATCGGTTCCGGCGACCCCAACAATGGTGGCATCACCGGCGCACCGTTCGAATTGATTCTTCCTGCGGGGCAAGAAGCTTCCGTCATCGGCCGATACAGCACGTCGGCAAGCCTGGGTGGTGTCACCACTCCGGGAACCTATACAACATTGGGCATCGACCCTTCGGACGTTACGACGACTGACCCGGTTCTCGCCCGAAAGATTACTTCGTTCCAAGGCACTTGGAAGTTCCACTTCAGCGAACAGTTGAATACGTTGAACGGACAAGTCGTCGAGAGCGGATACCTCTCGAATGTTCACCCATTCGAAGCGATTTCGATCCCGACCAGCTTGGATGATGAACGACAGCAGCTCGTCATGTTCAGCGAAAGCATTTCGACGAACGGAAACGGCACGAAGACGGCGACGATCACGAACCTCATGTGGGGATACGTCGATCTGTCGACCAAGCAATTGTTCATTTACCCGCTGAAGAACATCAACGATACGAACACCGCGACCAACCGAGATGGTGAAGTCGTTGGAACGATCGGAACGATGTATACATCATCGGGTGCAGCAACCTTGTCGCCACAGCAAATGCGATATGCTTCGTTCAGCTTCTCGACACCTCCTGCAGGATTCCCGGCGACCGGAACGATCGTCGTACTCCGCAAGTCGTAGTGAATGCGCCGCATCTTAACTGGAATCGACTGTGAATACGGGATTCTTGTAGAAGGAAGCGGAGCCGAAGAGCAAGTCGAAGACGCACAAGCCCTCGTTGAGAGTTTCTCCAACGAGGGCTGTTTTATTGGATGGGACTATCGCTTCGAAAACCCGCGGAACGACTTAAGAGGATTCGTACTCGAACGGCTCGCCATCGACCCTCAAGATGCCCAATTCGATGTTGGACGCCGCCAAAAGAGTTCCATCGAAGTACGGGCGGACCGAGTTCTCGATAACGGGGCAAGATTTTATAACGACCACGGTCATCCCGAGTATTCGACCCCAGAAGCGCTCACCATTTTTGATCAAGCGATGGTGGATCAAGCGGGTGAACAATTTGTTCATGACGTCGCGGTCCAATCTGGTCTGAACGTCACCTTATATAAGAACAATACGGACTACCATGGGGCTTCCTATGGCACGCACGAAAGTTATCTGGTTCCGCGTCGGCACTCCTTCGACCGCCTATTTGCTGCCATCGTGCCGATGCTGATTGTCCGCCAGATTCTCACGGGCGCGGGCAAAGTCGGCAGTGAAGACGGAGAGTGGTGCGACTTTCAATTGAGTCAACGCGCTGACTTCTTTACCGAACCGGCGAATGCCGAAACCCTTTGGCGAAGACCGATCTTTAACACCCGCGATGAGCCGCATGCCGACCCAGCAAAGTGGATTCGACTCCATGTCATCGCCGGTGACGCCAATATGCACCCGACTTCGACGGCGCTCAAAGTTGGACTCGTGAAGCTTGCCCTGTGGCTGCTTGACTCCGACGAGGCCCCGACTTGGCGTATCGTCAATCCGGTGAAGGTATTCAAGTCGATCAGTCGAGATCAAAGCTACGACTTTCGAATCCCACTAGAAGGATCGAATTGGACGACCGCCTACGAAGTTTTCGAGTCTTATTTTGCGGCCGCCGAGTCGGTACTCGACGAAAGCGATGAACTTCGCTGGGTCATCGACACCTCCCGTCGGTTGCTTCAAGACCTTCGAAATGACTGGGATTCGTTTCGAAAGTCGGTCGATTGGGCGGCAAAAAAGCACTTTATTGAACAGCTTCGCGCCGAAGACGGCCTTACTTGGCGCGATTCAAGGCTTCAAGCGTACGACCTGGAATACAGCAATATCGATCCTGACGCGGGGCTTTACTATGCGCTTCGGGATATGGGCGAAGTCGTCGAACCCGATTTCGCCGCATTCCCTACATTGTGCTCCCGAGCCTTGGCGCGAGGCATTGCCATCCAAAAATTCAAGGAAAGCCTCACCAACGTGGGGTGGCGTGGACTGATGTTCGGCGAAGAATTCGTAGAATTGCGGCCGGATGTTGCGTATCCTGATTCAATTCGCGACATCTCCGACGTAGAAACGTTTATTCAAACTCTCAAGGACATCCATGCTTCAATTTGAACAACCTCAACGCCAGCAGAGTCCGACTCCTGAACGTAAGTTGGGAGACGATTCGGGCCCGAAGGCTCCCGATGTAAATAAGCCTGAAGGAGGCAACGAACTCCTGCGACGCCTGAAAAAAGTCGATCCTGATCAGGCCAAGAAATATCGGCAGCGGTCTGGTCAATGATGACGCCTCTTGCGCGACCCTTTAGCGAACTGGTCACGACGGTTGGTGCCTCTCATCCCGTCAATCCTGATTTCGAAACCCACGGAACGACCGTTCTCGCTCTCCGCTTTAAAGACGGCGTTGTGGTGTTTGCCGATCGACGGGCCACCATGGGCAACCTGATCATGTTCGAGCAGGCAGAGAAGGTTATGCCGCTTGACGACTTGACGGTGGTTGCCATCTCTGGCTCTTTTGCCCGATCTATCGAAATTTGCCGCTATCTCAAGCACTCTTTCAAGTACTACCGACGAGCCGTTTTACAAGAACTGACCCTTGAAGGCAAACTCGCGGAAATTTCCCGTGCTCTTGCGGGGAATGTTGAAATGGCGATGAACGGTATCGGCGTCTTCCTCCCAATTGTCGCCGCCTATGACAAGACGCGCGATCAATTCGGCGTCTACTTCTTCGATGGCGCCGGAGCACGATTTGAAAACGGAGAGTACGCTTGTGCCGGCTCCGGTTCAGAACGAATTCGGGGAGTTTTCGAATACCTGCGCCGCACCGAAGGTGGATTTGAGACCAAATCGCTTGAGAAAGTGGTTGAAGATGGCCTGCAAATGCTCGATATCGCTTCGACTTTGGATTCGGCCACGGGCGGATTCATGCGCATCGAACCCGTCGTGCGCGTTCTCACGAAGGATGGCAACCAGGTCCTCGATGAAAAGATTCTCAAAAAAGCCATCGGCAAAGTTTTAAAAGAAGCCAAACCTCTATGACATTCGCTACGATTCCCGAAGCCCTCGAAGAACTTCGACGAGGCAAAATGATTATCGTCATCGACGATCCCGACCGAGAAAACGAGGGCGACCTCGTTTGTGCCGGTGAGACATGCACCCCCGAAATCATGAACTTTATGATTCGGCATGGAAGAGGGGTTCCGTTTATTCCAACCACGGCTGAGCGACTGGCTGAGCTTCAGATTCCGATGATGACGAAGCAAAACACGGCGCGCCACGGAACGGCGATGGCCGAAACCGTCGATGCGATTCCTGGCGCAACAACCGGCGTCAGCGCGTTTGACCGCGCTCTCACCGTAAAGGTGTTCACCGACGATAATGCGGAGCCGAGCGACCTGGGTCGACCAGGGCACATTATTCCCTTGCGGGCCGTCGAAGGTGGGGTGCTGCGACGGGCTGGACACACAGAAGCCATCGTCGACCTTTGCAAGCTCGCTGGATTCAAACCCGTGGGTGTTGGCTGCGAAATCCTCAATGAAGACGGCACGATGATGCGCCTCGAAGGTCTGGTGCCCTATGCGCAAGAACACGATCTCAAGATCGTGACCATTGCAGATTTGATCGCTTATCGCCGTCACAACGAGCATCTCATCCAACGGAAAGCCGGGCCCATCGACTTCCCGACGAAGTTTGGACACTTCACGCTTTACGCCTACGAGCCGACGGTTGAGCGCGATCCGTACGTCGCGATCGTGAAGGGTGACGTTTGCACCGAGGAGCCGGTACTAGTGCGAATGCACTCATCTTGCCTAACGGGTGATCTCCTAGGTTCCCTACGCTGCGATTGTGGCGATCAGCTTGAAATGGCGCTTCAGATGATCGAACACGAAGGTCGTGGAGTGGTCGTCTATATTCAGCAAGAAGGACGCGGCATTGGTCTTATCAATAAGTTGATAGCTTACGAGTTGCAAGATCAAGGTATGGATACCGTCGAGGCAAACGAGGCGCTCGGCTTCAAGGCAGACCTACGAGACTATTCTCTCGGCGCCCAGCTTCTCGCGGATTTAGGAATCCAAAAGATTCGGCTGATTTCAAACAATCCGGCCAAGCGCGCGGGACTCATTGGATACGGTCTCGAAATTGTCGAATACGTTCCGATCATCGCTGAACCTGATGAGCATCGTGAGAAGTATCTCGCGACCAAGCGAGACAAGATGGATCATTTGCTTCCTAAAGAGTAGGATTCAGAATGGTTTGTGGTGCTCCAACACTTAGTTAAATAACAGAAGCCTCCACCTTGAAACTCGTCGAAGTGGAGGCAGCAAACTCTTTAACTCAAGAGCTTTTTGAGATTCTCGAACGAGACGCGGCACGAATCGATCGGCGTTCGGCTGCCGTACTGCTCTTGTTCGATGACGATCCACTCGGCACCAGCGGTGGGCAAGGCCTTGATGACATCGGCAAACGGAACGTTTCCTTCGCCAATCGATTCCCCGTTGAACGGATACTCCTTAAAGTGAACCGTGGTTCCTCGGCCAGGAAAGTCGAGAAGCGGTTGGACGGGGTCAGAACCCCCGTGCATTGCGTTTGCCGTATCGAATTGCAGGATGAAACTATCCGGAGTGTTTTCGCCAAGGATGTACCACGTTGAGCGGCCATCATCGAGAGGCTTCATGTCGGCATCGTGGGCGTGAAAACCAAGGCGAAAGCCGTCTTTTTCGACTCGCTCGGTCAACTTCGTCAAGCGCTCCGACGTTTGAAGGGTGGCTTCGGCAGTCGAATGCAGTTCGAGTGGGAGCCAAGGGATGATGATGTTCTTGGTGCCCAGAACTTCGTGGGTTTTCAAGGTCGATTCGTATTGATCGTCTTCGAGCAGGCTGATCGCGGTATGGGTGCCCGAGCAGCGCAAGCCGTTCTCATCGAGAGCCGCGCGAAGATCTTCGGCAGAGTGACCGTGATAGCCGGCGAACTCGACGGCGTCGAAACCAATCTCCGCAACCTGCTTTAGGATTCCAATGAAATCCTTGGGCGCGTCGTCGCGGAGAGAATAAAGCTGGAGCGAGATGGGGAGACTCATAGCTGAGTCGCTAGTTTACACCGTTAATTCTCTTCTTCTTCAGCCAGTTTTCGCGCTTGATCATCTTGGATAAGAGCGTCCAGCATGGTTTGAATATCGCCGTCCAAAAACGCATGCAAATTGTGAACCGTGAGCTTGATCCGATGGTCCGTAATTCGACTTTCTGGGAAGTTGTAGGTTCGAATCTTCTCAGATCGATCGCCGGACCCGATCTGGCCCTTTCGCATTCCTGAGCGTTCCGATTGTGCCCTTTCGGCTTCCATTTGGAACAGTTTGGCCCGAAGAACTTCCATCGCTTTGAGTTTGTTTTGGGCCTGGCTGCGTTCATCCTGACACGTACTTACCAATCCGGTCGGCTTGTGAATGATCCGAATGGCCGTCTCGTTCTTCTGCATGTGCTGACCACCGGCCGATGACGAGCAGAAGGTCGAAATTTCGAGGTCTTTAGCATCAATCTGAACATCAACTTCTTCGGCTTCCGGCAGGACAGCGACTGTGACGGTCGATGTGTGGATGCGTCCTTGGCTTTCCGTCGCAGGGACTCGTTGCACTCGGTGGACACCAGATTCAAATTTCAGTTGGGAGAAGGCACCGACGGCATCGATCTTAAAGACCACTCGCGAGAGGCCACCAATTCCGCTTTCCTCATGGTCCATGACCTCGACTTTCCAGCGTCGACGCTCCGACCATCGCGAATACATACGGAAGAGTTCATTGGCAAAGAGTGCGGCTTCATCGCCTCCGGCAGCCGGACGAATTTCGACGATAACCGCCTTATCATCGTTCGGATCCTTGGGCACTAGCATGAGCTTTAGTTGCTCCTCCATCTGAGCTTTTGCGGCTCTTAGGGGCTCGATTTCTTCGAGAGCCAGCTCTTTCATCTCTGGATCGTTGAGCATCTCTTCGGCCTGGGCGAGATCATCAATAATCTTGCGATAATTTCGAATCGCAATAACGATCGGCTCGAGATCAGACCGCAACTTCCCCAAACGCTGCATTTCCTTGGGATTCGATACAATCGCGAGATCGTTGTAATCATTTTCAACCGCCGCGAATTTCTTCTCGATTTCTTGCAGCTTGTCAATCATAAACTTATGCTCATAGTGTACCGTTCGGTCCTATGCAGCCTTGTTTTTCTTGACTCCGGCAACGCAGATTTTGTCGCGGCCGGTGCCTTTCGCTTGATACAAGCTGGTATCTGCATCATGCAAAGCCACTTCAATTGAATCGTGGCCCGAATCCACCTCGACTAAACCAATACTGGCAGTCAAGATTCGATCGCCCATGAGGTCATCGACACGAGTTGCGCGGATGGATTTGAGCACTCTTTCGGCAACCTTGAGGGCCACGTCGCTATGCGTCCGATCCAATAGTATGCAAAACTCTTCCCCACCCAGTCGTCCAAAGCTGTCGGTCGGACGCAGGACCCGCTGACAACTTTTCGTAAATCGTCGCAAAATTTCGTCTCCCGTCGCATGACCAAAGTTGTCGTTGATCGACTTAAAGTGGTCAATATCAACGATCATGACGGCTCCGGGCCGCCCCTGCGAATGGAACCTCGAAACAATTTCATTGCCTCGCGAGAGGATTTCGCGTCGGTTGAGGGCTCCAGTGAGTTCATCGATCGTTACCAATCGCTGGAGTTCTTTTTGCAGCTTTTGGGTTTCGGCGAGTGCGGCTTCGAGGCGTTCGTTCACGACTCCCAGTTCCGTATTCCGTTTCCGAAGAACCTTTGATTCTTCTTCGACGAGTTGGACTTGCTGCATCGTCTTCATCTCTTCGAAGTGGCGCTCGGTTTCAAGCTCGTTGAGTTCTTCTTTCAACGACACATATTTACCGAGCGCCTCGTAGGCCTCAGTTGCATCACCAACCTTAAACAATGTTTCGGCCATCTGCTTCGTACAAGAGAGTTCTAACGCTCGAAGGCCAAGGGATTGCGCCGCAAACAACGCCGCGATGAAAAGTTTTTTGGCTGAATCATAGCGACCATCTGCGAATCTGTGGAGGCCGAATTGATAGAGGATCTCTGCTTTAACCTCTTCACTTTGAACTTTGCGAGCAAGCTGGAAGCTTTGCTTAAGATAGCGACTGGCCAAAATCGGATCGTTTTCGTCACGTGCGACCTTGGAAAGAAACATCAACAGCTCGATCAAACTGTCTTCTCGTCCATCACTGCTCAAGGCTTTAAGCGCTTCGAGCACTTGGCTGCAATTGAACTGACCATCTTTCAGGTGGTAGTGCATCTCTTGCTCAGCCGAAAGCGCCCGCCAATAGATTTGCTCGTTATCGCACTTTTGCGCCGCATCTTGAGCACGGACAAAATAATCTAGAGCGCCAGAATAGTCGCATCGATCCTCAGCATTGGCGCCGAGATTGAAGAGCGCCGCCGCTTGAATTCGCAAATTGCCCGAGCTAAGCGCTTTTTCGTAGGCATCGGCCAACACAAAATGCGCTCGATTGAGCCATCCAGAATTCTGGATGAACTTAGCCAGAAAGATCAGCAAACTAGATTCGCTGTACTCATCGCCCAATTGTCGATAGATATCAATTGCCCGGAGAGCTTGTTCTTGAGAAATCGTCGAGTCAGAATCGCTCTGGGAAATCGCAATGACGCGCAAGGCATCGGCCTGACCTTTCAGATAGCGAATGTTCTGAGCTTCTTGAAAGGCCCAATCCGCCAGCTTGACTGCACGTTGCGAGTCGGTTCGAACAAGTGAGAGGGCTTCGGCGTTGGTGGAATCGATTTTTGATTTCTTTTGCCGCAAAGCCTGCCTCCCTTCAGGAACGCCAAAGCGCCCCTCGACTCAGTTATGCCGCGAACGGCGTGATGGCTGGCTGAGAAACTTGCCAGGTTTTGTTACGCCGCTTCCAAATAGCGACTTTTGCAGATTCGATAGGTCGCCCGCCCGGCGTTCTTCGCTTCGTAAAGGGCCATGTCGGCATCGTGCAACACATCATAAAACGATTCGTTGCCCTTTCGAACTTGGCTAAGCCCCATGCTGACCGTCAACTGCATTTCGCCGATAACGTCGCTCGTGTCGATCGATTCGATCGACTCCATCAATCTCTGAATCGCGATCTCGGCTCCGGAAAGGTCCGTGTCGTGATGCAAGATGCAGAACTCTTCGCCGCCCAATCGCCCAAACACATCAAATCGACGCAAATGATTCTTGCAGCAATTCGTCAACCGACGAAGCACTTCATCTCCGGCGGCGTGACCAAACGAATCGTTAATTCGCTTGAAATAGTCGACGTCGAGAATGGTCACGACGAATGGAGCCCCAACATGTCGGAAGCGTTCCATTTCGAGTGTGCCATCGTTTACAAGCTGTCTACGGTTGACAGCGCCCGTTAAATCATCTGTAGATGCCATTCGCATCAATTCCTTCTGTAAACGCGACTGTTGTTCCAGCGCGTTTTGCAACTCATGGTTTATCGAGGCGAGTTCATCGTTTTTCTGTCTGGCCAAACTCGCCTCAGCTTGTACCATTTCCAATTTATGAAAGGCTTGAAGATCGCGCAGGCGGTTTTCCGACTGTTCGCTGATCAATTTTTCTTTCAGCTTGATGTGCTGATAGAGATGCCCAAGCGACTTCTTGTATAAGCCAAGTTCCTGCTCGACAAATGCCATGCGCTCAAGCGAACGACACTCCGACATGACATAGCCCGTTGATCGAGCGAAACTGTAGCTCCTGCGAAAGGTTCTTAGCGCTGCATGGAAACGGTTATGCTTCAGATAGATCTCGCCGAGATCTAGCAGCATCGACGAAATCGTAGGTACCTGGAAATGCTTCGCCGCAAGCAAGCGCCCACGCCGCATTTCAATGATCGCGTCTTCATAGAGACCTCGATCAGAAAAGAGCAATGCCAGGCTCGTATGGCTGTCACATGCGGCCGATATGTTTTCTAACTTCAGAAGTTGGACTCGAGCCTCGCGCAGTTCTTCGATCCACTTAGGGTCGAAGTCGCGAAGCGACTGCAACTTGGCTCGAGCATTTCGTGCCATCCAGTGAACGCTGTCGTTCACGCCATCGTTTGATTCATCGACCGCCATCGAATAATAGATGATCGCAGCGTCACAGTCCTTTCTCTCTTCGGAATTGACGCCCATGTTGTAGAGCGCGATCACGGCGACATAGCGGTTGTTGGACCGGGTCGCCATTTCATAAGCATCTTGTAGAACTTTGAGGCTCTCTTCATACCATCCGATGTGGTGGTAGTAGCAGAAGATCGTCATTAAGGCGCTCGCCACACCGCTCTCGTCGCCCTCGGCTTCGAGAATCGCGATCGCCCGGTTCGCCAGCATGTATGCTTCGACGGGATTGATTTTGGCTTCAATGGCAGCCAACGTTCGAATCGCCTGGCCAATCCCCTTCTGATAGGAGATTTTTCGCGCTTTCGAAAGGACCTTATTGGTTTGCTTGCGTACCAACGTCGGATCGGCGGCACGGTTTAGGTAAGCCTGACTATTCAGACTATCGATTTCCTCAATCGCCGTTTGATTTGCTTCCCTCACCGAGATCCACCCTTGTCCCACGGAGCATGTGCCACGTTGGGGCAAAATGGAGGTTGGGATAATTACCAGGTTTTTATTGGCTACGCACTTTCAGCGCGTTTTTTTATCGCCTCGCCCGCAGCTTCAAGTTGAGTCTTAAACAGGTGTAAAACGAGCTTTTTGACGAGCGGTCCGAGGGTTGGAATGTTGTACTCGTAATCAAGAAATTGATCAAAACGTGTCCCGCCGTTTTCCTCGGTAAAGGTCCACGTTCCTTCCATCTTGTCGTAGTCGCCTTTCACCTGCCGGAACTGTGAGCGGGTATTTGCGTCATCCCACACATCTTCTTGGGTCCAACGAACTTTTAGATTAAACTGCGTCACCAGCCCAACCCAGTCGGCTACGACTCGATTTTCGCTCCTTTCGATGATCGTGAGGCTATCAACAGCCTTCATATATTCGGGATAGCGCTCACATTCCTTTGCAATTGCATAGACTTTTGCGACCGGAGCGTTAATCCATATGGTTGTTTCGACGGTGGGCATAGCTTTTGAGTCAAACTATAGAGAGTTAGTTGGCAGTCTACCTGCCAGTAGGAAGCAGCGTGATTTCGACTCCCTTGGATAGTTCCCTTTCCCGCGAACTGCCCCAAACGATGAAGGCCTTAATCCTTCAGCAGCCGGGTTCGATCACCTATGAAGATGTTCCCGTTCCAGCGCTTGGTGCGGGTGACCTCCTTGTCAAAGTCGTTTCCGCGACCACCTGTGGCACCGACCTGAAAGCCTATAAGCGTGGACACTCACAGATTCCCATGCCGGGCGGCTTTGGGCACGAATATTCGGGTGTGGTTGTGGCCACTGGAGACGATGCCCGCTTCTCGGTTGGACAAGCTATCATGGGTGTTCATTCCGCTCCATGCGGCGAATGCTATTGGTGTCAACGCAATCAGGAGAACCTTTGTGAATCGATCATGGACACCAAGGTGCTCGGCAGCTTTGCAGAATATATCGTCATTCCCAAGCGGATCGCAGACAAGAATGTTTTCGAAAAGCCAGAGTCAATTTCATTTGATGTGGCAAGTCTTCTTGAGCCCTACGCGAGTGTCGCGCAGGGAGTTTTGTTGCTACGTCCGGTTTTGAGACCCGATTCGAGGGTTCTGGTCATTGGTCCTGGAGCAATCGGTTTGCTCTTCGTGGCCGGACTCAAGCAACTTGGCGTGACGGATATCACGCTGGCCGGACGCAACGAGAGTCGCTTGAGAGTTGGCGCCGAGTTTGGCGCAAAGACGGTTCGCTACGAGGACTTCGAACCCGAAGGTATCGGCTTTGACGTCGTTGTCGAATGTACCGGCCAAGTCAAGGTGTGGGAAGAGAGCATCCGATTTGCACGCAAAGGCGGCACGGTCATGCTCTTTGGCGGATGCGAACGTGGGACGACGGTCACTTTCGACACCCATCGGGTTCATTACGACCAGATCGCGATCCTCAGTCCGTTCCATTTTGGAACTGAGGCGGTTCGAACCGCTCGGGAATGGATTCTTGGCTCACAAAGTGATTTGAGCTTATTGATCACCTCAGAGCGTAGACTAGAAGAAGGAGCAAACGTTTTTAAGGACCTCGATGCCGGGCTTGGCATCAAATATGTTTTTCACCCATGAAGATCGCACGCTATTTTGGTAATGGACAAGTAAAAATCGTTGAAGAGAACGAACCGACATGCCCCGAAGGTGGCTTGCTTGTCCAGACCGAAGCCTGTGGACTTTGTTCGGGCGAATTGATGTCCTGGTATATGGACAAAAAGATTCCTCACGTGATCGGTCATGAAGTCACCGGAGTGGTGGTTGAATCTAAAGATTCTCGATTTCCGGTTGGCAGTCGCATCTTTCCCCACCACCACGCTCCCTGCGGCGAATGCGAATATTGTCGCACGGGCCGAAGCGTCCACTGCGCCCAGTGGAAAGCGACCAAGCTTCTGCCCGGAGGCATGGCCGAGCGATTTGCGGTTCCATTCGGCAATTTGACCGATACCATTTTGGTAAACCCTCTTCGGGCGATCGACGCCGCCCTGATTGAGCCGATGGCATGCGTCATGAAGTCACTTCGGACTGCCGGCCATGGCGAAAAGCCAGCCGTCATCGGCCTGGGCGTCATGGGACTCATGCATATGATCGCTTTGGGCGAAAATGCGGTCGGATACGACATCAATCCGTTACGAGTCGCCTGGGCCAAGCGAATTGGAGTCGATGCCAGGTCAAACGACGAGATCGAAGAGAACGCTCATGACGTGGTCTACGTTTGTCCCGGAACGCAAGCCGCCTTTGACGCGGCAGTCAAAATGGTGCAACCCGGCGGCAAAATCTGCATGTTTGCTCCCCTCGCCCCCGACCAGCCACTCCTGGTTCCTCAGGACCTTTATTTTCGCGACGTCGCCGTTTTGAATTCTTACTCTTGTGGACCGGAAGACACGAAGGCCGCTTGGGAATTGATCGGCAAAGGAATTTTGAAGGCCGAACACGTCGTATCTCACTTCATTAAGTTGGACGAACTCCCGGCGATGTACCTGGCGATGAAGCGCGGTGAAATCTTGAAACCAATGGTCGTTTTCTAACAGACACTTCATTGGGTACATGAATTCCGACTGATTTCTAGGTAGAAAAGGGTGTCAGGTTGCCCAGCATACAAAACAAAGTCAAACTCTAAACGTCAATACAAGTGCTGGAATGATTGCTTCTCTTATCGCCTTTGCTCATTTGACTTCGATACTCTCCGGACCGGGAGATGTTGACGCAGGTCAAAGTGGCCAGCAAAAGACAAAAGCGCAGATTCAATTTGAGAAGGAAATCGAGGATGACAAAAAGATTGGCAAGGAAGCTGCCGACTACTACGACCGCACCCTAAAGCCAACCAAAGACACCGCTGCCCAGAAACGAGTCGAAGAGATTGGTGCGAAACTGGCGTTGATCTCCAATGCAAATTCTTTCGATCTCACTTGGGGTGATCGACGACACGCCGAATTTGAATATAAGTTTAAGGTTGTCGAAAGCAAGGACGTCAATGCGTTTTCGCTCCCTGGCGGTTACATTTACGTCTATCAGGGTCTTGTTGACTTCTGTCAAAGTGACGATGAACTCGCGGGAGTATTAGCGCACGAAATTAGCCACGCATCACAACGACACGTGGCAGTGTTGAAGAAAGAGCAGGACAAGCTTGCCCCGATTCAAATTCCGCTTATTCTGGCGACGATTTTCTCAAAGGGAGCCGACAATGGTGCCGGTTTAGCCGCGGGGCAACTTTTGGGAACTGCCGTCACGAACGGGTGGAGTGTCAAAGCCGAAACATCAGCCGACTACGGCGGTGTTCAACTCATGGTCGCCGGGGGCTATGATGCGACGGGAATGCTCACCTTCATGGAGCGGTTGCAAGCAAAAGAAGGCCTCGCTGAAAGCGCGATCGACCTTGGAATTCTTCGCACCCACCCACCGAGCAAGGTACGAGCTGACAAGATCGAGGACTATATGAAGAAGAACTTGATCCCGATTCGACGCAGCCTTGTGTCGGCTGATTTTCGAGTGAGCAACAAGACTTCGGACAAAGGCGTCATTACACTCTTCTTTGGCAAACGAAAGCTGTTCGACTTGGGCGATGGCGGTCAGGATCGAGCAGCATCGTTGACGAAAACGCTCAATGCCTTTTTCGACAAGGTGCCCGAAATGTATGAAGTCACAACGGGAGACGACGGGGTGATTTATGCCAAGAACCGAACGCTGATCACACTGACGGATTCAGATGCCAAAGCCAACAATCTCGACCTCGAGGGGCTGCAGAATTCGGTCGCCAAGGCGATCCGCTCGTCAATCTTCTCGCTCGCTTATCACATTTGGGAAGGTCGAAATTAACGGCTCAGCTTCTGAGAATAACCTGCGCCTATAAACCAATTGGCACTATTTGTCCCGGCGATTGACCGACCGAAGTGGAAGTCAACTTGCTGCTCTGCGTTATGTGCAAAGGTGTATCCGAAGTTGAGGGTTTGCCCGGTTTGAGTCCCTGGCGCACTGGTTGAGTACAGCTCAACCAACGCCCCCAGATTCTTGCCCAGGTCCTTTGAAACCATGAAAGCGTTGGCATAATTTGGAGCCAAAGCGCTGCCTTGATGTTGCCAGGTGACGTAAAGCGTTTCGGTCAAGCTATAGTCCTTGCCCAAGTCGTGATCAGCCGAGAGATAAGTGGTCGGGTTGATCGCTCCGGACGAAAGCGCCGGCTGACCGCTGGGCAACGTGGCCCCGGCTCCCAAAACGACGTTCCATGGCCCGGTCTTTAGCTGACGGACCACTTGGAAGCCGCTGTCTCCCCATCCGCGTGGGCTCGCTCCAGAGACATAATTGGGCAGAAAGAAGTCGAATTCCCAATCTTTGGCAAAGCCAACCCGAAGTTCTCCTTCGATGCCACTTAAATTCAGGTCATTGCCCTGACGTTGATAGGTCGTCCCGGTCTCCAAGATAGACATGTGGAGTGGGACGACCTCACCATTGGACGAAAAATTGGGTCGATTTGCGGGCAACAAATCATCGGCGATGGCTGTGGTAGCCATCAACGTGGTCAGCGCCAAAAGAGTAGATTTCTTCATCTAAGTTCCTAAGAATTTGGCGAGAGCACCAGGGTGAATACGCCCACCAAACATGCCAGATAGCCCGAAAATCAGTCCAGCCGTCGCGAAGACGAAGCCAATGACAAGTAGGAATTTCTTGTTGGTCAGAGCCGTCACGGCAAGAATGGCAATTGAGACGGACAAAGTCGAATCGGCCATGTCGAATTGGTCGTCACGGAAGTTCCAATCGTCGTAAGTCTTCTCCGCGTCTTCCGCCTTCTTCTTGACATCTTCACCTTCGCCTTTCTGCTTATCGACCGTTGCCTGCCAGGCTTTTAACTGCACATCTCGCTCGGTACTCGGCGGCATCGATTGAAGCGAACTCACGGTCGCTTGGGCCACCTCAAAACGGGTTTTGTGAGCTTGGTACCAACCCCAGTTATCGATCCGATCCGCTTGAGCTTGCTGCATCGCCTGGCAGATGTTGTCGTCTTTGACTTTAAAGATCCCCATGAAGACGGCGAGGACCGCGACCGAAGTCGCAACAATCGTCCCCATCTTTCGATCTTTCAGTTCTTCAGTCTGATCAAGCAGTTCGCTCGCTTCCACAAATTATCCTTTTGTACTTATTTATTCACAATATATCTTAATAAGTACTTATTTCGAATATGTCTGGCAATTTTCTAAACTCTTGATTGGAGGATGCGGTCGATCTCGCGTTGGAGCGCCGAGTAGTTCTGAAGGGAATTGGTGGCTTGAATCGTGCCGTGATCGGTGAAAATGCGATAGGTCTCCATCCGAGAGTTCCTTCCGTACGAAACGTTCACATCTGTATCCTCGATGTCTTCGAGCGTTGATGTGACACGGACTCGACCGAGGCAATCGATCCATCGAATGCCGGTTGGGTCAATTTCGATTCTTTCGACCCATCCGGTTAATTGCATCCAGACACCTGGAATTGCAAAAAGCAATAGGAGTACCACGACGAGAGCGGGAGGAGGCCCACTCGACGGCGGCCCTACCAAACCGGTTGCTAGCAGCAACATAAAGCCGATGATTCCGAGCCAGAGAAATGAGAACCAATGCATGATGGACCATCGATAGTCGAACCTCATCGCTGGCGGATGATAGGTCACCGCTTTGCGGGCGCGTTGGTCCCAATGCTGAAAACCATTGCGGGCGTTGTTGAGCAGTGAGACCAAAGCGCCGTAGCCATTCATCATTTTTCGAACTTTGATCTCTCCGGCCTCGGTCATGAACTTCGTTCCCGAGGGGCGGCTATCATCGGGAATGAGCATCACACGATTGGAGGTTGAATGAAGGGTCACTCTTCCGAGCCAATTGATGCATCGAATTTCTTCACCATCGATCTCCGTTCGAGTATTGAGCGTCCAGAGAACGAGCCACATTGCTAAAATGCCAACCAGGATCGAGATTGCGATACCAACGACTTGCATCGTTTGGGCCTCTTGGAGGGTCGCAGGACGATCATTGATGGTGAAATTGGTAAGGGGTGTCGCCCAAGCTCCGTAGCCAAAACCAAAAGCCCAGAGGAACAGGAAGCCAATGACGAACGCCAATCCGCCCGAACGGTAATTAAAAACTTGTTTTTGCATGACCTCCCCCTTGAGAGCAAAGTACAACTTTTCACCGAATTTGGCAAGTTTTAAGAATTAAGTACTTTGCCAGTCGTCGGCCAGCGCTTCAAGTCGCTTGATCTCATCTTGAAGTTTAAGCCGGAGTTGCTCGATCTCTTCTTCGCTCGCATTCTCGGGAACGGGGATCGCCTCACCAAGAATCATGCGCGCCTTGGAAAAAGGTTTGGGGATCATATATTTATCCCAACTGCGGGCATACCACGCCGATTGGGCCGAAAATCCGACGGGCACGAGCCCCGCT